>NZ_VXCY01000001.1:0-1078599 GCF_052850735.1 Pseudomonas sp. 910_21 | reverse complement strand
TGCAGCAGTTTCTCTTCCGCTGTTTGCTCGGTCCGGCTGCCACCACCCCGTGACAGTGCTAAGGTTCCGGCCTAGCTTTTTGCATTCTCCAAGGAAGCCTTTATGCCGGACGCTTCGTCCCTCAACCCTGGTTTCATGGTGGTTCACGGTAACCGCCTGGACGAGTTGCGCAGCCTGGTGGTCAGCTGGATGCGGCGTTACCCGCTGGCCCCTCTGGAAAATGAAATCGCCCTGGTGCAGAGCAATGGCATCGCCCAATGGTTGAAGTTGGCCCTGGCTGAAGATCCTGAAGAGGATGACTCCGGCGGCTGTGGCATTGCCGCCGCCATCGATGTGCAGTTGCCCGGCAGCTTCATGTGGCAACTTTATCGCCTGGTATTGGGCCGGGACGAAATCCCACCTAAATCCCTTTTGGACAAAGCCCCGCTGACCTGGCGTCTGATGCGCCTGCTGCCAGAACTGATCGATGAGCCCCACTTCGAACCCCTGCAGCGCTTCCTGACCCACGACAGCGATTTGCGCAAACGCTACCAACTGGCAGAGCGCCTTGCCGACCTGTTCGACCAATACCAAGTCTATCGGGCCGATTGGCTTGAGGACTGGGCCGCTGGACGGCATTCACTGCGTAACGTTCGTGGCGAAGCCAAAGCCCTGACCCCGGCCAACTGCTGGCAAGCCGAACTGTGGCGAGCACTGCTTCTGGATGTGGGTACCGAAGGCATGGCCCAGAGCCGAGCCGGAGTCCACCAACGCTTTATCGAGCGGATCCATAACCTGGACCAAGCTCCCATTGGCCTACCGTCACGGGTGATCGTTTTCGGTATTTCTTCCTTGCCGGCCCAGGCCCTGGAGGCTTTGGCCGGATTGGCCCGTTTCAGTCAGGTGCTGCTCTGTGTGCACAACCCCTGTCGCCATCACTGGGCGGACATCGTTGCTGACAAAGATTTGCTGCGCCATCAGTACAAGCGCCAGGCGCGCAAAGCCGGTATGCCACTGGCCCTGGACCCGCAAACCCTGCACCAGCACGCCCATCCGCTGCTGGCCGCCTGGGGCAAGCAGGGACTTGATTACATCAACCTGCTAGACAGTTACGACGACCCGAACAGTTATCGCACGGCTTTCCGCGATGGCCGCATCGACCTGTTCAGCGACAGCCAGCCACGCACCATGCTCCAGCAACTGCAGGACGATATCCTCGAACTGCGTCCCCTCAACGAGACCCGCGAACTGTGGCCCGAAGTCGATCTCCAGCAGGACCAGTCAATCCGTTTTCACGTTGCCCACAGTGCCCAGCGCGAAGTGGAAATCCTCCACGACCAGCTCCTGGCGCGCTTCAGCGCCGAGCCCGACCTGCGACCTCGCGACGTCATCGTCATGGTCCCCGATATCGACAGCTACGCCCCGCATATCCGTGCGGTATTCGGCCAGTTGGAGCGTGATGACCGGCGTTTCATCCCCTTTACCCTCACCGACCAGGGCCAGCGCGGTCGTGACCCGTTGCTGATCGCCGTCGAACACCTGCTCAAACTCCCGGATAGTCGTTTCCCTGTCAGTGAGATTCTCGACCTGCTGGACGTCCCAGCATTGCGTGCGCGTTTTGGTGTCGATGAAGCCGACCTGCCCACCTTGCACCGCTGGATCGAAGGTGCCGGCATCCGTTGGGGCATGAACGCCGAGCAACGTGCCGAACTGGGGCTGCCCCAGGAGCTTGAGCAAAACAGCTGGCGTTTCGGCCTGCGACGAATGCTCCTGGGATACGCGGTCGGTCGTTCCGATGCCTGCGACGGCATTGAGCCTTATGACGAAATCGGCGGCCTGGATGCAGCGCTGATCGGCCCCCTGGTCGCACTGCTGGATGCCCTGCAGATTGCCTACCAGCAGCTCACCCAGCCAGCTGTGCCGGCCCAATGGGGCGAGCGTCTGCAGCACTTGCTGGAGCAGTTCTTCCTGGCCAGCACCGAACATGACGACTACCTCCTGGGCCAGCTCGAGGACCTTCGGGAAAACTGGCTGGAAACCTGCGACTCCGTCGGTCTGCAAGATGAGTTGCCCCTGACCGTGGTGCGGGAAGCCTGGCTGGCGGGCCTTGATCAGGGCCGCTTGTCCCAGCGCTTCCTTGCCGGCGCCGTGAACTTCTGCACCCTGATGCCGATGCGTGCAATCCCCTTCAAGCTGGTGTGCCTGCTGGGCATGAATGACGGTGACTACCCCCGGGCGCAACCGCCCCTGGACTTCGACCTGATGGGCAGCGACTACCGCCCCGGGGACCGTTCACGACGCGAAGACGACCGCTACCTGCTGCTCGAAGCTTTGCTCTCGGCCCGGGACCAACTCTATGTCAGTTGGGTTGGCCGCAGCATCCGCGACAATAGCGAACGGCCTGCCTCTGTGCTGATCGGCCAGTTGCGCGATCATCTGGCCGGCGGCTGGCGACTGGCGGACGCGCAGCAATCCCTGCTCGATGCCCTGACCCAGGAGCACCCGCTGCAGCCCTTCAGTGCCCGCTACTTTCATGACAATGATGTCCTGTTCAGCTACGCCCGGGAGTGGCAGGTACTGCATCAGGCCCCGGCAGAAACCGCCGCCACCGAACGCCTCGAGCCTTACGTACAGGATGAACCCTTGAGCCTGGCCCAGTTGCAGGATTTTCTGCGCAACCCGGTACGGCACTTCTTCAGCCAACGGCTCAAGGTGTTTTTCGAGGCCATGGAAGCTCCCTTGGCTGACGAGGAGCCTTTTGTCCTCGACGCCCTGCAACGCTACAGCCTCAGCGACAGCTTGCTGGAGGCTGCATTGAGCGATGCCGCGCACCCGGATCAGGCCTTGCAGGCCCAGGCGCAAAGGCTGCAGGCCAGCGGTCTGTTGCCCATGGCCGGTTTCGGTGAATGCCTGCAGCGCGAACTCATGGAGCCCCTGCCGGACTTGCTGCAGCGCTACCGGCAACTGCTGGATCTATGGCCAACGCCGGTCACCAGCGCATTGCCTGTCAGCCTGGAATTGCAGGGCGTGCGCCTGGAAGGCTGGTTGAGCCACCTGCATCAACGGGCGGATGGCGGGCTATTGGCCGTGACCACCATTCCCAACGGCATAGGTTCGATCAAAACCCGCAAATGGCACCGCCTGATCAAGCCCTGGATCAACCACCTGCTGGCCTGCGCCAGCGGCTACTCCCTGACCACCGCGTTGGTGGCCAGCGATGACAGCCTGTTGCTACCGCCTTTGGAACAGGATCAGGCTCGGGCGATCCTCGGCAACCTGCTGCAGGCCTGGCAATCGGGCATGCGCCAGCCACTGCCGGTGGCCGTCAAGACCGCCTTCGCCTGGCTGGGGCAGACCGACCCGGACAAAGCCGCCGCCGCGGCCCGCAAGACCTACGATGGCGATGGCCAGAACAGTGAAGGCGAGCGTCGGGAAAGCCCGGCACTGGCTCGGCAATTCGCCGACTACAACGCCCTGATTGCCGATGAAACCTTCAGCGGCTGGGCCGAGACACTCTATCGGCCCCTGCTGGACGCTCCCTGGCGTTCGGCCCTCGGCGAGGAGGCCGGCTCATGACTCAACAAGCCCCCCTGGCCCTGGCTTTCCCGCTACGGGGCAGCCAACTGATCGAGGCCAGTGCCGGTACCGGCAAGACCTTCACCATCTCCGCGCTCTACCTGCGTCTGGTGCTGGGCCACGGCGGCGACTCCGCAGGCTTTGGTCGCCAATTGCTGCCGCCGCAGATCCTGGTGGTGACGTTCACCGATGCCGCCACCAAGGAATTGCGCGAACGCATCCGCACCCGTCTGGCGGAGGCTGCACGCTTCTTCCGTGATGAGACCAGCGCCCCCGACAGCCTGATCGTCGAGCTGCGCGAGCAATATCCCGCCGAACAATGGGCCGCCTGCGCCAACCGCCTGGACATCGCCGCGCAGTGGATGGATGAGGCCGCAGTCTCGACCATTCACAGCTGGTGCCAACGCATGCTCCGCGAGCACGCTTTCGACAGTGGCAGTCTGTTTACCCAGACCCTGGAAACCGACCACAGCGATCTGCTGGGTCAGGTGTTGCGCGATTACTGGCGGTTGTTCTGCTATCCGATGCAGGGCGATGCGCTGAACTGGGTGCGCTCCAACTGGGTCGGTCCGGCCCAATTGCTGCCTCGGGTACGCGCGATGTTCGGCAGCGAGCGTCGTGAGCCGTCGGAACAGACCCCCAGCGAATTGATCGAAGCCTGCCTGCAGGAACGCCGGGAAGCCCTGGTACAACTCAAGGCACCCTGGCGGCAATGGGCGGTGGAGTTGCGGGATATCTGCCTGCAAGGCGTTGCCAGCAAGAGCGTCGACGGCCGCAAGATGCAGGCCCGCTTCTTCGAGCCCTGGTTTGAAAAGATCATTGCCTGGGCCGAGGACGAATCCGTCGAGCAGTTGGATATTGGCACCGGCTTCACCCGCCTGACTCCAGACGGGATGAGCGAAGCCTGGAAAGGTGAAGCTCCGCAGCACCCGGGGCTCGATGCCATGGCGGGACTCAAGGCCAGCCTTGACGCCTTGCCCAGCCCCGACGCCGCAGTCTTGCAGCATGCTGCGCAGTGGGTCGGTGCGCGTTTTGAAGAAGAGAAGCGTCGCCGCGCCGAAATGGGCTTTGACGATATGTTGCTGCGTCTGGACAACGCCCTGCAAAGCGACGGTGGCGAGCGTCTGGCGACTCTGATTCGCGAGCAGTTCCCGGTGGCCCTGATCGACGAGTTCCAGGACACCGATCCGGTGCAGTACCGGATCTTCGAAAGCATCTACCGTATCGAGGCCAACGACCCCGAGACCGGGCTGTTCCTGATCGGCGACCCCAAGCAAGCGATCTATGCCTTCCGTGGCGCCGACATCTACACCTACCTGCGAGCCCGCCAGGCCACCACGGGACGCTTACATACCCTGGGCACCAACTTCCGTTCCAGCCAGGCCATGGTCAGCGCGGTCAACCATGTGTTCCTGCAAGCCGAACAGCGGCAGCAAGGGCAGGGGGCCTTCCTGTTTCGCGAAGAGGATGGCGAGAACCCGGTGCCCTTCCTGGCGGTAGCGGCTCAGGGCCGCAAGGAACGCCTGCAGGTGGATGGCCAAGCGGTACCGGCGCTGAACTTCTGGCAACTGCCCTCGGAGCAGCCGCTGTCCGGGGCCCAGTATCGCCAGCAGCAGGCCGCGGCCTGTGCCAGCGCCATTGTCGATCTGCTCAATGGCGGTCAGCAGGGCCGTAGTGGTTTTGCCCGCGATCAGCAGGAACTCAAGGGGTTGTTGCCGGCGGATATCGCCATCCTGGTCCGCGACGGCAAGGAGGCCCAGGCGGTGCGCGGCGAACTAGCCGCCCGCGGGGTGCGCAGCGTGTATCTCTCGGACAAGGACTCGGTGTTCGCCGCCCAGGAAGCCCGGGACCTGCTGGTGTGGCTCAAGGCCTGTGCCGAGCCGGATGTGGAGCGCCCGCTGCGGGCCGCCCTGGCCTCCCTGACCCTGAACCTGTCCCTGGTGGAACTGGAGCGGCTGAACCAGGATGAACTGGCCTGGGAAGCCCGAGTCATGCAGTTTCGCGGATACCGGACGATCTGGCGCAGCCAGGGCGTGCTGCCGATGCTCCGACGCTTGCTCCATGACTTCCAGCTGCCCCAGGCGCTGATGGCCCGCAGCGACGGCGAGCGGGTGCTGACCAACCTTCTGCACCTGTCTGAATTGTTGCAGCAGAACGCTGCGGAACTGGACGGTGAACAGGCGCTGATTCGCCATCTGGCCGAGCATCTGGCGCTGTCCGGGCAGGCCGGTGAAGAGCAGATCCTACGCCTGGAAAGCGACGAGCAACTGGTCAAGGTGGTGACCATCCACAAGTCCAAGGGCCTGGAATACCCCTTGGTGTTCCTGCCCTTCATCTGCTCCACCAAACCGGTGGATGGCAGTCGTCTGCCGCTGCATTACCACGATGCAGCCGGCAAGGCCCAGGTCAGTTTGCGACCGACGCCGGAGCTGATCGCCCAGGCCGACGAGGAGCGCCTGGCGGAGGATCTGCGTCTGCTCTACGTGGCCCTGACCCGGGCCCAGCATGCCTGCTGGCTGGGAGTGGCCGACCTCAAGCGCGGCAACCACAGCAGCTCGGTGCTGCACTTGTCGGCCCTGGGCTACCTGCTTGGCGGCGGTGCTCTGTTGGGCGAGTCCAAGGGATTGCTGCGCTGGCTCCTGGACTTGCAGCAAGGCTGTGAGGCCATCGGTGTCAGCGAGCTGCCTGCGGCCGATGACCAGTGCTTCTACCCGCCGCGCAATGACGCCAGCCTGCTGGCCCCGCTGCAGCCGATTCGACGCGCGGCGGAGAACTGGTGGATCGCCTCCTACAGTGCCTTGCGCATCAGCGATACCTTGGGCGCAGGCAACACCGAAGCGCCGGAAAATCCCCAGGCACAGAAGCTCTTCGACGATGAGCGGCTGGACCCCGAGGCCCCTCGGGAAGTCGCCGCCAGTGGTGGCGATATTCACCGTTTTCCCCGGGGCCCGAATCCCGGCACCTTCCTCCACGGTCTGCTGGAATGGGCCGGGGAGGAGGGTTTTGCCGCCGCCCCTGAGGTGATCGAGGATGCCATCGCCCGCCGTTGCAATCGGCGCGGCTGGCAAGGCTGGATTCCGACCCTCAGCGATTGGTTGCAGCACTTGTTGCAGGCATCCCTGCCGGTGGGGGACGGGCAACCGCCAGTGGTGCTGGGGCGACTGACCCAGTACCGGGTCGAAATGGAGTTCTGGTTTGCCAGCCACAAGGTCGACGTGCTCAAACTCGACGAGCTGGTGCGCCAGCAGACTCACCAGGGCGCGCCTCGAGTCACCGCCGAGCCGGTGCTGCTCAATGGCATGTTCAAGGGCTTCATCGATCTGACATTCGAACATCAGGGCCGCTTTTACGTGGCCGACTACAAATCCAATTGGCTGGGCGTGGACGACGCGGCCTACACCGAGCAGGCCATGGAACAATCGATTCTCGACAACCGCTACGACCTGCAATACGTGCTCTACCTGCTGGCGCTGCACCGGCAGTTGAAGGCCAGGCTGGCGGACTACGATTACGATCGGCACATCGGCGGCGCCTTGTATCTGTTTTTGCGCGGCAGCCGCTCCGCGAGCCAGGGCGCGTACTTTGCCCGGCCGCCACGGCAGTTGATCGAACGCCTCGACCGCATGTTCCAGGGCCAGTCCGAGCCGCCCAAGACCGAGCCCGCCTGGGAACAGGGAGTGCTGTTATGACCCAGGATCTGTTTGCCGAGTTGGCCGAGCCGCCAGCGCCCCAGTTTGACCTGGCGCCCCTGTCTCGCGCCGAAGACCTGCTGTTGTTGCTTGAGCGTTGGGTCGAACGCGGCTGGCTGCGGGCCCTGGACAAGGCCTTCGTCGGCTTCCTCCATGAGCTGGACCCCGGCTGCGATCCGTTGGTGCTCATGGCCGCGGCTCTGACCAGTCACCAGTTGGGTCATGGGCACGTCTGCCTGGACCTGTTCGAAACCCTCAAGGAGCCGGATTTCGCTCTGTCGCTGCCGCCGGAAGGGGATTCGCAAGGCGGTGCCACGGTGCTGCCTTCCCAGGTGTTGGCGAATCTGGAGGGGGCTCACTGGTGCAAGGTCCTGGCCGGCAGCCGGCTGGTGGCCCTGTCGGCGGATCACGGCGAGGCATCCCAGCAGCGGCCGTTGGTGCTGTCCGGAAAACGCCTGTACCTGCGGCGTTACTGGGCCTATGAACGGCGGATCGACAACGCCCTGCGCCAGCGCCTGGCGTCGACGGAGGCGACTCCGGAGAATCTGGCCCAACGCCTGGACGGGCTATTTGGCCCGGCCAAGGCTGCAGGGCCCATCGATTGGCAGAAACTCGCCTGCGCGCTGGCTACCCGAGGCGCCTTCAGCATCATCACCGGTGGCCCCGGCACTGGCAAAACCACCACCGTGGTGCGTCTGCTGGCATTGCTCCAGGCTCCGGCGGTGGAGGCGCGCAAACCCTTGCGCATTCGTCTGGCGGCGCCCACTGGCAAGGCCGCGGCCCGCCTCACCGAGTCCATCAGCCTGCAAGTGCGGTCCCTGGCAGTCGCCGACGAGGTACGGGAAAAGATCCCCAGCGAAGTGACCACGGTGCACCGCTTGCTGGGCAATCGCCCGGGCACCCGGCATTTCCGCCACCACGCCGGCAACCGCCTGCCCCTGGATGTACTGGTGGTGGACGAAGCCTCGATGATCGACCTGGAAATGATGGCCAATCTGCTGGACGCCTTGCCCATTCATGCACGCCTGGTGTTGCTGGGAGACAAGGATCAACTGGCCTCGGTGGAGGCGGGTGCGGTGCTCGGTGACCTGTGTCGTGATGCCGAGGCCGGCTGGTACAACCCGCAGACTCGCGCCTGGCTGGAAGCGGTCAGCGCGGAGAACCTTGGCGCCAGTGGCTTGCAGGAAGACACCGGGCATCAGCATCCCCTGGCGCAGCAGGTGGTGATGCTGCGCCACTCCCGGCGCTTTGGCGAAGGCAGTGGCATTGGCCAGCTGGCGCGCTGGGTCAATCAACAGCAGGCCGAGGAGGCGCGGCGCCTGCTGGCGGCTCGCAGCCATGCGGACTTGTACGGCCTGAGCCTCAAGGGCGAGCAGGACCGGGCCCTTGAGCGGCTATTGCTGGAGGGCCACGGCGAGGGGCCACAAGGCTATCGGCATTACCTGAATGTGCTGCGCAGCCAGCGTCCGCCCGCGGACACCGTCCTGGAAGACCGCCGCTGGACCGATTGGGCGCGCAACGTCCTCCAGGCCTTCGACCGCTTCCAGTTGCTCTGTGCGGTGCGCAAGGGGCCGTGGGGCGTCGAAGGACTGAACCTGCGGGTCACTCAGGCGTTGTTCAAGGCTCGCCTGATCGACAGCGACCAGCAATGGTACGAAGGTCGTCCGGTGCTGATGACCCGTAACGACTATGGCCTGGGCCTGATGAATGGCGATATCGGCATCGCCCTCAAGCTGCCGGAACATGAGGGGCCGCAAGCCGGGCGTCAGGTGCTGCGGGTGGCCTTCCCGCGCAACGATGGCCAGGGCGGGGTACGCCTGGTGCTGCCGAGTCGACTCAATGACGTGGAAACTGTCTACGCCATGACCGTGCACAAGTCCCAGGGCTCGGAGTTCGCTCATACTGCGCTGATTCTGCCCGATGCCCTGAACCCGGTGCTGACCAAGGAACTGATCTATACAGGTATCACCCGGGCCAAGGATTGGTTCAGCCTGATCGAGCCTCGGGCCGGGGTGTTTGAAGAGGCGGTGCGGCGTAAGGTCAAGCGTCTTAGCGGGTTGATGCTGGAGCTGGACTGAGGCCTATGTCCCGCTCCAGTACCCAGCACCGTTTCGGGGCGCTGGGCTCGCTGCATTTTCCCGGGCTGTGCTATCGTTGCGGCATCATTTCCGTGAAATTCAAAGAGAATCCCTGCATGGACGTGGCTGTCTTCAGGACAGAGCGCATTTTGGGGTGGAGGCAGTGTGTACTGTCGACCATTCTTTGCCTGTTCAGTCTGTTTGCCATTGCGCAGCCAGAATCGTCAGCCTCCACCAGCCTGGCTGAACAGCGGGCCAAGGCGGTGACGCAAGTAGTGCTGGGCATCCTCAGCTACGCTCGCTGGCCGGTGGAACCTGCAGAACTGCGCCTGTGCGTGGTGGGCCCGACCGAATACACCGACGATCTGCTCAAGGGCACCACCCAGGCTACCGGCCGTCCGGTGCTGGTGCGCCGCCTGTTGGCCAGCAGCCCGGCAATCGTCAGTGAGTGCGACTCGATCTATGTCGGCAAACTGAGCAATGATGAACGCACCCGCCTGTTCAATTCGCTGACCGGCCAACCCGTGCTGAGCATCAGCGAGGGTGGCGATCAGTGCACCGTGGGCAGCCTGTTCTGCCTGCGGGTCAGCGACAACCAGGTGTCGTTCGAGGTCAACCTGGATTCAGTGGCCCGCAGCGGGGTGAAGATTCATCCCAGCGTGCTGCAACTGTCGCGTCGTCGCCCGGCGGCCCCATGAGTTGGTTCAAGCCCAACGCCCGCCCCACCCTGCGGTCGGTCATAGGTCGCGGCCACCTGATCGTCGCCCTGCTGGCGATCTCCATGGCCAGCCTGTCCCTGACCTTCCTCGGAGTCCTGGCACTGCGGGTTTATGCCGATCACAACCTGCACCTGATTGCCCGGTCCATCAGCTACACCGTGGAAGCTGCCGTGGTGTTCAACGACAGTGTGGTGGCCACCGAGGCGCTGGCCCTGATTGCCTCAACCGAAGAGGTGGCCGATGCCAAGGTCTATGACAGCCAGGGCCGTCTGCTGGCCAGTTGGCAACGTCCGCAAAGCGGTCTGCTGACCAATCTGGAAATGCACGTTGCCAGTGCGATCCTGGAAAAGCCCATCAGCTTGCCGATCCTTCATCAGAACCGGGAGGTGGGCAGCGTCAATGTCACCGGCCATGGCGGCAGCCTGCTGCGCTTTCTGCTCAGTGGTCTGGTGGGCATCGTGTTGTGCACCGCCTTGAGTGCCTGGATGTCGCTGTACCTGGCACGCCGGCAACTGCGAGGGATCACCGGGCCCTTGCGCAGTCTGGCGGAAGTGGCTCACGCGGCCCGGCGCGAGCGGGCCTTCGATCAGCGGGTGCCGCCTGCGGAAATCGCCGAACTGGACAACCTCGGCAACGACTTCAATGCCCTGCTCGATGAACTGGAAGCCTGGCAGACCCACCTGCAAAGCGAGAATGAAACCCTGGCTCACCAGGCCAGTCACGACAGTCTGACTGGCCTGCCCAACCGAGCGTTTTTCGAGGGCCGGCTGATTCGTGCTCTGCGCAGTGCCAACAAGCTCAACGAGCGTATGGCGGTGCTGTTTCTCGACAGCGACCGGTTCAAGGAAATCAACGACAACTTCGGTCACGCTGCCGGCGATGCGGTGCTGGTGGCGGTGGCCACGCGAATTCGTGCGCAGCTACGCGAAGACGATCTGGTGGCCCGTCTGGGCGGCGACGAATTCGCCGTGCTGCTCAGCCCGCTGCACCGGCTTGAAGATGCCCAACGCATCGCTGACAAAATCATCCACAGCATGGACGTGCCGATTCAATTGCCTGGCAACTTGTCGATCATGACGTCGCTGAGCATCGGCATTGCCGTGTACCCGGATCATGGCGTGACTCCCGGCAGCCTGTTGAACGCTGCCGATGAAGCCATGTACCAAGCCAAGCGCGGTTCGCGAGGCGGGCAACACACAGTGGGGGCGGAGCTCCCTATCGTTCAGGTACAAAACAGGAGCTAATTCCCTTGTTCTCAATGACGCAACGTTCGGTTCGACTGTTCAGCACCCTGGTATTCATGGCCCTGCTGGCCCTGGCGGGCTGCCAGAGTGTGCCGCCCAAAGGTCTGACCCCGAAACAGATCGCGGTACTGAAACAGGAGGGCTTCGAACTGACGGATGAAGGCTGGGCCTTCGGCCTGTCGGGCAAGGTGCTGTTTGGCAGTGATGTGGAAACCTTGAACCAGGCCAGCACCGAGATCGTCCAGCGCATCGGCAAGGCGCTGCTCAGCGTCGATATCCAGAAGGTCCGGGTCGATGGCCACACCGACGCTTCGGGCAAGGAAGCCTACAACGTGCAGCTGTCCGTGCGCCGGGCCAAGAGCGTGGTCAAGGTGCTGACCCAGGTCGGCATGCGTGAAGAAAACATCCAGTTGCGCGGTCTTGGCAGCAGTGAGCCAGTGGCCTCCAACAGCACCGTGGCCGGACGCACCGAGAACCGTCGGGTGTCGATCGTGGTGATCGCCGACTGATCGGCGACCCACATCGTTGCGGTTGTCGTTGCGGCCGCTAAGGATCAGGGGGCGGCGAACAGCATGCTGCGACTGTCCCCCATCAGCAGCGGCCGATTCTGCTCGGTCACCTCGCGGATGTAATCCCACAACAGGGTGATCCGCTTGAGCTTGCGCAGATCCTCCCGGCAGTACATCCAGAATTGCCGGGTCAGGTTGATCTCCTTGGGTAGCACCGGCAGCAGGCGCGGGTCCTGGGCGGCCAGGAAGCACGGCAGGATCGCCAGGGAGCGGCCCTGCTGCGCCGCCACGTACTGGGCAATGACGCTGGTGCTGCGCAGGTTGGCGCTGGCCCCGGGCACTACATTGGCCAGGTACAGCAGCTCGGAACTGAAGGCCAGGTCATCCACATAGCTGATGAATTGATGCTCGCTCAGGTCGCCGGGGCGGCGGATCGGCGGGTGGCGGTCGAGGTATTCCTGGGTGGCGTACAGCTGCAGGCGGTAGTCGCACAGCTTGCAGCACACGTAGGGCCCGTGCTCCGGGCGTTCCAGGGCAATGACGATGTCCGCCTCGCGCTTGGACAGGCTGATGAAGTGCGGCAGCGGCAGGATGTCCACCGAGATCGCCGGGTAGGCATCGAGGAAATGGCTCAGCTGCGGGGTGATGAAGAAGCTGCCGAAGCCTTCGGTACAGCCCATGCGCACATGCCCGGACAACGCCACGCCTGAGCCCGAGACCTGCTCGCACGCCATATGCAGGGTGCTTTCGATGGACTCCGCATAACCCAGCAGGCGCTGGCCCTCGGCGGTCAGAACAAAGCCGTTGGTGCGAGACTTTTCAAACAGCAGGGTGCCCAGGGCAGTTTCCAGCGAACCGATGCGCCGCGACACCGTGGTGTAGTCCACCGCCAGGCGTTTGGCCGCGCTGCTGGCCTTGCGGGTGCGCGCCACTTCGAGGAAAAACTTCAGGTCGTCCCAGTTCAGGGTGCTTAGCGAGGTGATGTTTTTTTGCATGATGGACCGGTTTTTATGTGCGTTCTTATTAGGTATTTGCACATCTATACTCCAAAAACCGTCCGACACCAACTCGCGACAGCCCCTCTTTCAAGGCGCTTGCCCGCCTTGGTTCCCTGCATAAGAACTCAAGAAGTCAGGAGACCCCATGAACGCATCCCTCAAGCCCGACGGCACTACCCTGCAACAGGTCAAACTGCTGATCGATGGTGAATGGGTCCAGTCCCAGAGCCAGGAATGGCACGACATCGTCAACCCGGCGACCCAGGAAGTGCTGGCCAAGGTGCCCTTTGCCACTACCGCTGAAGTCGACGCCGCGATCGCCGCGGCCCAGCGTGCCTTCCAGACCTGGAAACTGACCCCGATCGGCGCGCGGATGCGCATCATGCTCAAGCTCCAGGCCCTGATTCGCGAGCATTCCAAACGCATCGCCGTGGTCCTCAGCGCCGAGCAGGGCAAGACCATCGCCGACGCCGAGGGCGACATCTTCCGCGGCCTGGAAGTGGTGGAGCATGCCTGCTCCATCGGCACCCTGCAGATGGGCGAGTTCGCCGAGAACGTCGCCGGCGGCGTGGACACCTACACCCTGCGCCAGCCGATCGGCGTGTGCGCCGGGATCACCCCCTTCAACTTCCCGGCGATGATTCCGCTGTGGATGTTCCCGATGGCCATTGCCTGCGGCAACACCTTCGTCCTCAAGCCTTCCGAGCAGGACCCGCTGTCCACCATGTTGCTGGTGGAGCTGGCAGTGGAAGCCGGGGTGCCGGCCGGTGTGCTCAACGTGGTGCACGGCGGCAAGGAAGTGGTGGATGCGCTGTGCACCCATAAGGACATCAAGGCCGTGTCCTTCGTCGGTTCGACCGCGGTCGGCACCCATGTCTATGACCTGGCGGGCAAGCACGGCAAGCGCGTGCAATCGATGATGGGCGCCAAGAACCACGCCGTGGTGCTGCCCGACGCCAACCGCGAACAGACCCTCAATGCCCTGGTGGGCGCCGGCTTCGGCGCTGCCGGTCAGCGGTGCATGGCCACCTCGGTGGTGGTGCTGGTGGGCGCCGCGAAACAATGGCTGCCGGACCTCAAGGCCCTGGCGCAGAAACTCAAGGTCAACGCCGGCAGCGAGCCCGGCACCGATGTGGGGCCGGTGGTCTCCAAGCGCGCCAAGGCGCGGATTCTGGAGCTGATCGAAAGCGGCGTGAAAGAAGGCGCCAAGCTGGAGCTCGATGGCCGCGGCATCCAGGTCCCGGGTTACGAGCAAGGCAACTTCATCGGCCCGACCCTGTTCTCCGGGGTGACCCCCTCTATGCAGATCTACACCCAGGAAATCTTCGGCCCGGTGCTGGTGGTGCTGGAGGTGGACACCCTGGATCAGGCTATCGCCCTGGTCAACGCCAACCCCTTCGGCAACGGCACCGGCCTGTTCACCCAGAGCGGCGCGGCGGCGCGCAAGTTCCAGAGCGAAATCGACGTCGGCCAGGTGGGTATCAACATCCCGATTCCGGTGCCGGTGCCGTTCTTCAGCTTCACGGGCTCCCGTGGCTCCAAGCTCGGTGACCTGGGCCCCTACGGCAAGCAAGTGGTGCAGTTCTACACTCAGACCAAGACCGTCACCAGCCGCTGGTTCGACGATGACAGCGTCAACGACGGTGTGAATACCACCATCAGCCTGCGTTGAGGAGCCTGACATGAACATTGCATTTATCGGCCTGGGCAACATGGGCGCGCCCATGGCCCGCAACCTGATCAAGGCCGGGCATCAGCTGAACCTGTTCGACCTCAACCAGAGCGTGTTGGCGGAGTTGGCGCAACTGGGCGGGCACGTCGCTGCCTCGCCCAAGGCGGCTGCCGAAGGTGCCGAACTGGTGATCACCATGCTCCCGGCTGCAGCCCATGTGCGCAGTGTGTGGCTGGGTGAAGACGGGGTGTTGGCGGGGATTGGCCGCGGTGTCCCGGCGGTGGATTGCAGCACCATCGACCCGCAAACCGCTCGCGAAGTGGCCGCCGCAGCTGCCAAGCACGGCGTGGCCATGGCTGATGCGCCGGTGTCCGGCGGCACCGGTGGGGCACAGGCCGGGACCCTGACCTTCATGGTCGGCGCCAGTGCCGAGCTGTTCTCCACCCTGCAACCAGTACTGGCGCAGATGGGGCGCAACATCGTGCATTGCGGCGAAGTGGGCACCGGGCAGATCGCCAAGATCTGTAACAACCTGCTGCTGGGGATCTCGATGATCGGCGTCAGCGAAGCCATGGCCCTGGGGGATGCCCTGGGCATCGACACCCAAGTACTGGCGGGGATCATCAACAGCTCCACCGGCCGTTGCTGGAGTTCCGATACCTACAACCCGTGGCCGGGAGTGATTGAAACCGCTCCGGCATCCCGCGGCTACACCGGCGGCTTTGGTGCCGAGCTGATGCTCAAGGACCTGGGGTTGGCCACCGAGGCCGCCCGTCAGGCTCACCAGCCCGTGGTGCTGGGTGCCGTGGCCCAGCAGCTGTATCAGGCCATGAGCCAGCGTGGGGAAGGCGGCAAGGACTTCTCGGCCATCGTCAACAGCTACCGCAAGCCGCAATCGTAAACCGACGGGGGCGAGCGCCCTCGCCTCGATGCTTGCATCAACTCTTCGAACACAGCCCCTTCAACAGGGGCATTTGCGGGAATCTGCGTCGGGCAGGTTCCCGCTTTTTTGTGGGTTCAGTTCGGGCGATTGGCAGCGGTGTGCGCAGGAGGGTTGAGACGGGTGTCGAGGCCGAAGCGCTCCTGGATCACCACCTGATACAGCCCTTTGGCCAGCAACGGATTGATCAGGATGTTCCAGCTGTGCCGGGACACCGATGAGGGCACCAGCACGAATGGATGGTCGGCCAGCAACTGGTCGGCGAATTTCTGCTGGCCGGCACTGGGGATGCCCGGGGTCAGCCAGTTGGGATTGGGCAGACTGCGTTCATCCACGCGATAGATCGCCGACGGGTCCTGGATCAGGGCGCCGGTGAGGACATGGGGCACGTTATCGAGTGCGGCGAAGCCCTTGTGCACCGCCACTTCGAGAATCGCCGTGGCGGGGTCGGCGCTGCCATACACGGCCTTGACCCCTTTGGAGTTCCAGCGACCGCCGCACAGCTCGGCACCGATGCCACTGTCCCAGCTGTCGGCGTGCCGGGCGGCGTCCAGTCGCCAGAAATGAATCTCGCTGCTGCCCGGAATACTGATCACTGATAGACCCCGTATTCCAGGCGGGTGAGGAACTCGTCCACCAGTTCGAAGCCGATGGGGTTGGTCAGCAGATCCACCGGTTTATGGCCGTCGAGGCCCATCACCGGCTTGGCCATCCAGTCCTGTGCCTCTTCACTGCTGCCGAAGACGTCCTGGGCCTTGGCCAGCACCTGGGCAAAACGTACCGCGCGGGCACTCTGCTCCGGGTTCAGGGGTTCGTCCGGGGTTTTCAGGCGCCGATGCAGGGTGCGTTCGGAGAGGCCGATGATCTTGGCCAGCACCTGTTCGTCCTTGAGCATGGGCACCGAGGAGACGAACTTGATGATCGCCGTCAGGGGGATGCCTTCTTCGGTCAGGCGATAGATCGAAATGCGGTCGTCAAACCGTGCCCGGCCACCCAGGAGGATGTCCGAAGACTGTTCTTTCAATACCAGTTTGCCCCGCCGCTTGGGGGGGATGCCGGTGCCTGTCAGCGCAACCATGGGTGCTACTCCTGCCTTTGCCATTTGGCAGTGATTATATAGACATTTGGCGGGGTGCGTTGAGTTGAGTGGCAATGCCGGAAGGGGAGCCCGAGTCGAGCGGGCTCCCGGTGAGTGTGCGGGGTTCAGGCAAACACGAAGTACTTACGCACGGTTTCCACCACTTCCCAGGTGCCTTTCATCCCGGGTTCCACTACGAAGATATCGCCGGCACGCAAGTGGATGGGATCGCGGCCATCCGGGGTGATCACGCAGTACCCTTCCTGGAAATGGCAGTACTCCCACTTCTCATAGGCCACCCGCCACTTGCCCGGGGTGCAGATCCAGGTGCCCATGATCTTGCTGCCGTCCTCGCTGGTGTAGGCGTTGAGGTTGACGGTGTGGGGATCGCCCTCGAGTTTTTCCCATTTGCAGGCGTCGAGGACGGGCAGCGGATGGGTATCGCGCAGAACGGTAATGGGTTGCGACATGCTGTGCTCCTAGCGGGCAGAGAACTGAAGACGCACCCTATAGCGCCCGACGTTCAGGGGGATGTCTGTTCTCGACCTCGGGGTATCCAGAAGCGCAATGCGAGGGCCGCTATCGGTTGCGGATAACGGGCGGCTGACGGTTGAAACATTCCCTCGACAAAGGGCGGTTTTTTAGCAGGATTTGCGAAATATCTGACGATGCCCGAGTTATTTCGCAAGAATCTTTACCGGTATCGCTCGTATCATTCAGTCCGGAGTGACCGAGAGCCGCACGAATGGAAAATACACCACGCTGGTGGGATATCAGCCCGCCTTTGAGTACCGCGACCCCGACCTGGCCGGGGGACACGCCGTTCCAGGAGGAGCGCGTCTGGCAGTTCGGGCCCGAGTGCCCGGTGAATGTCGGGCGGGTGACCCTGTCGCCCCACACCGGCGCCCATGTCGATGCGCCCCTGCATTACCGGCCGGATGGCCTGCCCATCGGCGAAGTGCCGCTGGATGTCTACATGGGCCCGTGCCGGGTCCTGCATTGCCTGGACAGTGGCGCCCTGGTGCAGCCCGAAGCCTTGCTCGGGCGCCTGGACAACCTGCCTGCGCGAGTGTTGCTGCGCACTTATCCACAGGCTCCGCTGAGTGCCTGGGACCCGGACTTTACCGCCGTTGCTCCAGCCACTGTCGAGCTGCTGGCCAGCCTCGGCGTGCGCCTGATCGGCATCGATACCCCGTCCCTCGATCCCCAGCAATCCAAGACCATGGATGCCCACAACACCGTGGCCCGCCATGGCATGGCGATCCTCGAGGGCGTGGTGCTGGATGAGGTTGCCGAAGGCGACTACGAACTGATTGCCCTGCCACTGCGCTTCGCCCATCTGGACGCCAGTCCGGTACGGGCGATCCTACGTCCCCTGGCCGATTGATTCCTACAATAAATACACAGCTGGCCGTCCGCGCCGTTGTGCATCCCGCCCCGGGTTGCACAGCCTGCGGGTGGTAACCGCTGCCTGAGGCGAGGAGCCCACGCCATGAGCCAATGTCCTTTTTCAAGCAACCCACCGGATGAATGGCATAACGCCGAGCTGAATTTCTCCGATTCCATGAGCTACGGCGACTACTTGGACCTGGGGCGCATCCTCAGCGCCCAGCATCCGCTGTCGCCGGACCACAACGAGATGCTCTTCATCATCCAGCACCAGACCTCGGAGCTGTGGATGAAGCTGATGCTGCACGAGCTCAAGGCCGCCCGCGAGCAGGTGCGCCAGGGCCAGTTGCCCCCGGCGTTCAAGATGCTGGCGCGGGTCTCGCGGATCTTCGACCAACTGGTGCATGCCTGGGCGGTGCTGGCCACCATGACGCCGTCCGAGTACAAGTCGATCCGCCCGTACCTGGGCCAGTCCTCGGGTTTCCAGTCGTTCCAGTATCGGGAAATCGAATTCATCCTCGGCAACAAGAGCGCGGCGCTGCTGCGGCCCCACGCCCACCGTCCCGAGCTGCTGCAATCCCTGGAAGCGTCGATTGCCACTCCGTCCATGTATGACGAAGCGATTGCCCTGATGGCCCGCAGCGGCTTGAGCATCGACCCGGCGCGCCTGGCGCTGAACAGCACCACCACGACTCAGCATGACCCTTCGGTGGAAGCGGCCTGGCGCGAGGTCTACGCCAACCCTTCAGCCTATTGGGACCTGTATCAGTTGGCGGAAAAGTTCATCGACCTGGAGGATTCCTTCCGCCAGTGGCGCTTCCGTCATGTAACCACCGTGGAGCGCATCATCGGCTTCCAGCCCGGCACCGGCGGCACCGAAGGCGTGGGCTACCTGCGCAAGATGCTCGACACCGTGCTGTTCCCCGAACTGTGGCGGGTTCGATCCTCGCTCTGATCGTTCTGTTCACTTAAGCCAAAACGGCGCGCCCTCACCTGGGGACGCGCCGTTTTTGTTGGGCTTGCCTATTGCCACATTCTTCGTTCGCCGGTTGCGAAGGTTGCAGCGGCTGACACGAGAGTCGTTGTACCGATAAAGTGGCCGCCATTTATGCGCCACTTTCATCTGACCAGGCAGACCACATGTCCCGAACCTTCGAGCTTGAAACCCTGAAGATGCGGCTCAGCGACCCTGAGTTCGCGCCCCTGGACCTGCACCAGCGCATTCAGCGGGCCTTGCGTGGCCTGATCCTCGACGGCGCCCTGGGCCCCGGGTTGAAACTGCCGGCCAGTCGGGCCCTGGCCAAGTCGCTGGCGGTATCCCGGGACACCGTGGAGAACGCCTATGTGCAGTTGCAGCGCGACGGTTTTATCCAGCGTCGCGAAGGCTCGGGGAGTTATGTCTGTGAAACCATCGGTGCTCAGTTGCGCGGCTCGGCCCGCCGCCGCCAGCAGTTGCAGGGGCCGCCGGGGCACAGCCCAGAGCCTGGGGCGGGCTTGAGCCGGCGCGGCGCGCTGCTGTTGCAAAGGGGCGGCGTCAGCGATCAGCAGGCCGTCACCGCCTTTGCTACCGGACTGCCGGAAACCCGCAGCTTCCCGCTGGACGTCTGGGAACGCCTGCAACGCCAGGCGTTGAAGGATTACCGCGCCAATGTACTGCTGCATGGCGATCCCCAGGGCGCACTCCCCCTGCGCAAGGCCATTGCCGCCTACCTGAACCTGGAACGCGGAGCCAAGGTGCAGCCCGAGCAGATCCTGGTGCTGAGCAGTACCCGCCAGGCGCTGTTTCTGTGCGCGCAACTGCTGGTAGACGCTGGCAAGCCGATCCTGCTGGAGAACCCGGGCTACTTCGGCGCACGCAAGGCATTCGAGGCCGCCGAGGCGCGGATCGTGCCCATTGAT
Organism: Pseudomonas sp. 910_21; assembly: GCF_052850735.1. Lineage (NCBI taxonomy): Bacteria > Pseudomonadati > Pseudomonadota > Gammaproteobacteria > Pseudomonadales > Pseudomonadaceae > Pseudomonas > Pseudomonas sp. 910_21. Next base: position 1,058,829 of record NZ_VXCY01000001.1, on the reverse strand, counting down.
GTCGACAGCCAGGGCATTCGTACCGACTTGCTGCGGGCCGACCGCAGTGGCGCCCGCTGTGTCTATGTGACGCCGTCCCATCAGTACCCCACGGGCGCCACCTTGTCCCTGGAGCGTCGCCTGGAACTGACCCGTTGGGCCGCCGAGCAGGAGAAATGGATCATCGAGGACGATTACGACAGCGAGTTCCACTACGACGGTTTACCCACCGCCTGTGTCCAGGGCCTGGACCCGTATCAGCGCACCCTCTACATCGGCACCTTCAGCAAGACCCTCTACCCGGGCCTGCGCATGGGTTACATGGCCTTGCCCTGCGAGCTGGTGAGCGCCTTCAGTGCTGCCCGCAGCATCATCGACGGGCACACGCCGCAGATCCTCCAGCTGACCCTGGCGCGGTTCATGGAAGAGGGGCACTACAACGCCCATGTGCGGGCCATGCGCAAGCTGTACGCCGGACGTCGGCAAGCCATGCTCGATGCCATCGGGCGGCATTTGCAGGGCATTGCCGTGGCCTTGCCGCCACCGGGCGGGTTGCAGATTCCTTGCCTGCTGGAGCCCGGCTGGAGCGAAGCGTTGACCCAGCAACGAGCCGCCAGGGCCGGTATCCAGTTGCCGGGGCTCAGCCGGCTCTATGCCGGTGAGCAGAAGCAGCAAGGCTGGTTGTTGGGCTACGCCTCGTTGAGTGGCCATGAGATCGAAGCGACCATGGCGCGCCTGGCCCAGGCCCTGAGAAAGGCCTAGTCAGACGCTGGCCTTCAGGGTTTGGCGGCACGGGCGGCCAGCAGATTGACCCGGCCATGGATCAGCAGGTGCACGGTCAAGCCGGCCACCAGTCCCCAGAAGGCGCCGCCGACCCCGAGCAGGGTGACGTTGGCCGCGGTGGCGAGGAAGGTGATCAGCGCCGTTTCCCGGGTTGCTCCGTCGGCCATGGCATTAGCCAGGCTGCCGCCGATGGCTCCCAACAGCGCCAGGCCCGCCAGGGTGGTGACAAAGGCCTTGGGCAGCACCGTGAACAGGGTCGCCAGGGTCACGCCGAAGGTTCCCACGAGGATGTAGAACACCCCGCAGGCAATGCCGGCGATGTAGCGCTTTTTCGGGTCCGGGTGCGCGTCCTCGCCGGTACAGATCGCCGCGGTGATCGCCGCCACGTTGAAGGCGTGGGCGCCGAACGGTGCCATCAGCAGCGAACCCAGGCCGGTGACCGTGAGCAGTGGGTTGGCGCTGGTGCTGTAGCCGTCATTGCGCAGCACCAGCATCCCGGGCATGTACTGGCCGGTGAGGGTGATGACGAACAGCGGCAACGCCACTCCGAGCAAGGCTTGCAGGGAGAACTGCGGCGCGGTGAATACCGGTACTGCCAGGCTCAAGTGCACGGCAGAAAAGTCGATCCGCTGCTGAGCGATGAGCAGCCCCAGGCCGATGACCAGGATGCCCACCACGGCAAAGCGCGAGGTGAAACGCCGCAGCAAGGCGTAGGACACCAGCAGCACGATCACCAGCAGCGGATCGGCACTGGCGCCGCCAAAAGCATTGATCCCGAACTGCAACAGGATGCCCGCCAGCAGGCCGGCGGCGATGCCCTTGGGGATCATCCGCACCAGTTTGTCGAAGGCCCCGGACCCGCCCAGAACAATGAAGCCCAGGGCCGAGATCAGGTAGGCACCGATCACCTCGGCATAGGGCGTGAACGGCATCACGGTGGCCAGGAACGCCGCGCCGGGGGTGGACCAGGCGGTGATGATCGGTGCCTTGTAACGCAGGCTCAGCCACAGCCCGGTCAGGCCCACGCCCACCGACACCGCCCAGACCCAGGAGGCCGTCTGGGCCGGTGACAGCCGCGCCAGTTCGGCAGCCTGGAACACCAGGACAAAGGTCCCGCCGTAGTTCACCAGCACTGAAATCAGCGCCGCCACGGTGGGCGAGAAAACATCGGTCCAGCGCAGGCTTGCTGCAGTTCTGTTCATAAGCCGCTCTCCATCGAGGAACAGGCTCCCTGGCTCATGTGCCGGGAGGGAGTCGATTCTAGATAGGGGGCGGACTGTTGTTTCAGGCCGCATTTGCCGTAATTGGCAGACCGCTTTTGAGCCGTCGACAAAAAAGCCCGACCTTGATCAGGCCGGGCTTTGGGGGTGTTGCAACCCTGAGCCTTAGTGCAGGGCGGGCTGCCCGGCCTTGCGGGCATGACTCAGGCGATAGAAGCCCCAGATCACCAGGACCCACACCGGAATCGCATACACCGAGGCGCGAATGCCCGGGATCATCCACATCACGCCGACGATCATCACCATGAACGCCAGGCACAGGTAGTTGCTCAGTGGCGACCAGAAGGCCTTGAACGACGGCACCACGCCTTGCTCGGCCATGGCCTTGCGAAAGCGCAGGTGGGTCAGGCTGATCAGTGCCCAGTTGATCATCAGTGCCGCCACCACCAGGGCAAACAGCAGCTCCAGTGCTTCGTGGGGCGCCAGGTAGTTGACCAGTACGCAGAGCAGGGTGATCAGCGCGGAAATGCCCAGGGCCAGAATCGGCACGCCTTGCTTGTTGAGTTTCATCAGCGCCTTGGGTGCATCGCCCTGTTCGGCCAGGCCGTAGAGCATGCGGCTGTTGCAGTACACGCCGCTGTTGTACACCGACAGCGCCGCGGTCAGGACCACGAAGTTGAGGATCTGCGCCGCCGCATCACTGCCGATCAGCGAGAAGATCTTCACGAAAGGGCTGCTGCTGTAGGCGTCGCCGCCGGCGTTGAGGCTCACCAGCAGTTCATCCCATGGATACAGCGACAGCAGTACCGCCAGGGCGCCGACGTAGAAGATCAGCACCCGGTACACCACCTGATTGATGGCCTTGGGGATCACTTTGCGCGGTTCCGCGGCTTCGGCGGCGGTGATGCCCACCAGTTCCAGGCCGCCGAAGGAGAACATGATGAAGGCCATGGCCATCAGCAGGCCGGTGCCGCCATTGGGGAAGAAACCGCCGTGGGACCAGAGATTGCTCACCGACGCCTGGCTGCCGCCGCTGCCGCTGAACAGCATGTAGCAGCCGAGGACGATCATGCCGACGATGGCCACCACCTTGATGATGGCGAACCAGAACTCGGCTTCACCGAAGAACTTCACGTTCATCATGTTGATCAGGTTGACCAGCACGAAGAACACCGCGGCGCTGACCCAGGTGGGAATTTCCGGCCACCAGAACTGCACGTACTTGCCCACCGCGGTGAGCTCGGCCATGCCCACCAGGACATACAGCACCCAGTAGTTCCAGCCCGCGAGAAAGCCGAAGTAACCGCCCCAGTACTTGTGGGCGAAGTGGCTGAAAGAACCGGCCACTGGCTCCTCGACGATCATTTCCCCCAGCTGGCGCATGATCAGGAAGGCAATGAAACCGGCAATCGCATAGCCGAGGATCATCGAAGGTCCGGCGGACTTGAGCACCCCGGCCGAGCCGAGGAAGAGTCCGGTGCCGATCGCCCCGCCCAGGGCGATCAACTGAATATGGCGGTTCTTCAAGCCACGCTTGAGTTCACCTTGCTTCAAGGTCTGATCCACTAAATTGCGCTCTCTTCTAGTTGTTATCAGGACCGATCCCAGGCTGAACAGGACCGATCGCGGCTGAATGCTGACGGAATCAGATATTACTCTCGGTAAACCGCTCGTAATACAGCTGAACGCGGTTAAGTTGCTGTTCTTGCAGCCAGATCCGGATCGAATCGACCATCGGTGGCGGCCCGCAAACGTACAGGTCAGTGTCGTTGTCCCGCAGTTCGCTGCTGTCCAGGTGCTCGGTGATGTAGCCGCGCTTGCCCGACCAATCCGGGTCGGTGTCGCTGATTACCGGGGTGAAGCGAAACGCCGGCAAGCGCTCGCCCAGTGCCTGGATACGCTCCAGTTCGCACAGATCGGCACTGTGGCGCACGCCGTAGTACAGATGCAGTGGTTGCTGGCAGCCCTGCTCGACGATCTGTTCGAGCATCGCCAATAGCGCCGACAGTCCGGTGCCGCCGGCCACTAGCACCAGCGGACGGCTGATCTGGCGCAGGTAAAAGGCCCCCAGCGGCGCCTCCAGCGCAATGCTGTCGCCCACCAGGCAACGCTCGCGGATGTAGTTGCTCATCACCCCGTCGGGTAGCAGGCGGATCAGGAACTGCAACTGGTTGTCCGCCCCCGGCCGGTTGGCGAAGGAGTAGGCCCGGCTGCTGTCGGTGCCAGGAATTCGCAGGCGCGCGTACTGGCCGGGGAGAAACTCCAGCGGTGCCTCGCTGCTGCCCAGGTCCAGGTGGAGGATGGCGGTGCTGTCCGACACTTGGCGCACATCGATCACCGAGCCTGTGCGCTGCAGCGGATCGGCGCTGTGGCACAGGCTGGAATCGAAGTCGAAGTAGAACGCCGCATCCGACTGCACCCGGGTCTGGCAGGTGAGCATCTTGCGTTGCGCCAGGTCCTGGGGCGAGAGGGCCTCCTCGTCCACATAGTCCTGGCTGTACTGGCCCGACTCGCAACGGCCCTGGCAGGTGCCGCAGACCCCTTCGCGGCAGTCCAGGGGGATCTTGATGCCGTTGCGCAGGGCGGCGTCGAGCAATATTTCATTGGCCTTGACCGGGAAGAACAGGGTCTTGCCGTCGGCAAAGCTGAACGCGACCTTGTGCGTCATGAAGAAATGTCCGTCGAGTCAGAGGTGGTAGAAATCGAGCACCGAGTTGATCGTGTCGTTGAGCAGCAGCACGTGCTTGCGCTGGATCAGCCAGCTGTCGCCGTGGGGCTTGAGGTCGTAGGTGGCGTGGCCATAGAAGTCCTCGGAGGTGGCTAGGCGATAGAACAGCGTGTGCCAGTTCAGGCGCACCTGCAGATGGCCGTTGTCGCCCTCGACGATCCGCAGGTTGCTGACCATGTGCAGGGTGCGCGGCATGGGAATGGTCGAGGCCGCCTTGCCGGTGCGCAGGCGGAATACCCGGTCCTCCAGCCCCGACCGGTTGGCGTAGTAGATCAGTGACATCTCGCGCTTCGGGTCCTGGGTGTAGACGTGTTCCGAGTCCCATTGCGGCAGGTGGAACTCGCTGTCCACGGCGAACAGCTGCAGGTAGGCGTCCCAGTCCTGGGCGTCGCAGAGTTCGGACTTGCGATAGAAGAATTGCTCGATCTGGTACTGCAATTGCGCATTCATGCTTACACCTCACGCAGTTTCAGGGGCTGGCGCTGCAGGCCGTCGAGGAGGAACTTCTGCCAGTTCCGGTGCTGGTTGACGTACAGCCCCTCATGGGTGATTTCGGTGCCGGTCATGGCCGGCTGGATGCCCAGGTTCTCGCTGTTGGCGGTGGGCCCGCTGACCCAGCGGTGATGGCCGCGCGAGACATCGCTCCAGCGCTCCAGGCGCCCCTGGAAACCGCGCTGGGCTTCGCGAAATTCCACCAGGTCGTCCGGCGTGCCCATGCCCGAAACGTTGAAGAAATCCTCGAACTGGCGGATGCGGTTTTCCCGGTCGGCGTCGCTCTCGCCCTTGACCCCGATGCACTGGCTGATGATCTCGGTCTTGTTCCAGGCAATGGGGCGGATGATCCGCAACTGCGAGCTGATCTGGTCAAGAAAGAACAGGCTCGGGTAGATGTTCAGGTTGCGCAGGCGGTGCATCATCCACTCGGCCTTGGCCTGGCCGTGTTCTTCCACCAGGCGCGGCATGATGCTGGCGTAACCGGAACGCACGGCCGGGTTGGGCATCTCGCTGAACAGCACGCTGTGGCCGTTGTTGAAGGCGAACCAGCCGTCGTCGGTGCTGGCGTCGCCGGCGCCCAGCTTGCTGTAGTCCAGGGTGGCGCTGCTGCCGGTGCCGTTGTCGCTGTTGACCTGCTGGCGGTGCTGCACCGTGGCCACGTAGTTGTAGTGCACGGTGCTGACGTGATAACCGTCCAGACCGTTCTCGTTCTGCAGCTTCCAGTTGCCGTCGTAGGTGTAGGCCGACTTGCCCGGCAGCACCTCCAGTTCACCGTCGGGGGACTGGGCGACCATCATGTCGAAGAAGATCCGTGCATCGCCGAGGAAGTCTTCCAGGGAATTGTCGGCAGCCACGTCCAGGCTGATGAAGACAAAGCCCTTGTAGCTGTCGATGCGGGCCTTCTTCAGGCCACGGGTGGCCTTGTCGAAACCCTCGTCGTATTCCCCCGGCGCCTTGACCTTCACCAGGCGCCCGTCGCTCTTGTAGCACCAGGCGTGGAACGGGCAGGTGAAGGTCGACTGGTTGCCCTTGCCTACCCGGGTCAGGGTAGTGCCGCGGTGCTGGCAGGCGTTGATCAGGGCATTGAGCCGGCCTTCGCCGTCACGGGTGATGATCATCGGCTGGCGCCCGGCACGCATCGTGATGAAGTCGTGATTGTTGGGCAGTTCGCTTTCGTGACAGGCGTAGATCCAGTTCTTTTCGAAGATCAGCTCCATCTCCAGATCGAACAGCTCGGGTTCGGTGAACATCTCCCGGGCGATCCGGAACACCCCGTCCGCGGGGCGAAAATCCAGGCAGCTGTGGATGAAGTCTTGCCACTGCTCGACGTTTCTTGCACCACTCATGAGTCGGTACCTTTTTTATTCAGACCAATCGGGTGCCGTCATTAGAGAGAGTGCAGGGCGCCGGTGGCTATCCGCTTAGTCGGCCAAGGCCATCCACAAAATTGCCTGGGTAGCCTCTACCCACAATCGTGCGGATAAGCGATCGACGGCTGCATCGCGGGGCGCTGATCGGCTACTGTGAGTCCTGCCAAAGAGGACGAGGGGGCGGGGTTATCCACTTAGTTGGCGATTGCTATCCACTGGGTTGGCAGCATCGTCGGCTGGCGCAAAACTTGCCCTGTCACACAAGACGCGCCGTCAGAGCGCGCTGAATAAAATTGCCGTGGGTGCGCCGTGATGAATAGCAAGGCTGATGGGCTGTTTCGCGAGATTCGGATCGATCGTTATGACCTCGAAGGGGCCAGGAACTGGATGGCGGGCATCTGCGGCCCCCACCGTCTGGAAACCGCGAACCCCGAACGCATCCGTTTTCACCACAGTGCCAATGTGCTCAGGTCGCGCTCCACGACCCTGGGCATCATCGAGTACGGCACCGATGTGGTGGTGGATATCGAGGACACCGAGCGCTTCAGCAGCTACAGCCTGAGCCTGCCCCTGTGCGGCGAGCAGGAGCTGAGCAAGGACGGCCGCCTGCTGCGCTCGGATCGTGGCCAGGGAGTGATCATTGCCCCCAACGAAAGCCAGGTACTGGCCATCTCCGGAGACTGCCGCAAGTTGCAGGTGGTGATCTCCCGGCCGGCCATGAGCGAGGCCCTGGAAACCTTGCTGCAACGTCCGGTGCAGCAGCCGCTGCGCTTCGAACCGGCCATGGATGCACTGCATGGCGCCGCCGCGGCCTGGTGGCGCATGGCCCATCACTTCATTGGCGAACTGGCCCAGGGCAACGAGCTCTACGAGCAACTGGCCTTCACCCGGGAAATCGAAAGCTCCCTGATCAAGGGCCTGATCCTGGCCCAGCCCAACAACTACTCCACGGAGTTGCGGGCGATGCTCGGGGTCAAGCTGCCGCATTACCTGGTGCGTGCCCGCCAGTACCTGCACGAGCATGCCCGGGAGGCGGTGCATCTGGAGGACCTGGAAGCCGCCGCCGGCGTTTCGCGCTTCAAATTGTTCGAGGCCTTTCGCAAGTACTTCGCCCTGTCGCCCATGGCCTATCTCAAGCGCCATCGGCTCAATGGCGTGCGCCAGGACATTCTCGAACGCGGCGCGGCGCGCAATATTTCCGAGATTGCCCTGGCCTGGGGTTTTACCCACCTGGGGCGGTTTTCCGCGGAGTACCGCAAGCTGTTCGACGAGGCGCCGAGCGCCACGGCCCAGCGCCACCAGGCGCGGCGCCCGGTGGGGTTCTAGGCTCTGTACGAAAACTACCTGCACTTCGATCAGACTGCGCACTGCGCGCCTTCGGCGCTACGTAGAAACAGGCTCGTGCGCGAGTCCGATCGAAATGCTCATTTAGGCCCCTAAAGTCGAACGCGACCCCGGCCGTTCCTCGCCTGTTTTTGCCTTGCCTGATCTTTGCTCGGCGAGTTTTCGTACAGACCCTAGGACGGGCTACTTGCGCAGCACCAGATCCAGCAGGCCGTCCTGTTCCTTGATCTTCTGCAAGACGATTTCCGAGCGGATGTCGGTGACCCCGGACGCGCGGTTCAGGTGATTGACGATGAAATCCGAGAAGTGCTTGAGGTTGCGCGCCCGGATGCGCAGCACGTAGTTGCTGGCGCCAGTGATCACGTAGGCGGCGACCACTTCCGGCCATTGCTGGACCTTGCTGATAAACGTCTCGTGCCAGCCTTCCACGTCCTGGCGCAGGGACACATGGACGATGGCTTCCAGCTCGATCCCCAGGCGCTCGGCGTTGAGCTGAGCGCGGTAGCCGCTGATGATGCCGTCGCCTTCGAGCATGCGCAGGCGGCGCAGGCAGGCGGAGGGTGAAAGGGCGACTTTCTCCGCCAGTTCCTGATTGCTGATACGCCCATCCTGTTGCAGGAAGTGCAGGATGCGCAGGTCGGTGGAGTCGAGGGTCATGGCTGGCATAAATCCGCGTTTTTTATTGGAGGATTAGAATTTTATTCGAGAGTAGTACGGTAACGCGCTGCACTTTGCACGAAAATTCTCCGCGGCTTCGTCCATTATTTCCTGAGTTTGCGGGTTGCCCAGACCCCGTGCCCGGCCCACGCAAGGCGGGCATGACATTGACCAAGACAGGACTTCCAATGATCGATAAAAACCACTGCCTGCGTCTCGATGAACAGGACCCACTGGCGCCGTTGCGCCAACAGTTCGCCTTGCCCGAAGGCGTGATCTACCTCGACGGCAACTCCCTGGGTGCTCGCCCTGTGGCCTCCCTGGAACGGGCCCGGCAAGTGATAGAGCAGGAGTGGGGCGACGGCCTGATCCGCAGCTGGAACAGCGCCGGCTGGCGCGACCTGCCCCAGCGCCTGGGGGACCGCCTGGCCCCATTGATCGGCGCCGGTAGCGGCGAAGTGGTGATCACCGACACCACCTCCATCAACCTGTTCAAGGTCCTCAGCGCCGCCCTGCAGGTGCAGGCCGAGCGCGCCCCCGAGCGGCGGGTGATCGTTTCCGAAAGCAGCAACTTTCCCACCGATCTGTACATCGCCGAAGGCCTGACCCGGATGCTCCAGCAGGGCTACTCCCTGCGCCTGGTAGACAGCCCGGAACAACTGCCGGCGGCGATCGACCAGGACACGGCGGTGGTGATGCTCACCCACGTCAACTACAAGACCGGCTACATGCACGACATGCAGGCCGTCACCGGGCTGATCCACGAAGCCGGCGCCCTGAGCCTCTGGGACCTGGCCCACTCGGCGGGCGCGGTGCCGGTGGAGTTGAACCGCAGCGGCGCCGACTACGCCATCGGCTGCACCTACAAATACCTCAATGGCGGTCCGGGTTCGCAAGCCTTCGCCTGGGTCGCTCCTGCCCTGTGCAATCTGGTGACCCAGCCACTGTCCGGCTGGTTCGGCCATGCCCGGCAGTTCGACATGGCCACCCATTACGAGCCCAGCAACGGCATTGCCCGCTACCTGTGCGGCACCCAGCCAATCACCTCCCTGGCCATGGTCGAGTGCGGCCTGGAAATCTTCGAACAGACCGATATCCAGAGCCTGCGGCGCAAGTCCCTGGCCCTGACCGACCTGTTCATCGAACTGGTGGAACAGCGTTGCGCCGGCCATGACCTGAAGCTGGTGACTCCGCGGGATCACGCCAAGCGCGGCAGCCACGTGAGCTTCGAACACCCCGAAGGCTACGCAGTGATCCAGGCCCTGATTGCCCGTGGTGTGATTGGCGATTATCGCGAGCCGCGGATCATGCGTTTCGGCTTCACCCCGCTCTACACCCGCTTCAGTGAGGTCTGGGAAGCGGTGCAGATCCTCGGTGAAATCCTCGATGAAAAAACCTGGGCCCAGGCGCAATTCCAGGTGCGTCACAGCGTGACCTGACCGGGCTCCTGCTTCCTGGTCGCCGCAGCCTGCGGTGATCAGGACAAGCGGCACAAGGATGGGCCGTCACATCGTTCATACGTGCACACAACAATAAAGAGGCACTCAAAGTGACCACCTCCAACAAGGGTTTCGAAGCGATTTCCAATCGCGAGCACGGCCTCAGGCGTCAGCTGACCGCCGGCCAGATGAGCATGATCGCCATTGGCGGGGCCATCGGCACCGGCCTGTTCATGGGCAGTGCCTACGCCATCGGCTATGCCGGCCCCAGCGTGCTGTTGAGCTACGCCATCGGCGCGCTGATCACCCTGCTGCTGATGGGCTGCCTGGCGGAAATGACCGTGGCCCATTCCACCTCCGGTTCCTTCGGCGCCTATGCCGAGTTCTACATCAGTCCCCTGGCCGGGTTCCTGGTGCGCTATGCCTATTGGGCGGCCATCGTGCTGGCGGTGGGCGCCGAGGTCACGGCCATTGCCATGTACATGAAGTACTGGTTCGCCAACGTCCCGGAATGGGTGTGGATCGTTTCCTTCTCCAGCGTACTGGTGCTGCTCAACGCCATCAGCGTGAAGACCTTCGGCAACTTCGAATACTGGTTCTCTACCATCAAGATCGCCGCCATCGTCGGTTTCATCCTCCTGGCGGTGTACGTGGTGTTCGGCTCCGGCAATCCTGACTACGGCGTGCACAACTACACTGCCCACGGCGGCTTCTTTCCCAATGGTTTCGAAGGCATGTGGATCGCGGTGATCGTGTCGATCTTCAGTTACCTGAGCGTGGAAATGATCGCGGTGGCGGCAGGGGAGGCCAAGGACCCGCAACGTGCGGTGAAGCAGGCGTTTCGCGCCACCATCGTGCGGCTGGTGGTGTTTTACCTGCTGACCCTGGCTCTGATGCTGGCCATCGTGCCCTGGGTCCAGGCGGGCAAGGCCCAGAGCCCGTTCGTTACGGTGATGCAGACTATCGGTATTCCCGGAGCCACCGGGGTGATGAACTTCGTGATCCTGATCGCGGCCCTGTCGGCGATGAACAGCCAGCTCTACATCACCACGCGGATGATGTTCAGCCTGTCCCGCGCCGGCTTTGCGCCAAAGTCCATGGGCGCCCTGAGCAAGACCGGGATTCCGCTGAATGCCTTGCTGCTGTCCAGCTCCGGTATCGCCCTGGCGACCCTGATCAACGTGCTGTACCCGGAGAGCTCATTCGTTCTGATGATGGCGATCTCGATGTTCGGCGCGATCTTCACCTGGTTCATGATCTTCCTCACCCACTACTGCTTCCGCCGTTATCACCAGCGTCAGGGTGAACAGCAACTGTCGTTTCGCATGCGTCTGTTTCCCTACAGCACCCTGCTGGGGCTGGTACTGATGGGAGCGGTGATGATCACCACCTTCTTCACCGAGGCGTTCAAGATGACCCTGGTGTTCGGCGTGCCCTTCCTGCTGTTGCTGACCCTGGTCTACTACCTGTGCTTCCGTAAGCCCAGGACGGTCGCCGGACTGTCCGAGGTCTGAGGCCACGCCTCCCGGATGTCCAGCAGCTTGGCCTGCTCTCGTACGTATAGCTCGTACGTATCGGTGGAGGCCGGTGTACCGGCCGATCACCCCATTCGTAGGCTTCGCATCTTGGTCGATACGATTCTCCGCGAGCTGAGCGATCTGCTGGACACCCGCTATGCGGACGCTGGGTGGCCGTCGATTCCGTCTGAGCGGATTCTCCGGGCATCGCGGGTGCAGGTTGTGTATAGCGTGCGTAGTGAGCGACTAAGGAGGGTGGTTAGGTCTCGCCACCTTGCGACGCTGGGTCACCTGGGCCTTAGCGGCTTACAATGTGATCCGCCTGGGCGCAATCGCTGGTTGGTGGCAGCCATCCCCTACTTGAGTTGTGGTGAGTGTCGCGCTTGCGACGAACGAGCTGACTTGAAAATCGAAAGCCTTCAAAGGTGCTGCGCATGACAAATTGGCAACGTGGTGACTTAGTCGAGCTAGACGGCCTTCTTGCGGTCGTGGTCGGCATTGAGGGGGACCCAAATGTCCCCGAGGAACACATCGCAGCTTGGTTTGGTGCCCCAAGTTGCATCCGAAAGTCTGAGGGCGGAGCTGGTGGAGCGAGTCCGGAGGTCTGGACGGTGCCAGCGTACTTGTTCGTGCGAGCCGCTGAGCCTGATTGGCGTCACTAATTAATTGAGTTTTCTATCGGAATGCACTTTTCTGCTCCTTTCTCAACGACCCGCTAGAGGCTGCCCAGGGGGCACTCCTCGCGAGCCTGTTGCAGGCTGGTCTCGAAGACTTCGAGCCGGCTCTGCAACTGCTGCAAGTCATCGATCTGTTGTTGCAGCTCGCGCCTCTTTTGCGCCAGGGCGGCCTGGGCCCGATCCCAGGGGAACGCCTGGCCCGCGTGCGTGGCGAACACCTGCTGCAATTCCTTGAGCTTGAAACCCAGCTGCTGGGCGCACTTGATGAACATCAGCTGTTCGACGCTCTGGGCGTCATACAACCGATAGCGGCCCTGGCGCGGCGCGGCCGGCAGCAGGCCGATGGCTTCGTAATGGCGGATGCTCTTGACTGTGGTCCCGGACAGTTGCGCGGCTTGGCCGATGTACATGAAAACTCCTTGTTCAGTACCGGTTGCGGGCGGTGGACGGCGTTGCGCATTATCCGGCGGATTCACAGCCTGGCAAGGTACTGCGCCTGCATCAGCCAATCGGCCTTGCGCTCTTCACTGGCGTCCAGCACCGGGCCAAAGGTCAAGGTGCGCAGCGGCTTGATGCCACAGAAGGCCAGGGTGGTGCGGCGCATCTGCTGCAAGCCGGGCATGCGATAGAACCAGCGGAAATACCAGGGCGGGGTGTCCATGGTCACCAGCAGGTGGGCGGTGCGGCCCTTGAGCAGTTGCTCGGGAAAGGCCTTGCCGGGGCGGTACTTGAAGGCGAAGCCCGGCAGCAGTACGCGGTCGAGAAAACCCTTCATCAGGGCCGGAATCCCGCCCCACCAGATGGGGAACACCCAGGTCAGGTGTTCGGCCCAGAGGATGTCGGCCTGAGCCTGTTGCAGATCGGTCTCCAGGGGCTGGATCTGCCGGTAGCCTTCGCGCAGCACCGGATCGAAGTGCAGGTCGCCGAGCCTGAGCTGGCGCACTTCATGACCGGCCTCTTGCGCTGCCTTCACGTAGCGCTCGCTCAATGCCGCGCACAGGCTGTGGCGCGAAGGGTGGCCGAGAATCACCAGGATGCGTTTGCTCATTGCCGTGGTCCTTGAGGAATAAACCTCAAGGCTAAAGTCTGCCCCTAAGGGGAGAGTCAAGGCGGCAGCAATGCCGCGCACAAACCTTGGGCATACAGCGGCAGTGCCGCGAAGTCGCGGGCGCACAACAGCAACCGGCGACGGGCCCAGGCTTCGCTCAAGGGGCGCGACTGCAAGGGCAGGTGACGGTTGCGCTCCAGGGCCGCCAGGGGCACCAGCGCCAGCCCGGCACCACGGGCCACCATGCGCAGCAGGGCGTCGAAACCTTCGGCGCGGATGCGCAGTTGCATGCGTCGTCCCAGGTGCAGGGCCTGTTCCTCCAGATACACCGCCAGGGCGCTGTGGCTGGCCAGGCCCACGTAGTCGTGGGCCAGGGTGTCGCTGAAACTGGGGGTGGGCTGCAGGCTCAGTGGGTGATCCAGGGGCATCACCAGGACCAGCGGATCATCACGCAAGGGTCGGCTCATCAGCCCCTGGATATCCACCGCGTCGGAGACGATACCCAGGTCTGCCGCGCCCTGGCGCAAGGCGTGGGTGATGCGCTGGCTGGGCAGTTCCTGCAGGTCGATATCCACCTGGGGATGGTTGCACAGGAAGTCCGCCAGCAACTCTGGCAGGTACTCGCTGAGGGCGGTGGTGTTGCACAGCAAGCGCACTTGCCCCTTGATTCCCTTGGCGTATTCGGCGAGGTCCTGTTGCAGGTGTTCGGCGTACAGCAGCAGCGTGCGGGCATGTTGGGCCAGGGCCTTGCCGGCGGGTGTCGGGCTGATGCCGCGGCGCCCGCGTTCGAGAAACTCGATGCCCAGGGAGGCTTCCATGGCGCGGATTCGAGCGCTGGCGGCGGCCAGGGACAGATGGCTGCGAGCGGCCCCGGCGGTGATGTTGCCGGCCTCGAGAACGTTCAGGTACAGCCGCAGGTCGATCAGATCGAAGTGCATGAATGATTCCCCAACCAGCAGTTTCTTATGCAGGAGCCGACTTGCCGGCGAAGAGGCCTTCGGATTTTGCACCGGGCTTGAGCGCGCCTTCGCTGGCAAGCCAGCTCCTACGGATGTGTGGGCAATAGGTTTTGTATGTGCCTATTGCCTGACAAGAGGCTGGCTCAGTATATGGCAGATTTCCAGCTCGGCGAGCAGGGCGCAGGATAGGCCCATGAACAGCTCTCTCGCGTTTTATCAGAATCTAGGCATGGCCCTTTCTCTGCTGGTCATCGGCACCTTCGTACTGGCCGGCATGGTCAAGGGGGTGATCGGTCTCGGGCTGCCCACCATTGCCATGGGCTTGCTGGGGTTGGCTATGGCTCCGACGCAGGCTGCGGCCTTGCTGATCATTCCGGCGACCCTGACCAACCTCTGGCAACTGGCCTTTGGCGGGCACCTGCCGGCCTTGTTCAAGCGTCTGTGGCCGATGCTGCTGGCGATTTTCGTCGGCACTGCAGCCGGTTCCCTGTGGCTGGGCCTCGATGGCGGGCATGGGGTGGTGCGGGGGCTGGGGGGCGCCTTGCTGCTGTATGCGCTGAGCGGTCTGTTGCTGCCGAGCTTGCGGCTCGCCCCTGTCCATGAGTGCTGGCTGGCACCGTTGTGCGGGCTGATTACCGGCGTCATCACCTCCGCCACCGGGGTGTTCGTGATCCCGGCGGTGCCCTATCTGCAGGCTCTGGGCTTGAACAAGGAGCAGTTGGTGCAGGCCCTGGGCCTGTCGTTCACCGTCTCGACCCTGGCCCTGGCCGCCGGCTTGCTGTGGCGTGGCGCCCTGGGCAGCGCTGAGCTGGGGGCTTCATTGCTGACCCTGGCCCCGGCGCTGTTGGGCATGTGGCTGGGGCAATGGTTGCGTCAGCGCATCAGCGCGCTGCTGTTCAAGCGGGCGTTCTTTATCGGCCTGGGGCTGCTGGGTGGGCATTTGTTGATCAGTGGCTAGCTGAGGTCGCGCTGAGCATGTCAATGGCGCGGATTTCGAAGTCCTGCTCCAGGTAGTCCATGCGGGCCTCAAGGAACTGCCGCATGTGCGGCAGGTTGGAGTGGATATCCAGCGCCTCCTGGGAGGCCCAGACCTCGTAGAAAATGAACAGGCTCGGGTCCTGCCGGTCCCGCAGCATGTGGTATTCGATGCAGCCTGCTTCGGCGCGACTGGCCGCCACGTGCCCGAGGAAGAAGGCTTCGAAAGCGTCGGCGCGCTCGGGACGGGTCTTGGCGTGGAGGATAAAGGCCTGGGGCGTGGACATGCTGTAAGCGCTCGCTGCGTTGGAGGATGTTGAAAATTCTAAGGCAACAATCCGCTGTCGATTCGTGCGTTTGAGTCAAATGTATTTTGAACAACCCGGGCTTATTCTCCGGCCCTTGCCTGATTACCCTGCCGCCATCGTTTTCAATCTTCACAGCCCGCCGCTACCGATGCGCAACGGGTTGTTCCCGATGAGGCTGGATCATGAAAAAAGTACTGCTGCTCAATGGCGCCAAGCAATTCGCCCACTCCGATGGCCGCTACAACGCTACCCTGCACGACACCGCCCTGGCGGTACTGGATCGTGGCGGCCTGGAGGTCAAGGTCACTCACATCGACGAGGGCTATGACATCCAGGAGGAAGTGGCGAAGTTTCTCTGGGCTGACGTGATCATCTATCAGATGCCCGGCTGGTGGATGGGGGCGCCGTGGATCGTCAAGAAGTACATCGACGAAGTCTTCACCGAAGGCCACGGCAGCCTCTACGCCAGCGATGGCCGGACCCGTTCCGACGCCTCGCAGAAGTACGGCAGCGGCGGCCTGATCCAGGGCAAGCAGTACATGCTGTCGCTGACCTGGAACGCACCGCAGCAGGCCTTCGACGACCCCAGCGACTTCTTCGAAGCCAAGGGCGTGGACGCGGTGTACTTTCCATTCCACAAGGCCAACCAGTTCCTCGGCATGAGCGGTCTACCGACCTTTCTCTGTGTCGACGTGATGAAGCGCCCGAACATCGAAGGCGACGTGCAGCGTTACGCGGAGCAC
Source organism: Pseudomonas sp. 910_21 (assembly GCF_052850735.1). Classification (NCBI taxonomy): domain Bacteria; kingdom Pseudomonadati; phylum Pseudomonadota; class Gammaproteobacteria; order Pseudomonadales; family Pseudomonadaceae; genus Pseudomonas; species Pseudomonas sp. 910_21. Next base: position 1,042,587 of record NZ_VXCY01000001.1, on the reverse strand, counting down.
CTCAAGGCGGTGTTCAATCTCCCGGGCTGAATCCGGCTACTATTGAGAGCCTTGAGGCCGGCCTCTGGTTTTGCGGGGGCCTACCACCGCTGATAAAGGACTCCTGTGAAAGCCCGATCCGACGAGTTGCAAGTGTTCGTCTGCGTCATCGAGTGCGGTTCGATTTCCGCCGCCGCCGAGCAATTGGCCCAGACCCCTTCGGCGGTCAGCCGCACCTTGTCGCGGCTGGAGGCCAAGCTCGACACCACGCTGATCAACCGCACCACTCGGCGCATGGACCTGACCGAAGAAGGGCGCTATTTCTTCGAGCAGGCCAAGCTGATTCTCGACCAGATGGACGAGCTCGAAGAGCGCCTGTCCTCGCGCCAGCGCAACCCGTCCGGGCGCCTGCGGATCAACGCCGCGGCGCCCTTCATGCTGCACGCCATCGTTCCCTACGTGGCCGAGTTCCGGAGCCTGTACCCGGATATCCAGCTGGAGCTCAACAGCAACGACCTGATCATCGACCTGCTGGAGCAGAGCACCGACATCGCCATTCGCATCGGCGTGTTGGCGGACTCGACCCTGCATGCCCGCTCCCTGGGCTGCAGCCCGCTGCATATCCTCGCCAGCCCGGACTACCTGGCCCGCCACGGCACGCCGCAAAGCGTGGCCGAACTGGCCGAACACACCTTGCTGGGCTTCACCCAGACCGAGACTCTCAATCACTGGCCATTGCGCCATGTGCACGGTGACCGCTGGCAGATCCAGCCGAGCATCAGTGCTTCCAGCGGCGAGACCCTGCGCCACCTGGCGCTGGAGGGGCAGGGCATTGCCTGCCTGTCGCATTTCATGACCATCGACGACATCCGCGCCGGGCGCCTGCAACCGGTGCTGGCCTCGTTCAACAGCGGTTATCGCCAGCCGATCAACGCGGTGTACTACCGCAACTCGCAACTGGCCCTGCGCATCCAGTGCTTCCTGGATTTCATCCAGGGCAAGCTGGCGGACTACGCCAACCCCCAGTTCCAAGGCTGAAGGCTTCCCCGTTCCCTGCCTGTCCCTCGTAGGAGCCGGCTTGCCGGCGAAGGGGCCCTCGGATTTTGCGCAAGTCTCGAAATCGCCTTCGCTGGCAAGCCAGCTCCTACGGTCATCCATGTTTGTGGGTTGGGACGGGTGTACTGCGATTGGCGATTGCCCAAACCCAGGTTCCGGGCCTATGTTCTTGCCGTTCGATAACAAGAAAAGGAAGGACCTTATGCGCATTCTGTTGTTCAAGTCCCTGGCCCTGACGGCCGCCATCGCCGCCAGCAGTTCGGCTTTTGCCGTGACCCTGGAAGGCGGTGCGGTGGCCGCGCCCAACCAGTACGGCGCCGATGTCGCGGCGCAAATCCTGAAGAAGGGCGGTAACGCGGTGGACGCCGCGGTGGCCACGGCCTTCGCTCTGGCAGTGACCTACCCCGAAGCCGGCAACATCGGCGGTGGCGGTTTCATGACGATGTACGTCGACGGCAAACCCTACTTCCTCGACTACCGGGAAACCGCGCCCAAGGCCGCGACCCGGGACATGTACCTGAATGAAAAGGGCGAGGTGATCGAGAACCTGAGCCTGGTGGGCGCCCGCGCCGCCGGGGTGCCGGGCACGGTGATGGGCCTGTGGGAAGCTCACCAGAAGTTCGGCAAGTTGCCGTGGAGCGAGTTGATCACTCCGGCCGTGGGCTACGCGAAAAACGGCTTCAAGGTGGCGGACAAGCAGTACCAGTACCGCGAGGATGCGTTGAAGCTGTTCAACGGCACCACCAACTTCGGCGACTACTTCGGCAGCATGAAGCCGGGTGAAACCTTCCGTCAGCCGGAGCTGGCCGCCACCCTGGAACGCATCGCCGACCAGGGCGCCAAGGAGTTCTACAGCGGCAAGACCGCCGACTTGCTGGTGGCACAGATGCAGGCCGACAAAGGCCTGATCACCAAGCAGGACCTGCAGGACTACAAGGTCCAGTGGCGCCAGCCGCTGCAGGTCACCTTCCGCGGCAACACCCTGTACACCGCACCGCCGCCCAGTTCCGGCGGGGTGGCTCTGGCGCAGTTGATCAGCATCAAGGAAGAGCGCGCTGCAGACTTCAAGGGCGTCGAGTTGAACTCGGCCAAGTACATTCACCTGTTGGCGGAAATCGAAAAACGCGTGTTCGCCGACCGCGCCGACTACCTGGGCGATCCGGCGTTCTCCGAGGTGCCGGTCAAGCAACTGACCGACCCGGCCTATCTGAAAAAGCGCGCCGCCGAGGTCAACCCGAATGCCATCTCGGCCACCGAAAAAGTGCGCCCCGGGCTTGAGCGGCACCAGACCACTCACTTCTCCATTGTCGATGCCCAGGGCAACGCGGTGAGCAACACCTACACCCTGAACTGGGATTACGGCAGCGGTGTGGTGGTCAAGGGCGCAGGCTTTCTGCTCAATGATGAAATGGACGACTTCAGCGCCAAGCCAGGCGTAGCCAACGCCTTCGGCGTGGTGGGTGGCGATGCCAACGCCATCGCCCCGGGCAAGCGCATGCTGTCGTCCATGAGCCCGAGCCTGGTGACCCGCGACGGCAAGGTCACCCTGGTGCTGGGCACCCCCGGTGGTTCGCGGATCTTCACCTCGATCTTCCAGGTGCTGAACAACCTCTATGACTACAACCTGCCCCTGGAAAAAGCCGTGGCCGCGCAGCGCGTGCATCACCAACTGCTGCCCAAGGACACGATCTACTACGACGCCTATGCGCCGCTCACCGGCAAGGTCGCCGATGAGCTGAAAACCATGGGCTACACCCTGGAAGACCAGGGTTGGGAGATGGGCGATATCCAGGCGATCCGGGTCAACGGCACCCAGCTTGAAACCGCTTCCGACCCACGCGGCCGCGGTGTCGGCAAGGTCGTCAAATAACCGCTGAACCCCGGTAGGAGCCGGCTTGCCGGCGAAAGGGCCCGTGAATCTGATGCCAGATCCAACGGCCTCTTCGCTGGCAAGCCAGCTCCTACATTCGTTGTGCAGGCTCCGACGGCCGGCTGGTCGCCGGAGGCTCAATTCCGTAACATTCCCCGCCTTCTTTCCGCTCTCCCAGGGCCGCGTCCGTCGGTCCGCCTATCAGGTCAATCATGAAAGCAAAACGTCTGCGTGCCGATGTCCTGGCCGGACTCACAACCTCGTTCGCCTTGTTGCCCGAATGCATCGCCTTCGCCCTGGTGGCCCATCTCAATCCATTGATGGGCCTGTATGGCGCCTTCTTCATCTGCACCCTGACGGCACTGTTTGGCGGTCGGCCGGGCATGGTGTCCGGCGCTGCCGGTTCCATGGCGGTGGTGATCGTCGCCCTGGTGGTGCAGCACGGGGTGCAGTACCTGCTGGCCACGGTGTTGCTGGGCGGGCTGGTGATGGTCGCCTTTGGCCTGCTGCGCCTGGGCAAGCTGGTGCGCATGGTGCCGCACCCGGTGATGCTGGGTTTCGTCAACGGCCTGGCGATCGTCATTGCCCTGGCTCAGCTGGAGCATTTCAAGAGTGGTGAGCATTGGCTCAGCGGCCAGCCGCTGTACCTGATGGCCGGGCTGGTGGCGCTGACCATGGCCATTGTCTACCTGCTGCCACGGCTGACTCGGGCCGTGCCGCCGGCCCTGGTGGCGATTCTCGGCGTGGGCTTGCTGGTGTACCTGCTGGGCCTGCCGACCCGCACCCTGGGTGACATGGCCCACATCGCCGGTGGCCTGCCGAGCCTGGCGCTGCCCCAGGTGCCGTGGAACCTGGAAACCCTGGGCATCATCGCGCCCTACGCGTTCCTGATGGCCATGGTCGGCCTGCTGGAAACCCTGCTGACCCTGAATCTCACCGACGAAATCACCGAGAGCCGCGGCTACCCGGACCGCGAATGCGTGGCCCTGGGCGCGGCCAATGTGGTTTCGGGAATGTTCGGCGGCATGGGCGGCTGCGCGATGATCGGCCAGACCGTGATCAACCTCAGTTCCGGTGGCCGCGGGCGCTTGTCCGGGGTGGTGGCCGGGGGGCTGATCCTGCTGTTCGTGCTGTTCCTGTCGCCGCTGATCGAGCGCATTCCCTTGGCGGCGCTGGTGGGGGTGATGTTCGTGGTGTCGCAGCAGACCTTTGCCTGGGCCTCGTTGCGGGTGATCAACAAGGTGCCGATGAACGACGTGCTGGTGATCCTCGCCGTGACCGTGATCACAGTGTTCACCGATCTGGCCATGGCGGTGTTCTGCGGCATTGTGATCGCGGCCCTCAACTTCGCCTGGCAGCAGGCCCGGGAGCTGTACGCCGATGCTCACCTGGAGGCCGACGGCAGCAAGCTCTATCACTTGCACGGCACCTTGTTCTTCGCTTCCACCACGCCGTTTCTCAATCAGTTCGACCCGGCGGGTGACCCGCAGCAGGTGACCGTCGACTGCCGCCACCTGAGCTTTGTCGACTACTCGGCCGTCGCCGCCTTGAAGACCTTGCGCGAGCGCTATGCCAAGGCTGGCAAGCAGCTACGGGTGCTGCATCTGTCGGAGCGATGCAAGAAACTGCTGAAACGGGCCCGGGTGCAACACGACTGAGGCCTGCGGGCGAGTGAGAGAGCTCGCCCGTTTTTCAGTGATAGGGGGTGAAAATACCCACTGCGGATTTTCATCGTCGCCGCTTTTGCATAGCTGTTCGCGACAAAGCCTGCCTCTTTACGAAAATTAGTTTCACTTGGCTTGAGACTCATCTCCTTAAGTGATTAATGAGTTTCACAACCATTCCAAAGTGACACTGTCTTCAAGGAGGAACCCATGGCTCCTGCATCGGGTTACTGGCTGCTGGGCTACGCCGCAGTCGCCATCATTGCGCTGATCGTGCTGATCGCTCGCTACCGACTCAATCCCTTTATCGTCATCACTCTGGTGTCCGTCGGCCTGGCGTTGATGGCCGGCATGCCGCCGTCCGGCGTGGTGGGTGCCTATGAAGCCGGGGTCGGCAAGACCCTGGGCCACATTGCCCTGGTGGTGGCCCTGGGCACCATGCTCGGCAAATTGATGGCCGAATCCGGCGGTGCCGAACAAGTGGCGCGGACCCTGATCGATCGTTTCGGCGAGCGCAACGCTCACTGGGCCATGGTGTGCATTGCCTTCCTGGTGGGGCTGCCGCTGTTTTTCGAAGTGGGTTTTGTGCTGCTCATCCCCATTGCCTTTACCGTGGCGCGGCGGGTGGGGGTGTCGCTGCTGATGGTGGGCCTGCCCATGGTCGCCGGGCTGTCGGTGGTCCATGCCCTGGTGCCGCCCCATCCGGGGGCGATGCTGGCGGTGCAGGCCTATCAGGCGTCGGTGGGGCAGACCCTGCTGTACGCGCTGCTGATCGGTGTGCCCACGGCGATCATTGCCGGTCCGGTGTATGCCCGGTTTATCGTGCCGCACATTCATCTGCCGGCCGAGAACCCCCTGGAGCGTCAGTTCATTGCCCGTGAGCCGCGCCTGCGCCTGCCGAGTTTCCGCCTGACCATGGCCACCATCCTGCTACCGGTGGTGCTGATGCTGATCGGTGGCTGGGCCAACCTGCTGGCGGAACCCGGCACCGGGCTCAATCAGTTCCTGCTGTTTATCGGCAACTCGGTGATCGCCCTGCTGGTGGCCACCCTGGTGAGTTTCTGGACCCTGGGGCTGGCCCAGGGCATCAACCGTGAATCGATCCTCAAGTTCACCAACGAATGCCTGGCGCCCACGGCCAGCATCACCTTGCTGGTAGGTGCCGGTGGTGGCCTCAACCGGATTCTGGTCGACTCCGGGGTCACCGAGCAGATCGTCGGCCTGGCCCATGAATTCCAGCTGTCGCCGCTGTGGATGGGCTGGTTGTTCGCGGTGCTGATGCGGGTCGCCACCGGTTCCGCCACCGTGGCCCTGACCACCGCTTCCGGGGTGGTGGCGCCGGTGGCCGTCGGTCTGGGTTATCCCCATCCGGAGTTGTTGGTGATTGCCACCGGGGCCGGTTCGGTGATTCTGTCCCACGTCAACGACGGTGGCTTCTGGCTGGTGAAGGAATACTTCAATATGACCGTCATTCAAACCTTCAAGACCTGGACCGTGCTGGAGACGCTGATTTCGGTGATCGCCTTTGGCTTGACCCTGGGACTCGCGGAGCTGTTGTAGATGGACATTCTTTATCAGATCCGTTCGCGCCTGGATGACTTCAGCGCCGGGGAAGGGCGGATCGCCCGCTTGCTGCTCGACGACGTGGGCTTTGCCGCCTCCGCCAGCCTCGACGAACTGGCCCAGCGCGCCGAAGTCAGCGCCGCCACCCTGTCGCGCTTTGCCCGCAGTGTCGGTTGCCGCGACCTGCGCCAACTGCGTTTGCAACTGGCCCAGGCCAGCGGTATCGGCAGCCGCTTTCTCGACCCGGCCGGGGCGCCCGAACAGTCCGGTTTCTACCGGCAGATCCTGGGCGATATCGAGTCTGCGCTGCATCAGCACCTGGCCGGTTTCGAGGAGGCACGGTTTGCCGATGCGGTGCGCTTGCTGGGGCGGGCACGGATGATCCACGCCTTCGGCATGGGCGGCTGCTCGACCCTGTGCAGCGATGAACTGCAGGTGCGCCTGGTGCGCCTGGGCTACCCCATCGCCGCCTGCCACGACCCGGTGATGATGCGGGTCACCGCCGCCGCCCTGGGGCCGCAACACGCAGTGATCGCCTGTTCCCTGACCGGCCTCACCCCCGAGTTGCTGGAACCGGTGGCCCTGGCCCGCAACTACGGTGCCGGCATCCTCGCCATTACCCTGCCCGAGTCACCCCTGGCCCAACTGGCGGACGTGGTGCTGCCCCTGCATAGCGCCGAAACCTCATTCATCTACAAACCCACCGCGGCCCGCTACGGCATGCTGCTGGCCATTGATGTGCTGGCCACCGAGCTGGCCCTGGCCCTGCCCGATGACAGCCAGGAACGCCTGCGGCGAATCAAGCTGGCCCTGGACCATTACCGGGGCGGCGACGACTGCCTGCCCCTGGGAGACTGACATGCGCTATGACACGTTGATTCGCAATGCCCTGATCATCGACGGCAGCGACCGCCCGGGCTATCCCGCCGATTTGGCGATCGGCGACGGTCGCATCCAGCGCATCGGCGAGCTGTCCGCCGCCACGGCCGAGGAAGAGATCGATGCGAGCGGCCGGGTCCTGGCCCCGGGCTTCATCGATGTGCACACCCACGACGACACCGTGGTGATCCGCCAGCCGCAGATGCTGCCCAAGCTCAGCCAGGGCGTGACCACAGTGATCGTCGGCAACTGCGGGATCAGCGCTGCGCCGGTGAGCCTCAAGGGCGATCCGCCGGACCCGATGAACCTGCTGGGTCAGCGCTCGATGTTTGTCTATCCACACTTTCGCGACTATCGCGCGGCGGTGGATGGGGCGCGCCCGGCGGTGAACGTCGCGGCCCTGGTGGGCCACACGGCGCTGCGCAGCAACCACCTCTCGGACCTGCATCGCACCGCCAGCGCCGCCGAAATCGCGGCCATGCGCGAGCAACTGCGCGAAAGCCTGGAGGACGGCGCCCTCGGCCTGTCCAGCGGGTTGGCCTATGCCAGCGCCTTCTGTGCCGAGACCGATGAAGTGCTGCAACTGGCCCAGGAGCTGACGGCGTTCGGGGCGGTGTACACCACTCACCTGCGCAGTGAATTCGAACCGGTGCTGGAGGCCATGGATGAAGCCTTTCTGATCGGCCGCGCGGCCCGGGCGCCGGTGATCGTCTCCCACCTCAAATGCGCCGGCGCCGGCAACTGGGGCCGCAGCCCACAACTGCTGGCGGCCCTGGAACAGGCGGCCCAGGACCATCCGGTGGGCTGCGATTGCTATCCCTACGCCGCCAGTTCCTCGACCCTGGACCTGAAACAGGTCACCGATGCCTATCGCATCACCATCACCTGGTCCACGCCGCACCCCGAACAGAGCGGTCGTGATCTGAGCGAAATTGCCGACGAGTGGGGCGTCAGCCTGCGGGTCGCCGCCGAGCGCCTGCAACCGGCGGGGGCGGTGTACTACGGCATGGATGAAAACGATGTGCGACGCATACTCGCCCATCCACTGTCGATGATCGGCTCCGATGGCCTGCCGGAAGACCCGTTCCCCCATCCGCGGTTGTGGGGTGCCTTTCCCCGGGTGCTGGGCCACTTCAGTCGCGACCTCGGCCTGTTCCCGCTGCACACCGCGGTGCACAAGATGACCGGGCTTTCGGCTGCACGGTTCGGCCTGCACCAGCGTGGCGAAATTCGCCAGGGGCACTGGGCCGACCTGGTGCTGTTCGACCCGGCGCGGGTGCGCGACGTGGCCGATTTCAAGCACCCGCAACAAGCGGCGGAAGGGATCGACGGGGTTTGGGTCAATGGCGTGCGCAGCTATGCCGAGGGCCAGGCCAACGGTCAGCGCTCGGGACGTTTCTTACCGCGGGAGGGGGATTTGCGCCGGGGCTTCGCATCCGCAGTCTGATTCTTTGATCTTCATCACAGTGATGGCGCTGTGCTATTAAAGAATCCTTGCGCGGCGCCGAAGTGCTGGGAATCGCCGCCTGTATAGTCGGCTTATTTCAGTCAGGGAGTCGTGCAATGAGCTTTGGCAAAACCACCCCCATCCTGCGGATCTTCGATGAAGCCAAGGCCCGGGAGTTTTACCTGGACTTCCTGGGCTTCAACCTCGATTGGCAGCACCGCTTCGAGGACAACTTCCCGCTGTACATGCAGGTGTCCCGGGGCGAGTGCGTGCTGCACCTGTCCGAGCATCACGGCGATTGCACCCCGGGCGCGGCGTTGCGGATCGAGACCGACGAACTGGAAGCCTTCCAGCAGCAATTGCTGGCCAAGGAATACCGGTTTTCCCATCCGCAGATCCAGGCCATGCCCTGGGGCAGCCAGGACATGACCATCAGCGATCCGTTCGGCAATCGGCTGGTGTTCACCAACGCCATCAGCGTCTGACCGGGCTCAGGCCTTGCCGGCGCTCAGCGCGGCCTGACGAAACTGTCCCGGGGTCAACCCGGTGCGGCTCTTGAAACTGCGGTGAAATGAACGCGATTCGGTGAAGCCCAGGCAATCGGCGATCCCTTGGATCGACAGCTCGCTGTGGCGCAGATAGTGCTCGGCCAGCTCCTGGCGCAAGTCATCGAGAATCTGTTGGTAGGACGTGCCGGCCTGTTGCAGCTGGCGCTGCAGCGTGCGCTCGGACATCTGCAGTTGTTCCGCCACCTGCTCCTTGCGCGGCAGGCCATCCTTGAGCAACTGGCGCAATACGTTCTGCACCTGCAACGCCAGGGGCGCATCGGCCAGCGCGGCCATCATCGCCTGGGCGTGATCCTCCAGGGTCTTGAGCAGCCGCGCATCGGCCTGGCGCAGGGGCAACTGCAGGTATTGCAGCGGCGCCACCAGGGCCGAGCAGGCTTGCCCGAACAGCACCGGACAGCCGAACAAGGCCTCGTACTGCGCCACCTCGGCCGACTCCGGCAGCGAGTGCTCGAACCACACTGCACTGGGTGAGAGCTGCGAGTCGGCGATCCAGCGCGCATACAGCAGCCAGGAGGCGAGCACGTTTTCCACCAGGTGCCGGCGAATGTCCGGGCGCCGATGACGACAGCTCCAGATCAGCCGCACCTGATCGCCCGCCACCTCGGCCCGGCTGGTGCCCATGTCCCCCACCAGCTTCTCGAACGGCATGATGCGGCCCATGGCCTCGCCCAGGGTGGCGCAGTTCATGGTGATGTAGCCCAGCACATTCCAGGAGTTGGGTTTGACGAAGCGCGCCGAATTGAGCCCGAACAGCGGATCGCCGGAATGCTGGCAGAAGTAGTCGAGCAAACGCTCATGGACCTCCACCGGCAGGCGCAGACTGGTGTCGTTCAACTGCGCGGCCTCAAGCCCCGCCGCCGCCAGCGCCGGTGCCGTGGCGATACCCAACTGCTCCGCATAGAGCAGATATTTGAGCAAGGGTGGGACCGAGGTAAAACCGAGGCTGGGCATTGGGGTTTCCTGGTGACAGATCCTTCGGACAGCAGGACGCAGACCCGGAAAGGTAAGGGCAAACCCTGATGGGTGTAAATGCTCGGCGCGAGGGATGGGTGCCTTTCGCCGGCAAGCCGGCTCCTACAAGGGTCTGTAGGAGCCGGCTTGCCGGCGAAGGGCGCGCCGCGGATCAGACGCGGAAGTGGCTGACCATCATTTGCAACTGGCCGCCCAGGCGCGCCAGTTCAACACTGGAGGCGGCGGTTTCGTCGCTGGCGGCGGCGGTCTGTTCGGACACGTCGCGCACGTTGATGATGCTGCGGCTGATCTCTTCGGCCACGGCGCTCTGTTGCTCGGCAGCGGCGGCGATCTGCTGGTTCATCGATTGGATGTTGGACACGGTGCGGGTGATGCTTTCCAGCGAGGCGCCGGCCTTGCGGGTCAGCTCGACGCTGCTGTCGGTGAGGCTGCGGCTGTTGTTCATCACCGTGGCCACTTGCTGAGTGCCGTTCTGCAGGCCGGCCACCAGTTCCTCGATCTCTTCGGTGGACTTCTGGGTGCGCTGGGCCAGGGCCCGTACTTCGTCGGCGACCACGGCAAAACCACGACCGGCTTCACCGGCACGGGCGGCTTCAATGGCGGCGTTCAGTGCCAGCAGGTTGGTCTGTTCGGCCACGGCCTTGATCACGTCCATGACGCTGCCGATCTTGTCGCTTTCCTGTTGCAGCACGGTCATGGCGTCGGTGGAGCGCACCACTTCACTGGCCAGGCGCTCGATCTGCTGGATGGCCTGGGCCACCACTTTGTCGCCTTCGCGGGCTTCACCGTCGGCGGCGGCCGCGGCCTGGGAGGCTTCTTCGGCGTTGCGCGCGACTTCCTGCACGGTGGCGGTCATCTCGTGCATGGCGGTGGCCACCTGGTCGGTCTCGACTTTCTGGCTGTTGACCCCGGCGCTGGTTTCTTCGGTCACGGCGGACAGTTCCTCCGCGGCGCTGGCGATCTGGGTCACGCCGTCGCGGATGCCACCGATCAGTTCGCGCAGGGTCACGCCCATGCGCACGATGCCTTGCTGCAGCACGCCCAGTTCGTCGCGGCGGGTCACTCGCAGGTTCTCGGTGAGGTCGCCGGAAGCGATGCGCTCGACCACGGCCAGGGTTTCCTGCAGTGGACGGGTAATCTGCCGGGTGATGATGACGGCAGCCAGTACGCCGACCAGCAGGGCCAGCAGGGTGCTGATCAATTGCAGGCTGCGGGCCTGGGCGCTTTCGATGTCGCGGCGCTCCAGCTGGATCTGGTAGAGGGCGTCGCTGCGGCTGACGATGTCGGCGCCCTGGTCGGTCATTTCCTTGCGCGCCTGCACGGCGTCGGTGAAGGCGACCTTGAAGGCCTGCAGCGAGCTGCGGTAGCCGCTCAGGGCCGTTTCCAGCTGTTGCAGGGCATCACGCTGGGTGATGCTGAAATGGCTCTTGAGCTGATCCATTTCGGCAATCGCCGCGTTGAGCTGGGTGACGGCTTTCTGTTCGGTGTCCGGGTTGTTGGTGGTGACGTAGCCGCGCACTTCATAGCGGGCTAGCTGGAAGGCTTCCTTGGCCTGGGTGATGGCCTGGAATTGTTCGAAGCGCTCGTCGCTCAGGGGCAGTTGCTTGACCCAGGTGTTGATGCCGTTGATCAAGTCATTGGCGCGTTCGGCGTTCTGGTTCATCGCCAGGCGCGCAGCGTCGCCAGTGCGGTAGGCGTTGCGCATCTTGTTCAGCGAGTCCTGATAGGCGCTGATGGTCGCGCCCAGGCCTTGCAGGAGCTTGATGTTTTCCGGGCTCTGGAACGAGGTCAGGAGTTTTTTCTGCTGGGCGCTGAAATCGTCCAGGGTGTTCTGCACGCCCTGGGCGGCGGTTTCGTCGCCGTTGGCCAGCATGTACTGCAGGCGGGTGACCCGCAGCTTGGTCAGGCCGCTGTTGAGCTGGGTGATATCGCTCATCCAGTTACTGCGGTCGATCAGGCTGCCCAGGCTGGTCCAGCCGGTCAGTGCCAGGACGCTGGTGAGGGCCAGGACCAGGCCGAAGCCCAGGCCCAGCTTAAGGTTGACGCTGATGTTGGCAAACCAACTGCTCATTGAATTCCTCCAGGAACGTAGCTCTTCTTGATCTTGAGTTGGCTGGAAGATTGTTGTTGTTGGTGACCAGCAAGGTGTTTTGTAGGGGGTGTATCGGCGGGATGTGCCATAGCTGAAACGATTTCGTCGGCATTGTCCCAAGACAATGTTTTAGGCGATGGACGGTTATTTTGCGGGATGAACCGCCAGTCCGTTGAGCTTTTTTTCACATTGATTTCACCGCTCCCCCACGCCGCCCACCCTAGAGTCGGTCCGGTTGCTGCCAGAGTGACCGGCAGCGCTCAATTGTCATCCGGGTTCTGTAGCCTCGCTACGTGCTGCTCAACACCTCGGATCATCCTCAAAGGGGCGGCAGGACTGTGGCTACAAGACTCGTGCTGGCGGTGGCCAAGCGTCCGCCTTTATGGCGTTCCCTGGTTCGTTACAAGAACACACTGGCGCTGCTGCTGGGCGGTTTGCTGCTGCTCCCCTTGAGTCTGTACCTGTTCAAGCCGGCGGCGGTGCCTGACCTGGCCCAGGGCAACGTGGCCGGGATCAAGGCCTTGACCAGCAGCTGGGCCAAGGGCGACATGATCGTCCTGGTGCGTCATGTGGAGCGTTGCGATCGTTCCAGTGCCGCCTGCCTCGGCCCGGCGGACGGCATTACCGATCGAGCGCGGGAGGTGGCGGTGAGCATTGGCGCGCGCTTCGAGCAGTTGGGCCTGGAACGCACCGACATCTATAACAGCCCTTCGACCCGTACCGCGCAGACGGCCGGCTATATGTTCAGCAAGGTCAGCAGTGGTGACGGCTGGCTGTACAACTGCAAGAACAGCATGCTGCGCGACGTGCTGGCGCATAAGGTAGCCGGCCGCAATCTGGTGCTGGTGACCCACAGTGAGTGCATGGACGAACTGGAGAAACAACTGCAACTGTCGACCCCGACCCTGGGTTACGGCGCCTCGCTGTTCGTGTCCACCGATACCCTCAACGGGGCGCCGAAAATGCTCGGGATGATCGAGGCCAGTGACTGGCGTTCGGTAAACCTCAAGCCCTGACGGCCCCGGGGAGCCGGCCGTCGCGGTCAGCCGGGCGAGGCGGGCAATCGGGCTCAGGGGGCCATCAGGTCCGGATCGGCGGGCGGGGTTGTCGCGGGGGGCAGCGTGCCGGGCGCAGGACTTTCATTGATCCGCTGCGGACTGATCAGGTTGGTGAACTCTTCGATCAGGCGCTGGATCGCTTCTGGCGGCTCGCAGTCGCGAAACTCCATGCTGATCTGTACTTCGTCCGGGTCGCGCTCCTGGCCTTCGCGCTTGCCGCTGCCGAAGGTGACGAAAAACTTCTCGCTCTGCAGCTCGCCATTCTCCAGGTCGTGGCTGGCTTTCTGCAGTTCGGTGCCCTGCATGCGCACCGACAGGTCGACGGTCATCTTGTGCAGGGCCAGGCCCTTGGGCGAGACCAGGGCAATCAAGGGGACGTTGATGATGTGCTGTTCGTTGAGCGCCACCTCGACCATCTTGGCCTTCATCGGCGTACCCAGGTCGTTGACGTTGTAGTCGAAGAACTGGTCGAACAACTTGATGTATTGCTGGGCGATCAGGTTGTGGGTCGCGGCGGCGGCCTGGTGCATGCCACGGGTGATGTGGCTCAGGTCGCTGGCGGACATGGGCTCCTTGCGACGGGAAAAAAACGCCATGGATCATGCTCCTTGTTCGATGGCTGAAGTGCCCCGCCGTGGCGGCGGGGCGGGTGGCTGGGTCAAGCGTGGCTGTCAGGGATTGGCGCCGCTTTTTTCCGCCGGTGCATCGGGCATTTTCAGCGCGTTGGCGGTGGGCAGCTTGTCGGTGTCGGTGGCGGTGGCACTCGGCAGCATCACCGGTTTGGTGGCGGCGTCGGTGAGGAAGTCGATGACTCGCATCAGGGCTTCCGGTGGGTCCTGGCGGATGATCTTGGTGCTGATGGCGTAGCGTGCCCGGGTGTCGGTCTTGCGGGTCTGCGTGGATTTGTGGCTCGCCGCGCCCTTGACCGAAACACTGAACGGGCCCCAGCCCATCTTCGCCTCGAAACTGCCGGAGGCTTCGGTGGAACTGGTGTCTTCAGCCATCTGGCTGATGGTCAGCTCGAACTCGATGGAGCCTTCCTCAATGGTGATGTTGGGGTGACTGATGGCCGCCAGCAGCGGGATGCGCATCGATTTCTTCACCGTACCCTTGTAGACGCCCTGGTCATCCACCAGGGTTTCGTCGTAGTCGAACTGCACCGATACCGCCTGGCCGTTCTGGATACACACACCCATGAGGAAGTCCGCATAGGCTTTGCTCGCGGCGACCTGCGCCTGGATCATTGCCATCAGCGGACCGGTGATCATCTTGTCCAGGGGCAGGGCGGCAATCACGCCGCCGATCAAGCCCTTGTCGATATCTGGCATGGTCAATCTCCTTATCGTTTATGCGCGAGTTGCGCCCTTGCACCTTAAGCAAGCCAACGCCGCCGATTCAGCGGGAATCGATTACCGGTGAGTGTTGGCTTCCAGGCGGCGGATGTTGCCGATCTGCCGCAGGCTCAGGCCGTACTTGTCCGCCAGGACGCTGCGGGAGATGCCTCCCAGGCTTTCCAGCTGGATGTGCTGGTTGCGGATCTGCCGGCAGAAGTGGTCGGCCTTGGGGATCTCCAGGGCCAATCCGGCGAAGCGTTCGATCAGGGCGTTGAGGGCATCGGGAGGCAGGATCAGCGCCAGCGAAGTGCGTTCGGCGTGCTTGGGGATGTACTTAGGACGGCCGCCGTATTCACGCGTCAGGCGGTAGGCGTTTTCCAGGCCGATGCAGTCGATGAGGGCCTGGAGCGAATGGGGTAGCTGGCGAATATCGATAAGGCTGAGGTCTTTCACGTCCATTTGGTACCTCCTTGGAATTATGGATACAGCTGGTTCGATCCTAAGGAGGTGTGTCGTCCTCTGTTCAGTGGGAAATTTCCCCCCTATTAAAGGGAACTATTACATTCTGACGTTGTATCGGTCGCTGGTGATGCACTGGATTTTCTTCAACTGGAGGAGGAAATCCCCATGTCACGCTATGCGATTGATTTCAGTTTTATCGCCGCTCTGGAGGGAGCTGGCATTACCCGCGGTTATGTGCCCAATCCGGACAAGAGCAAGAGTGGCGTCACGGTGGGCACCGGCTTCGATCTGGGGCAGCGTGGGGTGAAGGATCTGCAGGCGCTCAATCTGCCGGCGGATCTGGTGCGGCGCTTGACGCCCTATCTGGGCCTGACGGGGCCCAAGGCCAAGGCGTTTCTCGATGACCAGCCCTTGACCATCGGCAGCGACGAGGCCGAACTGATCGACGAGGCGTACAAGGCGCCCTTCGTCGATCGTCTGGCGGCGAGCTACACCAAGGCCAGCGGGGTGGATTTCGCTCAACTGCCGGCACCGATGCAGACCGTGATCGCTTCGGTGGCCTTTCAGTACGGCGACCTGGCCAGCCGCACGCCGAACTTCTGGGCCCAGGTGGTGGCCCGCGACTGGTCCAGTGCCCTGGCCAACCTGCGTAACTTTGGCGACAGCTACGGCACCCGCCGGCACAAGGAGGCCGATCTGCTGAGCTCGCAGCTCGGTTCATGATCCGTTGCCGCCCAGGCTACCGGCCTGGGCGGCTTGCCGGTTTCAGAGGCAGGGGATGATTTGCAGCAGGCTTGCGCTGCCCATGTAGCTGCTGTCGTCGGGCCGTGTACCGGTGGGCAGCGAGCGCCAATCCACCAGCAGGCACAGCGCCTTGAGGGACTTGCCCTTGGCCTGGCCGATGGGGGTGGAAAACTCATAGCGGTACTGCGCCTGAGTGGTGTTCTGCGGGGTCACGCTGCTGGCATTGATCAAGGTGCTGCGAGCCATGTCCGGCAGTTTGTCCTGGGTGATGGTGAAGCGCGGTTGTTCTCCCGCCGTATCGAAAACGCCCTGGTCCCGGGCGCGCTTCCACAGCTGTTGCCATTGGCTGCTGCCGGCGGTGGTGCTCAGGGTCGCGGCGTAGGCCTTCAGGGTTTCGGCTGGGGTGCTGGTGGTGTCCAGGGCGTGGGCGGCGCCGGCCAACAGGCTCAGTCCGATGATCAGTGAACGCAGAATCAACATGGGGCAACTCCTTTTCCAGGCCGCAAGGGCCCGACACGAACACAGGGAAGATCCCGGCGACAAGCTATCGCCGGGGGGGCAAGGCTCAGCGGGCGTCGAGGTAGTCCCAACGCAGGCCTTCCTTGTTGTTTTTCGCTGTCAGCTCCTTGGCCACGGTGTTCTCGATGGCGTTGACGTTGATGTTTTCCACTTCAAGGATATTTTTGTCCGCCAGTTGTTTGCGGAACTCGGCCTTGTTGGTGAGGAACTGGCAGGCGTGCCCCAGTTCATGCATCAGCACCAGGGCCGGGGACAGGCGCTCGACCCGATCACTGGCGAACAGCGCCAGGAATTTCTGGAAGTTGCTCAGATCCGGCTGTTTGTATTTCTTCTCGATGGCGTACACCTGGGACTTGAGGTTCCACACCACGCGGCCGGCGGAAGTGGTGGAGCTGGTTGCCGGTGGAATCCAGCGGTCGGTCTTGTCCGCCGCCGCCGAGTTGGTGACTTCCACGGTCAGTTCTTCTTTGACGGCGATCAGCTCGTCGAGGAGGAAGTTGGCCAGGTCGGATTGGCGCAGGTAGTGGCAGGCATCGTCGAAACGCTTCTGGGCAACGGCCTGATCCATGGTGGAGGTGGTAACGGTGATGGTCATGACTGACTCCTTTGGGGGGAATGCCCGTCGTTGGGCAGGAGTCATGGTTTCAAGGGCGGCAGGCGGGTATCAGCGGGAAAGGGTTCAAGGGGTATGGGCGGAGGGGATGGGCAAACGGCACCTGATTCAGGTGCCGTTTTTTTGCGCTTCAGCCAGCGGGCGCCAGGTTGACGAAGTAGTAGGCCTGGCGACCGACCATGATCGTCTGCTGGATCTGCAGCGGCGGCTTGGGCGCCTCGGCGCCACCGAGTACCGCCATGTGCTGCGGCGACTCGCTGAGAAAGGCCTTTAGCTGCGCCTCGGTCTGCAGGTCCTTGAGCAGGCGTCGGGTGTAGAACACGCTGGCCCCGGCGATGCGTTCGTTGGCTTGATACAGCGCCAGCTGATGACCGCTGGCCTGCAAGGCCATGATCTGCTCGGTCACCGGGACGAACGACAGTTTGCGATCGGCCTTGGGCGCGGCCCACTGCGCGTTGGCCAGATAGCCGCCGATTACCAGGGCCATGAGCGCTATCAGCAACCCTTTGCGCTGGCGCCCCACGGCACTCCAGAAACCCGTGCCCGGGGCTCGTTGGGCCAGGCGTTGGTAGAGCACCGCGCCATATTCCGCCGCCAGTACCGCCGCGGCCGGAGTCAGGGACATCAGGTACACCGTGCGCTTGCTCGACGCCAGGCACAGCAGGGTGAACTGCGCCAGCAACCAGAGGCTGAAAAACAGCAGGTAGCGGTTCTGCACCAGGGTTTTACGGAAGTGCCACAGCCCCAGGTAGACCAGGATGTTCCACGGCAGGAAGGCCTGGGGCAGCTTGGCCAGGTAGTAATAGAACGGCTCGTAGTGCCCGGCCTCTTCAAAGGAGCCGCCGAAGCGCCCGACGCTGTTGGTCCACAGCACTTCCCCCAGGGCCTGCAGGCCGCCGCGCTGGTAGAGCAGGTACAGCCAGATCATCAGCGGCACCAGCCCCAGCAGGGTCAGCAACCCGGGGCGCAGCCAGTGGCTGAAGGTGAAGCGCTTGTCGATCAGGCTGTCGGCCAGCAGGTAGGCGAAGATCACCACCCCCGGCATGGCCAGGCCCAGCACGCCCTTGCTCAGGGTGGCGATGGCGATGCCGACGGCGAACGCCAGCCAGGCCAGCAGCGCTGGTTGCTGCGCGGCCTGACGTCGATGGGCCTGGAAAAACGCCAGCAGGGCCAGGGTCACTCCCAGGCTGAGCAGGGCATCTTCACCCACGCCGCGCACGTTGCTCCAGTAACTGGCCATGGTCGCCAGCATCAGCCCGGCCACTGCGGCCAAAGTGGCTGGCCGGCCGAAGCGACGCAGCATGGCGTACAGCAGCATCACGCTGAACAGCCCGGCAAAGGCCGAGGCCAGGCGCACCGCCAAGGGCGTGCCGCCGAAGGCGCGGATGGCGCCGGCGTCGAGCCACAGGCTCAGGGGTGGCTTTTCCAGGAACGGCGTGCCGAACAGGCGCGGCGTCACCCAGTCATCATCCAGGTGCATTTCCATGGCGATCCCGGCGACCCGGGCTTCGGTGGAACCTTGCAACTGGTGGTTGCCCAGGGCGAAGAAGAACAGCAGGCAGGCCAGCAGGAACAACAGCGGAGCGGGTCGTGACATGAATTTTGCGCCGGCAGATCGAGGGGCGCAGCCGGAAGGCTGCGGGCAAGCGCAAAAGTATACGGAGGCAACTCTTAACAAATTGTGAACAAGTAGGGGGAAAAGGTGCGGTTCGGTCTTGACGACTCAGTCGGACCTGCTCGGGTGGTTTTGCTGTTGGCGGCTG
The DNA here is from genome assembly GCF_052850735.1 of Pseudomonas sp. 910_21. Classification (NCBI taxonomy): domain Bacteria; kingdom Pseudomonadati; phylum Pseudomonadota; class Gammaproteobacteria; order Pseudomonadales; family Pseudomonadaceae; genus Pseudomonas; species Pseudomonas sp. 910_21. The sequence continues at coordinate 1,024,003 of NZ_VXCY01000001.1, read as the reverse complement.
ATGCGTCCTCGACCCCAGGTCGACAGCGCCTCGATCACCGGTTGCAGGGATTGCCCTTCTGCGGTCAGGCGATACTCCACCCGCGGCGGCACCTCGGCATACACCGTACGCGACACCAGGCCGGCGGCTTCCAGGTCCCGCAGTTGCTTGGTCAAAAGGCGTTGTGAGATCCCCGGCAGACGCCGCTGCAGCTCGTTGAAACGCAGGAACTCGTTGGCCAGCAATTGATGCAGGACCACGCCTTTCCAGCGGCCGTCGATCAGGTCCAGGGTGACCTCCACCGGGCAGCCTGGAATGTCCTGGTAGTGCTTGTTCTTCATTGCCTGACGACCCTTTTGCGTAGCTGGTACGCAAAAGTACCGTACTTGTGCGAGTGGGGCATGAAGGATTTAAGTGTGCGCTTTGCGTCGTCAAGGAAGTGTTGCAATGAAGGCCATCGTCTACCTCAAAGGTTCGCACCTGTCTGATCCTCAAGCCCTCTGCGAGGTGCAACTGGAGCCGCCGCCACTGGAACCGCATGACCTGCTGGTGGCGGTTGAAGCGGTGTCGGTCAACCCCCTGGATACCAAGGTACGCGCCGGCAAGGTGGCGGTGCCCGACGGTGTGCGGACCCTGGGCTGGGACGCCAGTGGCGTGGTCCGCGCGGTGGGCAGCGCAGTGACCCTGTTCGCCCCGGGGGATGCGGTGTTCTATGCCGGCACCTTCACCCGGGATGGGGCCAATGCCGAGCTGCACCGGGTGGACGAACGCCTGGTGGGGCACAAGCCGGGCCGCCTGTCCTTCGCCCAGGCGGCGGCCATGCCACTGACCTCGCTAACCGCCTGGCAATTGCTCTTCGAGCGCCTGGGTCGGGTGCCCGGCGACCTCTCTGAGCAGGGCACGCTGTTGATTGTCGGCGGTGCCGGTGGCGTGGGCTCGGTGCTGATCCAGCTGGCGCGCCAGCTGACCGGGATGACCGTCATCGCTACTGCTTCGCGGCCGGACAGCCGCCAGTGGTGCCTGGACCTGGGGGCTCATCAGGTGCTGGACCATTCCCATTCGCTGGTGGCGCAACTGGCAGCCCTCGACCTGCCGTCGGTGACCCACATTGCCGCCCTGAGCCACACCGAACGGCACTATGCCGAGCTGGCCGAGATCATCGTGCCCCATGGCCACATCGCACTGATCGACGATCATGAGTTCTTCGATGCGGTGCCGCTCAAGGCCAAGAGCGTGTCCCTGCACTGGGAGATGGTATTCACCCGCGCCCTGTTCCAGACCCCGGACATGATCGAGCAGCACCGGATTCTTGAGCGGCTGGCGCAACTGCTGGATCAGGGTGTGATTCGCAGCACCTTGAGCGAGGTGTTCGGCCCCTTCACCGTCGACAACCTGCGCCGGGCCCATGCCCGCGTCGAGCAGGGCGGCTTGCTGGGCAAGGTGGTAGTGGCCCGCGACGCCTAGCCCTGCGCCTCCTTGTAGGCGCTGGCTGGGGTGGCGCTGATCTGGTGTTGGCTTGGTAGGCGCTGGCTTGCCAGCGAAGGCCTCATCACGTCTGGCGCAGGGCCGGAGGGCCTCTTCGCCGGCAAGCCGGCTCCTACGGGAGGGGGGGCAGGGAGGGCTGATCAGCGCAGGTGGCGGCCGCTGCGCCACCAGAAGATACCTCCCAGAAAAGCCCCCGAGCAGCCGAACAATGGCGCCAGCGGCAGGTAGCGCGGCAAACCGTCGGGTAGCGGTTCATCCTCGTCTCGGTCGGTGTAGAAGCTGGAGGGGGCCAGGCTTGCCACCACGGGAATGGTCGGCATCGCCGCCAGTGCCCCGCAGAACAGGTAGATCAGCACATTACGCCAGGCAAAACGCTGGGCCAGCCAGAAGAACAGGGCGCAGGGCAGGGCCGTGATAATGCCGATCAGCACGCCACTGACGACCAGGGTCAGCAGGCCCACGAATAGCGTCTGGAGAATGATGTCTGCGTTCAACGAGCCGGCGCCGGCCAGCATTGCCAGCATGATCAGCAAGGCCAGGACCACGGCCAGGGCCGTGACGCCGATGAAGTAGGCGGCGAACCAGTCTTCAGGGTGCACGGTGCGAAGGGCTGGAGTTTTTGCAGGCATGGGAGACATCGCTTCTTGAGGTGAGTGACAAGGCTGGGATCGTGGGCGCTTTCTTCGCCGGCAAGCCGGCTCCTACAGGAGGGAGTCAGCGCAGGTGCCGCCCGCTGAGCCACCAGAACATCGCTCCCAGAAAGGCCCCGCAACCAGCGAACAAGTGCGCCAGCGGCAGATAGCGCTCAAGGATGTTGACGCCGTACGGGAGGTTGAAAAAACCGGGAGACAGGCTCACCACCATGGGAATGGTGGGTAGGGCCGCCAGGGCTCCACCCAGCAGGTAGATCCACAGGTGGCGCCAGGTGAAACGCTGGGCCAGCCAGAAGAACAGGATGCAGGGCAGGGCGGCAACGACGCCTATCACGACCACGCTCACCAGCAGCACCACCACGCTGAAAGTCAGCGCGCTGGACAGCTCGCTCCACGGGTCCCGGCTGCTGATCTGCACGATCAGGTTGACCAACAGCGTCAGGACCACGGCCAGCGTCGCGACGCTGATGAAATAGGTAGCGACCCAATCAGAGGGCTGGACGGTACGAAGAGGTTTGGACGGCTGGGGCATGGGGGCAATGGCTTCAGGCAGAGGATGACCGGACCCAGGCTATCGGCAACAAGGTGTTTTGATTGTGGAGTTTGCGTGGTTTTTTCGCGGTGAATGCGCGTGACGGATGACGCCGGGGGAGCAAATCCCTTATACAGGCAGCGGCCCGTCGACAGTTCACGGGCCCGGTTTGCATCACCCACCCAGAAGGAGATGGACATGTTCAAGTTCCTGACTATGACCGAGTTGCCCCGTACCCCTGCGCATCGTGATTCAGGCTCCGTCAGCGGAGCGATCAATGCCTGGGAGCTGAAAAATCGGGCTCTCAATACGAAGGGGTTTGTCACATGTCCAAAGAATTACTCGGAGTTTCTGCTGTAGGGCTGATGGTGCTGGGCGAGTTCTGCGCCATCTACAGTGAGGTGGTGGTGGCGCGGCTGGCCCATTCCGGTAACACCTCGGGTGCCGAACTGGCGTTGCCGGTGCTGATCATGTGCCTGGGCGGTATCTGCCTGCTGGCGGCCTACTGGCTCGGCTATGTGGCGGTGGGTGATATCTGGATCATCACCGTGGTCTCGGTGACATCGCTGCTGCTCCTGGAGCCGCTGGTGATCTGGGCGCTGTTCCAGCAGGCGCCCGGCCGCGGTGCCTTGATCGGCTTTTGCCTGGGGGCGCTGGGGATGTTGTCTGCTGTGTTTCTGTAGCGGCGCGCAGGCCCGGCCTGGCAGGCAAGCTGCCGGGCCCGGGTCTTTCACACCCGGCCCTGGGCAAAGTAGCGACTGGGCGGCTCGCCCAATACCTTGCGAAACACACCGCTGAACGCGCTTGGGCTGCTGTAGCCCAGGTCGGTGGCAACCCGGGTGATGGGTTGTCCCTGGCCCAGGCGTTCCACTGCAGCCAACAGGCAGGCCTGCTGACGCCATTCGACGAAACTGATGCCGCTGTGTTGCCGGAACAGGCGGGTGAAGGTGCGGCGGCTCATCCCGGCGCGCTCGGCCATGGCATCGATCCCCAGCTCCAGCGACGGTTGTTCCAGCATTTCCCGGCAGACCCTGGCCAGGCGCGGCTCGGACGGCAGTGGGGCGTTGAGGCACAGCGCCGGCATGGCGGCGATTTCATGCAGCAGCAGGTTCATGAGCTGGCCCTGCGCGCTGTCCTCGGCGTAGAGAGCGGGGATGTCCACGGCTCGCAGCAGCAACTGGCGCAGCAGTTCCGACACCTCCAGTACCTGGCAATGTCCGGGCAAGCCCAGGTTCTTGATGGCCCGGGGACGCACATAGGTGTTGAGCATGGTCACCGGCCCGCTCATGTGCATGGCATGGGTCACCCCGGCCGGCACCCAAATGGCCCGCTGTGGCGGCACCACCCAGTTGCCCTGCTCGGTGTAGACGCTGATTACCCCGGTGGCGGCGTAGGCGAACTGCCCGCGTCGATGCTGGTGTTCGGCGAAGTGCTGGCCGTCCGCATAGTCGATGGCCGTGACCAGCGCATCTCGGGGGATGTTTTCGTAGGGGTCGATATCGATAGGGTGCATGGCCCGAATTTACTGATAGTTGACCTGATACTGCAAGCGGGCCATGGCTTCACGCAGCGATAGTGCGGCCCTGCCCCGGGATGTGCCCGGGGCCGCCTTTTGTGGATCGCGCGACATGCAGAAAAAACACCTGTTCCTGGCACTCCTGGTGACGGCCTTGTGGGGCCTGAACTTCCCCATCACCAAACTCGGCTTGGCCAGTGTCGATCCGTTGCTGCTCACCGCCCTGCGTTTCACCCTGGCGGCGCTGCCCTGGGTGTTCCTGGTGCCGCGCCCGTCAGTGGCGCTCGGCTGGCTGGCGGCCTACGGGCTGATATTCGGGGTGGCCATGTGGGCGCTGATCAACCTGGGGATCGATCAGGGTGTGGCTCCGGGCACGGCTTCGCTGTTGATCCAGTTCAGCGCCTTTTTCTCCCTGGGCTGGGGCGTGTTGCTGTTCGGCGAGCGCCTGCGTCTGCAACAGGTTCTGGCCACGGCCATTGCTCTGTGGGGGCTGCTGCGGATCATCGGCGACAGCCCTGGGCACGCCACCAGTCTGGGTTACGCCTTGCTGTTGGTGAGCGCGTTCAGCTGGAGTGTGGGCAACGTCATCATCAAGCACTGCGGGGTTCGAGAGGTGTTCGCCTTCGTGGTCTGGGCCAGCCTGTTTGCGCCGTTGCCGCTGCTGGCGTTGACCTGGATAAGCCATGGGAGTGCGCCGTTTCTGCAACTGGCCGGGCAGGTGTCCGTCAGTGCGGCCTTGTCCCTGATGTTCCAGGTCTATGCCGCAACGCACTTCTGTTACTGGGGCTGGAACCTGTTGTTGCGTGAGTATCCGGTCTCCCGGGTGGCGCCCTTGTCGCTGCTGATCCCGGTGTTCGGCATGGCCGGTTCGGTGTTGATCCTGGGGCAGCGGGTCGGGGTCGAGGAGGGCATATCCATGGGCCTGATCCTGCTGGCGCTGGCAGTGGGGCAGTTCAACTGGCGCCGGTTTACGACCCTGCGCCGCAGCTCCGTGTAACCGCAGCCTCGCGGACTCGACAGCGGCAACAGTCAGCTGGGCAGAACGGCGGCGTGGGGATTTTCATCCCTGTTCAGGCACCGTTCAGGGGCTGCGCGCGCAACATGTTCAGCCTTATGCCGCGCCCTTGGTGCGGCGCTTTCTGGTGGGGCGAAGATGGTTCGAGAAACGCGTTTAGGGATTGAGTCCTGGGGTATCTACCTGGTGGCCCTGTTGCTGTTCACCTTTGGCATCTGGGACGAGCAGCCCCAGGGCTTCGACGGCCGCTGGGCGCTATTTCTGCAGGAGATGTTCCGCCACGGCGCGAGCCTGTTCCCGACCACTTACGGCCAGCCGTATCCAGACTATCCGGGCACCGCGACCTTCTTCAGCTACCTGTTCGCCCAGGCCTTCGGCGCCCCCAATCACCTGGCCAATATCCTGCCCACCGCGCTGGCCTCGGCCGGGGTGCTGGCGCTGCTGTATCGCCTGCTGGCGCCTTCGGGGCGCACCTGGGCACTGCTCGCGGTGTTGCTCACGGCGCTCACCAGCCAGCTGTTGGACAAGTCCCGCTCGGTGTGTCTGGACCAGATGGTTTCGCTGCTGTGCCTGGGCGCTTTCTACCTGCTGCACAGCGGCGAGCAGCGTGGCTCGCGGCTGCGGCCACTGATGGTGCTGCCGCTGTTCGTGCTGGCCTTCGCCATTCGCGGGCCCTTGGGGCTGGTGGAGGTCTGCGGCGTGGTCTGCACCTATTGGCTGCTGGGCGAGAGTCGTACCCAGGAGGCGCGCCGTATCTTGTTCAAGCGCGTGCTTGGCTACGGTTTCAGCGGCCTGCTGTTGCTGGCTGCCTGTTGGTGGCTGTTACTGAAGCTGGCTTATGTCAGTGGCGGCGAGGCCTTTGTGCAGCAGGTCTACCACATGCAGGTGGGCGGGCGCCTGGATGAGAGTGGCGAGCCGTTCTACTTCTACTTCCAGTTGGCCCTGTACCGCTATTTCCCCGTGGTGCCCCTGGCCCTGGTGACGTTGTGGATGCTGCGCCGCCAAGTGTTCCGGCGCCATGCCGACCCGCAACTGCGCCTGGTACTGCGTCTTGGCGCCTGCGGCCTGATGATCCTGCTGGGCTTGTCGGTGCCACACTTCAAACGCGCCTATTACATCTTGCCCATGGTGCCGATGTTCGCCGCGGTGGCGGCCTATGGCCTGCTCATGATCCGGGGCAGGCTGGACAAGGTGCGCAGCGCCTACCTGTGGCTGGTGGGGTTGCTGCCGGGGGTGTGCATCCTGGTGCTGTTCGTCCTGCGTCACAACTGGCACAAGCACGGTTACTGGCCGCCGGTGTCCATGCCGTTGCTGATCGCGATCTTCGCCGTGTTGCAGCTGCTGGCACTGTATGGCTGGCGCAAGACCCTGGGCAGTTTCGGACGGCGTCTGGTGCTGCTCAGCGGCTTGGCCCTGGCGGCGCAATGGACGCTGCTGGTGGCGGTGGTGGACCCGGCCAAGGATCTGCAGTTCGACACTAAGGCCTTCGTTTCCCAGGTTGAGCAGTTGCGCCAGGCGAGCCCCGGGCCGCTGGTGTTCTTCAACCTGGGCCAGGACACCTGGGCGGTGCGCTACATGATGAACCTGGACCGTGACGAGCAACCGCTGTTCGTCAGCGGCGACGACCCCGGGCACCTGGATGCGCTGCCTCACGACTCCTGGGTGATCATCGCGCGCAAGGACCGGGGGCTGCTGGATAACACCTCGCTGGAGAATCAGCTGCCGGTGTTCGAAGGGCGGCTCAACGACAACCCCTGCCTGGTGTTCCAGTTGCAGTAAGTGCTTGGCTGCGCGTGGGATGGGCCGTATTTTTGACCACTGTGATCAACGCGACAACCAGGGAGTGGTCATGGAATGTCAGGTTCGTCCGGCCGTAGCAGCCGATGCCGCGCGGGTCAGCCAGGTGATCCTGGCGGCCTTGCTCACCAGTAATGCCCAGGACTATCCCGCCAGTGTGATCGAGCGGGTCAAGGCCAGTTTCACCACCGATGCCGTACGCCAACTGATGCAGCGCCGGCAGATGTTTGTCGCCCTGGTGGACGGCGAGTTGCTGGGCACCGCCAGCCTCGACGGGCGCGCGGTGCGTTCGGTGTTTGTCGACCCGGCGCACCACGGCCATGGCCTGGGCCGGCAACTCATGGCGGCGGTCGAGCAGGCGGCGCTGGATGCGGGCTTGACCTCGCTGGTGGTGCCCTCGTCGGTCACCGCCGAAGGCTTTTATGCCCGCTTGGGCTTTGTCCGGGTGCGCGAGCATTACGAGGGCGAGGAGCTGACGCTGATCATGGAACGGGCCCTGTCCTTGTAGGAGCGAGCTTGCTCGCAATGGGCGTTAACGATAACGCGGGTTCGCTGGGGAAATGCGGCGCTCTGGGGATTTTCGCGAGCAAGCTCGCTCCTACAGTGCCGGGTTGAACTCAAGGCACCTGGGATACGCCCCGGGTGCCTGCCCCATCGAACGGCGCCTACGCTACCACCACCCGCCGTGGTCGCAGCCAGCCGATCACCACCGCGGCAATCAGCAGGAACCCCAGGTAGCCGAAGAACGGATAGACCTGCCCCACCAAACTGATAAAGCCCACCAGGCTGCCGACAAACGCCAGGGTGCCGGCGGCTATCGAACCTAGGCGGAACTGTCGGGTGCCCGCTGGAAACAGCCGCGCAGAGAAGGAGTACAGGGTGCCCACGGCGGTGTTGAGGATCATGCAGAAGATGATCAGCGCCATCAGCAATCCAAGCGCCGGGGAGACTTCGCTGGCGATCGACAGCATGGGCATCGGCAGGTCCGCCACGCTGTCCAGGCGCGACAGCAGGCCCAGGCTCATCACCAGCATCAGCAGGCCCAGCAGCGCGCCGCCGAAAATGCCGCCCCACATTGCCTGTTTCTCGCCCTTGGCCGCGCCGCCCATGATTGCCAGGATCGGCACCCCGGCCACGATGTTGTAGGACACGTAGAGCAAGGCGCCCAGCAGCCAGTGGCTGGCGCCGGCTTCTTGCTTGGCCGCCAGTTGATTGAGTTCACCGAAGCTCAGGTCACGGGTGGCGGCGCCATACAGCGCGACGCCGACCGCGGTGATGATCAGGAAGGGCGTCACCGCGCCGATCATGCCGATGACCTTGTGCACGTCCAGGCACACGATGGCGACCACGATCAGGGTCACCAGCACGCTGCCGGCGATGGCCGGAATACCGAACTGCTGTTCCAGCAGGGCACCGCCGCCGGCCAGCATCACCACGGTCACGGCGAACATGAAGAAGGTAATCATCAGGTCCACCAGGGCGCCCAGGTGTTTGCCGCACAGGGCCTGCACCACGTCCTTGTGCGACGCCGCCCGCAGGCGGCTGCCCATGCTGGCCAGGGCCATGCCGAGGAAGGTGAACAGCGCGGCGCTGACCACCGCACCCGCCAGCCCCCAGACGCCGAAGTCGACGAACATCAACAGCAGTTCACGACCGGAGGCGAACCCCGCGCCGACAATCACACCGACGAAGGCGCCGGCGATCTTCAGACTTTCTTTCATGACGATTAGCCTCGATTTGTTGTTGTTATGTGGGGTGGACCACCCCGGCATTCATGGCCGTGGTGGTCCTGGGCATCGCACTTGAGGACTGGGGCGGGTGACTCAGTTTTCGCCGACCCAGGCCTGGACTTCGATCTCGACATCGACCCCCAGCGCCAGTTGGGCGCTGACGGTGGAGCGCACCGGGAAACCGTTCTTGAAGTGACGCTGGTAGACCTCGTTGAAGCCGGCGAAGTGCTGCATGTCGGTGAGCCAGACGGTGCTCTTCACGACTTGGTCGAAGCTGGCGCCGCACGTGGTCAGGGTTTCGCCGATGCGCGCCATGGCGGCCTCGGTTTGCACGCGGATGTCGCCGTGCACCACTTCGCCTTCGGCGCTCATCGGCACCTGGCCGGAGAGGAACAGAAAGCCGCCGACGCGGATCGCCCGGGAGAAGGGGTAGGGCAGGTGGCTGGGGTAACGCTGGATGTCATTGGACATGGCAAGGGCCTCGTGGGCTGGGTGGGTTAACGCAAGCGAGCGGGAGCCAGGGCCTGGGCATCGACGCCCTGGCTCAGCAGTTCTTCGGGGACCGGTTGCCCCAGCAGCAGGGCGCAGGCCAGTTGCGAGACGCCGGCCGCCGACTGGATGCCGTAGCCGCCTTGGGCGGCGAGCCAGAAAAAGCCTTCGCAGTTGTCATCCCAGCCCACCACCAGATCGCCGTCGGCGACGAAGGAGCGCAGGCCGGCCCAGCTGTGGCGCGGGCGGCGGATGCTCAGGGAGGTGACGTTCTCGATGTGGTAGATGCCGGTGGCGATGTCCAGCTCTTCGGGCATCACGTCCTGGGGCGGCACCGGGTCGGCATTGGCCGGGGAGCCGAGCAACTGGCCGGCATCGGGCTTGAAGTAGAAGCTTTCGTCGATGCCGATCACCGCCGGCCAGCGGCTGAAGTCTTCATCCGGCGGGCCGTCGAAAGTGAAGGCGCTGCGCCGGCAGGGCTGCAGGCCGATGGGGGCCACGCCGCACAGCTGGGCCACCTCATCGACCCAGGCACCGGCAGCGTTCACCAGATTGCGCGCCTGCAGGGAACGGCCATCGCTGAGTGTGAGGTTCCAGTGGCGGTCTTCGCGGCTGGCTTCGACGATCTGTATGTCGCACTCCAGCTGCCCACCGGCCCGGCGCATGGCCCGCAGGAAGCCCTGGTGCAGGGCGTGCACGTCCAGGTCCTGGGCGGCGGTTTCCAGCATCGCCCCGGCGACGGCGTCGGGGCGCAGGCAGGGTACCAGGGCCCGGGCCTGCTCGGCCGTGATCAGGCGCACATTGGCGGAGCGGGCGCGGGTTTCATCGTAGGTTTGCTGCAATTGGTCCAGCTGTTCCTCGCTGGCGACGTACAGACAGCCACGGGGTTCCATCAGCGGGTGTTCGCAGAAACCTTGCGGCGGCCGCTGGTAGAAAGCCCGGCTGGCGCGGGTCAGGGCCTGGATCTGCGGAGTGCCGTAGGCCTCCATGAACATCGCCGCCGAGCGCCCGGTGGCGTGATAGCCCGGCTGCGATTCACGTTCCAGCACCAGCACGCTGGCCTGCCCGGCCAACCGATAGGCCAGGGAAGCCCCGGCAATACCGGCGCCGATGATGACGAAGTCGAAGCATTGGTTTGCGTGCATGCCGGGGTTCCTGAATCGCTGGGAAATGACAGGGGTTAAAATTCTCACATACGAGAAATGTAAGATATGAGAATTTTCCAGTCAACCCGCAGTCATGGGTTAATATTTCGCCACGTGCCCCGGCCAGCGTCGCGGTTGCCCTTATTTGCCTGACAGAGAGCCCCAATGAGTTCCGACCGAGCCCAGCCCGCCTCGAGCTCCCACGCCCATCCACTGATCGACCGAACCCAGGTCGGCGCCCGCCTGCGGACCATTCGCAAAAACCAGAAGCTGACCCTCAAGCAGCTCTCGGAACGCTCCGGCGTGGCGCTGTCGACCTTGTCGAAAATGGAGCTGGCCCAAGTCTCGGTCAGCTACGAAAAACTCGCCGCCGCGGCCCGCGCCCTGGGCGTCGACATTGCCCAACTGTTCACCCCGGCGCCGAACCTGATCCAGACCGGCAGCGCCCAGGTGCAACCGACCGTGGTCAGCACCACCATCGCCGACGCCCCCGGCTACAGCACCGGCAACTACGACTACCACCCCATGGCCGGCGACTTCCCCGGACGCAGCATGACCCCCATGTACGCACGGATCTTTGCCCGCGAGCTGCAGCAGTTCGAGGATTACATCCGCCACCCCGGGCAGGAATTCGCCCTGGTGCTGTCGGGGCGGGTGCGGATTCAGTTTGAGACCGGAGAGGCGGTGAGCATCGGATCGCAGGAGACGGCGTACTTCAACAGCAGCGTCGGCCATATCTACCTGGCGGAAGGGGAGGAGGATGCGGAAGTGATGGTGGTGATGTCGGAGCGCTGAAGCCCCTGATCATCCTCTGCGCCCTCCTGAGTCATAGGCGGTTGGAGTTGAAGGTAATTAGAACTGTTGTGCAAAGCCCGGATTGTATTTGGTGCAGTTCAAATCCTGATCCTCGCCAGCATATCTTCGCCGTCTGCATCCATACCAACCTCGACAAACCCGAAACTGGAGTAAAACCCTTTAGCTACGATGTTGTTGGGGTTGTAGCAAATTTCAATTTCTTTCAAATCTGCGATCTGTTTTATTTCATGTAGGGCGAGGCCCAGCGCTACTCTACCGATGGATTTTCGCTGATGTTCTTTGTCCACCATAAAGCGCCAGATAGAAACTTTGCCTTTTGACTCTTGTACCCACATAAAGAAGCCTACAGGCTCTCCATCCGCGATTATGGCGCGTGTGAAGTAACCTGGGTTGTACGCAGCCTCAACGAGCGACCAGGTATTACTTGCCACGTAGTCTTCCTGCTCTTCAGTGACCTCCAGTTCACAAATCGCTTCATAGTTTTTTTGCGTTACTTGGGTAAGTGAGATTTTCATAAGTCTCCTGAACTGGGGTGTTGATAAGGCTCAATTAACTTTCACGGACATTCAGTTCCTCCTGCGCCTTCGCCAGCAGCGCGGCGAAAAGTGCGGCGCTGTCCTGCGGCAGGCTTCGCACTCTAGCTGTTGCAGTTCGCGGCAGTGCTGGGGCGGCGGGGGATTCCGGTTAGCTCTCCGTGCAGTTCCAAGTAAGGTTTGAACTCCTCTGCGGCGTTCGTGCGGTTTACGTCGTCACCAGACTGCGTCCGTCGGTTGTGGCCGCCGTACACCGGTACCTTTGGTTTGTGTCCTTACTCTTTCGTATGGTCCAGCCATTCTTGGTAGGTGATACGGCTAATGTGTTCTGTCCGATAGTCTTGGAGGAACTGGTTGTATTTGTTTTCTTCCGTGTGATGAAAGCGAAAGCCACACTTGGATTGAGCAGCATAGGACTGGATGTTGTTGGCGAAGTAACCACACCAAAGTGCTTTGAGATTCAGGTTTTCAAAGGCGTGTCGCATCACCTCACGCACGGCTTCCGGAGTCAGGCCTTTGCCCCAGTACGGCACACCGATCCAGTAGGCGATTTCACCTTCCTGCTCACTGATTTCAAAATTGCTGTTGCTGCCTATGAGAATGCCCACACAACCGACAGCACGGCGATTTTCCTTCAGTTCGACCGCGTACACCTCGGGGTGATTGAAGACCGTACGGATGATGTCGGCACTGTTCTCCACACTGGTATGGGGGGGCCAGCCAGCGATGGGACCGACTCGGGCGTCTTTGGCATATTCGTATAGATCGGCGGCGTCTGTGGCCTGCCAGGGGCGAAGCAAGAGTCGTTCTGTTTCAAGTGTCATGTCCTGTACCCGAATGGATTGGTTCGTTCGGGACAGAGTATTGAGAGACAGATCAGCGGTACACGCCAGTACCTCGGCTTTTTCGGTACTTTTCGAAACAGCTGCGCCAAGCGGTGATAGGATTTTGGCTCTTGTTTGTTGTAGCGCTGGGTCACTATGCATCACATTCCGAAACTTTCCGCTCCTGACGACTCGATGCGGATGGGAGAAACCACGCTAGCGGAAGGGCAAGGTTTACCGCTCTCCTTCGGTCACGCTTACTTGACGCTACTGGTATGCCTCTGCGGTAGTGCCCACTTCACACTTAACTTCAAAGAACATGCGGTTAGGCGCGGTGCTGTGATGCTGCTGGCTGAGGACACTATTGCCTTGCTCAAACGTCGCTCGCGCCGCTTCAAGGTGTTTTTCTGCCTTATGCCGAAAAGTTTTGCCGCAGAGGTTGCCTACCCACTGCCCAATACCTTGTTCGTATTTCTGCATGACCATCCTCATTGCGTTCCATCCAAGGACGACATGCCGCTGATAGAGAGCTGGGTGACACAGATGCGGAACATTGCGCAGACCTGTCCCACCTACCAACGCATCATGTTGCGCAATCAGCTGCAGAACCTCTTTTTGAAAATAGCCGAGCAACTTCCAGCCAACCAGATAGAAAACAGGGGATTCAGCCGGAAGGAAATGCTCAGTTGGCGCTTCTGGGAATTGATAGGCAAACATTGTGTGCGCCACAGAGATGTGAAGTTCTACGCCGACGCACTGAATATCACGCCGTTCTACCTGTCGCAGTTGACCAAAGCGTTTTTCAATGACACTCCCAAGGGCCTGATCGATCGGCAGGTAACCTTGGAGATCAAGGCTCTTCTTTCATACAGTGACTTGGCTATTGGCCGTGTGGCCGACGAATTGAACTTCGTCGACGCGTCTTACTTGTGTCGCTACTTCAAGCGCCAAACGGGAATTTCGCTCTCCCGTTATCGTAAGCACAAGAGGGAGGAGGGGGGGCAGGACTGACCTGCGGTCGAAATGGAGGAGGGAAGGCGCACTACATTTTGATTACATATATAGCGTTCGCTTGAGGTCGGCTGCCGCATTTCGCAGCAAGCAGCATTCGGCAGACTCTGTTGAGAATCGGGCTGCCTAAACGGATTGAATAGTGACCGGTTAAAACGCTTTTTTTGCAAACGACTAACTGAATTCTGAGTTCGGAAGCCTCTGCCGAAGTAAAGAGTTCGACTTCGGACGCATAATTTTCTTCTGCAGGAACCATGGGCGACTTTTTCAACGGAGTCAGCCAAATGCAGTCACTCGAATGCGTCTACTAAACCAGGGCGGTTCAGCACTCCATGACATCATTCGGTACTCCAAAAACTACCCCTGACGGGCTTGGAGTACCTTGTGGAATACAAGAAGGTGTGGATTTTGTCGGACGTCTGTGGACGCTAATAGACGCCAAGGCCCTGTATTTTCTGGATTTCAGGCACAAAAAAAGACGTCTGTGGACGTCTTTTCTTGTTCAGTTGGTGGAGCCGGGGGGATTTGAACCCCCGTCCGCCAGTACTCCGCTGTCGGTACTACATGCTTAGCCGTGTCTATTGAGTTAACCCTCAGCGACCCGACGGGCAGGGTGCTTTGGGCGAGTTGTGTAAGTTTTAGCCGCTTCGTCCACAACGTACTGCACGGCGATTCTGTTCTATATGACAATCATTTTGGGTTTACAGACATCCCCTGATGATTGCTGGACCCGAAGGTACCAGGGGGGAAGGGCTAAGGCTGCTTACGCAGCGAGAGCGTAATCCCCGTAGGTTTCGTCATTGGCAACTATAGGAAGTTGCAACAGTGGATTTACGAGTTCTGTTACCAACTCGGCATGCACCTAAAGTTTCGCAACCGGCGTCGAATCCTAAACGGCCCCGAACCTGTTGTGCATTACCAACAGGTGGGCGGAGTTTACGCTAACCGAGGCCAGAAGGCCAACCCGAAGGTTGGCCCAATGCATCGGCCTACTGATCGCCCTTTGTATTGTTCTGCAATTGCTGGATCGCCTGGGTGGTCAGGGAGATGCAGTTCTTGGTGCCTTCCTCGGTGCCTTTGGCGTGTTCGGCGGTGGCTTGCTGGACCTTGGCGTCGATGTCGCTGCTCAGGTCCGAGCTCATGACTTCGGTGCTGACTTTGGCATCCTTGATCTTTTGCAGGTTGATCTGGCACAGGTCCTCTTGCCCGGCGGCAAACACCGGGGAGGCCAGCATCGCGGCGGTGATGAACAGTCCAGCCAGTGCAGAACGCTTCATGGTTATCTCCTTGATCGCAGGGGCTCGGTGCCTCCGGTCAACGGGGCAGGCTGCCGAGTGGGGCTAAGCCCTTTGTTGCGGGCCTAGAAAATGGACTCTAGCCGCGCGCCGGGGTTCTGTTTTTTTTTGCGATGAAATGGAAAAGCCATGGGCGCCTTGCGCCAGGCACAAAAAAAGGGGCGAAAACGCCCCTTGGTTGCGCGGTTCGATGGCTCAGACCGCCTTGGCCCGAGTCACCCGATCCACCAGGTAGACCAGCCCGTGATAGTCGATCCCGCCATGCTGGCTGAGGCCGATTTCACAGGTGCGGCTGGTGGAAATGCCTTCGCTGCAATACTGCACCGCGTCCTTGAGGCTGCGCAGGGAGTGGGCATTGAGTTCCGGGGTGGTGAAGCCCTTGTCGCCGGCGAAACCACAGCAATGGATGCCTTCGGGGATCACTACGTTGTTGCTGCAACGCCGGGCCAGTTCGATCAGGGCCTGGCTCTCGCCCAGGTGCTGGGTGCTGCAGGTGACGTGCACTGCGATCGGCGCTTCCTGCGGCGTGAACTCCAGGCGCTCCAGCAGGTGGGTGCGGATGAAGCGCACCGGGTCGTAGAGGTCCAGGCGCACGTCCCCCAGGTCCTGCACCAGGCGCAGGGTGCAAGGGCTGGTGTCGCAGTAGATCGGGTCGAGGCCGCCCCGGCTGGCGTGGAGCAGGGCGCCGATCAGTTCCTGGCGCTTGTCCTCGGCCTGGGTGGCGTAGCCCTTGGAGGCGAACGGCTGGCCGCAGCAGAGGTTGTCCAGGTTGTCCGGCAGCACCACTTGATAGCCGGCCTTCTCCAGCAGGCCGCGGGTTTTCTCGTAGAGCGAGCTTTGCTCCTTGTCGCCCGCCGCTGGCCCCATGACCCGGGACACACAGGCCGCCAGGTACACCACCCGCGGCCGCGCATCGCTGACGCTCGGGCTGAAGCGAATGGCCTTTTCCGGCTGCGGCATGGCGTTGCTCCACTGCGGCACCCGGCCTTTGGACAGACGCGTCAGGCTCGCCGACAGCTTGCTCAGACGCGGCGCGCCCAGGAGCATGCGCGCACCGTTGGCCACGTGCAGGGTGAAGCGGGCGCCCTGCAAGGTGGTGGCGAAGTGTGAGCCGAGCCAGTCGGCGGTGCCGTTATGGGTGGCGTGTTCACTGCGCAGTTTCTTCACCAGTTCGCCGGTGTTGATACCCACCGGGCAGCGTTGGGCGCAGAGGCCGGTGGCGGCGCAGGTGTCGATGCCTTGGTATTGATAGGCCGCTTCCAGCTCGGACGTATCGATGCCGGCCCGTTTACGCGCCTGGATATCACGCCAGATGACGATGCGCTGGCGCGGGCTCAGGGTCAGCCCCTTGGACGGGCACACTGGCTCGCAGAAGCCGCACTCGATGCACTTATCCACAATCTCGTCGGCCGCCGGCAGTGGCTTGAGGTGCTTGAGGTGGATCTGCGGGTCTTCGCTGAGCACCACGTCCGGGTTGAGGATGCCGTTGGGGTCCAGCAGGCGCTTGAGTTGCCACATCAGCTGGTAGGCATCGCTGCCCCATTCCAGCTCGACGAAGGGTGCCATGTTGCGCCCGGTGCCGTGCTCGGCCTTCAGCGAACCGCCGAATTCCACCGCCACCAGTTGCGCCACGTCGTCCATGAACGCCTGGTAGCGGTTCACTTCCTCGCTGCTGTTGAAGCCCTGGGTGAAGACGAAGTGCAGGTTGCCCTCCAGGGCATGGCCGAACAGGATCGCTTCGTCGTAGTGGTGCTTGTCGAACAGCTCGATCAGGCGGTTGACGCCGATGGCCAGCTGCTCCACGGGGAAGGTCACGTCTTCGATGATCACCGTGGTGCCGGTCTTGCGCACCGCGCCCACCGCCGGGAAGGTGTCCTTGCGGATCGCCCAGAGCTTGGCGTTTTCCTGCGGGTCTTCAGTGAAATCCACCTGCTTTTCCACCGGGAAGGCGGCCAGGGAATTCATGATCTGCGCCAGTTGCTCGTGCAGCAGCGACGAGGATGCGGCGCGGGACTCGATCAGCAGCGCGCAGGCGTTGGCCGAGAGTTGCTGGACGAAGGCCGGCATGCCGGGCTTGTCCTGCACCGAGCGCAGGCTGCGGCGGTCGAGCAGTTCCACCGCCGACACCGGCTGGCTCTTGAGCACGGTCACCGCATTGCAGCAGGTGTCCACATCGGGAAAGACGATCAGCGCCGACGCCTTGTTCGGGTGGTCGATCACCGTGTCGTAGGTCACCGCGCTGATAAAGCCCAGGGTACCTTCGGAGCCCACCAGCAGGTGGCTGAGGATACCCAGAGGCTCGTCGAAATCCACCAGGGCATTGAGGGACAGACCGGTGGTGTTTTTCAGCCGGTATTTGTGGCGGATCTTCGCTGCCAGTTCGCTGTTGGCGCGGGTACTGCGGCCCAGTTCGGCCAGGCGCTCCAGCAACGGACCATGGCTGGCGCGGAAGGCGGCGATGCTGGCCTCATCCTCGGTATCCAGACGCGTGCCATCGGCCAGTACC
The DNA here is from genome assembly GCF_052850735.1 of Pseudomonas sp. 910_21. Classification (NCBI taxonomy): domain Bacteria; kingdom Pseudomonadati; phylum Pseudomonadota; class Gammaproteobacteria; order Pseudomonadales; family Pseudomonadaceae; genus Pseudomonas; species Pseudomonas sp. 910_21. The sequence continues at coordinate 1,006,677 of NZ_VXCY01000001.1, read as the reverse complement.
AGGCGAATGCCGGCCAGGGTGTGGTAGGTGTTCTGTGCGGTGCCGCAGCACATGCCGCTGGCATTGTTGGCGACGATGCCACCGATCTTGCAGGCGTTGATCGAGGCCGGATCGGGGCCGATCTTGCGCCCGAAAGGTGCCAGCCAGGCATTGGCCTGGGCGCCGATCACACCAGGCTGCAGACGAATCTGCGTACCCTGATGGCGAATCTCCTTACCGTTCCAGTTATCCCCAAGAACGATCAGCACCGAGTCGCTGATGGCTTGCCCGGAAAGGCTGGTGCCCGCCGCGCGGAAGGTCACCGGCACCCGGTCGCGCTGGGCCAGCTGGAGCAGGGTCACCACTTCATCTTCGGATTCGACGCGAATCACCAGCTTGGGGATCAGTCGATAGAAGCTGGCGTCGGTGCCGAAGGCCAGGGTCGAGAGCGGGTCGTCGAAGCGCCGCTCCTGAGGGATCAGTTGCTGGGCATCACGCAGAAAAGCGGCCGGTAGGCTCATTGGTCCTCCAGGATCAGCACCACCAGGTCTTTCGGGCCGTGGGCGCCGTAAGCCAGGACTTGCTCGATATCAGCGGTCTTCGACGGGCCGGACACAAGAAGCGCGTTGGTCGGCATGCCGGCGGCCCAGTTCATCTGTTGCTGCACCTGATAGAAGTTGTCGCGGATCTCGCTGGCCTTGAGCAGGGCAAAATGCACCGGCGGCACCAGGCTCATCAGCCGCGGCTCTTCCCGGGTCGGCCAGAGGATCAGGCTGCCGGTGGCGGCGATGGCGCCCAGGGTGGTGGTGAGGCTGGCCGGGGTGTCGTTGAACAGCTCGGCTTTCCATTCTTCCACCGGGCGGTCGTAGGCCTTGAGCGCCGGCAGTTGCGGCCGCTCGGCCCAGTACTGGGTGACCCGCTGGCCGTGGGGCGTGCTCGGGGCGATCAGCAGGCTGGGCAACTGGCGTTCCTGCAGCAGGCGGGCCAGCAGCTCCGGCCAGTCGGCGGCGGTGCTCAGGTGGATTTCGGTGTGCACCGCTTCCATCTGTTTGCGCAGTTGCGGGATGCGTTGTTCAGCCGTGTAGGTGTAAGGCTCGGTGACCAGCGCCTCGTCGAAGTTATCCACAATCGGCGTGGTGCCGCTCAGGCTGTTGCGCAGTTTGGCGAGGATGTTGTGTTTCGCGCTCATCAGCGGTCTCCCTGCTTGTCCAGGTGCTCACGGGCCAGATCATGCAGCGACCGGGCGGCGGGTTTTGGCGCACTGTGGTTCTGCGTCCAGGGGCCGACCTTGCTCGGGGTGAGGGCGCGCAGCCGGGTGGCGGCCAGGGTGAACAGGCGATACAGGCGCGGTGAGCTGTTGAGGCGGGCCCAGGCGTTCCAGATGAAACGTTCCTTGCGCGAGTACTTGCTGCCCTGGCCGCGCATCACTTGATGTGGGCTGTCCGGGGCCTTGACGTTCTCTTCCCGCAGGCGCCGCAGCAACGCCGGAATCGGGATCTTCACCGGGCAGACTTCGCCACAGGCGCCGCACAGCGACGAGGCGCTGGGGTGATCGGGAACCTTGGCCAGACCGACCATGTGCGGGGTAATGATCTTGCCGATGGGGCCCGGGTAGACCTCACCGTAGGTGTGGCCGCCGACCCGGGTGTAGACCGGGCAGTGGTTCATGCAGGCGCCGCAGCGGATGCAGTTCAGGGTCTGGCGCAGTTCGCTGTCGGCAAACGCCTGGCTACGACCGTTGTCCAGCAGCACCAGGTGCACTTCCTGGGGGCCGTCGAGCTCATGCTCTTGGCGCGGGCCGGAGATCATGTTGACGTAGGTAGTGATGGGCTGGCCCAGGGCCGAGCGGGTCAGCAGCGACAGCAGGGGAACCACGTCTCGCAGGTTCTCGACGACTTTCTCGATCCCGGTGACGGCGATGTGCACTGGCGGCACGGTGGTGGACATGCGCCCGTTGCCTTCGTTTTCCACCAGCAGCAGGGTGCCGGTCTCGGCCACGGCGAAGTTGACGCCGGAGACGCCGATGTCGGCTTCGAAGAACTTCTGCCGCAAGACCTTGCGACCGATCTGAATGAGTTGGTCAACGTCCTTGGTGTACTCCACGCCGAGTTTGTCGTGGAACAAGGACGCGACCTGACCGGCATTCTTGTGGATCGCCGGCATAATGATGTGTGAAGGCTTCTCGTGGTCGAGCTGGACGATGAACTCGCCCATGTCCGACTCAAGGCATTCAATGCCTTGTTCAGCGAGGACATGGTTCATTTCCATCTCTTCGCTGACCATCGATTTGCCCTTGATCACTTGCCGCGCCTCGTGAGCGCGGATGATCGAGAGGACGATGCCATTGGCCTCGTCCACCGTTTCCGCCCAGTGCACTGTCACACCGTTGCGGGTCAGGTTCTGTTCCAGGCGCTCGAGCAGGTCGGGCAGCTTGGATAACGCCCGGGCGCGAATCGCGTTGCCCAGGGCGCGCAGGTGTTCTCTTTCGTGGGCATCGCTGAACGAGGCCGCACGCTTGGCCATGAGTGAATCCATGGCACTGCGAAAGTTGTTTCGCAGTTGTTGGTCACCCAGGGCCTGGTGGGCCCGGGTGCGAAAATCGTCCGCCAGCGTCGTGGTCGGAATCAGCTCTGGGGTTCTCATTGTGCACCTCCAGTACGTTGCCAGAGGAAGCTCGCCAGGTGCTGGCCGCGCAATGCATCTTGCTGTTTCTCCAGCGCGCCGTTGATGTTCATCAAGCAGCCGCAATCGGCACTCAGTACCTGATGCGCGCCGGATTCCTTCAGCGCCCGGGTCTTGTCCGCGACCATGGCGCCGGAGATGTCCGGCATTCGGACGCTGAAAGTCCCGCCAAAGCCACAGCATTCGCTTTCGTGGCTGTGTTCTACCCGTTCCACATTGCTCAGCTGTGACAGCAACTCACGGCCGTGCAGGTGGGTGTTCATTTCCCGGCGTGCCGAGCAGGAGGTGTGCAAGGCCACCTTGACCGGAGCGCCACTGTCCTTGAGCTGCACTTTGCACACGTGCAGGAGGAACTCGGCCAGTTCATAGGTGCGGGCGGCCAGGGCCTGCACTTGTTGCAACGTCTCGGGCTCGTCCTTGAACAAGTCCGCGTAATGCTCGCGCAGCATGCCCGCGCAGGAACCCGACGGCACCACCACCGGATAGTCGCCGGCAAACAGCGCCAGTTGCGAGCGGGCCACGGTGCGCGCCTGTTCGGTGTAACCCGAGGTGTAGGCCGGTTGTCCGCAGCAGCTTTGCCCTTGCGGGTACTCCACGCGAATGCCTTCGCGCTCCAGCAGGTGAATCGCGTCCATCCCGGCTTCGGGATAGAACAGGTCGACCACACAAGTGCCGAACAGGTAGACCCGCGACGGTTTCGCGCTGGGGTACTGCCGGGGTTCGGCCAGCGGCGGTGCGACACGGGTCGCATTGGGCACGGCGTTGTAGAAAAGCTCGCTCATCAGGCGTGTCTCCGGGTGGTCCCGGTTATTCGTCCGTCGCGGCGGCTGAAAGATAAACCAGCAAGCTTTCAGCAGCCTTGCAGACCGGGTGGTGAATGACTGACGCCGCGGGTGAGGGCGGCGTCGGCTCTTTCGGTGTCGCTTAGTGCACCAGCATGCCGGTGAACCAGTAGGCCTGGGCCAGGGTGATCAGACCGACAATAGTGGCAAAGAACAGGCTGTGCTTGAGGGTGAAGCGGAACAGGTCGGATTCCTTGCCCACCAGGCCGGTGGCGGCGCAGGCCACGGCGATCGATTGCGGCGAGATCATTTTGCCGGTCACGCCGCCACTGGTGTTGGCCGCGACCAGCAGGGTGTCATTGACCCCGATCTGGTGCGCGGTGGTGGCCTGCAGCGAACTGAACAGGGCGTTGGACGAGGTATCGGAACCGGTGAGGAACACCCCGAGCCAGCCAAGGAACGGCGAGAAGAACGGGAACGCCGCGCCGGTGGCCGCCAGTACCAAGGCCATGGTCGACGACATGCCCGAGTAGTTGGTGACGAAGGCGAACGCCAGCACCATGCCGATGGAGAGAATCGGCCAGCGCAGCTCGTAGAAGGTCTCTTTCAAAGTGGTCAGACCAGTTTTGAAGTTGATCTTCAGCACCAGCATGGAGATCAGCGCGGAGAAGAAAATCGCCGTGCCAGTGGCGGAGATCGGGTCGAGCTTGAATACCGCCGGGATGGCGGTGGGGGTGGTCACGATCGGCGCCATCTTGATCACCAGCTGATCCAGGTGCGGGATGGCGAAGTTGAACACCCAGCCGTACATCGAGCCGCCGGCCGCGAACATCGCCTTGAAGGGCTTGAGGGTCCAGATGGTCACCAGCACGGTGAGGATCAGGAACGGCGACCAGGCCTTGAAGATCTGGCCCAGGCTGTAGGGCGAAGCGACGGTGTTGCGTGGCTGACCGAAGCCGCCGACGCTGGCGGTAACGGCTGCGCTGGAGGTGGCACCGGCGATCTGTGCACCGGCGGTGCGCTTGGGCTGCCAGATTTTCAGGAACAGGGTCAGGGAGATCAGACTGGCCAGGGCCGAGGTGATGTCCGGCAGTTCCGGGCCGATGAAGTTCGAGGTGAAGTACTGGGTAATGGCGAAGCTCAGGCCGGCTACCAGCGCGGCGGGCCAGGTCTCTTTGACGCCGCGCAGGCCGTCCATCATGAACACCAGCCAGAACGGCACGAACAGCGACAGCAGCGGCAGCTGGCGGCCAGTCATGGCGCCGATCTTGAAGGCGTCGATGCCCGTCACCTGGCCGGCGACGATGATCGGAATCCCCAGGGCGCCGAAGGCCACGGGCGCGGTGTTGGCGATCAGGCACAGGCCGGCGGCGTACAGCGGGTTGAATCCCAGACCCACCAGCAGGGCGGCGGTGATTGCCACTGGTGCGCCGAAGCCTGCCGCACCTTCGAGGAAGGCGCCGAAGCAGAAGCCGATCAGCAGCACTTGCAGGCGCTGGTCGTCGGTGATCGACAGCACCGAGCTGCGGATGATTTCGAACTGGCCGCTCTTCACGGTCAGTTTGTAGAGGAATACAGCGGCGACAATGATCCAGGCGATGGGCCACAGACCGTAGGCAAATCCATAGCCAGCGGCAGCGAGGGCCATGTCGGCGGGCATCTTGAAGGCGAAGATCGCCACCAGGATCGACAGGGCCAGGGTGATACTCCCGGCGACGTGTCCTTTGAGACGGAACACGGCCAGAGCCAGGAAGAAGAACACGATCGGGATAACGGCGGCGAGGGCGGACAGGCCGAGGCTGCCAAGCGGGCTATAGAGCTGTTGCCAGGTTTGCATAATGGGGTGGCCCCTAATTGTTGTTGGTCAGGCACTGCGAGCGTCTTGGTAAATTGGTAAGACCAATTTACAAGCGCTGTTGGCTAGGGTAAAAGCCTTGTGCGTGGTGTGTCAATTTGCCGCCCTAAAACTTTTGTCGAATGCGCTATGGCGCGGGCATCTGATCGGTGCAAAAGGCCTCGTTCTGCTAGGTGTTGGCGCGCCGCGAATAGGCCAGAATAGAGCCCCCCGGCGAAGGGTCGGGAGGGTGGAGAGTGAGTTATGGGGTTTGATCAGATACGCCAGCGCCGTTTGTCCGACGATATTGTCGAGCGTCTGGAAGGGATGATTCTTGAAGGCACCTTGAAGGCTGGCGAGCGGCTGCCGGCCGAGCGGGCACTGGCCGAGCAGTTCGGTGTCTCTCGGCCCTCACTGCGCGAGGCGATCCAGAAACTCACGGCCAAGGGGTTGCTGATCAGTCGTCAGGGCGGTGGCAACTATGTGGTGGAATCCCTGGGCTCGACCTTCAGCGATCCACTGCTGCACCTGTTGGAAAACAACACGGATGCCCAGCGCGATCTGCTGGAGTTTCGTCATACCCTGGAGGCGTCTTGCGCTTACTACGCGGCGCTGCGCGCGACGGCGGTGGACCGTGAGCGGCTGACTCAAGCCTTCGAGGAGTTGCAGGATTGTTATTCCCGTTCGGACGATATCAGTCGTATCGAGGAAGGCGCGGCGGATGCCAAATTCCACCTGGCAATTGCCGAGGCCAGCCATAACGCGGTGTTGCTGCACACCATTCGCGGGCTGTTCGACCTGCTCAAGCGCAACGTGGTGACCAACATCGGTGGCATGTATAAACAACGCACGGAAACTCGCGACATGCTGATCAGTCAGCATCGCGATCTGTACCTGGCGATTATTGAAGGGCGCGCTGAGGAGGCTCGGGAAGTCTCCAGCCGGCACATTCTTTATGTGCAGGAGGTGCTTGAGGAAGTGCGTCAGGAAGTACAGCGAGTGGCCCGGGCCGAGCGGCGCAAGGGCATGTAATGCAAATCGCCGGCAAGTCGGCTCCTACCTGGGTTATGTAGGAGCCGGCTTGCCGGCGAAAACGACCTCAAGGCAGGAAGATCAGTCTTCCTTGCCCTTGGTCCGCACCGCGCGCTGCAGCTCACGATCGGAATCGCGCTCGCGTTCGGTATGACGCTTGTCGTATTCCTTCTTGCCCTTGCCCAGTGCGATTTCACACTTGATCAGGTGCTTGCTCCAGTAGAGCGAAAGGCACACGCAGGCGTAACCCTTCTGCTGCACGGCGGCAAACAGCTTTTCCAGCTCTCGCTGGTTGAGCAGCAGCTTGCGCGAGCGCGTCGGGTCGGCGATGACGTGGGTGCTGGCGGTGGTCAATGGCGTGAAGTGGCTGCCGAGCAACCAGGCTTCACCATCCTTGAGCAGCACATAACTGTCGACCAGCTGTGCCTTGCCTGCACGCAGACTCTTTACTTCCCAGCCGGCCAGGACCATGCCAGCCTCGAACCTATGTTCGATGAAGTAATCGTGACGCGCCTTTTTATTTTGCGCGATGGTCCCTGTTGGGTGTTTCTTCTGTTTAGCCATAGGGGCGGCATTATAGGGAGTTGCGCGCGCGTCGGCTACGGTGACGCAGCGTGCTTGAGCAGGTTGATTGAATCCCGGACAATGCGGCCTCTTTTTTTTCGGTTGGGCGCGTTAACGATGTCGACAGACAGGGTCTCTGTCCACGGCGGCTGGGCAAGCCGCTGGGTCTTTATACTCGCTGCAACTGGTTCGGCCGTGGGCCTGGGGAGCATCTGGAAATTCCCCTACATGGTCGGTGTCTATGGTGGTGGTGCCTTTGTCCTGGTGTTTCTGGCGTGTATTGCGCTGATCGGGTTGCCGGTGATGCTGGCGGAAACCCTGATTGGCCGTCGTGCGCGACAAAGTCCGGCGAATGCCCTGAAGGTGCTGGCCCTGGAGGCCGGGCACTCGGCCAAGTGGTCCTGGGGCGCCTTTGCCGGAATGATCACGGCGCTGCTGATTCTCTCCTTCTATAGCGTGGTGGGTGGTTGGTCCCTGGACTACATCATCGATATGGGGCGTGGCGACTTCCAAGGGGTTGCAGCGGACCAGGTCGGGGCATATTTCTCTGCAGTGACTGCCGATCCCTGGCGCCTGACTTTGTGGCACACGCTGTTCATGCTGCTGTCGGCCTGGGTGATTGCCAAGGGCGTCGTGGCCGGGCTTGAACGCAGTCTGCGGATCATGATGCCGCTGCTGTTCGTGATGCTGTTGGTGCTGCTGGGCTACAGCATGACCACCGGGCATTTCATGCAGGGCCTGCATTTCATGTTCGACTTCAGCCTGGACCGGCTATTGGATGGGCTGTTGCCGGCCATGGGGCATGCGTTCTTTTCCCTCAGCGTGGGGGTTGGCTCGATCATGATCTACGGGGCCTACATGCCCAAGCATTCATCCCTGGCCGGCACCGTGGTGGGGGTGGCGCTGCTGGATACCTTCGTTTCTCTGGTGGCGGGGATGGCCCTGTTCCCTATCGTATTCGCCGCCGGGCTGAATCCCAGCGAGGGGCCGGGGTTGATGTTCATCAGCTTGCCGTTTGCCTTCGGCAATGTGGCGTTCGGCCAGCTTATGGGCGTAGTGTTCTTTATCCTGGTGGCGATTGCGGCCTGGAGCTCGGCCATTTCCTTGTTGGAGCCGATGGTGGCTTATCTCGTCGAGAAGACTAAAATCCGCCGCGGCTGGGTGACATTCTGGCTGGCGTTCAGTTGCTGGTTCGTGGGATTGGGAACGGTGTTCTCTTTCAACATCTGGCAGCAGGCCAAATTCTTCGTGAACGAAGGCGGTGTTTTTCATCTCTATCGATGGGGCGCGGCCGGCGGTCTGGATTTCTTTGGCGTGATCGACTTTTTCACCTCGCGGATCATGTTGCCTCTTGGCGGTTTGTGCTTCGTGGTATTTGCAGGTTGGGTGATGGGCCGTGAGGCGGTTCGTGACGAGCTGTCACTGCGCAGTCCGCTGCTGTTCGCCCTGGCCTTGTTTTTGATGCGCTATGTGGCGCCCGTCGGCATTCTTGTGGTGTTTGCCGCCCAGTTGTGGAAATGAAGCTCACATGACGACCCATATTCAACGTTCGGCCCTTTTGCCCTATCCGGCGCAGTTCCTGTATGACCTGGTCAATGATGTGGCCCGGTACCCGGAGTTTCTTCCCTGGTGTTCTACTGCCGAGGTGCTGGAAAGCAGTGAACAGCGTATGCGTGCCAGTCTAGCGGTGGCCAAGGGCGGCATGAGCCAGCGTTTCGTGACCTGCAATACCCTGGTGCCGGGGCAGTCGATCGAGATGAATCTGGAAGAGGGGCCGTTCAATCAGCTGCATGGCCTTTGGGTGTTCAAGCCGTTGGGGGAGAAGGCCTGCAAGATCAGCCTCGATCTGTCGTTCGACTACGCCGGGCCGTTGGTGCGTGCCACCCTGGGGCCTCTGTTCAATCAGGCGGCCAATACCCTGATGGATGCATTCTGTCAGCGGGCCAAGCAACTGCATGGTTGAGCCTCTGATTGCCATAGAGGTGGTTCACGCTGCTGTCGACCGCCAGGTACTGGTCAATGTGCAAGTGCCCCAGGGTTCGACCCTGCTTGCAGCGCTGGAGGCTTCTTCTATAAAGGAGCATTTTGCGGAGCTGGATCTGGCGGAGTGTCCGCTGGGAATCTTCGGAAAGCAGGTTTCCGATCCTGGGCAGTATGTGGTTCAGGCTGGAGATCGAATTGAAATCTATCGTCCGCTGCTGGCAGATCCGAAAGAGGTGCGGCGTCTGCGTGCTGCCAAGGCGGCCGAGGCTCGTAAGCGTGAGCAGTGATCGTTAGCGACAGCCAATAAAAAGCCCGGGCATGCCCGGGCTTTTTTATTCGCCACAAATTATTGCGGAGAAGTATCCAGTGGTTCAGGTGTAGGCACTGGTACGGTTTCGACGCCATCCACATCTTTCTGGATCTGGTCCAGCAGCGAGCCTGGTTTGACCGGCTTCTCGGCTTTGGGCTTCTCGGCGTTCTCGGCAGGGGCGGTAACGGTGTTGCCGCTCTCCTTGCCCAGCAAGGCTTCGTCGCGGCTCACGCCTGGCATGAAGTCACCGGCCAAGCTGACCAGTTGGTCGTTGCCGTTGAAGATCAGGCTCACGCGTTCCTGTTGGCGTTCACCGCCACCAGGCTGCAGGCTGTAGAGATAATCCCAGCGATCGGCATGGAACGTGTCGGTCAGCAGAGGGTTGCCCATGATAAACCGTACTTGCCGTCGGGTCATTCCGGGGCGCAACTGGTCTATCATGTCCTGCGTGACGACATTGCCCTGCTGGATGTCGATTTTGTAAACCCCGGGGAATGAACAACCGGCGAGTGCGAGCAGTCCCACGAAGGTGAAACTGGTTAGCAAGAGCTTGGTGTTTTGCATCGGTGGGCGACTTCCACTATCTTGGCTGGGACAACGTAAACCCCGATCATACCCGCATTAAGAGAAGCTGCGAAGCAGCATCGGCGAGAAAGCTGACCATGGTTGAAAATAGCGAACTACGTAAAGCCGGCCTTAAAGTGACTCTGCCACGGGTCAAAATTCTACAAATGCTCGATTCCACCGAGCAGCGGCACATGAGCGCTGAAGATGTCTACAAGGCGCTGATGGAAGCTGGTGAGGATGTGGGTTTGGCCACGGTTTACCGTGTACTGACTCAATTCGAAGCAGCCGGACTGGTGGTGCGCCATAATTTTGATGGCGGTCACGCTGTATTCGAGCTGGCGGATGGCGGTCACCACGACCATATGGTCAACGTGGAGTCTGGCGAAGTGATCGAGTTCTTCGACGAAGAAATCGAAAAGCTTCAGAAGGCGATTGTCGAAAAGCACGGTTTCGAGTTGGTGGATCACAATCTTGTGCTGTATGTGCGCAAGAAGAAGTAAGCCCCTCACGCGACTTTCATAGTCGTGAAACGATCGAAGGCGACCTTAGGGTCGCCTTCGTGCTTTGTGTCTATATAAAAGCAGTGCTTGAGACTCAAGCCTTGGTGGTCACTACCATTTTCTTGGCGTGGGCCAGGGACTCCTTGGTCAAATCGATGCCGCCCAGCATTCGGGCAATTTCCTCGACCCTTTCATTTTTGCCCAGCTTGGAAACGGCGGTGTGAGTCGCGTTGTTGCCGCGTACCTTGTGCACGAACAGATGCTGATGCCCCTGGGCGGCGACTTGTGGCAAGTGGGTAACGGTCAGCACCTGGCCGCGCTCTCCGAGACGCCGTAGCAATTGGCCGACGATCTCCGCGGTCGGGCCTCCGATCCCGACGTCGACCTCGTCGAATACCAGGGTTGGAACGCGGGAGGTTTGCGCGGTAATCACTTGAATGGCCAGGCTGATGCGTGACAACTCGCCACCCGATGCAACCTTGGCCAGGGCCTTGAGTGGTTGTCCGGGGTTGGCGCTGACCAGCAGTTCAACCTGTTCCAGGCCATTGGGCAGCAGCTCATCGCTGGTGTTGGCTCGCAGTTCGATGGTGAAGCGCCCGCCAGGCATGCCCAGGCGCTGAATTTCCAGCTCCACTGCACTGGCCAGGCCAGTCGCCGCTTGCTGGCGCAATTGGCTCAGCTCCTGGGCTTTTTCCTGGTAGTGCCGGGCGAAGGACTGCAATTCTTCGCCAAGCCGCTCAATGGACTCATCGTTGGCGTCCAGGGTCTCTATTTCATCCAGCAAGGTCTGCTGCATGGCGGCCAATTCGAAGGGTTGGATGCGATGTTTGCGCGCCAAGGTGTAGATCGAGTCCAGTCGCTCTTCGAGTTGTTGCAGGCGTGCCGGGTCGGCATCGAAATGATCAAGAAAGCGATTTAGCTCACCCACCGCTTCTTCTACCTGGATCTGAGCGCTGGCCAATAGATTGGTGGCTTCCCCTAGCGAGCCCGATGCATTGCCGATGCTGGACAGGCGATTGAGGCTGACGGTCAACGCGTTGAGGACATTGCCGGAATCACTTTCGCTGCATTGCTCCACCACCTGCCGGCAAATGCCCAACAGGGTTTCAGCGTTGGTCAGGTTCTTGTGTTCCTGCTCCAGATCCTCGAGTTCGTTTTCCCCCAGGCCGAGGTTCTCCAGTTCTTCGAGCTGATAGCTGAGCAGTTGGTGACGAGCTCGTTGCTCATCGCCGGAGTTGGACAGGCGTTCCAGCTCCTGGCGGGTCTGGCGCCAGCGTTGGGCGGCCAACTGCACCTGGCGGGCGAGATCGGTAGCGCCGGCGTATTCATCCAGCAGGCGCCGGTGGGTATCGGTCTTGAGCAGTGACTGGTGCTCGTGCTGGCTGTGGATATCGATGAGCAGTTCGCCCAGGGCCTTGAGGTCTCCGAGCGGGCAGGGCGTACCGTTGATATAGCCACGGGAGCGTCCTTCGGCGGTGATCACCCGGCGCAGTATGCAGGGGCCGTCGTTGTCCAGATCGCGTTCGGCCAGCCAGCTGTGGGCCTCGGGAATATCCGCCAGGTCGAAGGTGGCAAGGATGTCGGCCTTGTCGGCGCCTGGCCGTACCACGCCACTGTCGGCGCGATCGCCCAGGGTCAGGCCGAGCGCATCGAGCATGATCGACTTGCCGGCGCCGGTTTCGCCTGTAATGACGCTCATCCCGCGATCCAGTTCCAGATCCAGGTGTTCGACGATGGCGTAATTGTGTACGGACAGGTGCACCAGCATTAAGGCCGCTCCCAAACTAGATGTCTGGTTATTTATACAGTGTTTTGTTTCGGGCTGACAATGCTTTCCCTTAGCTCGATTTGCTTGGTCGTTCTGGCTTTTTAGTGCGCCCGGTAATGTCTGCATACAGGATTTATCGGGTCGGAATGACTTTTGCTGTGGCTGCGGACTTGAACCCTGAAAATGCGACCCCATATAGCTGGGCAGAAGAGTGAGCCTGGCTCACAGACGATATTGAAAGGAGAATTTCATGGCTGACGAACAGACGCTGGATACGCAAAATCTAGACGCCAATCAGGCTCCCGAGACTTCGGGTGAAGACCTGACGGCTCGTGTACAAGTGCTCGAAGAGCAACTGGCTGGTGCGCAGGATCAGGCTTTGCGTGTTGCAGCCGATCTGCAAAACGTCCGCCGCCGCGCCGAGCAGGATGTGGAAAAGGCTCACAAATTTGCTTTGGAGAAGTTTGCCGGTGACCTGTTGCCAGTGATCGATAGTCTGGAGCGTGGCCTGGAACTGTCCAATCCGGACGACGAAAGCATCCGCCCAATGCGTGAAGGCATCGAGCTGACCTTGAAGATGTTCCACGACACCCTCAAGCGTTATCAGTTGGAAGCCATCGATCCTCACGGCGAACCGTTCAACGCTGAACAGCATCAGGCCATGGCCATGCAGGAAAGCGCGGATGTCGAGCCAAACAGTGTTCTCAAAGTGTTTCAGAAGGGCTACCAGCTCAATGGTCGCCTGCTGCGCCCGGCCATGGTCGTGGTCAGCAAGGCCCCTGCACCGATTTCGCCTTCGATTGACGAAAAGGCTTGAAAACGGCTGTAGAGCCCCCATTTATCAGTCAAGCGTTTAAGTGCTACCGCAGTTTGCCACCACAGCTGCGGCATCCAAATCCAAAGTTTCGGGAGAGTTAACATGGGCAAGATTATCGGTATTGACTTGGGGACCACCAACTCGTGCGTCTCCATTCTTGAAAACGGCAACGTAAAAGTTATCGAAAACGCTGAAGGCGCGCGTACCACGCCGTCGATCATCGCGTACGCCAACGATGGCGAGATTCTGGTAGGTCAGTCGGCCAAGCGTCAGGCTGTCACCAACCCGCACAACACCCTGTACGCAGTTAAGCGTCTGATCGGTCGTCGTTTCGACGAAGAAGTTGTGCAGAAAGACATCCAGATGGTCCCTTACAAGATCGTCAAGGCTGACAACAACGACGCCTGGGTTGAAGTGAACGGCCAGAAAATGGCTCCGCCACAGATCTCGGCTGAAATCCTCAAGAAAATGAAGAAGACCGCCGAAGACTACCTCGGTGAAGCAGTGACCGAAGCGGTCATTACTGTTCCGGCCTACTTCAACGACAGCCAGCGTCAGGCCACCAAGGACGCCGGTCGCATCGCCGGTCTGGACGTCAAGCGCATCATCAACGAACCAACCGCAGCCGCTCTGGCTTACGGCATGGACAAGGCCAAGGGCGATCACACCGTGATCGTTTACGACCTGGGTGGCGGTACTTTCGACGTTTCCGTGATCGAGATCGCTGAAGTCGATGGCGAGCACCAGTTCGAAGTACTGGCTACCAACGGTGACACCTTCCTGGGTGGTGAAGACTTCGACATCCGTCTGATCGACTACCTGGTTGATGAGTTCAAGAAAGAAAGCGGCATGAACCTCAAGGGTGACCCGCTGGCCATGCAGCGTCTGAAAGAAGCTGCTGAAAAAGCCAAGATCGAGCTGTCGTCGAGCCAGCAGACCGACGTCAACCTGCCGTACATCACTGCAGATGCCACCGGTCCTAAGCACTTGAACGTGAAGATCTCCCGCGCCAAGCTGGAATCTCTGGTTGAAGACCTGGTTCAGCGCACCATCGAGCCATGCCGTATCGCTCTGAAAGACGCCGGTATCGACGTCGGCGCGATCAACGACGTGATTCTGGTCGGCGGCCAGACCCGTATGCCGCTGGTACAGAAAACCGTAACCGACTTCTTCGGTAAAGAAGCCCGTAAGGACGTCAACCCGGACGAAGCTGTTGCCATGGGTGCTGCGATCCAGGGTGCGGTACTGGCCGGTGACGTGAAAGACGTGCTGCTGCTGGACGTCAGCCCGCTGACCCTGGGTATCGAAACCATGGGTGGCGTGATGACCGCGCTGATCGAGAAAAACACCACGATTCCTACCAAGAAATCGCAAGTGTTCTCGACTGCCGACGACAATCAGGGCGCAGTGACCATTCACGTGCTGCAGGGCGAGCGCAAGCAAGCCGCGCAGAACAAGTCCCTGGGCAAGTTCGACCTGGCCGACATTCCACCTGCTCCACGTGGCGTGCCGCAGATCGAAGTGACCTTCGACATCGACGCCAACGGCATCCTGCACGTAGGTGCGAAGGACAAGGCTACCGGCAAGACTCAGTCGATCGTGATCAAGGCCAACTCGGGTCTGTCGGATGAAGAAATCCAGCAGATGATCCGTGACGCTGAAGCCAACTCGGAAGAGGATCGCAAGTTCGAAGAGCTGGCCACTGCCCGTAACCAGGGTGATGCGCTGGTGCACTCGACTCGCAAGATGGTGGCTGACGCCGGTGACAAAGTAACTGCGGAAGAGAAGACCGCGATTGAAGCTGCCGTGGTTGCCCTGGAAGCCGCTGTCAAAGGCGACGACAAGGCTGCTATCGACGCCAAGGTCGAAGAACTGTCGAAAGTCTCGGCCCCGGTTGCTCAGAAGATGTACGCCGAACAGGCTCAGCCTGCTGAAGGCGCTGCACCGCACGCCGAGTCTGCTGAAAAAGCCGACGACGTCGTCGATGCCGAGTTCGAAGAAGTAAAAGACCACAAGTAATGGCTTGTTGGTCGGCCGGTTGACTGCCTTCGGGCGGTGACTGGTAGGATGTCGCCGCGCGGGAGCTTGCTCCCGCGTTGGCGTGTCTGGAGTCAGCGAATTTTGATGGCGTACAACCTTCGTTTGTGCGCTGGCGGTCGGGTCGGAGAAGCTCCTGCTTTCCGGCTGCGATGACCGCAATTATCGACCTGCAACCGGGTCGTCTATCCAAGACCAGGATCGTTGAATTGACGTGAGTTGGGTCCGGGCCTGTATTGGGGCTCAGCGAGTTTGGCAGAGCTCAGGAGGGTTTGCCGGACGTCCTTAAGAGTGCAAAGACTTATGGCAAAGCGTGACTATTACGAAGTATTGGGTGTGGAGCGTGGCTCCAGCGAAGCGGAGCTGAAAAAGGCTTACCGTCGCCTGGCGATGAAGCATCACCCGGATCGTAATCCCGGCGACAAAGCGTCGGAAGACATGTTCAAGGAGGCCAACGAGGCCTACGAAGTGCTGTCCGACTCCAGTAAGCGTGCAGCTTATGACCAATATGGTCATGCCGGTGTCGATCCGAGCATGGGTGGCGGTGGCGCCGGTTTTGGCGGTCAGAACTTCTCCGATATCTTCGGAGACGTGTTCAGTGATTTCTTCGGTGGCGGTCGCGGCGGTTCCCGTGGCGGCGCGCAGCGCGGTAGCGATCTGCGTTACACCCTGGAGCTGAATCTGGAAGAGGCGGTGCGTGGCACCACGGTGAATATCCGTGTGCCGACACTGGTCAATTGCAAGCCGTGCGATGGTTCGGGTGCCAAGAAAGGCTCGTCGCCTGTCACTTGCCCGACCTGCGGTGGTATTGGTCAGGTGCGGATGCAGCAGGGCTTCTTCTCGGTGCAGCAGACCTGCCCGCGTTGCCATGGCCAGGGCAAGATCATTTCCGATCCGTGCGATTCGTGTCACGGCGAAGGTCGGGTCGAAGAGTACAAGACGCTGTCGGTAAAAGTGCCGGCGGGTGTCGATACCGGTGACCGTATCCGTCTGTCCGGTGAGGGTGAGGCGGGGACTCAGGGTGGTCCGACCGGTGATCTGTATGTGGTGATCAATGTGCGCGAGCACGCGATCTTCCAACGTGACGGCAAGCACCTGTTCTGCGAAGTGCCTATCAGCTTCGTTGATGCGGCGCTGGGTGGCGAGCTGGAGATTCCGACCCTGGATGGTCGGGTCAAGCTGAAGATCCCTGAGGGAACCCAGACCGGCAAGCAGTTCCGGATTCGTGGCAAGGGCGTTGCTCCGGTGCGTGGCGGCGGTGCCGGCGACCTGATGTGCCGGGTTGCGGTGGAAACGCCAGTGAACCTGAGCCGTCGTCAGCGCGAGTTGCTGGAAGAGCTGCGCGGTTCGCTGGATGGCGACAATTCGCACTCGCCGAAAACCACGGGTTGGTTCGAGGGCGTCAAGCGCTTCTTCGGCGACCTGTAAGGAGTAATGCATGCGACGTATAGCAGTGATGGGCGCCGCGGGGCGCATGGGCAAGACTTTGGTCGAGGCTGTGCAGCTGCGCTCGCCGCTCTCCGGGCTGACGGCAGCTATCGTTCGTCCTGGCAGTTCGCTGGTGGGTGCGGATGCAGGTGAGCTGGCGTCCCTGGGGCGTCTTGGCGTGTCGATGTCCGATAGCCTGGAGAAGGTTGTCGATGAGTTTGATGTGCTGATTGATTTCACCTTGCCGGAAGTGATGCTCAAGAACCTGGCCTTCTGCCGTAAGGCGGGCAAGGCCATGGTGATTGGTACTACGGGTTTGGGTGCCAAGGAAAAGCAATTGCTGGCCGAGGCGGGCAAGGAGATTCCCATCGTCTTCGCTGCCAACTTCAGTGTTGGGGTGAACCTGTCGCTGAAGTTGCTGGACATGGCGGCTCGGGTGCTGGGTGATGATGCGGACATCGAAATCATCGAGGCTCATCACCGTCACAAGATCGATGCGCCTTCGGGCACAGCCCTGCGCATGGGTGAGGTGATTGCCAGTGCCTTGGGGCGCGATCTGCAACAGGTTGCGGTCTATGGTCGTGAGGGGCATACCGGTGCGCGTGAGCGCGAAACCATCGGTTTCGCCACTGTGCGTGGTGGTGACGTGGTGGGGGATCACACTGTGCTGTTCGCCACTGAGGGCGAGCGCCTGGAAATCACCCACAAGGCCTCCAGTCGCATGACCTTCGCCAAGGGGGCGGTGCGTGCCGCTCTCTGGCTGGATGGTCGTGAGGCAGGTCTTTACGACATGCAGGATGTGCTGGATCTGCGTTGAGATCCATCTGAAGTGGGGTTGAGGTTGTGCCTTGACCCCTGCTTCAAACCGCTAAGCGATGTTCTGTCGCATTCCTCTGCCTTTAAGGCTCATTAGCGGTGGACCGAAAAAGCCTTTTTCTGTAAGCTACAGCTTTAGTGTGTCCACTAAAAGCGCGCAGATAATTCGACGAAGAAGCGGGGTGACGTGTCTATACGTCATTCCGCTTTTTTGCAACCTGCGATCGCCCTTTCAGGCTCTATTTACGGGAGGTCTTCTTGACTAAGCCAGCCATACTCGCCCTTGCTGATGGCAGCATTTTTCGCGGCGAAGCCATTGGAGCCGACGGTCAAACCGTTGGTGAGGTGGTGTTCAACACCGCAATGACCGGCTATCAGGAAATCCTTACCGATCCTTCCTACGCCCAACAGATCGTTACCCTGACCTATCCCCACATCGGCAACACCGGCACCACGCCGGAAGACGCCGAGTCCGACCGCGTCTGGTCGGCTGGCCTGGTCATCCGTGACTTGCCGCTGGTGGCCAGCAACTGGCGTAACACTCTGTCTCTGTCCGATTACCTGAAAGCCAACAACGTCGTGGCGATCGCCGGTATCGACACCCGTCGTCTGACCCGCATCCTACGTGAGAAAGGTGCTCAGAACGGCTGCATCATGGCCGGTGACAACATTTCCGAAGAAGCGGCGATTGCAGCGGCTCGCGGCTTCCCGGGCCTGAAAGGCATGGACCTGGCGAAAGTCGTCAGCACCAAGCAAAGCTACGAATGGCGTTCGACTGTCTGGGATCTGAAGACCGACAGCCATGCCACCATCGAGGCTGCCGACCTGCCTTACCACGTCGTTGCCTACGACTACGGCGTCAAGCTGAACATCCTGCGCATGCTGGTGGAGCGCGGTTGCCGCGTTACCGTGGTGCCTGCCCAGACCCCGGCAAGCGAAGTTCTGGCCCTCAAGCCTGACGGCGTGTTCCTGTCCAACGGCCCGGGTGACCCCGAGCCATGCGACTACGCGATCAAGGCCATCAAGGAAATCCTCGAGACCGAGATTCCGGTATTCGGTATCTGCCTGGGTCACCAACTGCTGGCCCTGGCTTCCGGTGCCAAGACCCTGAAAATGGGTCACGGTCACCACGGCGCCAACCACCCGGTCCAGGACCTGGACACCGGCGTGGTCATGATCACCAGCCAGAACCACGGTTTTGCGGTGGATGAAGCTACGCTGCCGGGCAATGTCCGGGCGATCCACAAGTCGCTGTTCGACGGCACCCTGCAGGGTATCGAGCGTACCGACAAGAGCGCGTTCAGCTTCCAGGGCCACCCTGAAGCCAGCCCGGGCCCGAACGATGTGGCGCCGCTGTTCGACCGCTTCATCAACGAGATGGCCAAGCGACGCTAAGCGTTCGCCTTGAAAGTGTAGCGAGCAGCGCCTGAGGGCGGCCCCGGCGAGTCCGGCGGAATCCCCTCAGGCGCCTCAGAGAATGTTCAAGACGGCTTGCCGACTGACCTGCGGATTTGAGTGACAACCCATGCCAAAACGTACAGACATTAAAAGCATCCTGATTCTTGGCGCTGGCCCGATCGTGATCGGCCAGGCCTGTGAATTCGACTACTCCGGCGCCCAGGCCTGCAAGGCTCTGCGCGAAGAGGGTTACCGGGTCATCCTGGTGAACTCCAACCCGGCCACCATCATGACCGACCCGGCCATGGCCGACGCCACCTACATCGAGCCGATCAAGTGGCAGACTGTTGCCAAGATCATCGAGAAAGAGCGTCCGGACGCGCTGCTGCCAACCATGGGCGGCCAGACTGCTTTGAACTGCGCTCTGGACCTGGAGCGCGAAGGCGTTCTGGAGAAGTTCGGCGTAGAGATGATCGGCGCCAATGCCGACACTATCGACAAGGCTGAAGACCGTTCACGCTTCGATGCGGCCATGAAGTCCATCGGCCTGGCGTGCCCACGTTCCGGTATCGCTCACAGCATGGAAGAGGCCAATGCGGTCCTCGACAAGCTGGGCTTCCCTTGCATCATCCGTCCGTCCTTCACCATGGGCGGCACCGGTGGCGGTATCGCTTACAACCGTGAAGAGTTCGAGGAGATCTGCGCCCGCGGTCTGGACCTGTCGCCGACCAAGGAACTGCTGATCGACGAATCGCTGATCGGCTGGAAAGAGTACGAGATGGAGGTGGTCCGCGATAAGAAGGACAACTGCATCATCGTCTGCTCCATCGAAAACTTCGACCCGATGGGTGTGCACACCGGTGACTCGATCACCGTAGCTCCGGCACAGACCCTGACCGACAAGGAATACCAGATCCTGCGTAACGCCTCCCTGGCGGTACTGCGTGAGATTGGCGTGGAAACCGGCGGTTCCAACGTGCAGTTCGGCATCTGTCCGAACACCGGCCGCATGGTCGTGATCGAGATGAACCCGCGGGTGTCCCGTTCCTCGGCGCTGGCCTCGAAAGCCACTGGTTTCCCGATCGCCAAGGTCGCGGCCAAGCTGGCGGTGGGTTACACCCTGGACGAGCTGTCCAACGACATCACCGGCGGCAAGACTCCAGCCTCCTTCGAGCCGTCAATCGACTACGTCGTGACCAAGCTGCCACGCTTTGCCTTCGAGAAATTCTCCAAGGCTGACGCGCGCCTGACCACCCAGATGAAGTCGGTGGGTGAGGTCATGGCCATCGGCCGGACCTTCCAGGAATCCCTGCAGAAAGCCCTGCGAGGTCTGGAAGTCGGTGTTTGCGGCCTGGATCCGAAACTCGACCTGAGCAACCCGGAAAGCATGAACGTGCTCAAGCGCGAGCTGACCGTGCCGGGCGCCGAGCGTATCTGGTACGTGGCTGACGCCTTCCGTGCCGGCATGACCGTCGAGCAGATCTTCGGCATGAACATGATCGATCCTTGGTTCCTGGTGCAGATCGAAGATCTGATCAAGGAAGAAGAGAAGGTCAAGACCTTGGGGCTGTCGGCTATCGGCCGCGACCTGATGTTCCGCTTGAAGCGCAAAGGCTTCTCCGACCAGCGTCTGGCCAAGCTGCTGGGTGTGACCGAGAAGAACCTGCGTACTCACCGCCATAAGCTGGAAGTGTTCCCGGTCTACAAGCGCGTCGATACTTGCGCCGCCGAGTTCGCTACTGACACCGCTTACCTGTACTCGACTTATGAAGAAGAGTGCGAAGCCGCACCTTCGAGCCGTGACAAGATCATGATCCTGGGCGGCGGTCCAAACCGTATCGGCCAGGGTATCGAGTTCGACTACTGCTGCGTACACGCTGCACTGGCGCTGCGCGACGATGGTTACGAAACCATCATGGTCAACTGCAACCCGGAAACCGTTTCCACCGACTACGACACCTCCGATCGCCTGTACTTCGAGCCAGTAACCCTGGAAGACGTGCTGGAAATCGTCCGCGTCGAGAAGCCAAAGGGCGTGATCGTTCAGTATGGCGGCCAGACTCCGCTGAAGCTGGCTCGTGCCCTGGAAGCGGCCGGTGTGCCGATCATTGGCACCAGTCCTGACGCCATCGACCGTGCCGAAGACCGTGAGCGCTTCCAGCAGATGGTTGAGCGCCTGAACCTGCGTCAGCCGCCAAACGCTACTGTGCGCAGCGAAGACGAAGCGATTCGTGCCGCGACCAAGATCGGTTATCCGCTGGTGGTGCGTCCGTCCTATGTTCTGGGCGGCCGGGCGATGGAAATCGTCTACGAGGAAGAAGAGCTCAAGCGCTACCTGCGTGAAGCGGTGCAAGTGTCCAACGACAGCCCGGTGCTGCTGGACCACTTCCTCAACTGCGCCATCGAGATGGACGTGGATGCGGTCTGCGACGGCACCGATGTGGTGATCGGCGCGATCATGCAGCACATCGAGCAAGCCGGCGTTCACTCCGGTGACTCCGCGTGCTCCCTGCCGCCGTACTCGCTGCCGGCGCACATCCAGGATGAGATGCGTGAGCAGGTCAAGAAAATGGCCCTGGAGTTGGGCGTGGTTGGCTTGATGAACGTACAGTTGGCCCTGCAGGGCAATGAGATCTACGTTATTGAAGTGAACCCGCGTGCTTCCCGCACCGTGCCTTTCGTGTCCAAGTGCATTGGCGTCTCCCTGGCGATGATCGCGGCTCGTGTGATGGCTGGTAAGACCCTGAAAGAGCTGGGCTTCACCAAGGAAATCATCCCGAACTTCTACAGCGTCAAGGAAGCGGTGTTCCCGTTCGCCAAGTTCCCGGGCGTTGACCCGATCCTCGGCCCAGAGATGAAGTCCACCGGTGAAGTCATGGGTGTGGGCGATACCTTCGGTGAGGCGTTCGCCAAGGCCCAGATGGGCGCCAGCGAAGTGCTGCCGACTGGCGGTACCGCATTCATCAGCGTCCGTGACGATGACAAACCTCTGGTTGCAGGCGTTGCCCGTGATCTGATCAACTTGGGTTTTGAAGTGGTCGCTACTGCAGGCACTGCCAAGCTGATCGAAGCGGCCGGCCTGAAAGTGCGTCGTGTGAACAAGGTGACTGAAGGTCGTCCGCATGTGGTCGATATGATCAAGAACGACGAAGTCACCCTGATTATCAACACCACTGAAGGCCGTCAGTCGATCGCTGACTCTTACTCCATTCGTCGTAACGCCTTGCAGCACAAGATCTACTGCACCACCACCATTGCTGCTGGCGAAGCTATCTGCGAAGCGTTGAAGTTCGGTCCAGAAAAAACCGTGCGTCGCTTGCAGGATCTACACGCAGGATTGAAGGCATGAATAAATACCCAATGACCGTCCAGGGCGCTCGCGCCCTGGAAGAAGAGCATGCTCACCTGACCAAGGTCGTGCGTCCGAAGCTCAGCCAGGACATCGGTACGGCCCGCGAGTTGGGTGACTTGAAGGAAAACGCTGAATACCATGCTGCGCGTGAACAGCAAGGCATGGTCGAGGCGCGGATCCGTGATATTGAAGGCCGTCTGCAGAACTCGGTGGTCATCGACGTCACGACCATTCCTCATACTGGCAAAGTAATCTTTGGCACCACGGTCGAGATCGCCAACGTCGAGACCGACGAAAGCGTGACCTACCAGATCGTTGGTGAGGACGAGGCTGATATCAAGCTCGGTAAAATCTCCGTCGGCTCGCCGATTGCCCGCGCCTTGATTGCCAAGGAAGAGGGTGATGTGGTGGCGGTCAAAACGCCTGGCGGCGTTATCGAGTATGAGATTGTCGAAGTCCGTCACATCTGAAAGAAGGCGCCCGCTGCATGCGGGCGCCATGCTTTGGCAACTGACCCAGATGTTGTGGGTCGGCGGCTTGTGGTTATTGCATCTTGGCTTGCTTCCCGCTCTGAGCCAGATTGGCCTCGCCCCCTTGCTCATCGAAGAGATTTCGATGCTGCTCAGTGCGTTGTTGGTGGGCTTTTCGGCGGCGTGCCTGGTTCTGCAGGCGCTGGTACTGATTCAGTCCGAAGGGCTGAGAAGTCTTTGGCGTGATGTTCGAGGGCAACTGCTGTTGATGGCAATGTATGCGTGCGGGATGTATTTCACTGTACGAATTCTGTTGCCGGAAGCTCAACGCTGGCAGTTGTTCAGCTATCTGGTTCTGGGCTTTTCCGGCTTGATACTGGTGCTGCAGCCGGTGCCAGGATGGGGTGGAAGGGTGCGCCAGGCACACCCTTGACCCGAGTCGGCGTCAGTTGAAACGATGGACGTTCGACAATTGCTTGTTTACCTTGGCGTTCTTGCGGTAGATCAGCGCCATCTTGCCGATGACCTGCACCAGATCCGCTTTGCCGGCCTTGCACAGTTCGGCAATGGCTTCCAGGCGCGATTCGCGCTCGAGGATGTTGAGCTTGATCTTGATCAGCTCGTGATCGCTCAAGGCGCGTTCAAGTTCGGCTAGCACACCTTCGGTCAAACCGTTGTCAGCCACAGTCAATACTGGTTTCAGATGGTGGCCAATGGATTTGTACTGTTTCTTCTGCTCTTGAGTGAGCGGCATAATCTGACCCCTGCGTCTGATCTTGTAAAAAGCGGCGGCCAGTTTACCCGAGCGAGTCCGGGACCGCCCAGTTAATCACGACCCGTTTTATTTTGAGGTGGCCCGTGGCCCGTTCCAAAACTAGCCATAACTGGCTGAAAGAGCACTTCAACGACCCATTCGTCAAAATGGCGCAAAAAGATGGGTATCGTTCCCGTGCCAGCTACAAGCTGCTGGAGATCCAGGAAAAGGACCGCCTTATCCGTCCTGGCATGAGTGTTATTGACCTGGGGGCTGCCCCGGGAGGCTGGTCGCAGGTGACCAGTCGTCTGATTGGTGGTCAAGGGCGATTGATCGCCTCGGATATCCTGGAAATGGACAGCATTCCCGATGTGACCTTTATTCAAGGGGACTTCACCGAGGATGCGGTGCTGGCACAGATTCTCGAAGCAGTCGGAAATTCAGAGGTTGACCTTGTGATTTCCGATATGGCCCCCAATATGAGTGGATTAGCGGCCGTGGACATGCCTCGTGCGATGTTCCTGTGCGAATTGGCGCTGGATCTTGCGGGTCGAGTATTACGTCCAGGTGGTGATTTTCTTATCAAGATCTTCCAAGGTGAAGGATTTGATGAGTACCACAAGAGCGTTCGGCAGATGTTCGAGAAGGTGCAGATGCGCAAACCGACATCGTCCCGTGACCGTTCTCGGGAGCAATACCTGCTGGGGCGTGGCTTCCGTGGTCGCAGTGAGTAAGTAAGGATTTTGACTGGGGTGATAGGATTTTCGTATTTCGCCCCGTCAGATTAAACGCATATTGTGTAGTCTAAGTTTCACATAGGGTTACAGACAGCGCCTGCCAGAGCTGTAGGTAATGTAGTAAGTTAGGCCGGTGAATATCATGCGAAGCGCGCGCCAGTAGCGGAGCTTGCTTCAGAGGGTAGTTAATTGAACGACATGGCAAAGAATCTGATCCTTTGGTTGATCATCGCTGCCGTCCTTGTGACGGTGATGAACAACTTCTCCAGCCCTAACGAGCCGCAAACCCTCAACTACTCCGACTTCATCCAGCAAGTTAAGGATGGCAAGGTCGAGCGCGTAGCTGTTGATGGCTACGTTATTACCGGCAAGCGCAACGATGGCGACAGCTTCAAAACCATTCGTCCTGCCATTCAGGACAATGGCCTGATCGGCGATTTGGTGGACAACCATGTCGTGGTCGAAGGCAAGCAGCCTGAGCAGCAAAGTATCTGGACCCAATTGTTGGTGGCCAGCTTCCCGATCCTGGTGATCATTGCAGTCTTCATGTTCTTCATGCGGCAAATGCAAGGTGGCGCAGGTGGCAAGGGTGGGCCGATGAGCTTTGGCAAGAGCAAGGCGCGTCTGCTCTCTGAAGATCAGGTGAAAACCACTCTGGCTGACGTTGCTGGTTGTGACGAGGCCAAAGAGGAAGTTGGCGAGTTGGTGGAATTCCTGCGTGATCCAGGCAAGTTCCAGCGTCTGGGTGGTCGCATTCCTCGCGGCGTGCTGATGGTAGGCCCGCCGGGTACTGGTAAGACCTTGCTGGCCAAGGCCATTGCGGGCGAAGCCAAGGTGCCGTTCTTCACTATTTCCGGTTCCGACTTCGTCGAGATGTTCGTTGGTGTCGGTGCCAGCCGCGTTCGCGACATGTTCGAACAGGCCAAGAAACATGCTCCATGCATCATTTTCATCGATGAGATCGACGCTGTCGGTCGTCACCGTGGCGCCGGCATGGGCGGCGGTCATGATGAGCGTGAGCAGACCCTCAACCAATTGCTGGTTGAGATGGACGGCTTTGAAATGAACGATGGCATCATTGTTATCGCCGCCACTAACCGTCCTGACGTGCTCGACCCAGCGCTGCTGCGTCCCGGTCGTTTCGACCGCCAGGTGGTGGTTGGCCTGCCGGATATTCGCGGTCGCGAGCAGATTCTCAAGGTTCACATGCGCAAAGTGCCGATGGGCGAGGATGTTGCCCCGGCAGTGATCGCGCGTGGTACACCGGGTTTCTCCGGTGCCGACTTGGCAAACCTGGTGAACGAGGCCTCGCTGTTCGCGGCTCGTACCGGTAAGCGTATTGTCGAAATGAAGGAATTTGAACTGGCCAAGGACAAGATCATGATGGGCGCAGAGCGCAAATCCATGGTCATGTCCGAGAAAGAAAAGCAGAACACCGCTTATCACGAAGCCGGCCACGCCATTGTCGGTCGAGTCGTGCCTGAGCATGATCCGGTCTACAAAGTCTCGATCATCCCTCGCGGTCGGGCATTGGGCGTCACCATGTTCCTGCCGGAAGAAGATCGCTACAGCCTGTCCAAGCGAGCCCTGATCAGCCAGATCTGCTCGCTCTATGGTGGCCGTATCGCAGAGGAGATGACGCTGGGCTTTGACGGTGTGACCACCGGTGCATCCAACGACATCATGCGCGCCAGCCAGATTGCTCGGAACATGGTCACCAAGTGGGGGCTCTCCGAAAAACTCGGTCCGCTGATGTATGCGGAAGAAGAGGGCGAAGTATTCCTGGGTCGCAGTGCAGGCAGCCAGCATGCCAGCTTGTCCGCCGAAACAGCGAAACTGATCGACTCTGAAGTGCGCAGTATCATTGACCAGTGCTACGGCACTGCCAAACAGATCCTTACGGACAACCGTGACAAGCTGGACGCCATGGCGGACGCCTTGATGAAGTACGAAACCATCGATGCCGATCAGATTGACGACATCATGGCGGGGCGTACTCCGCGTGAACCTCGTGATTGGGAGGGCGGTTCGGGTACTACTCCTCCAGTAGTGCAAAACGAACGTCCGGAAACACCCATCGGCGGCCCTGCTGCCGACCACTAAGGTTTTAAATGACTTCTGTTCCTTCCTCCACCCGGTTGCCTTGCGGCAACCGGGTTCTTGATTTGGCCCGTGCGCATGTCATGGGCATCTTGAATGTAACCCCCGACTCCTTTTCCGATGGCGGTCGCTTCAGCCAGTTGGATGTCGCTTTGCGACATGCCGAGGCCATGGTTGCCGCCGGTGCTACGCTGATCGATATCGGCGGCGAGTCAACTCGGCCAGGTGCCCGGGCGGTATCGCCGCTGGAGGAGCTGGAGCGCGTTGCCCCTGTCGTCGAGCGAATTCATCGCGAACTGGACGTGGTTATTTCCGTTGATACCTCAACCCCGGCAGTGATGCGCGAAACTGCACGTCTGGGGGCGGGGCTGATTAACGATGTGCGTGCATTGCGCCGTGATGGCGCTCTGGATGCAGCAGCTGCCACAGGCTTGCCGGTGTGTCTGATGCATATGCTCGGGGAGCCGGGCGATATGCAGGACAATCCGCATTACCAGAATGTCACTCAGGAAGTGGGTATCTTTTTGGCCGAGCGAATGGTGGCGTGTGCGGCCGTCGGGATTGGCGCTGAACGGATTGTTCTCGACCCGGGCTTTGGCTTTGCCAAGACCCTGCAGCACAATTTGAGCCTGTTCAAGCATATGGAAGCCCTGCATGCCCTTGGGCGCCCCCTTCTGGTTGGGGTTTCGCGCAAAAGCATGGTTGGCCAAACCTTGAATCGACCTGTGGCTGAGCGATTGCACGGCAGTCTGGCGCTCGCGGCATTGGCGGTGACCAAGGGGGCGAAAATTATCCGCGTTCATGATGTCGCCGAGACAGTGGACGTTGTGCGAATGATTGCGGCAGTGGAATCCGCCGAATAAGAACGATGGAGTACTTATGACTAAGAAATACTTTGGCACCGACGGCATTCGTGGTCGTGTGGGCGAATTCCCGATTACTCCCGATTTCATGCTCAAGCTCGGTTGGGCGGCTGGCATGGCCTTTCGCAGCATGGGTGCCTGCCGCGTGTTGGTAGGCAAGGACACGCGTATCTCTGGGTACATGTTCGAGTCAGCTCTTGAGGCAGGACTGTCCGCGGCCGGTGCGGATGTAATGCTGCTGGGGCCGATGCCGACTCCGGCGATCGCCTATCTGACGCGCACTTTCCATGCGGAGGCCGGGATTGTCATCAGTGCTTCGCACAATCCCCATGATGACAACGGCATCAAGTTCTTCTCGGGTGAGGGCACCAAGCTGCCTGACGAGGTGGAGTTGATGATCGAAGAGTTGCTGGATGCACCGATGACCGTGGTGGAGTCGAGCAAGCTCGGCAAGGTGTCGCGGATCAACGACGCATCAGGGCGCTACATTGAGTTCTGCAAGAGCAGCGTGCCATCGAGCACCAGTTTTGCCGGCTTGAAGGTCGTCCTGGACTGCGCTCATGGTGCCACCTATAAGGTCGCGCCGAGTGTATTCCGCGAGTTGGGCGCACAAGTCACGGTTCTGTCTGCGCAGCCTAATGGCTTGAACATCAACGAGAACTGCGGTTCGACTCATATGTCGCAATTGCAAGCGGCGGTCCTGGCCGAGCACGCGGATCTGGGTATTGCCTTTGATGGCGATGGTGACCGGGTGCTGATGGTCGACCAGACCGGTGCAATTGTTGACGGTGATGAACTGCTGTTCATCATTGCCCGGGATCTGCATGAGCGTGACAAGTTGCAAGGCGGTGTGGTCGGGACGCTTATGAGCAATTTGGGGCTGGAGCTGGCTCTGGCGGATCTGGGCATTCCTTTTGTCCGGGCCAATGTAGGTGATCGTTATGTGATTGCCGAACTGCTGGAGCGTAACTGGTTGGTGGGGGGGGAAAACTCCGGGCACATTGTGTGCTTCCGGCATGCCACGACGGGTGATGCGATCATTGCAGCATTGCAGGTGCTGATGGCGCTCAAGGCGCGTGGTGAAAGCCTGGCCCAGTCACGCCAGGGGCTGCGCAAGTGTCCTCAGGTGCTGGTCAATGTTCGCTTTGCCGGGGGGGATAACCCGGTTGAGCATCCTGCCGTGAAAGAGGCCTGTGAGCGTGTCACTGCTGCGATGGCGGGGCGTGGACGGGTTCTGCTGCGCAAGTCCGGTACCGAGCCTTTGGTGCGTGTTATGGTCGAAGGTGACGATGAAGCACAGGTTCGCGCTTATGCTGATGAGCTGGCAAAACTGGTTGCTGAAGTTTCTGCCTGATTTCGGCTTGCCAGTGTTGTTTTGGTTGGGTAACATCTGCGCCCACTTTGACCGACGAGGTACAGCATGCGTCGCCCTATGGTAGCTGGTAACTGGAAGATGCACGGTACCCGCGCCAGCGTCGCTGAGCTGATCAATGGCCTTCGTCATCTGGCCTTGCCAAGCGGTGTTGATGTCGCGGTTTTCCCGCCTTGCTTGTATATCAATCAAGTGATTGATGGCTTGAAAGGTAAGTCGATTTCGGTCGGCGCGCAGAATTCTGCGGTGGAATCCATGCAAGGTGCGTTGACGGGCGAGATCGCCCCGAGTCAATTGGTGGACGCAGGTTGTTCCCTGGTGCTGGTTGGGCACTCCGAACGCCGCCTGATAATGGGCGAGCGGGACGCGACTCTCAACCGCAAGTTCGCGGCGGCACAGGCTTGTGGTTTGAAGCCGATTCTGTGTGTAGGGGAAACCCTGGAGCAGCGCGAAGCTGGGAAGACTCTAGAGGTTGTCGGGCGTCAGCTGGGCAGCATTATCGAGGAGTTGGGTGTTGGCGCGTTCGCCAATGCTGTTATCGCTTACGAGCCGGTCTGGGCCATTGGTACCGGGCTGACTGCAACGCCGCAACAAGCGCAGGATGTGCACGCAGCCATCCGCGCGCAGTTGGCGGCAGAGAATTCTGAAGTGGCACGAGGAGTGCGGCTTCTATACGGCGGCAGCGTGAAGGCGGCCAATGCGGTCGAACTGTTCGGCATGCCGGATATCGATGGGGGGCTCATTGGTGGAGCTTCCCTGAATGCAGATGAGTTCGGTGCGATCTGTCGCGCCGCGGGAAACTGAAAAAATGCTGGAAACAGTCGTAGTCGTTTTTCATCTGCTGGGTGCCCTGGGCGTAGTTGCTCTGGTTTTGCTGCAGCAGGGTAAAGGTGCGGATGCTGGCGCGTCTTTCGGTGCAGGTGCTTCAAATACTGTGTTCGGAAGCCAAGGTTCCTCTACCTTTCTTAGTAAGTTTACTGCTATACTTGCCGCCGGTTTCTTCATAACCAGCTTGGGGTTAGGTTACTTTGCTAAAGAGAAAGCTCATCAGCTGACTCAAGTAGGTTTGCCAGATCCAGCAGTGCTTGAAGTACCAAAGCAAAAACCGGCTTCTGATGATGTCCCGGTGCTCCAAGAGCAAAAGTCGGCCAATAGTGCGACTGACGTACCTCCAGCTCCAGAGCAGAAGTAAGAAGAGTTTCACGCAGTAACGTAGTCTATGCCGAGGTGGTGGAATTGGTAGACACGCAACCTTGAGGTGGTTGTGCCCATAGGGTGTAGGGGTTCGAGTCCCCTTCTCGGTACCAATTATCAGGAGAGCCCGCTGTTGCGGGCTTTCTTGTAGGTGGAAGGTTACATTGACCCAAAAAGGGATCAGTCGTATACTTCCGCCCCAGCTTTGTCGCGGGGTGGAGCAGTCTGGTAGCTCGTCGGGCTCATAACCCGAAGGTCGTCGGTTCAAATCCGGCCCCCGCAACCAGTTTTAGCGGAGCCCCTTTTCAGGGGCTTTTTGTTAGCTGGACACTTTATAACGCCGCTATTCAACGGCGTTTCCGGGATGGGCGCTTCGCCCATTTTTTATTTGCACAAGCATGCACGAGGGGGTTCAGGTGTCGAGCAAGCTAGAACAGTTGCAGGCCTTGTTGGCCCCGGTGGTCGTGGCCCTTGGCTATGAATGCTGGGGTATTGAGTTTTCGGCTCAGGGTCGCCACTCATTGTTGCGCGTTTATATCGATAAAGAAGGCGGTGTGCTGGTGGACGATTGCGCCATCGTCAGCCGTCAGATCAGCGGTGTTCTCGACGTAGAAGATCCGATCTCCGTTGAGTACACCCTTGAAGTTTCCTCTCCTGGCATGGAACGCCCACTGTTCACTCTTGAGCAGTTCGCCAAGTATGTCGGTGAGCAAGTGAAGATCAAGCTGCGCTCGCCCTTCGAAGGTCGGCGTAATTTTCAGGGCCTTCTCCGCGGGGTGGAGGAACAGGACGTCGTGGTGCAGGTGGATGACCATGAGTTCCTGTTGCCGATCGATATGATCGACAAGGCCAACATTATTCCCAGTTTTGACTGAGACGCGGATCCCGCGGATCCAATGGCTTGCGAAAGGCGAGGCGTACGATGAGCAAAGAAGTACTGCTGGTTGTTGAGTCGGTATCCAATGAAAAGGGTGTACCGGCAAGCGTGATTTTTGAAGCGCTGGAGCTGGCCCTGGCCACTGCTACCAAAAAGCGTTTTGAAGACGAAGTGGACCTGCGTGTGGAAATCAATCGCCACACCGGTTCCTACGAGACTTTCCGTCGCTGGACGGTGGTCGAAGAAGCCGATCTGGATGATCCAGCGGTGGAAACCTGGCCGAGCAAGGCCCACGAGACTCATCCCGAAGCCAAAGTCGGTGATGTGATCGAAGAAAAAATCGAATCCATCGAGTTCGGCCGCATCGCTGCACAGACTGCCAAGCAGGTCATCGTGCAGAAAGTTCGCGAAGCCGAGCGCGCACAGGTGGTTGATGCCTATCGCGAGCGCCTGGGAGAAATCATCTCCGGCACCGTGAAAAAAGTGACACGTGACAACGTGATCGTTGATCTGGGTAACAACGCTGAAGCGTTGTTGGCCCGTGAAGACATCATCTCCCGTGAGACTTTCCGGGTTGGCGTGCGTCTGCGTGCGCTGCTCAAGGAAATCCGCACCGAGAACCGCGGCCCGCAGCTGATCCTGTCGCGTACCGCACCGGAAATGCTGATCGAGCTGTTCCGTATCGAAGTGCCGGAAATTGCCGAAGGCCTGATCGAAGTAATGGCCGCCTCCCGTGATCCGGGTTCGCGCGCCAAGATCGCAGTCCGCTCCAAAGACAAGCGCATCGACCCGCAAGGCGCGTGCATTGGTATGCGCGGTTCGCGCGTCCAGGCCGTCTCCGGCGAGTTGGGTGGCGAGCGTGTGGACATCGTCCTGTGGGACGAGAATCCTGCGCAGTTCGTGATCAACGCCATGTCGCCGGCTGAAGTCGCGGCAATTATCGTTGACGAAGATGCCCATGCCATGGACATCGCCGTTGGCGCAGACAATCTGGCTCAGGCCATCGGTCGCGGTGGTCAGAACGTGCGTCTGGCTAGCCAATTGACTGGCTGGACCCTGAACGTGATGACCGAATCGGACATCCAGGCCAAGCAGCAAGCAGAAACCGGCGACATCCTGCGCAATTTCATCGACGAGCTGGAAGTTGATGAAGAACTGGCACAGGTGCTGGTAGATGAAGGCTTCACCAGCCTGGAAGAGATTGCCTACGTACCGCTGGAAGAAATGCTCAACATCGACGGCTTTGACGAAGACATCGTCAACGAGCTTCGCGCTCGGGCCAAGGATCGCTTGTTGACTAAAGCCATCGCTACTGAGGAAAAGCTGGCAGACGCCCATCCGGCCGAAGACCTGCTCTCGCTTGAGGGTATGGACAAGGATTTGGCGATGGAACTGGCGGTGCGCGGCGTAATTACCCGCGAAGACCTGGCCGAGCAGTCTATTGACGACCTGCTCGACATCGACGGCATTGACGATGATCGTGCCGGCAAGTTGATCATGGCCGCCCGAGCCCACTGGTTCGAGTAATTAGGCGCGGCCTGAGGAGAGAAGTGCATGACGCAAGTCACGGTGAAACAACTGGCCGATGAGGTCAAAACACCGGTAGAGCGCCTGCTGCAGCAGATGCGTGAGGCAGGTCTGCCGCACACCGCCGCCGAGGAACATGTGAGCGACAGTGAGAAGCAGTCGTTGCTGACTCATCTGAAAAGCAGCCACAAGGCGAAAGTGGAAGAACCACGCAAAATTACTTTGCAGCGCAAGACCACCAGCACCCTGCGTGTCGCTGGCAGCAAGAGCATCAGCGTTGAAGTGCGCAAGAAGAAAGTCTTCGTGCAGCGCAGCCCGGAAGAAATCGAAGCCGAGCGTCAACGCGAACTGGAAGAACGTCGCGCAGTAGAAAATGCTGCCCGTCAGAAGGCTGAAGAAGAAGCCAAGCGTCGCGCCGAAGAAGAAGCGCGTCGCCAGCCTGCTCCAGTTGCCGAAACTGCAGTCGCTGACGCGGTTGCAGCCCCGGCTTCTGCGCCAGTTGCCGCCGAGCCTGTGCAAGACGCCCCGGTAGCCGCTCCGGCTCCTGTGGCTGACGTGCGCAAGAAAGACGAGCAGCGCCGTCCGGACAAACCACGTGCAGACGATAACAATCGTCGCGGCAGTGGCGATGGTGAGCGCAAAAACGCTCCGCATCGTGCTTCGGTCAAGGAGAAGGCGCCTGCGCCGCGCGTTGCCCCACGTACCACCGACGAAGAAAGCGATGGCTTCCGTCGTGGTGGTCGCGGCAAGGCCAAGCTGAAGAAACGCAACGCTCACGGTTTCCAGAGCCCAACCGGCCCTGTCGTGCGTGAAGTGAAGATCGGTGAGACCATCACTGTTGGCGATCTCGCCCAGCAGATGTCGGTCAAGGCTGCTGAAATCATCAAGTTCATGTTCAAGCTGGGCACTCCAGCCACCATCAACCAGGTTCTGGATCAGGAAACTGCCCAGCTGGTTGCTGAAGAACTGGGCCACAAAGTGACCCTGGTCAGCGACACCGCCTTGGAAGATTCCCTGGCCGAGTCCCTGAAGTTCGAAGGTGAAGCGGTTGCCCGTGCGCCGGTCGTGACTGTAATGGGCCACGTTGACCACGGTAAGACCTCGCTGCTGGACTACATTCGTCGCGCCAAAGTCGCCGCGGGCGAAGCTGGTGGTATTACACAGCACATCGGTGCCTACCACGTAGAAACCGAGCGTGGCATGGTCACCTTCCTCGACACCCCTGGTCACGCCGCGTTTACCGCCATGCGTGCCCGTGGTGCCAAGGCTACCGACATCGTGATCCTGGTGGTTGCAGCGGACGACGGCGTGATGCCGCAGACCATTGAAGCCGTTCAGCACGCACAGGCAGCCGGCGTACCGCTGGTAGTCGCCGTGAACAAGATCGATAAGCCAGGCGCCGATCTGGACCGTATCCGCAGTGAACTCTCGGTTCACGGCGTGACCTCGGAAGATTGGGGTGGCGATACTCCGTTCGTACCGGTTTCCGCGAAAATGGGTACCGGCGTCGACGACCTGCTGGAAGCCGTCCTGCTGCAGGCTGAAGTACTGGAACTCAAGGCGACTCCTTCGGCCCCAGGTCGTGGTGTCGTGGTGGAATCCCGTCTCGACAAGGGCCGTGGCCCGGTAGCGACCGTGCTGGTTCAAGACGGTACCCTGCGTCAAGGCGACATGGTACTGGTCGGCTCGAACTATGGCCGCGTGCGCGCCATGCTCGATGAGAACGGCAAGCCAATCAAGGAAGCCGGTCCTTCCATCCCGGTCGAGATCCTCGGCCTGGACGGTACTCCGGACGCTGGCGATGAGATGAGCGTAGTGGCCGACGAGAAGAAAGCCCGTGAAGTGGCTCTGTTCCGTCAAGGCAAGTTCCGCGAAGTCAAGCTGGCCCGTGCTCACGCCGGCAAGCTGGAAAACATCTTCGAAAGCATGGGCCAGGAAGAGAAGAAGACGCTGAACATCGTCCTCAAATCCGACGTCCGTGGTTCGTTGGAAGCTCTGCAAGGCGCTCTGAACGGCCTGGGCAACGACGAAGTGCAAGTGCGTGTAGTGGGCGGCGGCGTCGGTGGTATCACCGAGAGCGACGCCAACCTGGCACTGGCCTCCAACGCTGTACTGTTCGGCTTCAATGTGCGTGCTGATGCCGGCGCACGGAAGATCGTCGAGCAGGAAGGTCTGGATATGCGTTACTACAACGTGATCTACGACATCATCGAAGACGTCAAGAAAGCCCTGACCGGTATGTTGGGCAGCGACGTTCGGGAGAACATCCTGGGTGTTGCCGAAGTTCGCGACGTGTTCCGCTCGCCGAAGTTTGGCGCGATTGCCGGTTGCATGGTCATCGAAGGTGTCGTGCACCGTAACCGTCCAATCCGTGTACTGCGTGAAGACATCGTTATCTTCGAAGGCGAGCTGGAATCCCTGCGCCGCTTCAAGGATGACGCTTCCGAAGTACGTGCCGGCATGGAATGCGGTATCGGCGTGAAGAGCTACAACGACGTCAAAGTCGGTGACAAGATCGAAGTCTTCGAGAAGGTCCAGGTTGCTCGCAGCCTCTAACTCGCGCACTTCAAGAGCCCTGGTGGCCCGTAGCATGTCCATGCACGGCATCGCCAGCGGCCTCTAAACGCAACGCCCGGTCTGGCTCCTGCCAGGCCGGGCGTTTGCCGCTTTCAGACCACACGGCTTTCGCCGTGAGGCAGTAACAGGTAACAAGACATGGCAAAAGAATACAGCCGTACCCAACGTATCGGTGATCAGATGCAGCGCGAACTGGCGCAGCTGATCCGTCGCGAAGTCAAAGATCCACGCGTCGGCCTGGTGACTATCACCGCCGTGGAAGTCAGCCGCGATGTCGGTCATGCGAAGATATTCATCACCGTGATGGGCCAGGAAAACGCCGAAGAGATCGCCCAGAGCATCAAGGTGCTGAACTCGGCGGCAGGTTTCCTGCGCATGCAACTGGCCAAGGAAATGAAGCTGCGCAGCGTGCCGCAACTGCACTTCCATTACGACGAAAGCGTGGCCCGCGGGGCGCACCTGTCGGCCCTGATCGAGCGTGCCGTGGCTGAAGACAGCCAGCATGGCGACGCGCCTGCCCCTGAAGACGCCAAGGAGTAAGCGGTGGCTCAGGTCAAGCGTATCCGTCGTAACGTCAGCGGCATCATCCTTCTGGACAAGCCGCTGGGCTTCACCTCTAACGCGGCCCTACAGAAGGTCCGCTGGTTGCTCAATGCCGAGAAGGCCGGTCACACCGGCAGTCTCGATCCGTTGGCCACTGGCGTCCTGCCGCTGTGCTTCGGCGAGGCCACCAAGTTTTCGCAATACCTGCTCGACTCCGACAAGGGTTACGAAACCCTGGCGCAGTTGGGCAAGACCACCACCACTGCGGACGCTGAAGGCGAAGTTTTGCAGACCCGCGAAGTGACCGTTGGTCGTGCCGATATCGAAGCGGTATTGCCGGAATTTCGTGGCGAAATCAAACAGATACCGCCGATGTACTCCGCCCTCAAGCGTGATGGCCAGCCACTCTACAAACTGGCTCGTGCAGGGGAAGTGGTGGAGCGCGAACCGCGTTCTGTTACTATTGCGCGCTTGGAATTACTCGCCTGCGAAGG
The DNA here is from genome assembly GCF_052850735.1 of Pseudomonas sp. 910_21. Classification (NCBI taxonomy): domain Bacteria; kingdom Pseudomonadati; phylum Pseudomonadota; class Gammaproteobacteria; order Pseudomonadales; family Pseudomonadaceae; genus Pseudomonas; species Pseudomonas sp. 910_21. The sequence continues at coordinate 971,320 of NZ_VXCY01000001.1, read as the reverse complement.
CGACACTGCCCGCCTGGCGGTGGACTGCAGCAAAGGCACCTATATCCGTACCCTGGTGGAAGATATCGGTGAAAAACTCGGCTGTGGTGCTTACGTTGCAGAACTGCGGCGGACCCAGGCCGGACCTTTCAGCCTGGCCCAGACGGTCACTCTGGAAGAGCTGGAAGCAGTGCACGCCGAAGGCGGCAACGAAGCGGTTGACCGCTTCCTGATGCCATCGGACAGCGGCTTGCTGGATTGGCCGCTGCTGCAGTTCTCGGAGCACAGCGCGTTCTACTGGCTCAATGGCCAGCCGGTACGTGCCCCGGATGCACCGAAGTTCGGCATGGTGCGGGTACAGGATCACAACGGTCGCTTCATCGGTATCGGTGAAGTGAGCGAAGACGGGCGCATCGCGCCGCGTCGACTGATTCGGTCAGAATGACCGGACGAGGGTGGCTGTTAACAGGCACGGTCACTACTCATTTATAGATACAGGGATTTGTCCCTGGCCTGTTGAAACTGTTCTTGAACAGTTTCCTGATATAAGGATTGCCCACATGGCACTCAGCGTTGAAGAAAAAGCTCAGATCGTAACCGACTACCAGCAAGCTGTTGGTGACACTGGTTCGCCAGAAGTGCAAGTTGCACTGCTGACCGCCAACATCAACAAACTGCAAGGTCACTTCAAAGCCAACGGTAAAGACCACCACTCCCGTCGTGGCCTGATCCGCATGGTAAACCAGCGTCGTAAGCTGCTGGACTACCTGAAAGGCAAAGACCTGAGCCGTTACAGCACCCTGATCGGTCGTCTGGGTCTGCGTCGCTAATCAGCGATTGCGCTATGAGGTTGGTTGTTTGCCATGCGTCAGCGGTTTTTCCGCCGGCGTATGGCAGGCTTCCAGCCTCAAGTTTTATCTGCTGCACTGTTTTACCTGGACAATAAAGGCTGGGCCGATTCCCCGCATTGCCCAAGAATTTCGCAAGAAGCAAGTTTCCCCAAGAGCCACAAAGAAGGTAGGACACCGTGAACCCGGTAATCAAAAAATTCCAGTTCGGTCAGTCGACCGTAACCCTCGAGACTGGCCGTATCGCCCGTCAAGCCTCCGGCGCAGTATTGGTCACCGTTGACGACGACGTCAGCGTATTGGTGACCGTGGTTGGCGCCAAGCAAGCGGATCCAGGCAAGGGCTTCTTCCCTCTGTCTGTGCACTACCAGGAAAAGACTTACGCTGCCGGTAAGATCCCTGGCGGTTTCTTCAAGCGCGAAGGCCGTCCTTCCGAGAAAGAAACCCTGACCTCGCGTCTGATCGACCGTCCGATCCGCCCTCTGTTCCCAGAAGGCTTCATGAACGAAGTGCAGGTTGTCTGCACCGTGGTTTCCACCAGCAAGAAGACCGATCCGGACATCGCTGCGATGATCGGTACCTCGGCTGCCCTGGCCATTTCCGGCATTCCTTTCGACGGCCCGATCGGCGCCGCTCGTGTGGCTTTCCACGAAAGCACCGGCTACCTGCTGAACCCGACCTACGAGCAGCTTCAGGCATCCAGTCTGGACATGGTCGTGGCCGGTACCGAAGAAGCCGTCCTGATGGTTGAATCGGAAGCCAAAGAGCTGACCGAAGACCAAATGCTGGGCGCTGTACTGTTCGCCCACGATGAATTCCAGTCGGTGATCAAGGCTGTCAAAGAGCTGGCTGCCGAAGCTGCCAAACCTACCTGGGACTGGGCTGCTGCTCCAGAAGCCACCGAACTGCTGGGTGCTATCCGTGCCGAGTTCGGCGAAGCCATCTCCCAGGCTTACACCATCACCGTCAAGGCTGACCGTTACGCTCGCCTGGGCGAGCTGAAAGACCAGGTGGTCGCCAAGCTCTCCGGTGAAGAAGGCCAGCCTTCCGCTGCCGACGTTAAAGCCGCTTTCGGCGAGATCGAATACCGCACCGTTCGCGAAAACATCGTCAACGGCAAGCCACGTATCGACGGCCGCGACACCCGCACCGTACGTCCGCTGAACATCGAAGTCGGCGTACTGCCCAAGACTCACGGTTCGGCCCTGTTCACCCGCGGCGAAACTCAGGCCCTGGTGGTTGCGACCCTGGGTACTGCCCGTGACGCACAGCTGCTGGACACCCTGGAAGGCGAGAAGAAAGACCCCTTCATGCTGCACTACAACTTCCCTCCGTTCTCGGTGGGCGAGTGTGGTCGCATGGGCGGCGCTGGTCGTCGTGAAATCGGTCACGGCCGTCTGGCTCGTCGTTCGGTCCAGGCCATGCTGCCAGCCGCTGACGTGTTCCCTTACACCATCCGCGTAGTATCGGAAATCACCGAATCCAACGGTTCCAGCTCCATGGCCTCCGTTTGCGGTGCTTCCCTGGCGCTGATGGACGCTGGTGTACCGATGAAGGCACCGGTTGCCGGTATCGCCATGGGCCTGGTTAAAGAAGGCGAGAAGTTCGCCGTCCTGACCGACATCCTGGGTGACGAAGACCACCTGGGCGACATGGACTTCAAGGTAGCCGGTACCGCCAAAGGCGTCACCGCGCTGCAGATGGACATCAAGATCAAGGGCATCACCGAAGAAATCATGGAGATCGCCCTGGGCCAAGCCCTGGAAGCTCGCCTGAACATCCTCGGTCAGATGAACCAGATCATCGGGCAGTCCCGTACCGAACTGTCGGCCAACGCACCGACCATGATCGCGATGAAGATCGACACCGACAAAATCCGTGATGTCATCGGTAAAGGCGGCGCCACCATTCGTGCGATCTGTGAAGAAACCAAGGCTTCGATCGATATCGAAGACGACGGTTCGATCAAGATCTTCGGCGAAACCAAGGAAGCTGCAGAGGCCGCGCGTCAGCGCGTTCTGGGCATCACCGCGGAAGCCGAGATCGGCAAGATCTACGTCGGCAAGGTTGAGCGCATCGTCGACTTCGGCGCCTTCGTCAACATCCTGCCGGGCAAGGACGGTCTGGTGCACATCTCCATGCTGAGCGACGCTCGCGTTGAGAAAGTCACCGACATTCTGAAAGAAGGTCAGGAAGTGGAAGTGCTGGTACTGGACGTGGACAACCGCGGCCGTATCAAGCTGTCCATCAAAGACGTGGCAGCAGCCAAGGCTTCGGGCGTTTAATCACCCTTTAGCCTTACGCTGAACAAGCAAGCGCCCCGACTGGTTCGGGGCGTTTTGCTATCTGCGATAACAGCCTCTCGGTTGCCGGCCCAAGGCGCGGGTGCTAGTTTTTAGCCCACGCCGGTGTAGCTCAGTCGGTAGAGCAGCGCACTCGTAACGCGAAGGTCGCAGGTTCGATTCCTGTCTCCGGCACCAGATATCGAGTTTTGAGCGGTTTGCGAATGTACGGCCCCTCCAGCAAAGTCCGCCTAGCGCTGAATGAGTGCCCTCGAAAGATACTTCTCTAAGAAATGCCGGTAGGCAGGTTTAACTTGTTTTGAGTTCGTCGGTTGTATCCATAAGTCCTTATTGAAAGTCTCTGTGGCTTGTTCTGGAAGTTTTAGATGCTGCTGTTCTATTCAGTAGGCAGTGCTGTAGTTTGTTGTTGATTGAGCGGTATTGCCCATAATGACGCCCGGGAATCATGGAGTGTTCAGCGTGAAGAAGTGGAAGTTGGCGTTAATCGGAATAGTGTCTCTGGCCCTTGCAGCCTGTGAGAAAGCCCCTTCGTATGAGTTTGAGGGACAGTACTTTGCAACGGAGGGCGAAGAATGCACCACTCCAGCGAATGCGAAAGATCGTGAACAATATTATTTGGAAATAACCAAAGATGTACGGGGCACAGGCGTATTGTACTCAGCTAATTTTCCAACAGCTTCGAAGGCTGGGCTGCCTGTTGTCAGTGCGCAAAGCGTCTCACCCAATGACGATAACGAACTGATTTTTAACTTCTATGAGCCTAAGGCATCCGCGACACCTGCTGAAGCTAGAAGATTTAATATCGTGCTCTCCGTTATTCCTAATCAAGGCAAGGAAGGACACTTGTGGGTGACCAAGGCTGAAATGAATATTGCCAGCAATGGGACAGTTCAGAAGTACGACATCCTAGAAAATCTAAGAAGATTTTTCGAGCTCGGCAAGGCAGGCGTTTGCTTGAGAAAAGGAACAACTACGGGCTGAGTGCAAATAGCACTTTCTTGTGAACCGGCGTGAGCCAATCGCCAGAGGCCAAGGCCAAGGCCAAGGTCATGGGGATGAGGTATTCACCTGCCTTCGTGATTACCTTGGCGTTTGTAAGCTTTTCTTTGTCGTTGCCAATCTTGGTTTTCTAGGGCGTAACCTTGTTTCCTGAGGTTTCTGGCGAGTCTGTGTCTGGTGATGGTCCGCAAATCCGCCGATTTCTCTCTCATCGCTGCATCAGGTCATATAAATCGTCGGCCAAAGGTCCTATATTCGGTTTCTGTCTGAGTACCAGCATGCTGTTTTCAGATGATCCCGAATGGTTCTGAAGGCCAGATAAATCGGCGGTTGCAACGATTTTTTGCGGCAGAGAGATCCCAACGATCCAGATCCATCTTCCATTCCCACGATCAGAGAGAACGAGATGATTCCTAAAGAGGCAAGAATCGACGTAGCGCTTGAAAGGTACCTGGCTGCCACGCCTTCCTTGCAAGAAGAAATCAACGCCCTGAGCCCCGAAGAACAGAAGCAGCAGGCGCAATGGGCCTTTGAGGATGAGGCGGAGTCTCGCGGCATCGAGCCGTGGGAGCTGGTGCTCGATCTGGTGGCCGAGACACCGGAGGAGTTGAAGGCCATGCGCCTGGAAGTGCATCAGGAGGTTGCTGAAGCGCTGGGCATGGACCTTGAGGATTATCTGCAGCTCAACGAGATCGACAGTTGAACCCGACGCCAGCCTTAACCAGGCTGGCGTTTTTCATGGATCAGATGCTCAAGCGCATGGACAGGTCCAGGGCTTTCACATCCTTGGTCATGGCACCGATGGAAATGTAGTCCACCCCGGTTTCGGCAATCGGGCGCAAGGTGCTTTCGTTGATTCCCCCGCTGGCTTCCAGCTTGGCCTTGCCGGCATTCAGGCGCACGGCCTCGCGCATATCGTCCAGGCTCAGTTCATCGAGCATGATGATGTCGGCACCGGCTGCCAGCGCTTCCTTCAATTCCCCAAGACTTTCCACTTCCACTTCCACCGGCTTGCCCGGGGCGATCTTGTGGGCGGCGCTGACGGCCTGGGCGATGCCGCCACAGGCTGCGATGTGGTTTTCCTTGATCAGGAAGGCGTCATACAGACCGATGCGGTGGTTGTGGCAGCCACCGCAGGTGACCGCGTACTTCTGGGCCAGGCGCAGGCCGGGAAGGGTCTTGCGGGTATCCAGCAGCTTGACCTGGGTATCGGCGACAAAGTCGGCCAGATATTGGGCGCGGGTGGCCACGCCGGACAGCAGTTGCAGGAAGTTCAGCGCGCTGCGTTCGCCGGTGAGCAATGAACGTGCCGGGCCTTCCAAGTGGAACAGCGCCTGGTTGGGTACCACTCGCTCGCCGTCAGCCACTTGCCAGTGCACGGCAACCCGCGGGTCCAGCTGGCGGAACACCGCATCCACCCAGGCCGTACCGGCGATGACCGCCGCTTCGCGAGTGATGATGGTGGCTTTGGCCAGACGTTCGGCCGGGATCAACTGCGCGGTGATGTCGCCGCTGCCGATGTCTTCCAGTAACGCGCGGCGCACGTTGGCTTCTATTTCGGCGGTCAGGTCGGCGAGGCGTAGATTCGGCATAACGGGCTCCACAAACTAAGTGCGCCGATTATAGGGGCATGGGATCGGCGAACCCAAGGTGGCAAATGTCGGCGAGCCTTTGACGAACCTGTCTTTCGTCGCTTTGTCTGATGGGTATGAGTGAATTTTCTCGTTGGTCTGAGGGTTATTTCCGGATAGGCGACAGAGTCTGCTGGCGTAAGAGGGGACTTTTACAAGATAATATGACTTGTAATTGACGTCATAGCTTTGACGTATCTTTGGCTCCCCCTTAAATAAAGTGCAGTGGAATGCATTTGCTTCCGCTGAGAGCCGACTGTGAGCGTCGTCGGCTTGACTGAACCTTGATCTCGAACCGAAGAAACACCTTTCCAGGAGGCTTGGATGCACAACGACGGGAATGTAGTGCCTTTGCACAAGGCGGCTACAGATCAGGCGACCGCTTCGCCGCTTGCCCGCCTGCCGGTGATTCTGCTTCAGGTTCGAGACAAGGCCGCCCAGCAGTTGCGTCACGGTTTGCAGGAGTTGTTCGATAACGCCGACGACACGCTGTTCGAGATGGCCGATCGGGCACAGAACAACGTTGAGCAGAACACCCTGTTTGAAGCCATGCGCGACCTGCGCTTGAAGCGCAAAAGCATCGAACGCGGTTTTCTGGAGAAGTTTTTCGAAGCCTTCGCCGGTCTGGTGCAGTACGACCCGGCCCTGGTCATTCCCCATGCAGTGGCTTACGACCCTTCTCTTGACCCTTCCCAGGATGACCTGGAAAAGACCGTGGCCGTGGATGCCATGGTGGCCAAGGTTCTCAACCGGGACGGCTTCGCCCTCGGGCAACTGACGGCGCGCCTGGGCGTGCTGCTGGGCCGACGCTTGGCGGATGCGGAAAATCCTCTGGCTCCGGCGCTGCTCTGTGAGTACTTCCTCCAGGCCGGACGCAGCCTGGGGGTGGAGATCAAGGTCAAGTTGATCATCCTCAAGCTGTTCGAACGGTACGTGCTCAGCGATGCCGAACTGCTCTATGGCGAAGCCAATCAGCTGTTGATTGCCACCGGAATCCTGCCAGAGCTGATGCCGGCCCCAGCGCGTCGGGCCTCCGATCGAGCCCAGGCTGAAGCCCAGACCGCCACCGTCGATGGCAGTGGGCACAAGCCGGGCCAGAGCCCGCTCGACGAGAGCGTGCAGGAAGTCTTCGCGGCCTTGCAGACACTGCTCCTGCATGTGCGCGGCAGCGTTGCACCGACCCTGGAGGCCAGCGCCGAAACCCAACCGATTTCGACCCGTGACCTCATGCGCCTGCTGTCCCATTTGCAGCAGTACGTGCCGGCCCCCAGTGCCCAGGAAGATTTCGACCTGCGCAATCAGCTGGAACAACTGCTCACCCGGGTCAGCGTCAAGAGCGGCAAGTCCCGGGTCGTGGATGTTGCCGACGAGGACGTGATCAACCTGATCGCCATGCTCTTCGAGTGCATCCTCGACGACCGCAACCTGCCGGAGTCCCTCAAGGCGCTGATCGGACGCCTGCAGATTCCCATGCTCAAGGTGGCGGTGCTGGACAAGAGTTTCTTCAGTCGCGGCAACCACCCGGCGCGGCGCCTGCTCAATGAAATCGCCGCTGCCGCGATGGGCTGGGGCGGCTGCGATGATCATCAGCGTGACAGCCTGTACTTGCGTATCGAGCAGGTGGTGCAGCGCCTGCTGAGCGAATTCACCGACGACCCGGCGATTTTCTCCGAGTTGCTGGCAGACTTTCTTGCCTTCACCGCCGATGAGCGGCGCCGGGCGGAGTTGCTGGAGCAACGTACCCGGGATGCCGAGGAGGGCCGGGCCAGGGCGGAGCTGGCGAGACGGCGGGTGGAGCAGGCGCTCAACGAAGCGCTGCTGGGCAAGGTGCTGCCGCAGAAAGTGGTGGATTTTGTTCGCGATGCCTGGAGCCAGGTGCTGTTGCTCAGTTGCCTGAAGCACGGTGATGATTCTGCCGAGTGGCACACCGCCGAGGGGACCATGAACGAGCTGATCTGGAGTGTGCAACGCCACGAGCAGCCGGATACCGCGATGCGCTTGCTGGCCCTGGTGCCGGGACTGCTCAAGGGCCTGCGAGACGGCTTGAGCGGCGCTGCTTTCGATCCCTTCGCCACCAGCGAGTTCTTCAGCCAACTGGAGCTTCTGCATCTGCAGGCATTCGAGCGTGAAGCCCTGGCACCGCAACAGCGAGTGGTGACCCTGGAGGCCGAGCATACCGACCTGATAGTGGTGGCCCAGGAGATCGTCCTGCCCAGCGCCGAAGAAGGCCCCCTGGAAGCAGCGCCTCTGGTCCTGCCGGCGAATGACCCCAGCGTGCTGCAAGTGGAGCAGCTGCGCTTGGGGGCCTGGGTCGAGTTTCAAGAGGACGAGGACAATACCCTGCGCTGCAAACTGGCGGCGATTGTCCCCCATCCCGTGGCCAAGTACGTATTCGTCAACCGCACCGGGATGAAGGTCCTGGAGCGTACGCGCATGGGCCTGGCCCTGGAGTTTCAGCGTGGCTCGGTGCGGGCGCTGGACGATACCTTGCTGTTCGACCGAGCCCTGGAATCGGTGATCGGCAATCTGCAGCGACTCAATCACGGCAAGTGATCGCAACCCGAGGGGGTAACGCGGCATACTGGGCCACTCAAGGCTTTAGTTGAAGGAGTCGGTATGCGGCTGGACCCTGCCACGGGTTGGTGTCACGGCGTACGGCACTGCCCGTCAGTCAATTTCAATGAACGCCCGGCAGGCGAGATCTCCCTGTTGGTGATTCATAACATCAGTCTGCCGCCGGGGCAGTTCGGCACCGGCAAGGTGCAGGAATTCTTTCAGAATCGCCTTGATGTCACAGAGCATCCTTATTTTTCCGGGATCGCCGACTTGCGCGTGTCCGCGCATTTTCTGATCGAGCGTGACGGCGCGGTCACCCAGTTTGTCTCTTGTCTGGACCGGGCCTGGCACGCGGGAGTGTCGAGCTTCGAGGGGCGGGACACGTGCAACGACTTTTCCCTGGGCATCGAACTGGAGGGCACTGACGAACTGCCTTTCACCGACGCCCAGTACCGCTCCCTGAGTGCCCTGACCGAACAATTACAGGCGGCTTTCTGCGCCATCACACCACAACGGATTTGTGGTCATAGCGACATCGCCCCCGGGCGCAAGACCGACCCGGGCCAGGCTTTCGATTGGGCACGCTATCGTGCCGCCTTGGAGAAGGGGGAAGGACAATGAGTTTTCTGGTGTTGCTGCTGGCGGTGTGGATCGAGAAGTTCTCGGCCTTGCGTCAGCGGGTGCAGCGCGATGGCTGGTGGCTGAAGGAGTTGGCGCGCCTGGAGGCCAGCCCGCGTCTGGCGGGGCATCCATGGTGGCTGTTGCTGGTGCTGGTGTTGCTGCCGGTGGCCTTGCTCGGTCTTTTGCTGCTGGTGCTGGAACCTGTCACCTACGGGCTGCTGGCCCTACCGGTGCATTTGCTGGTGGTGATCTACGCCCTGGGCCGCGGCGACTTGCTCGGTGGCCTCGGACCGTTTCGCGATGCCTGGCGCCGTGAGGACCTGCAAGCGGCGGTGCATGTGGCCAAGCGTGATCTGAACATTGGCGCCGACAGTGGCGAGCAACTGCTGGAGCGGGTCCAGGGCTACCTGCTATGGCAGGCCTTCCAGAGCTTCTTCGCGGTGATTTTCTGGTATTTCCTGCTGGGTCCGGTGGCTGCCTTGAGCTATCGCTTGCTGGCCCTGGCTGCGGACAACGGCAAGAACCCTGCCCTGGTGGAGCGTGCGGCGCAGTTGCGCCATGCCTTCGACTGGTTGCCGGTGCGCCTGCTGGCGGCGAGCTTCGCGCTGGTGGGCAACTTTGTTGCCGTGAGCCGGGTGATGCTCCACGAATTGCTCAATTGGCACATCAGCGCTGCGCAACTGGTGGAGAAGGTCGGCCTGGTGGCCGCTGAAATTCCTCCTCCTTTGACCGGGCCCGAAGGTATCAACAGCCTGGACCGCATCTGGGAGCTGCTGCTGCGGGCGGCCGTGCTCTGGTACGCCGGTTTTGCCCTATGGACCGTTCTTGTCTGACGTGGCGAGGGTCCCCTGGATGCCGCGCTAGCGGTTAACTTTAAGTTACAAAACCTCCCCCGGAATTGAGCTATACAGACGGAGCGCCGAATAGTGGCTTTCTGCTGCCTTCGCCTGCCTGCCCATAACAATAAAAGAAAAGGGAGACTTCCTTGTGAAGAGCTTGCTCTATCCCGCTGTCGCGCTGATGAATCGCCTGAGCTTCGGCATGAAGTTCAGTCTGATCAGCGTGCTGTTCTTTCTACCCATGCTGGTGACCAACTTCTATCTGGTGCGCGACTCCTACCGGGAGTTCCAGGGCACCCGGGTCGAGCTGCAAAGCCTCGACTTGCTGGGCAGTAGCCTGAGCCTGCGCCGGGACCTGGAGACCCTCAACAATCTGGTGCAAATCAACGCCAGCCTCGGTCAGTCCGGCAAGGCCGGGGATCTGGAGGGCAAGATAGTCGCCCTGGAAAAGTCCGTGCTCGAGCGCATGCAGGCTCTTCAGGCTGTCACCGTCGATCCCCAGCAGGTCGAGGTGTTCAATGCCAAGCGCGATGAGCTGGTGGCGGCCTTCAAGGCCCAGCAGGTGGAAAGTTCGCTGCTGAACAAAAGCGGGCTGATCGGCAAGCTTCTGGGCAGCGCGCAGCTGTTCAGTCAGATCATCGCCAGCCAGTCGGGCCTCAGCCGCGACGGCCAGGGTGACATCCGCCAGCTCAGCGACCTGATCACCAGCATCACCCCGCAAGTCACCCAGACCCTCGGAGAAGGTCGGGCCATGGGCGCCTATTCCCTGGGCCAGGGCTTTCTCAACTCTTCATCCAGCACCCGTTTCGATGAACTGCTGGTGCAGATCGAAAAGCTTCAGGCCGAGTACGGGCTCAAGCTGCAGGATGCGCTGGGCTCCAGCCGCGCCGCCCACGACGCGCTGGACAGCCTCGCCAGTGCCAGCAAAGGCAGCCTCAAGCAGGCCAGCGAACTGTTCGAAGAGCAGGTGGTGATGGCCGATACCCTGGACGCGCCCTGGCAGGGTTTCTACGACCAGATCAGCAGCCTGATGGCACAGACCTATCAACTCAACGAAGGCACCTTGAAGTTCCTCGACATCGAGTTGCAAAAACGCCTGGAGCAGAACCGTAGCCACATGGTGCTGCTGGTGGCGGCCCTGGCCCTGGTGTTCCTCTCGATCGTCTATCTGTATGGCGGTTTCTATGCGTCGACCCGCACCACCTTGCGGCGTCTGGGAGCGATGATGGACAAGGTGGCGGCGGGGGACATGACCGTCACCTTCACCGCCCACAGCCGCGATGAGTTGGGAGAACTGGGCAGCGTGTTCAACGGCACAGTGCGCAAGATCCACGACCTGATCGAACGGGTCGGCCACACCGTCAGCGAAGTCGAGCGCCAGGCCGGGCAAGTGGAAAGCGTCTCGGCCCAGAGCAACCAGGCCGTGGCCGGCCAGCGCAGCCAGATCGAACAAGTGGCCACGGCCATGAACCAGATGTCCGCCACCTCCCAGGAAGTGGCTCGCAGCGCGGCGGCGGCGGTCAGCAGCGCCCATAGCGTCAATGATGAAACCATCAGTGGCCGCGGTCTGGTGGAGTCCCAGCAGGGCAGCATTGCCCGGCTCGCCAGCGAGATCGATCAGTCGGTGCTGGTGATCAACCAGTTGGCCAGCGACAGCCAGGCCATCAGTCGGGTGCTGGAGGTGATCAAGAGCATTGCCGAACAGACCAACCTGCTGGCCCTGAATGCCGCCATCGAGGCCGCCCGCGCCGGCGAGCAAGGCAGGGGCTTTGCCGTGGTGGCCGATGAAGTGCGGACCCTGGCCAAGCGGACTCAGCAATCCACCGAAGAAATCGAGGAGATGATCGGCAAGCTCCACGGCGGCGTCAGCGCGGCGGTCAAGGCCATGGGCAGCAGTCACGCCATGGCCAATGGCACGGTCGACCAGTCGGAAAAGGTTCAGCAGGCCTTGGAAAATATCCTGGGCGCGGTGGGCATGATCGTCGACCAGAACCAACAGATCGCCGCCGCCGTGGAGCAGCAGACGGCGGTGGCTCACGACATCGACCAGAACATTGTCGAGATCAATCGTGCCGGTGAACGCACCGCCGAGGGCGCGCACCAGACCGAGGATGCCAGCCGCCAGCTGTCGGCCCAGGTAGTGCAGTTGAAACAGCTGATTGGTGCGTTTCGCGTCTGACCGGGGAGGGGGCGATCGTTATGGCGCGCTTGAGGGCCAGCCGAACAGCTCGCAGGCATTGCGGGTGCTGGCGCTGGCCAGTTGCTCGGGAGCGATGCCGATGATGTCTGCCAGGGCGGTGCAGATCGCCGGTAAATGCTGCGGGCTGTTGCGCTGGCCGGGAAACATGGCGGGCGCCATGTCCGGCGAGTCGGTCTCCAGCACCAGGGACTCCAGGGGCAGGTCGGCGAGGACCTTGCGCAAGCGCAATGCCTGAGGCCAGGTAGCGGCGCCGCCCAGGCCCAGCTTGAACCCCAGCTTGATGTATTCCCGGGCTTCCTCGCGGCTGCCGGCAAAGGCGTGGATGATCCCGCCACGCTTGAGTTTGAACGCCTTCAAGGTGGCGATCACCGCCGCATGGCTACGCCGCACATGGAGCAGGGCGGGCAGCTGGAAATCGGCTGCCAGTTGCAACTGCGCTTCGAACAGCGACTGCTGGCGTTCGCGGTCCAGTTGCGCCAGAAAGTAATCCAGGCCGATTTCGCCCACCGCGCATAGCTGCGGATGCCCCGCCAGTCGCGTCAACCAGTCCCCCAGTTGCTTGAGGTCGGCGGGCTGATGATCGTCCAGATAGACCGGGTGCAGGCCAAAGGCGGCGTATAACTGTGGGTCGCACTGCACCAGATCCCAGACGCGCTGCCAATTGGCCTGATAGACCCCCAACACCACCATTCGCGAGACGCCCCGGGCGCGGCTGTCGGCCAGCAGCGCCTCACGGTCATTGTCGAAATCCGGAAAATCCAGATGGGTGTGGGTGTCGATCAGCTCCACGGTTCAATCCTGCTGGATACGCTGTTTGAAGGTCCGGGCAATGGCTTGGACGCCGGGCTGGTATTGCCCCTCTTCGATGGCGGCCAGGGCCAGTTGCAGGGCTTTCTCGGCGATCAGTGGGTGCTGTTGGGCCATGGCGTTGACCGGCAGCGGCAAGAAGTCCAGCAGTTGGGTATCACCGAAGGTGCCCAGGCGCAGCGGGCGGGATTTGAGCGGGAAGTCGTGCAAGGCGTCGAACACGCCCTGCAGCAGCACATAGGATGTGGTCACCAGGGCATCCGGCAGATGGCCCAGGCGCTGCAGCAGCTCTTCCATCAACTGCCGGCCGCAATCACGACTGAAGGCTTCGCCGTGCTCGATCAGCACTTCGCCACCGAAGCCTTGCAGGGCCTGGCGGAATCCGGCGGCGCGCTCCTGGCTGATGCTCAGCTCCGGGCGGGCGCCGATCAGCACGATCTGCTTGGGTTCGGGCTGCAACAGGCTCTGGGTCAGGTGCAGGCTGGCTTGCAGGTCGTCGCTGATCACCGAGCAGAACAGCTCGGGCGGCATCACCCGGTCGATGGCGATGATCGGCAGGCCCTGGGCCTGCAATTGCTGGTAGCTGTCATCTTCCGGCGGCAGGCAACTGGCGACGAACAGCGCATCGCAACGCCGAGCACGGAACAGCTGGAGCAATTGCCGCTCGCTGTCCGGTGCGTCGTCGGAGCTGGCGATCAGCAACTGATAACCCCGGGCCCGGGCGCCTTGCTCCAGCAACTTGGCGATCCGCGCGTAGCTGGGGTTTTCCAGGTCCGGGAGAATGAAACCCAAGGTCCGGGTGTGCCGGCTGCGTAAGCCGGCCGCCTGGGGGTTGGGCGTGAAGCCGTGTTCTTCCACCACCGCACGCACCCGTTCCACGGTGGCGTTGCTGATGCGTTGTTGTTCGGCCTTGCCGTTGATGACGTAACTGGCGGTGGTGACGGACACACCGGCCAGGCGAGCGATATCACTGAGTTTCAACCCGGGATTTCCTTGTTTTTGGTGCTTGCCCCGATATTTTCGCCAATCCTACCTGATCTGGGCAGGCGACCAACGTCGGAACCGGCAATCGACCAGAAGGACTACAAGGCACTGAGATTATCGAGTAACGTACCAATCTTGCTAGATTAAACGTTTCAGCTGGCGTATTTTCTAGGCAAAAGCGCAAACGGAAAATCACCCCTGCCAGGTAATGAGTCCCGTTTGTGGCCATAAAGACGCCTACGCTGCTTACTTAAAACAATACCTAGCGCCGCCACCTGCCGCGCTAAATAGGAGAAGCCATGCTCGAGCTCACTGTAGAGCAGATATCCATGGGCCAGTCGGCTGTGGATAAGTCCGCGGCGCTGCATTTGCTGGCCGACAAACTGGTGGCTGACGGCCTGGTGGCCGAGGGTTACCTGGCCGGTCTCAAGGCCCGCGAGGCCCAGGGCTCGACCTTTCTTGGCCAAGGCATCGCCATTCCCCACGGCACTCCGGAAACCCGCGATCAGGTCTTTGCCACCGGCGTGCGCCTGCTGCAGTTTCCCGACGGCGTGGATTGGGGCGATGGGCAGATCGTTTACCTGGCCATCGGCATCGCGGCCAAATCCGACGAGCATTTGCGACTCCTGCAACTCCTGACCCGCGCCCTGGGTGAAACCGACCTGGGCCAGGCCCTGCGTCGCGCCAGTTCCCCGGAGGCCCTGCTCAAGCTGTTGCAGGGTGCGCCCCAGGAACTGGCGCTGGATGCGCAGATGATCGGCCTCGGGGTGGCGGCGGAAGACTTCGAAGAACTGGTCTGGCGTGGCGCCCGTCTGCTGCGCCAGGCCGAGTGCGTGAGCAACGGCTTTGCCGCGGTGCTGCAACAGGTCGATGCGTTGCCCCTGGGCGACGGCCTGTGGTGGTTGCACAGCGAGCAGACCGTGCTGCGCCCGGGGTTGGCCTTTGTCACCCCGGACAAACCCATCCGCTACCTGGGCCAGCCCCTGAGCGGCCTGTTCTGCCTGGCCAGCCTGGGGGAGGCCCATCAAGCGTTGTTGGAACGCTTGTGTGCGCTGCTGATCGAAGGCCGAGGCCAGGAACTGGGCCGTGCCACCAGCCGCCGTGCGGTGCTGGAAGTGCTCGGCGGCGAGTTGCCGGCGGACTGGCCCAGCGCCCGTATCGCCCTGGCCAATGCCCACGGCCTGCATGCCCGCCCGGCCAAGGTGCTGGCGCAATTGGCGAAAAATTTCGAGGGCGAGATCCGCATCCGCATCGCCGACGGCAAGGATTCGGCCGTCTCGGTAAAAAGCCTGAGCAAGCTGCTGAGCCTCGGTGCCCGACGCGGCCAGGTGCTGGAACTGATCGCTGAACCGAGCATTGCCGCCGACGCTTTGCCTGCTTTGTTGGCGGCCATCGAAGAGGGGCTGGGCGAGGAGGTTGAGCCACTGCCGGCCGTCAGCGCCCCTCGGGAAGAACAGCAGGAAGTCGTGGTCCCGCTCAGCGCGCCGGCCTCCGGCAGCCTGATCCAGGCCATCGCCGCCGCTCCCGGCATCGCCATCGGCCCGGCCCATATCCAGGTTCAGCAAGCCATCGACTACCCGCTGCGGGGCGAGTCCACCGCTATCGAGCGCCAGCGCCTGCAGCAGGCCCTGGCCGAAGTGCGCCAGGACATCGACGGCTTGATCCAGCGCAGCCAGGCCAAGGCCATTCGCGAGATCTTCATCACCCACCAGGAAATGCTCGACGACCCCGAGTTGACCGACGAAGTGGACACCCGCCTCAAGCAGGGCGAAAGCGCTGAAGCGGCCTGGATGACCGTGATTGAAACTGCCGCCAAACAACAGGAAGCCCTGCAGGACGCCTTGCTCGCCGAGCGTGCCGCCGACCTGCGGGACATTGGCCGCCGGGTGCTGGCGCAACTGTGCGGCATCGAAACTCCCGCCGAGCCGGACCAGCCCTACATCCTGGTGATGGACGAAGTCGGCCCCTCGGACGTCGCGCGCCTCGATCCGACCCGGGTCGCCGGCATTCTCACCGCCCGCGGCGGCGCCACCGCCCACAGCGCCATCGTTGCCCGGGCCCTGGGGATTCCGGCCCTGGTGGGCGCGGGGGCCAGCGTGTTGCTGATCAAGTCCGGCACGTCCTTGCTGCTGGACGGCCAGCGCGGTCGCCTGCATGTGGACGCTGATAGCACGACCTTGCAACGGGCGGCCGAAGAGCGTGACAGCCGCGAGCAGCGGCTCAAGGCGGCCGCCGAACAGCGCCATCAACTGGCCCATACCACCGATGGTCATGCCGTCGAGGTGTTCGCCAATATCGGTGAAAGCGCCGGTGTCGCCGCCGCCGTGGAAAACGGTGCCGAGGGCATCGGCCTGCTGCGCACCGAACTGATCTTCATGGCCCATCCCCAGGCTCCGGACGAAGCCACCCAGGAAGCCGAATACCGCCGCGTACTCGACGGCCTCGCCGGGCGTCCGCTGGTGGTGCGCACCCTGGATGTGGGCGGCGACAAACCGCTGCCTTACTGGCCGATCGCCAAGGAAGAAAACCCCTTCCTCGGTGTGCGCGGCATCCGCCTGACCCTGCAGCGGCCACTGATCATGGAAGCGCAATTGCGCGCCTTGCTGCGCTCGGCGGACAACCGTCCACTGCGGATCATGTTCCCCATGGTCGGCAGCGTCGAAGAATGGCGTCAGGCCCGGGACATGACCGAGCGTCTGCGCCAGGAAATCCCCGTGGCCGACCTGCAACTGGGGATCATGATCGAGGTGCCGTCCGCCGCCTTGCTGGCGCCGGTGCTGGCCAAGGAAGTGGACTTCTTCAGCGTCGGCACCAACGACCTGACCCAATACACCCTGGCCATCGACCGCGGCCACCCGACGCTGTCGGCCCAGGCCGACGGCCTGCACCCGGCGGTGCTGCAACTGATCGACATCACCGTGCGTGCCGCCCATGCCCACGGCAAGTGGGTCGGGGTCTGCGGCGAGCTGGCGGCCGACCCGCTGGCGGTGCCGGTGCTGGTGGGCCTGGGGGTGGATGAACTCAGCGTCTCCGGACGCAGCATCGCCGAGGTCAAGGCGCGGATTCGCGACCTCAGCCTGACTCAGGCACAAACCCTTGCTCAACAGGCTTTGGCCGTCGGCAGCGCCAACGAAGTGCGCGCCCTAGTGGAGGCCATGTAATGGCGAAGATTCTCACCCTGACCCTCAACCCGGCGCTGGACCTGACGGTGCAGCTGGCGCGCCTGGATGCGGGGCAGGTCAACCGCAGCGACGCCATGCACACCCATGCCGCAGGCAAGGGCGTGAACGTGGCCCAGGTGCTGGCCGACCTCGGTCATCAACTGACCGTCAGCGGCTTTCTCGGGGAAAACAATCCACAGGCCTTCGACGCCTTGTTCGCCCAGCGCGGCTTTGTCGATGCCTTCATTCGTGTGCCCGGCGACACCCGCAGCAACATCAAACTGGCCGAAAGTGATGGGCGCATTACCGATATCAACGGTCCTGGGCCGGTGGTCAGCGCGGCTGCGCAACAGGCCTTGCTTGAGCGTCTGGAACAGATCGCTCCCGGGCATGACGCGGTGGTGGTGGCTGGCAGCCTGCCGCGAGGCGTCAGTCCTGAGTGGTTCCAGGCACTGCTGCTGCGCCTGAAAAACCTCGGCCTGAAAGTTGCCCTCGACACCAGCGGCGCCGCATTGCGCGCCGGTCTGGCCGCTGGGCCCTGGTTGATCAAGCCCAACACCGAAGAGCTGGCGGACGCCCTCGGCAGCCCGGTGGTGTCCGTGGCGGGGCAAGCCGAGGCGGCGCGCCTGCTGCGCGCCCAGGGCGTGGAGCACGTGGTGGTGTCCCACGGCGCCGAGGGGGTCAACTGGTTCAGTGCTGCACCGTCCTTGCAGGCCCTGCCGCCCAAGGTCAGCGTGGTCAGCACCGTGGGCGCCGGCGACTCGCTGCTGGCGGGCATGCTCCACGGCCTGCTCAGCGCCCAGCCGTTTGAACAGACCCTGCGCACGGCCACGGCGATTGCCGCCATGGCCGTGACCCAGATCGGTTTCGGCATCAGCGACAGGGTGCAACTGGCCCGGCTGGAGCAGGGGGTGCGCGTGCATCCCCTCCTAGAACAATAAGAGGGTTGCGTATGAAGTTAGCCATAGTTACCGCCTGCCCCAACGGCATGGTCACCAGCGTGCTCTGCGCTCGCCTGCTGGACGCCGCGGCCCAGCGCCAGGGCTGGAGCACCAGCGTTGAAGTGCACGATGAGGCGCACCCGGAACGCCAACTGTCAGCGGCCACCCTTGAAGCCGCCGAGTGGGTGCTGGTGGTCAGCACCGGGCCTGTGGATATGTCGCGCTTTGTCGGCAAACGGGTGTACCGCAGCAGCCCGTCCCAGGCCTTGCAGGATGTCGATGCAGTGCTGCGTCGCGGCGCCGAAGAGGCCCAGGTCCATGTGGCCAGCGAGGCCAGTGCCGAGCCCGTGGTCGAGGCGGGCAAACGCGCGCCGCGATTGGTGGCGATCACTGCGTGCCCGACCGGCGTGGCGCACACCTTCATGGCCGCCGAGGCCTTGCAGCAGACCGCCAAGCGCCTGGGCTACGACCTGCAAGTGGAAACCCAAGGCTCGGTGGGCGCCCGCAACCCGCTGAGCGCCCAAGCCATTGCCGAGGCCGACGTGGTGCTGCTGGCGGCGGACATCGAAGTGGCCACCGAGCGTTTTGCCGGCAAGCGCATCTATCGCTGCGGCACCGGCGTGGCCCTGAAACAGTCCGAGGCGACCCTGAACAAGGCCCTGGCCGAGGGCCAGCTGGAGTCCTCCGCGCCAGGCGCCCAGGCACCGGCCAAACAGGAAAAGACCGGGGTCTACAAACACCTGCTGACCGGGGTGTCGTTCATGCTGCCGATGGTGGTGGCGGGCGGTCTGATGATTGCCCTGTCCTTCGTCTTCGGCATCACCGCATTCAAGGAAGAGGGCACCTTGGCCGCGGCCTTGATGCAGATCGGCGGCGAGACCGCCTTCAAGTTGATGGTGCCGCTGCTGGCGGGTTACATCGCCTACTCCATCGCCGACCGACCAGGGCTGGCACCGGGAATGATCGGCGGCATGCTCGCCAGCACCCTGGGCGCGGGTTTCATCGGTGGCATCGTCGCCGGCTTCCTCGCCGGTTATGCGGCCAAGGCGATCAATAAATATGCGCGTTTGCCACAAAGCCTGGAGGCGCTGAAGCCGATCCTGATCATCCCGCTGCTGGCCAGCCTGTTCACCGGGCTGGTGATGATCTACGTGGTGGGCAAACCCGTGGCGGGCATGCTCGAAGCCCTGACCCACTTCCTCGACAGCATGGGCACCACCAACGCGATTCTGCTGGGCGTGCTGCTGGGCGGCATGATGTGCGTGGATTTGGGCGGGCCGATCAATAAGGCGGCCTATGCGTTCTCGGTAGGACTGCTGGCTTCCCAGAGTTATGCACCGATGGCCGCGACCATGGCCGCGGGCATGGTGCCGCCCATTGGCTTAGGGATTGCCACCTTCATTGCCCGACGCAAATTTGCCCAGACCGAGCGTGAAGCCGGCAAGGCAGCCCTGGTGCTGGGCCTGTGCTTTATCTCCGAAGGGGCGATTCCGTTTGCCGCCAAAGACCCGTTGCGAGTGATCCCGGCGAGCATCGCCGGCGGCGCCCTGACCGGGGCCTTGTCGATGTACTTCGGCTGCAAACTGATGGCGCCCCACGGCGGCCTGTTCGTCATGCTGATCCCGAATGCCATCAACCACGCCCTGCTGTATCTGCTGGCGATTGTCGCGGGCAGCCTGCTCACTGCGGTGGTGTATGCGGTAGTGAAACGGCCCGAGGCGGTGGAGCTGGCCCTGCAGCCCGCCTCTTCGTAGGAGCCGGCTTGCCGGCGAACAGGCCCTTGAGCCCTGTGCCATTCCGGCCCACGCCTTCGCTGGCAAGCCAGCTCCTACGGAGGAGAGCGCGCCACCGCAGTTCCGTAGGAGCCGGCTTGCCGGCGAATAGGCCCTTGAGCCCTGCGCCGTTCCGGCCGACGCCTTCGCTGGCAAGCCAGCTCCTATGGAGGAGAGCGCGCCACCGCAGTTCTGTAGGAGCCGGCTTGCCGGCGAACAGGCCCTTGAGCCCTGCGCCGTTTCGGCCGACGCCTTCGCTGGCAAGCCAGCTCCTACGGAGGAGAGCGCGCCACCGCAGTTCCGTAGGAGCCGGCTTGCCGGCGAATAGGCCCGCAAGCCCTGCGCCGTTCCGGCTGGCGAAGACGTCCCAAGCCGGGCTCGCCCTTTTTTCTCGCTGCTCAACCTCGGCGCACCTGCTATTGCAGGCTGCGCCCCGGGCTTATTGCGGCTTTCTCCAGCGGCTACCGTCGGCCAAGTCTCTTTCTTTTGTAAGGGGTTTCCGAGACACTCCTTGGCGCTTGCGGCTGGGTACTCGGCTCAATAGGCTCGGTTCGTCACTGAATATTCAGTGATCGGGTTTAGCCGCCTGATTCCAAGACACGCAAGTATTGCCCCTGTCCCGGTTGGCTTTTGACCTGCCGAGTTCTGTTATGGCAGCTGTGCGTGGGGCGCCCTTGGGTGCGCCGGATTTCTTGGACCGGTCTGCTAACCCGCGTACAGCTGCCACCTTACGTTTAGCAGCGTCAGGTGGTGGCTCCACCCCAAGGAGCTGCACCATGAAAAAGATCGTCCCCGATCCACCTGTTTGCCATCCTTCTTCCCGTCGTAATCCCGACCACGATTTGGCCAACGAAGTCGTTCGCCATGCACTGGCCAGCACTCGCGTAAACAGCTCGTTGATCGCGGCTCTCCACCACACCGCCGCGGGTCCGGCGGGCACCGATTCGCCCTTCACTGTCCGCCCCGGCATCAGTGCCGAAGAAGCCTTGCTCCACGTTTCCATGCTGCTCAAAGCCGCCGAAGAGGTGTCCGACGAGATCACCGAACACGCCAGCGGCATCGAGCGTGGCCTGATCTGGTCCCTGGTGCATTCAGTGGAAATGGCCCGTGGCGTGGTCGATGCCTTGCTTGATGGCAATCGTCGTTCTTCCAGCTGAGTCGCTGCTGCAGCGCAGGGAAGGCTTGCTCCCATTCGGATGGCTAAAGCGTTAGGGCATGGCCAGTGGGAGCAAGCGTACGCCAAGGTAGCGGCACTCAATCGGCCTTCATCGACGCAGCAGCAGGCCGACGAAAATCGCGCCGGCCACGCCCACGGTAATCATCAAGCCATGGGGGCTGAGGTAGGACACGCTGGCACCGGTTACCACAGGCCCTACTACGCTGCCCAAGGTGTAGAACAGGGCGATGGCGGTCATGGCCGTGGATACTTGCTGTTCGTCGACCCGGTCACCGGCCTCGATGACTGCCAGGGTGTTCATTCCGCCAATGGCGCCCCCCCAGACAAACACCAGCACGGTTGTCAGCCAGGGCACCGATTGGCTGAGCGGCAGCGCCAGGGCGCCGGCCAGGAGCAGCAGACCGCATACCCGTTGGCTGGTCTTGTAGGCGCTTTTGTCCGCCAACCAGCCGATGGGCAGTTGCAGCAGGGTGCCGCCCGCGCCGAACACTGTCACCAGCAGTGTGGCAGCGGTCAGCAGATAGCCGGCCGAGAGGCTGTACCCCGCAAGGAAAGACAGTGACGAGGTTTCGGCAAAACCCGCCAGGAAGGCCCCACACAACGCCACGGGAATGACGCGGAACAACTGGCTGCGGTGTTTTTCACGGGGTGTCTGTGGCTGGCAGTCGTGGCCTCTCAGAGTCAGGGCCAGAGCGGCGGATATGCAGATCAGCACGGCGCAGGCGTAATACGGGGCCGGGCCGTTGACGCCGAAGACCACCAGCAACAGTGGGCCAATGGCGATGCCCAGGCCCATGAGGGTTTCATGCACACCGATGGCTCGGCCGCGCTCGCTCTTCGAAGCGACGGCGACGATCCAGGTGTCGCAGGCGATCCAGCGCAGGATCAGGCCGATGCCCAGGACGAAGTTCAGGGCGAACAGGCCGATCAGATTGTGGGTCTGGCTCATGCCGATCAGGGCCAGGATGCTTAACAGCGCACTGAGCAGGTTGGCCCTGACCAGCCCCAGGTGCCCGAGCAGGCGCGGGACGACGCGGTACAGCAGTAGGATCGCCAGCCATGAGGCGCTGATGATCAGGCCGATCTGCGCCGGTTCCACGCCTTGCTGCTCCAGGGACAGCGACAGCAGCGGGGTGATGCTGCCGATCTGCACTACTTGGGATAGCACTGACAGGCTGTTGATTTGCGTTAGTACCCACCAGCGTTGCCTGTTGCTGTACTCGAGGCTCGGGTGTTCCATCGATAGAGGGCCTGGGGAGGTGGAAATATGCACCGCCTGGGGCCGTGCCTGAGCGCTCGGTTATAGCATCCACTGGCGGGGAGGTTTGGAATTACGAATTCTAATTTTATAGCTCGCAGGAATAGCCGGCACTGGAAAGAAGCCTCTGTCACACCCCCTTCATCCCCACTGACTAAGGTTGCCTTTTGACCATTGTCAGGGAGTCACCATGAGCGAGTTCAACCTCGGCCGTCGTCGGGTCATGCAAATCGCCGGGGCGGGGCTGTTGCTGCCGAGCCTGGCGCCGGCGGTGATCGCCTCGGTCAAGGATCGGCCGCAGCTCACCGATGGGGTGCAGTCCGGGGATCTGCTGGGGGATCGGGCGATGATCTGGAGTCGCAGCGACCGCCCGGCGCGGATGGTGGTGGAGTGGGATACGCGCAGCATGTTCAGCAACCCTCGGCGTTTCATCTCGCCCCTGGCCGATGCGCGGACCGACTTCACGGCGCGGGTGGAGTTGACCGGGTTGCCGGCCGATCAGGCGATCTTTTATCGGGTGACCTTCGAGGACGCCCAGTCTGGCGTGGTCAGTGAACCCTGGTTCGGCCATTTGCGCAGTGCGCCGGCGCAACGCCGGGATATCCGTTTTGTCTGGAGCGGTGACACGGTGGGCCAGGGCTTTGGCATCAACCCGGACATCGGTGGTATGCGCATCTATGAGGCGATGCGCCTGCGTCTGCCGGACTTTTTTATCCACAGCGGCGACACCATCTACGCCGACGGCCCGGTGCCGGCGCAGTTGACCGTGGAAGACGGGCGCATCTGGCGCAATATCACCACCGAGGCCAAGAGCAAGGTGGCTGAAACCCTGGACGAGTACCGGGGCAACTACCGCTACAACCTGATGGACGACAACCTGCGCCGCTTCAACGCCGAGGTGCCGCAGATCTGGCAGTGGGACGACCATGAGGTGGTCAACAACTGGTCGCCGAGCAAGCAGTTGGACGAACGTTACGTGACCAAGGACATCCAGACCCTGGTGGGCCGCGCGCGCCAGGCGTGGCTGGAGTATTCGCCGATGCGCCGGCAGAGCGCCGATGGTGGCGGACGGATTTACCGCAAGCTCAGCTATGGGCCGTTGCTGGACGTGTTCGTGCTGGATATGCGCAGTTATCGCGGCCCCAATGACGACAACCTCGGCGGCGAGAAACCCTTCCTCGGCCGTGAACAACTGGACTGGTTGAAGCGCGAACTCAAGGATTCTTCGGCCCAGTGGAAAGTGGTGGCGGCGGACATGCCCATTGGCCTCGGTGTGCCCGATGGTGAAGTCAGCCCCGGGGTGGCGCGTTGGGAGGCCGTTGCCAACGGCGACCCGGGGCCGGCCCAGGGGCGTGAGCTGGAGATTGCCGAATTGCTGGCGCATCTGCGCAAGCATCAGGTGCGCAACCATGTGTGGCTGACGGCGGACGTGCATTACTGCGCGGCCCACCATTACCACCCGGATCGCGCGGCGTTTCAGGACTTCGAACCGTTCTGGGAGTTTGTTGCCGGCCCGCTGAATGCCGGGAGTTTCGGGCCCAATGTGCTGGATAAAACCTTCGGCCCGGAAGTGGTGTTTCAGAAGGCGCCGCCTGCACAGAACACTTCGCCCTTTGCCGGCTTCCAGTTCTTTGGCGAAGTGCAGATCGATGGGCAGACGGCAGAGCTGAAGGTGATCCTGCGGGACCTGGATGGCGTGGCGGTGTACGAGCACAACCTGCAACCGGTGTAACCCTCCTCGACAACGCCCCGTCCCGGAGCCGGCTTGCCGGCGAATAGGGTTTTGAGCCTTGCGCCGTTCTGACGGGCGCCTTCGCTGGCAAGCCAGCTCCTACGGAGGATGCAGCACGATGGGTGTAGGAGCCGGCTTGCCAGCGAAGCGTCTGAGGCCTCAGTAAACGTCGCGGCGATAGCGACCCTGTTCGATCAGGCGTTCGACGTGGTCTGCGCCCAGCACTTCATTGAGCACTTGATCCACCCCCGACGCCATGCCCTGCAAGCTGCCGCAGATGTAGATCGCGGCGCCATCGTCCAGCCATTTTTTAAGCTCGTCCGCCGCCTGGCGCAGGCGGTCCTGGACGTAGACTTTCTCGGCCTGGTCCCGGGAGAACGCCAGGTCCAGGCGGCTCAGGTCGCCGCGGGTCAACCATTCCTGCAGTTCGTCCTGGCAGTAGAAGTCATGCTCGGCATTGCGCTCGCCAAAGATCAGCCAGTTGCGTTGCTGGCCCTCGGCGATCCGCGCCTTGAGCAGGCTGCGCAAGCCCGCCAGCCCGGTGCCGTTGCCCAGCAGAATCAGCGGGCAAGGTTCGGCCGGCAGGTGGAAGCCGCTGTTGCGTCTGACCCGCAGGCTGATGCTGGCGCCCACTGGCGCGTGTTCGGTCAGCCAGCCGGAGCCGATGCCCAGGCTGCCGTCGGCGTGGCGTTCCTGGCGTACCAGCAGCTCCAGGCAACCGTCGGCAGCAATCGAGGCGATGGAGTATTCGCGCATGCTCAAGGGCACTAGGGCGTCTACCAGGGCTTGGGCATGCAGCCCCACCAGATGGCTGCGGTTTTCCGGCAGTTGGCGGCTGCCCAGGGCCTGTTCGAGGCTTTCTTCCAGGCCGTCGAGCTGTACCTTGCTCTCACCGCAAAGGCCCAGGCCGTTGAGGAAGTAGTCGACCATCCATGGGCTGTTGCGTGGCATGACTTCCACCAGGTCGCCCGCTAGCCAGCTACTGGTGCTGGGGGCCAGCAACTGCAGCAGGTAGACTCCGGAACCGCTGCTTTCAGGGTTGAGCAGGGTGCGGGTGTTCAAGGTCCAGTTGTCGAAGGCCGGGGCCTGCCACAGGTCCACGGGAGCCTGTCCGGTCAGTTGGCCCAGTTGCTGTTGCCAGTGGCGCAGGGCGTAGGTGTCGCCGCTGTCCACTTCGATGGGGGCGAACAGGGTGTTGCCGCCCTGGCTCGACAGCCAGTCATGCAGGCGCCGGGCAAAGCCGCAGAAGTGCTGATACTGGCGGTCGCCGAGGCCGAGCACGGCGTATTGCAAACCCGCAAGCGGCAGCTCGCGGCCCAGCAGTTTGCGTTCGAAGCCCCTCGCGCTGTCCGGGGCTTCACCGTCGCCGAAAGTGCTGACTACGAACAGCGCGCGTTGGGCGCTGCGCAGATCCTGTTCGCTGAGGCTGGCCAGCGACTGGACCTTGGCGCTGACCCCGGCAGCTTGCAATTGCCCGGCCGTCTGCCAGGCCAATTGTTCGGCAAAGCCGCTCTGGCTGGCGAAACCGATCAGCCACGCCGAGCCATCGTCGGCGGCGCTTTCCAGGCCTTGGCGAGCGTTCTTGATCTGGCGCTTTTTGCGACGCCGGTCCAGGTACAGCAGCCAGCCGGTGACGAAGAACAGCGGCATGCTCAATGAGGCCAGGGTCAGCACTATGCGTCCGATCAGGCCGAAGTAGCTGCCCACGTGCAGGGCGTAGACGCTGGTGAGCAACTGCGACTTGAAGCTCTTGTCGGCGTAGCGGTCATGACGGCTGATGACCCCGGTGGCGGGGTCCAGGGTCAGCTGGTTCAGCGCTCGATCGTGGGGCGAGTCCTTCAACAGGTAGAACACCGTCGCCGGTTGACCGGCCACTGGCGGCATGCGGATGTTGTAGCCGCTGAGGTCCTTGCCGGCGGCGCTGTAGATGCTGCTCCACATGGCGTTGTAGTCCGCCAGCGGCGCCTGGCCCTTGGGCGGTGGGCCGCCGCGACCGCCGCGCTGGCGTTCACTGTGTGGCGAGTCGGAGAGCAGTTTGGTCAGGCCCTCTCTGTACCAATCGTAGGACCAGTACAGGCCAGTGAGGGCGAACAGC
The DNA here is from genome assembly GCF_052850735.1 of Pseudomonas sp. 910_21. Lineage (NCBI taxonomy): Bacteria > Pseudomonadati > Pseudomonadota > Gammaproteobacteria > Pseudomonadales > Pseudomonadaceae > Pseudomonas > Pseudomonas sp. 910_21. The sequence goes on along the minus strand of NZ_VXCY01000001.1, from coordinate 945,417 downwards.
AGATAGAACAGCAGGCACCAAGTGCCGAACACCGCGTGCAGGTCCCAGTTGAAGCCGCGACCTTTCTTGGCCCAGTCCAGGGTCAGCCACACGCGCCAGTTGCCGACCTGGCGCGGCCAGCGCAGGTACAGGCCGGACAGGCAGAAAAAGATCAGGATCAGGGTGCAGGCGCCGGTGATCTGGCGGCCGGTGTCGCCGATGGCCAGGAAACGGTGCAGTTGCAGCATGAAGCCGAAGAAGTCCTGGCCGACGGCGTCGCCCATGAATTCGCCGGTATAAGGATCGAAGTAGCGCATCTGGCCACGACGTTCCCCCGGCGGCGGGGTGAAGAACACCCGTGCGGCGTTGCCACTGTCGGTTTCCACCCAGAGCATGGACACGGTCTTGCCTTCGGCGGCCTGGATTTTTTCCACCAGTTCGGCGGGCGGCAGCACTCCGGCGGGGAGCTTGTCGACTTGCAGCACCGATGGGTTGAGGGCGCGCAGGATCTCGTCCTGGAACGACACCGTCGCCCCGGTGATGCCCATCAGGGCCAGGATCAGCCCCGCGCTGATGCCGAAGAACCAGTGCAGCTGGAACAGGGTTTTCTTCAACACATCGACCGCCTTGTACGTCCAGAGAGGTGAAACACGGCGCGCATTATGCCGTGGGTTGTCGAGAAGCATTCTTTCTTACACGCAAAAGCCCCAGGCATTGAAATGCGCGGGGCTTGGCTGCCTGTGGCCGGGGCCACAGGAGGGGCTGCGTTGGATCAGAAGTGGAAGTTGGCACTCATCAGGGCGGTACGGCCGGCCGCCTGGTTGGCGAAGTGCGACGCGTAAGCCTTGTCGTAGTAGGTCTTGTCGGTCAGGTTCTGTACGTTCAACTGCAGGTCGACGTTCTTGGTCAGCTTGTAGCTGGCCATGGCGTCGTAGCGGGTGTAGGACGGTACGTACACGGTGTTGCCGGTGTCGCCGTAGACATCGTCGACGTAGAACGCACCGCCACCGACGGTGAGTTTCGAGGTGATGGCGTAGGTGCTCCACAGGCTGAAGCTGTTCTTCGGCGTGTTGGGCATTTCATTGCCTTTGGCCGAGGCCGCACCTGCGGTGATCACGCCGTTACGACCGGTCAAGCCTGGATCAACCAGCTCGCTCTTGAGGTAGCTGTAGCCAGCGAAGACTTGCCATTTGTCGGTGATCTTGCCGCTGGCGCCCAGTTCCAGGCCGTCGACACGGGACTCACCGGCGTTCTGGTAGGTCAGTGCGTCCACCAGGACGCGGGTGTTTTTCTTCTCGGTACGAAATACCGCCGCGGTGAGGGACATGCGGTCGTTGAGCACGTTCCACTTGGTCCCCAGTTCATAGTTGACCGTCTCTTCAGGTTGCAGGTCGCTGGTACTGGCGCCGGCAGCCAGGGGGTTGCCCTCGGCACCTTCGCCCACCAGCGCGCCGGCCGGGGTAGCCGAGGTGGCGTAGGAGGCGTAGACACTGCCGTTGTCGGTTGGTTTCCAGACCAGGCCGGCCTGCCAGTTCCAGAACTGGCTGTCGTCTTTGAGCTTGCTTCTGGCCTTGACCGTGGCAGTGGGGACCGCGTTGGTGTTGGCCACGGTGTCGAAGGTGTCGTAGCGCAAGCCGACGTTCAGCAGCCATTGCGGGTCCAGCTCGATGGTGTCGAAGACGTAGGCGGCACGGCTGGTGGCCTTGGTGTTGGTGCCGTTGTAGTTGCGTGCAACGCTGCCGGTCCAGGCGTCGTCCGGGTTCGGATTGCCCAGTGAGGTGCAACTGCCGCCGCTGTTGCCCACTTTGTTCGTGGTACAGGTCGGGTTGCTGTTGGGGCTGACGGTATAGCTGCTGACACGGGTTTCTTCGCCCGTGAACTCAAGCCCGGTGGAGTAATTGTGCTTGAAGCCCAGTGCGTGGAATTCGCCAAACAGATCGGTCTGGTTGGTGGTGGTTTCCGTGGTCGAGACGCGGCTGTTGGCGCGACGCCATACAGTGCCATAGCGGTTGACGTTGAACTTGCTGTCGTCCGGCTGGGTGAGGACATAGTCCTGCCCGGTGCTGCCGTGGCGCAGAGTGTTCTTGAGCGTCATGGTGTCGCTCAAGTCATGCTCGATGGAGAAGGTGCTGATGTCTGCGCGGGTCTTGCGGAAGTCGCGGTCCTTCAAACCGTAGAAGTTGCTGCTGTCGCCGCCGTCGGTGGGTTTGTCGTGGCCGTGGGCCGTGGCGCTCGCGGAACTGTAGCCGTAGGGAATGCCCGAATCCGGCAGGTCGTCGCTTTCCATGTGGTAGTAGCTGAGGTTGACCCGGGTCGGGGTGCCCAGGCCGAAGGTCAGCGACGGTGCCACGCCCCAGCGGTCGTAGTTGACGGCGTCACGACCCGCCACATTCTGTTCGTGGCTCATCAGGTTCAGACGGAACGCGGCACCCTCGAGGAACTGCCGGTTGACGTCCAGGGTGTAGCGTCGGGTCTGGTCGGAACCGTAGGTGAATCCACCGTTGAGGAAGTCTTGCTGCTTGGGCATCTTGCTGGTCAGGTTCAGGCTGCCGCCCGCGGAGCCACGTCCACCAAAGGCCGAGTTCGGACCTTTGCTCACTTCAATGGTTTCGATGTCGAAGATCTCGCGGCTCTGGCCACCGGTGTCACGCACACCGTCGAGATAGGTGTCGCCCTGGGCGTCGAAACCACGAATGAACGGACGGTCACCTTGAGGGTTGCCACCTTCACCGGCGCCGAAGGTGATGCCCGGTACCGTGCGCAGTGCGTCTTGCAGGGAGGTGGCAGCGGTGTCCTTGAGGACCTGCTGCGGAACCACGGTGACCGAGCGCGGTGTATCCACCAGTGGCGCGGTGTATTTCTGTGACGACGCCTTTTCCTCCTGGTAGGACGTGCTGTCCTGGGCCTCACCGGTAATGCTGGTGGCCTCCAGAGCAATGGCTTTGCCCGAGGTCTTCTGGTTGGTGTCTTCAGCGGCCTGGGCCATATGGCCCGCGGAGCCGGCGGTAATCGCCACGCCAATCGCAGACGCCAGCAGGCGTGGTGAACTGACAGCGGATGGTGGTTGTTGGCGTGACATGGTGATTCCCCTCCCCAAGGATTTGAGGCCGCGGAATATAGGGGAAAGAAACAATTGTTATCAATTGCGAAACATTACTATTCGCACTGAATTTACATTCTTTACAATTTATCCTTACGGTTTTTGCGTTCTCGTTCGTCTGTCGGGTTTTACACAGTCAATAAGAATCAATATCATTGACGGCCTTTCGCTGCTCAGGTACCTGGCCATGTTGCTGCATATCCCCGGCGTGTTCACCCGTGATGAAGTGGGGCGTATCCGTGAAGCCCTGGAGCAGGCGGACTGGGCGGACGGCAAGATCACCGCCGGGTATCAGTCGGCCAAGGCCAAGCACAACCTGCAGTTGCCCGAAGGCCACCCGCTGGCCCAGGAGATCGGTGCAGCGATGCTTGATCGCCTGTGGCAGAACCCCTTGTTCATGTCCGCCGCCTTGCCGCACAAGGTGTTCCCACCCTTGATCAATTGCTACACCGCCGGCGGCAGTTTCGACTTCCACATCGACAACGCCGTGCGCCAGCCCAAGGGCAGCCCGGAGCGGGTGCGCACGGACCTGTCGTCGACCCTGTTCTTCAGCGACCCCGAGGATTACGACGGCGGCGAGCTGGAGATCCAGGACACCTACGGCCTGCAGCGGGTCAAGCTGCCGGCGGGGGACATGGTGCTCTACCCCGGCACCAGCCTGCACAAGGTCAACCCGGTGACTCGCGGCGCTCGCTACGCCTCCTTCTTCTGGACCCAGAGCCTGGTGCGCGAAGACAGCCAGCGGGCCTTGCTGTTCGAAATGGACGGGGCGATCCAGGAACTGACCCGAGATATGCCCGAGCACCCTTCGCTGATCCGCCTGACTGGCACCTATCACAACCTGCTGCGTCGCTGGGTCGAGGTGTAAGCCGTGACTTTTCAACTTCGCCGCGAGGAAGTCCTCGACGGCGCGCAACTGAGCGCCATGCTCCAACAGAGCCCGGCCCGTGCGGCCCAGGCGATACTGGTGGCGGCCCGGGAAGGCCTGGTGGATGCCCAGGCGCTGCTGGGGCAGATCCTCCTCGATGGCCACGGTATCCAGCAGGATCAACCCCTGGCCTTGCGCTGGTTCGAAATCGCCGCCCAAGGCGGCCACCTGATGGCGCGCAACATGCTCGGCCGCTGCCATGAGCACGGGTGGGGTTGCCCGGCGGATGCAGCCAATGCTGCACGGCACTATCGCCAAGCCGCGGAAGCGGGGCTGGATTGGGGCTTGTACAACTACGCCAACCTCCTGGCCACTGGTCGTGGTGTAGAGCAGAACCATGCCTTGGCCCTGGACTGTTATCGTCGTGCGGCGGGCTTAGGCCATGCCAAGTCAATGAACCTGCTGGGGCGTTACCTGGAGGAAGGGGTGGTGTGTCCGGCCGATCCCGAAGCGGCGTGGGACTGCTACCGACGCTCGGCCGAAGGCGGGGATTTTCGCGGACAGTTCAGCTATGCGGCGGTGCTGGCGGATGCCGGTCGTATCGACGAAGCCGTGGATTGGCTGCAACAGGCCCTGGCTGGCGGCAATTTGAACTTCCTCCGAGTGGCTCGTTTTTCGTTGTTGAGCGCTGCTCATCCGGAGGTCAGAGATATGGCTGGGGAGTATTTTCAGCGCGCGGCTGAGCTGGGGGATAAGAGCGATAGAGCTGAGCTGGCTGCTTTTTCCAATGTCGCCAGGTATTGAGGGCAACACTGGCCTTGTTGGCCGGTAGATCTAAAGGTGGTTGCAGGGACGTTTTCCGTCCCTGAACAATCCTTGAGCTGCGAGTAAAGTGAGATACAGGCTGACCAGAAGGCGCGGTCTCAAGCTCCCATTATCAAGTGCTTGATAATTGCCTGGCTTGCACTTCCGTTCCCGTAGGGGGCGCTCTGGTCGCCGTTCTGGCCGTCCTTCAACTGTGCGAAAGCATTCAGGATACGAGCTTCGGATGCACCCACCACATGGTTCCAACCGAGGGCCACTGTTTCAACCCACTCGGTTTCATCGCGCATGGTGATGCAAGGAACCTGATAGAAAAACGCTTCTTTCTGGACGCCGCCGGAGTCGGTGAGAATCACCTTGGCTGCCTGTTCGAGTGCCACCATGTCCAGAAATGCCAGGGGCTCGACGATCGTGAGCTTTTCCAATAGATGTTGCAGCTTGTGGTCATTGACCAGTTTGCGTGTTCGAGGGTGCAGTGGCAGAACCACTGGTAGTTCTGTACTGATGGCTGCGAGTGCCGAGAGGATCGCATTCAGTCGTTCAGGCGAATCAGTATTTTCAGCGCGATGGCAGGTGGCCAGGGCAAAGCCCTTCTCGGACAGGCCCAGGGTGTCGAGGATTCGGCTGTTGCTCCGTGCCCGATCACGGTAGTAGAGGGCCACGTCATACATGACATCGCCGACGTTATGGACGCCTTGAGTGATGCCTTCCTGTGCCAGGTTATCGACTGCCACTACCGTTGGGCACAGCAGCAATGTCGAGACCCGATCGGAGAGAATCCGGTTGATCTCTTCCGGCATGCGCATGTTGAACGAACGCAGGCCAGCCTCGACATGAGCGACTGGAATATGCAGTTTCGCCGCTGCCAGCGCTCCTGCCAGGGTCGAATTGGTATCTCCGTAGATCAGAACCCAGTCGGGTTTCTCGTCCTGCAGGATTTGTTCGATGCCTTCAAGCATGCGGCCGGTCATGGCCCCGTGTCCCCCGCCCGATACTTCCAGGTTGTATTTCGGAGCGGGAATCTCCAGCTCATCGAAAAACACCTGGGACATGTTCGGGTCGTAGTGTTGGCCAGTGTGGACCATGATTTCTTGCAGTTGGTCAGGGTGTTTGAGGATCTCTCGCGAGACTGCTGCGGCCTTGATGAACTGAGGGCGTGCGCCGACGATGGTGATGATTTTACAGGTCATGCGTTAATTCTCTTTTCAAGGCGTTCACTATGGCTATTCAGAGCCTTCACTGAGATACCGATAATTTGGCAGGCTCATGATTCGAAGAGCAAGGCTATTGCTTGCTTTGGCTGAGTGTGGCAGTGCTTGATCGCCGGTTTGGTGAATTCGGAGAGTTTACGGTGACGGGTCCGAATGGTGCTGGCGATATCGCTGCAACACGTCCTGTCATGCCGTTCTCTCAGGGCGAGAGGTGCTACGGCCACCTAGCGAGCTGGGCACTCCAGCGAAACCCCAACGGCGCTGTAGTTCGCTAGTAGATCAAAAAAGCCCATGACAAGTCATGGGCTTTCACTTACCGCTTGCCGCTGGTCACTTGCAGCTTTCTTACAGATAGTAGGCCTTCAGCGGCGGGAAGCCGTTGAATTCCACCGCGCTGTAGCTGGTGGTGTAGGCACCGGTAGACAGCCAGTACAGGCGGTCGCCGATGGCCAGGTTCAGCGGCAGGCCGTACTTGTAGTTCTCGTACATGATGTCGGCGCTGTCGCAGGTCGGGCCGGCGATGACCACTTCTTCGACTTCACCTTTTTTCTCGGTCCAGATCGGGAACTTGATGGACTCGTCCATGGTTTCGATCAGGCCGGAGAACTTGCCCACGTCGGTGTAGACCCAGCGCTCCACGGCGGTGCGGGATTTGCGCGCCACCAGCACCACTTCGCTGACCAGGATACCGGCGTTGGCAATCAGCGAGCGGCCCGGTTCCAGAATGATTTCCGGCAGGTCGTCACCGAAGTCTTCCTTCAGGAAGCGGATGATTTCCTCGGCGTAGGTTTCCAGGCTGTTGGTACGGGTGATGTAGTTGGCCGGGAAGCCGCCACCCATGTTGATCAGCTTGAGCTCGATGCCGTCTTCTTCCTTCAGGCGCTCGAAGATCACCTTGACCTTGGCGATTGCCGCGTCCCAGACGCTGATGTCGCGCTGTTGCGAACCCACGTGGAACGATACGCCGTAAGGCACCAGGCCCAGGTCGCGGGCGAGGATCAACAGGTCCATGGCCATGTCGGTCTGGCAGCCGAATTTGCGCGACAGCGGCCAGTCGGCGGTGGTGGAACCTTCGGTGAGGATACGCACATAGACTTTCGAACCCGGGGCGGCCTTGGCGATGTTGCGCAGGTCGGCTTCGGAGTCGGTGGCATACAGACGCACGCCCTTCTCATAGAAGTAGCGGATGTCCTTGGATTTCTTGATGGTGTTGCCGTAGCTGATATTGGCCGGGTTGACGCCGCGGCCCAGCACCTTGTCCAGCTCGTAGATCGAGGCGATGTCGAAGCTCGAGCCTTTTTCGTGCAGCAGGTCGATGATCTCGGCAGCCGGGTTAGCCTTGACCGCGTAGTAGACCTTGGCGAATTCGAAACCGGCGCGCAGGTCGTCGTAGGCCTTGGAGATCATCTGGGTGTCGATGACCACGAACGGGGTTTCTTGCTGGTCGGCGAAGGCCTTCATTTTCTGAAAGGTTTCGCGCGCGAAATAGTCTTCGACGTTAATCGACATGCGTTGGGAGCTCCTACTGGCAAACGTTGGTAATCAATGGGTTTAAGGACAGGTCATGGATGACACCGCCTTGTGAACGTCCTCCGTATCCCCACTTTGGTTCGCCTACTTCCCAAGGCATGTCGCCGAAAGCAAAAAGGCCATGGGAAAGTTGCCCTTGGCCTTGCTGTCTCGTCGTCAGTACTTGAGCCGGATGGATCGTTTCCAGCATGGACGTTCGGCGCGAACTTTAGGCGGTGAGGGGCCTGAGATCAACAAAAAATGTCGCGTTTTTGCACTTGTCTGACGTGCGTGACGGACACCTCTCTTTGTAGCCGACACAGATGACGGGCAGATGTTCCCGAAGAATTCACGGGTGTTAAAAATACCTGCACGTTCGACGCTTTTGCGTGCCAAGTGGCTGGTAAGTATGAAATCGTCAACATCGGCGACGTTAGCGGCGAGAGGCGGGTGTGAGGGGGATTTTGGCTGTTTGGGAAGGTGTCGCCGGACAGCATTCACGGGGGGTGGCTGTTGATATTTTTTTCCGACGCGTTGGCGGGCAAAAAACCTTGTGGCGAGGGAGCTTGCTCCCGCGGACTGCGCAGCAGTTCCACTCTTTTTTGCCAAGAGGGTCCGCTTCGCGGCCCAGCGGGAGCAAGCTCCCTCGCCACAGGTTCGTTATTGGCTATTTATTGATCAGGCAACCACCGCTTCAGCCGGCGAGACGATATTGGTCTTCATCCCCCGTGAACGCCCCGAGCTCAGGTAGGCAGCAATGGATTCCTGGGTCACTTCCCCAAGGAACACCCGTTCGGCATCCATTACCGGCAGCCACGAACGGTTGAACTCGTACATGCGCGACAGAAGAATCCGCAGGTGTTCGTCATAGGCAGCGGTGGCGTTGAACTCCCGCAGGAACTGCGCGCAGGTGCCGGTCTGACGGTGCAGGTCGCGACGACGTACATAACCCAGGGCCTTGTTCTCGGCACAGGTCACCACCACGTAGCGGCGGTCGTGTTCGTCCATCAGTTCCAGGGCATCGGCCACTGGGGTTTCCGGGCTCACCGACGGTGCGTTGTCTGCGGCGTCTTCGGCTTTCACCAGCAGCAGGCGCTTGAGGGTGCTGTCCTGGCCAACGAAATTGCTGACGAAATCGTCCGCCGGGTGCGCCAGCAGGGTGTCCGGGTGGTCGATCTGCAGCAGCTTGCCGGCGCGGAAGATGGCGATCTTGTCCCCCAGCTTGATGGCTTCATCGATGTCGTGGCTGACCATGATCACGGTCTTGTTCAGTGCTCGCTGCATCTCGAAGAATTCGTTCTGGATCATCTCGCGGTTGATCGGGTCCACCGCGCCGAAGGGTTCATCCATCAGCAACAGCGGCGCATCCGCCGCCAGGGCGCGAATCACCCCGATGCGCTGTTGCTGACCACCGGACAGCTCTCGCGGGTAACGGTGCAGGTACTGCTTGGGCTCGAGCTTGATCATGCTCATCAGCTCGCGGGCGCGGTCGTGGCATTTCTGCTTGTCCCAGCCCAGCAGCTTGGGCACCACCACGATGTTTTCCTCGATGGTCATGTTCGGGAACAGGCCGATCTGCTGGATCACGTAGCCGATGTTGCGGCGCAGGGTTACTTCGTCCAGGTCGGTGGTGTCTTCGCCGTTGATCAGGATCTTGCCCGAGGTGGGCTTGATCAGGCGGTTGATCATTTTTAGCGTGGTGCTCTTGCCGCAGCCGGACGGCCCGAGGAACACGCAGATCTCGCCTTCATTGACGGTCAGGCTTACCGAGTCGACGGCTTTGACATCTTTGCCGTTGCTGCGAAAGGTCTTGGTCAGGTTTTGAAGTTCGATCATTTCAGGAGTCCTTTTGGAGTCAGCGAGCGTTGCAGCCATTGCAGAAGCAGGTCGGCGAAGATGGCCAGAAGACTGACCAGCACCGCGCCGACGATCAGCATCGACATGTCGCTGCGGCTGATGGAGGCAAGAATGAGTACGCCCAGGCCGCCGGCGCCAATGGTGGCGGCGATGGTCATGACGCCGATGTTCATCACCACGGCGGTGCGCACCCCGGCGAGGATCACCGGCACCGCGATCGGCAGTTCGACCATGCGCAGGCGCTGGCCGAAGGTCATGCCGATGCCGCGGGCAGCTTCGCGGATACCCGGCTCGACACCGGTCAGCGCCAGGTAGGTGTTGCGCATGATCGGCAGCAGGGAATAGAGGAACACCGCAGTGATGGCCGGCAGCGGCCCCAGGCCCTGGCCGAACTTGGAGTAGAACGGCAGCAACAGGCCGAACAGGGCAATGGAAGGAATGGTCAGCAGCACCGTGGCGCTGGCCTGCAGGGGCCCGGCGAGGGAGGGAAAGCGGGTCATCAGAATGCCCAGGGGGACACCGAAGACAATCGCCAGGGTCACGGCGATACCCACCAGGGTGATGTGTTGCCAGGTCAGGTGCAGGACCTGGGTCCAGTCAAGATGGGAAAAGGCGTTTAAAAATTCCATGTCTTCTCCTCTCTATTAGTTGATCGGGTGTTGGCGCAGAAAATCGGCGGCCACGGCGGAGGGGCTTTCATGGTCAACGTCGACTCGCGCGTTCAACTGACGCATGGTTTCGTCGTCGAACAGGGCCGCCAGCGGCTTGAGGTCGGCGGCCAGTTGCGGGTGGGCGTCGAGATAAACCTGACGCACCACGGGCGCTGCGGTGTAGTCCGGGAAGTAATGCTTGTCGTCTTGCAGCAGCTTGAGCTTGAAGGCGTTGAGGCGGCCATCGGTGGTGTACACCAGGCCGGCAAACACCTGGCCATTGCGCAAGGCGGTGTAGACCAGGCCGGCGTCCATTTGCCGGGTGTTTTTGCGGGTCAGGTTCATGTCATACAGCTTGACCATGCCGCCCATGCCGTCGGAGCGGTTGGCGAACTCGGTGTCCAGGGCCACCAGGCGGTTTTCCTTGGGGTTTTCGGCCAGGGCCTTGGTCAGGTCGCTGATGCTGTTGATCTGGGGGTGTTCCCGGGCCACGTTCTCCGGCAGGGCCAGGGCGTAGGTATTGCTGAACTTGGACGGCGACAACCAGACCAGGCCTTTTTTCGCGTCGAGTTCTTTCACTCGGGCGTAGGACTGTTCGCTGTCGAGTTTCTCGTCGATGTGGTTGTAGGCCACCAGCGAGACCCCGGTGTATTCCCAGATCAGGTCCAGCTGTCCGCTTTCCTGGGCACTGCGGGCCAGGTTGCTGCCCAGGCCGCCGGTAACGCGGGTGTCGTAACCCTTGCTGCGCAGGTACTGGGAGGTGATTTCCGCCAGCAGGGTCTGTTCGGTGAAGACCCGGGCACCAATGCGGATCAGCGGTTTTTCCGCGGCTTGCACCCATCCGGAAAAAAGCAGGATGCAGCCGAGTATCAGGCTTGTTTTTTTCATGTTCATTCCTTGGCGCTTACGGACTTAGGACGGGCGCAGACCACGTTCCAGCCAGAGGCGGCTGGCCAGGGTTACCAGGCCGTCGAGGAGCAAGGCCAGCAACGCGGTACAGGCCGCGCCGAGCAGCAATTGCGGCTGATTGTTCAGGGCTATGCCGGGGAAGATCAGGCTGCCCAGGCTGTTGGCGCCGATCAGGAAGGCCAGGGGCGCGGTGCCGACGTTGATCGCCAGGGCTACCCGTACGCCACCGATGATGATCGGCACGGCATTGGGCAATTCGACTTTCCACAGCACTTGGCGTGGCGTCATGCCGATGCCGACCGCCGCTTCCTTGAGGGAGCCCTGGACGTTTTTCAGGCCTTCATAGGTGTTGCGCACGATGGGCAGCAAGGAGGCGAGGAACAGAGCGAAGATGGCCGGGCCACTGCCGATGCCGAGAATCCCCAGGGCGATGGCCAGGACGGCCAGAGGGGGGACGGTGTTACCGATGTTGAACACTTGCATGAAGCGTTCGGCGCGTCCGACCATGCTCGGGCGGCTGAGGAAGATGCCGGCGGGGATGCCCACTAGCAGTGCGGCGAGCATGGACGCCAGGACCAGGAACAGATGAGCTTGCAGGTAGAACAACAGATCGTCGCGGTAGTGTTCGATCGTACTGATGCCGATCCAGTGGATCAGCAGGGCCAGGAGGGCGATTACCGCAACCCCTCCTATCAGCCCTTTGCCATAGCGAATAGCCACAGGCGGACTCCTTTTGTCGGTCGGCGGGTACTTTCCCGTGTGGCAGGGCCATTCCTGGCTGCCGGGAAAGTACGCGCGAAAAGCAGCTCGTCGAGTGCCGGCAGAGCGGCGGTTGAACGAGCCATGAGCGCAGCTTCGTCAAGCTAACTTGCTGATATTTCAGCCCCTGACAACAGCGCGTGACAGGGGAGTGGACGTCTCCACGTTTTAAAAGGTTCCATACTTGGCAGCATATAGCCACCGTTTATCTGCCTTGCGGTGGTTTGGGCGACGGGGGCAGCGGTGGCCCGCGAGGCTTTGTCTGGGCTATAATCTGCGCCCTTTTTTGATCACCGCCAGGCGATTTCCCATGACCAAACAGGCCGCCGAAGTCGCGAAACGCCGCACTTTCGCCATTATTTCCCACCCGGATGCGGGTAAGACCACCATCACCGAAAAGCTCTTGCTGATGGGCAAGGCAATTGCGGTGGCGGGCACCGTCAAATCGCGTAAGTCCGATCGCCATGCCACTTCCGACTGGATGGAGATGGAGAAGCAACGGGGTATTTCCATTACCACGTCGGTCATGCAGTTCCCCTATCGCGAACACATGATCAACCTGCTGGACACCCCGGGCCACGAAGACTTCTCGGAAGACACCTATCGCACCCTGACCGCGGTGGACTCGGCGCTGATGGTGCTCGACGGCGGTAAGGGCGTTGAGCCACGGACCATCGCCCTGATGGACGTCTGCCGCCTGCGGGACACGCCCATCGTCAGCTTCATCAACAAACTCGACCGCGACATTCGCGATCCGATCGAGCTGCTGGACGAAATCGAAGCGGTACTGAAGATCAAGGCCGCGCCCATCACCTGGCCGATCGGTTGCTACCGCGACTTCAAGGGTGTGTACCACCTGGCGGGCGACTACATCATCGTCTACACCCCGGGCCACGGCCACGAACGCACTGAAACCAAGATCATCGAGAAACTCGACTCCGACGAAGCCCGCGCCCACCTGGGTGACGAGTACGAGCGTTTCATCGAGCAACTGGAGCTGGTGCAGGGTGCCTGCCACGAGTTCAACCAGCAGGAGTTCCTCGACGGTCATCTGACTCCGGTGTTCTTCGGTACCGCCCTGGGCAACTTCGGTGTCGATCACGTTCTCGACGCCGTGGTGGACTGGGCGCCGTTGCCGCTGCCCCGTGAAGCCAACGAGCGCGCCGTGGCGCCCCAGGAAGAAAAATTCAGCGGTTTCGTGTTCAAGATCCAGGCGAACATGGACCCCAAGCACCGCGACCGTATTGCCTTCATGCGCATCTGCTCGGGCAAGTACGAGAAGGGCATGAAGATGCGCCACGTGCGTACTGGCAAGGACGTGCGCATTGGCGACGCCCTGACCTTCTTCTCCTCCGAGCGTGAGCAACTGGAAGAGGCCTATGCTGGCGACATCATCGGCCTGCACAACCATGGCACCATCCAGATCGGCGACACCTTCACCGAAGGCGAGGCCCTGGGCTTTACCGGTATCCCGCACTTCGCCCCGGAACTCTTCCGCCGCGTGCGCCTGAAGGACCCGCTCAAGTCCAAGCAACTGCGCCAGGGCCTGCAACAGCTGGCCGAAGAGGGCGCGACCCAGGTGTTCTTCCCGGAGCGCAGCAACGACATCATCCTCGGCGCTGTGGGTGTGCTGCAGTTCGATGTGGTGGCCAGCCGCCTGAAGGAGGAATACAAGGTGGAGTGCTCTTATGAGCCGATCACCGTGTGGTCTGCCCGTTGGATCGAATGCAGCGACAAGAAGAAGCTGGAAGAGTTTTCCAACAAGGCGGTGGAAAACCTGGCGTTGGACGGCGGCGGTCACCTGACCTACCTGGCGCCGACCCGGGTCAATCTGGCGCTGATGGAAGAGCGCTGGCCGGACGTGAAATTCCGCGCCACCCGCGAACACCACTAAGTTCGCCTGCGACACCCCAAGCCCCGCTGTGCAGACAGCGGGGCTTTTTGTTGCGCTCAGGATAGGCCCGCCGCCCCGTAGCAGCTGGCTTGCCAGCGAAGGCTACGGACGCGGCGGTGCATGGCTTGCGGGCCTCTTCGCCGGCAAGCCGGCTCCTACGGGTTGTGGTGTATTTCAGGGAGCGCCGTTAGTCGGAAGGGCCCGGTCGGCTCGGGTATCGATAGCCTGCTATCTGGAAAAGCCGGGATATCGGGACTAGGTTTCAGACAGTGCTGCGACCTTCACAAGGTTGGGCGCAGCCTTTGATGATTCACCTGTGAAGGATGGAATCGGCTATGAATATTTTCCAACGCACGCTGTTGCTGATCAAAGTGCTGGTGATGCTGTCGCTCGGAACCTCGGCGGCCTGGGCCCACAACCTGCTGGAGGTCAAGGAACCGGGCTTTTCGTCGACCATAAGCGAACCGGTACAGATGCTCGCCAAGTCCGAGTCGGAGCCGGGGGATGAAGGGCAGGGGGGCAGTTCGGGGGATGACGATCAGACCACCGACGATGACGACGATGGCGACAGCCAGGGCTAAAAGAAAACCCCTGGCAACGGACTGATGCGCAATCCGTTGCCAGGGGCGGGTGGAACACTGTACAGGCGCTCCCGGACCGTTTCGGGAGCGCCTTTTTCATGTCCGCTTAAACCACAAACTGCTCGGCGTAGTGGCAAGCCACCTGACGGCTGTCGAGCTGGCGCAGGGCCGGCTCTTGCGTGCTGCAACGCTCGGTGGCGTAGGGGCAGCGCTTGTGGAAGGCGCAGCCCGACGGCGGGTTCAGTGGGTTGGGCAATTCGCCGACGATCTTGATCTTCGGTTTGTCCGGGTCCGGGTGGATGGTTGGGGTCGCCGACAGCAGCGCCTGGGTGTAGGGATGCAGGGGGCGGGTGTAGATGTCCTCCTTGGGGCCCATTTCCACCGGCCGGCCGAGGTACATCACCAACACTTGGTCGGCGACGTGACGCACCACCGCCAGGTTGTGGGAGATGAACACGTAGGCAGTGTTGAACTCCTGCTGCAGGTCCATGAACAGGTTCAGCACCTGGGCCTGGATCGACACGTCCAGGGCCGAGGTCGGCTCATCCGCCACCAGCACCTTGGGCTGCAGCATCATGGCCCGGGCCAGGGCGATGCGCTGGCGCTGACCACCGGAGAACATGTGCGGGTAGCGCTGGTAGTGCTCGGGGCGCAGGCCCACCTGTTTCATCATCGCCTGGACTTTCTCCCGGCGTTCGGCGGCGGACAGCTTGGTGTTGATCAGCAGCGGCTCGGCCAGTTGGTCACCGATCTTCTGCCGCGGGTTGAGCGAGGCATAAGGGCTCTGGAACACCATCTGCACGTCTTTGCGCAGTTGCTTGCGCTGGGCCTTGTCGGCGCCGGCGACTTCCTGGCCGGCGATTTTCAGCGAGCCCGAGGAGGGTTCTTCGATCAGGGTCAGGGCCCGGGCCAGGGTGGACTTGCCGCAGCCGGACTCGCCGACCACGGCCAGGGTCTTGCCGGCTTCCAGTTCAAAGGACACGCCGTTGAGGGCGCGCACGGTGGCATGGCCCTTGAACAGGCCACGGGACACTTCGTAGTGACGGGTCAGGTCGCGGGCGGTAAGAACGACGGCCATTACGCCACCTCCTGATTCAGCGGGTAGAAGCAGCGCACCAGGCTGGCGGCTTTTTGATCGAGGCTCGGACGCTGCTGACGGCAGTTGTCCTGGGCGTAGGGGCAGCGCGGCGACAGCAGGCAGCCCTGTGGTCGGTCGTAACGCCCGGGGACGATACCGGGCAGAGTCGAGAGGCGGGTGGCGCCCAGGCTATGCTCGGGAATCGCCGCCAGCAGCGCTTCGCTGTAAGGGTGAGCGGGGATGTCGAACAGCTCCGGTACCTGGCCGACTTCCACGGCTTGCCCGGCGTACATCACGCACACGCGCTGGGCGGTTTCGGCCACGACGGCGAGGTCGTGGGTGATCAGCACCAGGCCCATGTTCTGTTCTTTCTGCAGGTTGAGCAGCAGGTCCATGATCTGCGCCTGGATGGTCACGTCCAGGGCGGTGGTGGGTTCGTCGGCGATCAACAGCTTGGGCTCGCCGGCAATCGCCATGGCAATCGCCACCCGTTGGCTCATGCCGCCGGACAGCTGGTGCGGGTAGGCGTCCATGCGGCTGGCCGCGCCAGGGATCTCGACCTTTTCCAGCAGCTCGATGGCGCGCTTGCGCGCCGCCTTGGCGGACATCTTCAGGTGCAGGCGCAGCACTTCCTCGATCTGAAAGCCTACGGTGTAGCTCGGGTTCAGCGCGGTCATCGGGTCCTGGAAGACCATGGCCAGGTCCTTGCCGACGATCTGCCGGCGCTGGCGGGCGCTGAGCTTGAGCATGTCGCGGCCGTCGAAGCTGAGGGCGTCGGCGGTGACGATGCCGGGGTGCTCGATCAGCCCCATCAGCGCCATCATGGTCACCGACTTACCCGAGCCGGACTCGCCGACGATGGCCAGCACTTCGCCCTTGTCGACCTTGAGGTCGAGGCCATCAACCACCGGCACCGCCGTGGCATCGCCGAAGCGTACGTTGAGATTCTTGATTTCTAGCAGTGACATGGGAATCTCCTCAGGCGGCGTTCTTGAGTTTCGGGTCCAGCGCATCGCGCAGGCCGTCGCCCATCAGGTTGATTGCCAGCACGCTGAGCAAAATGGTCAGACCCGGCAGGCTCACGACCCACCAGGCGCGTTCGATGTAGTCCCGGGCCGAGGCCAGCATGGTGCCCCATTCCGGAGTCGGCGGTTGCACGCCCAGGCCGAGGAAGCCCAGGGCGGCGGCGTCGAGGATCGCCGAGGAGAAGCTCAAGGTGGCCTGGACGATCAGTGGCGCCATGCAATTGGGCAGCACTGTGATGAACATCAGGCGCGGCAGGCCTGCACCGGCCAGGCGTGCTGCGGTCACGTAGTCGCGGTTCAGTTCGCCCATCACCGCGGCACGGGTCAGGCGCACATAGGACGGCAGGGACACCACGGCAATGGCGATCACGGTGTTGATCAGGCCTGGGCCGAGGATGGCGACGATGGCCACGGCCAGCAGCAGCGATGGCAGAGCCAGCATGATGTCCATCAGGCGCATGATGGTCGGGCCCAGCAAACGCGGGAAGAAACCGGCGAACAGGCCCAGGAGGATGCCCGGGATCAGCGACATCACCACCGATGACAAGCCGATCAGCAGCGACAGCCGCGAGCCCTGGATCAGGCGCGACAGCAGGTCGCGGCCCAGTTCGTCGGTGCCCAGCAGGAACTGCATCTGCCCGCCTTCGAGCCAGGCCGGCGGCGTCAGCAGGAAGTCGCGGTACTGCTCGCTGGGGTTGTGCGGCGCCACCCAGGGGGCGAACAGTGCGCAGAACACGATCAGCAGCATGAACAGCAGGCCGGCTACCGCGCCCTTGTTGCGGGAGAAGTGCTGCCAGAATTCTTTGTAGACGGACGGATAGAGCAGGCTTTGATCGACTGCTACTGAGGAAGTTGGAGTGCTCATTAGTCTTGATCTCAGCGCTGGTGACGGATGCGTGGGTTGGCAAAGCCGTAGAGGATGTCCACCACGAAGTTGACCATGATCACCAGGCAGGCGATCAGCAGGATGCCGTTCTGCACCACGGGATAGTCCCGGGCGCCGATGGCTTCGATCAGCCACTTGCCGATCCCCGGCCAGGAGAAGATGGTTTCGGTCAGCACTGCACCGGCCAGCAGGGTGCCGACTTGCAGGCCGACTACGGTCAGCACCGGAATCAGCGCGTTGCGCAGGCCGTGGACGAATACCACCCGGGCCGGCGACAGGCCCTTGGCCTTGGCGGTGCGGATGTAGTCTTCACGCAGCACTTCGAGCATCGAGGAGCGGGTCATCCGCGCGATCACCGCCAGGGGAATGGTGCCCAGGACAATGGCCGGCAGAATCAGGTGGTGCAGGGCGTCGAAGAAGGCACTGGTGTCCCCGGCCAGCAGGGTGTCGACAAGCATGAAGCCGGTCTTGGGCTCGATGTCGTAGAGCAGGTCGATGCGCCCGGACACCGGGGTCCAGCCCAGACTCACCGAGAAGAACATGATCAGGATCAGGCCCCACCAGAAGATCGGCATCGAATAGCCCGCGAGGGAGATGCCCATGACCCCATGGTCGAACAGGGACCCTCGCTTGAGGGCGGCGATCACCCCGGCCAGCAGCCCGAGCACGCCGGCGAACAGCAGGGCGGCCATGGACAGTTCCAGGGTCGCGGGGAACAGCGAAGTGAATTCGCTCCACACACTGGTGCGGGTGCGCAGGGATTCGCCCAGGTCACCGTGGGCGAGCTTGCCGATGTAGTCCAGGTATTGGGCATACAGCGGTTTGTTCAATCCAAGGCGTTCCATTGCCTGGGCATGCATCTCGGGGTCGACCCGACGTTCGCCCATCATGACTTCCACGGGGTCGCCGGGAATCATGCGTATCAAGGCGAAGGTCAGCAAGGTGATGCCGAAGAATGTGGGGATCAACAACCCCACACGGCGGGCAATAAAACTAAACATCTTCTGAAATACCTCAATCAGCCGGTTAGGCGTTCCCGCCACCCTTGGGGTCAAGGGCGGCGGGCGTTTCTTATCACTTCACTTGGGTGGTCGCGAAGTTGTTGGTGGTCAGGGGGCTCTGGTGGTAACCCTCGACGTTCTTGCGCATGGCGGTGAACATCTTCGGATAGGCCATGGGAATCCACGGTTGATCCTGTTGGAAAATCAGCAACGCTTTTTCATAGAGCTCTGCGCGTTTGGCAGGTTCAGCGTCGGAACGGGCCTGGTCGATCAGGTCCTGGAATGCCTTGTTGCACCAGCGGGCGTAGTTTTCGCCGTTTTTCGCTGCGTCACAACTCAGGTTCGGGGTCAGGAAATTGTCCGGATCGCCGTTGTCACCCGCCCAGCCGGCCGACACCATATCGTGTTCGCCGTTTTTCGCACGCTTGAGCATCTCGCCCCACTCCATGACGCGGATGTCGAGCTTGAGGCCGATCTTGGCCAGGTCGGCCTGCATCATCTGGGCGCCCAGCAGGGGGTTGGGGTTGGTCGGGCCTCCGCCATTGCGGGTGAACAGGGTGATGACCGTGCCATCCGGCACGCCGGCGTCCTTGAGCAGGGCGCGGGCCTTGTCCAGGTCCCGGGCCGGGTTCTGCAGGCTGTTGTTGAAGCCCAGCAAGGTCGGAGGATAAGGGCCGGTGCCCACCAGGGCGTTGCCTTTGCCGTACAGGCTGTTGACGTAGGCTTCCTTGTCAAAGGCGATGTCGATGGCCTTGCGCACTCGCACGTCGCTCATGTACTTGCGTGTGTTGTTCATGGCGATGTAGCCGGTGGTCATGGCAGCCAGCTCGTCGACCTTGAGGTTGGCGTCGGCCTTGATGCTGGGGATGTCGTCGGGTTTGGGGTACAGGGCGATCTGGCACTCGTTGGCCTTGAGCTTCTGCAGGCGCACGTTGTTATCGGTGGTGATCGCCAGCACCAGCGGGTCCGCCGGCGCCTTGCCCCGGAAGTAGTCCGGGTTGGCCTTGAAACGTACCTGGGCGTCCTTGGCGTAGCGGGTGAAAACGAACGGGCCGGTGCCGATGGGCTTGCTGTTGAGGTCGCCGGTCTTGCCTTCCTTGAGCAGCTTGTCGGCGTATTCCGCCGGGAATATGGAAGAGAAGGCCATGGCGATGTCGGCCAGGAACGGGGCCTCGCGGCGGGTCAGGGTGAAGACCACGGTGTGGTCGTCAGTCTTCTCGACGCTTTTGAGCAGCTCCTTGAAACCCATACTTTCGAAGTAGGGGAAGCCGACGCTGGACTTGTCATGCCAGGGGTGCTTCGGGTCCAGTTGACGCTGGAAGCTCCAGAGCACGTCGTCGGCGTTCATGTCGCGGGTTGGAGTGAAGTAGTCGGTGGTGTGGAACTTGACGCCTTTACGCAGGTGGAAAGTGTATTGCAGGCCGTCCGGGCTGATCTCCCAGGATTCCGCCAGGGCGGGCTGGATGTCGGTGGTGCCGGGCTTGAAGTCCACCAGGCGGTTGAAGATGGTTTCCGCCACCGCGTCGGCAGTGACTGCAGTCGTGTACTGGACCATATCGAAGCCTTCCGGGCTGGCTTCGGTACAGACCACCAAGGGTTTGGCTGCGGCGCCCATGGCAACGCTCAGCAGTGCGGCGCCCATGGCCGCTCTCAGGGGAAGCATTTTCATCAAGAACCCTCTGCAATCAATTGAACCAGATTAGCTTGAACGGCGGATTCGTCATGAATCCGCCCTTCAACTGGTGGGTTAGAGAATATTGAACGGGATGGTGGTGACCAGACGGAACTCGTTGATATTGCCGTCGGCCTGGTTCTCGCTGGCGCGGTGAGTGGTGTAGGTCGCCCGGATCGCCGTGGCTTTGAGCGGACCACTCTGTACGGCATAGGATGCGCCGATGCCATATTCATAGTGGTGTTCGCCGTCCATGGTGCGTACGCCGTAGACGGTGCCGTCGGCTTTTACGCCGCTGTAGGCGGTGCCGTTGTAGTGGGTACCATCGATGCCCCAGCCGCGAGCCTGGTAGATATTGAACTTCAGGCCGGGCACGCCGTATTCGGCCATGTTCAGGCCGTAGGCGATCTGGAAGGATTTCTCGTTCGGGCCGTTGAAGTCCGAGAGCAGGGAGTTGGCCAGGTAGATGCCGTTGGTTTCGTGCAGGTAGTCGAAGTACTCGTTACCGTTAATTTCCTGGTACGAGAAGGTCAGGCTGTGGGCCTGGTGGGTCAGCCCCAGGGAGAGGGAGTAGGTATCGTTGTCGATGTTCCCCATCTCTTTCTTGCCGGTGTCGACGGTCTTGTAGTAGTTCAGGCCGGTGGTCAGGCTCAGTACCTGGCTATCACCCAGCTCATGGGTGGCGCCGAAGTAGTACTGGTTCCAGAAGTCTTCCACCTTGGAGGCGTAGAGGCTGGTCTTCAGGCTTTTCAGCGGCTGGTAGTTGACACCGACAAGGCTGACGCGATCGGTCTCGGCGCCATTGGTGTTGTACTCGGAGCGGAATTTCGAAAGGCTCTGCTCGGTCCGTGGCGATACCCGGTCGAAGGTGCCGGCGTCGAACGACAGGTTGTTGAATTCTTCGCTGTGGATGCTCACCCCTTCAAAGCTGGAAGGCAGTGGACGGTTGCCGATGACATCGACGATTGGCGTGCTGAAGTTCTGCCGGCCGGCGGTCAGGGTGGTGTTCGAGACACGGAACTTGACGTTGGCCAGACCGAGCTTGCTCCACTGGCCTACGGCGTCGCCGTCGGAGTGGGTCAGGGTGCGGTTGTTCTTGCCGGCGATGTCCTTGCGGTCACGATCCAGGGCAATGGCGTTGTAGGCCGCGACTTCGGTGCTGACACCCACGGTGCCTTCGGTGAAGCCCGAGGTGTAGTTGAGGATGGTGCCCTGGACCCAGTTGATACGGCGTGGGGTCGAGGTGGGAACGCCATTGTGGTTGTACGAGAAACGGTCATTGCGACGGTTCAGCTCGTTGGCGTACCAGTTGCGGGTGCTGCCCGACAGGCTCTGCCCTTCGATGAAGCCCTTGGTTTCAGCCTGGGCCTTGGTGCTGTTCAGTTCAGTCGGGACGAAGTCCTGGCTGACATTCTCCGCATAGGCCGTGGCGGTGATGCTACTGATAGCCAAGGCTAACAATGCGCTGCTGCTCAGTTTCATGGGTGAAGCTCCTTTGTTTTCTTTTTTAGATGCCGGTTTTTTTGGGCCGGCTGGTTTTTGGAACTCATTCATGGCATCGCAAACGTTTGCACGCGGCTCAATCGCCGAATTCAGGCAAAGCGCCTGCGTGAGGGCGAGAATCGCCCTCAGGGTTTTGGCTCATCGGTTATGGGGCTAGGCCGACACCTGAAAAGGAGTTGCGGCCGAAGGGACTGACCTTGAAACCCTCGACTTTCGCGCTTAACGGCTGGTTGATCGTCGAGTGGGCCACAGGCGTGATCGGCACTTGCTGCTTGAGCAACTGCTGGGCCTGCTTATAGAGCTCGGTGCGCTGTTCACGGTCGGTGACGACCTTGGCTTGCTTGATCAGCGTGTCGTACTGCGGGTCGCACCACATGGAGTAGTTGTTGCCGCCGATGGCGTCACAGCTGTACAGGGTGCCCAGCCAGTTGTCCGGGTCACCGTTGTCTCCAGTCCAGCCGATCAGGCTGATGTCGTGTTCGCCGTTCTTGGTGCGCTTGATGTACTCGCCCCATTCGTAGCTGACGATCTTCACCTTGAGGCCGATCTTCGCCCAGTCGGACTGGAGCATTTCGGCCATCAGCTTGGCGTTGGGGTTGTAGGGGCGTTGCACGGGCATGGCCCAGAGGGTGATTTCCGTGCCTTCCTTGACCCCGGCAGCCTTGAGCAGCTCGCGGGCCTTTTCCGGGTTGTAGGCGGCGTCCTTGATGGTCTCGTCGTAGGACCACTGGGTGGGCGGCATGGCGTTCACCGCCAACTGGCCGGCGCCCTGGTACACGGCATTGAGAATGCTGTGCTTGTTCACCGCCATGTCCAGTGCCTGGCGCACTTCGAGGCGGTCGAAGGGTTTGTGTTGCACGTTATAGGCGATGTAGCCGAGGTTGAAGCCGGGCTTCTCGATGACCTGCAGTTTTGCGTCGTTCTTCAGGGCATCGATGTCGGCGGGACGCGGGTGCAGGGTCACCTGGCATTCGCCGGCGCGCAGCTTCTGCACGCGTACCGAGGCATCGGTGTTGATGGCGAAGATCAGCCTGTCGAGCTTGACCCGGCTCGGGTCCCAATAGTGCGGATTGGCGGCGTAGCGGATTTGCGAGTCTTTCTGGTAGCGCTGGAATACGAACGGCCCGGTGCCGATGGGTTGCTGGTTGATCTGGCTGGGAGTGCCGGCCTTGAGCAGTTGCTCGGCGTATTCGGCGGAGAGGATCGCGGCAAAGCTCATGGCCAGGTTCTGGATGAACGCGGCGTCCACGGTGTTGAGGGTCATGACCACGGTCAGTGGGTCGGTTTTCTCGACCTTGGCGATGTTCTTGTTCAGGCTCATGCCGTTGAAGTAGGGGAACTCCGTCGGATAGGCCTTACGGAACGGATGTTCGGCGTCGAGCATGCGATTGAAGGTGAACAGCACGTCGTCGGCGTTGAGGTCGCGGCTGGGCTTGAAGTAAGGAGTGTTGTGGAACTTCACGCCTTCACGCAGGTGAAAGCTGTACTTGAGGCCGTCCTCGGAAATGTCCCAGCTTTTGGCCAGGGCCGGCAGTACGTTGGTTGCGCCTTTCTCGAACTCCACCAGGCGGTTGTACAGCGGCTCGGCGGCATCGTTGTCGGTGGCGGTGGTGTACTGCGCGGTGTCAAAGCCTGCGGGGCTGCCTTCGGAACAGAACACCAGGCTGCGGTCGGCAGCGCTGCAGATCGAACTGGTGGCCAGCAGGGCCGAGAAAATCAACGAATGACGCATGACGGTCCATCTCCATTTTTTGTTGTGATGATCAATGGACCATGGCTCCTTCCTGGAGCCTGTACAGGCCATTGATGCCAAACCATGGCTGCAGCAAATGCCCACCGACAGACGCAGTTTTGCCATGCCTCGACGTTAGGAGCCGATGGCTGGGGCGTATATGCGCTGTACCTGAAAGCCTTGTAGGAATCGGCTCTAAATTCGAGCGATCACGTACAAAGGGATGCGATCTCGACCCCAGGGCCGGACGCTTTCAGGGGGAGCGGTAACACAACGGCGACGTCATCGACGTCGCCGTTGCACAACCTTATTTGCCGATGCCTACGCCGTAGAAGGAGTTCAAGCCAAAGGGGCTGATCTTGAAATCCTGCACGTTGGCGCGCATGGGTTGGAACACCGTCGAGTGAGCGATAGGTGTCATCGGAACGGCATCTTTGAGGATGTGTTGCGCCTGCTTGTACAGCTCGGTGCGTTTGGCCACATCCGAGGTGGCCTTGGCTTGCTTGATCAGTGCGTCATAAGGCTTGTCGCACCATTTCGAGAAGTTGTTGCCGTTCATTGCATCGCAACCGAACAGGGTGCCGAGCCAGTTGTCGGGGTCACCATTGTCGCCGCTCCAGCCGATGATCATCGCCTGGTTTTCGCCGCCTTTGGAGCGCTTGATGTACTCGCCCCACTCGTAGCTGACGATGTTGACCTTGAGACCGATCTTGGCCCAGTCGGACTGCAGCATCTCTGCCATCAGCTTGGCGTTCGGGTTGTACGGACGCTGTACCGGCATGGCCCACAGGGTGATCTGGGTGCCTTCCTTGATGCCGGCCTCCTTGAGCAGCTGCTTGGCTTTCTCGGGATCGTACTTGGCATCCTTGATGGTGGTGTCGTAGGACCACTGGGTCGGCGGCATGGCGTTGACCGCCAGCTGGCCGGCGCCCTGGTAGACCGAGTCGATGATCTGCGGCTTGTTGACGGCCATGTCCAGCGCCTGGCGAACCTTGAGGTCAGCCAGCGGGTTGGCGTCGGTGCGGCCCTTGAGCACCGGCATCACGTTGTAGGCGATGTAGCCCAGGTTGAAGCCTGCCTGTTCAGGCATCTTCAGGGTCTTGTCTTCCTTGAGCGCCTTCAGGTCGGCCGGACGCGGGAAGAGGGTGACCTGGCATTCGTTCTTCTTCAGCTTCTGGATGCGCACCGATGGGTCGGTGGTGATGGCGAAGATCAGGTTGTCGATCTTCACGTCTTCAGGCTTCCAGTAGTCCTTGTTGCCGGTGTAGCGGATGTTGGAGTCTTTCTGGTAGCTCTTGAAAACGAAGGGGCCTGTGCCGATCGGCTTCTGGTTGATATCGCTGGTCTTGCCTTCCTTGAGCAGCTTGTCGGCGTACTCGGCGGACTGGATGGAGGCAAAGCTCATGGCCAGGTTCTGGATGAACGCGGCATCAACGGTTTTCAGGGTGAACTTGACGGTCTTGTCGTCGACTTTCTCGACCTTGGTGATGTTGGTGTCCATCCCCATGTCGGTGAAGTACGGGAATTCGGTCGGGTATGCCTTACGGAACGGCATGTCCTTGTCGATCATGCGGTTGAAGGTGAACAGCACGTCGTCGGCGTTGAAGGTACGGGTCGGGGTGAAGTACGGCGTGGTGTGGAACTTGACCCCTTCGCGCAGGTGGAAGGTGTAGGTCAGACCGTCGTCCGAGATGTCCCAGCTGGTGGCCAGGCCCGGAATGACTGCGGTGCCGCCACGTTCGAACTGGCTGAGGCGGTTGTAGAGGGTTTCGGCTGAGGCGTCGAAGTCGGTTCCGGTGGTGTACTGGCCAGGGTCGAAACCGGCCGGGCTCCCTTCAGAGCAGAACACCAGGTTAGTCGCCGCGTGGGCGAAGGGTGCGCTGGCCAGCAAGCCGGCACTGACTAAAAACGGAAGGACTGCTTTTTTGAACATGGTGGCCTCATGATTTGTTGTCATTTTTGGTGTAGAGGGCGACCTTGTGAGTCGACCCGCCGATACTTATGCAGCCCTCATACCCATTGCAAGATGCAGGGCCGACACAAGTCTCAAAGAGTGGAACGAACGTACACGAATGACGCATTTGTATAAATATTGACGCATTTGACCGATTGCGCCGGTTTTTTCTGGTGCGTGCGTTGCTTCTCCATTGGGCAAACGGGGCTGTTCGTGCCCCTGGTTGGTGCGTCAATGGAGCGGGTGCCTACTGGCTTGCGCTTGAACCGCCAGGCCTTTTCAGGCTGGCGCAAATCTGCGACGCATCCGGCTGACCGGATGGCGTAGGGCGATGGAATGGGGGAGGCCGTGGGAGACGGTTGCCCGGGACCTTGCAGGCGACGGCGGGTGGTCAGCGCATCGTCGGCGGTGTTGAAGTCGCGGCTCGCAGTGAAGTTGTCACTGTGGAGGTTGCTGCTGGCATGCGACAGGCGTGGGTCGAGGATCAGCCCCGCTGTCTGCCAAACCTGGAGCGGAAAGGTCTTACGCATGCAAACCTCATTTTTTCTTTTTCTAGGGCATATCTGAGGATTGGCCTTGTGGGCCGCGGTAACTCGCCTTTCTATGGGGCGTGGATGCAGCCCCATGGACCCTGTGCGGCGATGGCGATCGCTTATTGTGTTGTTGATTGTCGATTCGCCGATGCCGAAATTAAGTCATGCTGAAATCGTGGTCAACGAAAATTAAGCCTGACTAACATTTCTCTTGCGCACAGGTGTGTCTGTGAGGTTCGGCAGGCGCCTGCGCGTGGGGCTTACGCCGCCGAATGGTCGTCGAACAGACCCATGGTCGTGACAGTCAGGACTTCCGCCGGGCCGCTGCCGACATTGGCCAGGCAGTGGGTTTTGGTCGAGTCGAAGTGCACCGAGTCGCCGGCGCCAAGGGGATATTGGTGACCCTCGATGGTGTAGACGATCTGCCCTGAAAGAACGTAGGAAAACTCAGAGCCATCGTGGGAGATCAGTTCCGACTGGTAGCCCACCGGGATGTTCATTTTCACCGCGTTGATCAGGTTGCCGGGAAAGGAACTGGACAGTCGCTCGTAGGCCAGTGGCTGGCCTTCGATGGTGTAGCGCACCCGCTTGCCGTCGTGGGAGTCGGGTTGCGCCTGGGTTGGCTGGTCGAACAGAGCGTTCAGCGGAACGTTCAGAGACTTGGCAATGTTGACCAGGGAAGAGATCGAGACACCGGTGAGATTGCGTTCCGCTTGGGAGAGGAAACTGGCGGTCAGGCCAGACTCACTGGCAATTTGGCGCAGGGTTTTCTTGGCGGCGCGGCGATAGCGACGCAGGCGTTCGCCGATGCGATCTGCGGTCATTGGAGAGACTCTTATAGGAAAGGAGCAGTATACCCGGCGCACGACCATGACGCCTGACAGGCGCAATACCGAGGTGCGTAACTTTAGCATCACCACAGTGGCCGAACGCACCCACCCAGAGCTGAGTTCATCGGCTGCGGGTTGAAATGCCTGGTCACGAAAAACGGCGGCGACCTCGTTTTGCACTAGAGGTTACCGCCGTTGGGGGACGCTGGGAGAAGTTTACGGCATCAGCACTTCGATGGCGCCGTCGGCGGTCATGCTGACCTGGCTGGTGCCGGCCTCGACTTCCGGAGTCACTGGCGCCGAATCCATGCTGGCGGCCTTCATCATCATCGGTGCTCGCAGGTAGGGCTGTGGATAACCGTTGCTGTTGAGGTTCAGATTGACGATTTTGTATCCCTTGCCGCCCAGGGCTTCGGTGGCCAGTTGCGCACGGGCCTTGAATGCTTTGACCGCGTCCTTGAGCAGGGCATCTTCGCTGGCCTTGCGGGTCGGGTCGGCGATGGCGAAGTCCATGCCGGCCATTTTCAGGTCGCCCAGCAGCTCACCGGTGAGCTTGGACAGGGCGGCGAAGTCGGAACTTTCCAGGCGCAGTTCGGCGCGTTCGCGCCAACCAGTGATCTTCTGACCCTTGCCGTCGTAGATCGGGTAGCTGTTGCGGCTGCCCTGGCGCAGGGTCACATCCTTGACCTGGCGGGCCTGACCCAGGGCCTTGTTCATGGTGCTGGTGATTTCTGCGGCGAGCTTGGCCGGGTCGCTGTTCTGCGATTCGCTGTAGAGGGTCACGATCATCAGGTCCCGTGCCACTTCCTGACTGACTTCGGCACGCAGGGAAATCTGGTTGTAGTGCAGTTCATCGGCGGCCAGGGCGGGCAGACTGGTGAGGGTGCCGGCGCTGAGGGCCAGAAGGGCGAGGCTTCGACGGAAATGCTGCATGGAAACTCCTTGAGTGCGGTCCGCAGGATCAGCTCAGAGCCTGCGTGAAACGTTCAGACAGTGTCGGGCTGCGGCAAGTTTCAAGCCGCAAGCTGCGTGTTGAGAGCCAATACGCTTGTAGCTCAAAGCTTGCAGCTTGCCACTGTTTTTCTGTGACGCTTTGCCGCAGTTTTGCCTGTGGCGGGGGCTGCTTGGTTATACTCCCGCCGATTGCCCTGGAGCGCTCATCAGGAGAGCTCATGCTCGCCCCCGTAAAATTATTGTCTGCCACTCGTCAGAACCTCTGGCGCCTGACCTTTATCCGTACCCTGGTTCTGGCTGCTCAGGCCGGTTCGGTGGGGCTCGCCTATTGGCTGGAATTGTTGCCGCTGCCCTGGTTGCAACTGGGCGTCACTCTGATGTTTTCCATGGTGCTCTGTGCCTTCACCGCCATCCGCTTGCGAACCTCGTGGCCGGTGACGGAGCTGGAATATGCCCTGCAACTGGCCTGCGACCTGTTTATCCACAGTGTGCTGCTGTATTTCTCCGGCGGCTCTACCAACCCCTTTGTCTCCTATTACCTGGTGCCCCTGACGATCGCCGCCGTGACGCTGCCCTGGCGCTATTCGGTGGTGTTGTCGGGTATTGCCCTGACCCTCTATACCTTGTTGCTGGCGCGCTTCTACCCCTTGCAGACTTTCCCCATCGCCCGGGAAAACCTGCAGGTCTATGGCATGTGGCTGAGTTTTGCCCTGGCGGCGGCGGTGATCACCTTCTTCGCTGCACGCATGGCCGAAGAACTGCGCCGTCAGGAAGAGTTGCGGGCGATCCGCCGTGAAGAGGGCCTGCGCGATCAGCAGTTGCTGGCCGTGGCGACCCAAGCCGCCGGCGCCGCCCATGAGCTGGGTACGCCGCTGGCGACCATGAGCGTACTGCTCAAGGAAATGCGCCAGGACCATCCCGATCCTCTGTTGCAAGATGACCTCAGCGTGCTCCAGGATCAGGTCAAACTGTGCAAGGAAACCTTGCAGCAGTTGGTACGTGCCGCTGAGGCCAATCGCCGTCTGGCGGTGGAAATGCAGGAAGTCACCCAGTGGCTGGACGAGGCGTTGAACCGCTGGCACCTGATGCGCCCTGAAGCCAGCTATCGTTTCCACCTGCTGGGTGAGGGACCGGTGCCGCGCCTGGCGCCGCCGCCGGACCTGACCCAGGCCTTGCTCAATCTGTTGAACAATGCAGCCGATGCCTGCCCCGAAGGCTTGGAAGTGCGCCTGGACTGGGACGCGGAAAACCTCACCATCAGTATTCGCGACCACGGTGCCGGAGTACCCTTGGCCATCGCCGAGCAGATTGGCAAACCGTTTTTTACCACCAAGGGCAAAGGCTTCGGCCTGGGCCTGTTTTTGAGCAAGGCCAGCGTGACCCGCGCCGGTGGCTCAGTGAAACTCTACAGTCATGAGGAAGGCGGAACGCTCACCGAGCTGCGCCTGCCCCGTGCCGCCCGAGGAGACGACCATGAGTGAAGAGATCCAAGTCGAAGGCGAAGAACTGCCGCATTTGTTGCTGGTGGATGATGACGCCACCTTTACCCGGGTGATGGCACGCGCCATGAGCCGCCGGGGCTTTCGCGTCAGTACCGCAGGTTCCGCGGAAGAGGGTCTGACCATCGCCCAGCAGGATCTGCCGGACTACGCCGCGCTGGACCTGAAGATGGATGGCGACTCCGGGCTGGTGCTATTGCCCAAGCTGCTGGAGCTGGACCCGGAAATGCGCGTCCTGATCCTCACCGGCTATTCGAGCATCGCCACGGCGGTGGAGGCTATCAAGCGCGGCGCCTGCAACTACCTGTGCAAACCCGCGGACGCCGATGATGTGCTGGCCGCGCTGCTCTCCGAACATGCGGACCTGGACACCCTGGTGCCGGAAAACCCGATGTCCGTGGACCGTCTGCAATGGGAGCACATCCAGCGCGTGCTGACCGAACACGAAGGTAATATCTCCGCCACTGCCCGGGCCCTGGGCATGCATCGCCGTACCTTGCAGCGCAAACTGCAGAAGCGTCCCGTCCGTCGCTGAACCGCGACTGAATGAATGTCGCTGGACACCGTGAAAAAGCGAGCCGATCTACTAAGATCGGCTCAACGCTTGTCCCTCTCCCTATCGAGCCACAACGATGAATCAGAACGCTGAGTACTCCGCGGTCAACGATGCTGTGCGCGGTCAATTCTTTCGCCGGGTCTGGGCCATGATTACCCCTTACTGGCGTAGTGAAGAGAAGAACAAGGCCTGGCTGTTGCTGATCGCGGTGATTGGCCTGTCGCTGTTCAGTGTTGCCATCTCGGTGTGGATCAACAGTTGGTACAAGGACTTCTACAACGCCTTGCAGAAGAAGGATGAGGCGGCCTTCTGGAGCCTGATCCTGTATTTCTGCGGGATCGCTGCGGTGGCCATTCTCGGTGCGGTGTATCGCTTGTACCTGACCCAGATGCTGACCATCCGCTGGCGCGCCTGGTTGACCGAAAGACACTTTGCCCGTTGGCTGGGCAACAAGAACTACTACCAGCTGGAGCAGGGTGGCTACACCGACAACCCCGACCAGCGGATTTCCGAAGACCTCAACAGTTTCACCACCAACACCTTGTCCCTGGGCCTGGGGTTGATCCGCAACGTGGTCAGCCTGGTGTCCTTTTCCATCATTCTCTGGGGAGTGTCCGGCAGTATCGAGGTGATGGGCTACACCATTCCCGGCTATATGTTCTGGTGCGCCCTGGTGTATGCGGCGGTCGGCAGTTGGCTGACCCACCTGATCGGGCGTCGCTTGATTGGCCTGAACAATCAACAGCAACGTTTTGAAGCCGACCTGCGTTTCTCCATGGTGCGAGTCCGGGAGAACGCCGAGAGCATTGCCCTTTACGACGGCGAGAAGAACGAAAACCAGCGTCTTAGTAGCCGTTTCAGCAAGGTCTGGCACAACTTCTGGGACATCATGAAGGTGTCCAAGCGCCTGACCTTCTTCACCGCCGGTTATGGCCAGATCGCGATCATCTTCCCGTTTATCGTCGCCGCGCCGCGCTACTTCGCCGGCAAGATCGAACTGGGAGAGCTGATGCAGATCAACTCGGCTTTCGGCAATGTCCAGGAAAACTTCAGTTGGTTTATCAGCGCCTATTCGGACCTCGCCGCCTGGCGCGCTACCTGTGACCGTCTGTTGAGCTTCCGTCAGGCCATGAGTGAAAACGAGGAGCGTCCTCCGGCGATTGACGTGCAACACCAGGGCGAACAATTGCAAGTGCGTGATCTGGGCCTGGATCTGGCGGACGGCCGTCATTTGCTGGCCGGTGCCCAGATGACCGTGAGTCCTGGCGAGCGACTGATGCTCAGTGGTCGCTCCGGCAGTGGCAAGAGCACCCTGCTGCGGGCCATGGGACGGTTGTGGCCGGCGGGGCACGGCAGCATCTTGCTGCCGAACCAACGCTACCTGTTCCTGCCGCAGAAACCCTACCTGCCCATTGGCAGCCTGCGGGAAGCCTTGAGTTATCCACAGTCGGGCGACAGCTATCCCGAGGAGCGTTATGCACAGGTCCTGGAAACTTGTCGCTTGCCCCACCTGGTGGCGCGTCTGGACGAGAGCAATCACTGGCAGCGCATGTTGTCGCCGGGGGAGCAGCAGCGGCTGGCGTTTGCCCGTG
Organism: Pseudomonas sp. 910_21; assembly: GCF_052850735.1. Taxonomy (NCBI): domain Bacteria; kingdom Pseudomonadati; phylum Pseudomonadota; class Gammaproteobacteria; order Pseudomonadales; family Pseudomonadaceae; genus Pseudomonas; species Pseudomonas sp. 910_21. The sequence goes on along the minus strand of NZ_VXCY01000001.1, from coordinate 914,463 downwards.
CGTTGCTCTATGCGCCGCAATGGCTGTACATGGACGAAGCCACATCGGCCATGGACGAGGAAGACGAGGCCACGCTGTATCAGGCCCTGATCGACCAGTTGCCGGGCTTGAGCATTGTCAGCGTTGGCCATCGCAGCAGCCTCAAGCGCTTCCATCCACGGCACGTTCGTATCGAGCAAGGGCATCTGCTGGAGCAGACTTTCACGGCTTGACGGCGGGCCGGGCGCTGGCATCAAGCCCAGCGCCTTGCACAGCTGGTGCAAGGGCGCTGAGCCGTTTCGCGGGCGAGTCCGCTCCTACAGGGGGCGATCAGGCCTGGTGCAGGATCGAGCGGTCCACACGCACGGCCAATTGGCCATTCCCCGGTTTGGCGTTGAAGGCCACGTTGCCGTGTTCATCCACGCTGGCCCGGGCGATGGGGGCGCCATCGAGCAGCAGTTCGAGCGGCGCGTCCTTGAGGGATTGCCCGGAGGCCAGTTGCAGTTTCAGGTTGATAGCCATGGTGATTTCCTTATCAGGCGTTACGGTCGATGAAGCGGTTGGCGTTCTTGTCGATGGAACCGATCAGCTCCGGTGAGCCACCGCGAAACTGACGGAACACATTGCGTCCGGTGGCGCTGCTGTTGCTGGTACCCGCCGGAATGTTCAGGGTGGGCTGGAAGCTGTCGCTCAGTTCCATGTAGGCCGACCATGGACCTATATAGGACTCGTTCAAGCCGTTGGTTTCGCTGAGGGCGTAGCGCACCGCCTGGCCAGGGAGCCAGTTGGGCTCGCTGGGGGTGTGGCTTTGCCAGCCGTCGGCCAGGATCGTTGGGACCGCACTCGGGGTTTCCAGGTAGCCCGTCGGTTTGTTCGGGCTGTAGTTCTTCAGCAGCAGGTAGGTGCTCCAGCCCCACCAGTTGTCGATGGTCTTGCTGTCATTGAGATTGTTGACGTCGCTGCGGCGCAGCACTTTGTCACCGCTCATCACGAACAGTGGCGAGAAGTTGCTGCTCTTGGCGGCATTCAGGTCCGGCAAGGCCTTGAGGGCCGCGTAGCTGGCGGGCGCCGGCAGGTTGCCGCTGAGGTAGCTGGTGAAGATCTCGTCCGCCGAACGCTGCACTGCCAGTTTCACCTGCTGGCGATTGCGATGATCGACGCTGTCGAAATAACGTTTGTCGCCGTAGGCGTGCCAGCGGTCGCCCTGGGCGTTACTGACATTGAGGCCGAACTTGCTGTCCTCGTCGTGCATGAAGCGGGTAATCAGCGATCCCAGGTCGCTGGGGGTGACCACTGCCGCCACCTGTTTACGTGGCACTCGTACATGGCCGGCAGAAAACAGGTCGGTGAGAAAGTGGTCGGCGAAGGCGTTCATTGCGTAGGCCAGTTCCAGTTGCTTGTCGTCGGCAGTCTTGCCTGCCAGTACCGCTTGTTGCAGGGCTGCTGTGTGCCCGGCGATATACGCCGCCAGGGCCCACTCGCCAAAGTGGTCGGCATTGTTGGCCGCAAGCTTCAGGTAGCGCCCCAGAGGGAACAGGGCGGAGACCACGCTGCCGCCGCCGGTAATCCGGTTCCACTCTTCAGACAGGGTATCGCCCAAGGCGTCATAGGCTTCGTGGGGCTGTTTGCCGTCGCGGATCGCCTGGTTGGCGGCGACGATTTCCTTCTGCATTACCGCGAGGATCTGCCGTGCTTCGTCTTTCGCCGCCGGCAGTACCGCCAGGGAGTTGAAGGCCGCGGTAAAGCGTTGCACTCGATCAGCCGGCGTCGCGCCTTCGCAGATCGGTTGCTCGGGAATGCCGTAGAAATCGCCGCCCAGGGCAACCACCTGGCCGTAGGTCAGAGCCAGTCCGTTGGGCAGGTGCAGTTCGACCTGCCACGCGGGAATGGCCGGGGCATCCTTGACGAAGCGCAGCAGGGTGCTGTCGCCGATGGCGGTGTGTTCGCCGCCCTCGAAACGCAATTGGGGCAGGCCCCTGGCGGATTTTTGCGGGGTGTGGGGCAGGTCTTCCGGGCGGTGGTATTTGATGGTGTGGTGGCCGTCGGCGACCAGCACCAGGGTCTCGCCATCGCCGGAAATGGCGATGCCTTGTTCAGTGAACAAGCGGTCCAGGTCGGCAATGATCTTGCCGGCCTGTTGTGGCTGTTGCTGCGTCTGTGCAGAGAGTCCTGACATTTCTAGCTCCTTGATATGTCATGGTTATGTTTGTTTTAACTGTATGTATATACAGTTGTTCTGAGCATAATTGAAAATGACGCGCCGTCAAGAAGGCAGTTACGCGAGGGAGGGTTGATTGGATTATCATTAGCGCCCTAACGACAGGCTCAAGGTCCACCCGCGCATGCTGGCTATCTTTTTCGAAACCCTGACGATTACTGCGCCGGTGTTTGCGATGCTGTTTCTTGGGCTGCTGCTCAAGCGGGTGGGGTGGATCAATGACAACTTCATCCATACGGCGTCGGCCCTGGTGTTCAACGTCACCATGCCGGCGTTGCTGTTTCTCGGCATTGTCCATGCCGACCTGCATGCCTCATTGAAGCCTGGCGTGCTGATCTACTTTTCAGTGGCCACCCTGGTCTGTTTTGCCCTGGCCTGGGGCTGGGCCATCTGGCGTTGTCCGAAGGTGGATCGGGGGATCTATACCCAGGGGGCATTTCGCGGCAATAACGCGATCATCGGCCTGGCCCTGGCGGCCAGCATGTATGGGGATTACGGGATTTCCCTGGGGGCGCTGCTCGCTGCGTTGGTGATTCTTTACTACAACACCCTGTCGACGGTGGTCCTGGCGGTCTACAGCCCGGCGATCAAGTCCGACCCCTGGAGCATCTGCAAAAGTGTGTTCAGCAACCCGTTGATTGTCAGCGTGCTGGTGGCTGCACCGTTTGCCTACTGGCAGATCAGCCTTCCCGGCTGGCTGGAGACTTCGGGCAAGTACCTGGCGCAGATGAGCCTGCCTCTGGCGCTGATCTGCATTGGCGGCACGTTGTCCATGGCGGCCTTGCGCAACAGTGGGCGGATGGCCATGAGCTCCAGCCTGTTGAAGATGGTCAGCCTGCCGACGCTGGCGACCTTTGGCGCTTGGTTATGCGGTTTTCGTGGGGCGGAACTGGGGATTCTGTTTCTGTATTTCGGCAGTCCGACTGCGGCAGCGAGCTTTGTCATGGCCCGGGCGGCCAATGGCAATCATGAGCTGGCGGCAGCCATTATCGTCATCACCACGGTGATGGCGGCAGTGACCACCAATATCGGGATCTTTGTGTTGCAGTGGGGTGGGTGGATCTGAAGCTGTTCGCCGGCAAGCCGGCTCCTACAAAACGAGGTAGGAGCCGGCTTGCCGGCGAAGAACGGGTTCACTGCGGTGGCTGATAGGCGTCAATCACTTCCTGGGCTGCGCGAAACGCATCGATGGCCGCTGGTACCCCGGCATACACCGCGCAATGCAGCAGCGCTTCACGTATCTCTTCCACGGTGCAGCCGTTGTTCAGGGCGCCACGCACGTGGCCCTTCAACTCCTGGGGACACTTGAGCGCAGTCAGGGTTGCCAGGGTGATCAGGCTACGGGTTTTCAACGGCAGGCCATCACGGTTCCACACGCCGCCCCAGGCGTGTTCGTTGACGAATTCCTGCAGCGGTTGGGTGAATTCGGTGGCGTTGCCCAGAGCACGGTCGACGAAGGCGTCGCCCATTACTTGGCGACGCATTTGCAGTCCGCTTTTCTTGTTCTCGCTCATGGCGTTTCTCTCTTGTGTTGGCGGCGCCAGGCTCTTAGCGAACTGAGCAGCAGAAACGCCACCAGCGCTGGCAGGACGAAAAACAGCATCAAGTGTTCCAGCTTGCCCGCCAGGGGCATGCCCGTGGTGAACGACACCACGTGCAGCCCATAGGCCAGGTACAGGCCGAGAAACAGCAAGCCTTCGGCCCGGGTCACGCGATACCCCGAATAAAATACCGGCAGGCATAGCACCGCGACGCCAAGCATCACCGGCAAGTCGAAATCCAGGGCGTTGGGCGAAACCGAGAGTGGCGTCGGTGCCACCAGTGCGGTAAACCCCAGGACCCCCAGCAAGTTGAAGAGATTGCTGCCGATGACATTGCCCACGGCGATATCCCGCTGGCCCCGCAAGGCGGCGAGCAGCGAAGTGGCGAGCTGGGGCAGGGAAGTGCTGACGGCAATCACCGTCAGTCCCATGACCCGCTCCGACAACCCCAGGTCGTCGGCCACAGTGACGGCGGCACCCAGTAGCAAGTGTCCGGCGAAGACCAGCAGCCCCAGGCCGATAAGCACCATCAGCATGCTGCTGAACCTGGGCGCAGAACCGCGTTGGCCGGCTGGAGTGGGCAGGTGATGGCGTGCCGAGTGCCGCGACTGGCGCAACAGCAGGAGCAGATACAGCACCAGGGCCGCCAGCAGGATGACACCGTCGGAGGGGGTGAGGCGCTCGTTGTAGGCCAGGATGAACACCAGCAGGCTGGCACCGATCATCAGCGGGATGTCCAGACGCACCAGCTGTCGCGATACCCGCAGCGGAATGATCAGGGCCGAGAGGCCCAGAGTCACCAGGATGTTGAAGATGCTGCTGCCGATCACGCTGCCCACGGCGATATCGGTGTTGTCGGCCAGGGTCGCCTGCAGGCTGATGGCCATCTGAGGCGCGCTGCTGCCGAAGGCGACGATGCTCAGGCCCATGATCAGCGGGCGAACATGCAGGCGCGCAGACAAACGCACTGCGGCACGCACCAGCAACTCGGCGCCGGCAATCAGCATCACCAGGCCGCTGATGAGTTGGATCAGGCTGAGCAGGGGCAGTTCGGCAAAGGCGGTAATGGCTCGGGCTCCGTCGGTCAGTCGCTGAGGGCTTGGATGCGTACTTTGGCGGTGCCGCTGCGCAGCATGTCGAGCTGTTGCGCGGCAGCGCGGGATAAGTCGATCAGGCGGCCGCGGGTGTGCGGGCCACGATCGTTGATACGGACCACGACGCTTTTGTCGTTGCCCAGGTTGGTGACTTGCACTCGGGTGCCGAACGGCAGTTCGCGATGGGCCGCAGTGAGGCCGTTCAGATCGAAGGGTTCGCCGCTGGCGGTGCGTTTGCCGTGATGGCGGGCGCCGTAATAGGAGGCTGTCCCGGTCTGGTCATAACCTCGAGGGTCGATGATATGGCTGCTGGCGCAACCCGTGAGCAGAGCGAGCAGGGAGCTGGCCACGAACCAGGGACGGGGAACAATCCTATGCAAGAGCTGGCTTGCCAGCGAAGACGGGCTTGCATCCCCGCAGTTTCGACTGACAAGCCAAGGCTGCATTTTTCGATCAGCCTTCGAGCTTGCTTTTCAGCAGCTCGTTGACTTGTTGCGGGTTGGCCTTGCCCTTGGAGGCCTTCATCGCCTGGCCGACGAAGAAGCCGAACATCTTGCCGCGTTTGGCCTCATCGGCGGCGCGGTACTGTTCGACCTGTTCGGCGTTGGCCGCGAGCATCTCATCGAGCACCGCAGAGATCGCGCCGCTGTCGGTGACTTGCTTGAGGCCACGCTTGTCGATGATCTCGTCGGCATTACCTTCGCCGTTGGCCATGGCTTCGAACACGGTCTTGGCGATCTTGCCGGAGATGGTGTTGTCCTTGATCCGCAGCAGCATGCCGCCCAGTTGTTCGGCCGAGACCGGTGCCTCGTCGATTTCCAGGCCTTGCTTGTTCAGCAGGCTGCCCAGCTCGACCATGACCCAGTTGGCGGCGAGCTTGGCGTCACCGGCAATGCTGGCGACCTTCTCGAAGTAGTCCGCCTGCTCACGGCTGGTGGCCAGGACGCTGGCGTCGTAGACCGACAGACCGAACTGCTCCTGGAAGCGTTCGCGTTTCTGCGGTGGCAGTTCCGGCAGGGTGGCGCGTACCTGATCGAGGAAGGAGTCTTCGATGACCACAGGCAGCAGGTCCGGATCGGGGAAGTAACGGTAGTCGTTGGCTTCTTCCTTGCTGCGCATCGGACGGGTCTCGTCCTTGTTCGGGTCGTACAGGCGGGTCTGCTGGATCACTTTGCCGCCGTCTTCGATCAGCTCGATCTGGCGACGGATCTCGCTGTTGATCGCCTTCTCGATGAAGCGGAACGAGTTGACGTTCTTGATCTCGCAGCGGGTGCCGAACTCGACCTGGCCCTTGGGACGGATCGAGACGTTGCAGTCGCAACGCAGGGAGCCTTCGGCCATGTTGCCGTCGCAGATACCCAGGTAGCGCACCAGGGCATGGATCGACTTGACGTAGGCCACGGCTTCCTTGGCGCTGCGCATGTCAGGCTCGGAAACGATTTCCAGCAGGGGCGTGCCGGCACGGTTCAGGTCGATGCCGGTGGCACCGTTGAATTCTTCATGCAGGCTCTTGCCGGCGTCTTCTTCCAGGTGCGCGCGGGTGATTCCGACGCGTTTCATCGTGCCGTCTTCCAGGGGAATGTCCAGGTGGCCCTTGCCGACGATCGGCAACTCCATCTGGCTGATCTGGTAGCCCTTGGGCAGGTCCGGGTAGAAGTAGTTCTTGCGGGCGAACACGTTGTGCTGGCCGATCTCGGCGTCAACCGCGAGGCCGAACATCACCGCCATGCGCACCGCTTCCTGGTTCAGCACTGGCAGTACGCCGGGCATGCCCAGGTCGATCAGGCTGGCCTGGGTGTTGGGCTCGGCACCGAAGGCGGTGGAGCTACCGGAGAAAATCTTCGATTGAGTGGTGAGCTGGGTATGAATCTCCAGCCCGATCACGACTTCCCATTGCATGTGTGTCTCCTCAGAAGCCGGTTGGGGTGCGGGTGTGCCAGTCAGTGTTCAACTGATACTGGTGCGCAACGTTGAGCAAGCGGCCTTCCTGGAAATACGGGGCGAGCAGTTGCACGCCTACCGGCAAGCCGTCGACGAAACCGGCCGGCATCGACAGGCCTGGCAGGCCGGCGAGGTTGGCGGTGATGGTGTAGACGTCTTCCAGGTACGCAGCGACCGGATCGCTGCTCTTGGCGCCGAGCTTCCAGGCCGGGTTGGGCGTGGTCGGGCCGAGGATGATGTCGACTTCGTTGAACGCGGTCATGAAGTCGTTCTTCACCAGGCGCCGGATTTTCTGCGCCTTGAGGTAGTAGGCATCGTAGTAGCCGGCGGACAGCGCGTAGGCACCGACCATGATCCGGCGCTGGACTTCGCTGCCGAAGCCTTCGCCACGGGAGCGCTTGTACAGGTCTTCCAGGTTTTCTGGGTTCTCACAGCGGTAGCCGAAGCGCACGCCGTCGAAACGCGACAGGTTGGAGGAGGCTTCCGCCGGGGCGATCACGTAGTACGCAGGAATCGCGTGCTGCATGTTCGGCAGGCTGATTTCCTTGATCACCGCACCGAGCTTTTCCAGCTCCTTGATGCTGTTGTGGATCAGTTCGGCGATGCGCGGGTCGAGACCGGTGCTGAAGTATTCCTTCGGCACGCCGATGCGCAGGCCCTGCAGCGAGCCGCTGAGCCCGGCGCTGTAGTCCGGCACCGGTTCATCGATGCTGGTGGAATCGTTCGGGTCGAAGCCAGCCATGCCTTGCAGCAGGATCGCGCAGTCTTCGGCGGTGCGAGCCAGTGGGCCGCCCTGATCGAGGCTGGAAGCGTAGGCGATCATGCCCCAGCGGGAAACGCGACCGTAGGTCGGCTTCAGGCCGGTGAGGTTGGTGAAGGCGGCGGGCTGGCGGATCGAGCCGCCGGTGTCGGTGGCCGTGGCGGCTGGCAGCAGGCGCGCAGCGACCGCCGCGGCGGAACCACCGGAGGAACCGCCGGGCACGTGTTCCAGGTTCCACGGGTTTTTCACCGCGCCGTACCAGCTCGACTCGTTGGCCGAGCCCATGGCGAATTCGTCCATGTTGGTCTTGCCCAGGGTCACGGCCCCGGCAGCGGCCAGCTTGGCGACCACGGTGGCGTCGTAGGGCGCCTTGAAGTTGTCGAGCATCTTCGAGCCGCAACTGGTGCGGATGCCCTGGGTGCAGAACAGGTCTTTATGGGCGATCGGCGCGCCCAGCAGGGCACCGCTCTCACCATTGGCGCGACGTTCGTCGGCGGCCTTGGCCTGGGACAGCGCCAGGTCTTCGGTGAGGCTGATGAAGCTGTTGATCTGCGGATCCAGCTGGGCGATGCGCGCCAGCAGGGTCTGAGTCAGTTCTACAGAGGAGAATTTCTTGTCGGCGAGTCCGCGGGCGATCTCGGCCAGAGTCATGTGATGCATTGCAGGCTCTTTCCCTTTAGTCGATGACTTTCGGAACCAGATACAGGCCGCTTTCGACCGCTGGTGCGATGGACTGATAAGCCTCGCGATGATTGGACTCGGTCACAACGTCTGCGCGCAGGCGCTGGCTGGCTTCCAGTGGGTGGGCCAGGGGCTCGATACCGTCGGTATCGACTGCCTGCATTTCATCCACCAGCCCGAGAATGCTGTTCAGGGCGGAGGTGATGTGTGGAAGATCGCTTTCATTGAGCTTGATGCTGGCCAAATGAGCGATTTTTTCCACGTCGGAGCGTTCAAGCGCCATGGGATTCTCCAGTGGAAAACAGAACGGATCTCGTCCGTGTGTTAGATTGTCGGAACACTACCGCATTTCTACGGTCTTATGGCCGCGATTGTGGGGGTTGGTGCACAGAAAAGCGGCCAATTTAACATATTGGCGCCTTGCCCAAAATCCCTGTCGTTGTTAGAGTTTGCCGCACTTTTTTACCCACGCGTTGCCTAGGGTCCCTTTCCCATGTTCAAGAAACTGCGTGGCATGTTTTCCAGCGATCTTTCCATTGACCTGGGCACTGCCAACACCCTTATTTACGTGCGCGAGCGCGGTATTGTCCTGAATGAACCATCGGTTGTGGCCATTCGGACCCACGGTAATCAGAAAAGTGTTGTGGCGGTTGGTACCGAAGCCAAGCGCATGCTCGGTCGTACTCCGGGCAACATTGCAGCCATTCGTCCGATGAAGGATGGCGTGATCGCCGACTTCAGCGTCTGCGAAAAGATGCTGCAGTACTTCATCAACAAAGTTCATGAAAACAGCTTTCTGCAGCCCAGCCCTCGTGTGCTGATCTGTGTTCCATGCAAGTCCACCCAGGTTGAACGTCGTGCCATCCGTGAGTCGGCCCTTGGTGCCGGTGCTCGTGAAGTGTTCCTGATCGAAGAGCCAATGGCCGCTGCGATCGGTGCCGGCCTGCCGGTTGAAGAAGCCCGTGGTTCGATGGTCGTGGACATCGGTGGTGGTACCACTGAAATCGCCCTGATCTCCCTGAACGGTGTGGTTTACGCCGAATCCGTACGTGTTGGTGGCGACCGTTTCGACGAGGCCATCATCACCTACGTGCGTCGCAACTACGGCAGCCTGATCGGTGAATCCACCGCTGAGCGCATCAAACAGGAAATCGGTACCGCCTATCCAGGCGGCGAAGTGCGTGAAGTTGACGTACGCGGCCGTAACCTGGCTGAAGGCGTGCCACGTGCCTTCACCCTGAACTCCAATGAAGTGCTGGAGGCTCTGCAGGAGTCCCTGGCAACCATCGTTCAGGCGGTGAAAAGTGCCCTGGAGCAATCGCCTCCGGAGCTGGCTTCGGACATCGCCGAGCGCGGTCTGGTGCTGACCGGTGGTGGTGCGTTGCTGCGTGATCTGGACAAGCTGCTGGCCCAGGAAACCGGTCTGCCGGTGATCGTTGCCGAAGATCCGCTGACCTGTGTTGCTCGCGGCGGTGGCCGTGCATTGGAAATGATGGACAAACACACCATGGACCTGCTCTCCAGCGAATAACTTCGCTGGTTGCATCTATGCTGTTGCGCTCACAGGCAGCACTTTGCAGTGCTGCCTGTGGCGTTTATCTTCTGTCAATCTGCATCCAGGCCGGTTTGATGCCGTATGAATAAACACAACATTTGCCTGGGAGGAGCGGCTTATTAAACCGCTTTTCGCCAAAGGCCCCTCATTGGGCGTGCGCCTCCTGGTGCTGGTCGTACTGTCGGTCGCACTGATGGTGGTCGATGCCCGCTTCACACTGCTCAAGCCAGTGCGTAGCCAGATGTCGCTGGTGTTGATGCAGTCCTACTGGATCACCGACCTGCCGCAGCGGCTATGGCAGGGCGTTGCCAGTCAGTTCGGCAGTCGCACCGAGCTGGTCGCCGAAAACGAAAAACTCAAGACCGAAAACCTGCTGCTGCAGGGGCGCATGCAAAAGCTCGCAGCCCTGACCGAGCAGAACGTGCGTCTGCGCGAATTGCTCAACTCTTCGGCACTGGTCAACGAGAAGGTCGAAGTGGCCGAGTTGATCGGCATGGACCCCAACCCCTTTACCCATCGCATCATCATCAATAAAGGTGAGCGTGACGGCGTATTCCTCGGCCAGCCGGTGCTCGATGCCCGTGGCTTGATGGGGCAGGTGGTGGAGTTGATGCCTTATACCTCGCGCGTCCTGTTGCTGACTGACACCACCCACAGCATTCCGGTACAGGTCAATCGCAACGGTCTGCGGGCCATTGCCAGTGGCACTGGCAACCCGGAGCGCCTGGAGTTGCGCCACGTGGCCGACACCGCCGATGTCAAGGAAGGCGATTTGCTGGTCAGCTCGGGCCTCGGTCAGCGTTTCCCCGCGGGATATCCGGTGGCCACGGTCAAGGAAGTGATCCACGACTCCGGTCAGCCATTCGCCATTGTGCGTGCAGTGCCCACTGCCGCGTTGAACCGCAGCCGTTATCTGTTGCTGGTGTTCAGTGATCCGCGCACTGCCGAAGAGCGGGCCAATGATGCGGCCCAGGCCCAGGAAGCCCAGGACCAGCAGGGTGGCAATAGCACCCCGGTGGTGCCGGCCACGGTACCCAAGCCTGCGGTGGCTCCAGCCGCGACCGCAGCACCGGCCACCGCTCCCGCGACTGCACCGGCGACTCCGGTCAAGCCGGCAGTCCATGCTCCGGCCAAGCCGGTCAATAAACCTGTGGTGAAACCGGCGGCGGCCAAGCCTCCGGCTGCGGCACCGGCCACCACCGGAGGAAGAGAATAATGGCGGGTAGTACCTATTCGCGAAATGGCTGGATTGTCTGGCTGACGTTTCTGATCGGCATGCTGCTCAGCGTGTCGCCGTTGCCACAGTTCATGGAAATCCTGCGCCCGCTGTGGTTGGCCCTGCTACTGGCCTTTTGGGCCCTGGCCCTGCCGCACAAGGTAGGCATGGTCACGGCCTGGTGCCTGGGGCTGGCGGAGGATGTGCTCTACGGCACGCTCCTGGGGCAGAACGCCTTGATCCTGACCCTGATCACCTTTCTTGTACTGTCCCTGCAACAGCGTCTGCGGATGTTCCCGATGTGGCAGCAGAGCCTGGTAATCCTGGTGATCTTTGGCCTGGCGCAGTTGGTACAACTCTGGCTCAGCGCCCTGACCGGCAATCGCCAGCCGACCCTGGCTCTGGTCCTGCCGGCCCTGGTGAGTGCGCTGTTGTGGCCGTGGGTCAGCTTCGGCCTGCGCGGGTTGCGCCGACGTTTCAAAATCAATTAATTCGGTCAGGCATTGGCCCGCACCTCGACAGGGAGATGTCTTGATGAATCCGCTTTACCTCGCTTCCGGTTCGCCCCGTCGGCGTGAGCTGCTCACCCAGATCGGCGTGCCTTTCACCGCCATCAGTGCGGACATCGATGAAACCCCGCTGGCCGATGAATCCCCTGCTGCCTATGTCGAGCGTCTTGCCCGTGGCAAGGCGGCGGCCGGGCGCGCCCTGATCACCTGCAGCGAATCCCAGGCTCCGGCCTGCGTGTTGGGGGCCGATACGGCCGTGGTGCTGGATGGGCGGATCCTTGGCAAACCGCTGGATCAGGCCGATGCGCTGGCGATGCTCATGGCACTTGCCGGGCGCGAGCACGAAGTGTTGACCGCCATTGCCCTGCTCGACGGCGAACGCTGCGAGTCGCGGGTGGTGCGCAGCCTGGTACGCTTTCGCGCTATCTCTCCTGAGGAAGCGAGCGTCTATTGGGCCAGCGGCGAGCCCCGGGACAAGGCTGGCGGTTATGCAATCCAAGGGCTTGCGGCGGTATTTGTGTCAGGGCTCAATGGCAGTTATTCCGCTGTGGTTGGCTTGCCGGTGTGCGAAACCGCAGAACTGCTCGGCCATTTCGGCATACCCTGTTGGCAAAACCTTCCAGTGCGCTAAAGCGCCGTACCCGACTGCTGCGGCCTTCTATGAACACGCCTGAACGAGACATTGCCATGAGTGAAGAGATTCTGATCAACATCACGCCGATGGAATCACGGGTGGCGGTGGTCGAAAACGGAGTGTTGCAAGAGGTTCACGTCGAGCGCACCCAGCGCCGCGGTATCGTTGGCAACATCTATAAAGGCAAGGTGGTGCGGGTATTGCCCGGCATGCAGGCCGCTTTCGTCGATATCGGCCTGGACCGTGCGGCGTTCATCCATGCTTCGGAAATTTCCACTCGCGAAGGTACGGCGGTGGAGAGCATCAGTGCCCTGGTGCACGAAGGGCAGAGCCTGGTGGTGCAGGTCACCAAGGACCCCATTGGTACCAAGGGCGCGCGTCTGACCACCCAACTGTCGATTCCTTCGCGTTATCTGGTGTACATGCCCCGTACCGCCCATGTCGGCATCTCGTTGAAGATCGAGGATGAAGCCGAACGTGAGCGTCTGAAGCAGGTCGTCAGCGACTGCGTGGCCCAGGAAGGCATCAAGGAGGCGGGCGGATTCATCCTGCGTACTGCCGCCGAGGGCGCCGGCGCCGATGAGATCCTGATGGACATCCGCTACCTGCGCCGGCTCTGGGATCAGATCGGCGCTCAGATCAAGACCATTGGCGCGCCCAATGTGATCTACGAAGACCTTGGCCTGGCGCTGCGTACCCTGCGGGATCTGGTGAGCCCGAAGATCGAGAAGATCCGCATCGACTCCCGGGAAACCTTTCAGAAGACAACTCAGTTCGTTGCCGAGCTGATGCCGGAAATCGCCGACCGCCTGGAACACTACCCCGGCGAGCGGCCGATCTTCGACCTGTACGGGGTCGAGGATGAAATCCAGAAGGCCCTGGAGCGCAAGGTGCCGCTCAAGTCCGGTGGCTATCTGGTGGTGGACCCGGCGGAAGCCATGACCACCATCGACGTCAACACCGGAGCTTTCGTCGGCCATCGCAATCTTGAGGAAACCATCTTCAAGACCAACCTCGAAGCCGCTACCGCCATTGCCCGGCAACTGCGCCTGCGCAACCTGGGCGGGATCATCATCATCGACTTCATCGACATGGAAGACGAGGAGCATCAGCGCCAGGTACTGCGGACCCTGGAGAAGCAGCTGGAGCGCGATCACGCCAAGACCAACATCATCGGCATCACCGAGCTGGGCCTGGTGCAGATGACCCGCAAACGCACGCGCGAGAGCCTGGAGCAGGTGCTCTGCGAGCCGTGCAGCAGCTGTCAGGGACGGGGCAAGTTGAAGACTCCGGAAACCATCTGTTACGAAATATTCCGTGAAATCCTCCGCGAGGCCCGGGCTTATCAGGCAGAAGGGTATCGAGTGCTGGCCAATCAGAAAGTGGTGGATCGTCTGCTGGACGAAGAGTCGGGCAATGTGGCGGAGTTGGAAGGTTTTATCGGCCGTACCATCAGGTTCCAGGTCGAAACCATGTATTCCCAGGAACAATACGACGTGGTGCTGCTCTGATTTCCCGTGTTTTACATCACTGGAAACGGCTGGCTTCAGCTTTTTGCATGACTTTTGCCATGGGAGCCAACTGAAATGGAGCGGCTGATCCGCCTGTTCACCACGCTGATTCGCTGGGGGCTGGGCTTCTGCGCGTTGCTGTTGGTGGTGACGGCCTTGTACGTCAGCCTGGGTCGGGAACTGACTCCGCTGGTGGCTGAGTATCAGGCCGAGCTCGAAGCCAAGTTGCAGCAGACCGTAGGTTTGCCGGTGCATATCGGCAGTCTGGAGGGGCGTTGGAGCGGGCTGTCGCCGATTCTCCTGGCTCACGATGTGATGGTGGGCGAGGGGGCCAATGCCCTGCGTCTGGACCAGGTCAGCGTGGCGCCGGATATGCTCGGCAGTCTCCTGGCTCGTGATTTGCGGGTAGGGCGCCTGGAACTCAGCGGCCTGAGCCTGAGCCTCAAGGAGGGCGCTGATGGCCAGTGGCAGCTGGAGGGTCTGCCGACGCAGCAGGACCAGCCGCTGGACCCCGAGCAGTTGCTGACCCGCTTGCAGCAGGTGGCCGAGCTGTCTCTCTTGGACAGCCAAGTCACCTTGCTGGCGCAGAATCACCCGCCCCTGGCCCTGACCTATGTCGGCCTCAATCTGCGTACAGGTCCTAGTCGTCAACGCCTGGACCTGCGTCTGACCCTGCCGGACGGCCAGCCCCTGGCCATGAACCTGCGGACCCGGATCCGTGCCAATACCTGGCGCGAGGCTCAGGCCGATCTGTACCTGAGCCTGCCGCAAAGCGACTGGTCGCGCTGGCTGCCGGCCCGCCTGACCCGGCAATGGAAACTGTCTGAACTCAAGGCCGGTGGCGAGTTGTGGCTGAACTGGGCCAAGGGCACAGTGCAGAGCGCTGCGCTGCGCCTGAATGCCCCTCAGTTCACCGGAGCCTACGCCGAGCGGACCCCGGTTACCCTGAAGAACCTGGCGTTGAACGCCTTCTTCCAGCGCAGCGAGCAAGGCCTGCAGGTGCAGCTCGACTCCCTGGCGCTGAACCTGGGCGATACTCGTTGGGAGTCGCGGCTGCAGCTGCAGCAAAGCAACGCCAGCGAAAAAACCGAAGAGCTCTGGCATGTACAGGCTGATCGCCTGGACCTGACGCCGATCACGCCGATCCTCGATGCCCTGGTACCGTTGCCGGAAGGCCTGGCCACCACCATCGAACGTTTGAAGGTCACTGGCGGGTTGCGCAATGTGCTGCTCGACTATCGCCCACAGAACACCGGCGACCAACGGCTGAGCTTTGCCGCCAACCTCGACCGGGTCGGCTTCGATGCCTATCACGGCGCTCCGGCGGCGCGAAACGTCAGCGGCAGTATCAGCGGCGACCTGGGCCAGGGCGAGCTGCGCATGGACAGCAAGGATTTTTCCCTGCACCTGTATCCGATCTTCGCCAAGCCCTGGCAGTACATCCAGGCCAACGCCACCCTGACCTGGAAGCTGGACAAGCAAGGTTTCACCCTGATCGCCCCCTACCTCAAGGTGCAGGGAGAAGAGGGCAAGATTGCCGGCGATTTCCTGATCCGGCTGCACTTCGACCACAGCCAGGAAGACTACATGGACTTGCGGGTCGGCCTGGTGGACGGCGATGGGCGCTACACCGCCAAGTACCTGCCCCAGGTGCTCAGTCCGGCGCTGGATGAATGGCTGCGCACGGCGATCCTTAAGGGCGCGGTGGATGAGGGTTTCTTCCAGTACCAGGGTTCGTTGAACCATGACGCTATCGAGGCGGCTCGCAGCATCAGTCTGTTTTTCAAGGTGCATGACGCCGAACTGGCGTTCCAGCCGGGCTGGCCGCACCTGAGCAAGATCAGTGGCGACGTGTTCGTCGAAGACAGCGGCGTACGCATTGTCGCCAGCAAAGGGCAGCTGTTGGACACCAAGGTGCGGGATGTTTTCGTCAACATTCCCCATTCCGTCGCCGGTCAGAGCATCCACATGTTCATCGACGGCAGTTTTGCCGGCGGCCTGGGTGACGGGGTGAAGATTCTGCAGGAAGCGCCGATCGGCACCGGCTCGACCTTTGCCGGCTGGCAGGGCGAGGGCGATCTGCAAGGCAAGCTGAACCTGGACATCCCCCTGGTCAAAGGCGAAGAACCGAAGATCGTGGTGGACTTCAAGACCGACAAGGCCCGCCTCAAACTCAGTGAACCCGAACTGGAACTGACTCAGCTCAAGGGCGACTTCCGCTTTGACAGTGCCAGGGGGCTGAGCGGTACAGGGATCAGTGCCCAGGCGTTCGATCGGCCGGTCACGGCGCAGATCTTTGCCGATGGCAAGCCAGGCAAACCCAATACCCGGGTGGTTGCCAAGGGCCAGGTTACGGTGAAGAAGCTCACCGATTGGTTGAAAGTCAGCCAGCCGTTGCCGGTGTCTGGCGAAGTGCCCTATCAGTTGCAACTGAACCTTGATGGTGCCGACAGCCAATTGATGGTCAGCTCCAGCCTCAAGGGCGTGGCGGTGGACCTGCCGGCGCCGTTCGGCATGGCCGCCAGCACCGGGCGTAACAGTGTGTTTCGCATGACCCTGCAAGGGGCCGAGCGGCGCTACTGGTTCAAATACGGTGAGTTGGCCGACTTCACCTTCGCGGCGCCCAGCGGCAAGTTCGCCGAGGGCCGGGGCGAACTGTTCCTCGGCGACGGTGCGGCCTTGCTGCCTGCGGGCAAGGGACTGCGGGTGCGGGGGATTCTGTCCGAGCTGGATGTGGAGCCGTGGAAAGCGCTGGTGGATCGCTATGCCGGGCAGGACCCGGGGGGCAGTGCCAAGCAGTTGCTCAGCAGTGCGGACTTCAAGGTCGGCAAGCTCAGCGCCTTCGGCACCACGCTGGACCAGGTCAATCTGCTGCTGAGCCGAAAGCCGGCTGCCTGGGAGCTGCAGATCGACAGTCAACAGGCCAAGGGCAAAGTCGGGATTCCCGATGCCAAGGTGGCGCCGATGGTCATCGACATGGCGTATGTGCGTCTGCCGGCTGCCGACCCGGCGGCCCAGGCCGATGAAAATGCACCTGACCCTTTGGCTTCGGTGGACCCGAAGAACGTTCCGCCACTGGATATTTCCATTGCCCAGCTGTTCCAAGGGCAGGACCTGATCGGCCGCTGGGCGCTCAAGGTCCGGCCGACGGCCAAGGGCATGGTCTTCAATGGCCTGGACCTGGGCCTCAAGGGCATGCAGTTGCAAGGCGAGGGGGGCTGGGAAGGCCAGGCCGGTGCCAGCAACAGTTGGTACCGTGGCCGTATTGGCGGCCAGAACCTGGCTGACGTGCTCAAGGGCTGGGGCTTCGCGCCGACCGTGACCAGTGAGGACTTTCACCTGGACGTCGATGGCCGCTGGCCGGGCTCACCGGCCTGGGTGGGCTTGAAGCGTTTCTCCGGCAGCCTGGACGCCACCCTGCGCAAGGGCCAGTTCGTCGAAGTCGAAGGCGGCGCCCAGGCACTGCGGGTGTTCGGCTTGCTCAACTTCAACTCCATCGGCCGGCGCCTGCGCCTGGACTTCTCCGACCTGTTCGGCAAGGGCCTGAGTTATGACCGGGTCAAGGGTGTGCTGGCGGCGAGCAACGGCGTGTACGTCACTCGCGAGCCGATCACCCTGACCGGGCCGTCGAGCAACCTGGAGCTCAATGGCACCTTGGATATGGTGGCTGATCAAGTGGATGCCAAGCTGCTGGTGACCCTGCCGGTCACCAACAACCTGCCGATTGCCGCGCTGATTGTCGGGGCGCCGGCGGTGGGTGGGGCGTTGTTCCTGATCGACAAGTTGATCGGTGATCGCGTGGCGCGCTTTGCCAGCGTCAAATACAACGTCAAGGGCCCGTGGAAAGAGCCGAAAATCACCTTCGACAAGCCGTTTTGAGAATCCTCGATTCACGCCTATGGAGTAGCATGGCGGCCTACCCAATACGGAGTACGCCATGTCTCTTGCGGTGATTCAAATGGTCAGCCAGAGCGATGTTCTGGCCAATCTGCTGCAGGCCCGGGGCCTGCTCGAGCGAGCCGCTGCCGGCGGTGCAACGCTGGCGGTCCTGCCGGAAAATTTCGCCGCCATGGGCCGCCGTGACATGGCAGCCATCGGTCGTGCCGAAGCCCTGGGCGAAGGTCCGATCCTGCCATGGTTGAAACAGACCGCCCGCGACCTCAGGTTATGGATTGTGGCCGGGACCTTGCCGCTGCCCCCCAAGGATCAGCCAGAGGCCAAGTCCAATGCCTGTTCATTGTTGGTGGATGATCAGGGGCAGATCGTGGCGCGTTACGACAAGCTGCATCTGTTCGATGTCGACGTGGCGGACAATCGCGGACGCTATCGTGAATCCGATGACTATGCTCATGGAAACCGAGTGGTGGTGGCGGATACGCCGGTGGGCCGGTTGGGGCTGACGGTCTGTTATGACCTGCGCTTTCCCGAGCTGTATAGCGAATTGCGGGCCGCTGGCGCTGAATTGATTACCGCGCCTTCGGCTTTTACCGCTGTGACCGGCGCCGCGCACTGGGAGGTGCTGATCCGGGCTCGGGCCATTGAAACCCAGTGCTACCTGCTGGCGGCGGCCCAGGGCGGAGTCCACCCCGGCCCCCGGGAAACCTACGGCCATGCGGCCATCGTCGACCCTTGGGGACGCTTGCTGGCGGAGCAGGATCAAGGTGAGGGCGTGCTGCTGGCCGAGCGCGACAGCAGTGAACAGGCGTCCATCCGGGCGCGGATGCCGGTGGTCAGTCACCGGCGCATTTTCTCGCAAGGCGTTCAACGGCTTGCATAAGTACGACGAATTTAAGGCCAAAGCATATGAGCGGGTTGTTGTCCTCAGTCAGTGAACATCTTCTAGCCCCTGGCGGCGTGACCATCGAAAGCTTGCAGGGCGTGCTCGGGGATCTGGCCGGCCCGGGCATCGATGCCGCCGACCTGTATTTCCAGGGGCAGATTTCCGAGTCCTGGTCCCTGGAAGACGGGATCGTCAAGGAAGGCAGTTTCAACCTCGACCAAGGGGTTGGGGTGCGTGCGCAGTCCGGTGAGAAGACCGGCTTTGCCTACAGCAACGCCATCACCCTGGAAGCCTTGGGGCTGGCGGCCCGTGCTGCGCGTTCGATCTCCCGGGCCGGGCAGAACGGCACCGTGCAGGCGTTCTCGACCCAGGACGTGGCGCAGCTTTACGCACCGGACAACCCTCTGGAAGTCATCAGCCGGGCCGAGAAGGTCGAGTTGCTCAAGCGCGTCGATGCGGCGACCCGCGCCCTGGACCCGCGTATCCAGCAGGTCAGCGTGAGCATGGCCGGGGTCTGGGAGCGGATCCTGGTAGCCTCGACTGACGGCGGTCTGGCGGCGGATGTGCGGCCGCTGGTGCGCTTCAATGTCAGCGTCATCGTCGAGCACAATGGCCGACGCGAGCGCGGTGGCCACGGTGGTGGCGGGCGTACCGATTACCGCTATTTCCTCAGCGAAGACCGGGCCATGGGGTATGCCCGTGAAGCGCTGCGCCAGGCCCTGGTCAATCTCGAGGCCATTCCGGCGCCGGCCGGCACTTTGCCGGTGGTGCTCGGCTCCGGCTGGTCCGGGGTGCTGCTGCACGAAGCTGTGGGCCACGGCCTGGAGGGTGACTTCAACCGCAAGGGCAGTTCGGCCTACAGCGGCCGCATGGGCGAGATGGTGGCTTCCAAACTCTGCACCATCGTCGACGACGGCACCCTGGCCGGGCGTCGCGGGTCCCTGAGCGTGGACGATGAAGGCACCCCGACCGAATGCACCACCCTGATCGAGAACGGCGTGCTCAAGGGCTATATGCAGGACAAGCTCAACGCCCGCCTGATGGGTGTGGCCCGTACCGGCAACGGACGTCGTGAGTCCTACGCGCACCTGCCGATGCCACGCATGACCAACACTTACATGCTGGGTGGCGAAAGCGATCCGGCGGAAATCATCGCCTCGGTGAAGAAGGGCATCTACTGCGCCAACCTTGGCGGCGGCCAGGTGGACATCACCAGCGGCAAGTTCGTGTTCTCCACCAGCGAGGCGTATCTGATCGAAGACGGCAAGATCACCGCCCCGGTCAAGGGCGCGACTCTGATCGGCAACGGTCCGGAAGCCATGAGCCGGGTTTCGATGGTGGGCAATGACCTGTCCCTGGACAGCGGCGTCGGCACCTGCGGCAAGGATGGGCAATCAGTGCCGGTAGGCGTCGGCCAGCCGACCTTGAAGATCGATGCGATCACCGTGGGTGGTACAGGGGCATAAGAGAAGAGGGCGCCGGGTGAGCTGCTGGGCAGCTCACCCGTGGAGGACTCAACGCAGACCGCGTTGGGTCTCGTCCAGTTCGCGGATGTACTTGAAGATTTTACGGCTGGAGGCCGGCGCCTTGTTATGGGCCACCTCGTGCTGGGCCTGACGGATCAGGGAACGCAGTTGCTGGCGATCGGCGTCCGGGTATTCACCGACGAACTTCTCCAGTACGTCATCGCCACCGCCTATCAGGCGGTCGCGCCAACGTTCCAGGTTATGGAAGCGTTCGTTGTACTGCCGGGTGGAGGCGTCGAGTTGGTCAAGCAGTTGCAGAATCGCGTCGGTGTCCTGGTCCCGCATCAGCTTGCCGATGAATTGCAGGTGGCGCTTTCGGGCGATATGAGCGACGTGCTTGGGTGCATCCGCCAGGGCCCGGCGCAAGGCGTCGGTCAGAGGCAGTTTGTTCAGCAAGTCAGGCTTGAGAGTGGTAAGGCGCTCGCCGAGATCAACCAGAGCATGCAGCTCGCGTTTGACCTGGGATTTGCTTTTCTCCCCATCGAGGGAGTCGTCGTAAGAATCAACCATGGTGGCAGTCCGCAAAGAAACGCC
This sequence comes from Pseudomonas sp. 910_21, assembly GCF_052850735.1. Taxonomy (NCBI): domain Bacteria; kingdom Pseudomonadati; phylum Pseudomonadota; class Gammaproteobacteria; order Pseudomonadales; family Pseudomonadaceae; genus Pseudomonas; species Pseudomonas sp. 910_21. Next base: position 893,984 of record NZ_VXCY01000001.1, on the reverse strand, counting down.
GCCATGATAACCAGTCGAGGGCCGCTTGTCCGGCCCGGTCGCTCGCCGGCCTTAATCGAAAGCAGAATTTGAGTGGAGAACAGCATGAGTGCAGCACAAAGCGTCGGCCCACAGGCTTTGCCGGCCCTGCAGGAGCAAGTCGAGCAGATCGTTGCCGAGGCCAAGCGCCAGGGGGCCAGTGCCTGCGAAGTAGCGGTGTCCCTGGAGCAGGGGTTGTCGACGTCGGTGCGCCAGCGGGAAGTGGAGACCGTGGAGTTCAACCGCGACCAGGGCTTTGGCATCACCCTCTATGTGGGCCAGCGCAAGGGTTCGGCCAGCACTTCTGCCAGCGGCCCCGAGGCCATTCGTGAAACCGTGGCCGCGGCCCTGGCGATCGCCAAGCACACCTCCGAAGACGAGGCCTCGGGGCTGGCCGATGCATCCTTGATGGCCAAGGACCTGAAGGACTTCGACCTGTTCCACGCCTGGGACATCACCCCAGAGCAGGCCATCGAGCAGGCCCTGGCCTGTGAAGCAGCGGCCTTTGCTGCCGACAGCCGGATCAAGAATGCCGACGGCACTACCCTGAGCACCCACCAGGGCTGCCGGGTGTATGGCAACAGCCACGGTTTCATCGGTGGTTATGCTTCCACCCGCCACAGTCTGAGCTGCGTGATGATTGCCGAGGCCAATGGCCAGATGCAGCGCGACTACTGGTACGACGTCAATCGCCAGGGCCAGTTGCTGGCCGACCCTGCGAGCATTGGTCAGCGTGCCGCCCAGCGCGCAGCTAGCCGGCTTGGCGCCCGTCCGGTGCCGACCTGCGAAGTGCCGGTGCTGTTTTCCGCGGAACTGGCCGGTGGCCTGTTCGGCAGTTTTCTCGGCGCGATTTCCGGTGGCAACTTGTATCGCAAATCATCCTTCCTTGAAGGTGCATTGGGCCAGCAACTGTTTCCCCAGTGGCTGACCATCGATGAGCGTCCGCACCTGATGCGCGCCATGGGCAGTTCGGCGTTCGATGGTGATGGCCTGGCCACTTACGCCAAGCCGTTCGTCAAGGATGGGGAGTTGGTGTCCTATGTGCTGGGCACCTATTCCGGGCGCAAGCTGGGCATGCCGAGCACCGCCAATGCCGGTGGGGTGCACAACCTGTTCGTCACCCATGGCGACGAAGATCAGGCTGCGCTGCTGCGGCGCATGGGGCGTGGTCTGTTGGTGACCGAGCTGATGGGGCATGGCCTGAACATGGTCACTGGGGATTATTCCCGTGGTGCAGCGGGTTTCTGGGTCGAGAACGGCGAAATCCAGTTCGCGGTACAGGAAGTGACCATTGCCGGTAATTTGCGGGACATGTTCAAGCAGATCATTGCCGTGGGTAACGACCTGGAACTGCGCAGCAACATTCGCACCGGCTCGGTGCTGATCGAACGCATGACTGTCGCCGGCAGCTGACCGCCGTCCTGAGTCACCCCAACGCGCCACCTCCCCGGGTGGCGCGTTTTTTTATGCCTGGCGCTTTGTAGAGCTGGCTTGCCAGCGAAGGCGTCCTGACGTCCGACACCAGGCGCAAGAGCCCATTCGCCGGCACGCCGGCTCCTACAAAAGTTGGGCAAAAATCGTACAAGTCAGATTGATTTGATTCTCAATATCATTTAATAATGAAAATCATTATTCAATGAGCCCAGGTCATGAGTTCTGCCTTGCACGAGCAGCCCTACCTCGAAAGCTGGCGCTGGATGAGTCGCCAGATCCGTTGCGCACTGGAACCGGACGAACCGCGTCTGATCGAGCATTACCTCGCCGAGGGCCGCTACCTGGCCTGCTGCACCGCGATGTCGGCCTGGACCGTCGCCGAAACCTCCTTCCGTTTGTTGATCGATACCGCTACCGATACTGCGCTGCCCTGGCACTGGCGAAGCCTGTGCCTGGATCAGGCCTGGCGGCCTTTGCGCGACATGGAGCGGTTGTCTTTGTGCAAGTGCCGGCTCAAGCGCTGGCAAAGCCATGCCTGGCAACTGGCGACCTGCTCGCTGCTGCCTTCCATTCCTCTGATTGAACTGGTGCAAGGATTTCCCGATGAGTAATACCCGTATCGAACGCGACAGCATGGGCGAGCTGCAAGTCCCGGAGCAGGCCCTGTATGGCGCGCAGACCCAGCGTGCGGTGGATAACTTTCCCATCAGCGGGCAACGCATGCCGGCAGCCTTCATTCGTGCGCTGATCCTGGCCAAGGCCGCGGCGGCCAAGGCCAACGTCGAGCTTGGGCAGCTCAGCGCGTCCCAGGGCAAGGCCATCGTCGATGCCGCCCAGGGCTTGCTGGAAGGCGACTTTATGCAGCACTTCCCGGTGGACATCTTCCAGACCGGCTCCGGTACCAGTTCCAACATGAACGCCAACGAAGTGCTGGCGACCCTGGCCAGCCGCTTGTTGGGCGAGCCGGTCAACCCCAATGACCACGTCAACTGTGGCCAGAGCAGCAACGACATCATTCCTACCACCATTCACGTCAGCGCAGCCCTGACCCTGCATGAGCAATTGCTGCCGGCACTGGTGCATCTGGTGGAGGTCATCGAGCGCAAGGCGGTGCAGGTGCACCCCTTCATCAAGACCGGTCGTACCCACCTGATGGATGCGATGCCGGTGCGAATGAGCCAGGTACTGGACGGTTGGGCACAGCAGCTCAAGGCCAATATCGCTCACTTGCAGGACCTGCTGCCGAGCCTGCAGGCCCTGGCTCAGGGCGGCACCGCGGTGGGCACCGGAATCAACGCTCACCCCGAGTTCGCCGCGCGCTTCAGTCAGCAGTTGAGCAAGCTGACCCAGGTGCAGTTCACCCCGGGCAAGAACCTGTTCGCCCTGATCGGCTCACAGGACACGGCGGTCACGGTATCCGGCCAGCTCAAGGCCACTGCGGTGTCGTTGATGAAGATCGCCAACGACCTGCGCTGGATGAACTCCGGCCCATTGGCGGGGCTTGGCGAAATCGAGCTGGAGGGGCTGCAGCCGGGTTCCTCGATCATGCCGGGCAAGGTCAATCCGGTGATTCCGGAAGCCGTGGCGATGGTCGCAGCCCAAGTCATTGGTAACGACAGCACCATCACCGTGGCCGGGCAGTCGGGCAACTTCGAGCTCAACGTGATGCTGCCGATCATCGCCCAGAACCTGCTCGGCAGTATTGAGCTGCTGGCCAACTCCAGTCGCCTGCTGGCGGACAAGGCGATTGCCAGCTTCAAGGTCAACGAACCCAAGCTCAAGGAAGCGCTGTCACGCAACCCGATCCTGGTGACTGCTCTGAACCCGATCATCGGTTATCAGAAGGCCGCAGAAATCGCCAAGACCGCCTACAAGCAAGGTCGCCCGGTGATCGACGTGGCGCTTGAACTCACTGATCTGCCACGCAGCCAGCTTGAGGTCCTGTTGGACCCGGAAAAGCTCACCGCAGGCGGCGTGTAATTCCAACACCGCTTTGGAGGCTCACCATGGAGCACTGGAAACGCACGATCGAAAGGGCCAATCGTCTCTTTATGCAGGGCGAACTGGTGGACGCTCGCGAGTTCTACCTGCAGGCATTGGCCTTGGCCCAGGTGTTGTTCGAGCGCTGGGGGGATGCCGACGAGGCGGTGGCAGCCTGTGTGATTTCCCATCACAACCTGGCAGACCTGCATTTGCGCCTGAACCAACCGGAGGAGAGCGCGGAGTACCTCTGCGCGATCCATCAGCGCTTGCTGCAAACCATGCAGGACAACCGCCTCAGCCCTGCCTTGCGCGAAGCGGCTTTGCGCCAGAGCAGCAAGACCTACGTCGAACTGCTGAATTTCATCGGTGATCACGGTGAGTACCCCCGTACTCATCGTTTGCTGGACAGCAACGTCGCGGGCCTGTCAGCCGACAGCCCGCTAGCCGACAGCCCCTCTTACGGAGCCCATTGATATGTCCTTTACCTTGCCTGCACTGCCTTATGCCTATGACGCGCTGGAACCGCACATCGATGCGCAAACCATGGAGATTCACTACAGCAAGCACCACCAGACCTACATCAACAATCTCAATGCCGCTGTAGAGGGCACTGAATGGGCGAGCTGGGAAGTCGAGAAACTGGTGGCCAGTGTCCAGCAACTGCCGGAAAAACTTCGGGCCGCGGTGATCAACCAAGGGGGAGGCCACGCTAACCATTCGCTGTTCTGGGCGGTCATGACCCCAGCAGGTGGCGGTAAGCCCGAGGGTGCCCTGGGTCAGGCAATCGAGCAGCAACTGGGTGGTTTCGAGAGCTTCAAGGAGGCGTTCACCAAGGCTGCGCTGACCCGCTTCGGCAGTGGCTGGGCCTGGCTCAGCGTGACTCCGGAGAAAAAACTGGTGGTGGAAAGCAGCGGTAACCAGGACAGCCCGCTGATGAATGGCAACACGCCGATTCTCGGTCTGGACGTGTGGGAGCACGCCTACTACCTGCGTTATCAGAACCGTCGGCCGGAATACATCAATGCGTTCTACAACGTGATCAATTGGCCGGAAGTCGCGCAACGCTATCAGGCCGCGATGGCCTGATACCTCCATTCATAACAAGATCTAAGGCCGATTATGGGCACTGAAACACTGGCGATCAGCAGCGGACGGATGTTTCGTTATGCCTTCGGTTCGCTGTTGCTGTTGGCGGGGACCGCGTTGCTGGTGGCTCAAGGGCTGAGCTGGCTGAATCTGGAACCAAGGTTGTTGCGCGCCTTGCAGGGTGGCTCGATCTGCGCATTGGGCACGGCACTAGGGGCGGTCCCGGTGCTGGTGATCCGCAGAATGCCGATGGCCGTGAGCGATACGTTGCTGGGTTTTGGCGCTGGGGTGATGCTGGCGGCGACGGCGTTTTCGCTGATCGTTCCCGGTATTGCCGCCGCTCAAGACTTGGGTTTGTCTGCCTGGGGCTCCAGTGGCCTGGTTTGCGCCGGCATCATGCTGGGTGCCTTTGGTTTGTTCCTGGTGGATCGCAAGGTCTCGGGCGCGAGCCCCGAAGTCCTGGTCGGCACGGCGGAACATCCGGTGATTGCGCCACGCATCTGGCTGTTTGTCTTCGCCATCATTGCCCACAACATTCCGGAAGGCATGGCGGTGGGGGTGTCGGCAGGGGGCGGCATGGCAGATGCGGACAGCCTGGCCATGGGGATTGCCCTGCAGGATGTGCCGGAGGGACTGGTGATCGCACTGGTGCTGGCGGGGGCGGGGATGTCGCGGGTCAGGGCATTCCTGATTGGCGCCGCTTCAGGTTTGGTGGAGCCGGTCTTTGCCTTGCTCTGTGCCTGGTTGGTGAGTCTGGCGCAGGTGCTGCTGCCGCTGGGGTTGGCCCTGGCGGCGGGAGCCATGTTGCTGGTGGTGACTCACGAAGTGATTCCCGAGTCCCGTCGCAATGGTCACGAAAAGCTCGCCAGCCTCGGCTTGTGCATCGGCTTTTGCCTGATGATGGTGATGGATACGGCGCTCGCCTGAGGGGCGCTTGGCGAGTGGCCCGGAGGGGCTTACTCGCCCTCGTCGAAGTAGTTGTTGATCAATGCCACCAGCGCATTCAGCGCTTCCTGTTCCTGCTCGCCTTCGGTCTTCAGATGAATCTTGGTGCCCTTGCCTGCGGCGAGCATCATCATGGCCATGATGCTTTTGCCGTCCACCATGGATTCCGGGCTCCTGCCGGCGCGGATCTGGCAGGGGAACTGCCCCGCTACGCCGACGAATTTGGCTGAGGCACGGGCATGCAGGCCCAGTTTGTTGATGATTTCGATTTCCAGAGCTGGCATCGCGGGGTAGATCCTTTCAGCTAAGGTCGCGGTGGCGAACCTGGACGTTCTTCAGGGATTTTTGCAGGACCTGGCCCAGGCGCTCGGTCAGGTACACGGAGCGGTGGTGCCCGCCGGTGCAACCAATGGCAATGGTTACATAAGCGCGATTGCTGGCAGCGAAACGTGGCAGCCACTTGAGCAGATAGCTGGAGATGTCCTGGAACATTTCCTCGACATCGGGCTGTGCGGCCAGGTATTCGGCCACAGGTGCGTCCAGCCCGGATTGGGCGCGTAGTTCGGGCTTCCAATACGGATTGGGCAGGCAGCGCACGTCGAATACCAGATCGGCGTCCACCGGCATGCCGCGCTTGAAACCGAAAGACTCCACCAGGAACGCAGTCCCGGGTTCGGGTTGGTTCAGCAGGCGCAGCTTGATGGTGTCCCGCAGTTGGTAGAGGTTCAGATTGGTGGTGTTGACCTTGAGGTCGGCCAGATCGACGATGGGGCCCAGCAGCTGGGTTTCATCGTGGATGGCTTCGGCCAGCGAGCGATTGGCACTGCTCAGCGGGTGACGCCGCCGGGTTTCCGAGAAGCGCTTGAGCAGGGTTTCCTCGTCGGCGTCCAGATAGAGCACGTCGCACTGGATATGCCGGCTGCGTACTTCTTCCAGCAACTCGGGGAAGCGCGACAGATGGCTGGGCAGGTTTCGGGCGTCGATGGAAACCGCCACCAGAGGTTGTGCCAGTTCCGTGTGAATCAACGCGCGCTCGGCCAGCTCGGGCAGCAAGCCGGCGGGAAGGTTGTCGATGCAGTAGTAGCCGTGGTCCTCAAGAACATCGAGGGCGGTGCTTTTACCTGAGCCGGAGCGGCCGCTGACAATGATCAAGCGCATGATTACTGACCGTTTTGCTCGTCCAGGACAACCTGATACAAGGCTTCATTGCTGGTGGCACTGCGCAGTCGGTCACGGACTTCCTTGCGATCGAGCATGCTGGCGATCTGCCGGAGCAGTTCCAGGTGTGCGTCGGTAGCGGCTTCCGGAACCAGGAGGACGAACAGCAGATCCACAGGGGCACCGTCGATGGCGTCGAAGTCGATTGGAGCGTCCAGGTGCATCAGCGCACTGATAGGCGACTCGCAGCCTTTGAGGCGGCAGTGGGGAATGGCGATGCCGTTGCCAAAACCGGTGGAACCGAGTTTTTCACGGGCGATCAGGCTCTCGAAGACATCCTGCATCTCCAGATCAGGCACTTCGCGGCTGATCAGGTTGGCAATTTGTTCGAGGGCGCGTTTTTTACTGCCGCCCGGCACGTTCACCAAGGAACGGCCGGGGGTCAGGATGCTTTCAAGTCGGATCATGGGAGGGGAGTGTTAGCGACCCGTGCCTTGGAGAAGGTGGAGTTGCTTTTCCTTATGCTTTTTCAGTTGGCGGTCAAGCTTGTCCGTGAGCAGGTCAATTGCGGCATACATATCGTCATGTTCTGCATTGGCGACGACCTCCCCACCGTGGATGTGCAGGGTGGCTTCGATTTTCTGCTTCAGCTTCTCTACAGCCATGGTGACCTGCACATTGGTAATCTTGTCGAAGTGCCGCTCCAGCCGGTCGAGTTTCTCGCCGATGTAAGCGCGCAGAGGTTCAGTCACTTCGAGTTGGTGTCCACTGATGTTGACTTGCATACAGCTTCTCCTTCGTTGCCAGTGCATAACGCGGCAGGCTGGGTTGCCTGCCACCTAGACCGCGTTTGAAACCGACTTTCGACCTGTTTCAAACACACTCTGAAACGCTGTGGCCAGCCCGGCGGCTACATCAACCGCTTCCGTTCGCTGGAAGGCGCGATCCCAAGGGATTCGCGGTACTTGGCGACGGTACGACGGGCTACCTGAATGCCTTGTGCCTCCAGTAAACCAGCGATCTTGCTGTCACTCAACGGCTTTTTCTGATTTTCCGCAGCCACCAGTTTTTTGATGATCGCGCGGATCGCCGTGGACGAGCATTCGCCGCCTTCGGAGGTGCTGACGTGGCTGGAGAAAAAGTATTTCAGTTCATATATGCCCCGGGGGGTATGCATGAATTTTTGCGTGGTCACACGGGAAATGGTCGATTCGTGCATGCCCACAGCTTCGGCGATGTCGTGCAGAACCAGAGGTTTCATGGCTTCATCGCCGTACTCCAGGAAGCCCCGTTGGTGCTCGACGATCTGAGTGGCGACTTTCATCAGGGTTTCGTTGCGGCTCTGCAGGCTCTTGATGAACCAGCGAGCTTCCTGCAACTGATTGCGCATGAAGGTGTTGTCGGCACTGGTGTCGGCGCGGCGAACAAAGCCGGCGTACTGTGCGTTGACCCGCAGGCGTGGCACGGACTCCTGATTCAATTCCACCAGCCAGCGCTCGTTGTCCTTGCGCACGATGACGTCCGGGACCACGTATTCGGCTTCGCTGGATTCGATCTGTGAGCCCGGGCGCGGGTTGAGGCTCTGCACCAGTTCGATGACCTGACGCAGTTCGTCTTCCTTGAGCTTCATGCGGCGCATCAGCTGGCTGTAGTCGCGACTGCCCAGGAGGTCGATGTAGTCACTGACCAGGCGCTGGGCTTCGCTCAGCCAGGGAGTTTTCGCTGGCAGTTGGCGCAGTTGCAGCAGGAGGCATTCGCCCAGGTTGCGGGCGCCGATGCCGGCCGGCTCGAATTGCTGGATGCGGTGCAGGACGGCTTCGATCTCGTCCAGTTCGATGTCCAATTCCGGATCGAAGGCCTCGAGAATTTCTTCAAGGGTCTCGTCCAGGTAGCCCTGATTGTTGATGCAATCGATCAGGGTCACGGCGATCAGGCGGTCGGTATCCGACATCGGCGCCAGGTTCAGTTGCCAGAGCAGGTGGCTTTGCAGGCTCTCGCCGGCCGATGTGCGAGTGGTGAAGTCCCACTCATCGTCATCGCTGCTGGGCAGGCTGCTGGCGCTGGTCTGGTAGACGTCTTCCCAGGCGGTGTCCACCGGCAGTTCGTTGGGGATGCGTTCGTTCCATTCGCCTTCCTCGAGGTTATCCACCGTGGGGGCGGTTTCCTGGTAGGAGGGTTCCTGGATCTCGGTGTTGGGTTTGGACTCTGTGTTGTCGGCCAAGGGGTCGCTGTTGTCGAAGTCTTCGCCATCTTCCTGGCGTTCGAGCATCGGGTTGGACTCCAGGGCTTCCTGGATTTCCTGTTGCAGGTCCAGGGTCGACAATTGGAGCAGGCGGATGGCCTGTTGCAGCTGCGGTGTCATCGTCAGCTGCTGGCCCATTCTCAGGACTAGCGATGGTTTCATGGCAGGGGCTTAACACCTTATTTGCCGGCGCACATGCGCCATCCACTACAGGGCGCCGGAGCGCCAAACATAAGCAAATTATATGCCTGAAACTGAAGTGTTTGCCTAGAGCGCTGTAACAATAAAATTTGTAGGGATTTATTGTTCCTGGCGCTCTGGCATCTAGCCCGACACCTCAGCCTTTACAGGCGGAACTCATGGCCCAGGTAGACTTCCTTGACCAGTTCGTTGGCCAGGATGGTCTCGGAGTCGCCTTCGGCGATCAGTTGCCCGTCATTGACGATATAGGCGGTTTCACAGATGTCCAGGGTTTCGCGGACGTTGTGGTCGGTGATCAGCACCCCAATGCCCTTGGCCTTCAGGTGGTGGATGATCTGCTTGATATCGCCGACCGAGATCGGGTCCACGCCGGCAAAGGGTTCGTCCAGCAGGATGAACTTGGGGGCAGTGGCCAGGGCGCGGGCGATTTCCACGCGGCGGCGTTCACCACCGGACAGGCTCATGCCAAGGTTGTCGCGGATGTGATTGATGTGGAATTCCTGCAGCAGGCTTTCCAGTTCCTGGCGACGGCCGGCCTTGTCGAGTTCCTTGCGGGTCTCGAGGATGGCCATGATGTTGTCGGCCACCGACAGCTTGCGGAAGATCGAAGCTTCCTGGGGCAGGTAGCCGATGCCGGCGCGAGCGCGACCGTGCATCGGTTGGTGGCTGACATCCAGGTCGTCGATCAGGACGCGGCCCTGATCGGCCTGGACCAGGCCGACGATCATGTAGAAGCAGGTGGTCTTGCCGGCGCCGTTGGGGCCGAGCAGGCCGACGATCTGGCCGCTGTCGATGGACAGGCTGACATCACGCACGACCTGGCGGCTCTTGTAGCTCTTGGCCAGGTGCTGAGCTTTCAGAGTTGCCATTACTGGGCCTTTTGCTCGTCGGTTTTCTTTTTCGGCTGGATGACCATGTCGATCCGCGGACGTGGTGCGGTGACCGAGCTGCCATTGGCGCGACCGGCGTTAGCCACTTGCTTGACGGTGTCGTAGACGATCTTCTCGCCTTCGGTGGTGTTGCCGTCGTTGATGACCTTGGCCTTGTCGATCAGCACGATGCGATTCTGCTGAGCGTGGTACTGGATGGTCACAGCGTAGGCCTGAACCGGTTTCGGGTCGGTCTGCTTCTGCAACTGCTCGAAGTAGGCGAGGTTGCCCACCGACGTCACTACGTCGATTTCGCCGCTCTTGGCTCGGGTGATGGTCACGGTGTTGCCGGTGATCTTCATCGAACCCTGGGTGATGATCACATCGCCCTTGTAGGTGGCCACGCCGTTCTTGTCGTCCAACTGGGCGTCGTCGGCCTGGATGCGGATCGGCTGTTGGCTATCGTTCGGCAGAGCCCAGGCGCTCACGCTTCCCAGTGCTGCGCCCAGACTGAGCAAAATAGGGAGGGTTTTAACGAGCCTCATACTGTCCTCTTACGTTCGATAGCAGGTTCATCCTGCCGTCTTTCAAATACGCTTTCATTCCCTTGGCCGTAGTCACGCCGCCGGCGCCGTCGATTCTAACGGCTTGCTCGGTCTGCGCATATTGCTTCTGCGGGAATACTGTCATGCGGCTGGTGGTGATCAGCAGGTTGCGGTTGTGCTCATCGGTGCGGGAAACCCGTACCGAATCGATCAGTTCGACCTCGGTGCCGTCCGGATTGACTTCGCCTCGCTCGCTCTGGACGTGCCAGGGGAAAGTGGTGCCGCGGTACATCTGCAGGTCCGGTTTGGTCAGCAGCGTCACTTCGCTGGCCTTGACGTGCTCCACTTTGTCCGAGGTCATTTCGTACTGCAGCTTGCCGTCAGGCAGGTACTGCACGCTGCGGGCGTTGATCACGTAATAGTCGATGGCGTTCTCGTCGACCTGCACTACCGGCTTGTCGAGGAAGCGCTCTGGGCTGATGTTCCAGTAACCGACCGCCGCGAACAGCAGGGCGATGATCCCGAATATCAGGATGTTGCGAATCTTTTTACTCAGCATGGGTGGGCTCTATAGGTAAGCGGCGTTGGCTGCTTCAAGGCGGTCCTGGGCTTGCAGGATCAGCTCGCAGAACTCCCGGGCAGCGCCTTCGCCGCCGCGGGCTACGGTGGTGCCGTGGGCGTGCTCGCGGACAAAGCCGGCTGCGTTGGCCACCGCCATGCCCAGACCGACACGGCGGATCACCGGCAGGTCGGGCAGGTCGTCGCCCAGATAGGCGACCTGTTCATAGCTTAGGCCCAGTTGGGCAAGAAGTTCGTCCAGCACCACCAGCTTGTCTTCACGACCCTGGTACAGGTGGGGGATCCCCAGGTTCTTGGCCCGGCGTTCCACTACTGGAGTCTTGCGCCCGCTGATGATCGCTGTCTGCACTCCGGCGGCCATGAGCATCTTGATGCCCTGGCCGTCGAGGGTATTGAAGGTCTTGAACTCGCTGCCGTCTTCAAGGAAGTACAGGCGACCGTCGGTCAGTACGCCGTCGACGTCGAAAACCGCCAGCTTGATGTTTTTACCGCGTTGCAGCAGGTCGGTACTCATTACATCACTCCCGCGCGCAGCAGATCGTGCATGTTCAAGGCGCCGATCGGACGGTCTTCCTTGTTCACCACCACCAGGGCGCTGATTTTATGGTCTTCCATGATCTTCAGTGCTTCGGCTGCCAGCATATCGGCACGTGCAGTCTTGCCGTGAGGGGTCATGACCGAGTCGATGGTGGCGTGATGGATATCGATGGCACGATCCAGGGTGCGGCGCAGGTCGCCGTCGGTGAAGATCCCGGCCAGGCGGCCATCGGCCTCCAGGATCACGGTCATGCCCAGGCCCTTGCGGGTCATCTCCATGAGCGCGTCCTTGAGTAGGGTGCCCCGTTGCACCTGCGGCAGCTCAGTGCCTTCGTGCATCACATTCTCTACCTTGAGCAGCAGGCGGCGGCCCAGGGCACCTCCCGGATGGGAGAAGGCGAAGTCTTCGGCGGTGAAGCCGCGGGCTTCCAGCAGGGCCACGGCCAGGGCATCGCCCATCACCAAGGCAGCTGTGGTAGAGGAGGTAGGGGCCAGGTTCAGCGGGCAGGCCTCATGCTCGACATGCACATTGAGGTTGACGTCCGCGGCCTTGGCCAGCGGCGACTCAGGGTTGCCGGTAAGGCTGATCAACTGGATGCCCAGACGCTTGATCAAGGGCAGCAGGGTGACGATTTCGTTGGTGGAGCCGGAGTTGGAGAGGGCCAGGATCACGTCGTCGCGAGTGATCATGCCCATGTCGCCATGACTGGCTTCGGCCGGGTGGACAAAGAAAGCCGTGGTGCCGGTGCTGGCCAGGGTGGCGGCGATCTTGTTGCCGATGTGCCCGGATTTGCCCATGCCGACCACTACCACTCGGCCTTTGCTGGCCAGAATCATCTCGCAAGCGCGTACGAAATCTGCGTCGATATGGGGCAGCAAGCCTTCTACTGCCTGAAGTTCGAGGCGGATGGTGCGTTGTGCTGACTGAATCAGGTCGCTGGATTGGCTCATGTCTGAAATCGTATAGCCCGATGAAAAGGCGGCGATTATAGCGGTAATGAACAAATCCCTCACGCAAGTTCGTCAGCCTTTATCCGGCTGGTATTGGGATTCATCCGATTATGCCTGTCTTGGACCTGAACGTTCACGGCTTCGGCCTTGGGGGCTCCGTATCAGCAGTGATATAGTTCGCCGCCAGTTCGGCCTGCCCAGGGGCACGTACTCCCGGCAGGGAGCCAAGCGTCCGAGTGATAGGCTGCATCGCAAGGAGTTTAGATGAGTGCCGATAACGCCTACGCGGTCGAGCTGAAGGGATTGTCCTTCAAGCGCGGTACGCGCAGCATTTTCAATAACGTGGATATCCGTATTCCGCGGGGCAAGGTCACCGGCATCATGGGGCCTTCAGGCTGCGGAAAAACCACCCTGTTGCGCTTGATGGGCATGCAGTTGCGGCCCAGCAGCGGCGAAGTGTGGGTCAACGGCCAGAATCTGCCGACCCTCTCGCGCAGTGATCTGTTCGATGCGCGCAAGCAAATGGGCGTTCTGTTCCAGAGCGGCGCGCTGTTCACCGACCTGGACGTGTTCGAGAACGTAGCCTTTCCGCTACGTGTGCATACCCAACTGCCGGACGAAATGATCCGTGACATTGTCCTGCTCAAGCTGCAGGCCGTGGGCCTGCGCGGCGCAGTGGACCTGATGCCTGACGAGCTGTCCGGCGGCATGAAGCGCCGTGTTGCTCTGGCTCGTGCCATTGCCCTGGATCCGCAAATCCTCATGTATGACGAGCCCTTCGTTGGCCAGGACCCCATCGCCATGGGCGTATTGGTGCGCCTGATCCGTTTGCTCAACGATGCCCTGGGCATTACCAGCATCCTGGTTTCCCATGATCTTGCGGAAACCGCGAGCATTGCCGATTACCTCTATGTAGTAGGTGATGGCCAGGTACTGGGGCAGGGAACTCCTGACGAACTGATGGACTCCGACAATCCGCGTATCCGTCAATTCATGAAGGGCGATCCCGACGGCCCGGTGCCGTTTCACTTTCCAGCGACGGATTACCGCGCAGATCTCCTGGGGAAGCGCTGATGCGCAAAATATCGTTAATCGAGAGGATTCGCCTCTTCGGTCGTTCAGGCATCGATGTCCTGGCGGTACTGGGGCGTTCCACGCTGTTCCTGTTTCATGCGCTGCTGGGGCGTGGCGGCATTGGCGGCAGCTTTGGCCTGCTGGTCAAACAGCTGCACTCCGTGGGCGTGATGTCTCTGGTGATCATCGTCGTGTCCGGGATTTTCATCGGCATGGTGCTGGCGCTGCAGGGCTTCAATATTCTCTCCAGCTACGGTTCGGAGCAGGCCGTCGGGCAAATGGTTGCCCTGACCTTGCTGCGGGAGTTGGGGCCGGTGGTGACTGCGTTGCTGTTTGCCGGTCGTGCCGGTTCGGCGCTGACCGCGGAAATCGGCAACATGAAGTCCACCGAGCAACTCTCCAGCCTGGAGATGATCGGGGTCGACCCGCTCAAGTACATCATTGCGCCACGCCTGTGGGCGGGCTTCATATCCCTGCCGTTGCTGGCGATGATTTTCAGCGTGGTGGGTATCTGGGGCGGTTCCTGGGTGGCTGTCGACTGGCTGGGCGTCTATGACGGTTCCTACTGGGCGAACATGCAGAACAGCGTGACCTTCAGTGGTGACGTGCTCAACGGTGTGATCAAAAGTATTGTTTTTGCGTTTGTAGTGACCTGGATCGCCGTATTCCAAGGCTACGACTGTGAGCCCACTTCAGAGGGGATCAGCCGTGCCACTACCAAGACCGTGGTGTATGCCTCGTTGGCCGTACTCGGCTTGGACTTTATTCTGACCGCCTTGATGTTTGGAGATTTCTGATGCAAAACCGCACCCTGGAAATCGGTGTCGGCCTTTTCCTGCTGGCCGGCATCCTGGCTTTGCTGTTGCTTGCCCTGCGGGTCAGTGGCTTGTCTCCGACTGCGAGCACCGATACCTATAAACTTTACGCCTACTTCGACAATATCGCCGGTTTGACGGTCAGAGCTAAGGTGACCATGGCCGGTGTGACCATCGGCAAGGTCACGGCGATCGATCTGGACCGTGACAGCTTCACCGGCCGGGTGACGATGCAACTGGAAAAACGTGTGGATAATCTGCCGACCGACTCCACTGCATCTATCCTGACTGCTGGCCTGTTGGGTGAGAAATACATCGGTATCAGCGTGGGCGGGGAAGAAGCCTTGCTCAAGGATGGTGGAACCATCCACGACACCCAGTCGTCGCTGGTGCTGGAGGACCTGATCGGTAAATTCCTGCTCAATACCGTTAGCAAAGACGCCAAATGAGGAGTTTTTCGATGATCTCTATCTTGCGACGTGGCTTGTTGGTCTTGCTGGCGGCCCTGCCGTTGCTGGCCAATGCGGCAAGCACGCCTTCCGCGCATGATCTGGTGCAGGACACGACCACTCGTCTGCTGGCGGACCTGGCGGCCAATAAAGAGAAGTACAAGCAAAGCCCGAACGACTTCTACAACGCCTTGAACGGTATTGTCGGGCCGGTGGTGGACGCCGATGGCATCTCTCGCAGCATCATGACCGTGAAGTATTCGCGCAAGGCAACCCCGGAGCAGATGACGCGCTTCCAGGAAAACTTCAAGCGCAGCCTGATGCAGTTCTACGGCAATGCCTTGCTGGAGTACAACAACCAGGGCATCACGGTTTCTCCTGCCAAGGATGAAAGCGGTACCCGTACCAGCGTGGATATGCAGGTCAAAGGCAACAACGGCGCGATCTACCCGGTGTCCTACACCCTGGAGAAGATCAACGACGAGTGGAAAGTGCGCAACGTGATCATTAACGGCATCAATATCGGCAAGCTGTTCCGTGATCAGTTCGCCGACGCCATGCAGCGTAACGGCAACAACCTGGACAAGACCATCGACGGCTGGGCCGGCGAAGTGGCCAAGGCCAAGGAAGTCACCGAAGACGCCGCACATAAGGCTGCGCAATGAGCGAGTCCGCCGTACGCCTCGGGGACGCCGGGGAGTTGCTGATCAGCGGTGTGCTGGATTACCGCAGCGGCCCGGGTCTGCGCAAGCAGGGCCAGGCATTGATCAAGTCGAGCCCGGCTGCGGCATTGGTGCTGGATTGCTCGGCAGTGGAAAAGTCCAGCAGTGTCGGCCTGGCCCTGTTGCTGGCCTTCATGCGTGATGCCCAGGACCTCGGCAAGGCGGTGAGTGTGCGTGCCTTGCCCGAGGACATGCGGGAAATTGCCGAAGTATCCGGGGTCACCGAGATCCTCCTCCATCCGTAGTAACCCACATCTATATAGAAGCCCCCCGTCAGAGTCCTGCTATGCGGGGTTCGCAGGCGCGGGGCTTTTTTGTATGATGTCCGACCCGCGCGCACAGGGCGCCGATTGAGGTTGAGCATGCAGGCCAACGAAGTGAAGAGCTTTCTTGAGGGAAAGCTGCCCGGAGCTCAGGTAGAAGTTGAGGGCGAAGGCTGCAACTTTCAGCTGAACGTGATTAGCGACGAACTGTCGGCCTTGAGCCCGGTGAAGCGTCAGCAAAGCATCTATGCCCATTTGAATCCATGGATTGCCGATGGCAGCATCCACGCGATCACTATGAAATTTTTCAGCCGCGCGGCCTGGGCCGAGCGCACCTGAGCCCAAGGGCGTCGAGACTGTTATGGATAAATTGATTATTACCGGCGGCGTTCGCCTTGATGGCGAGATCCGCATTTCCGGGGCCAAGAACTCCGCGCTGCCGATTCTGGCGGCAACCCTGCTGTGCGATGGCCCGGTCACCGTGGCCAACCTTCCGCACCTGCACGACATCACCACCATGATCGAGCTGTTCGGTCGCATGGGCATCGAGCCGGTGATCGACGAGAAACTGAGCGTCGAAATCGATCCGCGCACCATCAAGACCCTGGTGGCGCCGTACGAGCTGGTGAAAACCATGCGCGCCTCGATCCTGGTACTGGGCCCGATGGTTGCCCGTTTCGGCGAAGCCGAAGTGGCCCTGCCTGGCGGTTGCGCCATCGGTTCGCGTCCGGTAGACCTGCACATCCGTGGCCTGGAAGCCATGGGCGCAGTGATCGACGTTGAGGGCGGCTACATCAAGGCCAAGGCGCCTGAAGGCGGCCTGCGTGGCGCGAACTTCTTCTTCGATACCGTGAGCGTGACCGGTACCGAAAACATCATGATGGCCGCCGCCTTGGCCAAGGGCCGCAGCGTGCTGCAGAACGCCGCCCGCGAACCTGAAGTCGTCGACCTGGCGAACTTCCTGATCGCCATGGGCGCGAAGATTTCCGGTGCCGGCACCGATACCATCACCATCGATGGCGTCGAGCGTCTACATTCGGCGATCTACAAAGTGATGCCTGACCGTATCGAAACCGGCACCTACCTGGTGGCTGCAGCCGTCACCGGCGGCCGGGTCAAGGTCAAGGACACCGATCCGACCATCCTTGAAGCTGTTCTGGAAAAACTCAAGGAAGCGGGCGCTGAAGTTACCACCGGCAGCGACTGGATCGAACTCAACATGCACGGCAAGCGCCCCAAGGCGGTCAACGTGCGTACCGCTCCGTACCCAGCGTTCCCGACCGACATGCAGGCGCAGTTCATTTCCCTGAACGCGATTGCCGAAGGCACTGGCGCGGTGATCGAGACCATCTTCGAAAACCGCTTCATGCATGTTTATGAACTGCACCGCATGGGCGCCAAGATCCAGGTCGAAGGCAATACTGCCATCGTCACTGGTACCGAGATCCTCAAGGGCGCGCCAGTCATGGCCACCGACCTGCGGGCCTCGGCCAGCCTGGTGATCTCGGCCCTGATGGCCGAAGGCGACACCCTGATCGATCGCATCTACCACATCGACCGTGGTTATGAGTGCATCGAAGAGAAGCTGCAGATGCTCGGCGCCAAGATCCGCCGCGTACCGGGCTAGTTGCATGGGCACAAGGAGGTGCCCACAGTCGAATCTGTTCCACGTCGAGCCTGTCTTCAGGCTCGACGCATGTCTGGCGCCGTTTGCGTCCGGGCATCAGTCGCCGCATAAGGACTTACGTTACTCATGTTGACCATCGCACTGTCCAAGGGCCGTATCCTCGACGACACGTTGCCGCTTCTGGCTGAAGCGGGCATCGTGCCAACCGAGAATCCGGACAAGAGCCGCAAACTGATCATCCCCACGACCCAGGACGACGTTCGCCTGCTGATCGTACGTGCCACTGACGTGCCGACCTATGTCGAGCATGGCGCTGCCGACCTCGGGGTGGCCGGCAAGGACGTCCTGATGGAGTACACCGGCCAGGGCCTGTACGAACCGCTGGACCTGCAGATTGCCCAGTGCAAGCTGATGACTGCCGGTGCTATTGGCGCCGCAGAACCCAAGGGCCGCCTGCGTGTGGCCACCAAGTTCGTCAATGTGGCCAAGCGTTACTACGCCGAGCAGGGCCGTCAGGTAGACATCATCAAGCTTTACGGCTCGATGGAGCTGGCACCGCTGATCGGTCTGGCAGACAAGATCATCGACGTGGTCGACACCGGAAACACCCTGCGGGCCAATGGTCTGGAGCCTCAGGAACTGATTGCCACCATCAGCTCCCGCCTGGTGGTCAACAAAGCTTCCATGAAGATGCAGCACGCCCGTATCCAGGCGTTGATCGATACCCTGCGCAAGGCAGTGGAATCGCGACACCGCGGCTGATTCACATGCGTGGCCTTGAGCCGCGCCCATCTATCCGCGTCATAGCCAGAATGCTCAGGTGCCCACGCGGATGGCTTGGTAGTCTTGCGGCGCCTGAGCTTTGCAAATCCAAGCTTGCCCTTTTGTGCACTCGCCAATCATTGAGGCCTTCGCTATGACCGCTCCGACTGCAATTCGCCGACTCAACGCTGCCGACCCGGATTTCGCCCGTCATCTGGATCATCTGCTGAGCTGGGAAAGTGTCTCTGACGATTCGGTCAATCAGCGGGTGCTGGATATCATCAAGGCCGTGCGTGAGCGCGGCGATGCGGCGCTGGTGGAGTTCACTCAGCGCTTCGACGGCCTGCAAGTGGCTTCCATGGCAGACCTGATCCTGCCTCGCGAGCGTCTGGAACTGGCCCTGACCCGGATCACCGTGGCTCAGCGCGAAGCCCTGGAAAAGGCCGCGGCGCGGGTGCGCAGCTATCACGAGAAACAGAAGCAGGACTCCTGGACCTACACCGAGGCCGACGGCACGGTGCTGGGCCAGAAGGTCACGCCGCTGGACCGCGCCGGCCTGTATGTGCCGGGGGGCAAGGCCTCCTACCCGTCGTCGGTGCTGATGAACGCGATTCCGGCCAAGGTCGCGGGTGTCACCGAGGTGGTGATGGTGGTGCCGACCCCCCGTGGTGAAGTCAACGAACTGGTGCTGGCCGCCGCCTGCATCGCCGGAGTCGACCGGGTGTTCACCATCGGCGGCGCCCAGGCTGTGGCCGCGCTGGCCTATGGCACCGAAAGCGTGCCCCAGGTGGACAAGGTCGTCGGCCCGGGCAACATCTATGTGGCTACCGCCAAGCGCCACGTGTTCGGCCAGGTCGGCATCGACATGATCGCCGGCCCGTCGGAGATCCTCGTGGTCTGCGATGGCCAGACCGATCCGGACTGGATCGCCATGGACCTGTTTTCCCAGGCCGAGCACGACGAAGACGCCCAGGCGATCCTGGTCAGCCCGGACGCCGAGTTCCTCGACAAGGTGGCGGCGAGCATCGCCAAACTGCTGCCGACCATGGAGCGCGCGGAAATCATCAACACCTCGATCAATGGCCGTGGCGCCCTGATCAAGGTTCGTGACATGCAGCAGGCCATTGAAGTGGCCAACCGCATTGCCCCCGAGCACCTGGAGTTGTCCGTGGCCGACCCGCAAGCCTGGCTGCCGCAGATCCGCCACGCCGGGGCGATCTTCATGGGCCGCCACACCAGCGAAGCGCTGGGGGATTACTGCGCCGGGCCGAACCACGTGCTGCCAACCTCCGGCACTGCGCGCTTCTCTTCACCGCTGGGGGTGTATGACTTCCAGAAACGCTCGTCGATCATCTTCTGCTCCGAGCAGGGCGCGTCCGAGCTGGGCCGAACCGCCTCGGTGCTGGCCCGTGGCGAGTCGCTGACTGCCCACGCCCGCAGCGCCGAATACCGCATCGTCGATGACCAAGACCAGGGGCAATGAACATGAGCAAATTCTGGAGTCCGTTCGTCAAGAACCTGGTGCCCTACGTGCCGGGCGAACAACCCAAGCTGACCAAACTGGTCAAGCTCAACACCAACGAAAACCCCTATGGCCCGTCGCCCAAGGCCCTGGCGGCGATGCAGGCTGAGCTCAATGACAACCTGCGCCTGTACCCCGATCCCAACAGTGACCTGCTCAAACAGGCGGTGGCCAGCTATTACGGGGTGCAGGGCAACCAGGTATTCCTCGGCAACGGTTCCGACGAAGTCCTGGCGCACATTTTCCATGGCTTGCTGCAGCAGGATAAGCCGTTGCTGTTCCCGGACATCAGCTACAGCTTCTACCCGGTCTACTGCGGCCTGTACGGCATCGACTTCGAAGCGGTGCCGCTGGACCCGCAGTTCCAGATCTGCGTCGCTGACTATGCCAAACCCAATGGCGGGATCATCTTCCCCAACCCGAACGCGCCCACCGGCTGTCTGCTGGCCCTGGACGCAGTGGAGCAGATCCTCCAGGCCAGCCCGGATTCGGTGGTGGTCGTGGACGAGGCCTATATCGACTTCGGTGGCCAGACCGCCATCAGTCTGGTGGACCGCTACCCAAACCTGCTGGTGACCCAGACTCTGTCCAAATCCCGTTCCCTGGCTGGCTTGCGGGTGGGCCTGGCGGTGGGGCACCCGGATCTGATCGAGGCCCTGGAGCGGATCAAGAACAGCTTCAACTCCTACCCTCTGGATCGTCTGGCCATTGTTGGCGCAGCAGCGGCCTTCGAGGATCGCGAGTACTTCACCCAGACCTGCCAACTGGTGATCGACAGCCGTGAGTGGGTGATCGCGCAGTTGCAGGCCAAGGGCTTCGAAGTGCTGCCATCGGCAGCCAACTTCATCTTTGCCCGCCACCCGCAGCACGACGCAGCAGGTCTTGCCGCCAAGCTGCGGGAGCAGGGGGTGATCGTGCGTCACTTCAAGCAGGAACGGATCGCCCAATTCCTGCGGATCAGCATCGGCACGCCGGAGCAGAATCAGGCGCTGATCGACGGATTGGGGCAGCTCTAAGCCGCAAGCTGCAAGCTAGAAGCCCAGAGCAAATGCTTGGAGCTTCTCGCTTGCAGCCACAAACTTGCCGCTTGTTGCTGCAGCCCCCGGCTGCCCTCATTCGTGGTGCGGTTCGCCGAGGAAGGTCAGGGAGCTGAACAGTCCGCGTGACGCCACATCCGGGTTGTCCTTGAGCGGCACTTCAAGCTCGGCAGCGATCACGTTCAGGCCTTCATTTCTCACCAACACTTGAGCGCGTCCCTGGGCATCGGTTTCGGTGCTCAGGGTGCTCGGTGCATTGCGGTAGTCTCCAATCAACTTGACCCCGGCCACGGGCTGCCCATCCAGCAGTACCCGCACCGGCAGGCTGTTGCCCTGGCCCACGGTCAGCGGGTCGACTTCCGGCAGAATCAGCAGTTTGAGCTGTTCCAGTTTGGGCAGCTTCGCCCCCGGCTGATAGATCGCCAGGCTGTACTTGAAGGTGTGGGTCGAGGCGATAGCCCCCGGGACTTTACTGCGCCCCTGGTTGATCCAGCGCTTGTCCGCCGTCTGCGACCACGGACCGTTATCCAGTGCCACGGCCAGGGCCGCCGGTGGTTTGAGTGGTTGCAGGCGCGCGTGGTCGGCCAGGCGTTGCACGCTCACCGGAATCATTCTGGCCGCGCCGTCGTAGGCCCAGGCACCGCTGACCTTCTTGGCCTTGAAGGCGTCGTCTTCGGCACCGTGGCCGTAGACCACTTCGATATTGCCGCGGCGCTGTTCGGTCCACAGACCGTGGGCCCAGGCCTGGGTTGTACCCAGCGTAGCGAGCAGGCCCAGCAGGGCGATTGATTTGAGGTTGTGCATGGCGATTTCCGGCTACAGGTTGAGTGTCAGGCTGACGGTGAAGTTGCGCGGCTCGCCGGGGTTGACCCAGTAGTTGCTGTAGGAGCGCTCGTAGTACTTCTCGTCGAACAGGTTGTTCAGGTTCAGGCCCAGGGTCAGGTTATCGCTGGCCTTGTAGTGAGCCAGCAGGTCCAGGGTGCGGTAGGCCGGCAACTCGAAGCTGCCTCCGGCCTCGCCCGAGCGATCGCCGACGTAGGTCAGGGCGGCGCCGACGTCCGAGCCTTTGAACCGGCCGTCCTGGAACTCATAGACGCCCAGCAGGCTGCCACTGTGCTTGGCCACGCCGAGTATGCGGCTGCCGGCAGGGATCGCCCGATCGCCCTTGGTGACCTCGGCATCGATCAGCGCATAGGCACCGATCACCCGAACCGCGTCGGTCAACTGGCCGGTCACTTGCGCATCGAAGCCCTGGCTGCGGGCCTTGCCCATGGCGCGGCTGGCGTCGGTGCCGGGGTCCAGGGCCAGGACGTTTTCCTTGTCGATATGGAAGGCGGCGAGGGTCGCACTCAGGCGTTCGTCGAACAGCTCGCTCTTGATCCCCACTTCATAACCGACGCCTTCCTCGGGCTTGAACGACTTGCCTGCCGCATCCAGCCCGTTGTTGGGCTTGAACGAGGTGGAGGCGTTGGCGAACAGCCCCAACTGCGGAGTCAGTTGATACAGCAGGCCGGCGCGCTGGGTCAGGGCGTCGTGAGTCTGGCGGCTGCGCTTGCCGGTGGTGTGGTCGTCGATCTTTTGCTCGAAGTGTTCAAAGCGGGCGCCGATCATGCCGCGCAGGCGGTCAGTGAAGATGATCTGGTCCTGCAGGTTGAGGGCCTGGCTTTCGACATGCTCGAAAAAGTCCGTGCCGGAGCGTTTGCCGTTGGGCTTGGCCTGACCGTAGATTGGGTCGTAGATATCGACGGCATAGGCGCCGCCGGCAATGCTGGTGACCCGCTCGTTCTTGCGGTAGTTCTCATATTCGCTGCCGATCAGCAGCTCGTGCTGCCAACTGCCGATGTCGAACAGGCCGCGCAGTTCCAGTTGGGTGATGCTGTCGTGCCAGTTGTTATCGCGCTCGCGGTAGCGCCGGTTGACTGTGTGCTGGTTGGCATTCAGCGGGCGGGTTTCCGAGGCAAAGCCCCACAACTTGCCTTCCTTGTAGTGGCTGGCCAGGCGCAGCTTCCAGCTGTCGTTGAGGTGATGTTCCAGGGCGGCCTGGAGCATGTTGTTGTGGTTGTCGATGTTGCCGTCGCTGGGTTCACCGAGGAAGGTCGAGCGCGAGACGCCGCTCCAGCGGTTGTTGGGCGCGACGATGCCGCGGTCGAAGGTCGAGCTGTGACGCACGAATTCGCTCTCCACCAGCAGGCTGGTGTCCGGGTTCAGTTGCCAACTGAAGGAAGGGGCGACGAACACCCGGCGGCTGTCCACGTGATCGCGGAAGCTATGGTTGTCCTCGACTGCCAGGTTCACCCGGGACAGCAGGTTGCCCTGGTCATCCAGTGGAGTATTGAGGTCCAGAGAGGTGCGGTAGCGATCCCAGCTGCCGGCGCTGGACTGCAGGGTGGCGAAAGGCTCGGGCTGGGGTTTCTTGGTGACGATGTTCACCGTGCCGCCGGGATCGCCTCGGCCGTAGAGGCTGGCCGCCGGGCCTTTGAGTACTTCGATGCGCTCGATATTGGCGGCATCCGGGGTGCTGGGATAACCGCGGTTGGCGCTGAAACCGTCCTTATAGAACTCCGAGGTGGTGAAACCACGGATGCTGTACTCATATAGGGTCAGCCCGCCGAAGTTGTTCTGCTTGGAGACTCCGCCAGCAAACTCCAGGGCCCGTTCGACATTGCTGCTGCCCAGGTCCTTGAGCACGCTGGCGGGGATCACGCTGATGGATTGCGGGATGTCACGAATGGCTGTGTCGGTCTTGGTGGCGCTGGCCGAGCGAGTGGCACGATAGCCTCTGACCGGGCCGGTGGCCGATTCGTATTCGGTGGTGATGCGCGTGGTTTCAAGTTCCAGCGACTGCGGTTCTTCGGCGAGCAGGGGGTCTGCCAGCAGGCCTAGGGTCAGGCCTGCCAGGGGGAGGATTTTTCGGGACGTCATCGGGCTGTTCCAATAGCAATATTGAAACAATATAACATGACCAATGAGAATGTATGCTGTTAGCCCGGCATGGCCGGGCGCACATTCACTCTTCTTCTTTGACCGGTGCGGGTGGCGGACGCAGGCCGATTTCTGCGGTCAGCTTGAGCTCCTTGCCGTTGCGCATGACCTGGATCGAGACTTTGTCCGTCGGCTTGATCCGCGCCACCTGATTCATGGAGCGACGACCATCGCCGGCGGGTTCGCCGTCGATGCTGAGGATCACGTCTCCCAATTGCATACCGGCTTTCTGCGCCGGACCGTCGCGGAAGATCCCGGCCACCACGATCCCGGGACGCCCGGCCAGGCCGAAGGACTCGGCCAGCTCCTGGGTCAGCGGCTGCACTTCGATGCCCAGCCAGCCACGGATCACCTGGCCATGCTCGATGATCGATTTCATCACCTCCATGGCCAGTTTGATCGGGATCGCGAAGCCGATGCCCTGGGAACCGCCGGATTTGGAGAAGATGGCGGTGTTGATCCCGGTCAGGTTGCCGTTGGCGTCTACCAGTGCGCCACCGGAGTTGCCCGGATTGATCGCGGCGTCGGTCTGGATGAAGTCTTCGTAGTTGTTCAGGCCCAACTGGTTGCGCCCGGTGGCGCTGATGATGCCCATGGTCACGGTCTGGCCGACCCCGAACGGGTTGCCGATGGCCAGGGCGACGTCGCCGACGCGAACGTTTTCCGAGCGGCCGACAGTGATCGAAGGCAGTTTTTTCAGGTCTATCTTGAGCACCGCCAGGTCGGTTTCCGGATCGCTGCCGATGACCCTTGCCAGGGTTTCACGGCCATCCTTGAGCGCCACCACGATCTGTTCGGCACCGGAGGTCACGTGGTTGTTGGTCAGCAGGTAGCCTTCGGGGCTCATGATCACCCCCGAGCCCAGGCTCGACTCCATGCGCTGCTGCTTGGGCAGGTTGTCGCCGAAGAAGCGTCGGAACTGGGGGTCCTCAAACAGCGGATGCGCAGGCTTGTTGATCACCTTGGTGGTGTACAGGTTGACCACCGCAGGCGCGGCAATCACGACCGCATCGGCGTAGGACACGGGCCCCTGCTGGGTGCTGGTGGTTTGCGGAGCTTGCTGCAGGTTGACGTCCAGGCTGGGCAACCCGACCCATTGCGGATAACGCTGAATAATCAACAACGCGATAAGCACGCCGGCCAGTAGCGGCCAGCCAAAAAAACGCAGAGCCTTGAGCATTGAGCAAGTCCTGGGTGGTTACGAAGGGCTGCGCACGGCCCATAATGTCGCGCATTATACGAGGCCGCGCGCGCCTCTGAACGGGATATTTAGGAGTCTTTTATGGCCGTTGCCCTGAGCACATTGGTGGAAGAAGCGGACCGCTACCTGGGCAGTTCACGCATCGCCGACTACTGCCCCAATGGCTTGCAAGTCGAAGGACGCCCGCAGGTGATGCGCATCGTCAGCGGCGTGACCGCCAGCCAGGCGTTGCTGGACGCAGCGGTGGAGGCCAAGGCCGATCTGGTCCTGGTGCATCACGGTTATTTCTGGAAAGGCGAGAACCCCTGCATCACCGGAATGAAGCAGCGTAGGCTGAAAACCCTGCTCAAGCACGACATCAGCCTGCTGGCCTATCACTTGCCCCTGGACCTGCACCCAGAGGTAGGCAACAACGTGCAACTGGCCCGACAGCTGGATATCACCGTGGAAGGCCCGTTGGACCCGGACAATCCCAAGGTCGTTGGCCTGGTGGGCTCACTCAGCGAGCCCCTGACTGCACGGGATTTTGCCCGGCGAGTGCAGGAAGTGATGGGCCGCGAACCGTTGCTGATCGAAGGCAGCGAGATGATCCGCCGGGTCGGCTGGTGCACCGGCGGCGGCCAGGGCTACATCGACCAGGCGGTCCAGGCCGGCGTCGACCTGTATCTGAGTGGTGAGGCTTCGGAACAGACCTTCCACAGCGCCCGGGAAAACGACATCAGCTTCATTGCTGCCGGTCACCACGCTACCGAGCGTTATGGCGTCCAGGCCCTGGGCGACTACCTGGCCCGGCGCTTTGCCCTGGAGCACCTGTTCATCGACTGCCCCAACCCGATCTGACCCCGTGTAGGGGCCGGCTTGTCGGCGAAAAGGTCTTGAGCCTTGAGGTGCGTCTGAAAGCGCCTTCGCTGGCAAGCCAGCTCCTGCGTCGGCCGTCTGGTCAGGTGTTTTGATGCCTAACCGGGCGGTATATTCATATATCGTTTCGTTCTAGTTGGCGCCCTGATTAGAAGCAGGTCGCTGTGCTAGCATGCCCCGCTCGAACACGGCCCGATGGCCGTCCATAAGAAAGCTTTCGTGAGTAGCCATGGTCGACAAACTGACGCATCTGAAACAGCTGGAGGCGGAAAGCATCCACATCATCCGCGAGGTGGCCGCCGAGTTCGACAACCCGGTGATGCTGTACTCCATCGGTAAAGACTCCGCCGTGATGTTGCATCTGGCCCGCAAGGCGTTCTTCCCCGGCAAGCTGCCGTTCCCGGTGATGCACGTCGATACCCAGTGGAAATTCCAGGAAATGTACAAGTTCCGCGACCGCATGGTCGAGGAACTGGGGCTGGACCTGATCACCCACGTCAACCCTGACGGCGTGGCCCAGGGCATCAACCCCTTCACCCACGGCAGTGCCAAGCACACCGACATCATGAAGACCGAGGGCCTCAAGCAGGCTCTGGACAAGCACGGTTTCGACGCCGCATTCGGCGGTGCCCGTCGCGATGAAGAGAAGTCCCGCGCCAAGGAGCGCGTCTACTCGTTCCGCGACAGCAAGCACCGCTGGGACCCGAAGAACCAGCGCCCCGAGCTGTGGAACGTCTACAACGGCAAGGTCAACAAGGGCGAATCGATCCGCGTGTTCCCGCTGTCCAACTGGACCGAGCTGGACATCTGGCAATACATCTATCTGGAAGGCATCCCGATCGTGCCGCTGTACTTCGCCGCCGAGCGTGAAGTGATCGAGAAGAACGGCACCCTGATCATGATCGATGACGAGCGCATCCTCGAGCATCTGTCCGATGAAGAGAAAGCCCGCATCGTCAAGAAGAAAGTGCGTTTCCGTACCCTTGGCTGCTACCCGTTGACGGGCGCGGTGGAGTCCGAGGCCGAGAGCCTGACGGACATCATCCAGGAAATGCTCCTGACGCGAACTTCCGAGCGCCAGGGCCGGGTCATCGACCACGATGGCGCCGGCTCGATGGAAGACAAGAAACGTCAAGGTTATTTCTAAGGGGCTGTCATGTCGCATCAATCTGATTTGATCAGCGAGGACATCCTCGCGTACCTGGGCCAGCACGAACGTAAAGAGCTGCTGCGCTTTTTGACCTGCGGTAACGTCGATGACGGCAAGAGCACCCTGATCGGGCGTCTGCTGCACGACTCGAAGATGATCTACGAAGACCATCTGGAAGCCATCACCCGGGATTCGAAGAAGGTCGGCACCACCGGTGACGACATCGACCTGGCGTTGCTGGTGGATGGCCTGCAGGCCGAGCGCGAGCAGGGCATCACCATCGATGTCGCCTACCGCTATTTCTCCACCGCCAAGCGCAAGTTCATCATCGCCGACACCCCCGGCCATGAGCAGTACACCCGCAACATGGCCACCGGTGCTTCCACCTGTGACCTGGCGATCATCCTGGTGGACGCCCGCTACGGCGTGCAGACCCAGACCCGTCGCCACAGCTTCATCGCCTCGTTGCTGGGGATCAAGCACATCGTCGTGGCCATCAACAAGATGGACCTCAAGGACTTCGATGAAGGCGTGTTCGAGTCGATCAAGGCCGACTACCTGAAATTTGCCCAGGGTCTGAAGCTGCAGCCCACCAGTCTGCACTTCGTACCGATGTCGGCGCTCAAGGGCGACAACGTGGTGAACAAGAGCGAGCGTTCGCCCTGGTACACCGGGCAGTCGCTGATGGAAATCCTCGAGACCGTGGAAGTGGCGGGCGACCGCAATTTCACCGACCTGCGTTTCCCGGTGCAATACGTCAACCGTCCGAACCTGAACTTCCGTGGTTTTGCCGGCACCCTGGCCAGCGGCATCGTGCACAAGGGCGACGAAGTCGTGGTGCTGCCGTCGGGCAAGAGCAGCCGGGTCAAGTCCATCGTCACCTTCGAGGGTGAGCTGGAGCAGGCCGGCCCCGGCCAGGCCGTGACCCTGACCATGGAAGACGAGATCGACATCTCCCGCGGCGACCTGCTGGTGCATGCCGACAGCGTGCCGCCGGTCACCGACAGCTTCGAAGCCATGCTGGTGTGGATGGCTGAAGAACCGATGCTGCCGGGCAAGAAGTACGACATCAAGCGTGCTACCAGCTACGTGCCGGGCTCGATTGCCAGCATCGTTCACAAGGTCGATGTGAACACCCTGGAAGAGGGGGCGGCCAGTGCGCTGCAACTGAACGAGATCGGCAAGGTCAAGGTCAGCCTCGACGCGCCGATCGCCCTGGACGGCTATGAAAGCAACCGCACCACGGGTGCTTTCATTGTCATCGACCGCTTGACCAACGGCACCGTCGGCGCCGGCATGATCATCGCCCAGCCAGTGGCCCATGGCAGCGCCACCCACCACGGCAAGCTGGCCCATGTGGCCACTGAAGAGCGTGCTCAGCGTTTCGGCCAGCAACCGGCAACCGTGCTGTTCAGCGGCCTTTCGGGCGCGGGCAAGAGCACCCTGGCCTACGCGGTGGAGCGCAAGCTGTTCGACATGGGGCGCGCGGTGTATGTGCTCGATGGCCAGAACCTGCGGCATGACCTGAACAAGGGCCTGCCACAGGATCGTGCCGGGCGGACCGAGAACTGGCGTCGTGCGGCTCACGTTGCCCGCCAGTTCAACGAAGCCGGCCTGCTGACCCTGGCCGCGTTCGTGGCGCCGAGTGCCGAAGGGCGCGAGCAGGCCAAGGACCTGATCGGCAAGGATCGTCTGTTGACGGTTTACGTCCAGGCATCGCCTGCGGTGTGCGCCGAGCGTGATCCGCAGGGGCTGTACGCTGCCGCTGGGGACAACATCCCGGGCGAATCCTTCCCGTATGACGTGCCGCTCAATGCCGATCTGGTGATCGACACCCAGGCGCTGTCGTTGGAAGACGGCGTCAAGCTGGTGCTGGATCTGCTGCGTAAACACGGCGCGATCTAAGCCGTAGCAAAAAGCCCGCAGCCGAGTGATCGGCTGCGGGCTTTTTTGTGCGCTTCAGATAGCGTTCGCCGGCAAGCCGGCTCCTACGGACCTCTGTGTAGGAGCTGGCTTGCCAGCGAAGAGGCCCTCAGGGTTTGGCCGGATACTCGCGATGCAGCACTTCCAGCAGCGCATCCTTGTCCAGCCACTGCTGGTTGATCCAGCCCTGGAATTCCTGGCGATAGGCCGTGTCCTGCTCGTAGTTCTTGCCAATGAACTGCGGCGGAATCTGCACTTCCTCAAAGCGCACCACCACATCCTTGACCCTGCCGCACAGCAGGTCCCAGAAACCGGGGCGTCCAGCGGGGTAGTGGATGGTCACATCGATGATCGATTGCAATTGCTCGCCCATGGCATCCAGGACAAAGGCGATACCGCCGGCCTTGGGTTTGAGCAGGTAGCGGAACGGCGACTGCTGCTGAGCATGCTTGCCCTCGGTGAAGCGTGTGCCTTCGACGAAGTTGAAGATCCCCACCGGGTTGTTGCGGAACTTCGCGCAGGTCTTGCGGGTGGTTTCCAGGTC
This sequence comes from Pseudomonas sp. 910_21, assembly GCF_052850735.1. Lineage (NCBI taxonomy): Bacteria > Pseudomonadati > Pseudomonadota > Gammaproteobacteria > Pseudomonadales > Pseudomonadaceae > Pseudomonas > Pseudomonas sp. 910_21. The sequence continues at coordinate 864,507 of NZ_VXCY01000001.1, read as the reverse complement.
CTTGCCCTTTTTCTCCGGATGCTTTTCCAGGTAGGCCTTGGAGTAGCGCTTCATGAACGGAAAGCCCAGGGCCCACCAGGCCAGGCCAATCACCGGTACCCAGATCAGCTCCTGCTTGAGAAAGAACTTCAGGGGGCGGATACGCCGGTTTAGCACGTACTGCAAGACCATGATGTCGACCCAGCTCTGGTGGTTGCTGGTGACCAGATAGGAGTGCTGGTAATCCAGGCCTTCAAGGCCGCTGAGGTGCCAGCGGGTGCGGCACACCAGCTGCATCCAGGCCTTGTTGTTGCTGATCCAGGCTTCATGGGTGTGATTCATCAACCAGTGGGTAAAGCGCTGGGTGAGGGCGAAAGGCAGGGCCTTGAAGATCGCCACGCAGAACAGGAACGAGCACAGCAGGATAGTGTTCAGCGCCAACAGGATGGAGGCGATGATCCCGCGCACTACGGCAGGTAGGAATTCCAGCATTTAGACATCCATAGGTCGGTTGGCGGCTTGAATTGCGGTCAGGGCAATGGTGTAGACGATGTCGTCCACCTGGGCGCCCCGGGGCAGGTCGTTCACAGGCTTGCGCAGGCCTTGCAGCATCGGCCCCAGGCTCACGCAGTCGGCGCTGCGTTGCACGGCCTTGTGAGTGGTGTTGCCGGTGTTGAGGTCGGGGAACACGAAGACCGTGGCCTTGCCCGCCACCTGGCTGTTGGGTGCCAGTTGCCGAGCGACGTTTTCGTTGGCCGCGGCATCGTATTGCAGGGGGCCGTCGATCAGTAGCGAGCGCTGGGCTTCATGGGCCAGCAGGGTCGCCTCGCGGACTTTCTCCACTTCTTCGCCACTGGCCGAGTCGCCGCTGGAGTAGCTGATCATGGCCACCCTTGGGGTAATGCCGAAGGCCGCTGCCGAGTCGGCACTCTGCAAGGCGATCTCCGCCAGTTCGCTGGCGCTGGGGTGTGGGTTCATCACGCAGTCGCCGTAGATCAGCACCTGCTCGGGGAACAGCATGAAGAATACCGAGGACACCAGGGTGCAGCCCGGGGCGGTCTTGATCAGTTGCAGGGCCGGACGGATGGTGTTGGCGGTGGAATGAATGACCCCCGATACCAGGCCGTCCACTTCGTCCAGGGCCAGCATCACGGTGCCGATGACCACCGGGTCTTCCAGTTGCTGCTCGGCCATGGGCGCGTTGAGGCTCTTGCTCTTGCGCAGGGCCACCATGGGCTCGATGTAGCGCTCGCGAATCAGGTCCGGGTCGAGAATCTCCAGGCCTTCCGGCAGTTCGATGCCCTGGGCCCGGGCGACCGCGTGAACCTCTTCCGGCTTGGCCAGCAGCACGCAGCGGGCAATGCCCCGAGCCTGGCAGATGGCGGCGGCCTGTACGGTCAAGGGTTCGCTGCCTTCAGGCAGGACGATACGCTTGTTGGCTTCCTGTGCCCGCTGGATCAACTGATAGCGGAACACTGCCGGCGACAGGCGCATTTCCCGCGGAGTGCCGCAGCGCTGGTGCAGCCAGTTGGCGTCCAGGTGGCTGGCGACGAAGTCGGTGATGATTTCCGCGCGCTCGCGGTCATCGATGGGGATTTCCTTGTTCAGGCCATTGAGCTGGTTGGCGGTGTCGTAGGAACCGGTGCTCACCGAAAGTACCGGCAAGCCGGCGTTCAGGGCTCCACGGCACAGCTCCATGATCCGTGGATCGGGCAGGGTGTCACTGGTCAGCAGCAGGCCGGCCAGGGGCACGCCGTTGATGGCCGCCAGGCTCACGGCGAGGATGATGTCGTCGCGATCGCCGGGGGTCACCACCAGCACGCCGGGCTTGAGCAGTTCCACGGTGTTGCGCATGGTGCGGGCGCAAATGATGATCTTGGTCATGCGCCGGGTTTCATAGTCCCCGGCATTGAGCACCTGGGCGCCCATCAGGTCCGCAACGTCACGGGTGCGCGGTGCGTTCAGTTCCGGCTGGAAGGGAATGCAGCCCAGCAGGCGGAAGTCGCCGCTGCGCAGTAACGGTGAGTGCTCCTTCAAGCGGGCGGAGAACGCCTCCATGCTTTCATCGGTACGCACCTTGTTGAGGATCACCCCCAGCACTTTCGGGTCCCGCGGCCCGCCGAACAACTGCGCTTGCAACTCGACCCGGCCGGACAGTTCGGTGAGCACTTCGTTTTCCGGAGCAGAGACCAGGATCACTTCGGCATCCAGGCTTTTGGCCAGGTGCAGGTTGACCCGGGCGGCGTAGCTGGCGCTGCGGGTTGGCACCATGCCTTCGACGATCAGTACATCCTTGCCGATGGCGGCCTGCTGGTAGAGGGTGATGATTTCCTCTAGCAGTTCATCCAGCTGGCCATCGCCGAGCATGCGTTCCACATGGGCCAGGCCCAAGGGCTGCGGTGGTTTCAGGCCGTGGGTACGGGCCACCAGTTCTGTGGACCGCTCGGGGCCGGTATCACCCGGATGCGGTTGGGCAATGGGCTTGAAAAAGCCGACCTTGAGGCCGGCCCGTTCCAGGGTACGCACCAGCCCGAGGCTGATGGAGGTCAGACCCACACCAAAATCGGTGGGCGCGATGAAAAAAGTTTGCATGCGAATTCTCAGAAGGTGCATGGCAAAGGCGACGGTCTAAGGCCGTCTGCCTGCTAGTCAGACGCTAAGGTTATCGTTTCCCGGGTCCTGAGCACACCAGCCGCAGGCAAAGGGCTGGCCTATTTTTTCTGTGCGCTGCCTTGGGTCCAGGACCCAGGCTCGGGATTGCCAGGGCGGCTGGTGGCGCAGGTGCTGGGTGTGGCCGCAGGACAGTTGCGCCACCCAGTGGCCGTCTTCATCCTGATGAAATCCCAGGATTGTCGACGGATTTTTCCCGTTCCGTTGGTCTGGGTTCCGTTCGCTTTCGAGCGATTGCTTCGCTAAACTTGGACGTTCTTCATTCTTATGCAAAAGGTCCCGCCCCATGCTGATCGCCGCCAATAAGGCTGTCTCCATCGACTATACCCTCACCAACGACGCTGGTGAGGTCATCGACAGCTCTGCCGGCGGCGCCCCGCTGGTTTACCTGCAAGGTGCAGGTAACATCATTCCTGGTCTGGAAAAGGCTCTGGAAGGCAAGCAAGTCGGTGACGAACTGAAAGTTGCCGTAGAACCTGAAGATGCCTACGGCGAATACGCTGCCGAACTGGTCAGCACCCTGAGCCGCAGCATGTTCGAAGGCGTCGACGAACTGGAAGTGGGCATGCAGTTCCACGCTTCCGCTCCGGACGGCCAGATGCAGATCGTGACCATCCGTGATCTGGACGGCGACGACGTTACCGTCGACGGCAACCACCCGCTGGCCGGTCAGCGCCTGAACTTCCAGGTCAAGATCGTTGCCATCCGTGATGCCAGCCAGGAAGAAATCGCTCATGGTCACGTCCATGGCGAAGGTGGCCATCACCACTGATTTTCTGCGCTAAGCTCAAGCTTACTGGAGAGGCGCCCGAGGGCGCCTTTTTAGTCCGCGGCTTTTGGCTGTACTGTCGAGAGGCTGTTTTCTGTAAGAACACAGGAATTTGGAGTTCGTCATGAGTGCTTTTCACGACCTTAAATTGAAAGCCCTGGATGGTCAGGAGCTGCCGCTCGCGCCCTTCAAGGGGCAAGTCGTGCTGGTGGTCAACGTCGCCTCCAAATGTGGTCTGACACCACAATATGCGGCGTTGGAAAATCTCTACCAGCAATACAAGGCCCAGGGATTCAGCGTGCTGGGGTTACCTTGCAACCAGTTCGCCGGGCAGGAACCGGGCACCGAGCAGGAGATCCAGGAATTTTGCAGCCTCAACTACGGGGTGACCTTTCCCTTGAGCAGCAAACTGGACGTGAACGGTCCCGAGCGCCATCAGTTGTACCGTTTGCTGGCGGGTGAGGGCGCCGAGTTTCCTGGGGATATCACCTGGAACTTCGAGAAATTCCTGCTGGGCAAGGACGGTCGGGTACTGGCGCGTTTCTCGCCCCGTACCGCTCCCGATGATCCGACAGTGGTCCAGGCCATCGAAAAGGCCCTGAGCTAACCACTGACGGGCACCTCTTTCACGCCGCTGCAATGCGGCGTTTTTGCATCTAAATCACTCAAATCAATAATGCTGTGCAGCGCTATGAGGGGGCAATATTATCCTCATCATAAGTGCGCCGGGGCAGGTACCCGGCGCAGTCTTGTGCGTCGAGTCTCGACTCAAGCCTTTTTGTCGGAGTGCAGCATGCCTGTTCAAGCCTTGTTCAAACCCTTTCAACTCGGCGCGCTGGAGCTGCCGACCCGCGTAGTGATGGCGCCGATGACCCGTTCGTTTTCTCCGGGCGGCGTGCCCAACTCCAAGGTCATCGAGTATTACCGCCGCCGTGCTGCTGCGGGTGTCGGCCTGATCATCACCGAGGGCACCACGGTGGGCCACCAGGCCGCCAATGGTTACCCCAATGTGCCGCAGTTCCATGGCGAGGCGGCCCTGGCCGGCTGGAAGAAGGTGGTGGATGCGGTCCACGCTGAAGGCGGCAAGATCGTTCCGCAACTGTGGCATGTGGGCAATGTGCGGCGCCTGGGCACCGAACCGGACGCCAGCGTGCCCGGTTATGGCCCGACCGAGAAGCTCAAGGACGGCAAGGTGCTGGTGCACGGCATGACCCACCAGGACATCCAGGAAGTGATCGCTGCCTTCGCCCAGGCCGCCAAGGATGCCCAGAGCATCGGCATGGACGGCGTGGAAATCCATGGCGCCCACGGCTATCTGGTGGACCAGTTCTTCTGGGAAGGCGCCAACCAGCGCACCGACGAATACGGCGGCGACCTGGCTCAGCGCTCGCGTTTCGCCATCGAATTGATCCAGGCGGTACGGGCTGCCGTCGGCCCGGATTTCCCGATCATCCTGCGCTTCTCCCAGTGGAAGCAGCAGGATTACAGCGCACGTCTGGTGCAGACCCCGGAAGCTCTGGGCGCCTTCCTCAAGCCGCTGGCAGATGCGGGTGTGGATATCTTCCACTGTTCGACGCGACGCTTCTGGGAACCGGAGTTTGAAGGTTCCGATCTGAACCTGGCAGGCTGGACCCGCAAGCTCACCGGCAAACCCACCATTACCGTGGGCAGCGTCGGCCTGGACGGCGAGTTCCTGCAGTTCATGGTCGACACCGACAAGGTGGCGCAGCCGGCCAGCCTGGAAAACCTGTTGCAGCGTTTGAACAATGAAGAGTTCGACCTGGTGGCCGTGGGCCGTGCCTTGCTGGTGGACCCGGATTGGGCGCAGAAAGTCCGTGACGGCCGCGAACAGGATATCCTGCCGTTCAGCCGTGAAGCACTGATGTCCCTGGTTTAACGCCTGGCTCCGGGCGGTGAGGGGGGCAGCCCCCTTGCCGCGCCGAGAGCCTTTGTGGCGCTGCGTGGTTCCAGCACCGCCTCGATCATCCCTTCGTAATCCGCTGCCGGTGCTTGCTGGCAGGCACTGCGCAACTGATCCTCGAACTGTTCGATCACGGCCGGCCAGCCCTGGCGGCTGGCGTGTTGACGGGCGTTGAGGCGTACCCGGCGCAAGGTTTCCACTTCTTCCAGCAACCAGCTGGCGGCGTCACAGAACGCGCCTTCATCTCCGGGCATGGCCAGCACGCCGTCATAGCCATGGCGGATATGCTGGGCGGCGGCTGCCTGATCGTAGGCGACTACCGCCAGCCCGGAAGCCAGGGCCTCGAGCACCACATTGCCGAAGGTTTCGGTGAGGCTGGGAAACAGGAACACATCCCCCGAAGCGTAATGGGCTGCCAGGGCCTCACCACGCTGACTGCCACAGAACAGGGCTTCGGGCAGGCTCTTTTCCAGGGCCGCCCGTTGCGGTCCGTCACCCACCACGATCAGTTTCATGTTCCGCTGTGGATAAGTGGCCTTGAGCTGCTCGAAGCAGCGCTTGAGCAGGCCCAGGTTCTTCTCCGGAGCCAGGCGCCCGACATGGATCACCGCCAGGTCATCGTTGCCCAGGCCCCAGCGCGTGCGCAGCTCATTGAGGCGTTTGGCCGGATGGAACAGTTGGCTGTCGACGCCCCGGGACAGCAGGGCCAGGCGTTCGAAGTGCCGACGCTCCAGTTCCAGGCGCTGGCTGGCGCTGGGCACCAGGGTCAGCTTTGAGCGGTTGTGGAACCAGCGCAGGTAATGGGTCAGCAAGCGAGTCAGCAAACCCAGGCCGTACTGGGTGGAATACTGCTGGAAGTTGGTATGGAAGCCACTGACCACCGAGATCCCCAGGCGTTTCGCCGCCCGCAGCGCGGACAGCCCCAGTGGGCCTTCGGTGGCGATGTAGAGCACGTCCGGGCGTTGGCGTTTCCAGCGCCGCAGCAGTTTGTGCATCGACGACTGGCCCCATTGCAGCCCCGGATACCCCGGCAGCGGCCAGCCGCGGCACAGCAGCAGGGCCTCGTCGCTGGGGCGGCTCTGATCACATCCCTGGCGCGGGCGCACCAGTTCCACTTGATGCCCACGGGCACGCAGGCCATCACACAGGCGACCAAGGGTATTGGCCACGCCATTGATTTCCGGTGGGAAGGTTTCAGTGATGAGGGTGATGTGCAGAGCTGTCGTCATGGCCTCAGTGTCGACTGAGGCCATGTCGTCATTGTGACGTCTGGATGATGGATTTATGACGCTCCAGCCTTATTTGGCCGGCAGGTTCTCCACCCCTCGCTCACGGACCCAGAACAGCGTGGCCCCGGCCACGGCGGCCGGCATCATCAGGATATTGACGAACGGGATCATCAGCGCCAGGTAGACGATGCCGCCAAAGCCCAGGCTCTGCCAGCGCTTCTGGCGCAGCCAGGCGAGCATGTCCTGCCAGCTCATCTTGTGGTTGTCCGCCGGGTAGTCGATGTACTGGATAGCCATCATCCAGACGCCGAACAGCAGCCACAGCGGCGCGGCGATCAGGTTGACCACCGGGATCAGCGACAGGATGAACAGGCCGATGGCCCGGGGCAGGAAGTAGCCGAGCTTGCGCATTTCCCGGGACAGGGTGCGGGGGATCATGGCGATCAGTTCGCCCCAGCTGAAGGGCGGGAAATCATCGGTGCCACGGACCACAGTTTCGACTTTTTCCGATAGAAAGCCGTTGAAGGGGGCGGCGATGATGTTGGCCAGCATGGTGAAGGTGAAAAACACCATCAGCACCACCAGCACCATGAACAGCGGCCAGAGGATGTAGCTGAGAAAACTCAGCCATTGCGGCAGGGTCGGCATCAAGGTGTCGATCCACAGGCTGAACTGGTGGCCGGCGAAATAGATCAATCCGACGAACAGCACCAGGTTGATCACCAGGGGCAGTAGCACGAACAGGCGCAGGCCGGGACTGAGGACCAGTTTCAGGCCCTCACGCAGGTATTGCGGGCCGGACAGTACGGGGGCGGGCATAGAGTGCTCCGAGCAGTTGGAAAACGCGCCGACCTTACCGGCTTTGCGCAGGGGGCGAAAGCACCGTGAACAGGTCGACATCAACGGTAACAAAGACCCTTTCAAAGGGGCCTGCTGAGGATAGAGACCGCCTATGAGCTGGATTGTTAAACCGTATTTCCTTAATCTTCGCCCCCTCTATACGCTTCACCCATTATTTTTTGGACGGGCGAGTTCAAGCCTTCCCCAAGGTTTCGCCGTCCTTTTTTATTCCAGCCGGCAATCCGGCGTTCCGCGCCAGGTCACCCGGGCCGGTCGATAGGAGTGAGTCATGTCTGAAGTACGCCATTCGCGTGTGATTATTCTCGGTTCCGGCCCTGCCGGTTACAGCGCCGCGGTCTATGCCGCCCGCGCCAACCTGAAGCCGTTGCTGATCACCGGCATGCAGGCCGGTGGCCAACTGACCACCACCACCGAAGTCGACAACTGGCCTGGCGATGTACACGGCCTGACCGGCCCGGCGCTGATGGAGCGGATGCGCGAGCACGCCGAGCGTTTCGAAACCGAAATCGTCTTCGACCATATCAATGCCGTGGACTTTGCCGCCAAGCCTTACACCCTGACCGGCGACAGCGCGACCTACACCTGCGATGCGCTGATCATCGCCACCGGCGCCAGCGCCCGTTACCTGGGTCTGCCTTCGGAAGAAGCGTTCATGGGCAAGGGTGTATCGGCCTGCGCTACCTGTGATGGTTTCTTCTATCGCAACAAGCCAGTGGCTGTGGTCGGTGGCGGTAACACTGCTGTCGAAGAAGCCCTGTACCTGGCCAACATCGCCAGCACCGTGACCCTGATCCACCGTCGCGAAACCTTCCGCGCCGAGAAGATCCTGATCGACAAGCTCAACGCCCGCGTGGCCGAAGGCAAGATCATCCTCAAGCTCAACGCCAACCTGGACGAAGTCCTGGGTGACAATATGGGCGTTACCGGTGCCCGCCTGAAGAACAACGACGGCAGCTTCGACGAGCTGAAAGTCGACGGCGTGTTCATCGCCATCGGCCACACCCCGAACACCTCGCTGTTCGAAGGCCAGTTGACCCTCAAGGACGGTTACCTGGTCGTGCAGGGCGGTCGTGACGGCAACGCCACTGCCACCAGCGTTGAGGGCATCTTTGCCGCCGGCGACGTGGCCGACCACGTGTACCGTCAGGCCATCACCTCGGCCGGCGCCGGCTGCATGGCAGCACTGGACACCGAGCGTTACCTGGACGGTCTGCAGAACGCTGCACACTGATACCCAGGCCATAAAAAAACCGGCGTAAGCCGGTTTTTTTATGGGTGTTGCATTGTAGGAACCGGCTTGCCGGCGAAGAGGCCCTCGAGCCTTGCGCTGCCTATGTTGGCGCCTTCGCTGGCAAGCCAGCTCCTACAGAGTGCGGCTCAGCGGCGGGTCAGCGGTTGGGCTGCGAACTTCACCCCGGCCAGGCCGTGAGCGATCAGGGCGCGGATATTGCCGTGGTCAGTGCCTTCGGGGGTGGCCAGTACCGAGCGGTAGTGCTCGCCGAAGGCCAGCAGCGCCTCTTCGTCGCTCAGGCCTTCCAACAGGGCCAGGCCCAGGGTCTTGCACGAGCCTTCGTTCTGCCCGGCGGCGTTTTCCACGCCGCCGTTGTTGAAGGCCTGGGGCTGGTAGTCGTAACCGGCGGCGACAAAGGCCAGGGTGTCGGCAAAAGCGTGTTCACCGCTGTTCAGGCTGGCGCGCAGGGTGTTCAGATCAGTCATGGGGCTTTCCTTTGGCGAACGCCGCTTGCTGCTCGGCGCTGGCTTCTTTCTGGTAGAGATTTTTCCATTCGGCGTAGGGCATGCCGTACACCACTTCGCGGGCGTCATCGAGGCTGACCTCGATCTGGCGTTCGTCGGCCTCGGCCTTGTACCACTTGGACAGGCAGTTGCGGCAGAACCCGGCCAGGTTCATCAGGTCGATGTTCTGCACGTCCTTGCGGCTGTCCAGGTGGGCCACCAGGCGGCGAAAGGCCGCGGCTTCCAGTTCCAGGCGTTGTTGTTCGGTCATGGGTTTCTCCGGGACAGTGGCAAGTGCCAAGACAGGCACTTGCCGCTGTGGCTGTTCTCTATGCGCCAGCGCGGCTGGCCGCGAGGGTGATCGATACCGACTCGGCAAAGCGCAGGGCGTGGGGTTTGTCGACTTCGACCTCGGCGTACTGCACCGAGAGGTTGCTCATCACCAGGTCCAGCAGTTCCTGGGTCAGGCGCTCCAGCAAGGCGAAGCGATTGCCTTCAACGTGGGCAATGATTGCTTTGGTGATGGTGCGGTAGTTCAGCGCGTGATCGATGTCGTTGTCGCGCACCGCATCCTGGGCGGGATACAGGATGGTCAGGTTGATCAGCACATCCTGCTTGTTGAGGATCTCTTCCTCGTTGATTCCGATATAGGTCCGCAGGAGCAGGTCCTTGACTCGGATACGAGCCATTCCTGGCTGAAGTTGTGGCATTGCTACTTGCTCCGTCCAATCAATTGCAGGAATTCCTGGCGAGTGGTGCTCGAGTCGCGAAAGGCGCCGAGCATCACCGAGGTGTGCATGGTGGAATTCTGTTTCTCGACGCCGCGCATCATCATGCACATGTGCTTGGCTTCGATCACCACCGCGACGCCCGCGGCCTGGGTCACGCTTTGCACCGCGTCGGCGATTTCCCGGGTGAGATTTTCCTGGATCTGCAGGCGCCTGGCGAACATATCGACGATCCGGGCGATCTTCGACAGCCCCAGCACCTTGCCAGTAGGAATATAAGCCACATGGGCCTTGCCGATGAAGGGCAGCAGGTGATGTTCGCACAGGGAGTACAGCTCGATGTCGGCGACTATCACCATTTCGTCGCTGTCGGAGGCGAACAGTGCGCCATTGACGATCTCTTCCACCGACTGGCTGTAGCCATGACACAGGTACTGCATGGCCTTGGCCGCGCGCTTGGGGGTATCGAGCAAACCTTCGCGCTCGGGGTCTTCACCGAGGCCCTTGAGGATCTCGCGGTAGTGTTGGGGCAGGGAAAGGCTCATGCAAGGTCCTCGTGGGGGCCGGCTTATTTAACGTGCCGCCCGCCGTTGACGGTCAAGGTGGTGCCGGTGACATAGGGGTTGTCCAGCAGATAGCGCAGGCTCTGGTAGATCACTTCGCTGCCGGGTTCGATGCCCAGCGCGGATTTGGCCAGGGCCTTGGCGCGGTACGCCGCGTCGTCGTCGGGGTTGAACAATAGCAGGGCGGGAGCGATGCCGTTGACCTTGATTGTCGGGGCGTATTTGGCCGCGAAGGACAGCGTCAGGCTGTCCAGCCCGGCTTTGCTGGCGCAGTAGGCGATGTGCTTGCTGCTGCCCTTGCGGGTCACGTCGTCGCTGATGTGGATGATGTCCGCCGGGCTCGAGCGCTGCAGCAACTGCGCGCAATGCAGGTTGATCAGGTAGGGCGCGAGCATGTGCACGTTGAACATCTGGGTAAAGGCGGCGGTTTCCTGGCCGGGGCTTTCTTCCAGCCATTGCGAGGCGTTATGGACGATGGCTCGCAGGCGATCGGTGTGGCTTTTCACTTCGCTGATCAGGGCCAGGATTCCGGCTTCGCTGGAGAAGTCGGCATGCAGCAGGATCGCACCCTTTTCCCGCAGGGTCTGCAGGCCCGGGCGGTCGCTGCGGTAAGTGACAATCACCGGCTGCCCGTCTTCCAGCAGGCGCAGGGCACAATGCAGGCCGACACGCTGGCTGGCACCAGTGATCAGGATCGGGGCGGGGGAGGCGTTCATGGAGGGCTCGCGTCGCGGGTAGGGGAAAACTATACCAGCGGGGAAGGCCTTGTGCCTTTAGGCAAAGGGCTTCGCTGGCAAGCCAGCTCCTACACAAGCCAGCTCTTGCGCAGTATGTAGGAGCCGGCTTGCCGGCGAATCACGGATTCTGCGTCGAAGGGGCGCTCGGAAGCGGGCGGGCCGGTGTGCTGTTGAGCCAGTTGGCCAGTAGGCGGGTGGACAGCGGAATGAAGAAGTAGACCATCAATGGGGTCAAGGCCAGGGTGCTGACAAACACTCGGGGCAACAGGCTCAGGTCGCTGAGCAGGGGGCCGAGGACGAAGTTGAACAGCAGCGATACCGGGAAGAACGCCAGCCAGATGGCGACGGCCTGTTTCCAGCGCGGTGGCCGTTGCCCGGCTGCGCCGAACCAGCCATCCATACCGCTGACCCGATGTTCCGATGGGTGGGCAAACAGGTCGCTGCCCCGAGCCAGCCAGGCGGTACGCGAAGCGGAGTGTTCCCAGGTGTGCAGGGTCTGTTCGTCGGCGAAGCGGAAGATGATCTGGAATTCGTCGTCGTCAGGTGGCGGGGCCAGAACGCCGGAACCCAGATAGCCGGGAAAATCGGTGGCCAGTTGTTCGCCTTCGCGCAGCCAGGCGATCAGGTCCTGGTAACGGCCGTCGGCAACGCGCCGGGCAACCATCAGGGTGACGGGTGAGGTAGACATTATGTATCTCCGTAAAACCAATGCGCGGCCTGGGTAAGGCCGTCGCTTGACGTGGCACCGGGGTAGTGGGCCGCGCCTGAAACAAGCAAGGATTATTCCTGATTGGCGCGATGGTACCAATGACACCGGTCGGTTTTTCTCGCGCTTGAAGCATTTGCACCTGGGGGGAGTAGAATGGCCGCCACTTTGTTTATCGGTGTTTTCTCCCCAGATGCCCGTCATGACTGAACTTGCCCCCGTCGCTCCGGCTCCTGACCCCGCCCGTCAGGATGAGCTGTTTCCGATCCGTGAGGTGGCGCGCCTGACCGGAATCAACCCGGTGACCCTGCGGGCCTGGGAGCGCCGCTACGGTCTGATCCAGCCAACGCGCACCGAAAGCGGGCATCGCCTGTATTCCATGCGCGATGTTGAGGCGGTGCGAGAGATTCTTGGTTGGATCGAGCGCGGTGTGGCGGTGAGCAAGGTCGGCAAGATTCTGGCCAAGAGCCGGGCGGCTCAGGCGCAGGTCAAGGCGCCGGTGGACGACGGCCTGCAAAGCGAATACGACCAGTGGCGCGATCAGTTGAAACTGGCGGTGAACGCTTTCGATGAAGAGCAACTGGAACGCCTCTACGGGCAGGTCTTCTCCAGCTACACCTTGGCGGTGGTATTCCAGGACATTTTCCTGCCGTTCTGGAAGCAACTGCTGCAGGACCGGGACACTTTCGGCCAGACCAGCGAGTGGTTGTTCCTGGATGGTTTTTTGCGGGCGCGGATCACACAAAGGCTGTTGTTGCAGCGTGCCACTCAGCGCCAGCAACTGCTGCTGACGGCGCTCAACCCGCAGTGCCGCGAACTGGAGTTGCTGGTGGCGGCGCTGATGCTCGGGCATGACCAGATCGGTGTCCGCCTGCTGGGGCCAGGAGCGCCGTTGGATGAGCTGACCCTGGTCTGCGAAAAACTCAGGCCTGTGGCCCTGGTGGTGTTCTCCAATCATGCGCCGACGGCGGAGTTGCCCAAGCGTCTCAAGCGTCTGGCGCTGACCCTGGACTGTCCGTTGATGCTGGCCGGGGATGCGGCGGACCTGGCTCAGGAAAGCTTCAGCGGTTCGCCGGTGGCGTGCCTGGGCAATGAGGGGCGCTTGATGCAGAAGCGCCTGCGGCAGTTCCTCAGCGGTCGCCTGGACACCTGAAGCCGCTGCCGCTCAGTCTCAGGCGTGCAGGGCCGGATGGGTATGGCGGTGCTGCTGGAGGATGAACTGGCGCAGGCGTTCGGTTTCTTCCGCGTCACTCTGATCCAGGCGATAGGCGTAGAAACCGGCTTCGGTCTGGCGCTCGAAGCGCCCGTGCAGGGCAATCCGTTCATATCCCGAAGGGCTGAACCACTGGGCGAACTGCTTGGGCGGACGGGTCCGGTTGCGGATCTCCAGCAACACGCCCTTGAACGACACTTCCCGCACCCACAGGCGTCCGGGCTGGCCACGGGAGTTTTCCAGGGCCACCGGCTCTTCCAACGCTAAGCGCCAGGGCCGGATCATGGGGCCGTCCTCGAAGATGCTCGGCACCCCCAGGCGCAGATGCAGGGCATGGAACTCGTCTTCCACCAGATGCAGGGGGAAGGTCATCTGCTGATTGTCGAAGTGGGCCTGGATGGTGACCTTTTCATTGGCAGCCAGACGGGTCAGCAGGTCACGGATCTGCGAGCCGCCATTGACCAGCAGGCTCGATGTGGCATCGCGCACATTGAGCTGCGGGTTGTGCTGCATGGTCTGGATGAAGTCCAGTTCATCCTGGGTGAGGAGAGCGTCACGCTGCATGATGTTGCTCGAAGGGTGGAGGACAAATCGGCGGGGAATATCCCTACAGACCACTAAACCTGCGACTTATTAGAGCCGTCGGTCGCCTTGAGTGCGGCGAGTTCGGCTTGCACTGCGGCCAACTGCTGCTCCAGCTGGAGCAAACGTTGCTGCGCCTTGATCTGCACGCTGACGTCTTTCTGCACACCAATGAAATAGGTCAGTTGATCGCTGTCGTTGAATACCGGGGTGATCGACAGCTCGTTCCAGAAGTGGCTGCCGTCCTTGCGATAGTTGCGCAGCACCTCGCGGCACGGCTGACCCTGGCTCAGGGCCTGGCGAATCCGTTCCAGCCCCGGCTGGTCACGGTCTCCGGACTGCAGGAAACGGCAGTCCTGATACAGCACTTCGTCGGCGCTGTAGCCGGTCAGTCGCTCGAAAGCCGGGTTCACGTAAATCACGATGTTGTCTTCGCCTTCCTGTTCCGCGACCACAATCCCGTCGTTGGAGGCGTTGATCATCTTTTGCAGCAGATGAGCGTTGATCATCCCGAAGTTCCGCTATCGATCAGCAAGTGCTGGATTCTAAGGCACGCTGGCACGCTGTCCACAGGCACTTTTGAGCTGTGCGGGGCACCAGAAGCGGGATTTTACTCCGTAGCTGGTAATATCCCAGTCTTTTAGTCAGCTTCAGGAACAGATTGATGAAAGTCGCCATCCTTTCCGGCTCGGTGTACGGCACGGCTGAAGAAGTCGCCCGGCACGCCGCCAAGCTCCTCAACGCCGCAGGTTTTGAGGCCTGGCACAACCCGCGGGCCACTCTGGCCGAGCTTCAGGCCTTCGCCCCACAGGCGTTTCTGGCCGTGACCTCGACCACCGGCATGGGCGAGTTGCCGGACAACCTGCTGCCGCTGTATTCGAGCATTCGCGATCAGTTGCCCGCCGCCTGGCGCGGGCTGCCCGGAGCGGTGATCGGCCTGGGGGATTCCAGCTACGGCGATACCTTCTGTGGCGGTGGCGAGCAGATGCGTGAGCTGTTTGCCGAGCTGGGAGTGGAAGAAGTGCTGCCGATGCTGCGCCTGGACGCCAGCGAGAGCGTGACCCCGGAAACCGATGCCGAGCCCTGGCTGGCCGAGTTGATCAGCGCACTGCGGGGCTGACCGGCTGTTCCCGTAGCAGCGCCAGCCAGGCTTGCGCTGCCTTGGACAGATACGCGCCCTGGCGCCAGATGAAGGCAATGTCCCAGCGCAGATAGTCCGGGGCCTTCAGCGTCAGGCGCACCACCCCCGGCCGCACCAGGCCGCGGGCCACCACACTGGGCAGCAGCACCACGCCTTGACCGGCGGCCACCAGCGCCGCGAGAAAGTCCGCCTGGCCGCTGCGTCCCCCTTCCTTAGGCGTGAAGCCCACCTGCTGGCAGGCCTGGAGCAGCCGGTCGTTGAGCACAAAGCTGCGCTGATAGAGGAGGAAGGGTGTATCCGCCAGTTCTTCCAGGCGCACCTGGGCGTTCATCGCCAGGGGATGCTCGGCGGGCAACAAGGCATCCAGGGGCTCATCGCAGAAGGGTTGATAGGCAAATGCCGGGTCCTTGGGGGTCAGGCTGCCTCCCAGTTCCAGCTCACCGTTGCGCACCGCCTGTTCCACATTCAGGCTGCCGCCTTCGAGCAGTTGCACCTGGATATTCGGGTAGCGCCGGCGGTATTCGGCGAAACGGCTGGCGAACAGTGCATCGCTGCCCAGCAGCGGCAGACCCAGGCGCAGTTCACCCCGTGCCAGTTGGCTCAGGTCATCCAGTTCGCTGAGCAGTTCATGGCGCAGACGCAGCATGCCCTCGGCCCGTTGCAGCACCACGCCACCGGCGGCGGTGAGATGGATGTGCGAGCCCTGGCGCTCCAGCAGGGGCGTGCCGAGGCTCTGTTCCAGTTGCGCGATCTGCTTGCTGACCGCCGACTGGCTGATGTGCAGCGTCCTGGCCGCCTGGGTGAAACCGCCCTGGCGGATCACTTCGACGAAACTGCGCAGTTGTTTGAAATCCATGGTGGTGATTCCAGATTGGAATGGTTTCAAGTCTAACAATTCGCTTCGGTGATGCAGGGGCTTTTCATAAAATAGGCCCTTGAGAGGACTGAACCACCATGAACATTTCCACCTGCAAACGCCTGGGCCGCCTGATCTGTGAACTGGCGGTGCTGCTGGCCATTTACTTTCTCGGTTGCCAGCTGGCCATCTGGCTGCCCTGGCCGATTCCCGGCGGGGTCATCGGCCTGGCGCTGTTGCTGCTGGCCTTCGCCCTGGGCTGGGTCAAGCCGGCGGCGTTGCAACTGGGGGCCGGCCTGCTGATGGCGGAGATGCTGCTGTTCTTCATTCCGGCGCTGATGAGCTTGCTGGACTACGGCGGCCTGCTGCGTCAGGACGGCTGGCGGATTCTGCTGGTGATCGGCATCAGCACCCTGCTGGTGATGCTGGTGACCGCACTCACGGTGGAGATGGTCTGCCGCTGGAGGGTGCGCCATGAAGCTTGAACTGATGCCGATGTTCTGGCTGGCCCTGACCCTGGGGGCGTATCTGTTCAGCCGCTGGATCTATCGGCGCACCGGGCGCTACCTGCTGTCGCCGCTGATCCTGGTGCCGGCCCTGCTGTTGGCGGTTGCCGTGCCGCTGCACACCGCCTATGCCGAGTACGCCGCCAACACCCACTGGCTGATGCTGGTGCTGGGGCCGGTGACCGTCGCCTTCGCCATTCCCATCTGGCAGCAGCGGCAGTTGCTGATACGTCACTGGTCGGCCCTGTTGCTGGGCATGCTGGCGGGCAGCGCCGCGTCCATCGGCAGTTCCTTCGGCCTGGCCAAGGCCCTGGCCCTGGACAGCTCGGTGACCCTGTCCCTGGTGCCACGCTCCATCACCACGCCGTTTGCCATGCCCCTGGCCCATGACCTGGGCGGCGTGCCTGAGTTGACGGCGGTGTTCGTGATGTTCACCGGGGTGTTCGGCGCCATGCTCGGGGGTGTGCTGCTGCGCTGGCTGCCCCTGCGCAGTGCCCTGGCCCGGGGCGCGCTGTTTGGCGTCGGCGCCCACGGAGCCGGAGTCAGCCGGGCCCATGAAGTCGGTGGGGAAGAGGGTTCGGTGGCCGGTCTGGTGATGGTGCTGACCGGGTTGCTGAACCTGTTCGCCGCCCCTTTGCTGGCGTCGGTGCTTTGACGTAAAGCCGCGGGCCAGAGCCTGTTTGCCGGCTGACCCGCTCGGTCATCAAGCTGGCTGCCAATGCAACTCCGCAGCTGACGCGGGCTGTCTAGACTCTGAGGGTTCTCTCATCCAATAAGAACCATCACCGAGGTCCTTGCCGTGAGCCTAGCCCCCGTTCAATCGACACCGAGTGTAAAAAACCAAGTCAGCGCCATCGAGTGGCAAACCCGCCTGGATCTCGCCGCCTGCTACCGCCTGGTGGCCATGCATGGCTGGGACGACCTGATCTTCACCCACATCTCCGCCAAGGTACCGGGAACCGAAGACTTCTTGATCAACCCGTTCGGCATGATGTTCCACGAGATCACCGCCTCGAGCCTGGTGAAGGTCGACCAGGCCGGTAACAAGCTGATGGACAGCTCCTACGAGATCAACCCGGCGGGCTACACCATTCACAGTGCCGTGCACGCGGTGCGCCACGATGTGCTCTGTGTGCTGCATACCCACACCGCCGCCGGGGTCGCGGTGTCGGCGCAGAAGCAGGGCGTGCTGCCCATCAGCCAACAGTCGCTGTTCGTGCTGTCGAGCCTGGGCCATCACCCTTATGAAGGCGTGGCCCTGAACCCCGAAGAGAAAGAGCGGCTGCAGGCCGACCTGGGGGACAACAGCTTTCTGTTGCTGCACAACCATGGCTTGCTGACCTGCGGCGCGAGCATCGCCGATACCTTCCTGATGATGTTCACCTTCCAGCGTGCCTGCGAGATCCAGGTGCTGGCGCAGAATGGCGGCGCCGAGCTGATCACTATTCCCGCGTCGATCCTGGCCGGGGCCAAGGCGATGATCGCCGGGGTCACCCGCAGTGCCCAGGGCATGGGGGGCGCACTGGCCTGGCCGGCCCTGTTGCGCAAACTCGATCAACTCGACCCGGGTTATAAAGTCTGATGCCTATCGCCGAGATTCCTCTTTGTGTCTGGCGCAAGCACGGCAAGGACTTCGTGTTTCGCGGCCAGCACATTCGTTACTGGGTGGCGGGGCAGGGCGAACCGCTGCTGTTGATCCATGGATTCCCCACGGCCAGTTGGGACTGGCATTACCTGTGGCAACCCCTGGCGCGGCGCTATCAGGTGATCGCCTGCGACATGCTCGGCTTCGGCGATTCGGCCAAGCCTCTGGACCACGAGTACAGCCTGCTGGAGCAGGCCGACTTGCAGCAGGCGCTGCTGGCTCATTTGCGGATCCAGGAGCCGCTGCACCTGCTGGCCCATGACTACGGCGACAGCGTCGCCCAGGAACTGCTGGCCCGGCATTACGAAGAGCGGATCGAAATCGCCAGCTGCGTGTTCCTCAATGGCGGTCTGTTTCCGGAAACCCATCGCCCGGTGCTGACCCAGAAGCTGTTGCTCAGCCCTGTGGGCTGGATGCTCGGGCGGGTGTTCAGCCGCCAGGGGCTGGCGAACAGTTTTCGGCAGATCTTCGGCCCCCAGACGCGCCCCAGCGAGTCGGTCCTGGATGACTTCTGGAGCCTGGTGCAAAGCAACAACGGGCCGCGCATCCTGCACAAGTTGATCGCTTACATCCCCGAGCGGCGGGCGCAGCGCGAGCGTTGGGTCGGCGCCATGCAACGCGGCGAGGTGCCGCTACGGGTGATCGATGGCGCCCAGGACCCGATTTCCGGGGCGCACATGGTGGAGCGCTATCGTCAGTTGATCGCTGAGCCGGACACGGTGCTGCTGCCGGGTATCGGCCATTACCCACAGATTGAAGCGCCGTTGCCGGTGCTCAAGCATTACCTGGGGTTTCGCGACAGGTTGCTCGCGCCGCCACGCCAGGCAGTGGGCTCCTGAGCGCCAGGGCCACTGTGTGGCCCAAGGCAGGGGCGCGGTCTTGAGCGGGCGGGGCGATTATCCCGCTGTCTTATTGGGCACCATTCAGGCCCGGACGTTTTTATTGTGACCGCCGGCCGCCTGCCTGACACTCGAAGGATTGTCCATTGGCCCTGCTGGAGTTCGGTATGAGTGAGTCTGTGCGCTTGGAAGACAAAGTGGTGATCATCACCGGAGCCGGCGGAGGCTTGGGGCGGGCCCATGCGTTGCTGTTCGCCAAACATGGGGCCAAGGTGCTGGTCAACGACCTGGGGGGCTCGGCCCAGGGCGAGGGCGCCAGTGCCTCGGCCGCGGATCGGGTGGTGGCGCAGATCCGCGAGGCCGGGGGCATCGCCGAGGCCAACCATGACTCGGTGACCGATGGCGAAAAGATCGTGCAGAACGCCCTGGATGTGTTTGGCCGGGTCGATGTGGTGGTCAACAACGCTGGCATCCTGCGGGACAAGACCTTCCACAAGATGGAGGACACCGATTGGGACCTGGTGTACCGGGTGCATGTGGAAGGGGCCTACAAAGTCACTCGCGCCGCCTGGCCGCACCTGCGGGACCAGGCGTATGGACGGGTGATCTTCACCGCCTCCACCTCGGGCATCTACGGCAACTTCGGCCAGTCCAACTACGGCATGGCCAAGCTGGGCCTGTATGGCCTGACCCGGACCCTGGCGATCGAGGGGCGCAAGAACAATATCCTGGTCAACGCCATTGCCCCTACCGGTGGCACGCGCATGACCGAAGGCCTGATTCCGCCTCAGGTGTTCGAGCAGCTCAAGCCGGAACTGGTGAGCCCGCTGGTGGTGTACCTGGGCAGCGAGCAGTGCGAGGAAACCTCCGGCCTGTTCGAGGTAGGCGGCGGCTGGATCGGCAAGGTGCGCTGGGAGCGCAGCCTGGGCGCCGGTTTCGATCCGCACCAGGGCTTTTCGCCGGAAGATGTGGCGGCCCACTGGCAGCAGATCTGCGATTTCGAGGGGGCGTCCCACCCCAAGGACAACATCGAAGCGCTGAAAGAGATGATGCAGAATCTGCAAAAGTACGCACTCTGACTTCCATCCGGGGAGGTCTTGCGGTCCGGTGATCGGCGCCCTGCGTTGCTGATCACCGGGCGGTCTTTCCAGGCTTGAAAATAGCCGGTCAATGACGCATCGGGCCTTGAGCCCCGGCGGTTGTACTCCTGCAGCGTTCGTCTCTATGCTCGACGGTTACCGAACGAACAAGGAGCGCTTGATATGTACGAGTCAAAGGACCAGCCGGTATTGTCGAGATTGCTGTTTATCCGACGCTTATGTGTTCACGGCCTGGTGGTTCTGGCCCTGATCATCTTTTCGGTTTTGCTGGGTATCAGCGGTCTGCTGTACTTCGAACAGGACATTTCCTTTCACGACGCCTTGTATGACGCAGCCATGATCCTTGGCGGCATCGGGCCCATCAACATGCCGCAAACCCCTGGCGGCAAACTGTTTTTTGCCACGTACGGGCTTTATACCAATCTGGTTTTTGCCGCCACCCTGGGCTTGATCCTGTCACCGGTGGCGCACCGTCTGCTGCACAAGTTTCATTACGATGAAAGTGATGACGACCGCCTGTAAGTGCAACTTGGCTTTTATATTCCAGGCATAAAAAAGGCCGCTGCAAGAGCAGCGGCCAAAGTAAGACGTTAGATCAAGGAGCTACAAAATCAACGTCGGTGAACCTGGGGTAGCGGCCTGAACTGAAGCCCTTCAAGCCTGCTGGAAATCTGTTTCGGGAAACGGCCGCCGGGCGCTTTGCGCGGCAGTGGCGTGGCGCTGTTTGCCGTGACTGCGAGGCAAGAATAAGCCCTGGCGTGACCTGGAAAAATAGCGATTCAGGACAAGGACTGTTACAGCATGAGCAACAGTCCAGAGGGGGCGCAGCACCTGTATCGATGCACTTGATGGGCTCGTATCCAGCCCGTGGATACGCCTCTGAGCGGCCCCCGTGGCAAGGGCACTCATCCTTTCGGGCGACAACTCGAATACCTCCTTGGTGCGCTTATCGGCCGTGGTACCCCGGCAGTAGGGTGAGCCTCCTGTCACTCACCGGGGAAGACGCATGACAAGAACAACAATGCGCGCCATCTTCAAACCGCAGGCGCTGGCCGTCGCGGTGGCGTTGGGCTGTAGCTCCCAGGCTCAAGCGGTCTCGTTCAACATCGGAGAAATCGAAGGGCAGTTCGACTCGTCGTTATCGGTCGGCGCCAGTTGGGGCATGCGCGATGCCGACCGGGCGTTCGTCGGTACGGTCAACGGCGGCACCGCGCAGTCTTCCACCGGCGACGATGGCCGCTTGAACTTCAAGAAGGGCGAGACCTTCTCGAAGATCTTCAAGGGCCTGCACGACCTTGAGCTCAAGTACGGCGACACCGGCGTCTTCGTTCGCGGCAAGTACTGGTACGACTTCGAACTCAAGGACGAAGACCGCGAGTTCAAACCCATCAGCGACCACAACCGCAAGGAGGGCGCCAAGTCCTCGGGGGCGCAGATTCTCGACGCCTTCGTCTACCACAACTACTCCATTGCCAACCTGCCGGGTACCGTGCGCGCCGGCAAGCAGGTGGTCAGCTGGGGCGAAAGCACCTTCATCGGCAACTCCATCAACAGCATCAACCCGGTGGACGTCTCGGCCTTTCGCCGCCCCGGGGCCGAGATCAAGGAAGGTCTGGTGCCGGTGAACATGCTGTTCGCTTCCCAGGGCCTGACCAACCAGTTGACTGTGGAAGGCTTCTATCAGTTGGAGTGGGACCAGACCGTGGTGGACAACTGCGGCACCTTCTTCGGCAACGATGTGGTGGCCGATGGCTGTACCACCGGCTACACCGTCGGCAGCCCGGCGATCGCACCGTTGCAACCGGTGGCAGCGGCCTTCGGCCAGGGCTTTCAGGTAACCCGCGAGGGGGTGATCCTGCCCCGCGGCGGTGACCGCGACGCCCGGGACTCCGGGCAGTGGGGCGCGGCCCTGCGCTGGCTCGGCGACGACACCGAGTACGGCTTGTACTTCATGAACTACCACGCGCGCAGCCCGGTGGTGAGTACCACCACGGCCAACATCAGCCCGGCCACCTTGGGGGCTATCGGCGCCGCGGGAGCCGCGGCCGCTCCCACTGTTCCCGGCGCGGGGGCCAGCCTGGTGCAAAGCGTGATGCTCGGCCGTGGCCAGTACTACCTCGAATACCCGGAAGACATCCGCCTGTATGGCGCCAGCTTCTCCACCACCTTGCCCACGGGCACTGCCTGGACCGGCGAGATCAGCTACCGGCCCAATGCCCCGGTGCAGGTCAACACCAACGACCTGACCCTGGCCCTGCTCAACCCCATCGCCGGGGGCGCGGCTTCACCGATCAAGACCGCCATGGGCGCCGACAACACTGGCTACCGGCGCAAGGAAATCACCCAGATCCAGAGCACCATGACCCAGTTCTTCGATCAGGTGCTGGGGGCCGATCGCCTGACCCTGGTGGGCGAAGCGGCGATCGTCCGGGTCGGTGGCCTGGAGGACAAAAGCAAGCTGCGCTACGGCCGTGATTCGGTCTACGGCCAGTACGGCTATGGCGGCGACACCGACGGGTTTGTCACCGCCACCTCATGGGGCTATCGCGCCCGGGCCATCCTCGACTACAGCAACGTGATCGGCGGGATCAACTTCAAGCCCAATCTGTCCTGGTCCCATGACGTCAACGGCTATGGCCCCAACGGCTTGTTCAACCAGGGCGCCAAGGCCCTCAGCGTTGGCGTCGATGCCGATTACCGCAACACCTACACCGCCAGCCTCAGCTACACCGACTTCTTTGGCGGGCGCTACAACACCCTTACCGACCGGGATTTTCTCGCGTTGAGCTTTGGCGTGAACTTCTGAATCGGCTCAAGAAGGAGCACTTGAATGCGCAAGATGATTCTGCAATGCAGCGCCCTGGCACTCGGCCTATGGGCGGCCAACCTGATGGCCGCAGTGAGTCCGGAAGAAGCCGCCAAGCTGGGCACCAGCCTGACTCCCGTGGGGGCGGAAAAGGCCGGCAACGCCGATGGCTCGATTCCGGCCTGGACCGGCGGCATCCCGAAGAACGCCGGGGCAGTGGACAGCAAGGGCTTTCTCGCCGACCCCTTCGCCACTGAAAAGCCGCTGTTCATCATCACCGCGGCCACGGCGGACAAGTACCAGGACAAGCTTTCCGCAGGGCAGTTGGCGATGTTCAAACGCTACCCGGACAGCTACCGGATTCCGGTCTATCCCACCCATCGCAGCGTCGGCCTGCCACCGGAGATCTACGAATCGGCCAAGCGCAGCGCGCTGAACGTGACCACCACCAACGACGGCAACGGGTTGGCCAATTTCACGGGCAACCGCTACTACGCCTTCCCGATTCCGAAGAACGGCATCGAGGTGCTGTGGAACCACCTGACCCGCTATCACGGCGGCAACCAGAAACGCATCATCACCCAGGCCACCCCCCAGACCAACGGCAGCTACACCTCGATCCGCTTTGAAGAGGAAGTGGCGGCGCCCCAACTGATCCCCGACCTGGACCCGGCCAAGGGGGCCAACGTGCAGAACTTCTTCAAGCAGTCGGTGACCGCTCCGGCGCGGCTGGCGGGTAACGTACTGCTGGTCCATGAAACCCTGGATCAGGTCAAGGAGCCCCGTTCGGCCTGGATCTACAACGCCGGGCAGCGCCGTGTGCGCCGCGCCCCACAAGTGGCCTACGACGGTCCGGGGACCGCGGCCGACGGGCTGCGGACTTCGGACAACTTCGACATGTTTTCCGGAGCGCCCGATCGTTACGACTGGAAACTGGTGGGCAAGAAGGAGATGTACATCCCCTACAACAGCTACAAGCTGGACTCCCCGAGCCTCAAGTACGACGACATCATCAAGGCTGGGCACATCAACCAGGACCTGACCCGTTACGAACTGCACCGGGTCTGGGAAGTGGTGGGCACGGTCAAGCCCAACCAGCGGCATATCTATGCCACCCGGCACATGTACATCGACGAGGACAGCTGGCAGGTGGCGCTGGTGGATCACTACGACGGTCGTGGCCAACTGTGGCGAGTGGCCGAAGGGCACGCGCAGTATTACTACGACCATCAGGTTCCGGCCTACACCCTGGAAGCCCTGTATGACCTTAACGCCGGTCGCTACCTGGCCCTGGGCATGAAGAACGAGGAAAAGCACAGCCTGGAGTTCGGCTTTGCCGCCAAAGCTGCCGACTACACACCGGCCGCGTTGCGCGCCAGCGGGGTACGCTAGGCAGCGGTGACGCACGAGTACAAAGGCGACCGTGCGGTCGCCTTTTTTATGGGGCTGGATCAGCCCGCTGAATACTTCTTCAACAGGTCGGGAGGTCGGGGCTAGGGTGGGAGCACGCTGGCTAAAACTATAAAAAGGCATGCTGCAATGACTGCCATGACTCGTTGTCCAGAGCGTTCCGGGTTCATGCCCCGTTTGTCTTCCCATCATTTTCCACGTGGCCACCTGAGTACGCCGTTGCTGGCCTCCAGTGCGCGGGTCAAGTTGTTGTGTGCACCCGCCGGCAGTGGCAAGACTGCACTGCTCAGCGAATGCCTGCAGCAGGCGCCCGCTTCGTGCCGGGTCATCTGGTTGCCTCTGGGTGGTGCGCGCCAGAGTCCGGAAGACTTGTGTCGTGCCCTGGCCGCTGCCCTGGGCCAGGCCGATGCCGATCCGACCGCGTTGCTGCAGCACCTGGCCCATCTGCCCAGTCCGGCCTGGCTGTGCATCGATGACTATTGCCGGCTGCCGGCGGCGGACCTGGACGGGCTGCTGGACCGCTTGCTGAGCATCGACAATCCCTTGCTCACCTGGTGGATCGGCAGTCGCCGTCGCCCCCAATGCAACTGGCCCCGCCTGTTGCTGGACGACCAGCTCTACGAACTGGACGGCAGCGCCCTGGCCTTCAGCCAGAGCGATATCGAGCAACTGTTGCAACGCTTGCCGCAACCTTTGTGTGCGCAGACCGCCAGCCGCATCCTGCAACGCAGTGGCGGCTGGTGTGCCGGGGTGCGTATCGCCTTGCTCGATGGCAGCGAGCGGGTGACCCAACCCTGTAAGCCAGGGCGCCCCAACACCTTGCTGGAATACCTGGAGCACGAGCTGTTCAGCGTGTTGCCGGCGGAACTGGCGGAGGTCTGGCAAGTGCTGGCCCATATGCCGCGGTTCAATGCCGAGCTGTGCGAGCATCTGTTTGGCGCCGGGGAAGGGGCCCAGTACCTGCGTACCCTGCAGGACCTGGCCTGCTTTATCGAACCCTGGGAAGGCAGCGCCGACTGGTTGCAGGTGTTCCCGCCCCTGGCCCGGCTGATGCGGGACGAAGCCTGGCCCACCGGGCGCTCCTGGCATCGACGGGCTTGCCAGTGGTTTACCGCTCAAGAGGACTGGCAGTCGGCCTTTGAGCAGGCGCTATTGGCCGAGGAGTATGACGTCGCGGTCAGCTTGCTGGAGCATTTCAATTTCGAGTTCCTGTTCCAGCAGCACAACGGGTTGTTGCTGTTGCAACTGCATGAGCGGCAGGGCGCCGAGTTGCTGCTGGGCAGTCCGCAGTTACTGGGGTTGCTGGTGGCGGCCATGCTGTTCGCCGGACGCTTCGAACAGGCCGGGCAATGCATGGCCCAGATGGCACGGTTCGCACCGCAACCTTCGGCCGTTGAACAACGCCAACTGCTGGCTCGCTGGCAGGCACAACAGGGTTGGCTGTTGCATTTGGCTGGGCGGATGGACGCCGCGCGGCAGCACTTTCTCGACGCCTTGAGCGAACTGGCAGACAGCGCCTGGACCACCCGTTTGCTGTGCCTGTCCGGGCTGACCCAGCAAGCACTGCTGTGCGGTGAGCTGGATGTGGCCCAGTCCCTCAATCGCGAGGCGCTGTGTCTGGCCCGGGCCCAGGATGCGTTGCTATTCGAAGGCTTGCTGGAGCTCGACCATGCCCAATTGCTGGAGCAACGCGGCGCGCCCCATCGAGCGCAAAGCTTGCTGGAGCAGGTGATCGAGCGTTTGTCCGGGCAAGCGCTGCGCGCCACGCCCTTGCTCGGGCGCCTGGCCTTGCGCCTCGGCCGGCTGGCGTTGCGCCAGGGACACGATGGGCAAGCGGCCGAGTATTTTCGCCGAGGGCTCGAGGACTGCCTGGTCAGTCATGACAAGCGCGCTTTGTATGGCTTTCTCGGTGAAGCCCAGTTGGCGGCCAACCAGGGCGACTACGCCCAGGCGTTCGTTCGCCTGCGGGACGCCGAGCGGCTGATGCAGCAACGGCAGATCCCCGACACTGTCTACCGTGGCGTGCTGTTGCAGGTCAGCAGCCAGCTCTGGCTGCAGCAGGGCCGGCCGGAGCTGGCCCACGAAGCCTTGAGCCGGTTGCTCCGGCACTTTCGCGGGCCCCAGGCCCTGCAGGCGCCGCCGGCCACCCTGGAGTTGATCCCGAGCATCGAGTACCTGCTGGTGTTGGCCGAGGTTGATCTGGGGCGGGCCCAGGCGCCGGTCGCCACGTTGCAGGGGCTGCTGGCACGGGCCCAGCGCCACGGCATGCTGGGGCTGGAGGCGCAGGTGCAGTTGGCCCTGGCCGAGGTGGCCTTCACCCTCGGCGATCAAGCCTTGGCGGCGCAGGCGTTGCAGGCCGGGCAGGAGCTGGTGGCACGCTGCAATCTGCCCCAGGCCCTGCACGAGTTGCACCTGCGGCAACCGGCGTTGTTGCAGGCGCTGGACTGCTCACAAACCACGCTTGCGGTGGCGCCGCAGGAGAGTCAGGACAGCCTGCTCAGCCTGCGGGAGTTGCAAGTGCTGCAATTGATCGCCCAGGGCTGCTCGAACCAGCAGATTGCCGAGCAGCTGTTCATTTCCCTGCACACGGTGAAGACCCATGGGCGCCGGATTCACAGCAAGCTGGGGGTGGAGCGGCGGACCCAGGCGGTGGCCAAGGCCCAGGCCCTGGGGCTGATGAGTTGAGGCGCGCCGGTTATTCGGGCTGCGGTTGATAACCCATGCGCCAGCTCACTGCAGAGCTGGCCGCCAGCAGGCGTTGGGCTGCGGGTCCATGTTCATCGGCGTGAAACAGCGATGTCGGCCCTACCACTGTCAGCACCGCGGCGATCTTGCCGGTGGCATCGAACACTGGCGCCGACAGTGCATCGACCCCAGGCATCAGCAAACCGTGGACATGGTGCAGGCCGCGCTGGCGAATCTGCTCGGCCAGTGCGTCGTGGACCTGTGGATCGGCCAGCGCATGGGGGCTGCTTGTGGACAGCTCCTGCTGACGCAGATCGAGGGTTTCCCGCTGTGGCAGGTAAGCGTTGAACACCAGTCCGGTGGATGAGCTGAGCAGGGGCAGCACCGAACCCAGTTGGGTGACCACGGTCACCGCCCGCACCGCCGGCTCGATGTGCACCACGGTCGCGCCCTGATTGCCCCACACCGCGAGGAAGCAGGTTTCGTTCAACTCATCCCGCAGCTCCGCCAGGGGCAGGGCGCCCACCTTCAAGACATCCATGCTGCCCAGGGCCGCCAGTCCCACCCGCAAGGCTTCACGACCCAGGCCGTAATGATTGGTGGCGGTGTTCTGTTCGGCAAAGCCGCTGGCGATCAACGCCTGCAGGTAACGGTGCACCTTGCTCGCGGGCATCTGCACATGTTCGGCCAGGCGCGAAAGAGAAGTGGCCGGTGACAGTTCGGCCAGGGCCTTGAGGATGTCGGTGCCGACTTCGGCCGAGCGGACTTTCTGTTTACCGGTGCTGTCGCTGGTGCTGCGCGGCTTTTCCATGGAGGTGTTGGGGTCCCGTGACAAGTGGCGGTCTTTATAGCTTGACGCTCCTGGGCAATCAAATTACGTTATGCGTAATTGGATTACGATAAAAATAACCCAGGCGTGCCGATAACTCTTGTTAAGGAGTGGTGGGCCCCTGCCTACTCCAACTTCCAGGAGGCTCCATGAACCTCGATTCTTCGGCGTCGGCCCTCAGCTATCAATCGGGCTTCGGCAATGAATTCGCCAGCGAAGCCCTGCCAGGCGCGCTGCCCGTCGGCCAGAACTCCCCGCAGAAAGCGCCCTACGGCCTGTAC
This sequence comes from Pseudomonas sp. 910_21, assembly GCF_052850735.1. NCBI lineage: Bacteria > Pseudomonadati > Pseudomonadota > Gammaproteobacteria > Pseudomonadales > Pseudomonadaceae > Pseudomonas > Pseudomonas sp. 910_21. The sequence goes on along the minus strand of NZ_VXCY01000001.1, from coordinate 836,717 downwards.
ACCGAACTGTTTTCCGGCACCGCCTTCACCATGACCCGCAGTGAAGCCCGGCGTACCTGGATGTACCGCATCCAGCCCTCGGCCAATCACCCGGCGTTTGCCAAGCTCGAACGGCAACTGGCGGGCGGCCCCTTGGGAGATGTGACCCCCAACCGCCTGCGTTGGAACCCGTTGCCGATCCCTGCCGAGCCCACCGATTTCATTGATGGCCTGGTGGCCATGGTGGCCAACTCTGCAGCGCAGAAGCCTGCGGGCATCAGCGTCTATCACTACCGCGCCAACCGTTCCATGGAGCGAGTGTTCTTCAACGCCGACGGTGAAATGCTCCTGGTGCCGGAACTGGGCCGCCTGCGCATTGCCACCGAATTGGGCGTGCTGGACCTGGAGCCCCTGGAAATCGCCGTGCTGCCCCGGGGCCTGAAGTTCCGCGTCGAGCTGCTGGACCCACAGGCCCGTGGCTACATTGCCGAAAACCATGGTGCGCCGCTGCGCCTGCCGGACCTGGGCCCCATTGGCAGCAACGGCCTGGCCAATCCCCGGGACTTCCTGACCCCGGTGGCCCACTACGAAGACCTCAAGCAGCCCACCACCCTGGTGCAGAAGTTCCTCGGCGAACTCTGGGGCTGCGAGCTCGACCATTCGCCGCTCAACGTGGTGGCCTGGCACGGCAACAACGTGCCCTACAAATATGACCTGCGCCGCTTCAACACCATCGGCACCGTCAGTTTTGACCACCCGGACCCGTCGATCTTCACCGTGCTGACCTCACCCACCAGCGTGCCTGGCCTGGCCAACCTCGACTTCGTGATCTTCCCGCCGCGCTGGATGGTGGCCGAGAACACCTTCCGTCCACCGTGGTTCCACCGCAACCTGATGAACGAATTCATGGGCCTGATCCAGGGCGCCTACGATGCCAAGGCCGAAGGCTTCCTGCCCGGCGGCGCGTCCCTGCACAGCTGCATGAGCGCCCATGGTCCGGACGGCGAGACCTGCACCAAGGCGATCAACGTCGAGCTGCAACCTTCGAAGATCGACAACACCATGGCCTTCATGTTCGAGACCAGCCAGGTGCTGCGTCCCAGTCAGTTCGCCCTGGAATGCCCTGAGCTGCAGAACGACTACGATGCTTGCTGGGCCTCGCTGCCCGCCACCTTCAACCCGAATCGGAGATAACCCATGACCTCAACCATCACCCGTAGCTGGGTCGAGTCCGCCAACGGTCACCCCGACTTCCCGTTGCAGAACCTGCCCCTGGGGATCTTCAGCACCCAGGGTTCGGCGCCCCGCAGTGGCGTCGCCATTGGCGAACAGATTTTCGACCTGGAAGCGGCGCTGGACGCCGGCCTGTTCGAAGGCCAGGCCAAGGCCGCGGTGCAAGCCGCCCGTGGTGGTCAGTTGAATGCTTTCTTCCAGCTTGGCCGTCCAGCCCGTGTTGCCCTGCGTGAGCGCCTGCTGGAACTGCTGGGCGAGGGCAGCAGCCTGCGCGGCAAGATCGAAGCCCAGGGAGCGAAGCTGCTGCCCCTGGCGGCGGACTGCCAGATGCACCTGCCGGCCAAGATCAATGACTACACCGACTTCTATGTCGGCATCGAGCACGCGCAGAACGTCGGCAAGCTGTTCCGTCCCGACAACCCCCTGCTGCCCAACTACAAGTACGTGCCCATCGGCTACCACGGTCGCGCCTCGACCATCCGCGCTTCCGGTGCCGATGTGCGCCGGCCCAAGGGTCAGACCTTGCCGGCCGGGCAGAGCGAGCCGACCTTCGGCCCATGCGCACGCCTGGACTATGAACTGGAACTGGGTATCTGGATCGGCCAGGGCAACGAGATGGGCGAGCCCATCGCGATTGGCGATGCAGCCGAGCACATTGCCGGTTTCTGCCTGCTCAACGACTGGTCGGCGCGGGATATCCAGGCCTGGGAATACCAGCCGCTGGGGCCGTTCCTGTCGAAGAGCTTCATCACCAGCATTTCGCCCTGGGTGGTGACGGCCGAAGCCCTGGAGCCGTTCCGCCGGGCCCAGCCCCAGCGCCCTGAAGGCGACCCGCAACCCTTGCCGTATCTGCTGGACAAGCGCGATCAGGACGCAGGTGGCTTCGACATCGAGCTGGAAGTGCTGCTGATCACCCAGGCCATGCGCGAGCAGGGCTTGCCGGCGCACCGCCTGACCCTGAGCAACACTCAGCACATGTACTGGACCGTGGCACAGATGGTCGCGCACCACAGCGTCAACGGCTGCCAGTTGCAGGCCGGCGACCTGTTCGGTTCGGGCACTTTGTCCGGCCCGCAGAGCGGACAGTTCGGCAGCCTGCTGGAGATCACCGAAGGCGGCAAGAAACCTATCGAGCTGGCCTCCGGCGAGGTGCGCAAGTTCCTCGAAGACGGCGATGAAATCATTCTGCGCGGGCGTTGCAGCCGCGAAGGTTTCGCCTCCATCGGCTTCGGCGAATGCCGGGGCACTGTCCAGCCGGCCCGCTAAGGGGAGCGCCTTATGCAGCTCTATACCTACTACCGTTCCACGGCGTCCTACCGGGTGCGCATCGCCCTGGCCCTCAAGGGCCTGGAGTTCCAGGCCATCCCGGTCAACCTGCTGGTGCCCAAGGGCGGGGCGAACCGCCAGCCGGAGTACCTGGAGATCAACCCTCAGGGCCGGGTTCCGGCCCTGCGCACCGATGAAGGCGATCTGCTGATTCAGTCACTGGCGATCATCGAGTACCTGGAGGAGCGTTATCCACAGGTGCCGCTGCTGTCCAAGGATCTGGTCAGCCGCGCCCAGGAACGGGCGGTAGCCGCCATCATCGGCTGCGACATCCACCCGCTGCACAACTCCAGCACCCAGAACCTGCTGCGGGAATGGGGGCATGAAGAAGACCAGTTGCTGGTGTGGATCGACCATTGGATCAGCCAGGGCCTGGCCGCCCTGGAGCAACTGATCGGTGATCACGGCTTCTGTTTCGGGGATGAGCCGGGGCTGGCCGATGTGTTCCTGATTCCCCAGCTGTACGCCGCCGAGCGCTTCAAGGTATCCCTGGACGCCTATCCACGGATTCTTCGGGTCGCGGCCCTGGCCGCGGCGCATCCGGCGTTCCAGGCCGCGCACCCGGCCAACCAGCCCGACACCCCGGCCTGAGCCTGCACGCTGCCCCAGCTTTCGGGGCAGCGTGGCATCCGCATGACCTAGGCCCCGCAACGGGGCCTGAGCGGTCACCACCTGTGACCTGCGCAACACTGCTGCTCATAACCATAAAAAACGAACAGGTACCTTGCGATGCAAAATCAGATTGCCAGCTTTCGTGCTGCGCTCGACGCCCGCCCGGTGTCCCGCTATCAGTGGTTGCTCCTGTTGCTTCTCGCCTTGTTGCTGGTCACTGACGGCTACGATGCCCAGGTCCTGGGTTATGTGGTGCCGGCCCTGGCTCAGGACTGGGGCCTGGAAAAGTCCGCCTTCGGTCCGGTGTTCAGTGCCAACCTGCTGGGCTTGACCCTCGGCTCTCTGGCAGTGACACCGCTGGCGGACCGTTTCGGGGTACGGCGGATTCTGCTCTGTTGCGTGCTGATCTACGCCAGCCTGACGGTGCTGATGGTGTTCGCCAATTCCCTCCACAGCCTGATGGCCGCGCGCTTTATCTGCGGGATCGGCATGGGCGGTGCGATGCCCAGCGCCATGGCCCTGATGTCCGAGTATTCGCCGCCGCGTCTGCGCACCTTGATGGTGACCCTGGCCGCCTGCGGTTTCTCGTTCGGTGGTGCTGCCGGTGGTTTTGTCGCTGCCGGTTTTATCGATCGCTTCGGTTGGGAGGCGGTGTTCCTGGCTGGTGGGATCACGCCCTTGCTGCTGTTTCCGTTCCTGGTCTGGCGCCTTCCCGAGTCCCTGCCGCGCTTGCTGCGGGACGCGCCGCCCTATGCGCGCTTGCGCAAGGTCACAGCGCAGATGCTTGCGGACTGGCAGCCACCGCCCGTTGTCAGCGGCCCCGGTGAAGCACCGGCAGGCAGCAAGCTCACAGTGGTGGAGCTGTTCCGCCAGGGCTATGCGCGACCCACGCTGCTGATCTGGTCGACCTTTTTTGTCAGCCTGATCCTTCTGTATTTCATGATCAGTTGGTTGCCGACCTTGCTGCTGGAAAGTGGCCTGGCCCTGAAACAGGCCAATCTGGTGACCTCGATGTTCCTCTTCGCCGGCACCCTGGGGGCGATCTGCATGGCCTGGTTCGCCGACCGCCTCAAGCGCAAGGTGCGCCTGCTGGCGGCCGTGCTCGGCGCCGCGGCTCTGTGCACCGTGCTGCTGGGCCTGAATCACGACAACCCGCGTTATCTGGTGGTGTTCGTGTTTGCTGCCGGCTTTTGCATCATCGGCGGGCAACTGACCCTCAACGCCTTCGCCAGCAATTTCTATCCGGCGCAGGTGCGCGCCACCGGTACCGGCTGGGCGCTGGGGGTGGGACGCTTCGGTTCGATCCTGGGGCCGTTGTTCGGCAGCATGCTGCTGGCGATGCATATCCCGGTGCAGCAGATTTTCTTCTTCTGCGCGATTCCGGCGGTGCTGGCGGCCGTGCTGATCATCCAGGTGCGCTCGCCGTCCGAGGCTTGCGCGGGTGACGCGGGAGCGGCCCCCGAGCTGCAGGCGCCGCTCAAATCCTGAGGTGCTGTCGGTTCAGCGTGCCAGGTGCTTGATCATCGGCACGCAGGCCAGGGTCAGGCCCCGGGGTGACTGGTACTGGGCGATTCGCTCGCCGACGAAACCGCAATGACGGTAGAAGTCGGCGGCATTCAAGGTCGAATCCAGGATCAGGTGCGGCAGCTCGGCTTGCTGTGCCCGCTCTTCAAGGTACGCCATCATCTGCCGGCCAATCCCCTGGCCCATGTAGGCCGGGTCGACGAACACTGCGTCGACCTGTCCGGTCTCCAGGTCGAGCAGGCCGCTGGCGGTTACCAGGTCGTCGATGACGGCCACGTAGCCGGTGCCTTCCACCACTTCGATGAAGTAGTCCGCCAGGCTGCCGGCGGTCCAGATCTGCAAGTCGGCGTCGGGGTAGTGGCCGCGGCACTGGTGGTTGATGGCTTGGTTACGAATGTCGAAGACCCGTTGCGCGTCATCGCCATGAGCTTTTCTGATCAGCATGCTGTACCCGTTCCGTGGAGTGAGCCGAGCATCCTGCCAGAGCCCGGGAGGGGCTGTCATGCGGCCCTGGCCTGGATCAGCAGCAGCCCCCAGCCGGTCAGCAGCGTACCGTCCGCTCGCAGCAAGGGTTGCATGGCCTTGTGCAGCTCGTCCTTCAACAGTGTGCAGGTGGCGGGTGTCAGGCGGTCAAGGTCGTAGGTTTCCCCCAGGGCGTCCCAGAACTCCTCGAAGGTGGGGGTCCATTCAAGGTCCAGTTCTTCGAATTGCACGTCACGGAAATGGCGCGCCAACAGCTCTCGCCAGCCACTCTGGGACTGGGTACGTGGGTCCACCAGAGGCAGGGGCGCTAGCCGGTCGCGTTGGGCGGCGGCACGAAAGGCCTGCAAGTAGCGCAGGCCCGGTTCGCCGAGGAGAAAGCTGCGGCCGACGATGGCCGACAGTTGTCCGCCCCGGGCCAGGACTCGATGCACCTCGGCCAGTACCTGTTCGATATCGCTCATGAGCATCAGCGCCAGGTGCGAGACCACGGCGTCGATGCTACCGGTGGCCAGGGACAGGGATTGGGCGCGCTCATTGAGCAACACACTGCGCTCCCCGAGACGGGCGCGTGCAGCCTGCAGTTCGGTGCTACTCATGTCCACGCCGATCAATCGCGCCTCGGGGTACTCGCCGGCTAGCAGGTCCAGCAGAAAACCGTCGCCGCAGCCCAGGTCCAGGAGTTGGGCGCCAGGCCGAGCGGTGGCGAGTGTGGCGGTCAGCATGTCGTAGGAGGAACCGCGTCCCGGCAGGCTCAACCCGGAAAAGGCCGGTGGCGTGGTGCCGGGGCGCCGCTGGTGAAAGTCCTGAAGAAAGCGTTCGGCACTGTTCATGCTGTTCATCCTTGATGCAAGCGGTGAGTGGAGGTGGCGCGCGGGTATTGTTGCACGCAAGCAGTGCCCAGCTCTCAATGGACGATGTTGTTGGGCGGCAGATGCCCCAGACGTTCGGTCAGGCGCAGACGCTGGATCGGGTCGTCGCTGAGCAGCAGCGCGTGTTCCAGGTCGAAACGCTCGGCATTCGGGCACTCCAGGCGTTGATAGAGGCTGGCCCGGGCCAGGTAGTCGGCGGCGCTGCCGTTGCCCAGCTCCAGCACGCGCTCGGCATTGATCAGGGCCCCCAGGTTGTCGTCGTAGGACAGGTGCAGCTGGCGCAGGTTGCGCGACAGGCGCTGGAACATCTGCAGCGGCTCGGCACTGGCCAGGTGTTCGGCGCTGAGCTTGATATGGGCGCCGTACTGGCGTTGCAGCAGTTCCCGGCAGTCGGCGGGGTACAGCCGGCGTCCGCCGCAGGGGTCCAGCAGATGGTCGGCGCCGGGCACCCGCAGCAGAAAGTGCCCGGGGAAGTTCACCCCCACCAGGGGAATCTGCAGCCGTTGTGCCAGCTCCAGAGCAATCAGCGCCAGGGCCAGGGGTTGCCCGCGGCGCGATTCCAGGACCTTGTCCATCAGCGCCGCCTGGGGACGCAACGGAAGGTGCTCGTCCTGCTGAAAGCCCAGGTCGTTCATCCGCCGCAACAGTGGCTGGCCCAGTTCGTTCGCCGGCAGATGAGGCAGGCTGCTGCCGATCTGCAGCTGGATCTCCTTGAAGGCTTCCAACTGACGCTCGGGCACCAGTTGCGGTGCATGTTCGGCGGCAATCCACAGGGCCGCTTCCAGCAGGGCTGGGGGCGAGCGGTGCAGGCAGGCGAAAAAGGCTTGGCGCGGGTTCATCTCAACCTCCGACGGATGCCTCGTTTTAGCCTCGTGGCGCAGGTTCGTCCAGTGCTGACACAGGTGGTAGCAGGTTATTTCCCAAAGCCTGCAAATGCCTGCGGCTTATTCCAGCGTGGCGCAGCAAATTCCAGGCGCAAGCCTATACTGGCGACTACAAGAAGTGATTCGGGAGCCCGTCGATGTTCGCTCTCATGCACAGCACCCGCCTTGAATCGCTGCACCTCAGCGTCGACCCCAGCACCGGGTTGAAGGCAGTGATCGCCATCCACAACAACCGCCTGGGGCCCGCCCTGGGCGGTTGCCGTTATCTGGCCTACCCCGACACCACCAGTGCCGTGGAGGACGCTGCGCGACTGGCCCAGGGCATGAGCTACAAGGCGGCCCTGGCTGGCTTGCCTCAAGGTGGCGGTACTGCGGTGATCATCCGTCCCGCCCATGTGGAAAACCGCGCGGCGCTGTTCGAGGCCTTTGGCCGTTGCATCGAGCAACTGGACGGGCGCTACATCACCGCCATCGACAGCGGCACCTCGGTGGCCGACATGGACTGCATCGCCCAGCAGACCCGATACGTCACCAGCACCAGCGCCGCCGGAGATCCGTCGCCCCACACTGCCATGGGGGTGTTCGCCGGGATTCGCAGCACCGCCATGGCCCGCCTGGGCAGCGACAATCTGGAAGGTCTGCGGGTGGCGATCCAGGGCCTGGGCAACGTCGGCTACGCCCTGGCCGAGCAACTGCACGCCGTCGGGGCCGAGCTGCTGGTCAGCGACATCGATGCCGGCAAGGTGCAGTTGGCCATGGAGCAACTTGGGGCGCATCCCGTCGCCAATGATTCGCTGCTCAGCACCCCTTGCGACATTCTCGCCCCCTGCGGTCTTGGCGCCGTGCTCAACAGCCTCAGCGTGGCCCAGTTGCGCTGCGCGGCGGTGGCCGGTTCGGCCAACAATCAACTGACCAACCTACAAGTTGCCGATCAACTGGAACGGCGCGGGATTCTCTATGCGCCGGACTACGTGATCAATTCGGGTGGCCTGATCTATGTGTCCCTCAAGCATCGCAATGAGGAACTCCCGGTGATCACGGCGCACCTGTCGAAGATCAGCCTGCGGTTGACAGAGATCTTCGCCCACGCCCAGGCGGAAAAACGTTCCCCGGCGCGGGTCGCGGACGAACTGGCGGAACGGGTGCTGTACCGCTAGGCCTCCCTGTCTTAACCCTGGGGCCTGCCCTCTGTAGTATCTGGGCCCGGGCAAGGTTGCAGGGCTGAGCCCAATCCCTCACGGCCCCACTGACAAGGAATGTATTCGACGATGCCTCAAGTGCTCGATAGTGGTCTGGATGAGCAGTTGTCTTCGCTGTTGCGCTCAGGTGCGGATATTCGATCGATACGCCAGCTTCTTGTGCGATACCGGAATAGGGGCTTTGGCGCGCAGGCTGTGTACAACTTTCTGGCGTCGTTCAGGCATGACGCATCGGATGAACTCGAAGACAGAGTCCTGGAAGCCATGGATATAGCATCCGGATATTGCCCGCCAGGCTGCCGGGTGTGGGAGGTCGCGCCATGACCGCAGCCAATACGGACAATCTATCGAGCAGGTGTTCTGTCAGGGATCTGCAGTTGTACGCTGCGGCGTGCCTGGAGGCTTACTGCCTGAGTAAAGGTATTGCTCATCCTGCTGTAGATGACTTGATCAAGCACCTTGAGGACTACCCGGAAAAAGATCGTTTACTGGCCTGGGACAGGGCCGGAGCGCAACTGGCATTGAATGGACGAGGGGATGACTTGCCACCGAGTCTTGTTGCTTTGATAGCGCCTGAAGATATCGAGGCGTTCTCCAGTATCGTCGACAGCGCGGTTGAGGTTGGAATGGTCGACCTGTATGGAGGTGCGACCGATTTGCCCGTGATGTTCATGGGCCAGATCACTGCGATATTGCGTCGCAACCTTATCGATTTGCCCGAGCCCCAAGGCGCGTCAGTCGTTTAACCAGCGGCTGCATAACGGGCGCTCCATGATCGGCACACATGAAAAAAGCCCTGTGCCATGGACACAGGGCTTATTCAATTCGCGTGAAGCCTATTTCGCAGCCTTGGCTGCTTTCGCCGGCTTGGTCGGCGCCTCGACTTCAGCAGGTTGCTGCGCTTGAACCACCTCCACCCCGGGAGCGGGGGCGCTGAGCAACTCGGACAATGCATCCGGCTGGCTCTTGAAGGCCCTGGCAAATACATCGCGGTTCTTCGCCATGTAGATCCCGGCTTCTTCCACTTGTTGTTCGCTCAGCGACGGCACTGCTTTTTGCAACACTTGCGCCAGCACTTCAGCCAGTTCGAGCATTTTGTCATGACGGTCAGCTTCGGCTTTATCCATGAACAAGCGCTCCAGATCTCGGCTGCTGCGGTATACCACTTCGACGGCCATTCACCACCTCACATGCCTTCACGATAATGGGTCTGTATAAATACTGTATCTATATACAGGTCGAGAGAATAGGCGAAACCTTTTCCCTTGGATAGTGGCTTTTTAATGTAGACGGAATTTTTTTCCCGGGCCGATTGTTACGCGGCCGTGCCTCGTTGCGGGCGGCCACCATCTCATTGACGGCTCCTGGCCTTTTTTCTGCATGCAGAACAACCGTCACGTCCAATCCGCATCATCCGGTCGAACCGACCTAAGGAAGAACCATCGTGAAAATCAATTGGGCCGAGAACCTGCGGCAGAACGTCCATCAACTGGCCGAGTCCCTGGGCAACCTGTTTGTCGAGTCGTTCCACTACCTGGCGCTGTTCGCCATCGGAGCGGTGACCGCCTGGGCGGCAGTGATGGAATTCCTGCAGATGATCGAGGCGGGCCACATCAAGATCGATGACATCCTGCTGTTGTTCATCTACCTGGAATTGGGGGCGATGGTCGGTATCTACTTCAAGACCAACCACATGCCGGTGCGCTTTCTGATCTACGTGGCGATCACTGCGCTGACCCGGCTGCTGATTTCCAACGTTTCCCACCACAACCCGCCGGACCTGGGGATCATCTACCTGTGTGGCGGGATTCTGCTGCTGGCCTTCGCCATTCTGGTGGTGCGCTACGCCTCGTCGCAATTTCCTTCGGTGAAGATCGAGCATCCGCAACGCAAGATCGGCGCGGGCTCCGGCGAGCACCCGGAAGTGGAGAAAGGCGAGCTCTAAAACCTCAAGGCCTGGGGCGCAGGCTTTTGGCCGACGGGCGGCAGCAGTGCGAGGCTGTCGCCATTGGTCATGGCTTCGAGGATGGCTACGGCGCTGTGGCCTTGCTCGATGGCGATGCCGAATTGAATGCTTTGCACCAGGCGCTTGATGCGCTGCGGGTCATTGCGCTGGGCTGCGCTGATCATGCGCTTGGCCACCACCCGGCCGGCCTGGGACAGGGTCAGCATGATGCTGCCGTCCAGGCCCTGGATGCTCAGGTTGACCTGATAATCCGGGGTGAAGGTGTCGGTAATCAGTTGAAAGGGGTTGTCCATGATGCGTCACCGCCTGATTGGATCGTGCAGTCATTGACTGGCAGGGCGCGGAATTAGTTCGCGATTCCAGACCGCTGACCGGTCGTTTGCCGAGGCTTGCCTACGTCCGTGTTGCTCAAGGATGAACAAAGCAAGGGGCATGCCGGGAACCTCGACGGGCAATGATTGCGGGGACAAAAAAGCGGACCACAAGGTCCGCTTTTTTTATTCCTGCCCGTTTCAGGGCACGACCGAGTAAATGATCGCAGACAGTGCGATCAGGCCGATCAGCACCACGAACAGGTTCGACAGTTGACCCGAATACTGGCGCAGCGATGGCACGCGCCGGATCGCATACATCGGCATCAGGAACAGCAGGCAGGCGATCACCGGTCCGCCCATGGTCTCGATAATGCGCAGAATGCTCGGGTTGAAGGTGGCCACGGCCCAGCAAGTGAGGATCATGAACAGCGCGGTGATCTTTTCCAGGCGGGTGGACGACAGCGAGCGCCCCCGCAGGTTTTTCACGATCAGCCCCTGGAAGCCTTCGCTGGCGCCGATGTAGTGGCCCAGAAACGACTTGGTAATGGCCACCAGCGCGATCAGCGGTGCGGCGTAGGCAATCACCGGGGTCTGGAAGTGGTTGGCCAGATACGACAGGATCGAGATGTTCTGCTCCTTGGCCGCCGCCAGGTCCGCCGGCGACAGGGCCAGCACGCAGCTGAAGCAGAAGAACATCACCGTCAGCACCATCATGGTGTGGGACATGGCCAGGATGCCGCTGCTCTTGCGCTCGGCCTGGGCGCCGTAATGGCGCTTCTGATCCACGGCGAAGGCCGAGATGATCGGCGAGTGGTTGAAGGAAAACACCATCACCGGAATCGCCAGCCACAGGGTCTTGAAGAACAGCGGCAGGGGCATGCCCTCGCTGGCCGAAGCGAAGAACGCGCCGTTCCAGTTGGGGATCAGGCTCAGGGCCAGCAACAGCAGAGCGGCGACGAAGGGATAGACCAGCAGGCTCATGGCCCGCACGATCACGCCCTGGCCGCAACGCACAATCGCCATCAGCCCGAGGATCAGCAGCAGCGACAGCAGCGCCCGGGGCGGCGGCGTCAGGTGCAACTGGTGCTCCATGAAGCTGCTCAGGGTGTTGGTCAGGGCCACGCTGTACACCAGCAGAATCGGGAAGATGGCGAAGAAGTAGAGCAGGGTGATCAGCTTGCCGGCACCGACCCCGAAGTGTTCTTCCACCACCTCGGTGATGTCCCCGGAGCGTCCGGAGAGGACGAAGCGGGTCAGGCCGCGGTGGGCGAAGAAGGTCATGGGGAAGGCCAGCAGCGCCAGTACGATCAACGGCCAGAAGCCACCGACCCCGGCGTTGATCGGCAGAAACAGGGTGCCGGCGCCGATGGCGGTGCCATACAGGCCAAGCATCCAGGTGGTGTCGTGCTTGCTCCAGCCTTGCCGGGCTGTTGCGGTGTTGCGTGATGTGGCTACAGCGGGATTTTCGGCAGCAGGTGTGGGTACATCGGTCATCGGTATCGCCTCGTTATTATTTTTGCTCGGGCTCACGTGTTACGGACGATCAGGGAAGGCTCCTCAGCATTCCACCCAGCTCACCGCCAGGCCGCCCCGTGAAGTTTCTTTGTATTTGTCATGCATGTCGGCGCCGGTATCGCGCATGGTGCGGATCACCCGGTCCAGGGAAATGAAATGCTTGCCGTCACCGCGCAGGGCCATCTGGGTGGCGTTGATCGCTTTCACCGCGGCAATTGCGTTGCGCTCGATGCAGGGCACCTGCACCAGGCCGCCCACTGGGTCGCAGGTCAGGCCAAGGTTATGTTCCAGGCCGATCTCGGCGGCGTTTTCCAGTTGCTCGGGCGTGGCACCGAGGACTTCCGCCAGGCCCGCGGCGGCCATGGCGCAGGCTGAACCCACTTCACCCTGGCAGCCGACTTCGGCGCCGGAGATGGAGGCGTTCTTCTTGCAGAGGATGCCCACTGCCGCGGCTCCCAGGAAAAAGCTCACGACGTCGTCGTCAGAGGCCTGGGGATTGAACTTCATGTAGTAGTGCAGCACCGCCGGGATGATCCCCGCCGCACCGTTGGTAGGGGCGGTGACCATGCGTCCGCCGGCGGCGTTTTCCTCGTTGACCGCCAGGGCATAGAGGTTGACCCACTCCATGGCCGAGAGGGTCGAGGTGATGACATTCGGCTTGCCGATTTCCAGCAGGCTGCGGTGCAGCTTGGCGGCGCGCCGCGGTACATCGAGGCCACCAGGCAGGATGCCTTCGTGGCGCAGGCCCTGTTCCACGCATTCGCGCATCACCGACCAGATATGCAGCAGGCCGCTGCGGATTTCGGCGTCGCTGCGCCAGGCTCTTTCGTTGGCCATCATCAGCTCGCCGACGCGCAACTGGTGGGTCTTGCACAGCGCCAGCAGTTCAGCCGCGCTGTTGAAGTCGTAAGGCAATTCGACGCTGGCGCCGGCTTCGGTTCCGGCCTCGACCTGGGCCGCTTCGATGATGAACCCGCCGCCTACCGAGTAGTAGGTCTGCTCCAGCACGATGCCCTGCTCGCCGAGGGCGGTCAGGGACATGGCATTGGGGTGGTAGGGCAGGCTTTGGTCCAGCAGGAGCAGGTCCTGTTGCCAGTCGAAGGCGATGTTCCTGCGCCCCCCCAGCAGCAATTGGCCGCTGTCGCGCAGTTGCTGGATGCGTGGGCCGATGCTGCCCGGATCGATGCTGTCGGGCCATTCGCCCATCAGCCCCATGACGCTGGCGCGGTCGGTGGCATGGCCGACACCGGTGGCGGAGAGGGAGCCGTAAAGGCGGATCTGCACCCGCTGTACCTGATCCTCCAGGCCCAGGTCGAACAGCGCCTGGGCGAAAGTGGCGGCGGCGCGCATCGGGCCCACGGTGTGGGAACTGGAAGGACCGATACCGACTTTGAAAAGATCAAAAACACTGATAGCCATGCTAAAGCCTTACAAGCAATGGAAGGTGGATCGCTGCCATTTTTTGTAGGCCAAGCGCAATGTCGGCGATACTGCCCGGGTCGGTCGGTACTGACCAACGAAACTTCCTAAGAGATCCTTTAGCAGGACTAAACGATGAGCCGTCAGTTTCATGCCCAGACCTATGTCTGGCTGCATGTGTTTTCCTGTGCCGCGCGGCACCTGTCCTTTACCCGTTGTGCCGAAGAACTGCACATCACTCCCGGGGCGGTCAGCCAGCAGATCCGCCAGTTGGAAGAGCGCCTGGGTTTGCGCCTGTTTCACCGTCGGCCCCGGGGTGTGGAACTGAGTGCCGAAGGCCAGCGGCTGGCGCTGACGGTGAGCGAGGCCTACGGCAGCATCGATGCGGAACTGCGGCGCCTGGACGCGGGAATGATCAGCGGCACCCTGCGCCTGCGTTCGATCCCCTCGTTTCTTGGCAAGTGGCTGACGCCCCGTTTGCCGCGGCTGCAACAGCGTTATCCGGAGATCCAGCTGCGGCTGGTGGCGGAGGACAGCAGCGTGGCTCTGCATGAAGGCGACTTCGATCTGGCCATCGACCTGAACGACGGCAGCTACCCCGGCTTGCAATCCACGGCGTTGCTGGATGAGCAGATCTTCCCGGTCTGCGCGCCGACTCTGCTAAGGGGCCGTCCGCCGTTGCACGGACCGGCGGACCTCGCGCATTTTCCATTGCTGCACGACATCACCGCCTGGCGCGGCAGCTATGAATACGCCGAATGGGAGTTCTACCTGAATGCCATCGGCTTCGAAGGCGCGGATGTGCGTCGTGGCCACACCTTCAACCGCAACCACCTGACCATCGAGGCGGCGATCGCCGGCATGGGCGTGGCGATTGCCCGGCGTACCCTGCTCAATGACGAACTGGAGCGCGGCACCCTGATCGTGCCTTTCGGCCTGGCAGTGCCCAACCACAAACGCTACGTGTTGCTCTATGCGCCGGGCGCCCTGAGCCATCCGGGTGTACGCGCGGTGCATGACTGGCTGGTGGAGGAAGCGGAGATCTTTCGCGGTTTGCACCCTCTGGGTGAGGGGCAATTGTGAGGGTTTGAGCGAGGAAGCTGAATCGAGTCAACTCCCGACCTTAACAGCGCCTTTGCAGTTTGTCCGGCTTTATTTGCGTATGAATATTTATCTTTTTTAAGGGGTTGAAATGTTCGCCGCCGTGCCTAATTGTGTAATCAAGAGGTCACGAAATGCAGGTTCCAACACACTGCCTTGACCCTCTTACGAGCAAGCTGAAATAAGGGAAGAACTATGCAAATCCAAGTCCATAGCGATAACCATATTCAAAGCAGCCTTCGGATGGAGGAGTGGGTGCGCAGCACCGTTGAAAGCACGCTCGAACGCTACGAAGAAGACCTGACCCGGGTAGTGGTCCACCTGCGGGACGAGAACGGCGGCAAGTCAGGTCCGGACGACATGCGCTGCCAGCTGGAAGCCCGTCCGAAAGGTCACCAACCGATTTCCGTGACCCACAAGGCCGACACCCTGGAACAGGCCCTCGATGGCGCCACCATCAAGCTGGAAAGTGCCCTGGAGCACATGTTCGGTAAACTGCGCGGCAAACGTGCGGCGGCGGTGCCCAGCAGCGATGGCACCGAGGCGGATGCTCTGCTCGAAGAAGAATTCCTGGAAAACCAACAGGCCGCGCTCAATAGCTGACGGCTGAGTTTCTCCCCCAACCAACGGGCCTGCATTGCAGGCCCGTTTTGTTGTGGGCGAGAAAAAGTCAGAACGCCACTGAAGTCTGTACGTAAAGGGTGCGCGGCTCACCCACGTACTTGCCCTTGTTGTTGTCGTCGAAGGAGCGGGTGAAGTACTGGTGGTTGAAGATGTTCTTCACGCCCACCGCGACATTCAGGTCCGACAGCTGCGGACCGAAGTCGTAGCCGGCGCGAGTGCTGAACAGCATGTAGCCGGGGATGCGGCCGTTGCTGCCGTCAACGCTTTCGCGTGACGTGTTGGCGTTGTCGGCGAACTGGCCGCTCTGGTAGCTGCTGTCGAGGTTGAGCTTCCACGGACCTTCGGTGTAGCTCACCCCCAGGGTGCCCTTGTGCTTGGAGGAGAAGGGCACGCGGTTGCCCTTGTTCGGGCCGTCCTCACGAATCGTGGCATCGACGTAGGCATAGGTGGCGTAGACGTTGAAACCGGCCAGCGCCGGATCGAGGCCGTCCAGGGCGTAGTTGATGCTGCTCTCGATGCCCTGGTGGCGGGTTTCACCCCGGGCGATCACCGTGTCGTTGGTCTGGTTGCTGTCGTACTGGTTGTCGAAGTTGATCAGGAAGGCGCCGATCTCTGCCCGCAGGGTGCCGTCGTCATAGCGGGTGCCCAGTTCCCAGGTACGGGCCTTTTCCGGTTTGACCTCGCCGCTGGCCACGCGGTTGGGCATCTGGCTGTACTGCACGCTGCCGAAGGAGCCTTCGGTGTTGGCGTAGAGGTTCCAGCTCTCGTTGAGGTGATACAACACATTCAGCGCCGGCAGCGCGGTGTTGTAGTCGCCTTTGTATTTAACATTGGTGAGGTTGTTGCTCTGCTGCGACTCGATCATCTCGTAGCGGATGCCCGGGGTCAGGGTCCACTTGCCGATATCGATCCGGTCGTCGACGAAGAACGCGTGGGCCTCGGTGCCACCGCGGGTATCCCGGTCGTTGCGGCTGTTGGTGGTGGGCAGTTGCTGGTTGGCGGTCAGCGGTGTGCGATAGCGCAGTTCATGCCCGGCTTCGTTGATGTAGCGGTAGCCGACGCCCACTTCATGGCTGCTGTCTCCCAGGTCGAAGCCCTGGGCGAAGCGGGTTTCCAGGCCACGTACCCAGTACTCGCGGGGTGACAGGGAGAGGAAACTGCCCTGGTCCAGATAGCCGCTGCGCAGGGTCTTGGTGAAGAAGCTGTTGACGGTGAACTCCCGGCGATCTTCCTGATAGCGATAGCCGACGTTGAACATCGTGCGTCGACCCCAGAATTTGTCATAGGGACGGGTGGACTGATACGGGTCGGCCTTGTAGTTCGCCACGTTCAGGCCACCGGGCATGTCCGCTTCACCCTCGTAGTACTGGGCCATGGCATTGAAGCTGTTGGCCTCGTCGAGCTGGTACTTGCCCTTGAGGATCAGGTCGTCGATCTGCGTGTCGCTGTGTTCGCGCCAGTCGCCGCCGCGGGTGCCGGAGTACAGCAGGGCGCCACCCAGGCCGTTGTCGGCCGTGCCGCCGGCCAGCAGGTTGGCGCTGGTCTTGAAACCGTCATGGCTGGAGGAGGGGCTGGTCTCGGTCTGAAAACCACCCTTGACCGTCGGTGCGTCGGGAATCGCCCGGGTCACGAAGTTGACGATGCCGCCGACGTTCTGCGGGCCGTAGCGCACGGCGCCGCCGCCACGCACCACGTCCACGGCATCCATGTTGCCCATGCTGATGGGGGCAAACGACAGTTGCGGCTGACCGTAGGGGGCGAAGGGTACCGGGATGCCGTCCATCAGCACCGTGGAGCGCGAGGCCAGACGCGGATTGAGGCCGCGAATGCCGAAGTTCAGGGCCATGTCGTGGCTGCCGGTGCCGTTGTTGTCCGGTGCATTGACCCCGGGAATCCGATTGAGCACGTCCCGGGCCTGGGTCGCGCCCTGACGCTCGAACTCTTCCCGCCGAATTACGTCCCGGGCGCCGGGGTGCTCGAAGACATCGCTCTGCTGGGCATCGCCGAGCCAGTCACCGACCACGCTGGAGGCTTCCAGCTGCACCGACGCCGGGGCAGTCTCGGGGCTGTCCGGTTGCAGGCTGAAGGCGTTGCTGCCCTCGGCTCGGGCTTGCAGGCCGGTGCCTTGCAGCAGGGCGTCGAGGCCTTGCTGCGGGCTGTACTGGCCTTCCAGGCCACGGCTTTGCACACCGCTGGTGACCTGTGAACCGAAGGAAATCAGCACCCCAGCTTGCCGGCCGAACTGGTTCAGCGCGTTCTCCAGCGAGGTCGGGGCAATGTGATAACTCTTGGCCTGGGCCTCGGCGGCTTGGACCAGGGGCAGGCTGGCCAGGCTCAGGCTTGCCCCCAGCAGCAGGTGACGCAGGGTGCGGGCCAGGGGCGTGAGGCGGGTGGGTTGCTCGGTCATGAACGGTGATCCTGAGAAGGGGGAATCAAGGTGGCTTTCCTTCTCTGTCACCCGAGCCCTGGAAAACGGCTCACCTGAATTGAAAGTTTTTTTCCGGTATGGAAAACACTCAGCCAATCACCGGCCAGACTTAGGCCCGCGCCTGGACGGTGACCCAATAACGGGTAAAGCGCCGCACCCGCACCGGCAGGCTGATTTCCAGCAGCTCGAGAATCCGCTCGCTGTCATCCAGGGGATAACTGCCGGAGATCAGCAGGTCCGCCACCTGGGCGTCGCAGTTCAACTGGCCACGACGGTAGCGCCCCAACTCGTCGAGGAAATCCGCCAGGCGCATATGGGCCGCCACCAGCATGCCTTCGCTCCAGGCACCGCTGCCGGCATCCAGGGCCCGGGGCGGTTGCCAACTGCTGTGGGTGAAATTCAATTGTTGTCCGGCCGCGACTTGAGGCGGCAGTGCGCTGTAGTGCGAAGGCGTCACACTGACCGTTCCGGAAAATACCGCCAACTGACTGTGCTCCTTGAACTGGCGCAGGTTGATCCGTGCGGCAGCGGGTCGTACCTGCCCCTGGGCGGTCTGTACCAGCAGCGGCCGGGCGTCCTTGCCGGCGCTGAGCATGATCTCGCCCTCCAGCAGGCGGATCAGTCGTTGCTGTGCATCGAAGCGCACATCCACCGCGCTGCTGGTGTTGAGCTGCAGCTGGCTGCCATCGCTCAGTTGCAAAGTGCGCCGCTGGCCCAGGGAGCTGCGGTAGTCCGCCAACAGCGGCGGCAGCGGGTTGTGTTCCCGCAGGCCCCAGGCGGCGGCCGAGCCGGCACCGAGAATCAGCAGCAGCTTCAAGGCCTGGCGCCGGCTGGCGGACTTCGGCGCATTCAAGGCCGCGTGGGCCAGGGGCGAGGACAAGCCGCGCAAGCGCTGATTGACCCGTTGAATATGCTCCCAGGCTCGCTGATGTTCGCTGTGGGCGTCGTGCCATTGCTGCCAGGCCGCTTGCTGGCGCGGGCTCAAGGCGCCGCCTTGCATTTCGATCAGCCAGTGCACGGCCTGTTCGGCCACGGGGTTGCTGAAGTCGGGCTGGCCATTGAGGTGTGGATTCATCGAGGCGCTCACAGGGCGAAATAGCAGCGCATGGCGGCTTTGTTCAGATGACGTTTGACCGTGGCGATGGAGATGTTCAATTGCTCGGCAATCTGGCCGTAGGTCAGGCCATCGAGCTGACAGAGCAGAAAGGCCCGCTTGACCGGGCGTGGCAGGCCGTCGAGCAAGGCGTCCAGCTCCATCAGGGTCTGCAGGATGATGGCCCGCTCCTCTTCGGAGGGGGCCACCTGCTCCGGCATCTGCGCCAGGGTTTCCTGATAGGCCCGCTCCAGGTCCTGGCGTCGGAAGTGGTTGAACAACACCCGTTTGGCGATGGTGGTGAGAAACGCCCGGGGTTCGATCAGGGTCGGAGTTTCCCGGGCACTGAGTACGCGAATAAAGGTGTCCTGGGCCAGGTCGGCGGCACTGTGGGGGCAGCCGAGCCGGCGCCGCAGCCAAGTGTTCAGCCAGCTGTGATGGGCTTGGTAGAGGCCTTCGACGGTAGCGCAATGGGACAAGTCGGACGCTCCTGCACCGATAAGGCGCATAAGAGAACAAGAATTGTTCGCATTGTAGTGGTGCGACATGGCATTCGGCAATCAGCCCGGACCGACGGAAACGAACGGCTTTGTCAGTGTTTTTTGCGCATGAGAATATTTATCATTAGTATTGTCCGCCTGTTTCTCCCCGACGGCCTGTGCAGTGCCCCGGGCATCCCCTCGCTTCAAGGTTCAAACATGAAAAGCAAGGCCGGCGGAATTCCCGCTTCCTATCGTCTGGCAGTGGTGTCGCGGGTCTGTGCCGCGGTCCTGGGTGGTTATCTGCTGGCGGCGCTGTCCAGCGTCTGCCTGACCCTGCTGCTGCCCATTCCCAGGGCCGACGCCGTGCTCAGCGGGATGATGGCCTCCTTTGTGTTCTATCTGCTGGCGGTGCTCTGGTGCTTCTCCTGTCGCACTGCCTGGCAGGCCTGGTTCGGCCTGTTGCTGCCAAGCCTGGTGCTGGCGCTGGTCGCCGGCAGCGCCTATTGGGTGGCATTACCATGAAGGAAGGTTTCCGTCAGTCCATGGCCTGGCTGCACACCTGGGGCGGGCTGGTGTTCGGCTGGTTGCTGTTCGCGATTTTCTTCACCGGGACCCTGTCCTACTTCAAGGAAGAAATTACCCACTGGATGCAGCCGGAAGCCCCGGTCCGGGCCGTGAATGCCGATACCAGCCTGGATCGCGCCCAGCGTTACCTGGAACAGCACGGCCAGGGTGCACAGCGCTGGTTCATCAGCCTGCCCGATGCGCGCCAGCCGCTGCTGTCGGTGGCCTGGCAGGCGCCGAGCGCCCCGGGCGAGCGTGGCGACTTCACGGAAAAACTCCTGGACCCCAGCACCGGCAGCGAACTGCAGGTGCGCGATACCCGTGGCGGCGAGTTCTTCTATCGTTTTCACTTCCAGTTGCAAATGCCTTATCCCTGGGGGCGCTGGTTGTCGACCCTGGCCGCCATGGTGATGTTCGTGGCCCTGATCAGCGGCATCATCATCCACAAGAAAATCTTCAAGGACTTCTTCACCTTCCGGCCCCGCAAGGGCCAGCGCACCTGGCTCGACGGGCACAACGCGGTGGGCGTGCTGGTGCTGCCATTCCACCTGATGATCACCTACAGCAGCCTGGTGATCTTCATGTCCATGGTCATGCCGGCGAGCATCCTGGTGGCGTACAAGGGCGACAGCAGTGCGTTCTTCAAGGACTTGCGGCCGGCCAGCAACAGCACGCCGGCGGCCGGGCAGCCGGCAGCGCTGACGGCCCTCGACCCGCTGCTCAAGCAAGCCCTGGAGCATTGGCCGGGGGGCCATGCGCAGCGGCTGGTGGTCAACCACCCGGGGGATGTGAACGCCTCGGTACACGTCATGCGCCACAGTGCCGACCGGGTGGCCCGGGATCTTGGCAGCACCGTGTCGTTCAACGGGGTCACCGGCCAGCCGTTGGAGGCCAGCCCCGAACAGTCCCTGCCCATGGCCATCGGCGGCAGTTTCTATGGCTTGCACATGGGCCTGTTCGCCGGTCCGGTGTTGCGCTGGCTGTACTTTATCTGCGGCCTGGCGAGCACCGCGATGATCGGCACCGGGCTGGTGATCTGGCTGGGCAAGCGCCAGCTCAAGCACGCCAAGAGCGGGGTCATGCCCTTTGAGCTGCGCCTGGTGGAAGTGCTGAACATTGCCAGCATGTCCGGGCTGGTGCTGGCGGTGGCCGGCTTCTTCTGGGCCAACCGGCTGTTGCCGGCAGCCTTCGCCGAGCGCGCCGACTGGGAGGTCAACAGCTTCTTCATCCTGTGGGGCCTGAGCCTGGTGCATGCCGTGGCCCGGCCCGGGCGGCGAGCCTGGGTCGAGCAATTGAGCCTCGCCGCCTTGCTGTTCACCTGCATCCCCTTGCTGGACGCTGTGACCAGCCCGAGCCTGATGGACGGCTTCATGGTGCGTGGCGACTGGATGCTGGCGGGCTTCGACCTGGCCTGCCTGAGCAGCGGCCTGTTCCTGGCCTGGGCGGCGCGCAAGATGCATCGCGGCCAGCAAGCACCGGCCCGTGCTGCGCCCCGTGCGGCACGGCAACGGCCACTGGCCCCTGAAACCGAGGTGAACTGATGTTGCTGGCGCTGCTGCTGTGTTTTGCCGGATTCACCGGCCTGTGCCTGTCCCTGGACCGGCATCACGGCGAGCTGCTGGGGCACAAGCCCACGACTCGGCGCCGCCATGGCCTGCGCCTGGGAGGCTGGTTGCTGCTGGGCCTGTCGTTGGCGGCGGCAGTGCAGGACACCGGCTGGAGCCTGGGGCTGGTGCAGTGGTGCGCCGTGCTGATGTGCAGTGCCTTGCTGCTGGTGTTGCTGCTGCCCTATCGCCCGCGTCTGGTACTGTCGATGGCGGGGGCCAGTCTGTTGGCCAGCCCCCTCGCGGCCCTGGCCCAGTTCTGAGGGAGCGGCCCGTGATGAGCGCCCTGCCGCCGGAGCCCGGCGATCTGGATCACCCCGATCTGCGGGGCAGTCGTGCGCATTTTCTCCAGGTGTTCCTGTCCCAGCGTTCGCAGATGGAAGCCCTGGTCAGCCGCCGGGTCGGCTGCCGGGCCACCGCCGCGGATCTGGTGCAGGACCTGTTCCTGCGCTTCTGGCGCCGGCCTCTGGTGCAGGTCGAAGAGCTCAGCACCTACCTGCTGCGCTGCGCCGGCAACATCGCCATCGATCATTTGCGCAGCGAAGGTGCACGGGTGCGGGTCAGTGAAGGCTGGCTGCCGGAGCAGCAGGACAACCAGGGCTGCGAGCCCCAGGCCGCCCTGGAAGCCGGCAACGACCTGCGGCACGTGGAGGCCGCCCTGCGCAGCCTGCCGCAGCGGACCCGGCAGATCTTCCTGCTCAACCGTATCCACGGGCGCAAGTACGCCGAGATCGCCAAGGTCATGGGCCTGTCCCAAAGCGCCGTGGAAAAACATATGATGCGCGCCCTCGAAGCCTGCAAGGCCAGCCTGCGGGAACCCTCGACCACGCGCACGCCAAGGAATGCACCGTGAATCAGCGCTCCAGTGTCATCCCGACGCCCGCCCAGGAACAGGCCGCCCTGGCCTGGCTGAGCCTGCTTCACGACCAGCCCAGCAGTGGCGACCAGGCCACCTTCAGCCAATGGCTGCAGGCCGATCCGGCCCACGTCGAAGCCTATGCCCAGGCCCAGGTGCTGTGGGAGTTGAGCGAACAGCCGGCGCGGACCCTGGCGGATGAAGACGCCCTGGCCCTGCAGGGCCTGCTGCGCGCCATGGATGGAGCCAGGGCTCGGGCCCGGCGGCGCTGGTCGGCGGGGTTGGCCATGGCCGCCAGTGTACTGCTGGTGGTCGCCCTGGGCGCCGGCTGGCAGCCGGGCCGTTGGGTCGATGACCTGGGAGCCGATTACGTTTCGGCACCGGGCCAGGTCCGCACGGTGATTCTTGCCGACCAGAGTCAGGTCACCCTGGACGCCGACAGCGCCATTGCCGTGGACTTCAGCCGCGGCGAACGGCATGTGCAGCTGCGTCGTGGCGCTGGTTTCTTCAGCGTCAGCCACACCGGCGCGCCCTTTGTGGTAGCGGCCGGGGAGGGCGAAGCGCGGGTCCTGGGCACCCAGTTCGAAGTGCGTCTGCAAGCGGACGGTGCCCAGGTTACGGTGCTGTCCGGGCGTGTCGGGGTCACGGCTGCCCAAGGCGCGGCGCAGCAGGTGCTCGGTGCCGGCCAGCAGGTGGCGTACGGTCATGGTCAGGCGACCCCGTTGCAGGGTGTCGACAGCGAGGCGCAACTGGCCTGGCGCCAGGGTTGGCTGAACTACTACCACGCGCCCCTGGCCGTGGTGGTGCAGGACCTGCGGCGCTATTTCCCCGGACGCATCCTGCTGCTCGATGACCAACTGGCAGCGCGTCGGGTCAGTGGCAGTTTCTCCAGCAAGGACCCTCAGGCGGTCCTCGATTCCCTGCAGGCGGCCCTGGGCTTCGAACAGCACCAACTCCTCGGCAGGCTCATAGTCCTGCGCTGAAAGGCCCGTCCCAGAGCTCCCGAACATTCATCGATATCACACGGATCTGTCACCAAACCGTTACATCAGGCGCGGATGATCTGCGGATTCCTGAGCACATGGTCAGGATCGGCGAGGGTTGTGATTCAGCTCTCACAAGGGAGGGAAGGCTGAAGCGGGAGCAAGACGATGCGCAGCTGGGATGTCGCTAAAAAGAAGAAGGCCCACATCGAAATCATTCCGATGATCGATGTGATGATGTTTCTCCTGGTGTTCTTCGTACTGATCAGTCTCAACGTGATTCCCGCCGTGGGAATCAAGACGCAGTTGCCGGTCGCCAGTACCGCGCAACAATTGAAGCCGCAAAACAAGGCGGTGATTACCCTGGGCTTGCAAGAACGCCTGCAACTCGACGGCCAGGATCTGGATGAAGGGGCGCTGTTGGCACAACTCAAAGTGCTGAACAACGGCAGCGAAAAGTTGGTGATCATTATTAATAGCGATCAGGGTGTTGAAGTTAAACGCCTGGTTTCGGTGATGGACTTGCTCAAGGGCAATGGCTTCTATTCCGTCTCCATCGCTACGCGCAAGTCCTGACGCCATGTTCGGTTTATATAGAACTCGCAAGTGGCTTGCGTGCCTGCTGCCGGCCGGCCTGCTGTTTCTGCTGATCTATGCCAGTCAGTTGCAACAGTTGCAGATCAAGCCGGTGTACGACGAAAGCACGGTGGAAATTGCCTTGGTGGATGCGGCGGAACTGGTGGCCGCGGCAGAGCCGCCACCGCCTGAACCCGAGCCGCTGCCGATCGAGCCCGAGCCACCGCTGGTGGTGCCCGACGAAGAACCGCTGGTGATCGAGCCGCCCAAGCCCAAGCCGGTGGTCAAGCCCAAACCCCCAGCGCCCAAGCCGTTGCTGGCCAAGCCGCAACCGCCCAAGCCGGCTCCGGCTCAGGTGGCCAGGAGTGCCCCCGCGCCGCAGCCTGCGGTGGTTGCAGCGCCGCAACCGGCGGTGGCGCCAGCGGCTCCCGCACCGGCTCCGGCCCCCGCACCCGCGGCGCCCGCCAGTGCCATCAAGGAAAGCCTGTACACCGCCGCTTTGCGCAAGGAACTGGAAAAGCACAAGCAATACCCCAGTGGCCGCGAGGCCTCGCTGCAACGTCCCCAGGGCGATGTAGTGATCTGGCTGGAAGTCGATCGGGCCGGCAACGTGCTCGACAGTGGCATCGAAAACAAGGCGCCGAACATGTTGCTCAATCGCGCCGCGCAAACCAGTTTGCGCCGCGTGGAGAAAGTTTCACCGTTTCCCTCGGACGCGTTCTCCGGCAAGAACAAGCAACGTTTTACCGCGACCTTTAGTTACAACGTGGAATAAACCCATCACCTATTAACGAAAGTTGTAAGCAAGGGATTGACCCGTGAAGATCAATAAACTTTATGCCCTGCTTCTGGCATCGGGCCTGGGCAGTTTTGCGCCATTGGTTATGGCCGACGATACAGTGGACGTCGGTTCGGTGAACGTTGCCGGTAAACAGACCCTGGGCAACGGCCACATGATCAAGGAAGAAAGCGCCAAAGGGCGCTCCACCGTGACCAAGGAGGCCATGGATCAGATGGCCCCCACCGCCAACGCCGTGGACAAGCTCAAGTACACCCCGGGGATCAACGTCTCCAGCACCGATGCCACGGGCCTGAGCGGCACCAACTTCACCATGCGCGGGATGAACTCCGACCAGGTCGGGCTTTCCGCCGACGGTTTCCCGATCAACGATTCGGGGGACTACAGCATCTACCCGAACCTGATGGGCGACCCGGAGAACTTCAGTGAAGTCTTCGTCACCCAGGGCTCGTCGGAAGCCGACGGCCCGCACATCGGCTCCAGCGGCGGCAACATCGGCCTGGTGACCGTGCGCCCGACCAAGGACTTCGGCGTGTTCGCCAAGCAGTCCATCGGCTCGAACAACGTGCGCAAGAGCTTCGCCCGTCTCAACACCGGTGACTTGGGCGGCTTCAAGACCTGGGTCTCGGCGTCCCACACCGAGGGCGACAAGTGGCGCGGCAAGGGCACCTTGCGGGCCGACAAGGTCGAGTGGAACACCCTGTTCGAAGACGGCAACGGCAACTCCACCAATGCCATCGTCAAGTACAACTTGCAGGAAAACTACAACTACAACAGCCTCAGCAAGGCCCAGTTCCAGAATCAGGGCCGGCGCCTGGACTACTCGGAAAGCACCGTGTTCAAGAACGGCAGCGTGTCCCAGTCCTACAAGCTCAACCGCAACCCCTTCGAAAGCGTGACCGCCTCGGTCACCCAGCGCTTCCAGCTGCGCGATGACCTGAGCCTGACCTTGAACCCGTACTACGTGTGGTCCAACGGCGGCAGCTTCAGCGGCCAGACCGCCACCAGCTTGTCCGCCTCGTCGAACAAGGCCGGCAACTACAACCTGGCCGGCTTGCCCAGCGGCACCTACTACCGGCCTTCGTGGACCGAAACCTGGCGCCCCGGGATGACCACCAAGCTCAAGTGGGACCTCAACGAAGAGCACAGCCTGGACGTCGGCTACTGGTACGA
The DNA here is from genome assembly GCF_052850735.1 of Pseudomonas sp. 910_21. Classification (NCBI taxonomy): domain Bacteria; kingdom Pseudomonadati; phylum Pseudomonadota; class Gammaproteobacteria; order Pseudomonadales; family Pseudomonadaceae; genus Pseudomonas; species Pseudomonas sp. 910_21. The sequence continues at coordinate 811,111 of NZ_VXCY01000001.1, read as the reverse complement.
GCGCGCCCGCCAGCGCCAGACCCAGCCCTTCATCGGGATCAAGGGCAATGGCGCCCCGGAAAATGTCTGGGGCGACTACAACGGTTCCGACCAACTGGTGGACCGCAACGGCGCCACGGTCCAGGGCCGTCACCAATACACCGTGACCCCGGCGCAGAAACTCTGGGTGCAGGACACCTGGCAGGCGACCCCGGACCTGACCCTCACCGGGGCCCTGGCCTACCAGTACGTGGAACGTGACGGCAACAACCTCGGCAGCCTCACCGACAAGCCGGAAAAACGCGACGCCAAGTACCACGAGTTCCTGCCCAGCTTCAACGCCAAGTACCAGATCGACCCGAGCAACCAGGCCTTCTACAACGTCACCCGCAACATGCGCACGCCGCCCAACTACGTGCTCTACAACAAGGGTGATTCCATCAGCCTGAAACCCGAGCTGAGCTGGAACCAGGAACTGGGTTGGCGCTACAGCGAAGAGAACATGGCCCTGAGCGCGACCCTGTTCTACATCAGCTTCAAGGACCGGCAGATCTCCACCACCGACGTCAACGGCGACTACGTAGTGGCCAACGTCGGCGAAGTGAAGAACCGCGGCCTGGAGCTGGAGTGGAGCGGCAAGTTGCCACACAACTTCAACTACTACGCCTCGTACACCTACACCAAGTCCGAGCAGATGGACGACCTGAGCAACAAGAACGTGCTGCTGCCCACCTCCGGCAAGCAACTGGCCAACGTGCCGGAAAACATGTTCAACCTGAGCCTGGGCTACGACGACTCGCGCTACTACGGCAACGTCGTCGGCAAGTACGTCGGCGCCTTCTACGGCGACCTGACCAACGACGAGAAGATCGCCGGACGCACCGTGGTGGATCTCAATGCCGGTATCCACTTGCCGGTGGACAAGAAAGTGCTGAAGTCCGCGACCCTGCGCTTCTCCATGCTCAACGTGTTCGACAAGGAATACCTGGCCTCGACCCGCACCGTGTCGTTCAACACCCAGCGCACCAATGGCCTGGCACCGAGCACCGCCTACTACAACGTCGGTGAGGAACGCACCGCGATGGTCTCCCTGGAAGCCGGGTTCTGATCCGTTTCAGGCACACGAGGAAATGACGATGGACATGAATCTGCTGCACGACATCACCTTCTACACCATGTACGGCGCTGCTGCGATTGCCGCCTTTATCGCGGTAGAGCGGGGCATCTACTTCAGTTTCAGCCTGCGCCAGGCGAAGAAACTGGAGGCCGTGCTCAACCCGAAGATGCACAGCGTCGACGACCTGCCCGCCGAACTGCGTGAGCGCAACAGCCTGCCCCTGGAAATGGTCGCCGAGCTGTTTGCCCACAAGCAGGGACTGGCCAGCCACAAGGACCTGGAAGACCTCAGCGAGTCGATCTACATCGCCACCCGCAGCAAGCTGATGCACGGTCTGTGGCTGCTGGAAACCGTGGTCACCGCCGCGCCCCTGCTGGGGCTCTTGGGCACCATCCTGGGGATCATCGACACCTTCAAGGCCTTGGCCGAGACCGGCGTCAGCGATCCGGGCGAAGTGTCCAAGGGCATCGGCACCGCGCTCTACGCCACGGCCCTGGGTATCGCCATCGCCCTGGGCAGCATGATCTTCCACAACCACTTCCAGGACCGGGTCGAGCGCATCACCGACCACCTGAAGATCCTCCTGCTGCGCGCCGGCATGGGCACCGCGCTGAAAGCTCCAACGGCCGCACCAGCGGTGCATGGCGGCCTGCAAACCGCCTGATGAGTTGCCCTCTGTAGCCGCTGGTGATCGACGCTGGGGCCCCTGTTGTTCAGGGGGCTGCGCCGGCTGATCACCAGCGGTCTTTTTTTGCCGATTTGCCAAGGACTCTATCCATGTCCCGTCTTCGTCCCATGCCCCGGATGCTGGGTGCACTGACCCTGGCCCTGGTCACCCTGGCCGGTTGCAGCTCGGTGCCACGCGAGCCGCAACCGGTGGCGGTGAACATCGTCGCCATCAACGACTTGCACGGCTATCTGCAGGCCAACCCCTTCAGCGTCAAGGATCCCCAGGCCCCCGGCGGTGTGCGCAAGCTGCAGGCCGGGGGCATCGCCACTCTGGGCGGCATGCTGACCCAGTTGCGCCAGCAGGACCCGCAATTGCTGTTCATCGGCGCCGGCGACCTGGTGGGCGGCAGCCCGCCGCTGTCGGCCATGTGGGCCGACGAACCGACCCTGGAAGCCCTGCGCCACATGGGCATGAAGCTCAGCGCCATCGGCAACCACGAACTGGACAACGGCAAGGCCGAGTTCCTGCGCCAGCTCAACGGCGGCTGCCAGTCATCACGGCCGGACAAGGCCTGCCAGTTCCGAGCGAATTACCCGGGCAGCGGTTTCCCCTACCTGGCGGCCAACCTGCTGGACAGCGACACCGGCAAACCGCTGTTGCCGGCCTATCGCATCGAAGAGGTGCGCGGGGTCAAGGTGGCCTTCGTTGGCGCGGTGCTGCGGGACGTGGCTTCGGTGGTCAGCGCCAAGGGCATGCGTGGCCTCAAGGTTGCCGATGAAGCCGAATCCATCAACCAGCTGATCCCCGAGCTCAATGCCCAGGGCGTTAACGCCATCGTCGCCGTGGTGCACCAGGGCGGCGCGACCCCGGAACCGTTCGACAAGCAGGACTGCTCGCAACTCGGCGGCGATATCGTCGACGTGGCCAAGCGCCTGGACCCGGCGGTGGACGTGCTGATCAGCGCTCACTCGCATCAGGGCTACCTGTGCAAGGTCGGGCCATTGCTGGTGACCCAAGGCAATTCCTACGGCCACCTGCTGACCCATCTGACCCTGCAAGTGACCCCGGGCCAGCACCGGGTGGCGAGCATCCAGGCGCTCAACCTGTTGGCCGACCCGGCCCGTTATCCACAGGACCAGGACTTGGCGAAGCTGCAACAGGAGGTCGAGGCCCGCAGCAATCAGGTGCTGCTCCAGCCGGTGGGGGCGATTGCCGCCTCGCCGATTGCCCGGCGCGCCGACAACGCCGGGGAAATGCCCATCGGCGACCTGATCGCCGATGCCCATCTGGCGGGGGGCCGGGCCAACGGTGCGCAAATCGCCTTCATGAATACCGGCGGCATTCGCAGCGATCTGGCCCTGGAGCCGGGGCAGACCCAAGTGAACTACGGGCAACTGGCGACCCTGCAGCCGTTCAACAACAACCTGATCGCCTTCGACCTCACGGGGCGGCAGATCGAACAGGTGCTCAACCAGCAATGGAAGGGCGCGGACGATGCCAATATCCTGCAAGTGTCCCAGGGCTTCAGCTACCGCTGGGATGCCAAGCGTCCGCTGGACAGCCGCGTGGTGCCGGGCAGTGTGCGTCTCAATGGCCAGCCACTGCAGGCCGACGGCAGCTACCGGCTGGTGATGAATGGTTTCCTGGCCGACGGCGGTGACCGCTTCAGTCTGTTCAAGAGCGGCCTGAACCGCAGTGACCTGGGGGTTTCCGACCTGGAGGCGATGTTGCAGTACCTCAAGGCCATGGACCAGCAGCGTAGGCCGGTGGGTTCCAGCAGCAGCGCCGGGCGTATCCAGCGCAGCAACTAGCGCCCTGCGATCCCTGTAGCCGCCGGTTGCCGCGGCTACAGGAGACGCTCCCGAGCCGCGCCGGGGGGCATGCTTGTCAGGTCCCTGAAAATATTTTCAAAAAACAGGTGAGGTCTTTGCGCTCGACGTCCGTGTAATGCTTGAAAGTGCGATTAATTCGCATTCACGGCGCTTTTACACACGAGTCTCAAGCATGAAGTCCAGGGCACATTCGGCGGCAAACGGTTCGGTCAAACGGTGGTTCGGCGCTTCGGCGCTGGTGGTGTCGGGGTTGGCCTTGCTGCCCCTGAGCGTGGCGCAGGCGGCCGAGGCCGGCAGTGCGCAACACAATTCGCTGTTCAACTTTGCCATCGCGGCCAAGCCGCTGCCCCAGGCCCTGAGCGATTTCACCCGGGTGACCGGGATCAGCGTGGTCTACACCGACGAAGCGCCTTATGCGTTCAAGGCACCGGCCCTCAGTGGCCAGTTCAGCGCCGAACAGGCCCTGCAGCGTCTGCTGGGCGGTTCCGGCTTCACGTACCGGCGCAGCGACGCGCACACCCTGGTCCTAGAACCCTTGCCCAACAGTGGCGCACTGAACCTGGGGGCCACCAGCATCACCACCCAGGGCATCGACGACAGCACCAGCTACCAGCCACCGGCCACCACTTCGGTGGCCCGTTCCCAGGCGCTGAACCAGGAAATCCCGCAGATCATCAACGTAGTGCCGGCTCAGGTGCTGCGGGACCAGACCCCGCGCAATCTGGATGACGCCCTGAAGAACGTAAGTGGCATCACTCAGACCAACACCCTGGGCGGCACCCAGGATGCGGTGCTGCTGCGTGGTTTCGGCGACAACCGCAACGGCTCGATCATGCGCGACAGCATGCCGGTGGTGCAGGGCCGCTCCCTGAACGCCACGGCGGACCGGGTGGAAGTGATCAAGGGCCCGTCGTCGCTGCTCTATGGCATCCAGGACCCGGGCGGGGTCATCAACATCGTCAGCAAGAAGCCTGAACTGCAGCAGTCCACGGCCCTGACCGTGCGTGGCTCGACCTACGGCTCGGGCAAGAACGGCAGCGGCGGCAGCCTCGACACCACCGGACCGCTGGGTGATTCCGGGCTGGCCTACCGCTTGATCGTCGACCACGAGGACGAAGACTACTGGCGCAACTTCGGCACCCATCGCGAATCCCTGGTGGCGCCGTCCCTGGCCTGGTACGGCGAGCGCACCAAGGTGCTGCTGGCCTATGAGCACCGTGAGTTCCTGACCCCCTTCGACCGTGGCACCGCCATCGACCCCAAGACCAACCACCCGCTGGACATCCCCGCCACCCGACGCCTGGACGAGCCGTTCAACAACATGGAAGGGCGCTCGGACCTGTATCGCTTCGAAGTCGACCACGAGCTCAGCGACGACTGGAAGGCCCACTTCGGCTACAGCTGGAACCGCGAGACCTACGACGCCAGCCAGGTGCGCCTGACCGCGGTGAATGCCAACGGCACCCTGACCCGGACCATGGACGGCACCCAGAACGCCCTGACCACCGACCGCTACGCCACCGTCAGCCTGGAAGGCAAGGTGCAGCTGGGCGGCATGCGGCATGATCTGGTGTTCGGCCTGGACGACGAGTACCGCAAGATCTACCGCGCCGACCTGATCCGCGGCAAGAGCACCAGCTTCAACTACCGCAACCCGGTGTATGGCCAGCAAGTGGCGGGAACCAACGTCAGCGCCCCGGACAGCGACCAGACCGACTTGCTGCGCAGCGACTCGCTGTTCTTCCAGGACGCCATCCACCTCACCGACCAGTGGATTCTGGTGGGCGGCGGGCGCTTCCAGGAGTACGACCAGTACGCCGGCAAGGGCCGGCCGTTCCACGTCAACACCAACAGCAACGGGCAGAAGTTCGTGCCCCGTGCCGGCCTGGTGTACCGCTACACCGACCAGCTGTCGTTCTATGGCAGCTACACCGAGTCGTTCAAACCCAACTCCAGCATCGCTCAACTGGCCGGGGGCAGCGTGGTGCTGGACGGTTCCATCGCTCCGGAAGAAGCCAAATCCTGGGAACTGGGGGCCAAGCTCGACATGCCAGGGCGCATCACCGCCAGCGCGGCGCTGTTCGACATCACCAAGCGCAACGTACTGGTGACCACCGCCACGGCCACCGAGACCGTTTCCAGCGTCGCCGGCGAAGTGCATTCCCAGGGCCTGGAACTGGACCTGACCGGACAGCTCACCGATCAGTGGAGCCTGATCGGCAGCTATGCCTACACCGACGCCGAGGTCACCAAGGACACCCAATACAAGGGCAAGCAACTGCAGAACGTGGCCAAGAACACCGGCTCGCTGTCGGCGGTCTACGACTTCGGCAGCCTGATCGGCGGCGACCGCCTGCGGGTGGGGGCCGGGGCCCGCTACGTGGGTGAGCGTGCCGGTGACGCGCCCAACAGCTTCGACCTGCCGGGCTACACCGTGGCCGATGCCTTCGCCACCTACGACACTCAGGTCGAAGGGCAGAAGGTCAAGTTCCAGCTCAACGTGAAGAACCTGTTCGACAAGACCTACTACACCTCGTCGGTGAGCAAGTTCTTCGTGTCCATGGGGGACGCTCGCCAGGTGTCGCTGTCCAGCACCCTGGAGTTCTGATGAGAACCCTGATCCTGGGCTGGGCCTTGGCGTTCTGTGGCGTGGCCCAGGCGGCCGTGCCGACGGATGAACGCCTCTACCACCGCGAGCGACAGGTGCAGTTGCCGGGTTCCGGCAGCAGTTGGGGCTTCATCGCCCTGGACCCGACCCGGCCCTACCTGTTCCTGGCGCGGCGGGAAAACGGCCTGAGCGTGTTCGATGTCGACAAGCAGCGCCCGGTGCGGACCATCGAGCAGTCGCAGGGGGCCAACGGCGTCGTGTTCGTCCCGGAGCTGGATCGCCTGCTGTTGCTCAATACCGACGGCAGCCTGGGGGTGGTGGAGTTATCCACACTCAAGCTGCTCAAGCGTATCGCCGTGACCAAGAGCAACCTCAACAGCGCGGTGTACGAGCCGCGCACGGGGCAGGTGATCATCGTCAGCGGGCGCCGGGCCGATCGTTCGACCCTGTTCGTCTTTGATCCCAAAGAGCAGCGGATCAGCGCCGCCCATGAGTTGGCGGTGAAGAAGATCGACCCGTTGCTGCTCAAGGGGGATGGCAGTTTCTTCTTGCCGATGCGCGATGAGGGCGTCGTGGCGCGGCTGTCCTCCAGCAGTTTCAAGGTCCTGGATCGCTGGCAGTATTCCGACTGCCCGCGGCCCAGTGCTCTGGCCCAGGATGAACAGCGCGGGCGGCTGTTCGTTGCTTGCCGCGGTGAACGGCCGGTGCTGCTGGTGCTCGACCGTGACAGCGGCGCGCTGAAAGCCAGCCTGCCGATCACCCGCGACGTCAACGCCCTGGCCTACGATCCGCAGGCTCGGCGCCTGCTGATCGCCAGTGGGGTGGACGCCAACCTCAGCGTCATCGTCCAACTCGATGCCGACCGCTACCGGCCCCTGGGTACCGTCAGCACCCAGCCCATGGCCTACAACATGGCGTTCGACCCGCGCAGCCAGCGGGTCTATCTGGCGGCCATGGACTTCACCCAGCCGGCCGCCAGCCCGGACGAGCCAAGGCCGGACCCGCTGTTTCATGCCAATACCTTCAAGGTCATCACCCTGGCGCCCTAATCAGCGCCAAGTGCCAGGGCTTGCGCTTGCGTCGCACAGTCGCCGCTGGCGCTCAGGCCCTTGGCGCGAACGGCCAGCAGCTCTTGCCGGGCGACGGCGAAGTCGGCCTGGAAGGTCGGGTTGGTGTGCAAGCGGGCCACGGTGGTTGCGCCAATCTCACGGCCTTCACGCACATCGCTGTACCAATGCACGTTGCACACCATGCGACTTTCCGAATAGGCCCGGCCGCGGGCCCAGAGCGCGTTGCCGTGTTCGGGGGCCAGTTCGCTCAACAGCAGCGCCCAGGTCCAGCCGATGGCGCTGTGGCCCGAGGGGTAGGAACCATCTGCGGCCAGCTTCGCCTCATCTTCCGGGGTGCAGCTGGGCTGCTGGTTATAGACGAAGGGCCGGGTGCGCTGGTAGCGCTTCTTTGCGCCATAGGTGGCCAGCCCGGCATCGGTCAGGGTCCGCCGCAAGACTCTGTACAGCGCAGGTGTTTGCTGCTCGCTGATTGGCGCATTCAGGGCACAGGAAAACGTCTCTGCGGCGGCGGGGAACTTCAGGTTGGCATCGCTGACGGCCAACTCCCAGCGTTTGCTGCCACGCAAGGCCTGGCTTTTTTCAGCCATGCTCTGGTCCAGCGCGAAGGCTGGAGTCCCCACCGCAGGAGGTGGCGGTAACAGCGACAGACTATTGGGCAGGTCCTGCTGTTTCAGATAACCGATCAAGTAACCCGGTCGGAACTCCGGGACACTTTCCGGTTGAGCACTTTGTTCGGCCAGGGCTGGGTTGATCAGGCTTAAAAACAATAGACCGGCCAAACGTTTTGATAGAAGACGTTGCATGTGGATATCACCTCTAAAAGTTAGATCCGCTACATCGGTTCTGCTTGTTGGATTACTTGATGTTCCAGGCGTAATTGAACATCAGTCGCGTATCATCGGTATCGCGGATGAAGTTCTTGGCATAGTTGGAGCGATAGAGCGCACTGCGCAGGCGCACACTTAAATTCTTTAGTGGACCTTGTTGCACGACGTAACGCAGTTCGTTATCCAACTCCCATGACTTGCCAATGGTTCGGCTGCCGGTGATCTCGGCATGACTGCCGGATATATAACGGCTGTTGAAACTCAGGCCCGGCAAGCCCAGGCTGGCGAAGTCATAGCCATAACGAAGTGCCCAGGAACGTTCCTTGGCATTGGCGAAGTCGCCCAGTACCGATAAGTTGATCAAGTTGGCATCGGCACCCAGGATGTTGGCATAACCGGTGTCTCCCAACATTCGCTGATAAGCCAGGCCAAGGCTGTGGCCTTTATAGGCATAGCCGAGCAACCCCTGCAGGGCGCGGTTGTCGATCTTGCCGCCTTTGGCATTGCCGTAGTCGTTCATCAGGCTCAAGCGCAGATCGCTGCTGAACGTTCCCGCTCCCCAGGGGCTCTTGTTGACCAGGGTGAAAACCTGCTGGCGGTAGATGTCCTCCAGTTGGGCGACATGCAAGCGAGCCAGCCATTGCTTGTGGAATCGGTAGTCGACGCCCGCCATGTCGAAGTGTTCCGCCGTCGCACCCTGGCCCTGAAAGCGTCGGTTCAAGGGGCTCAAGGTCAGCGGCGTGTACTGCGTGGCGTTGCGCTGCATGACCCGGCTCAGGCGCCCGGCGGTAAACTCCAGGTCATCGATTTCATTCGACGTCAGCAGCCCGCCTTCAAAAATCTGCGGAAACAGGCGGCCGTCATTGGGTTTCAGCGTCGGCAGTACCGGCGGCACCAGCGCGCCGAGCTTGAACAGGGTCTTGCTGGCCTTGAGCTTCCCGGCCAGGGCCAGTTTCGAATAGTCATCCTCTGCCCGGCCATCGCGTGCCACCTTCAGCAGCCCGGTGCCGGTTCGGCCGGGCGCGGAATCCAGCTTGATGCCGAGCATGCCGATGGCGTCGGCACCCACACCCAGGCTGCCCTCGGTAAACCCCGAATCCAGGCGCAAGAGGAAACCTTGTGCCCATTCTTCACGGGTGGGCGCGGTGCCTTCGCGATAGTCCCGGTTGAAGTAGTAGTTGCGCAACTCCAGGCGCGCGCTGCTGTCGTCAAGCAGTTCGGCGTTTACCGGGAGGGCCAGCACCGAGGCACACAGTAGAGTGGAGCGATTGATCCATTGTCGTGGCAAGTGTCTTGAAGGCATTTCATCGTTCTCTGTTTTTGTTGTTTTAGGAACAAGTCGATTGGGGCTTATGTGTCGAGTCTTTGCAGCTTTGTTTAAATGTTATGAGGGGTGGGTGGAAGTTGTGGGTATTGCTTTTTTGGGGGTTGAAGTTGATTGGGGTGAAAGCCTGCGGCTGCTTGTTGAAACTTTGCGTAATGCCTGGGGTTCAAGGCCTAAAGACTAAGTTGGGCCTGGTGTTAAGCAAGAATCATCAGCTCTGTGAATGGGGTGATAACTGAAGTTGTAAAATAATGACCTGTTTATTTTTTTGATTGTCATACAGGTACTTGTTGAAAGTGCTCTTTTGCGGAGAACTGCGTAGGAGTTTCTTAATTGTTTGGTAAGAGTTTTCCTGCTTAGGTAAAGAATTTGAGTAATTTACTTTTTCAGGCGTGCTGATGCGGGCTTTGGCGTAAGCAGTGGCATGCAGAGGAGGGGTATGGGTAATCCGAAGCTCAGCGCAGGAACGCCAGGCGGTAGTCCCCCGGTGTTCCCCCCAGGGCCTGGCGGAAGCGATTGTTGAAGTGGCTGGCACTGGCAAAACCACAGGCCAGTGCAATCTCCCCCAGGGGCTGGGCAGTGGTGCGCAGCAGGTGCCGGGCCCGGCTCAGGCGTCGGGCCAGCACATATTGGTGGGGCGGCAGGCCGAAGCTTGTGCGGAACATGCGGGCGAAGTGGTATTCGGAGAGGGCGCACAACCCCGCCAGTTGGCCCAGGCTCAGGGGCGCTTCCAGCTGGCTGTCGATGTAGTCCACCAGCAGGCGCCGCTGGTGCGCGGCCAGCCCGCCCTTGAGCCGGGCACCCTGGCGTGGGCCCACTTGATGGAGCAGGGCATGGCTGAGCATCTCGTGGGCCAGGCTGCTGGTCAGCAGGCGCTCGCCGGGCTCGTCCCAGTTCAGGCGGATCAACTGCGCAAAACGCCGGGTCTGCTCGGGGTCGTCGAGAAAGGTGCTTTCCCGCAGTTGCAGCTCCCGGGGCTCGCGGTCCAGCAGGGTGACGCAGCCCAGGGCGAATTGCTCCGGGCTGAAATACAGATGGGCCAGACGGATATCGCCGTTGATCACCCAGGCCGACTGGTGCTCGGCGGGCAGGATGCACAGTTTGCCCGGGCCGCCCTTGCTGCCGGGCTGGTCGCGGCGAAAGGTGCCGGTGCCGCCCGCCAGATAGCAGGACAGGGTGTGGTGGCTGGGCGCCTCATATTCCTGGGCGTCGTGATGGTTGCTCCACAAGGCTGCGGACAAGCCGTCACCGAGCTCGGCGCTGTGCTCCAGGCGAGCATTGGGCGAGCGGTTGAGGGCTTGGAAGACTTGCAGGGTATCCAGTGCGGGCATGGTGGTGACGTCAACATGGGTGCGGTTGCCGGTGTTTCGCATCCTACTCCGTAGCACCCGTGCTGCCAGCCCGGCACCGATAAAAAGCGCAAGTTTGTGCAAGCGCGGGCAGGGGCGGCGCTGGAAACTGTGCTCCTTATAGAGGAGTCGTGCCATGAACCTATCGCTGTACCTGTTGACCGTGCTGATCTGGGGCACCACCTGGATCGCCCTGAAACTGCAACTGGGGGTGGTGGCGATTCCGGTGTCCATCGTCTATCGCTTTGCCCTGGCGGCCCTGGTGCTGTTCGTCCTGCTGTTGCTCAGCCGCAAGCTGCAGCCGATGAACCGCCGTGGTCACCTGATCTGCCTGGCCCAGGGACTGTGCCTGTTCTGCATCAACTTCATGTGCTTTTTGCACGCCAGCCAGTGGATTCCCAGTGGTCTGGTGGCGGTGGTGTTTTCCACCGCGACCTTGTGGAACGCCCTCAATGCGCGAGTGTTCTTCGGCCAGAAGATCGCCCGCAACGTATTGCTCGGCGGCGGTCTGGGGTTGCTGGGGTTGGGGCTGCTGTTCTGGCCAGAACTGGCTGGCCACAGCGCCAGTCCGCAAACCCTGCTGGGCCTGGGCCTGGCCCTGCTGGGTACCTTGTGCTTCTCGGCGGGCAACATGCTCTCCAGCCTGCAGCAGAAAGCCGGACTCAAGCCGCTGACCACCAATGCCTGGGGCATGGCCTACGGCGCGACGATGCTGGCGGTGTATTGCCTGTCCCAGGGCATTGCCTTCGACGTGGAATGGACCACCCGCTATATCGGCTCGCTGCTGTACCTGGTGATACCGGGTTCGGTGATCGGCTTCACCGCCTACCTGACCCTGGTCGGGCGCATGGGCCCGGAGCGCGCGGCCTATTGCACCGTACTGTTCCCGGTGGTGGCGCTGAACGTCTCGGCCGTTGCCGAAGGCTACCAATGGACCGCCCCGGCCCTGGTGGGGCTGGTGCTGGTGATGCTGGGCAACGTCCTGGTGTTCCGCAAACCCAAGCCGTTGGTGACAGCCAAAGCAGCCACCGCCTGACCAGGCGCCGGCTTGTGTAGGAGCTGGCTTGTCAGCGAAAGCGGTTTCAAGGTTTGCGCAGAACTTGCGGGCCCCTTCGCCGGCAAGCCGGCTCCTACGGGGGAGGTGTTGCCAGTGAAGAGGCCGTCAAGGTGAGCCGATCAGCCCTTCCACACTTGCGGGTTGACCAGGTCTTGCGGCCGTTCACCCAGCAGGGCACTGCGCAGGTTGCTCATGGCGCGCTCGGCCATGGCGTCGCGGGTTTCATGGGTGGCCGAGCCAATGTGCGGCAAGGTCACCGCATTCTTCAGCTGGAACAGCGGCGACTCCGCCAGCGGCTCTTTCTCGTACACATCCAGGCCGGCGCCACGGATCTGGCCCTTCTGCAAGGCTTCGATCAGCGCCGGCTCATCCACCACCGGGCCCCGGGAAATGTTCACCAGGATCGCACTGGGCTTCATCAGCGCCAGTTCCCGATGGCTGATCAGGTGCCGGGTCTTCTCGCTCAACGGCACTACGAGGCAGACGAAGTCAGCCTCCGCCAGCAGCTGCTCCAGGCTGCGAAATTGCGCCCCCAGCTCCTGTTCCAGGGCGGTCTTGCGGTTGTTGCCGCTGTAGAGGATCGGCATGCCGAAGCCCAGGCGGCCACGCCGTGCTATGGCCGCGCCGATATTGCCCATGCCGACGATGCCCAAGGTCTTGCCGTGCACATCGCCGCCGAACAATGCCGGGCCGACGCTGGCCTGCCATTGCCCGGCCTTGGTCCAGGCGTCCAGCTCGGCCACCCGGCGGGCGCTGCTCATGAGCAGGGCGAAGGCCAGGTCGGCGGTGCTTTCGGTGAGCACGTCCGGGGTGTTGGTGAGCATCAGCCCGCGTTCGTTGAAGTAGCCCAGGTCATAGTTGTCGTAGCCCACCGAGATGCTCGACACCACTTCCAGCCGCGCGGCATTTTCCAGCTGCGCGCGGCCCAGCTTGCGGCCGACACCGATCAGACCGTGGGCCTGGGGCAGGGCTTCATTGAACTGCGCGGCGATGTCCCCGAGCTTGGGGTTGGGCACTATGACCTCGAAGTCCTGTTGCAGGCGTTCGGTCATCTCGGGGGTGATGCGGCTGAAGGCAAGTACAGTCTTTTTCATCGCGGGAAGACTCGTCAGGCGGGAGAGAATGCCAAGCAAGCTAACATTTTTGCCGCCGCTACCAAAGCACCCCGCCACGGGCCTGCGTGTGTAGGAGCTGGCTTGCCAGCGAAGGCGGCATCCAGGTTTGCGCAGGACGTGCGGGCCTCCTCGCCGGCAAGCCGGCTCCTACGGGTTGGGTGGACGCCCCGGCGGTCAATTGGCCAGGCGGGCACCGCTCAGGCTGCCACTCAGTTCATAGGCCGCCAGTTCCGCCTGGTGCGCGGCGAGGATCTCCGGCAGGGAACCGCGCAGGTATTCGACCCAGGTCTTGATCTTGGCGTCCAGGTACTGGCGCGACGGGTAGATGGCGTACAGGTTCAGTTCCTGGGAGCGGTACTTGGGCATGACCCGTACCAGGGTGCCGTTGCGCAGGCCTTCGATGGCGGCGTACACCGGCAGTACGCCAACCCCCATGCCGCTGATGATCGCGGTCTTCATGGCGTCGGCAGAGTTCACCAGGAACGGTGAGCTGTTGATGGTCACCATCTCCTGGCCCTCGGGACCGTCGAAGGTCCATTTCTCCAGGGGAATCACCGGGCTCACCAGGCGCAGGCAGGCATGGTTGAGCAGGTCGCTGGGCTTGTGCGCGCAGCCGTTGGCTTTCACGTAGGCCGGGGACGCGCAGACGATGCTGTAGGTAATCCCCAGGCGCTGGGAGACGAACCCCGAGTCCGGCAGCTCGCTGGCCAGGACGATGGACACGTCGTAGCCCTCGTCCAGGAGGTCCGGCACGCGATTGGCCATGGTCAGGTCGAAGGTCACGTCCGGGTGGGTCTTGCGGTAGCGGGCGATAGCATCGATCACGAAGTGCTGGCCGATGCCGGTCATGGTGTGCACTTTCAGTTGGCCGGCGGGGCGGGCGTGGGCGTCGCTGGCTTCGGCCTCGGCTTCTTCGACGTAGGCCAGGATCTGCTCGCAGCGCAGCAGGTAGCGCTTGCCGGCTTCGGTCAGGGCGATACGGCGGGTGGTGCGGTTGAGCAGGCGGGTTTGCAGGTGAGCCTCAAGATTGGAGACTGCGCGCGAGACGTTGGCCGTGGTGGTGTCCAGTTGCACTGCAGCGGCGGTGAAACTACCGGCTTCGGCGACGCAACTGAAGGCGCGCATGTTTTGCAAAGTGTCCATGGGGTGCTCTCAGGGGAGATGGCAAATTGTGACACGAAGTTACGGGGGCTTGGATAGGCGACCAAGGGATTATCGCGTTTACGGTAACAAAGATTCACAGGAATCCCAGCTTATCGCCGCCCCGACCGCCCCCTAGAATTGCGCCGATCCGTAGGGGCCGGTTTTTCGGCGATCCGCGCAACGCGGTGTAGCAGGCGTATCGCTGCGCCGGCCAGCCGACTTCTACGAGAGAAATATTCCCCCCCGATCTCAGGAATTCGCAGCAGTGCCGCGTCGCATCAGCAGAGGGTTCAAGACCCTCAGTGTTTGGGCTTTATCGTTAGCAATCAGCGGCTGCATCGGAACCGGAGGCATTGCCCCACAAGGCAAGACACTTCCCGCTAATACATTGGCCACCGACGAGGCGATCCGGAGCGCCGCGCAAGATGCCCACTGGCCCAGTGCCCAGTGGTGGCAGGCCTATGGCGACCCGCAGCTGAACCGCTGGATCACTCTCGCCGTGCAGGGCAGTCCGAGCCTGGCCATGGCCGCTGCCCGGGTGCGTCAGGCAAAAGCCCTGGCCGGTATCGCCGAGTCGGCCGAGTCGCTGCAGGTCAAGGGTGACGCTACCCTCAAGCGCCACAACTGGCCCACCGATCAGTTCTACGGCCCCGGGGCCCTGGCCAACACCACCACCTGGGACAACAACGCCGCCTTGGGCTTGAGTTATGCCCTGGACCTCTGGGGCCGGGAAAGCAACAGCACCGAGCGCGCCGTGGACCTGGCCCACATGAGCGTGGCCGAAGCCCGCCAGGCCCAGTTGGAACTGGTGAACAACGTGGTGCGCAGCTACATCCAGCTGTCCCTGCATTTCGCCCAGCGCGACGTGGTCCAGGCCACCTTGAAGCAGCAGCAACAGATTCTCGAACTGGCGCAACGGCGCCTGGACGGCGGCCTCGGCACCCATTTCGAAGTCAGCCAGGCCGAGGCGCCGCTGCCGGAAACCCATCGCCAACTGGACGCCCTGGACGAAGAAATCGCCCTGACCTGCAACCAACTGGCAGCCCTGGCCGGCAAGGGCCCGGGAGAGGGCGCGCAGTTGCAGCGGCCAAGCCTATCCCTGGGCGCGGCGCTGAAACTGCCGTCGGCCCTGCCCGCCGAACTGCTGGGCCAGCGCCCGGACGTGGTCGCCAGCCGCTGGCAAGTGGCGGCCCAGGCCCGTGGCATCGATGTGGCCCACGCCGGCTTCTACCCCAACGTCGACCTGGTGGGCAGCATCGGCTTCATGGCCACTGGCGGCGGGGCCCTGGAGTTCCTCACCGGCAAGAAACTCAACTACAACGTCGGCCCGGCCATCAGCCTGCCGATCTTCGACGGCGGACGCCTGCGCTCGGAGCTGGGTGAGGCCAGCGCCGGCTACGACATGGCCGTGGCCAAGTACAACCAGACCCTGGTGGACGCGCTGAAAAGTATCTCCGACCAGTTGATCCGCCGCGAGTCCATGGACAAGCAGCAGGCCTTCGCCGCCGAGTCGGTGGCTGCTGCGCAGAAGACCTACGACATCGCCACCGTGGCCTTCCAGCGTGGCTTGACCGACTACCTCAATGTGCTTAACGCCCAGAGCCTGCTGTTCCACCAGCAGCAGATCCAGCAACAGGTGCAGGCCGCGCGCCTGACCGCTCAGGCGGATCTGGTGACGGCCCTGGGCGGCGGCCTGGAGGCTGGACGCGACGTCCCGTCAGAAAGCCAGACTCAAGCGCCCAAGACCCCGGCGGCCCTGGCCGTCTTTGACCACTGAAGCAGGCCCCCATGACTTCCTTGCCCGCCCCTTTGCGCTGGCTGTACTCCCTAGAATGGCGCCGGGGTTTCTTCGACTGGGCGCGCAGCGACGGCGTGACCTGGGTTTATATCTTCAAAGTCCTGGCCGCCGCGTTCCTCACCCTGTGGCTGGCCATGCGTCTGGAGTTGCCGCAACCGCGCACGGCGATGATCACCGTGTTCATCGTCATGCAGCCGCAGAGCGGACAGGTGTTCGCCAAGAGCTTCTACCGCTTTCTCGGCACCCTGACCGGCTCGGCGGTGATGGTGGCGCTGATCGCCCTGTTCGCCCAGAACACCGAGCTGTTCTTGGGTTCCCTGGCGATCTGGGTCGGCATCTGCTCGGCCGGTGCCGCGCGTTATCGCAACTTTCGCGCCTACGGTTTCGTCCTCGCCGGCTACACCGCGGCGATGGTCGGCTTGCCGGCCCTGGCCCATCCGGAAGGCGCCTTCATGGCGGCGGTGTGGCGGGTGCTGGAGATCTCTCTGGGGATTCTTTGCTCGACCCTGGTCAGTGCCGCGATCCTGCCGCAGACCGCCAGCGCCGCCATGCGCAACGCTCTGTACCAGCGCTTCGGTGTGTTCGCCCTGTTCGTCACCGACGGCCTGCGCGGGCGCAGCCAGCGCGACAGCTTCGAAACCAGCAACGTGCGTTTCATCGCCGAGGCCGTGGGCCTGGAAGGGCTGCGCAGCGTCACCGTGTTCGAAGACCCGCACATGCGTCGGCGCAACGGCCGCCTGAGCCGCCTGAACAGCGAGTTCATGGGCATCACCACGCGCTTCAACGCCCTGCACCAGTTGCTCGAACGCCTGCGCAGCAGCGGCGCCGACCATGTAGTGGCGGCGATCAAGCCGGGCCTGCAGGACCTGGCGGAGCTGCTGGACGGCTTCTCCGGCCGGGCCCTGACCAGCCCCGACGCCGCGCGCCTGGTCACGGCCCTGGCGGCCTACAAGGCTGAGCTGCCGGCGCGGGTGCGCAGCCTGCGGGCCGCTTTCCAGGAGAGCGGCCCAAGCGACGCCGAGCAGCTGGATTTCCACACCGCCTACGAACTGCTTTATCGCTTCGTCGACGAAATGCACAGCTATGCCCAGACTCATGCGTCCCTGGCCGACCACAGCCACGAGCGCGAGCGCTGGGACGAGCCCTACACGCCGCAGACCAACTGGCTGGCCTGCGCCGCCTCGGGCATCCGCGCGGCCTTTGTGTTGGTGGTACTGGGCAGTTACTGGGTGGCCACCGCCTGGCCCAGCGGCGCCACCATGACCCTGATCGCCGCCGCCACCATCGGCCTCTCGGCGGCCACGCCGAACCCCAAGCGCATGGCGTTCCAGATGGCCTGCGGAACCTTTATCGGCGCCCTGGTGGGCTTCGTCGAAATGTTCTTCGTGTTCCCCTGGATCGACGGCTTCCCGTTGCTGTGCCTGATGCTGGCGCCGGTGATCGTGCTCGGTTCGTTCCTTGCGTCCAGGCCCAAGTACGCCGGGGTCGGCCTGGGCTTGCTGATCTTCTTCAGCACCGGTTCGGTGCCGGACAACCTGACGGTCTACAACCCCTACACCTTCATCAACGACTACATCGCCATGGTCATGGGCATGCTGGTCTGCGCCGCGGCCGGGGCGATCATCCTGCCGCCCAACAGCCGCTGGCTGTGGCGGCGCCTGGAGCAGGACCTGCGCGGCCAGGTGGTGTACGCCATCAGCGGCAAGCTCAAGGGCCTGGCCTCCAGTTTCGAAAGCCGCACCCGCGACCTGCTGCACCAGGCCTATGGCCTGGCGGTGGGCCAGCCCAAGGTGCAGAGCGAGCTGCTGCGCTGGATGTTCGTGGTGCTGGAAGTCGGCCATGCCATCATCGAGCTGCGCAAGGAACAGGCGATCCTCCCGGTGCACCCGGCCTATGCCGAATCCCAGCCCTGGCGCCAGGCGATCCGGGTCATGGGCCGCTCCCTGGTGCGGCTGTTCCTGCAGCCCAGCCAGAGCAACCTGGAACGCGGGCTGATCGCCGTGGACCACGCCATCAGCCGGGTCCAGGCCACCGACGAACCCTTTGCCCCGCACTTCGACACCTCGGCCCTGCGCCGGGTCAAGAGCTACCTGCACTTCATCCGCACTTCACTGCTCGACCCGCAATCGCCGCTGGCGGCCTATGCCGTGGCCAAGCCGGCGGCGCCTGCACCCCAAGGACTTGACCATGCCTCGTGAAATCGCCTTCCACGGCGTTTACATGCCCACCATGACCCTGATGTTCTTCATCGCCGCGGCCCTGGCCTGGGCCCTGGACCGGTTCATTTCCGGCTATGACCTGTATCGCTTCTTCTGGCACCCGGCGCTGCTGCGCCTGAGCCTGTTCTGCTGTCTGTTCGGCGCCATGGCGCTCACTGTCTACCGTTGAGACCCCCGCAATGAAAAAGTTTTTCAGCCTGCTCGCCACCCTGCTCGTGCTGGCCTTGGCCCTGTGGATCGGCCGCACCCTGTGGGAGCACTACATGTACACCCCCTGGACCCGTGACGGCCGGGTGCGCGCGGACATCATCAACGTCGCCGCCGACGTCACCGGCGAAGTGGTGGACGTGCCGGTCAAGGACAACCAGCTGGTGCGCAAGGGCGATCTGCTGATGCAGATCGACCCCGAGCACTACCAGATCGCGGTCAAGCAGGCGCAATCGCTGGTGGCGTCGAAGAAGGCCACCTGGGAGATGCGCAAGGTCAACGCCCGGCGCCGCGCCGACATGGACAACCTGGTGATCTCCAAGGAAAACCGCGACGACGCCGGCAACATCGCCGACTCGGCCCTGGCCGACTACCAGCACGCCCAGGCCCAGCTGGAAGCGGCGGAACTCAACCTCAAACGCACCCAGGTGCGGGCGGCGGTGGATGGCTACGTCACCAACCTCAACGTGCACCGTGGCGACTACGCGCGCATTGGCGAGCCGAAGATGGCGGTGGTCGACATGAACTCGTTCTGGGTCTACGGCTTCTTCGAAGAAACCAAGCTGCCCCACGTGCGCGTGGGGGATAAAGCCGACATGCAACTGATGAGCGGCGAAGTGCTCAAGGGCCACGTGGAAAGTATTTCCCGCGGCATCTATGACCGCGACAACCCGGAAAGCCGCGAACTGATCGCCGACGTCAATCCGACCTTCAACTGGGTGCGCCTGGCCCAGCGCGTGCCGGTGCGCATCCACATTGACCAAGTGCCGGAGGGCGTGCTGCTGGCCGCCGGCATCACTTGCACCGTAGTGGTCAACCCCGAACCCCTGTAGGCGCAGGCTTGCCAGCGAAGGCGTCGTCACAGGCGGTGCAAGGCTTGAGGGCCCCTTCGCCGGCAAGCCGGCTCCTACGGGAAACTGCGCGGTCTATCTGACAGCTGTAGGAACTGGCTTGCCAGCGAAGGCGCCGGCCCAGGCGATGCAAGACTCAAGGGCCTCTTCGCCGGCAAGCCGGCTCCTACGGGGGGCGGTTATTTGTAGCTTTTCTGCATGATCGCCAGGGACTTCTTCGCCGTGGCTTCCAGGCCGTCGTTGACGTGGTTGATCGCGGCCACCAGCTTCGGGTTCTGCAGCACGTCGACACCGGGGTAACGCTGCTGGGCCAGGCGCGAGACGATGATGTACTGGGTCACCGCGTAATGCAGCTTGAACTGGCCGCTGTCCCGGGCCTTGGCGATGGCCGCTTTGACAAAGGCCTGGCGCTCGGCTGTGGTCATGCCCTGGAACAGGTCGGGGAGATCGAAATGGATCTCGGCGGAGAAAATCGCCACCTCCTCATCCCGCGCCTCGTCATACATCACCTGCTTGCTGGTCACCCGCACCTTCAGCTCGCCAAAGCGCTGTTCGCCTGCGGCCAGCTGCTCAGGGCTCATCTTGCCTTTCAAGGCATCCAACTGGCTGGTGTCTTCGGTGTTGTCGATAACCTTCAGCCAGGCGTAGGCCTTCACCAGATCGCCGGACTCTTCGGCGGCGTCGGCCAGGCTCTGCTGTGGTTCCGGGTTGCCGTGCAGCGCCGAGCGCTCCAGCCAGCGCAGGGCCAGGTCCCGGTCCTTGGGGATGTCCTTGTCGCCGAACCAGTAGGTGGCGTACATGCCGTACTCGGCGCACCAGTCGTTCTGCGAGGCGGAGTAGGCGATGTAGTTGAAGGACTCGCGGTCGCGCTCGGCCTTGGGTTTGTCCGTTTCCTGATCGGTGGTGGTGGACAGGTAGCAGAAGGCCCGGGTGTAGTGCGGCGCGGCCATGGCGAAGCAGCCCTTGGCGTTCTTGTAGTCCTCGATCTCGTTCAGCTTGTAACCGATGCCGTACAGCAGATCGGCCTCCATGGCCGGGTTGCAGTACTCGTTGGCGCTGACCTTGGGCAAGACGCTGTCCAGCGTCAGCTTGGGCAGGGTGTCATTGAGTTCGGGGACTTTCGGTTCGGTGTTTTCCGGAGCCGTGGAGGCGCAGGCCGCCAGCAAGACAGCCAATGCCAGTGGCAGCGCGTTGAACAATTTCAATGGATATTCCCTGATCGGCGAATGAAAAAGGCGCGCATGAAATCAGGCTGGGACGGGAGAAGGACGAGCGTTAGCCATTCCGTGCTTGGGTGTCGACACCAGCGATTCCATGCTGCATGAGCCCTAAGGGCTCAAGGTCGCGCATTCTACTGGGATTGAGAGGGCGTACAACCCAAACCGCGGCATCTGGTTGACCGCGGCAAGGGGCCCTGAGGCCTTGAGCGGGTGACACCTCGGCGACGGCTTCAACAGCGTTAGCGCCGCCGCTCCCGTTATGGCTTGCGCTTGGCCAGAATGATTTTGGCCTTGGCTACGGTGTCTTCCACGCTCAGGTCATCGTCCTCCAGCAAGGCCTGCAGCCCTGGGTCTTGCCACAGGTCCACGGCCGGGCCGGCGCTTTGCACAAGGCGGGAAATCAAGGCGTAGGCCACCAGTTGGCCGCGCGTGTGGAACTTCGGGTAGAGGTCCTGCATGTCCACCAACTGGGCGACGAAAGCATGCCGTTGCTCAGGCGACATGCCCGCGAATACTTCCGGGTAGCTGAAGTACAGATCCCCTGTGCCCAGGGCGATGAGGTCCTGGCGCAGCGCCTGCTCAATCTCCTGTTTCGGCGTGAGTTGACCGAGCAACCGGGTGTAATGCTGCTCGCCTTCGGCCAACTGCTGAGGGCTCATCTTGCGTTTCACCGCTTCGAGTGTTTGGGCGTCATCCAGGGTTCGGGCCCAGGCATAGGCCTGCGGGAAATTATTCTGTTCGCTGTTCCAGCGCACCATCTCCTGTTGCGAGTCCTGGTCGCCGTGCCGAGCGGCGCGTTCCAGCCAGCCCATGGCCAATTCCTTGTTCGGGGGCTGGTCCAGCTTGCCGACGTTATAGATGTCGTACAGGCCAGCTTCCGCGCAGGATTCATTCTGCTTGGCGGCGTAGGCGATGTAGTTGAAGGCTTCGCTTTTGTCATAGTCCTTTTGCCTGGAGCCGACAATCCCGCCCAGGATGCACAGGCTGCCGGTGGAGCGGGGGGCGGCCATGATCAGGCAACTGCGGGCCATTTGGATTGCCTTGCTCGCCAGCAGGGTACGGCTTGAGCCATGCAGCACCTCGTCCTCATTGAACAGTCGGATGCCCAGGCCGACCAGCCGTTCGCTGTCCATCTCCGGCGTGCAGTAGGGGTTGGCCTCGACCTTGGGCAGGATCTGTTCGAGGCTCAAGTCCGGCAGGGAGGCATTGAGTTTTTCGTCCGGTGACGAGGCATTGCAGCCCAGTAGCAAAGCGAACAGGGTCAACGGCAGCGCATGACGACATTTCAATGGGGCAGATCCCTAATCGGCGAATGAACAAAGGTGTGCCGCGCCACCGCTGTAGGCGCTGGCCTGCCAGCGAAGGTGGCCGCAAGGTTTGCACCCGACTTGTGGGCCTCTTCGCCGGCTAGCCGGCTCCTACGGGAGGCACGCAGCACACCCGAAAAACGTGGTAGCTGGCTTGCATGCGTGGGGATCAGAGCTTGGCGCTCAATCCAAAACGCTTCATCAAGCCCTTCTCCAGCAGACCCTTGGGCAACAGGTTGGCCAGCAACGGCAAGGCACGGCTGCCATTGCCCAGGCGCACCAGGCGCGGCGGCTTGTCCTGTTGCACAGCCTTGAGCAAGCCGGCGGCAAATTCGCTGGCCGGGGTCGGCTTGTCCTGGGAGGCCTTGGCCCGGGAGCGGATGCCCTCGCGCAGCGGCCACCAGGGCGATTGTTCGTTGAGCAGCTGTTCGGCTTCATGCCCGGCGTTCTTGGCAAAACTTGAAGCAATGGCCCCGGGCTGCACTTCCATGACCCGGATACCGAACGGTGACAACTCCATGCGCAGGGCATCGCTCAAGGCGTGCACCGCGGCTTTCGACGCGCAATAGGCGCCGGCAAAGGGCGTCACCAGCACCCCAGAGACGCTGCCGATATTCACCACCAGGCCACGGCTGCGGCGCAGTACCTGGAACATCGCCCGGGTCACCCCGACCACCGAGAACACATTGGTTTCGAACTGGCGTTGCATGGCTTGCACGCCGCCATCCAGCAGCGGGCCCATGGCGCCGTAGCCGGCGTTGTTGATCAGCACATCGAGGCCGCCGTACTGCTGGTTGATCTCCTCGCCCAGGGCGCTAAGGGCCAGGCCGTCATTCACGTCCAGTTGCACGGCCTTGAAACCGGCGGCTTGCAGGGTGTTCACGTCCTCGGCTTTGCGAGCGGTGGCGAGCACGGTGAAACCGGCGTTCTTGAAGGTGTCTGCCAGGGCGCGGCCGATGCCGCTGGAACAACCGGTGATCAACGCTACGGGCATGGCGCGGTCCTTGTGCTGGGGTGAGGGGCGGGGCGAATCAGTCGGAGAAACTACCCTGTAAACGCTCGGCGCGAAACTCCAGGGTTTGCGGGCGATAGCCCGGGCGCAGCGGTGGCAGCGGCAGGCAGTCTTCCCAGCTGGCTCCGGCCTGCAACTCGCCGGGGCCACGGTAGCGCGGGGCGCTGTACTGGTTGTCGGCGAGGTTGACCGTATCCCCCGGGGCGTAGGCAGCGACCCGCCAGCGCAGTTCGACCAGGGGCACCTTGTTACCGTTGTTGAGCTTGACCTGCAGTGGGCGGTCGGCGGGGCAGTGTTCCGGCGCGTAGGTCAGGCGCAGCTCCAGGCGCGCCAGTTGCTGGGCTTCGCGGTTGTCCAGCCAGACCACCCAGCAGGCCACCAGGGCCAGGCCGAAAGCGGCAGCGAGGGACACGGGAAGGGCTTTGGCGGGGTAGCGCAGAAGCAGGATCAGCCAGGTGATGACCAGCAGAACGCCGATGAACATGACGCGAGCCTCGGGGAAAAGGAGGGGACATCCTACCTAAGCGTAGGTGGGCTTGGCGATGGAGTAGGGCTAGGACAAATTATTACTCAAGACGATGAAGGTTGATTTTTTGTGGATAACATAAGGTCTCTTATTGGCTTTCTTTGCCTATAATGGATCTTATATTGTCCATAGTTTG
This sequence comes from Pseudomonas sp. 910_21, assembly GCF_052850735.1. Classification (NCBI taxonomy): domain Bacteria; kingdom Pseudomonadati; phylum Pseudomonadota; class Gammaproteobacteria; order Pseudomonadales; family Pseudomonadaceae; genus Pseudomonas; species Pseudomonas sp. 910_21. Next base: position 787,744 of record NZ_VXCY01000001.1, on the reverse strand, counting down.
AATAATTGATCAGCCGGTCGGAGGCAGACGTATTCTTATGTCGCTTACCCGTTTTATGTACACACCGTCCGAGATTACGGCCGAGATCGGAAAAAACGCGCAGGCCCTCAGGTTGTCAAAAAACCTGTCGCGCAAAACCCTGGCTGAGAAATCCGGGGTGCCGGCCTCGACCATCAAGCGTTTCGAGCTGCAGGGAGCCATTTCCCTCGAGTCGATGGTGCTGATTGCGGCGGCGTTGGATGAACTCGATCCGCTGCTCAAGTTGTTCAAGCCACCTTCGCCAAACACGCTGTTTGAGCTGCAAAACTCCAAACGCCAGAGGGGCACCCGATGACCGAGCCAGGCGTCAAGAAGTACAAGCCGATCGAGGAACTGGGTGTCTTCATGCACGGCCGGCAGGTGGGAGTACTGAGCTGGAATCGCCAGGGCTGCTACTTCACTTATGCCAAGGACTGGTTGAGCCGGGGCTTCAATCTGTCGCCGCAACTGGCCTTCGATGAGAGGCCGCAGCAACCCGATAGCCAATTGTTCCTGGGCATTCATGGGGCCTTCGCCGACTCCCTTCCCGATGGCTGGGGCTTGCTGCTGATGAAGCGTTTTTTCACCGCGGAGTATGGATCGCGGGTCGCCAATGGTCTGACTCAACTCGATCGGCTGGCCTACATCGGCAACCGTGGGATGGGCGCCTTGGAGTACTACCCCATGGCGGAAAAAGTGGAGCGCGAGCCCATCAGCCTTTCACTGCTGTACGAGGCTTCGGTCCAGGTCCAGGTGGGGGAGACGGTTGACGTTCTGAAGGCACTGCGGATTGCCGGTGGCTCGCCAGGTGGCGCAAGGCCCAAGGCCGCCGTTGCCCTTTCGGAAGATCTGGCGCATGTCGTTTCGGCTTTCGACCCCTTACCGGAGGGCTACGGGCACTGGATCGTAAAATTCAGGGCCCTGCAGGAGCCCTGGTCCATGGGCGCGATTGAGTATGCCTACGCCCGCATGGCTCGCGCGGCGGGGGTCGAAATGGCCCATTGCGAGCTGATAACGGTGCCCTCTGAAAAGGGATGGAACGAGCGCTTCTTTGCCAGCCGGCGCTTTGATCGCAGGCACAACGAGAAAGTCCACATGATGACCGCTGCCGGAATTCTGCATGCGGACTTCAGAGTTCCGTGCCTGGACTACAAGGACTTGTTGAGGCTGACATTCGCGCTGACCAGGAGCGCCAAGGAAGTGGAGAAAATGGCCCGGCTCATGGTGTTCAACGGTCTGGCCCATAACTACGACGATCATGCGAAGAACTTCGCCTTCCTCTACGAAGAGGGGCAGGGCGGCCAGGACGGGCAGTGGCTTCTCGCGCCCGCGTATGACCTGACCTTCTCCACCGGCATGGGCGAGCACACTACCGCGTTCGACGGCCAGGGGCGCCCGTCCAGGAAGGCTATCAGGCGCTTGTGCGCGGACTACAAGTTCCTCAAGCCGGATGACTACATTGATCAGACGCTGGAGGCGCTGGGCAACTGGGAAGTGGTGTTTGGCGAAGTGGATGTTCCGGCCGTCGATGGAAAGGAGATATTCGAGACGCTAGAGGATGTTCGCCAACATCTTTAAGAATAAAACCTGGTGAAAAAAGCCCCCCTGGCTAGGAACTCCCCTGTACCCAGCGTGTTGAGGGTTTACTCTCCCGGGCCTCTGTGTTCCGCGCAACTCGCCCATCTCCATCAGCTGTTTTCGAGCCATCCTTAGGTTTGAGCTCACGCATGGGGGCGGATCGGCTAGTCAGGTGTATTTCAGCAAACCTGCGAACTTGATTGGCTAATTCCTGGTCGCGGGATATTCAAAACTAATGTTCGCGAAATGATTTGTAATATTTTATAGGGGCATGCCCTATAAGTTTTTACCCTCCTCGTTTGTCCTGTATTTGATCAAGGCGAAAAACCACGATCGCTTGGAATGCGTTAGTGAAAGTAATAGCGCGCTAGAGCCATATACGGAAATTTGATCAGAGGGTTGCACGATGCCAGACCACTTTATTAGTGTGAGAAACGAAGAGACGCTATCTACAACTTCAAATCCTACACCCGGAATGAATTTTTCAAATCGATCGTCATTTACCATACATGCAGCGAAGGCGGGATCGAGCATGGGTAATAACACGACCAAGACCGGGCATGTTTTTTTAGAGATTGATACGCCTGGCTATCGAGGTTCTATAGGTTTTAGTCCAGGTGAGAAATACGACACCTCACGTGACAATATTTCGCTCAATGATCGAGAGATTTACAAGGAAACAAGTTCCCATCGATTTGAACTTCCTGGTAGTCCGAAGTTTGAGAATATGATGAATATTCTTACGACGCAGGTTAGAGGCTATGCAAGCGGTGCAATAGACCCTGGGGACTACAATCTCTTGTTCAATAACTGCATCCATTTTGTAGAGAAACTGCTTTCAAAAGCGGGTATAGAAATTGATCTGGCCACAACGCCGGATGGGGTGGCCAAGGAAATAAGCAAAGTTCCGGAAAAACTTAAAACCCCACTCCTTATCGATTTGGATGGGAGCGGTATAGCTACCTTGCCAATTGAGCACGGTGTCAAATTCGACTTTGATGGAGAGTCGCATCCTATTAATACCGGGTGGGCAGGTACAAACAGTGGGTTTCTTGTCATGGATAGAAATAATGACGGCATCATAAATGATGGGACAGAGCTTTTCGGAGACCGTACGCCTTTGCCAACCGGTGGAACGGCTGCAGATGGTTTCATTGCACTCGCTGCTCTAGACAGCAATCTTGATGGGTTTATCGACAAGAATGATAGCGCGTGGGCGGATCTGAAGATCTGGCAAGACATCAATAGCAACGGGGTTTCGGAGGCAAGTGAGCTTTACTCATTGATCGACATTGGCTTGAAAAATATTGATCTGTCCTTTACCAGGGATTCAATTTTAGATAAGCACGGAAACATCCACGAATTAAATTCGTCGGTAACCTGGAATGATGGTCGGGTCACGGATATAACAGATGTTTTGTTCAAGGTTTTTGATCCTGAGGAAAGTAATGATCTTTTGAGTTTCATTTCGCAGGACTTTTCGATTGATGTGGTCGGGTCAAGATTCGCTGCTGAAGAGGTTTATTCATGATGAGCCGAACGCCCGTCAGCTGCGCTAGCATTGTCTCTTTATCGTTGCTACTTCTATCCATGCCGGCAGCCTCGGATAATCATATGAAAAATACAGCTTTTACCTTGCCCCCGGCAATTGTTAAGAAATTGGACTATCCGCCGGGTCTGCAAATAAACAATTACCCTAAGGACAGCGAAGAGTTTTCCAATGTGCTCAAGCTCTCCAGCATGGGTAACGCGCACTTCAACTATATTCTTGGCAGGATTTATAGCGACGATAGGCTGGATGAGTCGGAAAAAGACTATAAAACCAGTCTGCTCTATTATGAAAAAGCGATTGGTTTGTATCCGCGCCACCCAGACGCGCTTACAAATCTAGGCGTTCTCTATCAGCGTGGTTTAGGAACAAAAAAAGATATTAATAAAGCAATCGCCTTGTATGAAAGAGCTGCTGAGGTTGGGTCGATTATAGCCTACAATAACTTGAGTGTTATCTACGCTATGGGTAATGAAGTTCCGCAAGATTTCAAAAAAGCAAAAATATATAATCAAAATGCTGCTCATTTGGGTGATGCGCAAAGTATAGAGCTGTTAAAGCATTGGGATTACTATGTTGAGGTGTCTTCAACACAAGATGAGAAAAAAATAGAGCAGATTGCAGAGAAGTATAAAAAGATCGAATCGCAAAAAGTACCGAGTCAATAGGCCGTATTTTATAGTCAATAGTTGAACTGCCCCCTACCTGGAAAGGCAGGGGGCATCGAGATAAATCTGCCCCCTTTTTTGTAATGCATGCTGCAAAATCAACAGGTTTCTTACGTTGTCGGTTCCGTCATTCTATTGCGAGCAACAAGCGCGGAAGACTTGCAGCGACGGCAAGAACCGCAGCTCACGCACATGGCTATTTTCAGCAACTTTCCTGGCGGAGATGGGCAAGGCGCTGATCGATGATGTGGGATTGGGGATGAAGGATGAGGTATTGCAGGCCTGATCGTTGCTTCTTGATCAGGACGTCGAAAGGGCGCTACGTCTTTGTGGGAGGGGGGGTAGTGCTTTTTCTTGCCGCTTGAAGCTCGCCCCTTGCCCCTGCTTCCAAAAAAAATCCCCCTGTCCAAGCGCCTGCGGATAGGGGACGCAGGCGCCTGGAAAGGGGGAGCACAAAGGTCTTGCTGCCAACGACTCCCTGCTTTTACTTGCAGCTTGCCGCTTGAAGCTTACGGCTGCATCTACTCGCAGCTTGCCGCTTGAAACTCGCCGCTGTTACTGAGCGATGGTTTTCACCGAGACGCCACGTTCCACCGGCGTCGAGCGCCCGTAGATATCTTCAAAGCGCTCGATGTCGTCTTCGCCCAAATAGCTGCCCGATTGCACTTCGATGATCTCCAGCGGAATCTTCCCGGGGTTGCGCAGGCGGTGCACCGAGGCAATCGGGATGTAGGTGGACTGGTTCTCGGTGAGCAGGAACACGTTCTCGTCACAGGTGACTTCGGCGGTGCCGCTGACCACGATCCAGTGTTCGGCGCGGTGGTGGTGCATCTGCAACGACAGGCAGGCCCCCGGCTTGACCGAGATGTGCTTGACCTGGAAGCGGCCGCCCATGTCCACGGAGTCGTAGGAGCCCCACGGGCGATAGACTTCGCAGTGGTTCTGGGTTTCGCTGCGGCCCTGTTCGTTGAGGGTGTTGACCATCTGTTTCACCCCTTGGACCTTGTCCTTGTGGGCGATCATCATGGCGTCCTTGGTTTCCACCACGACGATGTTGTCCAGGCCGATCACCGACACCAGTTTGCCGTTGCCGTGGATCATGCAGTTGTGGCTGTCCTGGATCACTACATCGCCTTTGCTGACGTTGCCGTTGGCGTCCTTTTCATGCACGTCCCACAGCGACGACCAGCAACCCACGTCGCTCCAACCGGCGCTCAGGGGCACCACGCAGGCGCGCTGGGTTTTTTCCATCACCGCGTAGTCGATGGAGTTGTCCGGGCAGCAGGCGAAGGTGGCTTCGTCGATGGTCACGGTGTCCGCGTCCTGCTGGCTGCGTTCCAGGGTCAGCAGGCAGGTGTCGTAGATGTCCGGGTCGTGTTTCTTCAGCTCTTCGAGGAAGCGGCTGGCGCGGAACAGGAACATGCCGCTGTTCCAGAAGTAGCCGCCGGCCTCGACGAATTCGGTGGCGCGCTTGACGTCGGGTTTCTCGACGAAGTGCGAGACCCGGCTCACGCCTTCCGGCAGCAGCGCGTCGTTGCTGGACTTGATGTAGCCGTAGCCGGTTTCCGGTTTGGTTGCCGGGACGCCGAACAGCACCATCTCGCCACGCTCGGCGGCCACGGTGGCCAGGGCCAGGGCCCGTTGCAGGGCTTTCTGGTCGTCCAGGACGTGGTCGGCGGGCAGCACCAGCATCAGTTCATCGCGGCCTTCGTTGACCAGCATCATCGCGGTCAGGGCCACGGCGGGCGCGGTGTTGCGGCCGAAGGGCTCCATGAGGATGCGCTGGGATTCGAGTTTGCGCGTTGCCAACTGCTCGTTGACGATGAAGCGGTGGTCCTTGTTGCAGACCACGATGGGGGTGTCCATGCCTTCGAACACCAGGCGCTCCAGGGTTTGCTGGAACAGCGTGTGTTCGCCGGTCAGGGCGAGGAATTGCTTGGGGAATTGCTTGCGCGAAAGCGGCCAAAGACGTGAGCCGCTACCACCTGACAAGATCACCGGAATCATGTTGTTACTCCTTCAAACATCGTATGGGTTAGAGCTACTGCGTTCTGTCGTTTCACTCTTGTTTTTGTTTGGTGCCCGGATGCCTTGCCTGCCCCCTTGCCTGCCCCTTGTAGGAGCCGGCTTGCCGGCGAAGGGGCCTTTGAGCCTTGTGCCAGGCTTGAGGACGCCTTCGCTGGCAAGCCAGCTCCTACACAGGGGGCGCGGCGTGCATCCGGAAATTCGTTAGCGGGTCGACACTGGGCGCTTGACCCAGACTGGCGACAGGCTGCTGCCGTTGCCGGTGACGTAGAGCACCGCCGCTTCGCCGCGCTCCAGGGCCACGGGCTTAAGGTCGCTGACTTTTTTCTCACCGTCGTACAGGGCGAAGCTGACCTTCACCGGGTTGATTTCGCGCTCGCCGCGGCCTTTGGCGGCCACGGCCTTGACCACGTCGGTCTTGCCGTCGGCGGTCTTCAGGGTCAGGGCCTTGTCGCTGAGGTTCTGCACCCGCACCAGGGACTTCTGCTTGTTCTTGAACGGCGGCTCTTCGATCAGTTGTGGCTGGCCGCTGGCGTTGTTGACCAGGGTGTAATAGTGATCGGCGGCGAGTTTCACCGGCACGGTCTGGCTGCCCACTTTGGCGCTGTAGTCGCCACCGGGCATGAAGCTGAAGTCACTGCTGGCCAGGGGCGCGACGTCGTTGACGTTGGTGCTGCCCACCGTGGCGCTGACTTCGCTGTTGCTGGCGTTGTACAGGCGCACGAAGGTCGAGCCCTTGGGCGCGGTGGGGCCGTACAGGGCGGCATCGCCACCGGCGAATACCGGAGCTGATAGCAGGCCCAGGCCCGCGGCCAATACGGCAGCTTTCAGGGATTTGGCAGCGAGACGACGAGGAGTAGTAGTGAAAGTCATGAGTGTTACCTCTTTTCAGTTTTGCGCCCGGTCGGGCGTCTCGGATTTGTTGAGTACAGCTACGTTCTGTTGGCGAGCACCGGCTTGCTTGAGCTCTGCGACCCACTGCGGGTCGGCGTCGCCGATTTCGTTGTTCACAGGCAGATAGCGTTCAGGGAATTCCCAGATCAGCACCTGGGGCGGGTTGTTCTTGAAGTCGTCGCTTTTCAGGTAGCTGAGCATCGGCAGGATCGGGCCGTGGCCGTCTTCGGCGTAGCTCAGCACGTCGCTGTGCAGGGCCTGTTTCAGGGCGCCGACGAAGTTCCAGCTGGGGTTGGCGCTGTAGCTGGTGCCCACCAGGGTCACCGGTACTTCGCGGTCGGCAAACAGCGCGTCGTCGGCGGCCGGCTGCTCTTCGCTGGCCCGGGTCACGCGCTTTTGCAGGGGCTCTTCGGCCGGCATCAGGTTTTCGAACAGCGGGTCCAGGGGCAGGAAGCGGCGCAGGTCGCCCTTGTGTTCCACGGTCTCTTGGGTCTCGGTGACGAAGCGCTGTGGCTGACCGCTGAGCGGGGTCTTGGCGGCGATGGTCAGGGCCAGTTGGCGGGCGACGATCTCGGCGCCGGCGGGGGTCCAGTGGGTGTCGGTGCGCAGGAACACTTGCTGGCCCTGTTGCTTGGCCTGTTGCAGGGGCCCCAGCAGGTCGGGGGCGAGGATCTTGTCGGCGGCGACCCGGGCGTGGAAGTCCTGGTAGAGGTTGGCGTGGATCCGCGCCGGGCGCACCTCGTCCAGGTGTTCCGGGTACAGGCGCACCTTGGCCGGGACGATCGCCATCACCAGTTTCACCCCGTGCGCCTTCAAGGTCTGGCGCACGCCTTCCACCAGGGCGTAGTTGCCCTGCAGGTTGAGCTCCTCGTTGACCACCGGGTTGAACTCTTCATCGCTGTACAGCCACTGATCGCGGCCCAGCACCACACCAGGGCGGCCTTCGTTGAACAGCTTGAAGTCCAGGGCGGCCCAGAGGTTGGTGCCCAGGCGCTTGATCGGAAACTCTTCGTCGTAGTGAGTTTCCACAGCCTTGGTCCAGCGCCCGTTGAGCACCGTGGCCTCGGCGTTGGTGCTGAAGCCGAAGAAGCTGCGCACCGACCACAGGCCCAGGACCGTCAGGGTCAGCAGGAACAGGGCGATGTAGAACAGACGTAATGAGCGGGTCATGTCAGATCCCTCAGAACTGGAAGTAAAGGAACGGCGAGAAGCTTTGCGCCGAAAGTTTGAGAATCGAGGCGATGAACAGCAGCAGCACCAGGCCCCGCATCACGTAGCGCGACCAGTCGGTGGTCCAGTAGGCCGGTTGCACCTGGGCCTCGGTGCCCACGGTGTAGCCCGGTTGATGGATGCTGCCGGGGTTGTCGCCGGGTACGGCCTTGATCAGCCCCGGTTGTGCGCCGGCCGGGCCGTCCGCTTCGCTGTCTGGTTCAGGCTTGGCCTTGTTCGCTGGCGGGTTGCGGTAGAGGTCGCGCAGGCCGAAGAACGCCAGAGTGGCGTAGGCCAGGACCAGGGTCGCCACTTGCAGGCCGGTGAGGCTGGCGCGGTTGAGTTCGGACAGCGACCAGTCGCCAAAGCTGAACATGGCGCCGTACATGCGCCCGGCCACGTGCAGGTTTTCGGCACGGAAGATCACCCAGCCCATGACCACCAGGAGGAAGGTCAGGGCCCAGCGGATCGGGTTCAGGCTGCGTGGGGTGGTGTTGATGCCCAGGGCTTTTTCGATGGCCAGCCACATGCCGTGCCAGGCGCCCCAGACGATGTAGGTGATGTTCGCACCGTGCCACAGGCCACCGAGCAGCATGGTCAGGAACAGGTTGCGGTAAGTCATCAACGTGCCTTTGCGGTTGCCGCCCAGGGTGATGTACAGGTAGTCGCGCAGCCAGGTGGACAGGCTGATGTGCCAGCGCCGCCAGAACTCGGTGATCGACTGGCTGATGTAGGGCTGCTTGAAGTTTTCCATGAAGCGAAAACCCATCATCAACCCCAAGCCGATGGCCATGTCGCTGTAACCGGAGAAGTCGAAGTACAGCTGCGCGGTGTAGGCCAGGGCGCCCAGCCAGGCATCGCCCGTGGTGGGGTTTTGCAGGGCGAAGCAATGGTCGGCGACCACCGCCAGGGTGTCGGCGATAAACACCTTCTTGATGAAGCCCTGCATGAAGCGGGTGCAGCCTTCGGAGAACTTGTCCAGGGTGTGGGTGCGGTTGTTGAACTGCTCCGCCAGGTCGCGAAAGCGCAGGACCGGGCCGGCGATCAGGTGTGGGAAGATCGCCACGAACGCCGCGAAGTCGATGAGGTTGCGCGTGGCCGGGGTGTCGCCGCGATAGACGTCGATGATGTAGCTGATGGACTCGAAGATGTAGAACGAGATCCCGATCGGCAACAGGATGTGGGTCAGGATGAACGGTTCCAGACCGTAGGAGGTCATGATCGCGTTGATGCTGTCCACGCCGAAGTTGGCGTATTTGAAGTAGCCGAGGATGCACAGGTCGACGCCGACGCCGAGCAGCAGCCAGCGTTGGGCGGGTTTGGTCCGGACCCCAGCCGCACCGACTTTCAGGCCGATCCAGTAGTTCCACAGGGTGACGCCGGCGAACAGCGCCAGGAAGTCCACCCGCCACCAGGCATAGAACACATAACTGGCGATCAGCAGCAGCAAGTTGCGATAGCGTTGCCCGCTCAAGTAGTACAAGCCGAGAAAGATCGGCAAGAACAGAAACAGGAACACATTGGATGAAAAAACCATCCCGATCTCTCCGTGTTTAACCAATAGTCAGAGGCCGGAGCCCCCCCAAACCCCCCCGTGAAAAACCGGGGAAGCGGTACTGCGTGTAGCGCGACCTCTGTAGGAGCCGGCTTGCCGGCGATGGCGGTCTTGAGAGCGAAGACGTCCTTGAGGGCCCCTTCGCTGGCAAGCCAGCTCCTACGGTGGGTTGTTCCCATGTGCAGCGTGGGAACGATTCGAATCAGGAGCCTTTTTCGTGGGCCGGGTCGTAGACCTTGGTCAGGTCGCCCCCCAGGCGGAAGGTCTTGAACGGCTGCATCTTGTGTTTGCGCTCCAATACATCCGGGGCGCAGGTGTAGAGGCTGCAGAAGGGTTCGAGCCAGGCGAATTTCGAGTCGACCTTGAGGTCGGTCATGTCCTGCTGCTTACCGTTCTTCTTCTCGAAGTCGTCCGGGTCTTTCACCCCAGCCAGCACTCGGTCACCCAAGCGCTTGAGGGCGCTGTTGTTTTCCTGGCGCAGATCCACGCCATTGACCTGGGCGAAGCTGGCGATCATCGCCAACGGCGGCAGGGCGTAGTTGTGGTAGGCCAGGGCGCGCTGCTGACGCTTGAGTTCGTTGGGCAGAAAGCCGTCGGCGTCGATCTGGTTGGCGCCGACCTTGTATTCCTTTACGGCCCAGTCGAACAGGTCGCGGCGGTTGGTGGCGATGGAGGTCGCCATCACTGACCAGGCGGCCCAGTAGGAGTGGTTGTTGGTCTTGTCCAGGGGCAGGTTGTCCCAGTCGCTGACCACCTGATCGGCCATCTTGCTGAACCAGGCCTCAATCTTCTGTGCCTGTTCCTGATGGGTGGCCAGGGGATGGGAGTCGGAGAATTTCAGCCGCAGGTAGGCCGAAGCCATGCTGCCCAGGGCCCATTTGCGCATGGACTTGCCGGTGTGGTTGAAGTCCTTGGACATCAGCGCGTCGGCCTGGGCCCAGGCACTGAGCCAGCTCAGGGTGCAGTCCAGCTGTTGCGGGCGGCCGTCACGCATGAACTGCATGACCCTTTTGCTGGTGCCGCGCTCGATCTTGGTGATGTCCGCGGTGGTGTCGCGAAAGGCCTGTTCGGACTGGGTATTCAGGGTTGCCCGGGCCTTGTCCGAGCCTTCGTACTTGCTGCGAAATTGCAGGGCGCCGGTGTAGGGCGCCGGCATGGCGTCGCAGCCTTCGCTGTCGTCACCGCTCTTGAACTTGTCCACCGGGGCGTAATAGCCCTGGGGTGGACGCAGCGGCGCGGCGGCCTGGGCGCTGCCGGCGAGGATGGCCAGGCCCAGCAGGCTGGGCATCAGCAAGTGTTTCAAGGATGTGCTTTGCATAGGAAACCTCATTGCCCGATCTGCGCGGTGCGTTGCTCGGCGCCCGGGAATACGTTGCGTTTGCAAATTTTCGCTTCGACCTTCTGCCCGGCAGTGCCCGCTTCCGGGCCCTGGATTTCCACCGCCAGCAGGTTCTGCATGGCCCAGTCTTCGTCAGTGCGCAGTTCGAAGGCGAAGCGTCCGTCGGTGTCGGATGTTTCCGGCTTTTCGATCTTGATGTCCTCGTGGCGCCCGTTCATGTACCAGAGGGTGGCTTGCAGGGTTTTCACCGAAGGGTCGGCGAAGCGGATGTCGACCTGATGGCCGCTGTTGCGCAGGTCCAGGTTCTTGCTGTTGACCAGCAGTTCGTTCTTGCCCGGCTTGAGGGTGGTGCTGCCGGTCATCTGCGCATCCTTGCCCTCGCAGCCGTTGTCCAGCAGGGCCATCATCTGTCGGTAGATGGTTTCCTGATCCAGGCGGTACAGCGGCGAGAACTCCCAGATCAGGATCTTCGGCGGGCTCTTCTGGAATTCCTCGCTGCCCAGGTACTGCAACATCGAGCCTTCCAGGCCGCCGCCGGGGAAGGCCACGTTGAGGATGTCGGCGCCGATGGACTCTTCCAGGAAGCCGGCGAAGTTGTAGTTCTTGCCACTGTGGCTGGTGCCCACCAGGGTGATTTGCGGGTTGCCGGAATCACCGAACAGGTCGCCGTCCGCCGCTTCGCCCTTGGGCTCGGTGGTGAACTGGTCCATGTACTGGATTGCGTAGCTGGTGCCGCACAGTTGCCCGGCCATGTTGTGCAGGGTGCCGGTCTTGCCCATGCGCCCGGACTTGTGGGTCTCGAATTCACGCCGTGGAATGTCGGCGAAGGCCGGCAGTTGCTTGACCTTGTCGGCGACGATCCTGGCGGTGCGTTGGGCGCCGTAAGGCGTCCAGTGCTGGTCGCCGCGGAAGTAGAAGTCGTGGGCCGGCAGGGTGTCCGGCAGTTGTTCGTTGGTCAGCGGCGACAGGTCCGGCACCACGTAGCCCATTTGGGCGAAGCGCCCGAGCATGGCTTTGTAGTTGGTCAGGGCCTTGTCGTAGTCGAAGCGGGCCTTTTGCGCCGGGTTGAGCTTGTTGCGGTTCACCAGGCCACGGGTCGGCTGATAGACCACCACCAGCTCCACGCCCTTGCTCTTGAAAGCTTCGTGCAACTGCTTGAGGCGACGGTAGCCTTCCGGGGTGGTGTTGAATTCGGTGCGCAGGTCTTCCTGGGTGCGGAACAGCCAGTCGCCCTGGGCTTGCACCAGGGTGGTGAAGTTCTGCTGGTAGCGGGTGGTGTAGTTCTTCGCATCATGGGCGGCCGGGCACAGGTTGCAGCACGGCTCGGCGGTGAAGTTCGGCGCCTGGGGCTCATCGGCGCGGGCGCCGGCGCTGGCGGCGAGAATGCCGGCGGTCAGCGCCGACAGGCTCAACAGTTTGATCAGGTGTGGGGGCATGACAGTCATCCTCAATCGCGCATTTCGGTCTGGCGTTCGACGGGGTCGATCAGCACGGCTTTTTGCTGGCGAACCATCAGGTCGAGGATTTCATCCTGGCGCTCGCCAAGGATCCCCGAGAAGCTGATGCCGCTGCTTTTGGTGGGCGCGAGCATGGACACGCGATACAGCTCCACGCTCAACGGCGAGTCGATGGACAGCGGGCCGCTGCCATTGGCCGCCAGTTCGCCGCCGACCACGATCAGCGAAACCTGAGCGTCGAACGGGTCGAGCTTGATGTCGCGGTCGGTGTCGGAAAGGTCCTTGATGTGGCCGTAGACGCCGGTCAGGCCGTTGGCCATGGCGACGTTTTCGTACAGGCGGATATTCACGCTGTTGCGAATGCGGATGCCGTGGCGTTTGTTGCTGATCACCTTGTTGCCCCACAGCAGGTTGTCGGCGCTCTCGTAGAGGGTGATGCCGTCGGTGTGGTTGCGGTAGATCTCGTTGTAGGCAATCAGGTTGTTGACGCTGTTACGGTCGATCACCAGGCCCGAGAGTTTGTTGTCGTAGCTACGGTTGTTGAAGATGAAGCTGTCGTTCACTTCCCGGGAAATGATGATGCCGTGCTTCTTCTTCGTCCCGTGGACGGTGTTGTCGGCGATGATCAGCCGGTGCGAACGGTCGTGGGGGTCGATGCCGTAGACGATGTTGTCTTTGTAGGTGTTGCCCTTGACCACGAAGTCGCGGGTTTCGTAGCAGTAGAAGCCGTACCACATGTCCGAGAATTCCGAGCCGATGATCCAGCCGGTGGGTTCATCGCGCTTGAGTACCTTGGCCATGTTCGGCGTGTACTGGGAAATACTCACGCCGTAGGACTTGGAGTTGGCGTAGCCGAAGCTGGCCATCTGGCTGTTGACTATGTAGGTCTCGGTGCCGCCCCAGGCCAGTAGGAACGGGCGGAATTCCTTGGGCGAGCGGAAGGTCGCCGGGCCGTTGTCTTTCTCGCGCCAGCCCGTGACCTTGGTGTCGCGCACAAACAGCTGGCCATCGTTGACCAGGAACGAGCCGCCCTCCTGGGACAGGCGCAGTTCCTGGGTCTGTTTGTCGATTTCCAGGATGCCCTTGCGTCCGACCACGATCGGCAAGCGCGCGAGGAATACACCCGGCGCGGTTTCGCTGATGTACTGCTTGGGCAGTTTCTTGGCCAGGTCCTTGAGGTTGATGTAACCGTCGTCGATAAAGATCGCCTGGGGAATGCCGTGTTGGCGCACCACCCATTCGGCCATCTTGTTGTCACCGCCGATAAAGTCCTTCAGGGCGTCTTCCTGCATCATCCGGCGCACGCTGATCTTGCCCGGCTTGCTGCGCACGATCTTCGCCGCAGCGGCCTCGGCGGTGTAGCCGGAGAGGTCGGGCAGGGTCGGCGTGGCCAGGTTCAACGGCTCGGTGGGCGCGCTGCTGACAGTGTAGGTCTTGGCCTGTTGCAGCTCCTTGGCGACGATCGGCGCCTTGGCCGGCTCGACAGTGGCGAACGCCGAGCTGCTGGCCAGCAACAGGGCGCCGGCCAACAGGCTGATGGCGCCTTTCGCAGCGGGGCTGTTCATGGGGTAGCAGTTCATTTCGGGCACTCCCTTCGCGGCTCGCATCAGAAGCGCCAGATCACGTCGATAAAGGCGCGGTGCATGTACGAGTCGACGTCTTTGCCATAGGCATCGCCGGGCTTGAACACACCGCCACGAAAACGCACCAGGGCCGACGGCTCATCGATGGACTGGCTCAGGGCCGCCGGCAACAGGCCCTGCTTGAAGTACTTGGTGACCACCAAGTCCATTTCCTGCCCCAGGTCTTTCTTGCCGTCTTGCAGCGGCAGCGAGGTGCTGGAGAGCAGGTTGCCGTCGCCGTCATAGTCGTTGTCCACGGCGTTGATGCCGTTGCTGCCGACGGCCTTCTTGCCGTCCACGCGCCAGAACTTGTGGTAGATCAGGCTGGCGTCGTATTCGTCGTTGAGCATCCAGGAACCGAACAGGGTGGCGGTCTGCATGTTGTTCATTTCGCCGCGATAGGCTTCGCCGAAACGGTGCACGCGGGAGCGAGTGCCGGTGTAGTTGGAGCGGTTGCTTTCCAGGCCGTTCTGCTCGTAGTCGCCGCTGGCGCGAGCATAGGCGGCGCCGACTTGCCAGTTCGGGTCCAGGCGCAGGCGTACGCCCAGGTCCGTGGCCCAGCCGTCGAGGTTCTCGCTGCGCTTGGCCTGGGCCGGGCGGTTGCCATTGGCGTCCAGTGCGTTGACCGTGTCGCGGTCGCCGCGCATGCCGGTCAGGCTGGCCCAGTAGTTGACGGTGTTGGTGTTGCGCCAGTTATAGGCGTCGCTGTCGGCGGTAAGGCCGAGCCAAGTGAGGTCGCCGTTGTCTTTCTTGTCCAGGGAGTCGGCTGCTTCGCCGGGCACCGGATAGTCGAGCTTGCCGTCATCGTGGGTGTGATGACCGCGAATCCCCACCCAGTTGCCTGGGGTCCACTGGTAAGCCGCGTCGCCGTAGACGTGCAGGCGGTCTTTATCCTTGGGCGCCAGTTCCTTGAGGTCGGTGCGGTACTCGCTGAAGCGCTCGGCGGCGCCAACGTTGGCCCGCAGCAAGGTGGTGTCGAAGGTCCAGTTCAGGGCTTCGATGTTGGTGTCGCGCCACTGGCCGTCGTCGTTGCGCAGGCGTTGGCGGCCCAGTTTCAACTGCTCGCCGGGGTAGGGTGTGAAGCCGCTGTAGCCGATCCAGAACTCACGCAGGGCCAGGTAGTTTTTCTTGGTCTTGCGGTCGTCGTTGCTCGACTGCTGGGTACCGTCGGCGTCCGACTGCTGCAGGGTATCGGTTTCGATGATGTCGGTGGAGGTCACCGCCTGGCCCATGGCGTAGGCGCTCCAGGCACCGCGTTCACCGTAGACCCAAGGCCGCAGGTCCAGGCCCAGGCCGTTGACGTCGCCGCCGCGCTGGGTGCCCAGGTCGCGATCATCTTCGGATTGGCCGGTGATCTTCACTTCCAGGCCGAAGTTCTTGGTGTCGGTGATGGCTGCCAGCGACGGGGTCGCCCAGATCAGCGCGAAGCCCAGGCTCAGGCCCAGCTTTGACAGGCTGAAGCGGCCAGGGGCGGCAGTGGTGAGTGGAAACTTGAGCGTCATAGGGATTCCTCGCCGTCTTCTTCCTGCAGCGCGTGCAGTTGCAGCGTGTTCTGGGTCAGGGCGCCACGCACCGCCTGTTCCTGTTGCAGCAGGCGCTGGGCTTCGGCGCGCTGGCCGGGGGGCAGTTGTTCATCCAGCTGTTGCGCCAGTTCGTTGGCCTGGGGCGTGTCCTGGACCTTGGCCAGCTGGCTGAAGACGTAGGCGTTGATCGGGTTGGGCGCGGTGCCGCGGCCCTGGGAAAACAACTGGGCAATGGCGAAGTCGGCGCTGTTCTGGCCATTGCGGGCAGCGGTCAGCAGGTGGTCCAGGGCCTTTTGCGGGTACACCTGGCCCAGGTAGCCACGGCGGTAGATCTGCCCCAGGTAGTAGTCGGCGGCGACTTCGCGGCCCACGGCTTTCTGGAAATGCGCCTCGGCCACCTTGGCGTCGGCGGGCACCCATTTGCCTTCGTAGTAGAGCTTGCCCAGCAGCAGTTCGGCGCGGGGCTGGTCGGCGGCGCGGCCGTTGTCCAGGTATTCCATCATCTTGTCGACGTCACCCAGTTCGGGGAAGTCGTAGAGCAGTTGGGCCAGGCTGACCCAGGACGCCGGGTAGCCTGGGGCCACTTGCTCCAGCAGGGCCTGGGCGGTTTTTTCATCCGGCTTGCCGAGGCTGGCATCGCCCAGCACGCGGGCCACGCTGTCGACTCGCTGGGCGCTGACCGTGCCACGGCTGTAGCCAGCCTGCAGCTGCTTGAGCAGCTCGGCCTGTTGCTCCGGCTGGCCGCGTTTTTGATAAACGGTGGCCAGTTCCACGTAGCAGATGTCGGTGCTGTTGAGTGCGGCCTTGCAGATGGTTTCCACCTCCGCCAGGTGCTGGTCGTAGCTGCCTTGGGTGCGGTACAGCAGCACCTGGGCCAGGCCGGCTTCCGGGTAACCGGCGCTGCGCCATTGGCTGATCTGCTGCTGGGCGTTGATGTTGGGGAAGCTGTGGGGGTATTGCAGGTACAGCATCGCCAGGGGAATCAGGGTGTTGCCTTCACCGTTGGCAAAGGCTTTTTTCAACAGGCCTTCGGCTTCGTGCTGCTCGGCCTCGGTGGAGCCGGGCTTGGCCACCAACAGGCGGCCAAGGCGCGCCTGGGCCCGGGGCGACACATCGGCCGCAGCGCGATAGGTGGCCTCGGCCTGCTTGATCTGCGCCGGGTCGCGGCTGTCCACCTGGATGTCGGCCAGACCCACCTGGGCTTCGCTGTAGCCCAGGTCTGCCAGCTGGCGGTAGTTCTGTTCGGCCAGGGCGGTGTCGCCGCGCTTCAGGGCTTCGTTGGCCAGGCGCTGGTCCGGCAGGCCGGCGCAACCGGCCAGGCTCACGGCCAGGGCCAGGGAGCACAGGGCCAGGGCGCGGCGCCCTTGAGGCTTATCGAGTGCGCAGCACTCGCCAATGAAAAGACTAGTCACAGGCATGTCCTCCGCTCAGAGACCGGCGGCCATGGCTTTGTCGATCAGCCAGTTCATCGAGGGACCGCGGTCGCTGCTGACTTCCACCGGGCGACCGGCGAAGGCGCTGCTCAGGGGCGCGTCGGGTTTGATCTGCACGCGGATGTCGGAGGACAGGTCGTTGCTGTTGAGGCTGGTGCTGCTGACGATGGTGCCGCGGCGCACGGTGTCTTCATCGGCAATCTGGAAGTTGACCTTGGTGCCTGGGCGGACATCAGCGAATTGACGGTAAGAGAAGCGCGCCTCGACGTTGGCCTGGCTGCCCCGCGGGACCAGCTGGAAGATCACGTCGCCTTTGCTGGCGTACTGGCCGTCGGCGACCATTTGCTGGGCCACGGTGCAGTCGCAAGGGGAGGTCAGGGTGCCGGTCATTTGCTTGCCGAACAGCTCCTCGACCTTGGCCGGTTGCAGTTGGTCTTCATCCAGGTGGCCTTTGAGCACGTCGAGCATGCTGGTGCTGAAGGTGGCCAGTGGCGCGCCCTTGGCGGCGATACCGTCGCTCTGCACCAGGCTTTGTACGGTGCCGTCGCGCGGCATGGTGACGTTCATCCCCGGGACGCTGACCAGGCCGGCCTGGGCGTGGCTGACGAAGTACATGCCGTACACCGACTTGAGGATGAAACCGAACGCCGCCAGGCCCACCACGAAGATCCCGGCGCTGAAGGTCACCGCCCGCAGACGGCCCATGGCGGTCATGCCGCTGCCGCTGTCCTTGGTCTTGCGCGCCTTGGTGAAGTTGTCGCGCTGCAGGGTGGCGAGCACGTCGCCCATGCTGACGATGTCGCCGGCCAGGTGCGAGGTGATCAGGTGGCGCAGGGTGGAAATGTCCTGGGGCTCGAGGTTCTGGAACTGGCAACCGACGCGCCCGTTCTGACGATCGAAGGAGCGGATCTGCAGTTCAACGTCCATGGCCAGGCCGAGGTTGTCGATGACGAACTGCAGACGGCCCTTGTGTACTTCGCCGACCTTGAGCATCTGCTGCCCGGCGTTGAAGCTCAGGCCACCGGCAGAGAGGTCGTGGACCCGCACTTCAAGGGGTTTGGCCTCGTTCCCGAAGAAGCGCAGCTTGGCCGGGATCTTGACCCGGGCGTGCTGGCGTTGGGCTTCGGATTCATGCACTACGTTGACGTTCACGGCGGTGTTCATAGAGTCGATTTCCTAGTTAATTCAGGCAAGTCGGGTCAGACCATCAGCAGCAGCACGGCGACGAATACGCTGCCGGCCGAGAAGGTCATGGTTCGAGACGACCAGGTGTTGAACCAACGTTGAAAGCTGGCGAGATCACGGGTCAGTTTGGTGTCCTGGCGGGTCCAGGATTGCTGGTCGAGGCGGAAGAACACGTAGATCTTCACCAGGGCGCCGACGATCTGGTTGTAATAGAGAATCAGCGGATAGGCCGGGCCGATCCGGTGCCCCGAGCAGGACAGCAACAGGGTCAGGATCAAGCGGGTGATACCGATCCACAGCAGGTACGCGAGGATGAAGGCGGTGCCGTACTTGAAGCTGGCGATGATGGCCACGGTCAGGCCCAGCAGTGAGGTCCACATGGACACGCGCTGGTCGAACAGCACCACGCTGGTGAACAGCCCCAGGCGTTTCATGCCCAGGCCCAGAGCCCGGGCGTTCTGCCGCAGGTTGTTGCCGTACCAGCGGAACATCAGCTTGCGGCTGGCCTTGATGAAGCTCTTTTCCGGCGGGTGCTCCACGGTGTTGATCGCAGCGTCGGGCACGTAGAAGGTGTCGTAGCCCAGGCGCATCAGGCTGAACCAGCTGGACTTGTCGTCGCCGGTGAGGAACTTGAAGCGGCCCAGGCGCCAGTGTTGCAGGGAGTCGCTTTCCACGTCGGCGATGAAGTCCGGGTCGGTGACCACGGTGGCGCGGAACACCGACATGCGTCCGGTCATGGTCAGCACGCGCTTGGACAGGGCCATGGAGCACATGTTGATGTGGCGCTGGGCGAAGCGCAGCTTGTGCCACTCGCTCATGATGTAGCCGCCGCGCACTTCGCAGAATTCGTTGGTGGTCAGGCCGCCGACGTTGTCGAACAGCTGGAACCAGGGCACGGTCTTGCGCACGACGCCTTCGCCGAGCACGGTGTCGCCGTCGATCACCGCCACTACGGCGCGGTTGTCCGGCAGGTGGCGGGAGATGGCGCGAAAACCGAAGGCCAGGCCGTCGCGCTTGCCGGTGCCGGGGATGCGCACGAAGTCCAGCTTGACCCGCTCCGGCGGGTTCATCCGCGCCCACAGGCTTTTCACCAGCAGCTCGTCGGACATCTCCACGATCGAGCAGACCACGGTGGTGGGGAAGCCGCAGTCGATGGCTTCGCGGATCACCGAACCGTAGACCTGGGCGGTGGTCAGCGCATCGATGCGAAAGCTGGTGACCATCAGGAACACGTGGGACGGGTCCGCCGCGCTGCCGAGCTTGCGCACCTTGCGCCGCAGGTGCGGGTAGACCACGTAGAGAAACAGCATGCCGCGCACGAAGTGCGTGGCACCCATGGAGTAGCGCCAGATGCCCACGGCGCCAATCAGGAAAATGAAGTCCTTGGACTGCGAGTCGAAGGTCGATGTGGGCAGCAACAAGGCCATGCCCATCAGCAAACTCAAGTAAAACAGCCAACCGGCGGCCTGAAGCAGGCCGTGCTTTAGCCTGTGCATAATCTGCGTCCATCAAGGTCTCGGGCGAGCCTGTGGGGTGGCCCGAGGGGGGTTAAGGCAGGCATGGAGATTTGGGAGGGCCAGATCGCTGGCAAGCCAGCTCCTACGGGGATGGGGTAGGAGCCGGCTGGCCGGCGAAGCCTTACCAGCAGATCCCTTCGGTACGGCCTTTGACGCAGGTGGCCTTGGACATGAAGCCCACCAGGTCGATGACCTGCTTGCCGTGGGGCACGTCTTCGGCCAGGGCGCGGAACTTCTCGTCGCGGTTGCCGAGGATGATCACGTCGGAGTTGCCGATCACCGCGTCGAAGTCCGAGTTGAGCAGGGACGAGACGTGGGGGATCTTCGACTCGATGTAGTCCTTGTTGGCACCATGGACCCGGGCGTATTCGACGTTGCTGTCGTAGATGCTCAGGTCGAAGCCCTTGCCGATGAGCATTTCCGCCAGCTCCACCAGCGGACTCTCGCGCAGGTCGTCGGTGCCGGCCTTGAAGCTCAGGCCGAGCAGGGCGACCTTGCGCTTGTCGTGGCTGGAAACGATGTCGAAGGCGTTCTGCACCTGGGACTCGTTACTGCGCATCAGCGAGTTGAGCAGCGGCGCCTCGATGTCCAGGGAGCTGGCGCGGTAGGTCAGGGCGCGCACGTCCTTGGGCAGGCACGAGCCGCCGAAGGCGAAGCCGGGGCGCATGTAGTACTGGGACAGGTTGAGGGTCTTGTCCTGGCAGACCACGTCCATCACTTCACGGCCGTCGACACCCACCGCCTTGGCGATGTTGCCGATCTCGTTGGCGAAGGTGACCTTGGTGGCGTGCCAGACGTTGCAGGTGTACTTGATCATCTCGGCGACTTCGATGTCCTTGCGGATGATCGGCGCGTCGAGCTCTTCGTACAGCGCTTGCAGCACGTCACCGGAGGCCTGGTCGAACTGGCCGATCACGGTCATGGGCGGGAAGTCGTAGTCTTTGATCGCGGTGCTTTCGCGCAGGAACTCGGGGTTCACCGCCACGCCGAAATCCACCCCGGCCTTCTTGCCCGAGCAGTCTTCGAGAATCGGGATCACCACGTTCTTCACTGTGCCCGGCAGCACCGTGCTGCGTACCACGATGGTGTGGCGGGTGGCCTTGTCGCGCAGGACGAAACCGATCTCGCGGCACACCGATTCGATGTAGTCCAGTTCCAGGTCGCCGTTCTTCTTGCTCGGGGTGCCGACGCAGATCATCGACAAGTCGGTATCGCGAATGGCTTCGGCGAAGTTGGTGGTGCCGCGCAGACGAGCGGTCTGGATTCCTTGCGCCAGAAGTTCACCCAGACCCGGTTCGACGATGGGCGATTTGCCGGCGTTGATCAGGTCGATCTTGTCTTTGGAGATATCTACGCCAACCACTTCATGGCCCCGTGCGGACAGGCAACCGGCACAGACTGCACCGACGTAACCCAAACCAAATATGCTGATGCGCATCGCATTTACCTCTGTGTTATTCACGCCATTAAATGGCCGGAGTTAATGTTTGCCAGCTGTTGTTGCGCACTCGGAAGTACAACGAAGTACGTTGTAGTGCCGTGTGCAGGCAGACTAAGTTCCGAGTGACTAAATAAATGCACTCAAGTTGTGCGCAACCGATCCTTGTTGTTTTGACTTGCCCTTGAATGTTGCCGGCGGCTCCTGCTACAGGTTTCCCGAGAAAAACCACTCGATGTCCTTCGAATGGCTGGAGGCCATGTATTCAGGGCTTTCCAGTTGATTTCTGCGGTCCTTGAAGGCCAGCTGTTCCTTGGCTCGTTAGGGGATAGTTGAGGTGCCTTATCTCCTGTTGTTTACCCGTTAGTTCAAGTTTGTGACTCATTGGTCAAACCAGTGTCGGAACTTGATTGGTTTTACTGAGCCCGTGTAAGTCATCTCTTACAACCTCGTTGAGAATCGTTACCGGTGGTATGAGCGGTGTCTGAAGGCATAGTTCCTGCCCACTCATCCTGTTTTTAGAAATTTCTTGAAATATTGAGAAAGATGGCACTGCTCTCAAACTGATAGCACTTAAGGTTTGAGCCTTTAGTTATGGGGAGTTGAAGCGAGGGGGTACTTTTGTGCCACTACTGAATAAAAAAAGTGGTGCCACTACTGAAAAAAATCAGCGCTGTCGAGTGAAAGAAAAGTTATAGAAATAGATGAAAGTTTCATGGCGCCAAAAAAATGGCTTTATAAAGGCGGGGAATGTGCGGGTGATCACATTCTGGCGCGCTCGCCGGGTGGAAACGAGCGCGGCAGGGGAACGCTTTATTCCGGTGCGTGGTCGCGCAGGAACACCAGGTTGTCGGCTTTGGATTGTTCCGCACTGAAGCGGTAGCCTTGGACGTCGAATTGCTTGAGTTGCGCTGGATCGTTGATGCGTTCCTGGATGACGAAACGGCTCATCAAGCCCCGGGCCTTCTTGGCATAGAAGCTGATGATCTTGTACTGGCCGTTCTTCAGGTCCTTGAACTCGGTATTGATGATCCGCGCGTTCAGGGCTGTGCGTTTGACTGCCGAGAAGTACTCGTTGGAGGCCAGGTTGAGCAACAGGTCGTCGCCCTGCTCGGCCAGGGCTTCGTTCAGCCATTCACTGATGCGGGTGCCCCAGAAGGCATACAGGTCCTTGCCTCGGGCGTTGGCCAGCTTGGTGCCCATTTCCAGGCGATAGGGCTGCATCAGGTCCAGGGGGCGCAGCAGGCCGTAGAGGCCGGAGAGCATGCGCAGGTGCTGCTGGGCGTAATCGAAGTCCGCTTCGCTCAAGGATTCGGCGTTGAGCCCGGTATAGACGTCGCCCTTGAAGGCCAGCAGCGCCTGCTTGGCGTTGTCCGGAGTGAAGGCCGGGGTCCAGCTGCCGAAACGCGCGGCGTTGAGCCCGCCGATCTTGTCGGATACGTGCATCAGCTCGCTGATCTGTGCCGGGGTCAGTTCCCGCAGTTGCTGAATCAGTTCCTGGGAGTGGTCGAGGTATTGCGGCTGGGTGAAGCGCTGGGTAACCGGCGGTGTTTCGTAATCGAGGGTCTTGGCGGGTGAAATCACCATCAGCATGGGGGCGTCTCCTTTTGGCGTCGGGGGATTCTAGGGGCTCGGGCGTTCGGACTCCACCTATGATGGCGATAGCCATGACCGCTGATCGCGGTTCGCCGGCAAACCGGCTGCTACACGGCCCTGCAGGAGCTGGCTTGCCAGCGAAGGGGCCCTGATTCCTGGCGCAGATCGGCTATAGTGCCGCGCGGGTTTTGTTCTGGAGGCATCCCTTTGCGTATCGCGTCTTTCTTCTCGGCCTGGCTTCTGAGTTTCAGTGTGCTGGCGGCGCCCAATGATGTGGCGACCCTGGATCGCAGCACCTGGCCGGAAAAGCTCGACAATCCGACCCTGTTCGACGTCGCCTCGCGGGCCGAGATCCTGACCTTTGCCCGCACCTTGCTGATCAGCGAGGCCTGGGACGAGGCTTCCCTGAAGCAGCGCCTGGGCTTGCGCATGATCAACATGGAGGCGATCTTTGAGCTGCGCGAGCATCTCTGGAAGCGCCTGCTGGACAACTACAACTTCGCCCAGCAGAGCTGCGACCAGGACGCTTCGTTCTGCTATCTGGTGGAAAACATGCAGCAACTGCGCAAGCAGGCCGGCAAGTTCCACCTAGCGGAGGATTCCTACTACGCCCGTTGGGGCGAGCCGAGCCGGACTTTCCATGAGCAGTACCTGGACGAATTGCTGCGCAAGGCGGCGCTGGCCCCTCAGACCAGCAGCGAGGTGCTGCGCTACGGCGACTACGAACGCAACGGCGACGAACTCAACGACCGGCTGTTTCTGCTGACCTTCGACAGCGCCGCCAACCTGGCGCCGGACAACACGCCCTGGCTGACCAGTTACCTGCGCAAGGCCAATCTCAGCGGTACGTTCTTTGTCCTGGGCAACGACATCCAGAACCGCCTCGACAAGGCGTCGGTGGCCAGCCTGCAATCCCTGTACTCCAGGCAGTGCGTTGGCGTGCAAGGCTGGGAGTTCCGCTCCCACAGTCACTGGCAGGACTGGCAGTACTCGATCCAGCGCAGCGCCGATCTGGTGAAGAGCAAGCTGCCGGAGAACTACGTGCCCTTGTTCCGCCCGCCCTTTGGCCAGCGTCGTGCCGATGCCCAGGACTTCTTCAATGCCCAGGGCATGCAGGTGGCGTTGTGGGACATCGACGCCCAGGATGGCGCCGGCAAGCTCAAGGCCGAGGACAGTGGTCAACGGGTACTGACCTTGATGTTGCTATGGCGACGCGGGGTGATTGCCTTCAATGCCAAACAGGATGGGGTCAAGAGCAGCTTGCCCTGGTTGCTGGCGCAGACTGCGCAAAGCGGCATCGGTTGGGAGGATTGTCAGGACGCGTTTCGCTGAAACGGCCAAGTGCCCGGAAACACGGGGTATGGGCGCTAAAGGGGGCGGATTTCAGCGGGATTTCGAGGCAGGCGGACTTTCGACTTTAACGGTGCTGGGGCAACGCGCCAAGGGCTTTTCGTCACCCTGAAAAATAAACATCAAAAAAGCGTCAAAGTGCGTTTTCCTGTCACGGTTTTTGGAGTATTACGAACTTAGACCGCCGAAACCTGCGACACAGGTGGCGTCTCCCAAGACTCCTTGTGTGTGCAGCTCACCTGAACCCCTGCGGGTGAATTCGGTGGTCATTCGAGGCGCGATACCCCATGGTATTGCGTCGACTGGCTCCCACATAAGGTGACCGAGTATGGATGACCACGGACGTAGCTCTTCTTCCAACCAGCCAATCCTTTATGTACTCGATACCAATGTATTGATTCACGATCCCAACGCCTTACTGAATTTCGAAGAACACCACGTCGCCATCCCCATGACCGTCCTCGAAGAGCTGGACAAGCTCAAGAGCGGGCACCACAGCGTTGCCGCCGAATGCCGTCAGGCGATCCGCCTGATCGACAAGACCCTGGGCGAGGCTTCCCCCGAGGACGTCGAGCTGGGGGTTCCGATCCAGCGCGGCAAGAGCGGGCCCAAGGGCTTGCTGTCGATTCTGATGAGCAAGCGCAACGAGCCCAACAGCCTGTTGCCGGAAAACCTCAACGACAACATCATCATCAACCAGTTGATCGACCTGCACGCGCGCAACAAGGACTTGCCCGTGGTGCTGGTGACCAAAGACATCAATATGCGCCTCAAGGCGCGGGCCTGCGGGATCGCCGCCGAGGACTACAGCACCGACCAGCTGGTGGACGACGTGTCCCTGCTGCCCAATGGTTTCCACAACATGAGCGGCTCGTTCTGGGACCGCGTGAGCAAGGTGGAAACCCGTCAGGACCACGGCCGCACCTGGCACCAGGTGCAGTTGATCGACAACCTGCCGGCGGTGCATATCAATGAATTCATCATCGACGAACAGGGCTTTGTCGGCTGGATCAAGGAGATCCGCGCCGATGTGCTGCTGATCCTCGACCTGCATCAGGAACCCCTGCTGCACCAGGAAGCCTGGGGCCTGAAACCGCGCGACATCTATCAGGGCCTGGCGCTGTACGCGTTGCTCGACCCGGACATCCACCTGGTCAACCTGTCCGGCGCCGCCGGTTCCGGCAAGACCATCCTGGCCCTGGCCGCTGCCATCGAGCAGACCATGGTCAGCAAGCGCTACCGGCGCATCATCGCCACCCGCAGCGTGCAGGGGTTGGACCAGGAGATCGGCTTCCTGCCGGGCACCGAGGCGGAGAAAATGGAACCCTGGCTGGGTGCCATTACCGACAACCTCGAAGCCTTGCATATGGATGACGAGAACACCCATGGCAGCGTCGATTACATCCTCAGCAAGGTGCCGTTGCAGTTCAAATCCCTGAACTACATCCGCGGTCGCAGCTTCCAGCAGAGCCTGATCCTGATCGACGAATGCCAGAACCTGACCCCGCACCAGATGAAAACCATCATCACCCGTGCCGGCGCCGGTTCCAAAGTGGTGTGCCTGGGCAACCTGGCACAGATCGACACCCCTTACCTGTCGGCCACCAGCTCGGGGCTGACCTACCTCACCGAACGCTTCAAGGACTTCCCCAATGGCGTGCACATCACCCTGCAAGGGGTGCCGCGCTCGATCCTGGCGGAGTACGCGGAAAGCCACCTGTAACTTCAATCCCTTCCAGCACGGGCGACCTTCGGGTCGCCCGTTTTGCATTCGGCCTGGGGCACTGGGTTATTCTGCGGCTCCCCGCCGCCGAGCGCTTCCCAGTTGGAAAACACCGGATGACCCGCGTTTCCCTGCGCAATATCGATCTGAATCTGTTGGTGGTGCTCGATGCCTTGCTGACGGAAAAGCACGTGACCCGCACCGGCGAGCGCCTGCACCTGAGCCAGCCGGCGATCAGTCATTCCCTGGGCAAGCTGCGGGTGCTACTGGATGACCCGTTGCTGATCCGCCAGGGCAACGATGTGCTGCTCAGCCCGCTGGCCCGCAGCCTGCAAGCGCCCCTCAAGGACATCCTCAGTCAGATCGAAACCCTGTTCGGCAAGTCCCTCGACTTTGATCCGGCCAGTTCCCAGCGGATCTTTCACCTGGCGATGTCGGATTACGGTGCGGCGATCGTGCTCCCCAGGTTGCTGGTGCGCCTGCGTGGCGAGGCGCCCTTGATGCGCCTGGTGGTGACCCAGGGCAGCCGCCACGAGATGTTCGAGCAGATCGCCCTGGGCAAGATCGACCTGGCCCTGGGGGTGTTTCCCAGCCCTTCGGATGAGATCGTCAAGGAGGTGTTGTTCGAGGAAACCTTTTCCTGCCTGGTGGACCGCGCCACCCTCGATGGTGACGGCGGCCTGGACCTGACGGCTTATCTGCAGCGTCCCCATCTGCAGGTGTCGATGGACGGCTGTTTCAATGGCGAAGTCGATCACCGCCTGGGGGAGGAGGGACTGCAGCGGCAGATCGCGGTCAGCGTGCCCCACTGGGGCATCGCGCCGGGGATGATCCGTGGCACCGACCTGATTCTGACCGTGGCCAGCCGCACCCTGGACGAGATCCCGCTGCAGGAAGGGCTGCTGCGGCTGCCCCCGCCCTTGAACATTGCGCCCTTCAAATTCGTGTAGATCTGGCATTCGCGTTTCAGCGATGACCCGGCCCATCGCTGGTTGCGTGAACAGGTCAAGCTGGCCAGCCAGGCCAAGGCCTGAAATGACGCCTCAGCCGCGGGTGGTGATGACGAAACCGCCGATCACCACCAGCACGCCAATGAGTTTCTGCAGGCTGATGTCTTTGCGTGGCAGGCCCACCAGCCCGAAGTAGTCGATGATCAGCGAGATCAGCAACTGGCCGATGATCACCGCCATGATGAAGTTCAGCGCCCCCAGGCGTGGCGCCATCAGCAGTGCCACGGTGATGTAGAGCACTCCGGCCATGCCGCCCATCCAGATCCACCAGGGGCCTTGCAGCGCGGCCATGAGATTGGGCTTGGGCACTTTGATGAACAGCAGCAGGCCCCCCAGCACCAGCAGGCTGACCAGCAAGGAAACGCCGGTGGCCCACAATGGATGCCCCAGCAGGGTGCCCAGGCGGGCGTTGGTCCCGGCCTGGAGGGGCACGGCGAAACCGGCGAGCAGGCTGAGCAGGATCGAAACGAACAAGGCCATGAAGCGACTTCCTTTTGCGGTTTTTTGCGCTGTTGTACGTTGATCCGCAGTCGGGCTCCAATTCGTTGTTTTGATGCGGGTTATTCGCCAGGCTGATTGCCGGTTGGCGCTGCCGGGCGCCGGGCAGATGCCCCGTGCGAAAAACTGACCTGCAGGTTTACAATCGGCCCACCTGATCAGGAGTAACACCGTGCTGACTCATCTCGATTCCCAAGGTCGCGCCAATATGGTCGACGTCACCGATAAGGCCGTGACCTTCCGCGAGGCAGTGGCCGAAGCCCGGGTGCGCATGCTCCCGCAAACCCTGCAAATGATCGTCAGTGGCGGTCACCCCAAGGGCGATGTGTTCGCCGTGGCGCGCATCGCCGGAATCCAGGCGGCGAAGAAAACCAGCGACCTGATTCCCCTCTGCCATCCGTTGATGCTCACCAGCGTCAAGGTCGAGCTCAGTGCCGAAGGCGAGGACAGCGTGCGCATCGTGGCGCGTTGCAAACTGTCGGGGCAGACCGGGGTGGAGATGGAGGCGTTGACCGCCGCCAGCGTCGCCGCGCTGACGATCTATGACATGTGCAAGGCCGTGGACCGCGGCATGACCATCGAAGGCGTGCGGGTACTGGAGAAAACCGGCGGCAAGAGCGGTCAATACCGGGCGGCTGACGCATGAAGATCCAGGTCAGGTTTTTCGCCCGTTACCGTGAGGCACTGGGGCTCGACGCCCTGGAGATTGAAGGGTCGTTCGCCTGTGTCGACGATGTGCGCCAGGCGCTTTTGTCCCGTGACGGGGCCGCCGTGCTCGCCGAACAGAATCTGATGTGCGCCCGCAATGAGGACCTGTGCTCGCTGGACGAGCCCTTGGCGGACGGTGATGAAGTGGCGTTCTTTCCCACTGTGACCGGAGGCTGAGATGGCGATCCGAGTGCAATCCGCGGCCTTCGATCCGGGAGCTGAAGTCAACGCCATGCACGCCGCCGATACCGGGGTTGGCGCAGTGGTGAGCTTTGTCGGTTACGTGCGCGACTTCAATGACGGCCAGGATGTCCACGGCATGTTCCTCGAGCATTATCCGGGCATGACCGAAAAGGCCCTGGCCAAGATCGCCGCCGAAGCTCAGCAGCGCTGGCCGCTGTTGCAGTTGGAGGTGCTGCACCGCATCGGTGCCCTGGAGCCGGGCGAGCCCATCGTCTTCGTCGGCGCGGCCAGTGCCCATCGCCAGGCGGCTTTTGATGCCTGTGCCTTTGTCATGGACTACCTCAAGACCCGTGCACCGTTCTGGAAAAAGGAAAACACCGCCGACGGCCCCCGTTGGGTGGAAGGCCGCGACAGTGATCACGCCGCGGCCGATCGCTGGAAAGAATGATCCCCTGATCCTCGCTGGTGGGGCCTGAGCCGGCCGCCATTCAACCTTCAATCGACTGCGACTGTTCCCGCTAACCGCTGGGGATAAGTCGCTGCGCGCGTCGTTGACGACATGTACGTAAAAGTCCAGTATGGATTAACAAGTACAAATAGAGTCTTTACCGTTTTACCTCTTCCTTCTGTCTTGCCAAACCAACAACAACCCGCGAGAGAACGAACATGAAAAAACTCCCCCTCATCAGTGGCCTGGTCTTGAGCCTGTTGGCGTGCAGCAGCCTGATGGCCGCCGAGAAAACCCTGCGCCTGGGCATCGAGGCGGCGTATCCGCCGTTCGCCTTCAAGACTGCCGACGGCAAGATCGGTGGTTTCGACTACGACATCGGCAACGCCCTGTGCGCGCAGATGCAGGTCAAGTGCGAGTGGATCGAGGGTGAGTTCGACGGCCTGATTCCCTCGCTGAAGGTGAAGAAAATCGATGCCGCGCTGTCCTCCATGACCATTACCGCGGAACGGCGTAAATCGGTGGATTTCACCCACAAGTACTATTTCACTTCATCGCGCCTGGTGATGAAGAAGGGCGCGGTGGTGGACGACCAGTACGCCAGTCTCAAGGGCAAGACCGTGGGTGTGCAGCGCTCCACCACCACCGATCGCTTCGCTACCGAAGTCTTCGAGCCCAAGGGCATCAAGGTGGTGCGCTACAGCAACAACGAAGAGATCTACATGGACCTGGCGGCCGGGCGCCTGGACGCGATCTTCGCCGACACCATTCCTCTTGATGATTTCCTGTCGATGCCACGGGGCGCCGACTACGCCTTTGTCGGTCCTGAGTTGAAAGATCCGAAATACGTCGGCGAGGGCGCCGGAATTGCTGTGCGCAAGGGCAACGGTGAACTGGTGGGCGAGTTGAACAAGGCCATCGATGATATTCGCGCCAATGGTGAATACCAGAAGATCCAGGCCAAGTACTTCAAGTCGGATATTTATGGGGATTGAGAGATTGCGGCGTTCTTGAGGACGCCTTCGCGAGCAAGCTCGCTCCTACAGGTGTTGTGCAATTGCGTGTAGGAGCGAGCTCGCTCGCGAACCTTTATTGTCCCTTCAATTCCTTCAGGTGCTTGTACACCGTCGCCCGGCCCATGTTCAGCACGTTGGCCACATAGTTGGAGGCGCTCTTGCCCTTGAAGGCGCCTTCGGCGTGCAGGGCCAGTACCAGTTCGCGCTTGTGATCGCGGGTCAGCAGGTTCAGCCCCAGCTGGCGCTCGCGCAGCCAGTTGTGCAGGAAGGTGTTGATGCGCTCTTGCCAGTCATCACGAAACAGCGAGTCGGGCTGGGGAATCAGTTTGCTGGGTGAGAGAAACAGGTCCAGCGCGGCCTTGGCATTTTCGAACAGCGAGATATTCAGGTTGATGCACAGCACGGCCATTGGCTGACCGTGGCTGTCGCGCAGCACGCTGCTGAGACTGCGGATCTTCTGGCCGTCCCAGTTGAGCTTTTCATAGGGGCCGATGTTGCGTTCGCTGCTGTCGCCACTGAGCAGGTCTTCCAGGGCCGCATCGTCGCCCACTTCACGCTTGGACAGGTTATTGGCGATGTAGTCGATTTTCTGCGTGCGCAGGTCGTGGAGCACCACCTCGGCATGGGGGAAGAACAGCGTGGCAATGGCGTCGGCAATCGCCCGGAAATTGTCCAGGGCAGGGTCCTTTGCGGGTGAGGTCATGGGTCGTACTCCAGGCGGCTTCAGCGCCCGCCGCTAGCGGGCGCTGGGAGTGTGCCGCAATCGTTCGGGCGCGTCACCCCGAGGGCGGGTTCAACCGAGGCGGGCAGGGGAGAGCATGGCGGACTCCAGGCCGAAGCGGGTCAACTGTTCCGGCAGGGGTTGGCCGCGTACCAGGGCGGCGCTGGCCTGGCCCATGGCCGGAGACGTCTGGATGCCATAGCCGCCTTGTCCGGCGACCCAGAACAGCCCGGGTACCTGTGGATCGAAGCCGGCCAGCAAGTCACCGTCGCTGACGAAACTGCGCAGGCCGGCCCAGGTCCGGGTCGGACGACGAATGCTCAGGGTGGTGGCTTCTTCGATCTGGTAGATGCCCAGGGCAATGTCCAGCTCTTCGGGCTGCACATCATGGGGCTCCACCGGGTCGGCGTTGGCCGGCGAGCCGAGGAACATGCCGGCGTCGGGCTTCATGTAGAAGGATTCGTCCAGGCTCACCAGCATCGGCCAGCGGTGGCTATCGAGCCCTTCCGGGCCGGCGAAGATAAAGGCCGCCCGGCGCTTGGGTTGCAGGCCCAGGGGGCGGGCACCGGCCATGACGCCGATCTGATCGGCCCAGGCCCCGGCAGCGTTGATCAGCACCGGAGCGCTGAAATCCTGGCCGCTGGTTTGGACCTGCCACAGCCCTTGTTCATCACGACGCAGTCCCAGCACTTCATGGTCGGTATAGACCTGGCCCTGATGACGGCGGATGCCCCGCAGGTAGCCCTGATGCAGGGCGTCGGTGTCGATGTCGCTGGCACTGGGGTCGTAGAGGGCGCCATGGACCTTTTCGCGACGCAGGATCGGCAGACGAGCGCAGGCTTCGTCTGCACTGAGCAGTTGCATCTCCGGCACCGTGGCCTTGGCGCTCAGGTACTGGTTGTTCAGTTCGGCCGGATCGCCGGTGAAGTCCACGGTCATTTCCCCTCGTGGCGTCAGCAGCGGGTGGTCGCAGAAACCCTCCGGCGGGTGGTCGAAAAAGTCCCGGCTGGCCAGGGTCAGGGCCCGCACCTGGGCGGTGCCATAGGCGGCGGTGTAGAGCGCGGCAGAGCGGCCGGTGGAGTGATAGGCCGGGTGAGACTCGCGCTCCAGCACGATGACGCGGCCGTGGCGCGACAGCCAGAAACCGGTGGAGGCCCCGGCGATACCGCCGCCGATGATGATGAAGTCTGCCTGGATCATTCAAAGCTCCTGGAAAAGTGCAAGTGACGGGCCCTTAGTGCGGCTGCCGCAGGTGGTACAGGGCATTGGCCAGGGCGATGTCTTCCAGGCCCAGGCCGATGGAGCGGAAGAACACATGGCGTTCGGCACTGGGGCGTTGAGCCTGGTTGCTCAGTAGCTCCGGCAGGTCGCCGAGAATTGCCGCGCTGTCCCAGCCGTGCTGTTCGCCGGCAATCAGCATCTCGCCGGCCGAGCCTGGGGTGGTACGGCGATAGTCACAATAGACCTGCATCTGCTGCAGTGCGGCGGGCGGCACTTCATGGGCCCGTGGTGCATTGGTGCTGATGGAGGTGATCAGCGCCGGCTTGCTGAGGGTGCGTGGGTCGATGACCGGTCCGGCGGACGAGGTGCAGAGCATGATCACGTCCGCATCTTCGACAGCCTCTTCAAGCTGCTGGACGATTTGCAGGCGCGGATCGAGGGCCTTGAGGTGCGCATGCTCTTCGGCGGATTTACTGGCCAGGCTTGGGGAATAGAGACGGATGCTCTGCCATGGGCGCAGGTCTTTCACGTAGTGCAGATGAGCCTGGGCCACGGCGCCGCTGCCGATGATTGCCAGGTGCCGGGACTCGGGCGTAGCCAGTGCCTCGACGGCGACCGCCGTAGTGGCGGCGGTGCGTGCGGTGGTCAGTTCGGCGGCGTCGCACAGCAGCAGGGGCTGGCCGCTGTCCATTGACATCAGCAGGGTCCAGGCGGTGACCAGCGGGCCTTCGGCGCGAACGATGTAGGGCGAGGTCTTGACCCCGTAGACCCGATCTTCAGCCAGCACGCCCAGGTAGTTGATGAAGTCGCCGGCGCCCTGGGGAAATTCCACCAGTTGTTGTGCCGGTTGTACGGCGAGTCCGGCGGCCAGGTCGCGAAACAGTTTGCGCAGGGTCTGCGGGACGTCGATTTGCGCGAGCAATTGGCGGGCTTCGGTTTGGGCAATCAGGTAGGGCGTGCTGGGCATGTAGGCGTTCCCAAAGAATTAAACTTATTTGTCCATTATGGACTTTTGGTTTCTTCGGGCAATATCCAGGCAAAAAAAAACGCAGCCTGTGGTCGGGCTGCGTTTTTCAGATGGGCTAGGCGCTCTGGGAGCGCCGGTTATCAGGCTTGCGGGCGTTTGCGTTCCACCGGGCGCAGCAGTTCTGCGGGCGGCATCTCGCAGCTGATCTTGCGCCCCAGCAGGGCTTCGATTGATGGCAGCTGGTAGGAGTCGTCCTCACCGGCGAAGCTGATGGACACGCCGTCGGCCCCGGCACGACCGGTACGGCCGATGCGGTGCACGTAGTCGTCCGGCACTTCCGGCAGGGTGAAGTTGATCACGTGGCTGATGCCGTCGATGTGAATGCCGCGACCGGCCACGTCGGTGGCTACCAGGACCCGGATCTTGCCTTCGCGGAAGCCTTCCAGGGTTTTGATCCGCTTGTGCTGCGGTACGTCGCCGGACAGCTGGGCGGCGTTCACGCCGTCGCGAACCAGGCGTTCTTCGATGCGCCGCACTTCATCCTTGCGGTTGGCGAAGACCATGACCCGCTCCCAGCCGTTGTCGGTGACCAGGTTGTACAGCAGCTTGTACTTGTCGGCCCCGGCGACCGCATAAATGTGCTGTTCGACGTTTTCGCTGGCGACATTTTCGGACTCGATCTCGACGATGGACGGGTCGGTGGTCCACTGCTTGGCCAGGTTCATCACGTCTTCGGTGAAGGTGGCGGAGAACAGCAGGGTCTGACGTTCGCTCTTGGGCGGGGTCTGACGAATGATCTGACGCACTTGCGGGATGAAGCCCATGTCGAGCATGCGGTCGGCTTCGTCCAGCACCATCACTTCGACCATGTCCAGGTGCACGTCACCGCGCTGGTTGAAGTCCAGCAGGCGGCCCGGGGTGGCCACCAGGATGTCGCAGTGGCGAGCTTCCAGGTGCTTGAGCTGCTTGTCGAAATCCATGCCGCCGACGAAGGTCATGACGTTGAGGCCGGTGTATTTGGTCAGGGCCGCGGCGTCCTTGGCGATCTGCACCACCAGTTCCCGGGTCGGGGCAATGATCAGCGCCCGTGGTTCGCCCATGTAGCGTTCTTTCGGCGGCGGGGTCTGCAGCAACTGGGTGATGATCGAGATCAGGAACGCAGCGGTCTTGCCGGTGCCGGTCTGGGCCCGGCCGATGGCGTCTTTGCCCGCCAGGGTAAAGCCCAGTACCTGGGCCTGGATCGGTGTGCAGTAGGGAAAGCCCAGGTCCTGGATGGCGTGCATCAGTTCCGGAGCGAGCTTGAAGTCGTGGAAACGGGTCTTGCCTTCCTGGGGTTCCACCACGAAATCTTCGAGTTTCCAGGTGCTGACCGCTGGTTTTGGCGGCCGCGGGCGGCGCGGTTGCTCAGGTTTGGGTTGCTCGGCCTTGGGCTTCTCTTGGCGCGGCGCTGTGGGAGCGGAAGGGGCGGCCGGTGTGTTCACCGGTTCTTTTTTAGTTGCGGTAGCAGGTGCGCTCCGTTCCGGCTGACGGCCGTCATTACGGCTGCTGGAACTGGGGGAAGGGGCACTGGGGCTTGGCGCGAGCGGCTCAGCCTCGCTTTTACCGAAGATTTTCTTGAGTGCTTTGAGCACGGTCATCTCATCAATTGGTTAAGGAATGTACGCCGGCCAGTGTAATGCAAGAAACGGGCGCGGCGTAGTCTGTTGCTCGTGGTCCAGGTGCGAGGCGTTTGTTCTAGCGCAAACGCTCGCTCAGCCAGGTGCCGATATCGCGGATTTCCTCCGGTAACACCTCGTGTCCCATTGGGTATTCCTGCCATGTCACGGTGACACCATGCTGTTTCAGGTACTCATAGGCGGTGCGGCCCATGGCGTTCTGCACCACTTCGTCGTACTGGCCGTGCAGTGACAGCACCGGAATCCGCTGTTGGCTGGCGCAAAGTTGCAGTTCATCGCCAAAGGTCGGTGCGTAGGTGGAGAGGGCAAGTACGCCACCCAAGGGACCCTGCCATTTGAGGAAGGCGGTGTGCAGTACTACGGCGCCACCCTGAGAGAAACCCGCTAGGAAAATGCGCGATGCGTCTATTCCGCTGGTGCGTTGTTCTTCGATCAGTCTGATGACTTCGTCAGATGATTCATCGAGCTGTTCGCGACTGATCGCACGAGCCGGGTTCATGGCCAAAATGTCGTACCAGCTGGGCATGGCGTATCCGCCATTGATGGTCACGGCACGGGTCGGTGCCTGGGGCAGGACGAAGCGGGTGCTCAAGAGTTTTTCCTGCAGCATCTCGGCCACCGGCAGGAAGTCGTAACGGTCCGCTCCCAGGCCATGAAGCCAGATCACACAGGCGTCTGCGGGCTTGCTGGGCTGAAGAATCAAGGGCTCGGTCATGGCTGCTCCATTTGTGTGCGTGCGCGCTGATTGAGTGCGAGGTTAAGGGGCGCGCCCGGTTGATCGGTGAAGAAGATGTCGCACGGTTGAACGTTTTGCTATTGACCACTGGCTGAAACGCTTTAGCCGAAACTGTGGTACGGGCTTTGCTATGGCTCGGAAAGAGGAGCGGATGTGATAGCACGCTCTGCCGGCGGTAACACTAACAGGCTACCGCGGGCGATGGCATACCCAGCTCCTCTGATACAGGTTCGCCTACGGCCGCTACGGGCTCTGTGAACTGCAAAGGGCTACAGCCCGTTCGGCCGATTGGTGAGATGTAGGTCCCCCATTACGTGGATTTCTCCTACTAGACTCATAGCGAAGGTCTTACGCCGCTTGACCCTATAAAAAAGCCGACACGGGTCAACAGCGCCTCATGAGGGTGCGGCAGGACTCAAGCTCCGACACAACAAGAGCAAAACTGGAGGTTTGAATGAAGATGTTGAAATCCACCCTGGCCGTCGTGACGGCGGCCACGGTACTGGCTACAAGCGGTTTCGCACAGGCGGGTGCGACCCTCGATGCAGTACAGAAGAAAGGTTTCGTACAGTGCGGCGTCAGTGATGGTTTGCCGGGATTCTCGGTACCGGACGCTACCGGCAAGATTCTCGGCATCGACGCCGATGTCTGCCGTGCCGTGGCCGCAGCCGTATTCGGCGATGCGACCAAGGTCAAGTTCAGCCAGTTGAACGCCAAGGAGCGCTTCACTGCGCTGCAATCCGGTGAGATCGACGTGCTGTCGCGCAATACCACCTGGACCAGCTCCCGCGATGCGGGCATGGGCCTGATGTTTGCCGGCGTCACTTATTACGACGGCATCGGCTTTCTGGTGAACAACAAGCTGGGTGTGAAAAGTGCCAAGGAGCTGGACGGTGCGACCATCTGTATTCAAGCCGGTACTACCACTGAGCTGAACGTGTCGGACTACTTCCGCGGCAATGGTCTGAAATACACCCCGATCACCTTCGACACTTCCGATGAGAGTGCCAAGTCCCTGGAGTCCGGTCGTTGCGACGTACTGACCTCCGACAAGTCCCAGCTTTACGCACAGCGCAGCAAGCTGGCGACTCCGACCGATTATGTCGTACTGCCGGAAACCATCTCCAAGGAGCCTTTGGGCCCGGTGGTGCGTAAAGGCGACGAAGAGTGGTTCAGCATCGTCAAGTGGACCCTGTTCGCCATGCTTAACGCCGAAGAGGCGGGCGTCACTTCGAAAAACGTCGAAGCTGAAGCCAAGTCCACCAAGAACCCTGATGTAGCACGTCTGCTGGGCGCGGACGGTGAATACGGCAAAGACCTGAAACTGCCGAAGGACTGGGTAGTACAGATCGTCAAGCAAGTAGGTAACTACGGTGAAGTGTTCGAGAAAAACCTCGGCAAGAGCACGCCACTGGCCATCGACCGCGGCCTGAACGCGCTGTGGAACAACGGCGGCATCCAATACGCACCACCTGTGCGCTGATGGTTCTATCACCCGGCGGGCCAACCGCCGGGTGATGTTCTGTTCCATTATTCCTGGGGCACTTCATGCAAAATACAATCGGCGCACCCAAGCAGAGGCTTAGCCTCAGCGACCCGCGTGTGCGCGCCTGGTTATTCCAGATCATCACCATAGTGGCGGTGGTTTCGCTGGGCTGGTTTCTGTTCGACAACACGCAAACCAACCTCCAGCACCGGGGTATTACCTCGGGTTTTGACTTTCTTGAGCGCAGCGCCGGTTTCGGCATCGCTCAACACTTGATTGCCTACACCGAAGCGGACAGCTATGCCCGGGTCTTCGTCATCGGTCTGCTCAATACGCTGCTGGTGACTTTTATCGGGGTGATCCTGGCCACCTTGCTGGGGTTCATCATCGGGGTGGCGCGGCTGTCGCAGAACTGGATCATCAGCAAGCTGGCGACGGTGTATGTGGAAGTGTTCCGCAACATTCCGCCGCTGCTGCAGATCCTGTTCTGGTACTTCGCGGTGTTCCTGACCATGCCGGGGCCGCGCAACAGCCATAACTTCGGCGACACCTTCTTCGTCAGCAGTCGTGGCTTGAACATGCCGGCGGCGCAGATGGCTCCGGGGTTCTGGGCGTTCGTTGCGAGTGTGGCGCTTGCCGTGATCGCCATCGTGCTGATGTGCCGCTGGGCCAACAAGCGCTTTGAGGCCACCGGGGTGCCGTTCCACAAGTTCTGGACCGGCCTGGCGTTGCTGCTGCTGATTCCGGCGTTGTGCACGCTGGTCTTTGGCTCGCCCGTGCATTGGGAGTTGCCGAAGCTGCAGGGCTTCAACTTCGTCGGCGGCTGGGTACTGATCCCCGAACTCTTGGCCCTGACTCTGGCCCTGACCGTCTACACCGCGGCGTTTATCGCCGAGATCGTGCGTTCCGGGATCAAGTCGGTCAGCCATGGCCAGACCGAAGCGGCGCGCTCCCTGGGGCTGCGCAACGGTCCGACCCTGCGCAAGGTGATCATTCCCCAAGCCTTGCGGGTGATCATTCCGCCGTTGACCAGCCAATACCTGAACCTGGCGAAGAACTCGTCCCTGGCGGCGGGTATCGGTTACCCGGAAATGGTTTCGCTGTTCGCCGGTACGGTGCTCAACCAGACCGGTCAGGCCATCGAGGTCATTGCCATCACCATGAGCGTGTACCTGGCAATCAGCATCAGCATTTCCCTGCTGATGAACTGGTACAACAAGCGCATTGCGCTGATCGAGCGGTGAGGAAGCGCCCATGACGACTCATACTTTCAAGCCCGATATGCCGCCGCCCAGCAGCAGTATCGGTGTGCTGGCGTGGATGCGCGCCAACATGTTTTCCAGCTGGCTCAACACCCTGTTGACCCTGTTTGCCTTCTACCTGATCTACCTGGTGGTGCCGCCGATCCTGCATTGGGCGATCCTCGACGCCAACTGGGTCGGCACCAGCCGTGCCGACTGCACCAAGGACGGCGCCTGCTGGGTGTTCATCCAGCAGCGATTCGGCCAGTTCATGTACGGCTACTACCCGGTGGAGCTGCGCTGGCGGGTGGACCTGACCGTGTGGCTGGCAGTGATCGGCGTGGCCCCCTTGTTCATCTCGCGCTTTGCCCGCAAGGCGATCTACGGCCTGTGTTTCCTGGTGTGGTACCCGGTGGTGGCCTACACCCTGTTGCACGGCGGCTACCTGGGTCTGAGCAATGTCGCCACCAGCCAATGGGGCGGCCTGATGCTGACCCTGGTGATCGCCACCGTGGGGATTGCTGGAGCCTTGCCTCTGGGAATCTTGCTGGCGCTGGGACGGCGTTCCAACCTGCCGGCGATCCGCGTGGTCTGCGTGACCTTCATCGAGTTCTGGCGCGGCGTGCCGCTGATCACGGTGCTGTTCATGTCCTCGGTGATGCTGCCGCTGTTCCTGCCCGAGGGCATGAACTTCGACAAGCTGCTGCGAGCGCTGATCGGGGTGATCCTGTTCCAGTCGGCCTATGTGGCCGAGGTGGTGCGTGGTGGTTTGCAGGCCATTCCCAAGGGCCAGTACGAAGCGGCCGCCGCCATGGGCCTGGGTTACTGGCGCGCCATGGGCCTGGTGATTCTGCCTCAGGCCCTGAAGCTGGTGATCCCCGGCATCGTCAACACCTTCATCGCCCTGTTCAAGGACACCAGCCTGGTGATCATCATCGGCCTGTTCGACCTGCTCAACAGCGTCAAGCAAGCCGCCGCCGACCCCAAATGGCTGGGCATGGCCACCGAAGGCTATGTCTTCGCGGCCCTGGTGTTCTGGATTTTCTGTTTTGGTATGTCCCGCTACTCCATGCATCTGGAGCGTAAGTTGGACACAGGCCACAAGCGTTAGGAGTACCTCCATGAGTGAAGCGAGCAAAAAGCCTGTGGGCCCTGAAGGCATTATTCAGATGCAGGGTGTGAACAAGTGGTACGGCCAGTTCCACGTGTTGAAGGACATCAACCTCAACGTCAGGCAGGGCGAGCGCATCGTCCTGTGCGGGCCCTCGGGTTCGGGCAAATCCACCACCATCCGTTGCCTCAATCGCCTGGAAGAACACCAGCAGGGGCGCATTGTGGTGGACGGCGTGGAGCTGACCAACGACCTCAAGCAGATCGAGGCCATTCGCCGGGAAGTGGGCATGGTGTTCCAGCACTTCAACCTGTTCCCGCACCTGACCATTCTGCAGAACTGCACCCTGGCGCCGATGTGGGTGCGCAAGATGCCCAAGCGCAAGGCCGAGGAAATTGCCATGCACTACCTGGAGCGGGTGCGCATTCCGGAGCAGGCCAACAAGTACCCGGGCCAGCTT
This sequence comes from Pseudomonas sp. 910_21, assembly GCF_052850735.1. Lineage (NCBI taxonomy): Bacteria > Pseudomonadati > Pseudomonadota > Gammaproteobacteria > Pseudomonadales > Pseudomonadaceae > Pseudomonas > Pseudomonas sp. 910_21. The sequence continues at coordinate 748,583 of NZ_VXCY01000001.1, read as the reverse complement.
TCCGGTGGTCAGCAGCAACGGGTGGCGATTGCCCGGGCGCTGTGCATGAAGCCCAAGATCATGCTGTTCGACGAACCCACCTCGGCCCTGGACCCGGAAATGGTCAAGGAGGTGCTGGACACCATGATCGGCCTCGCCGAAGACGGCATGACCATGCTCTGCGTGACCCACGAAATGGGCTTTGCCCGCACCGTGGCCAACCGGGTGATCTTCATGGACAAGGGCGAGATCGTCGAGCAGGCGGCACCGAACGACTTCTTCGACAACCCGCAGAATGATCGCACCAAGCTGTTCCTGAGTCAGATCCTGCATTGATCCTGCTGCAGGACCCGCGCTGAAGATAAACCCGGACTGGCTCCGGGTTTATTTTTGCCCGGCGTTCAACTGCCGGCAGCGCCGAGCTGTTGCTCGGATGAGTCGCGGGAGGCAGAGGGCGCCAGTTGCGGTTCGCTGAGATCCAGTACGTCCTTCATCAACTGCGGGTGGCGATCCAGCAGGCGCATCAGCATGTACAAGGGCTGAGGTGCGCTGACTTCGCCGCGCTCGTAGCGGGAAAAGGCATTGTGCCCGCCGCCCGAAAGTAGCCTGACGGCTTCTTTCTGGGAAAGGTGCAGCTTGCGGCGGATGCGCTTCATGTCTGCAGCGACGATCTGCCGATACTCCTCCAGCAATTGGTCGCCCGCGGCCGCGTAACGTTCTGCGCTCGCTGCGTCGAATTCGATTTCATTGCATTCCTGGCATTCCCAGCCGGCCAGGCCATGGAGGTGACGCAACAGGTGCCGGTAGTCGATGAGCTCGCTGCGTTGCTCGAACGCCAGCATGCCGCTCGGGGCGCCGCAGCTGTAGCACTGTTGTCGTTTCATGTTTCTGCCTCCTTGAAGGAGATCACTGGAGGCCCTATGCCGGGGCGCTGGGTGATCTTGATGTAGAGCGTCCGGTTATCGATGCCGGTGTAATACACGTCCTGCCACATCCGGTGATCGTGATAGGTGGTCATCGATTTGTAGAACATGCTGCCCTGGAGTCCGGCTATCACTCGTTGCATGGCGGCCAGGGACAATCCGAGTTCCTTGCCGCAGAGCAACGCACTTCGAGTGAAGGCTTGTGCCCCTTGCCGAACGACCTGTGCCTTGATCAACGACAGGTCGTAATGAGGTGTTTTCTTTTCCATGAGACACCCTTGAGGCTTGATTGAAACTACCCTTATAGGGTTTTTTGTCAAGGCCTGTTTGAGATGGCGAAAGTGCCTCCTCCAGCCTAAAACGTTGAACTCTCGGAAAAGCCTGAATACCATGTCGGGCAATTCGTCCGATGATTGGATGAAAGAGTGAGTTCAATGAGCGAAATTTCCCCTCTGATCAAACGTTCCCTGGTCGACCAGGCCCTGGAGCAGCTGCGCCTGCGCATCACCAATGGCGCCTGGGCTGTCGGCCAGCGCTTGCCCACCGAACCGGAACTGGCCAGCGAACTGGGCATCAGCCGCAACACCGTGCGCGAAGCCATGCGCGTGCTGGCGTTCTCCGGGCTGATCGAGATCCGCCAGGGCGACGGCAGCTACCTGCGGGCGGTGGCCGATCCCCTGGACATGCTCCAGGCCCTGTCCCAATGCTCCCTGGAACAGGCCCGGGAAACCCGGCAGATCCTTGAAGTGGAGGCGGTTGGCCTTGCGGCCCTGCGTCGCACCGACGAGGACCTGCGCGCCTTGAACGAAGCCTTGCAGGCCAGCGGCGGGCATTTTCATGGCGATCTGGAAAGCTACATCGCCTGCGACCTGGTGTTTCATCAGGGCCTGGTGGATGCCGCACACAATCCGACCCTCAGCCAGCTGTACCGCTATTTCTCCAGTGTGGTGGGCGCCCAGTTGCGCCAGGCCTTGACGGTCACTCCGCGTCGCCAGGACGTCTTCGATCTCCACCAGCACCTGCTGGATGCCATCGAGCAGGGCGACCCCGAGCGGGCCAAGCACCTTTCCCGCCAGTTGATCAACGAATCCTGAATCCGAGACCTATATGTCCAACCACCAGGCCCCCCCGAACACCCCGTCGCCTCCAGAGTTGTTGATTGACGCCGAGGCCGATGACGAAGAAGTCCAGCAGGCTCCGCCACCTTTGCGGCGGCCCTGGCTGTTGCTGCTGGGGCTGATCCTGGTGGCGTTGAACCTGCGTCCGGCGCTGTCGAGCATGGCGCCGTTGCTCAGTGACGTATCCCAGAACCTGGGCCTGTCGGCCGCCAAGGCGGGGTTGCTGACCACCTTGCCGGTGTTGTGTCTGGGGCTGTTTGCTCCTTTGGCGCCGCTGCTGGCCCGGCGTTTCGGCGCCGAACGGGTGGTGCTGGGGATTCTCCTGACCCTGGCCCTGGGCATTGTCCTGCGCAGTTCCCTCGGTGAGTTCGGCGTCTTTGCCGGGAGCATCCTGGCAGGTGCCAGCATCGGCGTGATCGGGGTGCTGCTGCCGGGCATCGTCAAGCGCGACTTCGCCCGGCATGCGGGAACCATGACCGGTGTCTACACCATGGCCCTGTGCCTGGGGGCGGCCATGGCGGCAGGGGCGACAGTGCCCTTGAGCCATCACTTTGATGACAGCTGGGCAATGGGCCTTGGCTTCTGGGTGGTGCCGGCGTTGGTGGCGGCGCTGTTCTGGTTGCCTCAAGTGGGGCAGAAACACGGCGCTCACCATGTCGCCTTCCGTGTCCGCGGGTTGCTGCGTGATCGCCTGGCCTGGCAGGTGACCTTGTACATGGGACTGCAATCGTCCCTGGCCTACATCGTGTTTGGCTGGTTGCCGTCGATCCTGATCGGTCGTGGTCTGACTCCAACCCAGGCCGGACTGGTGCTGTCGGGTTCGGTGATCGTGCAACTGGCCAGCTCCCTGGCGGCGCCCTGGCTGGCGACTCGCGGCAAGGATCAGCGTCTGGCCATTGTGATTGTCATGTTGATGACCTTGGGCGGCCTGTTCGGCTGTCTCTATGCGCCGCTTGACGGCTTGTGGGGCTGGGCCATTCTGCTGGGCCTGGGGCAGGGCGGCACTTTCAGCCTGGCCCTGACCTTGATCGTCCTGCGTTCACGGGATACCCATGTGGCAGCTAACCTGTCGAGCATGGCCCAGGGCATCGGCTACACCCTGGCGTCCATGGGGCCGTTTGCCGTGGGGCTGGTGCATGACTGGACCGGCGGCTGGAACGCCGTGGGCTGGATCTTCGCTGTGCTGGGCAGTGGGGCGATCATTGCCGGGCTGGGCGCCGGCCGTTCGCTGTATGTGCAGGTGCAAAGCGAGAGAATCTGATGGGCGTCACTGTCGGTATTTGCACGGCAAATGCCGATAGTTTTCTCAAGGTGTGCGGATTATTGTGCAGGCATCCCTTTGCCCTTTCGGAGTCCGCCCATGAGTGATGCCCACCGCGCCCTGATCACTGAGTTCTATCAGGCCTTCCAGCGGCTCGATGCCGAGGCCATGAGCGCTTGCTATACCGAGGACGTCGTATTCAGTGATCCGGCCTTCGGCGAATTGCGTGGGCGTGACGCTGGCGACATGTGGCGCATGCTCACTTCCCGGGCCAAGGACTTTTCCCTGACGTTCGATCAGGTGCATGCCGACGAGCGCTCGGGTGGTGCGCACTGGGTCGCCACTTACCTGTTCAGCCAGACCGGCAACACGGTGGTCAACGATATTCAGGCGCGCTTCGTGTTTCGCGATGGCAAGATCTGTGAGCACCACGACCATTTCGACATGTGGCGTTGGGCGCGTCAGGCCCTGGGAGCCAAGGGGCTGCTGCTGGGCTGGACGCCGTTCTTGAAAAATGCCGTTCGCGCCCAGGCCCGCAAAGGCTTGAAGGCTTTCCAGGGCGGCCGTTGAAAACCATCCTCTGCTAAGATCGCGGCTTGTTATCCACAAGCCTCGATGCCCTTTGTGACCAGCCCCGATCCCTCTCCCGTCGTTGAAGCCGCTTCGCCAGTGGCGGACAGCAAACCCTGGTTCGTCTACCTGGTGCGTGCCGCCAATGGGGCCTTGTATTGCGGCATCAGCGATGATCCGCAGCGGCGTTTCGCCAAGCACCAGAGTGGCAAGGGCGCGCGGTTTTTTCTCTCCAGCCCCGCCGTGGCGCTGGTCTATACCGAAGCCTGCCGGGACAAGAGCGAGGCTCTGCGCCAGGAGCGGTTGATCAAGAAACTCAGGAAAAGCGCCAAGGAATGCCTGGTGGCTTCTGCCGGTGCAACCGCATCAATCTGACTGATAGGTTCTCATCAGTTGGATCTGTAGGCCGTCCACGGATTGCGCGCTAAGCTCAGCGTTCTCCCTCTTCCGGCGGAACCCAGCATGTCAGAGTTGATCCTGCACCATTACCCGACTTCTCCATTTGCGGAAAAAGCCCGCCTGCTCCTGGGCTTCAAGGGCCTGTCCTGGCGCTCCGTGAAGATTTCCCCGGTGATGCCCAAGCCTGATCTGACTGCCCTGACCGGTGGCTATCGCAAGACGCCGGTACTGCAGGTCGGTGCTGATATCTATTGCGACACGGCTTTGATCGCCCGGCGTCTGGAGCAGGAAAAGGCCTCGCCGGCGCTGTTCCCTGAAGGCCAGGAAATGATCAGCGCGACCTTCGCCGCCTGGGTCGACTCGGTGGTGTTCCAGCATGCAGTGACTCTGGTGTTCCAGCCCGAATCGGCAGTTGCACGCTTTGGCAAGTTGCCGCCGGAAGCAGTCAAGGCCTTCATGGCCGACCGCGCCGCGTTGTTCAGTGGCGGCAGCGCCAGCCGTCTGCCCCTGGAAGTGGCCAAGCATCAATGGCCAACCATCATGACGCGTCTGGAGCAGCAACTGCAGCGCGAGCCGGGGGACTTCCTGTTTGGCGAACCCTCGATTGCCGATATCGCCCTGGCTCACCCGCTGTGGTTTCTCAAGGGCACGCCGGTGACGGCGCCGCTGGTGGACGCGTATCCGGCGGTGGCCGCCTGGTTGGCGCGGGTGCTGGGCTTTGGTCACGGCTCTTTCACCGAAATGAGCGCCGAAGAGGCGCTTGAGGTGTCACGCAGCGCTACCCCGGCAGCCCTGCCTGATGAGCCGTTTGTCGATCCCAACGGCTTCGCGGCGGGGCAGCAGGTGGTGATTGCCGCCACCGATTATGGTGTTGATCCTGTAGCGGGAGAGTTGCTGTTCGCCGGCACTGAAGAGTTGATCCTGCGTCGCGAAGACTCCCGTGCCGGTGTGGTGCATGTGCACTTCCCGCGGTTGGGTTTCCGTATCCAGGCGCAGTGATCGAGGAGAAGCAGGCTGGTGTAGGAGCTGGCTTGCCAGCGAAGGCGCCCTCAAGATCGGTGCACGATCTGCTGGCCGCGCCGCCCAGCTCCTACTGACGTTGCAGCGCAGCCATGATGGCCTCGGGGTCGTAGGTGCGCAGCAGGGTTCCATTCACATCCAGGATCGGAATCCCGGCACCGCCCAGTTCGGTATAGGCCTTGCGCGCCTCGGCATCTTTCTCGATGTCGAACTCCTGATAGGGAATGCCCTTCTGATCGAGAAAACGCCGGGTGGCCTTGCAGTAGCCGCACCAGTCGGTGGCGTAGAGCACGACCCGGGCCTGGCTACGGATCTCTTCGCTGACCACCGCCGAAGGGTTGAACAGTCGTTCGATCTTGCCCCAGTTCTGATAGACCACCACCACCAGCAGGATCAGCAGGAACTTCTTCAGTACTCCCTGGAGCATCAGTTGCGGCGCTTGAGCTGGTCAGTCAGTTGGGTCGGCAGGCCCTTGATGATCAGGGTTCCGGCTTCTTCGTCGTACTCGATCTTCGAGCCCAGCAGGTGGGCCTCGAAGCTGATGGATAGGCCTTCGGCGCGACCGGTGAAGCGGCGGAACTGGTTGAGGGTGCGCTTGTCTGCGGGAATCTCCGGCGACAGGCCGTAATCCTTGTTGCGGATGTGATCGTAGAACGCCTTGGGACGGTCCTCGTCGATCAGTTCCGAGAGTTCTTCCAGGCCCATGGGTTCGCCGAGTTTGGCCTGGCTGCTGGCGTAGTCCACCAGGGTCTTGGTCTTTTCCCGGGCCGAATCTTCCGGCAGGTCTTCGCTTTCGACGAAGTCGCTGAAGGCCTTGAGCAGGGTACGGGTCTCGCCCGGGCCGTCGACGCCTTCCTGGCAGCCGATGAAGTCGCGGAAGTACTCCGAGACCTTCTTGCCGTTCTTGCCCTTGATAAAGGAGATGTACTGCTTGGACTGCTTGTTGTTCTGCCACTCGGAGATGTTGATCCGCGCGGCGAGGTGCAGTTGGCCCAGATCCAGGTGGCGGGACGGGGTCACGTCCAGCTGGTCGGTCACGGCCACACCTTCGCTGTGGTGCAGCAGGGCGATGGCCAGGTAATCGGTCATGCCTTGTTGGTAATGGGCAAACAGCACGTGCCCACCCACCGACAGGTTGGACTCTTCCATCAGCTTCTGCAGATGCTCCACCGCCACCCGACTGAAAGCGGTGAAGTCCTGGCCGCCGTCCAGGTACTCCTTCAGCCAGCCGCTGAAGGGGAAAGCGCCGGACTCGGGATGGAACAGGCCCCAGGCTTTGCCCTGTTTGGCGTTATAGCTTTCATTGAGATCGGCGAGCATGTTTTCGATGGCCGCGGACTCTGCCAGTTCGGAGTCTCGGGCATGAAGAACTGCGGGGCTGCCGTCGGGTTTTTTGTCGATCAGGTGGACGATGCAATGACGGATCGGCATGGGCTTCTCGGCTGATTGAAGGGGGAGGGCGGGCTCCCCGAAAAAGTGCCCAGTGTACCGCACCCGCTGGTTTTGGCGTGGTTTGCCAGGCGATGAACGGCCTGTGGGTAAGGCTTATGCATTTTTTTACCGATTTAGAGCAATAAAGCTGACCAAATGGCTAGGTAGAGGCGGATATTTCCCCGTCTGTGTGCTAGTTTTGCCCCGTCTTACGCGATGTCTCAGCGTTAAGCGTGCATTCAGCATTTGTCGGGTCGAACCAAACCCTGATTTCGGTATCTATAACCCCGATCTGTCGTGGTTGTAACCGGGGTGCCAGATTCACAAGATCTGGCTCGATGGCTGACACTGCACTCTGCAATCCAAATGAATTTGATAGGGAAGGAACACCACAATGGCTATTACTAAAGACCAACTGATCGCTGATATCGCTGAAGCTATCGACGCGCCGAAAACCACCGCGCGTAACGCCCTGGACCAACTGGCCCAGATCGTTGCTGATCAATTGGAAAATGGCGGCGAAATCACTCTGCCAGGTATCGGCAAACTGAAAGTGACCGAGCGTCCTGCCCGTACTGGCCGTAACCCATCGACTGGCGCTGCCATCGAAATCGCTGCCAAGAAAGTTATCAAGCTGGTTGTGGCTAAAGGCCTGACCGACGCTGTTAACAAGTAATACTTGCAGTGAAACCGTGCTCAGAAGTCTTCCGGGCACGGTTTGTGTGACACCGATTCACGCAAGGTGAATCGTCTTTGAATCCCCCGCCTCTTTAGCTCTTCCTAACCCAGCGTTCCTGACCCCAGGCCTGTTGCTGTGCCTTGTCCTTGAAGGTCCAGGCGACGAAGCGGCTCTGTTTCTGTCCCTGGGACATTTCCACCACTTGGCTTTCCAGTACTCCGGCTTTTTTCAGTGCGCTTTCAATGGCTGGCAGGTTTGAAGCCTTTGACACCAGGGTGCTGAACCACAGCACTTGCTGGCCGACGCCTGCGCTCTCGCTGATCAACTGACTGACGAAACGGATCTCACCGCCCTCGCACCAGAGTTCCCGTGCCTGGCCGCCGAAGTTCAGCACTGGCAGCTTGCGCTTGGGATCGGCCTTGCCCAGGGCTCGCCACTTGCGCTGGCTGCCGCGTGTCGCTTCGTCCAGGGAGGCATGGAAGGGTGGGTTGCACATCGTCAGGTCGAAGCGCTCGGTACTTTCCAGCAGGCCGGTGAGGATCTGCCTGGGATTGCCTTGCTGGCGCAGGCTGATGGCCTTGTTCAAGCCGTTGGCCTGGACGATGGCCTTGGCCGCAGCCAGGGCGGTGCTGTCGATGTCCGAACCGAGGAATTGCCAGCGGTAGTCGCTGTAGCCGATCAGGGGGTAGATGCAGTTGGCGCCGACGCCGACATCCAGCACCCGCACGGCCGCGCCACGAGGGATTTCACCCTGGTTGTGGCTGGCCAGCAGATCGGCGAGGAAATGCACATAGTCGGCGCGGCCGGGCACTGGGGGGCAGAGAAAGTCCGCCGGAATGTCCCAGTGGGCAATGCCGTAGAAGGCCTTGAGCAGGGCCCGGTTGAACACCCGCACGGCTGCCGGGTCGGCGAAGTCGATGCTTTCCTTGCCATAGGGGTTGAAGATCACGAATTGCCCCAGCTCCGGGGTGCTCTTGATCAGTTGTGGGAAGTCGTAGCGCCCCTGGTGGCGATTGCGCGGGTGCAGGCTGGCTTTTTCCCGGGGGGCGGCGGCTTTGGCTGGGGAGGCAGGCTTGGGTTTTTTGCGCGCAGGCTTGGGAGTGTTGGGGGCGGTCATGGGGGGATCGATTCGGGGCTGGTTCAAAGTGGCGGGCATTGTCCCATATCTTGCGGCATTGGGGCGGGAGGCTTCGCCGCCGGCAAGCCGGCCCCTGCCAAAGCACCGTCTACTGGTAGGAGCTGGCTGGCCAGCGAAAGCGATCTGCCGCCAATAAAAAAGGGAGGCCTTTGCGGGCCTCCCTCTTTCACGCTGCGCGAATCGCCGTTACAGGCTGGAGATCCGTGCGTGCTGCTCTGCCAGCTTGCCCAGAGCCTGTTCGGCTTCGGCCAGTTTGGCGCGCTCCTTCTCGATCACTTCGGCCGGAGCCTTGTCGACGAAGGAGGCGTTGGACAGCTTGCCGCCCACTCGCTGCACTTCGCCTTGCAGGCGCTGGATTTCCTTGTCCAGGCGCGCCAGTTCGGCGCCCTTGTCGATCAGGCCGGCCATGGGTACCAGCACTTCCATCTCGCCCACCAGAGCCGTGGCGGACAGCGGCGCTTCGTCGCCGGCACCCAGCACAGTGATGGATTCGAGTCGGGCCAGCTTCTTCAGCAAGGCTTCGTTCTCGGTCAGGCGACGCTGGTCTTCGGCGCTGACATTCTTCAGGAACAGGGCCAGGGGCTTGCCCGGGCCGATGTTCATCTCCGCGCGAATGTTGCGAGTGCCGAGCATCAGGCCTTTGAGCCATTCGATGTCGTCTTCGGCGGCCTGGTCGATGCGTGCTTCATTGGCCACCGGCCAAGGCTGCAGCATGATGGTCTTGCCTTCGGCGCCGGCCAACGGTGCCAGGCGCTGCCAGATTTCCTCGGTGATGAACGGCATGAACGGATGCGCCAGGCGCAGGGCCACTTCCAGCACGCGCACCAGGGTGCGACGGGTGCCGCGCTGGCGTTCAACCGGCGAGTTCTCGTCCCACAGCACGGGCTTGGACAGCTCCAGGTACCAGTCGCAGTACTGGTTCCAGATGAACTCGTACAGGGCCTGGGCGGCCAGGTCGAAACGGAACTGGTCGAGCTGACGGGTCACTTCAGCTTCGGTGCGCTGCAGTTGCGAGATGATCCAGCGGTCCGCCAGGGACAGCTCGTAAGCCTCGCCGTTCTGACCGCAGTCTTCGCCCTTGTCCAGTACGTAGCGCGCGGCGTTCCAGATCTTGTTGCAGAAGTTGCGGTAACCCTCGACGCGGCCCATGTCGAACTTGATGTCGCGACCGGTGGTGGCCAGGGAGCAGAAAGTGAAGCGCAGGGCGTCGGTGCCGTAGCTGGCGATGCCGTCGGCGAATTCGGCGCGGGTCTGTTTCTCGATGGCTTTCTGTAGTTTTGGCTGCATCAGGCCGGTGGTGCGTTTCTGTACCAGAGTTTCGAGGTCGATGCCGTCGATGATGTCCAGCGGGTCGAGGACGTTGCCCTTGGACTTGGACATCTTCTGGCCCTGGCCATCGCGGACCAGGCCATGGACGTACACCGTCTTGAACGGAACCTGCGGCGTGCCATCCTCGTTCTTCACCAGATGCATGGTGAGCATGATCATCCGGGCGACCCAGAAGAAAATGATGTCGAAGCCGGTGACCAGCACGTCGGTCGGGTGGAAGGTCTTGAGGAAGTCGGTCTGTTCCGGCCAGCCCAGGGTGGAGAAGGTCCACAGGCCCGAGCTGAACCAGGTGTCGAGCACGTCGTTGTCTTGTTGCAGGGCAACGTCCGGACCGAGGTTGTGCTTGGCGCGGACTTCGGCTTCATCGCGGCCGACATAGACCTTGCCCGACTCGTCGTACCAGGCCGGAATCCGGTGGCCCCACCACAGCTGGCGGCTGATGCACCAGTCCTGGATGTCGCGCATCCAGGAGAAGTACATGTTTTCGTACTGCTTGGGCACGAAGGCGATGCGACCGTCTTCCACGGCAGCAATGGCAGGTTCTGCCAGCGGCTTGGTGGAGACGTACCACTGGTCGGTAAGCCATGGCTCGATGATGGTGCCGGAGCGGTCGCCCTTCGGCACTTTCAGGGCGTGGTCGTCGACGCTGACCAGCAGGCCGGCGGCGTCGAAGGCGGCAACGATCTGCTTGCGCGCCTCGAAGCGATCCAGGCCCACGTACTCGGCCGGGATCTTGCCGTCGATGGTTTCGTTGAGGCTGCCGTCCAGGTTGAACACCTGGCAGGCCGGCAGTACGGCGGCGTTCTTGTCGAAGATGTTGAGCAGCGGCAGGTTGTGGCGCTTGCCGACTTCGTAGTCGTTGAAATCGTGGGCCGGGGTGATTTTCACGCAGCCGGTGCCGAACTCAGGGTCGCAGTAGTCATCGGCGATGATCGGGATGCGACGGCCGACCAGGGGCAGTTCGACGAACTTGCCGATCAGCGCCTTGTAGCGCTCGTCTTCAGGGTTCACCGCGACGGCGGAGTCGCCGAGCATGGTTTCCGGACGGGTGGTGGCGACGATCAGGTAGTCGTTGCCTTCAGCGGTCTTGGCGCCGTCGGCCAGCGGGTAGCGCAGGTTCCACAGGAAGCCTTTCTCGTCGTGGTTTTCCACTTCCAGATCGGAAATCGCTGTGTGCAGTTTGGTATCCCAGTTCACCAGGCGTTTGCCGCGGTAGATCAGGCCGTCTTCGTGCAGGCGGACGAAGGCTTCCTTCACCGCTTCCGACAGGCCGTCGTCCATGGTGAAGCGCTCGCGGCTCCAGTCCACGGAGGAGCCCAGGCGACGGATCTGGCGGCTGATGTTGCCCCCGGACTGATCCTTCCACTCCCAGACTTTTTCGAGGAATTTTTCCCGACCCAGATCGTGGCGATTCTGGCCCTGGGCTTCGATCTGACGCTCCACCAGCATCTGTGTGGCGATACCGGCGTGGTCGGTACCCGGCTGCCACAGGGTGTTGCGACCCTGCATGCGGCGGAAGCGGATCAGGGCGTCCATGATTGCGTTGTTGAAGCCATGGCCCATGTGCAGGCTGCCGGTGACGTTCGGCGGCGGGATCATGATGGTGTAGGAGTCGCCCGCGCCTTGCGGGGCGAAGTAGTTCTCGGACTCCCAGGTCTGGTACCAGGAAGTTTCAATGGCGTGCGGCTGGTAGGTCTTATCCATGCGCGGCGGGACCCTATTGGCATTTATTCAGGAAAAGCCGGGAAGTATAGCGGAGGGGGGCAGTTGCAAGCCACTGGACAGCAGTCCAAGTGGCAAGCTTTAAGTCGCAAGGAACGCCTGGCCGTATTTTTCCGGCAGCTTGGGGGGGGGAGGCGCAGCTTGTCGCTGCGGCTACGGCTTGCCGTTGGTGGCTGCTGCGAGCAGGCGTTCCAGGCGGGCGTCGAGGCGGCGCTTGATTTCGGTTTCGATGTGCGGAGCGAAATCGTCGATCACGTCTTGCATGATCAGCTGTGCGGCGGCGCGCAGTTCGGTATCCAGATGCAGCAGGGCATCGGCACTGTTGCTGGTAGGGGCGGATTTGGCTACGGGAGCCGGTGCTGGAGCAGGGGCTGGTGCCGCCACTTGAACTGGGGCAGGGGCCGGTGCAGCTTGCGGTTTGGCTTGCGCTGCGGGAGCGGCTTCGGTTTCGGCAGGTTGCTGGCTGCCCACCATGTCGAACAGCAGGGGGATTTGCACTTCGCCGCTCACAGTCTCGGTAAGCAGCGGCGGTTGCAGATTGTCATCGCCGAGCAGTTGGCGGATCGACTCGAGATCGTCCAGCAGATGCGCGGGCTTTTGCAGCGGGTTGGGAGTGTCCATCGGGTGCTCAGAGTCGCTGTAAACGGTGATCTTGCAGAGGATAGCCCTGTTCGCGATAGAAACGGAAACTCTCGCGGGCCGCCTGACGAATAGTCGGATCTTCCACCACCACTTCGGCAATTCGGGCAAAGCGCGGTGCGAAGGTCGGTACTTTCAGGTCCAGGTTCACCAGCAGGTCGTTGTGGTCGCCGGGGTCCTGGCCCAGGCCGAGCACGATCAGGCCGTCGGCTTCGCTTTCCGCCGGGCCGTGGGGAACAAAGGCTTCGCCCTTGAAGCGCCACAGGCGGGCATCGAGCTCGTCCCGTTGTTGCGCGTCGCTGCAATGCAGGTAGATGCGATGGCCCATGCGCCAGGCCTTGTCGGTGAGTTTGCAGGCAAAATCCAGGCGCGCAGCAGGGTCCGCGCTGGGAAGAATATAGAAGTCGACTTTGGTCATTGAGATTCCTGAGCCGGGGAGGGCGCTGCCTTCAAGCGACGCCCTCCGCAGTCATGGTTTTCAGGCTTTGGCGCGGTCCAGCAGGTATTGGGTCAGCAGGGGCACGGGACGGCCGGTGGCGCCCTTGTCCTTGCCGCCGCTGGTCCAGGCGGTGCCGGCGATATCCAGGTGCGCCCAGTTCAGGTTCTTGGTGAAGCGCGAGAGGAAGCACGCGGCAGTGATGGTCCCGGCTTTCGGCCCGCCAATGTTGGCGATGTCGGCGAACGGGCTGTCCAGTTGCTCCTGGTACTCATCGAACAGCGGCAATTGCCAGGCGCGGTCGTCGGCTTGCTGGCCGGCGCTGAGCAGTTGGCCGATCAACTCGTCGTTGTTGCCCAGCAGGCCGGACGTATGGGCGCCCAGGGCGACCACGCAGGCACCGGTCAGGGTGGCGATGTCGATCACGGCCTGGGGTTTGAAGCGTTCGGCGTAGGTCAGGGCGTCGCACAGCACCAGGCGGCCTTCGGCGTCGGTGTTGAGGATTTCCACGGTCTGGCCGCTCATGGTGGTGACGATATCGCCAGGCCGTGCAGCGCCGCCGCTGGGCATGTTCTCGGCGCAGGCCAGGATGCAGACCAGGTTGATCGGCAGTTGCAGTTCGAGCACGGCACGCAGGGTGCCGAACACGCTGGCGGCGCCGCCCATGTCGTATTTCATTTCGTCCATGCCGGCGCCCGGCTTGAGGCTGATGCCGCCGGTGTCGAAAGTGATGCCCTTGCCCACCAGGGCAAACGGCTTCTCGGACTTCTTGCCGCCGTTGTACTGCATGACGATCAGGCGTGGCGGCTGGTCGCTGCCCTGGCCTACGGCATAGAACGAGCCCATGCCCAGTTCCTTGATCTTCTTCTCGTCGAGGACTTCGACTTTCAGACCCTTGAACTCCTTGCCCAGGGCCTTGGCCTGTTCACCCAGGAACGTCGGGTGGCAGACGTTTGGCGGCTGGTTGCCTAGGTCGCGGGTAAAAGCCATGCCGTTGGCGATGGCCTGGGCGTGGGTCACGCCGCGCTCGACTTCAGCCTGGGCGGCCTTGATCGTCAGCAGGGTGATTTTCTTCAGGGCGCGGGGTTCTGCTTTCTGGCTCTTGTAGCGGTCGAATACGTAGCCGCCGTCCACCAGGGTTTCCGCCAGCAGACGGGTCTTGCCGTAGCTGTCGCGACCTTTGACCACGACTTCATCCAGAGCCAGCACGGCATCGCTGCCACCCAGCCCCTTGAGGGTGGCGAGTACACCACTGATGATCTTGCGGAACGGGCGGTCGCCCAGTTCCTCATCCTTGCCGACGCCCACCAGCAGCAGGCGTTCCGCCTTGAGCTTGGCCACACCGTGCAACAGCAGGCTCTGACCGACCTTGCCGGCCAGGTCGCCGCGCTTGAGCACGGCGCTGATGGCGCCGCCGCTGAGTTCGTCGAGTTGCTTGGCTACGTTGCCGAGTTTGCGGCCTTCGCCGACGGCGACCACCAGGGTGGCGGTCTTCAACGTTTCCGGGCTAGCGCTTTTTACAACCAGTTCCATGTCTGGGTCCCTGAATGAATGGTCAAAGAGCGCAGGAAAGACTCCGGCGCGGGGCTTATCTATATAGAAGAAGACGTCGCGTGCTGCCGACGACAAAGCCGCCAGTTTGAACCTCGCCGCTTGCGGCTGACAACCCTCGTCTTGGCCAAGTTCGCCGCTTTAGAGCGCCGGGTGAGCATCCTCCGTGACAGGCGCGCGCAATCACAGGATAATGCGCCATCTTTTTTCGGCGGCCCTGCATTTGGGGTCGGCTCGATACGTTTGCTTGTTCGGCCGCCTTAGCCTGACAACCCTGGAGTGTCTGGTTTGATCGTCTTTCGTTATCTATCCCGCGAAATCCTGCTGACCCTGAGTGCCGTGAGTGCGGTGCTGCTGGTCATCATCATGAGCGGGCGCTTCGTCAAGTTCCTCGCACAAGCCGCCTCGGGCGCCCTGGACCCGGGCTCGCTGTTCCTGATCATGGGCTTTCGCCTGCCGGGTTTTTTGCAGCTGATCCTGCCATTGGGGCTGTTCCTGGGCATTCTCCTGGCTTACGGCCGGCTCTATCTCGAAAGCGAGATGACCGTGTTGTCGGCTACCGGCATGAGCCAGCAGCGTCTGCTAGGCATGACCATGATCCCGGCGGCCCTGGTGGCCTTGCTGGTGGCCTGGTTGAGCCTGAGCCTGGCGCCGCAGGGGGCCAACCAGTTCCAGTTGCTGCTGAACAAGCAGGACGCCCTGACCGAGTTCGACACCCTGGTGGCCGGGCGCTTCCAGGCGCTCAATGATGGCACTCGGGTGACCTATACCGAGCAGCTGTCCGAGGATCGCACCAATCTTTCCGGGGTGTTCATCTCCGAAAAGCGTCTGAGCCGGGAGAAAAAGGACCAGGGCATTTCGGTGCTGGTGGCCGAGAAGGGGCACCAGGACATTCGTCCCGACGGTAATCGCTACCTGATCCTGGAAAACGGCTATCGCTATGACGGCAATCCAGGTGAGGCCAACTATCGGGTGATCAAGTACGACACCTACGGCGTGCTGCTGGAGCGACCGGATGTCAGCGACGAAGTCACCGATCGCGATGCCATGCCCACTGCTGACCTGATCGGCAAGAATGACCTGCGGGCCCGTGCCGAGCTGCAATGGCGTCTGTCCCTGCCGTTGCTGGTGTTTATCGTGACCTTGATGGCGGTGCCGTTGTCCCGGGTCAACCCGCGCCAGGGCCGCTTCCTCAAGCTGATCCCGGCCATCCTGCTGTATATGGCGTACCTGACCATCCTGATCGCGGTACGTGGCGCCATGGAGAAAGGCAAGATCTCGCCAACCCTGGGGCTGTGGTGGGTTCACCTGCTGTTCCTGGGCATTGGCCTGGGCTTGATGTACTGGGAACCGTTGCGTTTGAAAATGGCGAGTCGTCGCAGTATGAAGGAGATGGCTCGTGGTTAAGCTCGATCGCTACATCGGTAGCAGTGTGTTCATGGCTATTCTTGCGGTCCTGGGGATCATCCTCGGGCTGGCTTCGCTGTTTGCCTTCATCGATGAGATGGGCAGTGTCAGCGATACCTACACCGTGATGGACGTGATGAGCTACGTGGTCCTCACCGCCCCGCGCCGGGTTTATGAAATGTTGCCGATGGCCGGCCTCATCGGCTGCCTGATCGGTCTTGGCTCCCTGGCCAGCAACAGCGAACTGACCATCATGCGTGCTGCCGGCGTCTCTGTCGGTCGTATCGTCTGGGCGGTGATGAAACCGATGCTGGTGCTGATGCTGGTGGGCGTGCTGGTGGGTGAATACGTAGCGCCGGCCACCGAGACCCAAGCTCAGGCCAGTCGCGCCCTGGCCCAGGGTTCCGGTGATGCCCAGAGTTCCAAGCACGGCCTGTGGCACCGTCAGGGCGAGGAGTTCATCCATATCAACGCAGTGCAGCCCAATGGCCTGCTGTATGGCGTGACTCGCTACCACTTCGATGACAATCACCATATGTTGTCGTCGAGTTTTGCTCGTCAGGCACGTTTCCACGAAAACTACTGGCAGCTGACGGATGTCACCACCACCTATTTCCGTGAAGGTCACACCGAGGTCATCAGCGTTCCCGACGAGCGTTGGGACGTGGCTCTGAGCCCGCAACTGCTGAGCACCGTGGTCATGGCGCCGGAGTCTCTGTCTATCAGTGGTCTGTGGGGCTATATCCATTATCTGGCCGACCAGGGCTTGAACAATGGTCGTTACTGGCTGGCGTTCTGGGTCAAGGTGCTGCAGCCGCTGGTGACGGCGGCCCTGGTGCTGATGGCGATTTCCTTCATTTTCGGACCGCTGCGTTCGGTGACCCTGGGTCAGCGAGTGTTCACGGGCGTATTGGTGGGTTTCACCTTCCGCATCGCTCAGGACCTGCTGGGGCCTTCGAGCCTGGTGTTCGGTTTCTCGCCGCTGTTCGCGGTGCTGGTGCCGGCGGGTATCTGTGCCATTGCAGGCTTCTGGCTATTGCGCCGGGCCGGCTGATTCAGCGGCTCTGTCAGGTTTTTAGCGCAACGCCCCGGTCCCTGGATCGGGGCGTTTTTGCATTTGACAAACGCTGACAGGCGAGCGTGACGCTCGTGCCGAGTATCAGGTACAATTCCCGGCTATTTTTCGGCGGGCCCTGCCTGCAGCCTTTTTGAGTGTTCATCCGTGAGTGATTTGAGTCATATCCGCAATTTCTCCATCATCGCCCACATTGACCATGGCAAGTCGACTCTGGCCGATCGCTTCATCCAGATGTGCGGCGGCCTGGCCGAGCGCGAAATGGAAGCCCAGGTTCTGGACTCCATGGACCTTGAGCGTGAGCGCGGGATCACCATCAAGGCCCACAGCGTCACCCTCTATTACAAAGCCAAAGATGGCATTACCTACCAGCTGAACTTCATCGATACCCCGGGCCACGTGGACTTCACCTATGAAGTCAGTCGCTCCCTGGCGGCCTGTGAAGGTGCACTGCTGGTGGTGGACGCTGGCCAGGGCGTTGAAGCCCAGTCGGTTGCCAACTGCTACACCGCCATCGAGCAAGGTCTGGAAGTGATGCCGGTGCTGAACAAGATCGACCTGCCCCAGGCCGATCCTGAGCGGGTCAAGGAAGAGATCGAGAAAATCATCGGTATCGATGCCACTGACGCCGTGACTTGCAGCGCCAAGACCGGCCTGGGCGTGGACGAGGTGCTCGAGCGCCTGGTGACCACCATTCCGGCACCGACCGGCAATATCGAAGACCCGCTGCAAGCGCTGATCATCGACTCCTGGTTCGACAACTACCTGGGCGTTGTGTCCCTGGTGCGTGTGCGTCACGGCCGGGTGAAGAAGGGTGACAAGATCCTGGTGAAATCCACCGGCAAGATCCACCTGGTGGACAGCGTCGGCGTCTTCAACCCCAAACACACCGCCACCACTGACCTCAAGGCCGGTGAAGTGGGCTTCATCATCGCCGGCATCAAGGACATTCACGGTGCGCCGGTGGGTGACACCCTGACCCTGAGCTCGACCCCGGACGTGGAAGTGCTGCCAGGCTTCAAGCGCATCCAGCCGCAGGTCTACGCCGGCCTGTTCCCGGTCAGCTCCGACGACTTCGAGGATTTCCGCGAAGCGTTGCAGAAGCTCACCCTCAACGACTCGTCGCTGCAGTACACCCCGGAAAGCTCCGACGCCTTGGGCTTCGGTTTCCGTTGTGGCTTCCTCGGCATGCTGCACATGGAGATCATCCAGGAGCGCCTGGAGCGCGAATACGACCTGGACCTGATCACCACAGCGCCGACGGTGATCTTCGAGCTGCTGCTGAAGAACGGTGAAACGATTTATGTCGACAACCCGTCCAAACTTCCGGATCTGTCGGCGATTGAAGACATGCGCGAGCCGATCGTGCGGGCCAACATTCTTGTGCCGCAAGAGCACCTGGGCAACGTCATAACCCTGTGCATCGAGAAGCGCGGCGTGCAGCACGACATGCTGTTCCTCGGTAGCCAGGTCCAGGTGACCTACGATCTGCCGATGAACGAAGTGGTACTGGACTTCTTTGACCGCCTGAAATCCACCAGCCGCGGCTATGCTTCGCTGGACTACCATTTCGACCGTTATCAATCGGCTAATCTGGTCAAGTTGGATGTGCTGATCAACGGTGAGAAAGTCGACGCCCTGGCGTTGATCGTCCACCGTGACAACGCCCATTACAAAGGGCGTGCGTTGACCGAGAAGATGAAGGAACTGATTCCTCGGCAGATGTTTGACGTGGCAATTCAGGCCGCCATTGGCGGGCAGATTGTGGCGCGGACAACCGTCAAGGCTCTCAGAAAGAACGTACTGGCCAAATGCTACGGCGGCGACGTCAGCCGTAAGCGCAAGCTGTTGGAAAAGCAGAAGGCCGGTAAGAAACGCATGAAGCAAGTGGGCAACGTGGAAATTCCACAAGAAGCCTTCCTTGCTGTGCTCAGGTTGGATAGTTAGGTCCTATGTCACTAAATTTCCCGCTGTTGCTGGTCATCGCTGTCTTTGTCTGCGGTCTCTTGGCGTTGCTCGACCTGGTGTTTCTGGCACCGCGTCGGCGCTCGGCCATCGCCAACTATCAGGGCAGCGTCAGCCAGCCGGATGGGCTGGTGGTCGAAAAGCTGAGCAAGGAACCGCTGCTGGTTGAATACGGCAAGTCGTTCTTTCCGGTGCTGTTCATTGTCCTGGTGCTGCGTTCGTTCCTGGTGGAACCGTTCCAGATTCCATCGGGCTCGATGAAGCCGACCCTGGATGTGGGCGACTTTATCCTGGTGAACAAGTTTTCTTACGGGATCCGCCTGCCGGTGATCGACAAGAAAGTCATCGAAGTCGGTGATCCGCAGCGCGGCGATGTCATGGTGTTCCGCTATCCAAGCGACCCCAACGTCAACTACATCAAGCGTGTAGTCGGCCTGCCGGGTGATGAAGTGCGCTACACCAGCGACAAGCACCTGTTCGTCAACGGCCAGTCGGTGGCAGAGCAGTTGGTTGGGGCTGAACCCGGCACCTTGGGCAGCGCCGAGCTGTACAAGGAAAAGCTCGGTGCCGTCGAGCACTTGATCCGCAAGGAAATGAGTCGCTACCGGCCCGCGCCGGACGGGCGTTGGGTGGTGCCTGCCGGGCATTACTTCATGATGGGCGACAACCGCGACAACTCCAACGACAGTCGCTACTGGGACGATCCGAGTATTCCCAAAGACCTGCTGGGCATGGTTCCCGACAAGAATATCGTCGGCAAGGCCTTCGCAGTCTGGATGAGCTGGCCCGAACCGAAACTCAGCCACCTGCCGAATTTCTCGCGGGTTGGCCTGATCAAGTAATCACACACGGCGCTGTTGAACACAGCGCCGAATGCTTTTCTGGCTCTTGTATAAAACGCCCTTGCCCTCGGGCATCGCGTAACAGCCTTATGGCCAGAAGCATGCAGTCAACGATATTCAGGATGTGGATTTGAACACAGCGTTAATTGCCACCCGCACCTCGTGCGCGGCCCATAGGATGGCGAGTTTCGGCAACGAAATCAGCGTGGGTAAACCGTGAGCGTTTCTTTGAGCCGTCTCGAGCGTCAGCTCGGTTATACCTTCAAGGATCAGGAGCTGATGCTCCTGGCACTCACCCATCGCAGCTTTGCCGGGCGTAACAACGAACGCCTGGAGTTCCTCGGTGATGCCATTCTCAACTTCGTGGCCGGCGAGGCGTTGTTCGAGCGCTTCCCCCAGGCCCGCGAAGGCCAGCTGTCGCGTTTGCGCGCACGCCTGGTGAAAGGTGAAACACTGGCGGTACTGGCCCGTGGTTTCGACCTGGGTGAATACCTGCGCCTGGGCTCCGGCGAGTTGAAGAGCGGCGGTTTCCGTCGTGAATCGATCCTCGCCGATGCCCTGGAAGCCCTGATCGGTGCGATCTACCTGGACGCCGGCATGGAAACGGCCCGTGACCGCGTGTTGTCCTGGCTGGCCTCGGAGTTCGAGAGCCTGACCCTGGTAGACACCAACAAGGACCCCAAGACCCGGCTGCAGGAGTTCCTCCAGTCTCGTGCCTGTGAACTGCCGCGCTATGAAGTGGTGGATATCCAGGGCGAACCGCACTGCCGGACATTCTTCGTTGAATGTGAAGTCACCTTATTGAATGAAAAAAGCCGAGGTCAGGGTGTGAGCCGTCGTATTGCCGAACAGGTAGCGGCCGCCGCAGCACTGATTGCCCTGGGCGTGGAGAATGGCCATGACTGATTCAACCGCAACACGCTGTGGCTATGTCGCCATCGTCGGCCGCCCCAACGTGGGCAAGTCGACGCTGCTCAACCACATCCTCGGCCAGAAGCTGGCGATCACTTCGCGCAAGCCTCAGACCACACGCCACAACATGCTCGGGATCAAGACCGAAGGCGCCATCCAGGCGATCTACGTCGACACCCCCGGCATGCACAAGAGCAACGAAAAAGCCCTCAACCGCTACATGAACAAGACCGCTTCGGCGGCCTTGAAAGATGTGGACGTGGTGATCTTCGTGGTTGACCGCACCAAGTGGACCGACGAGGACCAGTTGGTCCTGGAGCGTGTCCAGTACGTGCAGGGTCCGGTGATCCTGGCGATCAACAAGACCGACCGCATCGAGGACAAGGCCGAGCTGATGCCGCACCTGACCTGGCTGCAGGAGCAACTGCCGAACGCCGAGATCGTGCCGGTTTCCGCGCAGCAGGGGCATAACCTCGAAGCCCTGGAAGGCCTGATCGCCAAGCACCTGCCGGAGAACGAGCACTTCTTCCCGGAAGATCAGATCACCGACCGCAGCTCGCGTTTCCTGGCTGCCGAACTGGTGCGCGAGAAGATCATGCGCCAGTTGGGTGCCGAGCTGCCGTACCAGATCACCGTGGAAATCGAAGAGTTCAAGCAGCAGGGCAAGACCCTGCATATTCACGCCTTGATCCTCGTCGAGCGCGACGGTCAGAAGAAAATCATCATTGGCGACAAGGGTGAGCGGATCAAGCGCATCGGCATGGAGGCGCGCAAGGACATGGAGCTGCTGTTCGACTCCAAGGTCATGCTCAACCTCTGGGTCAAGGTCAAGGGCGGCTGGTCCGACGACGAGCGCGCCTTGCGCTCCCTGGGCTACGGCGACCTCTGATGCACTTCGCCGGCAAGCCGGCTCCTACACCTTCCTGTAGGAGCCGGCTTGCCGGCGAACAGCTGCAACCCCTTCTCCGGACCCGGTTCCCTCTCTTCCCCTGAGATCCCCCGCAACCATGTCCAGCAACGCCCCAGTCGGCCAGCTCGCCTACGTCCTGCACAGCCGCGCCTACCGCGAAAGCAGTGCCCTGGTGGATTTCCTTACCCCCCAAGGTCGCCTGCGTGCTGTCCTGCGTAATGCACGGGGCAAGGCCGGTACCCTGGCGCGACCCTTCGTCCCTCTGGAAGTCGAGTTTCGCGGCCGTGGCGAGCTGAAGAACGTCGGACGTATGGAAAGTGCCGGCATTGCATCCTGGCTCAATGGCGAAGCGCTGTTCAGTGGTCTGTACCTGAATGAACTGCTGATCCGCCTGCTGCCGGCGGAAGATCCCCATCCGGCCGTATTCGACCACTACGCGGCAACCTTGCTGGCCCTGGCTGAAGGGCGGCCCCTGGAGCCGCTGCTGCGGGCCTTCGAGTGGCGTTTGCTGGATGATCTGGGTTACGGCTTCGCCCTGGACAGTGACATCCACGGGGCACCCATTGCTGCCGATGGCCTGTATCGCCTGCAGGTGGATGCCGGCCTGGAGCAGGTGTTCCTGCTGCAACCGGGTCTGTTCAACGGCACCGAGCTGTTGGCCATGGCCGAGGCCGACTGGAGTGCTCCTGGCGCGTTGTCGGCAGCCAAGCGCCTGATGCGCCAGGCCCTGGCAGTGCATCTGGGCGGGCGTCCTCTGGTCAGTCGCGAGCTGTTTCGCAAGCCCTAGGCGTGGCTGCCGTTTTGGCCGCTCGCCGCGATAGCCCAGCTGGCGCCGTCATTCTGCGTTCGAGCAAATGGCAACAGACCCTGTTCTCCCCGTATGCTGTGCGCCGAATCTTCATTCATTCAGGAGCGCTTTCGTGACCACCAGCAATCGCATTCTTCTTGGCGTGAACATTGATCACGTTGCCACCCTGCGCCAGGCCCGCGGCACTCGTTACCCTGATCCGGTCAAGGCCGCGCTGGACGCGGAAGAGGCGGGCGCCGACGGCATCACTGTGCACCTGCGCGAAGACCGTCGGCATATCCAGGAGCGCGACGTGTTGCTGCTCAAGGACGTGCTGCAGACCCGCATGAATTTCGAGATGGGCGTCACCGAAGAAATGATGGCTTTTGCCGAGCGCATCCGCCCGGCGCATATCTGCCTGGTGCCGGAAACCCGTCAGGAGCTGACCACCGAAGGCGGTCTGGATGTGGCGGGTCAGGAGGCGCGGATCAAGGCGGCGGTGGAGCGGCTGTCGAAAATCGGGTCCGAAGTGTCCCTGTTCATCGACGCCGACGAGCGTCAGATCGAGGCCTCCAAGCGCGTCGGAGCGCCGGCCATCGAGTTGCACACGGGCCGCTATGCCGACGCCCAGACGCCGAGTGAAGTGGCCGATGAGTTGCAGCGTATCGTCGACGGGGTTGCCGTGGGTCTGGCACAGGGGCTGATCGTCAATGCCGGTCATGGCCTGCATTACCACAACGTTGAAGCGGTGGCAGCGATCAAGGGCATCAATGAACTGAACATCGGCCATGCCCTGGTGGCTCATGCCCTGTTCGTCGGTTTCAAGGGCGCGGTGGCCGAGATGAAAGCGCTGATCCTGGCGGCTGCGGCCAAGGCCTGAATGGACTTCGCCGGCAGGCCGACGCCTACACAACCTCTGTAGGCGCCGGCCTGCCGGCGAATGCTTTTAGAGCGGCGGATTCTCTTCCGTCGGCTTGGTCTTGTTGACCCCCGGTACATGCAGGTTGCCCTCGGCAACCTGATCGCCTTCCAGCTGCGGCTGGGTCACCCAGGTCAGGATGTCGTAGTAGCGGCGGATGTTGGCCACGAAATGCACCGGCTCGCCGCCTCGGGCATAGCCGTAGCGGGTCTTGCTGTACCACTGCTTCTGTGACAGCCGCGGCAGCATCTTCTTCACATCCAGCCACTTGTTCGGGTTCAGGCCTTCCTTCTCCGCCAGCTTGCGGGCGTCGTCCAGGTGGCCGGTGCCGACGTTGTAGGCCGCGAGGGCGAACCAGGTGCGATCCGGCTCCTCGATCTTGTCGTCCAGTTGTTCCTTGATATAGGCCAGGTACTTGGCGCCGCCGCTGATGCTCTGCTTGGGGTCCAGACGGTTGGACACACCCATGGCCTGGGCGGTGTTCTGGGTCAGCATCATCAAACCGCGTACGCCGGTCTTGGAGGTCACCTCGGCCTGCCACATGGATTCCTGGTAACCCACGGCCGCCAGTAGTCGCCAGTCGACCTTTTCCTGCTTGGCCGAGGCCTTGAAGTGCTTTTCGTACTTGGGCAGGCGCTGCTGCAGGTGCTGGGCGAAGGTGTAGGCGCCGACATAGCCGAGCACGTCCACGTGACCGTAATAGCGGTCCTTGAGGCGTTGCAGGGTGCCGTTCTTCTCGACCTTGTCGAGGAAGCTATTGATCTCGTTGAGCAGGCTGTTGTCGTCGCCGGCGGCCACCGCCCAGCTCTGGCTGCGGGCGTCCCCAAGGTCGAAGGCCACCCGCACATTGGGGAAGTACACCTGGTTCATCGCCAATTCATTGGAGTCCACCAGGGTCAGGTCGATCTGTCCCTCGTCCACCATGCGCAGTAGGTCCACGACTTCCACGGCGTCGGACTCTTCGTATTCGATACCGGGGTACTTGAGCTTGAGCTCCGCCAGTTGCTCGGCGTGGCTGCTGCCCTTGAGCACCATGATGCGCTTGCCCAGCAGATTTTGTGCGCTGGTGGGGCGGGACTGGCCATTGCGATAGATGACTTGCGGGGTGACTTGCAGATACGGATGGGAAAACCGGACTTGCTGCTTGCGCTGTTCGCTGCTCACCAGGCCGGCGGCGGCCAGCACCGGACCCTTGGGTTGGCCCAGCTGGTTGAACAGATCGTCGAGGTTGTCGGCGGTCTCGATCTTCAGCTCCACCCCCAGATCGTCGGCGAAGCGCTTCACCAGCTCGTACTCGAAGCCGGTTTCGCCGTTGCGGTCCTGAAAGTAGGTGGCGGGGCTGTTACGGGTGATCACCCGCAGCACACCATCCTCCTTTACGCGCTCAAGGGTGCTGGGTTTCTCAACACAGGCGCCGAGCATCAGGAAGAGTCCGGTTACGATGAGCCACTTGGCGCAGCGCGGACGTAAAGCCATAGGGGAAAACATTGGCGCAGTATACGCAAAGGATAACGGCCGCCATATCTCGACAGCGAAGGGCTTGTCTGCTAGCGCTGGGCGGCCTGGGCTGGAGGCCTCAAGAATGGGGCTTCGGCCGTCAATGTGACGATTAAAATAACCCACGGTAATGACCTTGATGAGCCTTTGTTATAGGCCGTCGGGGCCGGACCGACGTCCGGGGGCGCCCCGGTTTGCGTTTCGAGTGCCGATGCCAACGGTTTACGTTAGAATGCACGGCCTCAAAGCACACCCCCTTCCCGAGGCTGTCCCGAAGATGTTGATCCTGCGCGGCGCTCCTGCCCTTTCTGCCTTTCGCCACAGCAAACTCCTTGAGCAACTGAGCCAGAAGGTTCCGGCTGTCAGTGGCTTGTATGCTGAATTCGCTCACTTCGCCGAAGTCACCGGCGTCCTGACCGGCGACGAACAGCAGGTGCTTGCGCGCCTTCTGAAGTACGGCCCCAGCGTTCCGGTACAAGAGCCGACTGGTCGTCTGTTCCTGGTCCTGCCACGTTTCGGCACCATTTCTCCGTGGTCGAGCAAGGCCAGTGATATCGCCCGCAACTGTGGCCTGGCGAAGATCCAGCGCCTGGAGCGCGGCATTGCTTTCTACGTCGCCGGTGAATTCAGCGACGCTGACGCACAGTTGATCGCCGAAGCGCTGCACGATCGCATGACCCAGATCGTCCTGGGTAACCTGGAGCAGGCTGCCGGCCTGTTCAGCCACGCCGAACCCAAGCCGCTGACGGCCATCGACATTCTCGGCGGCGGTCGCGCAGCGTTGGAAAATGCCAACAGTGAGCTGGGCCTGGCCCTGGCCGAAGACGAAATCGATTACCTGATGAGCGCCTTTCAGGGCCTCAAGCGCAATCCCCACGACATCGAACTGATGATGTTCGCCCAGGCCAACTCCGAGCATTGCCGCCACAAGATCTTCAACGCCAGTTGGGATATCGACGGCCAGAGCCAGGAAAAAAGCCTGTTCGGCATGATCAAGAACACCTACCAGATGCACAGCGAAGGTGTGCTGTCTGCTTATAAGGACAACGCGGCGGTCATCGTCGGTTCCGTTGCCGGGCGTTTCTACCCGAACCCTGATACCCGCCAATACGGTGCGGTGCAGGAGCCGGTGCACATCCTGATGAAGGTCGAGACCCACAACCACCCGACCGCCATTGCTCCATTCCCCGGCGCTTCCACCGGTTCCGGCGGCGAAATCCGTGACGAAGGCGCCACCGGTCGCGGCGCCAAGCCGAAAGCCGGCCTCACCGGCTTTACCGTGTCCAACCTGCAGATCCCGGGCTTCGAACAGCCTTGGGAAGTGCCGTATGGCAAGCCAGAGCGCATCGTCACCGCCCTCGACATCATGATCGAAGGCCCACTGGGTGGCGCGGCGTTCAACAACGAATTCGGCCGTCCGGCCCTGACCGGTTATTTCCGTACCTTCGAGCAATCCATTACCACGCCTCGTGGCGATGAAGTTCGTGGTTACCACAAGCCGATCATGCTGGCGGGCGGCATGGGCAACATCCGTGACGAGCACGTACAGAAAGGCGAGATCACCGTCGGCTCCAAGCTGATCGTTCTCGGCGGCCCGGCCATGCTCATCGGCCTGGGCGGCGGCGCCGCATCTTCCATGGCCACCGGCACCAGCTCGGCGGACCTGGATTTTGCTTCGGTACAACGTGAAAACCCGGAAATGGAACGCCGTTGCCAGGAAGTCATCGACCGTTGCTGGCAGCTGGGGGACAACAACCCCATCAGCTTCATCCACGACGTGGGCGCCGGAGGCCTGTCCAACGCCTTCCCGGAACTGGTCAACGACGGTGGCCGCGGCGGTCGCTTCGAACTGCGCAACATCCCCAACGACGAGCCGGGCATGGCCCCGCACGAAATCTGGTCCAACGAATCCCAGGAACGTTATGTTCTGGCGGTGGGCGCGGCAGACTTCGAACGCTTCAAGGCCATCTGCGAGCGCGAGCGCTGCCCATTTGCGGTGGTCGGCGAAGCCACTGCCGAGCCACAGCTGACCGTGACCGACAGCCACTTCGGCAACAGCCCGGTGGACATGCCTCTGGAAGTGCTGCTGGGCAAGGCCCCGCGCATGCACCGTTCGGCGGTTCGGGAAACCGAGTTGGGTGACGATTTCGATCCGAGCACCTTGGACATCGCCGAGAGCATCGAGCGCGTCCTGCATCACCCGGCCGTGGCCAGCAAGAGCTTCCTGATCACCATCGGTGACCGCACCATCACCGGCCTTGTGGCTCGCGACCAGATGGTCGGCCCGTGGCAGGTGCCGGTGGCTGACGTGGCCGTGACCGCCACCAGCTTCGACGTCTACACCGGTGAAGCCATGGCCATGGGTGAGCGCACTCCGCTGGCCCTGCTGGATGCCCCAGCGTCCGGCCGCATGGCCATCGGCGAGACCCTGACCAACATCGCGGCGTCGCGCATCAACAAGATCAGCGACATCAAGCTCTCGGCCAACTGGATGTCCGCTGCCGGCCACCCGGGTGAAGACGCGCGTCTGTACGACACCGTCAAGGCGGTGGGTATGGAGCTGTGCCCAGAGCTGGGCATCACCATCCCGGTGGGCAAGGACTCCATGTCCATGGCCACCCGCTGGAACGAAGAGGGCGTGGACAAGAGCGTCACCTCGCCGCTGTCGCTGATCGTCACTGGCTTCGCACCGGTCGCGGACATTCGTCAGACCCTGACCCCGCAACTGCGCATGGACAAGGGCACCACCGATCTGATCCTGATCGACCTCGGTCGCGGTCAGAACCGCATGGGCGCCTCGATCCTTGCCCAGACCCACGGCAAGCTCGGCAGCCAGGCGCCGGACGTTGATGACGCCGAGGACCTGAAAGCTTTCTTCGCCGTGATCCAGGGCCTCAATGCCGACGGTCACCTGCTGGCTTACCACGACCGTTCCGACGGTGGTCTGCTGGTCAGCGCCGTGGAAATGGCCTTCGCCGGTCACTGTGGCCTGAACCTGAGCCTCGACGCTGTAGCGGAAAACGCTGCGGAAATCGCCGCCATCCTGTTCAACGAAGAGCTGGGTGCGGTGATCCAGGTGCGCCAGGATGCCACTCCTGATGTGCTGGCCCAGTTCAGCGCCGCCGGTCTGGGCGACTGCGTGGCCGTGATCGGCCAGCCGATCAACAACGGTGAAGTGAGCATCTCCTACAACGGCGAAAGCGTATTCACCGGCCAGCGTCGTCTGCTGCAGCGTCAGTGGGCAGAAACCAGCTACCAGATTCAGCGCCTGCGGGACAACGCCGAGTGCGCCGAGCAGGAATTCGACGTCCTGCTGGAAGAAGACAACCCGGGCCTGAGCGTCAAGCTGGGCTTCGACGTCAACCAGGACATCGCCGCGCCTTACATCAAGAAGGGCGTGCGTCCACAGGTGGCGGTACTGCGTGAGCAGGGCGTCAACGGCCAGGTGGAAATGGCAGCGGCCTTTGACCGCGCCGGCTTCAACGCCATCGACGTGCACATGAGCGATATCCTCGCTGGTCGTGTCGACCTCAACGACTTCAAGGGCATGGTTGCCTGCGGCGGCTTCTCCTACGGCGACGTACTGGGCGCCGGTGAAGGCTGGGCCAAGTCGGCGCTGTTCAACAGCCGCGCACGGGATGCCTTCCAGGGCTTCTTCGAACGTACCGACAGCTTCACTCTGGGTGTGTGCAACGGTTGCCAGATGATGTCCAACCTGCACGAGCTGATCCCGGGTAGCGAGTTCTGGCCGCACTTCGTGCGCAACCGCTCCGAGCAGTTCGAAGCCCGGGTGGCCATGGTCCAGGTCCAGGAGTCGAACTCGATCTTCCTGCAGGGCATGGCGGGTTCGCGGATGCCGATCGCCATCGCCCACGGTGAAGGCCATGCGGAGTTCGAAAGCGAAGAAGCGCTGCTGGAAGCCGATCTGTCCGGTTGCGTGGCCCTGCGCTTCGTCGACAACCACGGCAAGGTCACCGAGCGTTACCCGGCCAACCCGAACGGTTCGCCGCGCGGGATCACCGGTCTTACCAGCCGCGACGGTCGCGTCACCATCATGATGCCGCACCCTGAGCGGGTATTCCGTGCCGTGCAGAACTCCTGGCGTCCGGATGACTGGAACGAAGATGCGGCGTGGATGCGCATGTTCCGCAACGCTCGCGCCTGGGTGAACTGAGGCTGATGTACAAGCTCAGCTTCTTCGTGCCTCCCAGCCATGTGGAGCCGGTCAAGAGCGCCGTATTTGCCGCCGGTGGCGGACGTATCGGCGCCTATGACCAGTGCGCCTGGCAGGTGCTCGGCCAAGGCCAGTTTCGCCCGTTGGATGGCAGCCAGCCGTTTCTCGGGCAGACCGGTCAGGTGGAGCGAGTGGAGGAATGGAAAGTCGAGCTGGTGGTGGCCGATGAACTGATTGCTGATGCAGTGGCGGCCCTCAAGCAGAGCCATCCCTACGAGACGCCGGCTTATGAAGTCTGGCGCCTGGAAGCGTTCTGAGGTTATCCACCGATAAAAAGCCCGCTGAACCGGAGACGGTCAGCGGGCTTTTTTGTGGGTCTTTGCCTGTAGGAGCCGGCTTGCCGGCGAAGGCGTCTTCAGGCTCCCGCCTCCACCTTCCTGTGCAACAGCGTTTGCAGAGCCGCTTGCAATCCCCCGGCCTTCTCGCCAATCACCACGTGCCAGATATCTCCCTCCATGCGCCGCATACCCTGGCAGCCCAGGCTCTTGAGCGCCGACTCCGACAGGCTGCGGCTGTCACTCAGTTGCACCCGCAACCGGGTCAGGGCCACGCAATCCATCTGTAGCAGGTTGTCCCGGCCTCCCAGAGCGCTGAGCCACTGCTGGGCTTCCTGGGTGGAAATGTCGATCTGCTGTGGTGCTTCTACGGGCGACGGCGTCACCGTGACGTTGGCCGAGGCTGGCAACGCCAGGCGGATCTGGTCGGCAATGCTGTCGGCCATCGGTCCCACCACCACCTGCAAACTGCCACCCTTGCCGGGGCGTACCACGGCCATGGCGCCCAAGGTTTTCAGTTCGGCGTCCACGGCCAGGTTGCGATCCGCCAGTTCCAGGCGCAGGCGAGTGGTGCAGGCGCCAACGGTGATCAGGTTGCGCGCACCGCCCAGGGCCTTGATGTAGGCCGCGGCGCGCTGATCGGCGTTGAGTTCGGACTTCTCGCCGGAGGGGCTGTCCTCGCGTCCCGGCGTTTTCAGGTTGAAGCGGCGGATACAGAAGTCGAACACCAGGTAGTACACCACCGCATACAGCAGCCCCACCGGAAACACCTTCCAGCCATTGGTGGAACGGCCCCAGCCCAGGGCCATGTCAATGGCGCCTCCGGAGAAGGTAAATCCCAGGTGGATGTTCAGCAGATTGGTCAGGGCCATGGCCAGCCCCGTCAGCAGTGCATGCACCAGGTACAACAGTGGTGCGAGGAACATGAAGGCGAATTCGATGGGCTCGGTGACCCCGGTGAGGAAGGAGGTCAGGGCCATGGACAGGAAGATCCCGCCCATCACCTTGCGCCGCTCCGGCACGGTGTTGCGGTACATCGCCAGGCAAGCGGCTGGCAGGCCGAACAGCATCATCGGGAACATCCCGGTCATGAACTGGCCGCCCTTGGGATCGCCGGCGAAATAGCGGGTCAGGTCGCCAGTGACCACCGCACCGGTGCTCGGGTCGGTGAAGCTGCCGAAGATGAACCAGGCCATGTTGTTGAGGATGTGGTGCAGGCCGGTGACGATCAGCAGGCGATTGAACACACCGAAGACAAAGGCACCGAAGCTGCCGCTTTCCAGCAGCAATTGGCCGAAGCTGTTGATGCCGTGCTGGATCGGCGGCCAGATCAGACCGAACGCCACCCCCAGGCCCACGGCGGTAAAGCCGGTGGCGATGGGCACGAAGCGGCGGCCGCCGAAGAACGCCAGGTACTCCGGCAGTTTGATGTCCTTGAAGCGGTTGTACAGCGCGCCGGCCATCAGCCCGCTGATGATCCCGGCGAGCATGCCCATGTTGATGCTGGCATCCAGCACCTTGAGGGTCGAGATCATCACCAGGTAGCCAATGGCCCCGGCGAGTCCGGCGGTGCCGTTGTTGTCCTTGGCAAAGCCCACGGCGATGCCGATGGCGAAGATCAGCGCCAGGTTGCCGAAGATCGATTGCCCGGCATCGTGAATGATGGCGATGTTCAGCAGGTCGGTATCACCCAGGCGCAGCAACAGGCCGGCAATGGGCAGGATGGCAATGGGTAGCATCAGCGCCCGGCCGAGGCGTTGCAGGCCCTCGATGAAATACTGGTACATGGCGTCTCTCCTGGAATTCTTGTTATGAGTGCAGAGGCCAAAGCCGTTCGCAGGCCTGACGGACTGCGGCGGCGCCGGGCAGGTTGAGCAGCGGTTGGCTGAGGTGGCGGCATTGGCCGGCGTCCAGTTGGCGCACCCGGTCCTTGATCTCGCCGACCTGAGGCGGGCTGACCGACAGCTCGCTGACCCCCAGGCCAATCAGGACGGGGGTGGCCAGCGGATCGGAAGCCAGTGCACCGCAAACCCCGACCCAGCGACCATGGCGCTTGGCGCCGGCACAGGTCTGGGCGATCAGCCGCAGCAGGGCGGGGTGCAGGGCGTCGACCCGCGCCGCCAACCCGGCATGATCGCGGTCCATGGCCAGGGTGTACTGGGACAGGTCGTTGGTGCCGATGGACAGGAAGTCGGCATGCTCCGCCAGTTGCTCGGCCATCAGCGCGGCAGCCGGTACTTCGATCATGACTCCCAGCTCCGGGCGCTGGCTCAGGCCCAGTTCCACCGCGAGCTGATCCAGGCGCTGACGGATATGCAGCAGTTCGGCCACTTCGGTGACCATCGGCAGCATGATCCGGCAGCGCTGCACGGGGCTGACCTGGAGCAGCGCCCGCAGTTGCTGGTCCAGCAGTTCTGGGCGGGCCTGGGCCAGGCGGATGCCCCGCAGGCCCAGCACCGGGTTGGCCTCCACTGGCAGTGGCAGGTAGTCCAGTTGCTTGTCGCCGCCGACATCGATGGTGCGGATGATCACTGGCTTGTCGCCCATGGCATCCAGTACCGCCTGATAGGCCTGTAGCTGTTCGGCTTCATCCGGAGCGGTCAGGCGATCGACGAACAGGAACTCGGTGCGCAGCAGGCCGACGCCATCGGCACCACCCTGGTGGGCGTCCCGGGCTTCATCGCTGGAAGCCACATTGGCCGCCACCTCGATCTGCTGGCCGTCCTGGGTCAGGGCGGACTCATGGGCATGTTGCTGTTGCAGTGCACGGCGCTGGCGCTGGGTTTCACCAGCCTGTTGCACCTGTGCGATGCGCTGCTGGCCGGGCGCCAGTTCCAGGCGCCCGCCGTTGGCATCCAGCACCACCTGGCGGCCAGCGTCGATGCACAGCACCTCCGGACCCAGGGCCACCAGGCAGGGCAGGCCTTTGCCCCGGGCGAGGATCGCCACATGGGAGGTGGCGCCGCCGGCGGCCATGCACAGTCCGGCCACGCCCTGGGCGCTAAGTTGCAGAAGATCGGAAGGGGTCAACTCCTCGGCGGCGACGATCGCCCCGGGCGGCAGATCGTAGTGCCAGGCCTCCCCCAGCAGGGCGCGCAGTACACGTTGCTGCAGATCCCGCAGGTCGTTGGCGCGTTCGGCCAGCAGTGCGCTGCCCAGTTGCTGGAGGATTTGGCATTGCTCGGCAATCGCCGCGCTCCAGGCATGGGTGGCTGCGCGCCCCCGGGCAATGGCGGCTTCGGCGGCGTCCAGCAGGGTTGGGTCTTCGAGCAGGGCCAGGTGGGCGCTGAAGATGTCCTGTTCCTGCTGGTCGCGGCGTTGTCGGGCCTGCTCCAGGGTGTGGCGGATTTCCTCGCGCACCTGGTGCAGGGCTGCGCTCAATGCTTGCCGTTGGGGCTCGGGCGGATGCTGACCGTGATCGTCAGCCAGGACCATGGCGTTGAGTCGCACCAATGGCCCGCACACCAGGCCTGGCGCGGCGCAGACGCCCGGCAGCACGCCATCTTCCACGGGGCGTTGGACGACTGGGGCCGGTGCCGGGATTTCGCCATGGGCATCTGCGGCCATCGCGGTACCGAGGGTCTGCAGCATTGCCTGCAAGGCATCCTGGCAATCGGCGCCCTGGCAATTGACCAGCACTTCATCCTGCTCACCGATGCCCAGGCTCATCAGGGCGATCAGGCTGGTGCAGGGGGCGCTCTTGTCCTTGAAGGTCAACTGCGAATGGCTGTTGAAACTCAGGGCGGTCTGGCGCACCAGGGCGGCTGGGCGGGCATGCAGGCCGCCGCGATGGGCAACCTTGATTCGGGCGCTGGCCTGCTGCTCGGATTGCTCTGGCGCCAGCGGTTGCGGGTCAGCGTTGGCACGGCGGCTGATGTGCAGCAACGGCTTGCCCACCTTGACCGCGGACAGGGTCAGCGGGCGCAGGTCGAAGCCCTCGCCGTTGGTCAGGATCAACAGGCTGATCAGGCTTCGGCAATGCTGCGCCACATGGTCCAGGTCAACCCGCAGCAGGGGCTGGCCGGCGCTGACCTGCTGGCCTTGCTCCACCAGCAGGGCAAACCCTTCACCTTGCAGTTCGACGGTGTCCAGGCCCAGGTGCAGCAGCAGTTCAGCGCCGTTGGCCGCCCGCAGGGTCACGGCGTGCCCGGTGCGAGCCACTTGGATCACTTCACCGGCGCAAGGCGCGTGCAGGGTGTCGTTGAGCGGGTCGATGGCAATCCCGTCGCCCATGGCGCCGCTGGCGAACACCGGGTCGGGGACGTTGCGCAAGGGCACTACAGGCCCGCTTAACGGGGCACTGAGCGTCAGGTCGTTATTGTTGTTGTGCATGGCGCAGTACTCATCGATCAAAGGGGCTTAGTGCGTGCGGGTCACTTTGCTCAGGTGCCGCGGCTGGTCCGGGTCCATGCTGCGGGCCTCGGCCAGGCCGGCGGCCATCACATAGAAACTCTGGATCGCCAGGATCGGGTCCAGCGCCGGGTGTTCGGCGCGGCTCAGGGTCAGGTCGCGTTCGCCGATGTCATCCGGTGCCGCCAGCAGCACCTTGGCGCCGCGCTGGCGCATGTCGGCAGCGAGGCTCAGCAAGCCGCCCTGTTCCGCGCCACGTGGGGCAAACACCAGCAACGGATAGTCGTGGTCGATCAAGGCCATCGGGCCGTGACGGACTTCGGCGCTGCTGAAGGCTTCGGCCTGAATCGCTGAGGTCTCCTTGAGCTTGAGCGCGGCTTCCTGGGCGATGGCAAAGCCGGCGCCGCGGCCGATGACCATCAGCCGCTGGCAATCGCGCAGGGCGTTGATCGCCAGGTCCCAGTCCTGGGTCGCGGCTTGCTGCAAACCTTCGGGCAATGCCAGGCCGGCTTCCAGCAACTGGTTGTCCTCGTTCCAGTGACCGATCAGGCGGGCGCTGGCGCTCAGGGTGGCGATGAAGCTCTTGGTGGCGGCCACGCTCTGCTCGGCACCGGCGTACAGCGGCAGGGAGAATTCGCTGGCGGCTTCCAGAGGGCTGTTTTGCGCATTGACCATGGCCACGCTCAGGGCGCCGCGTTTGCGCAGTAGGCGCACGCTGTTCACCAGGTCCGGGCTCTGTCCCGATTGCGAGAAGGCAAACACCGCCTGGCCGCTGACCCGCAGGGGCGCCTGTTGCATGGTCACCACCGACATCGGCAGCGAGGCCACCGGGATGCCCACCTGTTGCATGGTCAGGTAGGCAAAGTAGCTGGCGGCATGGTCGGAACTGCCCCGGGCCACGGTCATTGCCACTTGTGGTGGCTGGCGGCGCAGGCGGCCGGCGACTTCGATCAGCGACGGATCCAGGTGCTTCAATTGGCTGCTCACGGCAGCGTGTGAGGACAGCGCCTCTTCAAGCATTTTTGAAGTCAATGTCTTCTCCTTCGACCATGACGGCGGTCAGTGTGAGTGCGCGGTCCAGGCGCACGCTGTCGGCCCAGCTGCCAGGTTGCAGGCGGCCGCGTTCAGGGATGCCGAGGTAATCGGCGGGAAATTGCGACAGGCGCTGGGAGGCTTCGGCCAGGGGCAAACCGATTTTCACCAGATTGCGCAGGGCCTGGTCCATGGTCAGGGTGCTGCCGGCCAGGGTGCCGTCGGCCAGGCGTACACCCCCCAGGCACTTGGTCACGGTGTGGCTGCCCAGCTTGTACTCACCGTCGGGCATGCCGGCGGCCGCGGTGGAGTCGGTGACGCAGTACAGGCAGGGGATCGAGCGCAGGGCCACGCGCATGGCGCCGGGATGCACGTGCAGCAGGTCGGGGATCAGTTCGGCGTACTGGGCATGAGCCAGGGCCGCACCGACGATGCCCGGTTCGCGGTGATGCAGTGGGCTCATGGCGTTGTACAGGTGGGTGAAGCTGGTGGCACCGGCGGCAAGGGCGGCCACGCCTTCTTCGTAGCTGCCCAGGGTGTGGCCGATCTGCATGCGCACGCCGCGGGCGCTGAGGGCGCGGATCAGTGCGTCATGGCCGGCGATTTCCGGGGCGATGGTGATCACCCGGATGGGCGCCAGTTGCAGGTACT
Source organism: Pseudomonas sp. 910_21 (assembly GCF_052850735.1). Classification (NCBI taxonomy): domain Bacteria; kingdom Pseudomonadati; phylum Pseudomonadota; class Gammaproteobacteria; order Pseudomonadales; family Pseudomonadaceae; genus Pseudomonas; species Pseudomonas sp. 910_21. Next base: position 713,532 of record NZ_VXCY01000001.1, on the reverse strand, counting down.
TCTCCACTTCCGCCATGAGCGCGGTGTGGGCGAAGTTGGGTTGTGCACCGAGCTTGCCGGGGTTGATGTAGGGGCCTTCCAGGTGCACCCCGAGGACCCGGGCACAGCCATGGGGGCGCTGCTCGGCGTAGGTTCCAAGCTCAGCCAGAACCTGGCTGATTTCTTCGCTGGGGGCGGTCATGGTGGTGGCCAGCAGCGAGGTGGTGCCGAAACGCACATGGGTACGGGTGATGGTCTCGAAGGCTGTGCGGCCTTGCATGACGTCCTTGCCGCCGCCGCCGTGTACGTGCAGGTCGATGAAGCCCGGCAGCAGGTAGGGCAGGTCGTTGTCCGCCGGGTCGCAGGGGCTGCCTTCGATGGCGCTGACCTTGCCGTCCCGATGAATCAGGCGGCCACGGACCCAGCCTTGGGGCGTGAGGATATTGTCTTCGGACATGGGCGTTTCTCTGGCTCCAGGGGGCGGATTCAGCGTCGCAGTTCAGCGACGAAGTCGTAGTAGTCGTTGCGGCAGTAGGTGTCGGTGACTTCGATCGGTGTGTTGTCTTCCAGGTAGCCGACCCGGGTCATCAGCAGCATCGCGGTGCCGGGGGCGATGCCCACCAGGGCGGCGAATTCGTCCGAGGCATTGATCGCCTGGATGTGCTGCAGGGCTCGGACCACGGGACGGCCGATGCTGTCGAGGTACTCGTAGAGCGAATCGCCGACGGCCTCGGGCTGGGCAATGATGCTGGCCGGCAAGGTACTCATCTCGATCGCCATGACCGCATCGTCGGCTTTGCGCAGGCGCTTGAGGCGCGCCACCTTGTCGTTGGGCGACAGGCCGAGGCGGATCAGCTCTTCGTGGGTCGGCGGGGTCAGTGTGCGTTCCAGCCATTGCGAGCCGGGGACGAAACCTTTCAGGCGCAGCATTTCGCTGAACCCGGAAAGGCGCGACAGCGGTTGCTCAAGGCGCGGGGTGATGAAAGTGCCGGAGCCCTGGCTGCGCCGAATCAGGCCCCGTTCGAAGAGGACTTCCAGGGCCTTGCGCGCAGTCACCCGGGAGATGCCCAGCAGTTCGCTGAGGTTGCGTTCCGAAGGCAGTGCCTGCTCGGCTTTCCATTGGCCGGAGTGAATCGCGGCTTCCAGGTTGCGCGCCAGTTGCAGGTACAGCGGGGTCGGCTGAGTGTCGTCGGGACGCAGGGTCAGGAGGTGGTTCATCTGTAGGTTTTCCGATGCGGTTATTAGGTTGTTGTCGCCCGGTAATGCCGAAAAACTAATACCACTTAAATACCATGTCAACGCCACTGATCGGGTGTGGGCGCCGTAAATCGGGCACTTTCGGGGTGCTTTAGAGGATAAAGGATTGAAGTGGTATTAGGCAGGTCTGGCAGCGATGGCCAAAACCTCAGGCGGCGACCCGCAGCGGATCGCCAAGTGGTATGCGCGCTCTCGGGGCGCGGCAGGGAGGAAAATATTTTTTGCGCAGGAGGGATTAAGGGCGGATTTCGATCATGGTGCCGTCTTTGACCAGGCCCCAGACTTCGCGCATGTCGACATTGCGCATGGCGATGCAGCCGTCGGTCCAGTCGAGAGTGTGAAAGTACTGCTCGGGAAACTCTTCGGTGTCCGGGGTGCCATGGATCATGATCATGCCACCGGGGTTGACCCCTTCACGGCGCGAGCGCGCGGAGTCGGTGATGTTCGGGTAGGAGATGTGCATGGCCAGGTTGTAGCGATCACTGGTCTTGCGCCAGTCGAGCCAGTAAAGGCCTTCCGGGGTGCGTTTATCGCCTTCCATGAGCTTGGGGCCCTTGGGTTTCTTGCCCAGGGAAATCCGGTAGGTTTTCAGTGGTTTGCCGCCATTGATCAATTGCAGTTGATGGGCGGATTTGAGCACCAGGACTTTTTCGATGACCTTGCCGTCCAGGGTTTCCACCGTGGAGGCTTGAGACAGAGCGACGAAGGAACAGCACAGCAGGGCAAGCAACCAGCGCATTGACACGATATCCCCAGGCGCGCACAGGTTCCGTGCACGTTTTTATTGTTTAACTGATGGCAGGCTGAGAGAGCGGCGGAATGGATTCGGAGCGCACGGCAAATGCCTGTGTCCGCCGGTCAGCGAAGAAGCATTCTAAGGTACGGCCGACGGTGCGGAAAGCCAGCTCGGACCAAGGGATATCGGCTTCGTCGAACAGCTGCACTTCCAGGCTCTCGGGGCCGGCGGCGAAGTCCAGGTCGGCCAGTTCCGCGCGAAAGAACACGTGCACCTGGCTGATGTGCGGTACGTCGATCAGGGTGTAGATGTTCAGGTTGCGTACCCGGGCGCAGGCCTCCTCGCAGGTTTCGCGGATGGCCGCCTGTTCCACGGTCTCGCCGTTCTCCATGAAGCCTGCCGGCAGGGTCCAGTAGCCCAGACGCGGCTCGATGGCGCGCCGGCAGAGCAATACCTTGCCCTCCCAGGTGGCCAGGCACCCGGCGACGATGTTGGGGTTCTGGTAGTGAATGGTCTGGCAGTGATCGCAGACGAAACGCAGGCGCGAGTCGCCTTCGGGAATGCGCTGGGTCACCGGGTTGCCGCACTGGCTGCAAAATTTCATGTGGGGTATCCGAAAAGGCTGGGGCTATCTTGGCGCGCCGCCCGGTTGTCGGCAAGTTGTCGTTACAGGTGCGGGGGTTGGGCCTCTGATTGGATTGGTGCATGATGCACGGTAGCCAACAGATCGAGATGCCTCATGCTGGACGAGCTACTTCATCGGGTAAGCCATTACACGCCAAGAACGCTGGAGACCGACCGTCGTTTTCCCGAGGCTGCGGTGCTGGTGCCCATCACCCGCAGCGATGAACCGGAGCTGGTGCTGACCCTTCGCGCCAGCGGGCTTTCGACCCATGGTGGTGAAGTGGCCTTTCCCGGTGGCCGGCGCGATCCGGAAGACCCGGACCTGATCTTCACCGCGCTACGGGAGGCCGAGGAAGAGATCGGCCTGCCGCCGGGATTGGTGGAAGTCATCGGGCCCTTGAGTCCGCTGATTTCCCTGCACGGGATCAAGGTCACGCCTTACGTCGGGGTGATTCCCGACTATGTCGAATACCAGGCCAATGATGCCGAGATCGCCGCCGTTTTCAGCGTCCCCCTGGAGTTCTTTCGCCAGGACCCCCGTGAACACACCCATCGCATCGACTATCAGGGTCGCAGTTGGTACGTCCCCAGCTACCGCTTCGGCGAGTACAAGATCTGGGGCCTGACCGCGATCATGGTCGTCGAACTGGTCAACCTGCTGTACGACGCCAAGATCAGCCTGCATCACCCGCCGAAAACCTTTATCGATACCTGAAGCCATCGCCTCGCATGGCATAAACCCGCGGCTGCCTGAGCCATGAGGACAATAAGATGAAATACCGCCTGGGCGATGCCCGAGTCGACACCCATCCACAGAGCTGGGTGGCCCCGAATGCCACACTGGTGGGCAAGGTCAAGCTGGAGGAGGGGGCCAGCGTGTGGTTCAACGCTGTGCTGCGTGGCGACAACGAGTTGATCCTGATCGGCAAGCACAGCAACGTCCAGGACGGCGCCGTGATGCATACCGACATGGGGTTTCCGCTGACTCTGGGCACCGGCGTGACCATTGGTCATAACGCCATGCTGCATGGCTGCACCGTGGGCGACTACAGCCTGATTGGCATCAACGCGGTGATTCTCAATGGCGCGAAGATCGGCAAGAACTGCATCATCGGCGCCAACTCGTTGATCGGCGAAGGCAAGGAAATACCTGACGGTTCGTTGGTCATGGGCTCGCCGGGCAAGGTGGTACGCGAACTGACCGAACCCCAGAAGAAAATGCTCGAAGCCAGCGCTGCCCACTACGTTCATAATGCTCAACGTTATGCCCGAGACCTGGTTGAGCAAGAACAATGACAACCCCTGAAAGACCCGTTGCCTCGCCTTGCGTGAGCATCTGCGCCCTGGATGAACAAGACATCTGTACCGGTTGCCAGCGCACCGTGGATGAAATCACCAGCTGGAGCCGCATGGACAATACCGAGCGCCGTGCGGTCCTGGCCCTGTGCCATGAACGGGCCAAGTCCAGCGGACTGCTGTGGATGGTCGGCTCCAGTTCGGCGAGCTGATCCGCCCTTGTCGCCGGCAAGCCTGGTGTGGGTGGCTTGCCGGCGAAAGGGTTTCTTGGCCCAAACCCGCGCCTGCAGTAACCTGTTCACCTTCCTGACAGGTACTTTTCGCCCTCATGCTCTTCCTGATCACCTATATCAGCAGTGTCGTGCTGATCAACTATGCCTTTTCCGTTGCCCCGCACCTGGACATCATCTGGTCGGCTTGGGGCGGGCTGGTCTTCGTCCTGCGCGACATGGTGCAGACCCGCTTTGGCCACGGCGCCATCATCGCCATGCTGGCGGCCCTGGTGCTGTCCTACGTGACCTCCGACCCCACCATCGCCCTGGCCAGTGCCACCGCCTTTGCCGTTTCGGAATGCATCGACTGGCTGGTGTTCAGCATCACCAAGCGACCCCTGCACGATCGTCTGTGGATAAGCTCGGCCCTGAGCATTCCCCTGGATACTTTCATCTTCTTCGGCATGATCGATGCCCTGACCCCGGGGGTGATCTTCACCGCCCTGGGTTCGAAATTCGCCGGGGTCACCGTGGTCTGGTTGGCCATGGCTTGGCGTTTGCGCAAAGCGGCGTGCGCCGGCTGAGCCAAAGGCTGCGGTTCATGTAAAATGCCGCGCTCTTTCCCCATGGGTCGCCCGCCTGGCGCTCGGCCCTCGATGATCCGCTCCTTTGAGGACCTTCAGATGACTCGTATCGGAACTCCATTGTCGCCAACCGCGACCCGCGTCTTGCTTTGTGGTTGTGGTGAGTTGGGCAAGGAAGTGGTGATCGAGCTGCAACGCCTGGGTGTCGAGGTGATTGCCGTGGACCGCTATGCCAATGCGCCGGCGATGCAGGTGGCCCATCGCAGCCACGTGATCAACATGCTCGACGGTGCGGCCCTGCGGGCGGTGATCGAGGCCGAGAAGCCGCACTTTATCGTTCCTGAAATCGAAGCCATCGCCACCGCGACCCTGGTGGAATTGGAGGCGGAAGGCTTCACCGTAATCCCCACCGCCCGGGCGACTTCGTTGACCATGAACCGTGAAGGCATTCGTCGTCTGGCGGCTGAAGAACTGGACCTGCCGACCTCGCCTTACCACTTCGCCGATACCTTCGAAGACTATCGCCAGGCTGTGCAAGACCTGGGTTTCCCTTGCGTGGTCAAGCCGGTCATGAGCTCCTCGGGCAAGGGCCAGAGCCTGCTGCGCAGTGTCGATGACGTACAGAAAGCCTGGGACTACGCCCAGGAAGGCGGGCGTGCCGGCAAGGGGCGGGTGATCATCGAGGGCTTTATCGACTTCGACTACGAAATCACTCTGCTGACCGTGCGCCACGTTGGCGGCACCACCTTCTGTGCCCCGGTCGGCCATCGTCAGGAAAAGGGCGACTACCAGGAATCCTGGCAGCCCCAGGCCATGAGCCCGAAAGCTCTGGCCGAGTCCGAGCGCGTGGCCAAGGCGGTGACCGAAGCCTTGGGCGGCCGTGGTCTGTTCGGCGTGGAGCTGTTCATCAAAGGTGATCAGGTGTGGTTCAGCGAAGTGTCACCGCGTCCCCATGACACCGGCCTGGTGACCCTGATTTCCCAGGATCTGTCGCAGTTCGCCCTGCATGCGCGGGCGATCCTCGGCTTGCCGATTCCGCTGATCCGCCAGTTCGGGCCATCGGCTTCGGCGGTGATTCTGGTGGAAGGCAAATCCACTCAGACCGCCTTCGCCAATCTGGGGGCTGCCCTGAGCGAGCCGGACACTGCGTTGCGTCTGTTCGGCAAGCCGGAAGTCAACGGTCAGCGGCGCATGGGCGTGGCCCTGGCCCGTGATGAGTCCATCGAAGCCGCCCGGGCCAAGGCGACCCGCGCTGCGCAAGCGGTAGTGGTCGAACTCTGAGAAGCATCGCGAGCGAGGTCGCTCCCACAAGGTTTGCATTGAACCTGTAGGAGCGAGCTCGCTCGCGAAGCGGCCGCTCAGGCAATCCGATTCAGATCGTTATTGCGCGTTTCCTTCAAGCACAGCACCGCGATCAAGCTCAGGATCGCCGCCCCCGAAACATAGCCACCCACCCAGCTCAACCCGCCCATCGCCACCAGTTTCTGGGCGAAGAAGGGTGCCGCCGAAGCACCGACAATGCCCCCCAGGTTATAAGCCGCCGAAGCGCCGGTATAACGCACGTGGGTCGGAAACAGTTCCGGCAGCAGCGCGCCCATCGGGGCGAAGGTCACCCCCATCAGGAACAGCTCGATGCACAGGAACAGCGCCACGCCGGCGGTGGAGCCCTGAGTCAGCAAGGGTTCCATGGTGAAGCCGGAGAGAATCGCCAGCACGGCACCGACAATCAGCACCGGTTTGCGCCCGAAGCGGTCACTGGCCCAGGCCGACAGTGGAGTGGCCGCAGCCATGAACAGCACTGCGAAACACAGTAGGCCGAGGAAGGTTTCCCGGCTGTAGCCCAGGGTCGAGACGCCGTAGCTCAGGGAAAATACCGTGGAGATGTAGAACAGCGCGTAGCACACCACCATCGACGCGGCGCCCAGCAGTACTGGCAGCCAGTACTGGCTGAAGAGCTCCACCAGCGGCATCTTTACCCGTTCCTGGCGTGCCACGGCGTTGGCGAATACCGGGGTTTCGTGCAGCTTCAGGCGCACATACAGGCCCACCATTACCAGCGCGGCACTGAGCAGAAACGGAATACGCCAGCCCCAGGAGCGGAACTGCTCGTCATCCAGGCCCATGGCCAGGGCCAGGAACAGGCCGTTGGCGGCGAGAAAGCCGATGGAGGGCCCCAGTTGCGGGAACATGCCGAACCAGGCGCGCTTGCCTTGCGGAGCGTTCTCGGTGGCCAGCAGGGCAGCCCCACCCCATTCGCCTCCCAGCCCCAGTCCCTGGCCGAAGCGCAGTACGCAGAGCAGGATCGGCGCCCAGGCGCCGATGCTGGCATAACCCGGTAGCACGCCGATCAGGGTGGTGCACACCCCCATCAGCAGAAGGGAGGCCACCAGGGTCGATTTGCGTCCGATCCGGTCGCCAAAGTGGCCGAACAACGCCGAACCCAGGGGGCGGGCGAGGAAGGCGATGCCAAAGGTCAGAAAGGCCGAGAGCATCTGCGCGGTGCCGGAGGTCTGGGGAAAGAATACCGGCCCTATCACCAGTGCGGCGGCGGTGGCGTAGACGTAGAAGTCGTAGAACTCGATGGCGGTGCCGATAAAGCTGGCAGTGGCCACCCGGGTTGTAGAGTTGCTCGGTTGAGCAGGCGCGCAAGCGCTGTAGGCGGTGTCGGTCGTCATGCGGATATCCCTGACAGTCTGTGCTCCAGTGGAGCGAATTATTATGGTCGAGTACCCAGGGATGTGGGTTTGGCGCGGTCGCTGCTCGGGATGGGAGCCGCGTCGAACAGTGGCGGATGATGGCTGCAGGATCTCGCTGAGTGCGGGTAGCACGCGGGGCTGCGGAGCTTGGGTAAGCCGCCCGATTATAGAAAGGCCCCTAACGATTCAACAAGGGCTTCAGGGACGGGGGAACGTCAGGCGATGACGGGGGTGCTGCTGGTGTGCCAGATCAGCACGCGGCTGACACGATTTTCCTCGGTTTCGAGGATCTCCAGGCGGTAGCGGCCGATCTTCAGGCACACGGCGCTGTCGGGGATGGTCTCCAGTGCTTCGGTGACCAGGCCGTTGAGGGTCTTGGGGCCGTCGCTGGGCAGGTGCCAGCCCAGGCTCTTGTTGAGTTCACGGATCGAGGCGGCGCCTTCCACCACATAGCGGCCGTCGGCCTGGGGGTGGATGTGGGGGTTGTCCAGGCTGTGCTCGCTTTCGAACTCGCCAACGATTTCTTCGAGGATGTCTTCCAGGGTGACGATGCCCAATACCTCACCGTATTCATCCACCACCATGCCCAGGCGCCGTTGCTGCTTGTGGAAGTTGAGCAGTTGCAACTGCAAAGGGGTGCTTTCGGGGACGAAGTAGGGTTCGTGGCAGGCCGCCAGCAGGGCTTCTTTGGTCAGGCTGGCGTCGGGCAGCAGGTGGCGGATCTGCCGGGTATTGAGTACCGCCTCCACCTGGTTGATATCGCTGTGGAACACTGGCAGGCGCGTACGTTTGTTCAGGCGCAACTGGGCGATGATCTCGTCGATGGAGTCGTCCAGGTTGATGCCGTCGACTTCGCTGCGAGGCACCAGGATGTCATTGACGGTGATGTTGTCCAGGGCATGGATGCCGGACAGCGGGTGATGTTCCTGGGGGGCGGGTTCTTCATCCTGCAGGGCCGGGTCGTCGTCGCTGTGTTTGACCGCGCCGGTCTTGGTGGCGAAAGGGCGCAATAGCAGTTGGCCGATGGCCTGGAGCAGCCAGGCCAGGGGATAGACGATCTTCATGGGGATGGCGAGCAGGCTGTTGCCAAAGCTCAGGGTGCTTTCCGGGTAGCGCAGTGCCAGGGTGCGGGGCAGGTATTCGGCCAGCACCAGCAAACCACAGGTGCTGATCAGGCAGGCCAGCCAGGGGCCGTTTTCCGCCCAGTAGAACAGTGCCACCAAGGTGCTGATGATCACTGCCAGGACTCGGCACAGGGTGTTGCACAGGATCAGGCTTTCCTTGGGAAAGGCCAGTCGCGCCGTCGGCTTGTCGCCCGGGCGCGAGCCGTTGCGTTGGGTCAGCAGGTGCTGCTGGGCGGCATCGATAGCGGTGAACAGGCCCGACCAGACGATGAGCAGGGCGATTACCGCAAGCATGGGCCCGGAGGGCAGGGAGTCGGTCATGGCCGGTCGTCAGATGTGCAGGATGTATTCACGAACCAGCTTGCTGCCGAAGTACGCCAGCATCAGCAGGCAGAAACCTGCCAGGGTCCAGCGAATCGCCTTGTGTCCGCGCCAGCCCAGACGGTTGCGGCCCCACAGCAGTACGCTGAACACCACCCAGGCCAGGCAGGCCAGCAGGGTCTTGTGCACCAGGTGCTGGGCGAACAGGTTCTCGACGAACAGCCAGCCGGAGATCAGCGACAGCGAGAGCAGGGTCCAGCCGGCCCAGAGAAAGCCGAACAGCAGGCTTTCCATGGTTTGCAGGGGTGGGAAGTTCCTGATCAGTCCGGAGGGGTGCTTGTTTTTCAGCTGATGGTCCTGCACCAGCAGTAACAGGGACTGGAACACCGCGATGGTGAACATGCCGTAGGCCAGGATCGACAGCAGGATATGGGCGAGAATCCCCGGTTCCTCATCGATCACAGGCACGGTGCCGGTAGGCACGAACTGCGCCAGTAGCGCAGTCAGGGCGCCGAGGGGGAACAGCAGTACCAGCAGGTTTTCCACGGGAATCCGCCAGCAGGCCAGCAGGGTCAGGGCGATGACCGCTGCGGCGATCAGGCTGGCGGCGCTGAAGAAGTCCAGGCCCAGGCCGACCGGGGTCAGCAAATGGGTCAGCAGGCTGATGCCGTGGGCGAGCAGGGCCAGGATGCCCAGCATAACCAGCAGGCGCTTGTTCGCCTTGGCGCCTGTGGCCAGGCGAGAGCCTTGATAGAAGGTCGCAGCGGCATAAAGGACGGCGGCGGCGAGAGTGGGTAGCAAACTGGGTGACAAGGGGAGCATAAATCCTGTTAGGCAGGCCCGAAAGTCGCTGAGTTTGGCATAGAACCCACAGCCCTGAAAGACCACGCAAGCAGACGGCGAGGTGTCCGCCACGCACAGTCTTCGCTATAATCCGCGACCTGCCCACGCCGCAGGCTCATCGAGCTCTTGTTTATTAAGCTCTGGGCCGCCATTACCCCGGTCTACCTTGGGCCTGAAAGGATCGAGCATGTTTGAAAACCTAACCGACCGTCTCTCGCAGACGCTGCGCCATGTCACTGGCAAGGCCAAGCTGACCGAGGACAACATCAAAGACACCTTGCGTGAAGTGCGCATGGCGTTGCTCGAGGCTGACGTCGCATTGCCGGTGGTCAAAGACTTCGTCAACTCGGTGAAGGAGCGTGCGGTCGGCACCGAAGTGTCCCGTAGCCTGACCCCGGGCCAGGCCTTTGTGAAGATTGTCCAGGCCGAGCTGGAAAGCCTGATGGGCGCGGCCAACGAAGACCTGAACCTCAGCGCCGTGCCTCCGGCAGTGGTGCTGATGGCCGGTCTGCAAGGTGCGGGTAAGACCACCACTGCCGGCAAGCTCGCGCGCTTCCTTAAAGAGCGCAAGAAAAAGAGCGTGATGGTGGTGTCTGCTGACGTATACCGTCCGGCAGCGATCAAACAGCTGGAAACCCTGGCCAATGATATTGGCGTGACCTTCTTTCCTTCTGATCTTAGCCAGAAGCCGGTGGCCATTGCCGAGGCGGCTATAAAGGAGGCGAAGCTCAAGTTCATCGACGTGGTGATTGTCGATACCGCCGGTCGCCTGCACGTCGACAGCGAGATGATGGACGAGATCCAGGCGTTGCACGCGGCCATCAAGCCGGTGGAAACCCTGTTCGTGGTCGACGCCATGACTGGCCAGGACGCCGCCAACACCGCCAAGGCCTTTGGCGACGCGCTGCCGCTGACCGGTGTGATCCTGACCAAGGTCGACGGTGACGCCCGCGGTGGTGCCGCGCTGTCGGTACGGGCCATCACCGGCAAACCGATCAAGTTCATCGGTATGGGTGAGAAGACCGAGGCCCTGGAGCCGTTCCACCCTGAGCGTATTGCTTCGCGAATTCTCGGCATGGGCGACGTGCTCAGCCTGATCGAGCAGGCCGAGCAGACTCTCGACAAGGAAAAGGCCGACAAACTGGCCAAGAAGCTGAAGAAGGGCAAGGGCTTCGACCTCGAAGACTTCCGCGATCAGTTGCAGCAGATGAAGAACATGGGCGGCCTTGGTGGTCTGATGGATAAGCTGCCGAATATCGGTGGGGTTAACCTGTCGCAGATGGGCAACGCACAGAACGCCGCTGAAAAGCAGTTCAAGCAGATGGAAGCCATCATCAACTCCATGACCCCGGCCGAGCGCCGCGACCCTGAGCTGATCAGCGGTTCGCGCAAGCGTCGGATCGCCATGGGCTCTGGCACCCAGGTGCAGGACATCGGTCGCTTGATCAAGCAGCACAAGCAGATGCAGAAGATGATGAAGAAGTTCTCCGCCAAGGGCGGGATGGCCAAAATGATGCGCGGCATGGGCGGAATGTTGCCCGGCGGCGGCATGCCGAAAATGTGAAGAATCCGCGCCGGCAGTCATGTCGGCGCTTTTCCACGGGGACGTGGAATCTCGAGCAAACCCTCGATTGGGGCGCGCTCACTCGCTGCCGCTTGCGGCGGCTCCATAGCAAATCTGAGTGGCAGCCGATAGGCGCCGGAAAAAGTCATTTGCAAAAGTCCGGATATTCCTTAGAATATGCGGCCTTTCGGGCACCCATGCCCGCTGTGCATTTAGATTTGCAGCACCGACTACAGGAACGATGTTCACATGCTAACAATCCGTCTTGCCCTTGGCGGCTCCAAAAAGCGCCCGTTTTACCACTTGACCGTGACCGACAGCCGTAACCCACGCGACGGTTCGCACAAAGAACAAGTTGGCTTCTTCAACCCGATCGCTCGTGGTCAAGAAGTCCGCCTGTCCGTGAACCAAGAGCGCGTAGCCTACTGGCTGAGCGTTGGTGCACAGCCTTCTGAGCGCGTTGCTCAGTTGCTGAAGGAATCGGCTAAGGCTGCAGCCTGAACCCTATGAACGCGACGCCAGCTCCTGCTGATGATTTGATCGTTATCGGCAAAATCTACTCTGTTCATGGCGTTCGCGGCGAAGTGAAGGTCTTTTCCTTTACTGATCCGATTAAAAACCTGTTGGACTACAAAACCTGGACGCTCAAGCGCGAAGGTAGCGTGAAACAGGTTGAGCTGGTCAGCGGACGCGGGAACGACAAGTTCCTGGTCGCAAAGCTCAAGGGTCTTGATGATCGCGAAGAAGCTCGTCTTCTGGCCGGTTACGAGATCTGCGTGCCGCGCAACCTGTTCCCTGAACTGACCGACGGCGAGTACTACTGGTACCAGCTACAAGGTCTCAAGGTTATCGACACCCTCGGGCAACTGCTCGGGCAGATCGATCACCTGCTGGAGACCGGCTCGAACGATGTAATGGTGGTCAAGCCTTGCGTTGGCAGCCTGGATGATCGTGAACGCTTGTTGCCCTATACCGAGCAATGTGTGTTGAGCGTCGACCTGGCGGCAGGCGAGATGAAGGTGGAATGGGATGCGGACTTCTAAGCGTGGCTAACTTGCGCGTAGAAGTGATCAGTTTGTTTCCCGAGATGTTTTCCGCCATCAGCGAATACGGCATAACCAGCCGCGCGGTGAAACAGGGGCTCTTGCAGCTCACCTGTTGGAATCCGCGGGACTACACCACGGATCGACATCACACTGTGGACGATCGCCCGTTTGGCGGTGGCCCTGGCATGGTGATGAAGATCAAGCCCCTGGAGGATGCACTGGTTCAGGCCAGAAACGCAGCCGGGGAGGGTGCGAAGGTGATTTACCTGTCGCCCCAAGGCCGTCAACTGAATCAGTCGGCGGTACGCGAGTTGGCGAATGAGGATGCATTGATCCTGATTGCTGGTCGTTATGAAGGCATTGACGAGCGTTTTATTGAAGCTCATGTCGATGAAGAGTGGTCGATTGGCGACTATGTACTCTCCGGTGGCGAGCTGCCGGCGATGGTCCTGATTGATGCGGTTACGCGACTGCTGCCCGGAGCTTTAGGGCATGTGGATTCCGCGGAGGAAGATTCCTTCACGGACGGTCTGCTGGATTGCCCGCACTACACCCGACCGGAGGTGTATGCGGATCAGCGTGTTCCCGACGTGTTGCTAAGTGGCAACCACGCACACATCCGGCGTTGGCGTTTACAGCAGTCCCTTGGTCGGACCTATGAACGACGCGCCGATCTTCTGGAAAGCCGCTCGCTTTCTGGAGAAGAGAAGAAGCTGCTCGAGGAATATCTCCGCGAGCGGGACGATAGTTAACAACGTATCGATGGTAGATCCGACGATTTACCTTAGGAGCACAGCATGACCAACAAAATCATCCTTGCACTCGAAGCAGAGCAGATGACCAAAGAGATCCCAGCCTTTGCCCCGGGCGACACCATTGTCGTTCAGGTGAAAGTGAAGGAAGGCGATCGTTCCCGTCTGCAGGCGTTCGAAGGCGTAGTTATCGCCAAGCGCAACCGCGGTGTGAACAGCGCGTTCACCGTACGTAAAATCTCCAACGGTGTTGGCGTAGAGCGTACTTTCCAGACCTACAGCCCGCAGATCGACAGCATGGCTGTTAAGCGTCGCGGTGACGTGCGTAAAGCCAAGCTGTACTACCTGCGCGACCTGTCGGGTAAAGCAGCTCGCATCAAGGAAAAACTGGTTTAAGTCCAGCTTCCGATGCAGAAAAAAGCAGCCTACGGGCTGCTTTTTTGTTGCCTGTCATTTAGTGCCCGGAGCGGTTCAGCAGGGCGCAGACGGTGTTGGCGATCCGTTCCAGCAGTACCTCGTCATAAGGCAGCCAGGGCAGGGCGGTCAATTTGCCACTTTGTGCCGCCAGGGCCACTTCCACGGGTTCTCCATCGCGCGTCACGCGCCCGGTGACCAGATGCACCGCATGCTCGCCGACGCGGACATGGCGCCCCTCCATCGACAACACCCCCTCCTCGATAAGCGTGGCGAAAGCCGTGCTCAGTACGTGTTGGCGCATCAGCGTCATCTGGGTGAGATTGTGCTCGGCCAACAGATTCAGGCGTTGCTCGCGCTTGGCCGCTGGCATTTGCGGCAAGGATTGGCCGGTGGCAGTCTGTGCCAGTTCTTCGATGGCGAAACTGCTGACGCTGACCAGTAGGTCGATGGCCCGGCAGGCCTCTGAAAACACCTGCGGCGGCACATCCAGCAGCAGTATTGGCTGCCAGTATTTATCGACGCGTCGAGCGAAGCTTGCGCTACCGGACAGGCAGTGCCCCTGCAGCCCCGGATAGAGTGCTGCGTCCACCGCAAAACTCACCCGGATATCACCCAGGTTGCGGCTCAGGCCGCTGTCCCTGTCGATCTTCCAGCCTTCGCGGCGGGCCAGGCCGATCAGTGGGCGGATGGACAGGCTGTAGCCGGCGAATGCCTGGCAGGTATGGCTTTCCCGCTCTTGCTGGGACGGCAGGTAGTACTCGCGAAACACCTGGCGCAGCGGCTGTTTGATCCGGCGTTCGCTGATCAGGTTTTGCCAGGCGTGGCGCTCTGCGGCGTTGGCTGACAGCGGGTGCCACAGTGAAATCCTGCACCCGGCATCCAGGCTTAGCGGCTGGCCCCAGGGGTCTACCGCTTGCGCATCCGCGTTCAGCAGGAAGCTGCGGCGTTGGCCATGCCCGCAATGGGCAACCCAGACCAATGAGCGGGCAAAGGGCGAGCCCACGGCGGAGTCCGCCAATTGCTTTCGCCAGTCGCTGAAAGACAGCTCAAAGGCTTGCCACAGTCCGGACTCCAGGCAACTGGCCAGAAGCCCGTGCTGGGCCTTGCTCGGCGTGCTGGTGGGGGCCAGACGCAGGGCGATTTCGGGGCGTTGGGCCAGGCCGCGTTCGGCAGGTTTGAGGTTGCGTGTGAGTTTTTTCTGGATACTGGCATGCCGCACCAGGCTCAGGGCGTTGCGCAGGGCCTGCACGCTTTCCGGGGTTGGCACCTGCTCGATGCAGTGCCCCAGTGCAATGGCCAGGGACTGTGACGGGGCGGTCTTGGCCTGGGTCGGGGCGACGCAGGCCTTGGGCAGCAAAATGTCCATTAGCGGTGGCAGCCAGGAGGCATCGCGCAGCAGGGCGACCCGGGCGGCGCGGGCGATCACCGGGGTGTCATGGGTGGTGAAGGCGCCATCGGCCACATAGGGTGTGGCGCCGCTGTGGATAGCGTCCAGGCGCTGGGCTGCGGTGCTGAGGATCTGCTGTGAGAATTCGACGTAGGCCGCGTCATCCACCAGCACCCTGGCCGGGTCAGCACTCAGGTGATGATGGCCGGTCCAGTACTCGCTGCCGGCCAGGACCTGCTGTGAGCGGGGTTCCAGTTGCCCAAGCCGTTCGAACTCCTGCCGGGCGTAGGGTGCATCGGCGTAGTGCTGTTCCACGCAACGCCGCAGCGCCGCCTGAGCCTCTTCATCCACCCATTGCGCCAGCACGTACGCCTGGTGGTAATTCGCCGCCCACTGTGTGCAGGGTTCATCGAGGATCCTGCGCAGTTCCTCGGCCAGGGCGGCGTTCGGTGTACCGCTGAAACAGGCGAGTTGCTCCACCGCCTCCTGCCAATTCAGGCAGGTGCGCAGCGCCTCTAGCAGGGTGGTTTGATCGAGGGCTGGGCTCAGTTCCAGTTGTGTGGCCTGCTGCACAATCGAGGTCGCCAGTTGCTGCGCAGCCGGGTTGGCAGGGTCGCGCAGGGCTCGGCGGATAGCCGGCCACAGGCTGCCCAGTTGAGCGGGTGTCAGTGGGCTGATGTCGAGCGGCGGGCCCAAGAAATTCGGATGATCCACTCTGTCGGCGTTCAGGCGTTGCTGCAGGTGCGCGACGAGCGAAGGCGTGGGCAGGGCATCCATGGCGGCGAGTCTCCGTTTTCAGTGCGCGGATGATCGCATTTTTTATCGCCGATCGTGGCCTCTGACCCCAGCCGGGTTCTTTCGGCCCCTGCCGGGCGGCGATATACTCGCCGACCCAATAAAGTGTGATCGCCCGCGCCGTGCAGCCAGCACGGGACACCTAGGGTGAGTCACGCACTCCCGGCGCTCCTGGTCTGTTGTTATCCACAGGCAGGCGGCCCCCGATTGTTCCCATCAAGCCTTTGGTCGCTGCCTTGCAGCGCTCATCGGTGTTCCATGCCCGCAGCGTGCCCCTGCGCGGATCTATCCATTCAGGCAGTAGTCCGATGACCCTTCGTGAGCAAGAAATTCAGCGCCGCACCGAGCTCTCGGTGACCCGCGTGACCAAGGCGGTATTCCCGTCCACCACCAATCACCACAACACCCTGTTCGGTGGCACTGCCCTGGCATGGATGGACGAAGTTTCGTTCATTGCTGCCACGCGTTTCTGTCGCTTGCCGCTGGTGACGGTGTCCACTGATCGGATCGACTTCAATCATCCGATTGCTGCTGGTTCGATCGTTGAGCTGGTAGGTCGGGTAGTAAAGGTGGGCAACACCAGCCTCAAGGTCGAGGTGGAGGTGTTTGTCGAGAGCATGAGCTGCGACGGAAGGGAGAAGGCCATTCATGGCCTGTTCAGTTTCGTCGCCATCGATGACGACAAGCGTCCGGTGCCGGTGCTTCCAGGATTCGCAGCGTAGGAGCCGGCTTGCCGGCGAAGGCGTTCTTGCGGGCCTCTTCGCTGGCAAGCCAGATCCTACAGGGGAGCTCGGTTACAGGGACTCGGGCAGGATCAGGGCCAGCAGGGTCCAGCCAGCCGTCGGCTTGAGGTCGCTTTCTGGGGTGACTACATGCACCCAGCCGTTGCTGTCGCGGGCGAACAGCAGGGTCGCGCGTTCGCCGTGCAAAGTCTGGTAGTCGCCCCAGCCAAAGGCTTCGGTCAGGTGCGTGCTGTATAGCTCGGCGCCCTGGCCCAGCAGGCTCGCCAGTTTGGTGTAGGTCAAGGCTTCGCTGCCCAGAAGCTGGCCGCGATGTTCGTGGCTGGCGCGGTGCTTGTCGGTGCGTCGGCTTTCCTGGCTGTTGGCCAGGGCGTAAAGGCGCTGATGGCCAAAGTCGTGACGAAAGCGCATGGCCGCCAGGGTGTTGAGTTCGCCTGAAGGTGAGAGCGCCAGCAAATGCCCCAATCCCACCAGATCCAGATGCGCGTCGGCGTGCTGCGAGGCCGGATTGCCGAAATAGGTGGGCAGGCCTTCCATGCGTGCTGCACGGATATTCTCCCAACTGGAGTCGGTCAGCAGCACTCGGCTGCCCAGCTGCTGCAAGGCCTTGCCAATGGTGCGTGCCGGGCCGTTGGCGCCGACAATCAGGAAGCCGCTGGGGGCCGGTTCGGCCACTTTCAACAGGCGCGCCAAGGGCCGGGCAGTAGCGCTTTGCAGGACCACGGTACCGATGATCACGGCAAAGGTCAGTGGCACCAGCAGCAACGCCCCCTCGTGACCGGCTTCATCCAGGCGGATGGCGAAGATGGCCGACACCGCTGCTGCGACAATCCCCCTTGGTGCAATCCAGGCCAGCAAGGCGCGTTCACGCCAGTTGAGGCTGGAACCGGCAGTGGACAGCAACACGTTCAGCGGGCGAGCGATGAACTGGATCACCAGCAGCAGTATCAGCACCAGCGGCCCCAGGGCGATCAGTGCCTTCAGATCCAGGCGCGCTGCCAGCAGGATGAATAGCCCGGAGATCAGCAGCACGCTGAGGTTTTCCTTGAAGTGCAGGATGTGTCGCACGTCCACGCCCTTCATATTGGCCATCCACATGCCCATCAGGGTCACCGCCAGCAGCCCGGATTCGTGCATCACCTGGTTGGAGGCGATGAAGATTCCCAGGACTGCGGCCAGGGTCGCCAGGTTGTGCAGGTACTCCGGTAGCCACTGGCGACGCATGATGGTGCCCAGGACCCAGCCGCCGGCGATGCCGAACAGGCTGCCGCACAGAATCACTCCGCCAAAGGTCAGCAGGCTGTGGCTCAGGCCCTCACCGGCGGCACTGGCGATGATGAAGCTGTAGACCACCACTGCCAGCAGGGCGCCGATAGGGTCGATGACGATGCCCTCCCAGCGCAGGATATTGGCGATCGAGGCCTTGGGCCGAACCACTCGCAACATGGGCACGATCACTGTTGGTCCGGTGACCAGCGTCAGGGTGCCGAACAGCAGCGCCAGCATCCAGTCGAAGCCCAGCAGCCAGTGAGTGGCGAGGGTGATCACCGCCCAGGTGGACAGCGCGCCGATGGTCACTAGCCGGTGCACCACGCTGCCGATTTCACGCCATTCCGAGAGGTGCAGGGTCAGGCTGCCTTCGAACAGGATCAGCGCCACCGCCAGGGATACCAGAGGCATCAACAGCGGGCCGAACATCTCCTGGGGGTCGAGCCAGCCCAGCACGGGGCCTGCGAGAATGCCGCTCAGCAGCAGGAACAGAATGGCCGGCAGTTTCAGTCTCCAGGCCAGCCATTGGCAACCCAGTGCCGCCGCGCCGATGCCGCCGAAGGCCAGCAGAATCTGTTGTTCACTCATCAATGCACCCTGTTCCTTGAAATGGCTGGCTATGAAAGACTAGCGACCCTCTGCGCAGTTCACTATTTTTTACGCGTGGCCCCTGGGCCGTGCCTTTCGAGTCTTTATGCCCGCCATCGACCACCCCCTGATCGACCGTTTTCTCGATGCCCTGTGGCTGGAGAAAGGCCTGTCCGACAACACCCGCCATGCCTATCGCAGTGACCTGGCGCTGTTCAACGGCTGGTTGCAGGAGCAGGGGCTGGAGTTGCCGCGGGCCGGACGCGAACTGATCCTCGATCATCTGGCCTGGCGCGTGGAGCAGGCCTACAAGCCCCGGTCCACGGCCAGATTCCTCTCGGGGGTGCGTGGCTTCTATCGCTATTTGCTGCGAGAAAAGCTGATCGAGATCGACCCGACTTTGCAGATCGACATGCCGCAACTGGGGCGTCCGCTGCCCAAGTCCCTGTCGGAGGCCGATGTCGAGGCGTTGCTGGCGGCGCCGGACTTGAGCGAGGCCATCGGCCAGCGCGACCGCGCCATGCTGGAGGTGCTCTACGCCTGCGGCCTGCGGGTGACCGAGCTGATCAGCCTGACCCTGGAGCAGGTGAACCTGCGCCAGGGTGTGTTGCGGGTCATGGGCAAGGGCAGCAAGGAGCGCCTGGTGCCCATGGGCGAGGAAGCGATTGTCTGGGTCGAGCGATACATGCGTGATGCCCGGGCCGAGCTGCTGGGCGGGCGGCCCAGCGATGTGCTGTTTCCCAGCTCGCGTGGCGAGCAGATGACGCGGCAGACCTTCTGGCACCGGATCAAGCACCAGGCCAAGGTGGCCGGGATCGGCAAGGCGCTGTCGCCTCACACCCTGCGCCACGCCTTCGCCACGCACTTGCTCAATCACGGTGCCGATCTGCGAGTGGTGCAGATGTTGCTGGGCCACAGTGATCTGTCCACCACCCAGATCTATACCCATGTGGCCCGTGCCCGTCTCCAGGATCTGCACGCCAAGCATCACCCGCGGGGTTGATTTGGCTCCCGGGCGGCGCTTTGCGTCGCCCGTAGTCGGTGCCGGCAAACAGATGTGGTAGGCTTTGCCGGTTTGCAAAACGGGTGTTTGCGGGCCGTTGCCATTGCGACCGCTCCAAGTTGCCCATTTGCCCGCCTTCAGGAGTTCCCATGCGTTTGACCCAGATTTTTGCCGCCGCCTCCCTGGCGTTGCTCAGCACCTTCGCCATGGCCGATGACAGTGCCGAGAAAGCCATTCGCAAAAGCCTCGAGACCCTGCAGCTCGAAGTGCCGGTGGAGAGCATTACCGCCAGTCCCCTGGCCGGTCTGTACGAGGTCAAGCTCAAGGGCAGTCGCGTACTCTATGCCAGTGCCGACGGCCAGTTCGTGGTCCAGGGCTATCTGTTCCAGCTCAAGGACGGCAAGCCGGTGAACCTGACGGAAAAAACCGAACGCCTGGGCATTTCCAAGTTGATCAACGGTATTCCGGTCGCTGAAACTGTGGTCTATCCGGCTATCGGCGAGACCAAGACCCACATCACCGTGTTCACCGACACCACCTGCCCGTATTGCCACAAGCTGCACGCTGAAATACCGGCGCTGAACAAGCTGGGTGTCGAAGTGCGCTACGTCGCCTTCCCGCGTCAGGGCCTGGGTTCGCCGGGTGATGAACAACTGCAAGCGGTCTGGTGCTCGGCGGACAAGAAAGCCGCCCTGGACAAAATGGTCGACGGCAAGGAAATCAAGGCCGCCAAGTGCGAGAACCCGGTTTCCAAGCAATTCGCCCTGGGCCAGTCGATCGGCGTCAATGGCACGCCGGCCATCGTCCTGGCTGATGGCCAAGTCATTCCCGGCTACCAGCCGGCACCACAGATCGCCAAACTGGCCCTGGGTGCGAAATAATCCTGCATCGTCACGCTAGCCTTTGACGATCATGGCCCGCCGGTGAATGCCGACGGGCCATTAATAGAGAGCCGCGCTGTTTGCGGCTGTTTTCCACGGCCGGCCTAGAGTCGGCCGTTTTATGGGGAGTTAAGAGTGAATCCGGTCAAAGTAGGCATCTGTGGGCTGGGTACTGTCGGTGGCGGTACCCTAAACGTACTTCAGCGCAACGCCGAGGAGATTGCCCGCCGTGCCGGGCGTGGAATCGAAGTAGCGCAGATTGCTACCCGTACGCCAAAGCCGCAGTTCCAGACGACCGGTATTGCGATTACCCACGATGTCTTCGCCGTCGCCACCAACCCTGAAATCGATATCGTCATCGAGCTGGTGGGCGGCTACACCGTGGCCCGTGAGCTGGTGCTCAAGGCCATCGAGAACGGCAAGCACGTGGTCACCGCAAACAAGGCGCTGATCGCCGTCCACGGTAACGAGATTTTCGCCAAGGCCCAGGAGAAGGGCGTGATCGTGGCCTTCGAAGCCGCTGTGGCCGGTGGCATTCCGGTGATCAAGGCGATCCGTGAAGGGCTGTCGGCCAACCGCATCAACTGGCTGGCGGGGATCATCAACGGCACCGGTAACTTCATCCTCTCGGAAATGCGCGAGAAGGGCCGCACCTTCGAAGACGTGCTGGCTGAAGCCCAGGCCCTGGGTTACGCCGAAGCCGATCCGACCTTCGACGTTGAAGGCATCGACGCTGCCCACAAGCTGACTATCCTGGCGTCCATCGCCTTTGGTATCCCGCTGCAGTTCGACAAGGCCTACACCGAAGGCATCACCAAGCTGACCACGGCCGACGTGAACTACGCCGAAGCCCTGGGCTACCGCATCAAGCACCTGGGTGTGGCGCGCCGCACCGAGGCCGGCATCGAGCTGCGGGTACACCCGACCCTGATCCCGGCTGACCGCCTGATCGCCAACGTCAACGGCGTGATGAACGCGGTGATGGTCAATGGCGATGCTGCCGGTTCGACTCTGTTCTACGGTGCTGGCGCGGGTATGGAGCCGACCGCTTCGTCGGTGGTGGCCGATCTGGTGGACGTGGTTCGCGCCATGACCAGCGACCCGGAAAACCGCGTGCCGCACCTGGCCTTCCAGCCTGATTCCCTGTCCGATCACCCGATCCTGCCGATCGAGTCCTGCGAGAGCGCCTACTACCTGCGCATCCAGGCCAAGGATCACCCGGGCGTACTGGCTCAGGTGGCGAGCATTCTTTCCGAGCGCGGCATCAACATCGAATCGATCATGCAGAAGGAAGTGGAAGAGCAGGATGGCCTGGTGCCGATGATCCTGCTGACCCACCGTGTTCTGGAGCAGCACATCAACGATGCGATTACCGCGCTGGAGGCCCTGCAGGGCGTCGTCGGCCCAGTGGTCCGTATCCGCGTCGAACATTTGAATTAATGAAGCAGCCGCAAGT
This sequence comes from Pseudomonas sp. 910_21, assembly GCF_052850735.1. Taxonomy (NCBI): domain Bacteria; kingdom Pseudomonadati; phylum Pseudomonadota; class Gammaproteobacteria; order Pseudomonadales; family Pseudomonadaceae; genus Pseudomonas; species Pseudomonas sp. 910_21. The sequence continues at coordinate 691,962 of NZ_VXCY01000001.1, read as the reverse complement.
GGCAAGCGGCAAGCGCCAAGTCAGAAGCTGATCGGCTTTGACTTGAGGCTTGAAGCTTGCGGCTTGAGGCTCAAACCGAAGGTTTGTCCCCATGCGCTATATCAGTACTCGTGGCCAGGCACCGGCCCTGAATTTCGAAGATGTGCTGCTGGCAGGTCTGGCCAGTGATGGCGGTCTCTATGTGCCAGAGAACCTGCCGCGCTTTACCCAGGAAGAAATCGCTTCCTGGGCCGGCCTGCCGTATCACGAGCTGGCGTTCCGTGTCATGCGCCCGTTCGTCACCGGCAGCATTCCGGATGCCGTATTCAAGAAAATCCTGGAAGAAACCTATGCGTCGTCAGAGCAGGGCGCCTTCTCCCACGGCGCCATTGCCCCGCTGCGTCAGCTCAACGGCAATGAGTGGGTGCTGGAGCTGTTCCACGGCCCGACCCTGGCGTTCAAGGACTTCGCCCTGCAACTGCTGGGTCGCCTGCTGGACTATGTGCTGGAGAAGCGCGGCGAGCGCGTGGTGATCATTGGTGCCACTTCCGGTGACACCGGTTCGGCGGCCATCGAAGGTTGCAAGCGTTGCGACAACGTCGACATCTTCATCCTGCATCCGCACAACCGCGTCTCGGAAGTGCAGCGCCGGCAGATGACCACCATCCTCGGCGAGAACATCCACAACATCGCCATCGACGGCAACTTCGACGACTGCCAGGAAATGGTCAAGGCCAGCTTCGCCGACCAGGGCTTCCTCAAGGGCACCCGTCTGGTGGCAGTGAACTCGATCAACTGGGCGCGGATCATGGCCCAGATCGTCTACTACTTCCACGCGGCCCTGCAGCTGGGTGGTCCGGCGCGCTCCATCGCGTTCTCGGTGCCCACCGGCAACTTCGGCGACATCTTCGCCGGTTACCTGGCACGCAACATGGGCCTGCCCATCAGCCAGCTGATCGTCGCCACCAACCGCAACGACATCCTGCACCGCTTCATGAGCGGTAATCAGTACGTCAAGGAAACCCTGCACGCGACCTTGTCGCCGTCCATGGACATCATGGTTTCGTCGAATTTCGAGCGCCTGCTGTTCGACCTCCACGGTCGCAATGGCGCGGCACTGGCCGGTCTGATGGACAGCTTCAAGCAGGGCGGCGGTTTCAGCGTCGAAGAAGATCGCTGGACCGAGGCGCGCAAGCTGTTCGACTCCCTGGCGGTGAACGACGAGCAGACCTGCGAGACCATCGCCGAAGTCTTCGAGCAGACCGGCGAGGTGCTCGACCCGCATACCGCGATTGGCGTCAAGGCCGCCCGTGAGTGCCGACGCAGCCTGGATACGCCGATGGTGATCCTGGGCACCGCGCACCCGGTCAAGTTCCCGGAAGCGGTGGAGAAGGCCGGTGTCGGCAAGGCTCTGGAGCTGCCGGCGCACCTGTCCGACCTGTTCCAGCGCGAAGAACGCTGCACGGTCCTGGCCAATGACCTGAAAGCGGTGCAGGCTTTTGTCAGCCAGCACGGCAATCGTGGCAAGCCACTCTGATCCCTTGGTCTTGTCGTCCACGAAGCCCGTCTCCTGACGGGCTTTGTTTTTTCATCTACAAGCTTGGCCCGTCAGGGGCAGGGAGGCCCGGATGATGCTTCGTCTAACTTACAGGGTACGGCGTGTCCTGGGCCTGCTCGTGGCGGGCCTGCTGAGCTGGGCCGTACTCTGGGGTGTCGCGCTGGCCGGCACGGCGAAGAACCTGCCTTTCAAACTGGTGCCGGCGTTCGTCGAGCTGGAACCCCTGACCCTGGCGCCCAACGAGCGCCAATGGCTGGCGACGCATCCACGCCTGAGGGTGGGGATTGCCATCGACGACTACCAGCCCATCGACATCACCCGGGACCGCAATCGCTATCAGGGCATCAGCGCCGATTACCTCAGCCTGGTGGGCGAGCGATTGGACGTGACAATGGAAGTCCTGGGGTTTTCCGAGCGTGAGCAGGCGGTTGAAGCGCTGCGCAACGGCACCATCGATGTGCTGACCAGTGCCAATGGCTATGAGCGCGGCCTCTCGGGGCTGCGCTTCACCAGCGACTACATGCCCGACAGGGCCGTGGTGGTGGTGCGCCGCGACGGGTCGAGCCCCAGTGATGATCTGGCCGGCAAGAAACTGGTGCTATTGGACGGCTATGCCAACGCCGAACAGGTTCATGCGGCGTATCCGAACAGTCAGATCATGCTCTCGCCTAACCTCTACAGTGGCCTGGAAGCATTGAACCAGGGGGACGCCGACGCCTTCATCGGCAATGAGATCATCGTCCGAGCCTACAAGGCCTTGCGCCCTTATCTGGCGGTGCATATTCAGGATGAAAGCCGCTTGCCGCCGACCGGCTTCGCCTTTGCCACCCGTGACGACAACGCCCTGTTGGCAGGCATGCTGGAGCAGGCGCTACAGAGCATCGACGAATCCTTGCAGCGGGAAATACAGGCCCGCTGGACCACCGGCCTGGGGGCGAACATCTCCGGCGAGCGTATCGAGCTCAGCGCCGAGGAGCAGGCCTGGATTCTCCAGCATCCCCATGTGATGGTGGCGTCCCAGCAGTACCCGCCCCATGTGTTCAAGGACAAGGAGGGGCGCTGGGCCGGCCTGAACATCGATCTGCTCAACCGCATTTCGCGCATGACCGGCCTGCATTTTGTGCACAAGGAGAGCCTGTCCACAGCGCAGACCCTGGAGTGGCTGGAGAGTGGACAGGCGCAGATGAACTCTACCCTCACGGCCAGTGAGGACCGGCGGTTGTTCCTGAATTTCTCCCATGCCTTTGGTGGTGCTGCCTGGGTCTTTGTCGTGCGCCCCGAGGATCGCCGCCTCAGCAGCCTGGAGCAGATGGCCGGTGAGGTACTGGCGTTGCCGGCGCGGCACACCCTTGAGAGCTACATCCGGCGCTACTATCCCGATATTCGGCTGCGCAGCGTTGCCAGCTATGAGGAGGCTCGGGCTCTGGTCAGCAGTGGTGAAGCCATGGCCACCATTCAGAACGAGGTCCAGGTCCAGGCGCTGGGGTTGGGGCCCGCTGACGATGGGTTGCGGGTGGGGCGCAGCGTTGAAGGTACCTGGTCCGCCGACGAGTTTTCCGTGCGCAAGGATCAGCCCGAGCTGCTGAGTATCCTCAACAAGTCGCTGGAGGCGCTGCCGGTGGCGGAGCTCAGTGCTATCCGTCTCAAATGGCTGGGGGCCACGCCGGTGCCGATGCCGGTCTGGCAGCGGGTGCCGACCTGGGTGTACTGGGCCATTTCCACCGCATTGCTGTTCGGTCTGATTTCCCTGGCCTGGAGCAGTCGGCTCAAGCTGCAGATTCAGCAGCGATTGCAAGCCGAGCAGCGGCTCAACGATCAGTTGGTGTTCATGCGGGCCCTGCTTGACGGCATTCCCAACCCGATCTTTGTCCGTGATCTGCAGGGGCGCCTGATCACCTGCAACAAGAGTTATGAACAGCAGTTGGGGACGAGCCTGGAGCTGATTCAGGGGCGCCAACTGACGGAGCTGGATCTGTTGCCCGCGGCCACCGCTCGCCAGCTGCATGGCGAGATCATGCAGTTGCTGGCGTCCGAGGAGTCGGTGTTTGCCGACCGTCAGGTGGAGACGCGCAACGGATCGATCCACGCCTATCAATGGACGGTCCCGTTCTACAGCGCCGAAGGCCGTCTGCAGGGCTTGCTGGGTGGCTGGATCGATATCACCGAGCGCAAGCGCCTGGAGAACCAGTTGGTGGAGGCACGTCAGTCCGCCGACCAGGCCAATGCCGCGAAGAGCGCTTTTCTCTCCACCATGAGTCATGAGATCCGCACGCCGATGACCGCCATCATTGGCTTGCTGGAGCTGGAGAAAGAGCAGGCCAGGGTGCGTGGCGCGCCATTCTCCGAGGCCCTGCGGGTGGCCTATCAGTCTGCCCAGGAATTGATCAGCCTGATGGGTGACAGCCTTGATCTGGCCAAGATCGAGGCCGGCCATATGCAGTTGGTGCCGCAGGTCACCGCCCTCAAGCCCTTTTTCGACAGTGTCCGGCAGCTCTTCGAGGTGACCGCGCGCAACCAGGGAGTGCACCTGCAACTGGTCTTCAACGAGGAAGCCCGGGGGCGTTACCTCTTTGATCCGTTGCGCCTGCGCCAGGTCCTGCACAACCTGTTGAGCAACGCCTTGAAGTTCACCGCTGAAGGTGAGGTACGGGTGACGGTGGAGCGCCAGCCCGATGAGTCCGGTGTCCCGTGTCTGCGTATCAGCGTCGCGGATACCGGCCCGGGGATCAGCGCCGAGCAGCAGGCGAAGATATTCACGCCCTTTGTCCAGGCGGATGCCATGACCTCTTCGACCTATGGCGGCACCGGGCTGGGGCTGAGCATCTGCCGGCAGTTGATCGAGTTGATGGGCGGGCGCATTCACCTGCTGAGTGAGCCTGGGGCCGGGACCGTTGTTGTCATCGAGCTGTATCTGGAACGGGTCAGCGAGGATCTCGATCCGCAAGTTTCGCCGCCTGCCGAGCGTCCGCCGAGCCGCAGCATCGAAGTGCTGGTGGTGGATGACTTGAGCGCCAATCGCATGGTCCTGAGCCAGCAACTGATGTTTCTCGGGCATCGGGTCGTGGCCTGTGGCGATGCCCGTGAGGCGCTGCAGCGGTGGCGCTCCGGGACCTTTGATGTGCTGATGACCGACTGCAACATGCCGGGCATGAGTGGCTACGCCCTGACCGAGGCCATCCGCCAGATCGAGGCGCAGGAAGGGCGCTTGCCCTGTCCGGTGATCGGTTGCACGGCCAATGCGTTCGAAGACGAGCGAGAGCGTTGCGAGCGTGCGGGGATGGACCAGTTACTGGTCAAGCCGGTGACCCTGGATCAGTTGGCCCAATCTCTGGCCCGATTCCTGCCGTCGCCGTCATTCAACATCCAGACCTTGCGCGGCATGACCCAGGCCGACGAACACGTGTTGCAGCGCATGTTGCAGGAGTTGTTGCGCAACCTTGGCGAAGAGCAGCAGGCGCTGGAAGAGGCCTTGGCGGTGCAGGATTGGGGGCGCCTGGGAGGCACCCTGCACCGGCTCAAGGGTGTGTGTTGCCTGATCGACGCCTTGCCCCTGGCCAAGGCCTGTATCGAGCTGGAGGTACTGGTCAAGGAGCGGCGAGAGCAGGCACTGGGCAGCCAATGGCCGCTGCTGCTTGAGGTCATTGGTATTTTGCGCAGCGATATTCAGACGGCTCTGGACGAATAAGACTTGTCCTATGTGTGATTGGGACTTGTCTGATTACCGTGTCGGCCCGTAGTGGACTGTTCCCACCTGCGCCGTATCGGAGGTTGCCCCCATGCATTCGCTTAAAGTGCTGATTCTCGAAGACAACTCGTTCCAGTTGATGGCCTTGCACCAGATGCTCAACGCCAATGGCGTTTTCAACGTGCTGACCGCCGAGAACCAGGAGTCCGCACGGCGTTCGCTGGACAGCAAGGGACCGGTGGATATCGCCATCTGCGATCTGTACCTGGAGCAGACCGATGGCCTGGAGCTGATCCGCGAACTGGCCCTGCAGCAGCAGGCCAAGGCCTTGATCATTCTCAGCGACGCAGAGCCGGATGTGCTCGAAGGCACGGCCGGCATGGCCCGTGAGCTGGGGTTGAAAGTGCTCGCGTGCCTGCCCAAGCCGGCTTCGGCGGCGGTGATCGGCGACTTGCTCTGTGCCTATCAGCAGCACTCCAGGTCAGACGGCCTCGAATTGAACCAGACATTGCTCCGGGACTTGCTGGGCCTTGAGCCTTTTGTCTTCGAGGCTGTGACTCAGGACGAGGGGCTGGCAGCGGTGCTGGGTTGTGGTGTTGCACATTTTCAGCCGGTCATTCACCAACACGGCGGTCTTCAAGGCGTCGAGGCGCTGGCTCGCTGGCAGCACCCCGAGCGGGGCTTGCTGATGCCTGGCGAATTTCTTCCGCTGATCGAGTTCGCCGGCCTGCAAGAGGTTTTCACCTGGCACATGCTGGAGCAGTCACTCGAGCTGGTGGCCGGAGTGAAACTGGTGCTGGGCTACTGGCTGCCGATTGCCGTGAACATTCCCATCGGCATCCTCGAGCGGCCGTTGTTCCCTCGTCAGTTGGAGGCATTGCTGAGGCGCTTCGAAGTGCCGGCGCGGATGCTGACCCTGGAAGTCATCGATACCACGCAACTGCAGACCGATACCGCCCATGTCGAGGCGCTGCTGCGCCTGCGGATGATCGGCTGCAAGTTGTCCATCGGCGATTTCGGTACCGGTGGAACCAGCCTGCAGCGCTTGCTGGAGCTGCCTTTCACCGAGCTGAAGATCCCTCCGGTGTTTGTCGCAGGCATGGCCGCCGATGAGCGCAAGCGGGCGCTGGTCGGCGGTGCGATGAGCATGGCGCGACGCATGTCCCTGGGGGTGGTGGTGACCGGTATCGAGACCGAGTCCGACTGTGTGGCGGCCAGGGGCTTGGGGGCGGCTCATCTGCAGGGGTGTTTTATCGCCCCGCCGATGGGCGCCGCCGAGATGCGCCAATGGCTGGCCGAGACCCCGGGGCTGGGCTGCAACGGCCTTGATGAGCAGACCACCGGTTTGTGTGCCTAGGACAGTCCGTGTTCCTGGACGTAGATATACAGCGCGGCTTCGCTGGCCAGGCCCAGTTTGCGCATGGCGCTGACTTTCTGCGCGCTGACAGTCTGTTTGCTGCGGTTGAGCTGAGCGGCGATGGTTCCCACCGCATGGCCGGCGGCCAACAGGCGGATCACTTCCAGCTCCCGGGGCGACAACTGATCCTTGGAGACCAGTCGATCCGGCCCCACTTCGCCGGCAAGGCTCAATGCCCGCTTGATGGCCTGGGCCACATAGCGTTTGTGCTGTCGCGCATGGGCAATGGCTGACGGCAGTTCATCGGCCAGGCTGGCCTTGCTCAGCAACCCCGTCACCCCCAGGTCGAGGATCGAACGAAACAGCCCGGCGTGGTTGAGCATGGTCACCACCACGATGGGCAGATCGGGATGATGCCGGCGCAGTTGTTCGATCAGGCGCAGGCCGTCGTTCTGCTGCTCCTCGGGCATCATGAAATCCGTGACCAACACATCGCATTCGGTCTCCTGCATCAGCTGGCTCAGGGCGGAAGGCGAACTGGCCTCGCCGACAATGGCCAGGCTGTCGTCCTGCTCCAGCACGGCGCGCAAGCCGATCAGGAAGATCGGGTGGTCGTCGGCAAGGATGATGCGCAATTTGTTGTTCGACATTGCTTTCAAAGCTTGGGCTCCAATGCAACGGCGGCGTGGTTTGCGCCTGGTCGGCCGTTTTATATCTGTCATGTTACCCGTGCATGCTCGAATGACTCAGGTCGGCAGCAGTAGGCGTGGCGAACTTTCTTCTCTGAGCGATGGTCACTTGAATGTCAGAAAGCTACCGGCATTTTTGTTTTCGAACCTCTAATTCGAGCTATTGAGTGGTGATCTAGATGGAAAGTATCAGTCTTTTGTTGAGTGAGTCGCTGAGTCCCTACCAGGTCACACTGACGCCTTGCGGCGCTTATGGCGAATGTCTGGTGAGCCTGAAGAACGCTGCAGGCGCGATCGTCGTGGAGCGTGAGGTCAATCAGGCCCAGCTCACCGACAAGCGTTTGCTCACCGATGTAGTCGATGGCTTGCACCGTGATGTGCTGATCGCCGAAGGCCGGCTGGAGCCTTGTGTGATCGCCGCGTTGCGCCATGTCGCTGAAGGCAAGGTGTTCGATCAGCGCAGTTGATGCAAATTTTTACGGAACCTTCCCGTCACCCGGTCAGTCAGACTCAGTATCAGCAGGATCAGGCATTGTGCTCCGGTGCTTGTAACCTGCTGGTACGGGTCGTAAAAGACCACGTTTAACCCCGAGTCGTCTCCCCACTTCTCGGGGTTTCTTTTTGCCCGGGATTTGTCAGTGGTCGTGCAGATCGTGGAAATAGGCCTGGGCGTCGGCACGGTACTGGTCACGCATCTCGGGCTCCAGCCAGGTGGCGTACAGCTCAACCAGTCGATCCTCACGCAACTTGAGCAGGGCCTGGTTGATCCGGGCGATGGCTTGTCGCCCTTGGGCGGTCTTGCTGCAGCCGATATGGATCTCCTGATACTTCTGGGTGCCCTGGATCGGATAGAACTCAAGCTCCTGCGGATCTATGCCTTGCTGCATCGCCTGGTAGCGAATCTCTGGCCAGTAGCCCAGCAACAAGCGCAGGCGACCCAGGCGTTGCATCTGCAACAGGCTGCCCAGGGCGTCGTTGCCGTGGTGGGCATTGACCGATTCCGCGGGTGCTTCTTGCAGCAGGTTGTCGACTTGCTGGCCATAGCTGCGCTCGGCGACCACTCCGACTTTTTCCTGGCCGCTGGCGAGCAGGGCGCGCAGATCGACCTTGCCCTGCTGGAGGAAGTGGGCCAGGTGTTCATGGTCGGCGCGGCGGATCACCAAGCCATTGCTCAGGACCCGGAAGCTGGTGATGGAGAAGATCACCCACTGTTCGCGTTCCTTGTTCATGATCAGCGACGGGTCGCAGACGAAGGTCGGCTCGCGCAGCATCTGCATGCCCCGGGCGCGATTGACCCGGACTATCTGTTGTTGGTACTCCGGCAGGCTGGCGATCAGTTGCGGCATCAGCAGGTCGATGACCCCGTGTCCTTTCTGTTCACCCTCGAAAATGCTCAGGGGCGGCAGGTCTCGCAGCAGCCAGAGCAGTGTCTCCTTGGGTTCGCTGGAGGCGTTCGGCAGCCACAGCAGGGCGAGCAGAAACATCACGCAGCGCCGAAAGCGACCGCGTAGCAAGGGGTGTTTTGCGCCGGACAGGGCGCTGATGGAGAACCGGTTTTTCAGCTTAGATCGCCCCAGAGTTGCGCAAGTGTTGAATCTGTTCGCTGCTGTAGCCCAGGCTCGCCAGGACTTCTGTCGAATGCTCACCGAGCTCGGGTCCGACCCAGTCCGCGGAGCCGGGCGTCTCAGAGAGTTTCGGCACGATGCCCGGCATCTTGAAGGCCTTGCCGTCGGGCAGCTTGGCCTGGAGGAACATTTCCCGAGCGAGGAACTGCGGGTCGTGGAACATGTCTTCGGCACTGAAGATCCGGCTCGCCGGGACGTCAGCCTGATTCAGCCGCTGCAGTACCTGGTCCAGGGGCAGGGATGCCACCCAGCGGTCGATCACGCCATAGAGTTCATCGCGGCGGGTATCCCGTCCATCGTTGCTGGCCAGGGCCGGATCGTTGGCCAGATCGTCGCGGCCAATGAGCAGCATGAAGCGCTTGAAGATCGCATCGCCGTTGGCGCCAATCTGCACATGCTTGCCGTCCAGGCTGGTATGGATCGAGGAGGGGGTGATGCCGGGCATGATATTGCCGCTGCGCTCGCGGATAAAACCGAACACATCGAACTCCGGGACCATGCTTTCCATCATGGCGAAGATCGCCTCGTACAGCGCCACGTCCACCACTTGTCCCTGGCCGCCGTTGACCTCGCGATGACGCAGGGCCATCAGCGCGCCGATCACGCCCCAGAGGGCAGCGATGGAGTCGCCAATGGAAATCCCGGTGCGTACCGGCGGACGATCCTCGAAGCCGGTGATGTAGCGCAGGCCGCCCATGGATTCGCCTACCGCACCGAAACCGGGCTGGTCCTTCATCGGTCCGGTCTGGCCGAATCCGGATAGGCGCACCATCACCAGTTTCGGGTTGAGGGCGTGCAACACGTCCCAGCCCAGGCCGAGCTTTTCCAGGACCCCGGGGCGGAAGTTTTCGATCAGGATGTCGGCCTCGGCCAGCAGCTGCTTGAGCACCGCCAGGCCGTCCGGGTGCTTGAGGTTCAGGGTCAGGGATTTTTTGTTGCGGGCCTGGACGAACCACCACAGCGAGGTGCCTTCATAGAGCTTGCGCCACTTGCGCAGCGGATCACCGCCGTCCGGAGACTCGACCTTGATCACCTCGGCACCGAACTCGGCGCAGATGCGCGAGGCGAAGGGGCCGGCGATCAGGGTGCCGAGTTCGATCACTTTCAATCCGGCGAGGGGCTTGCTGAGGCTATTCATGGGGCATCCGCTGGGCAGGAAAATCCGCCTAGCCTAGACCATTGGTTGCCATTAAGGCAGCGCTGGGCGGTGGCCTTCCTTCATTATTTCCAGGTCGATGCCGGGATAATTGTGCTTCTCATTCTCTTGGGTGGCGGGTTTAATGGCGCGGTTCATGAGAAAGGCGGTTGCAAATCGCTCAATGTGGTCTACGTCCCGTCACGGGGCCGGCGGTTTGTTTCGAGCGAATCGATAGAAAACTCTTGTTACAAATACCCCTTTAAAAAATTACATGTGATGAATTGAAAACCTTACATGTGATGCTCTAGTCTGTGCGCCATGGAAAACAAATCCTCAGCCCATTACCAACGTTTATTCCGCCAGCGCCTGCGTGATCAGGGTCTGGTGAAAAAGGAAGTCTGGATACTGCCCGAGAACGCCCAGGCGTTGCTGGCGGTTGAACGCAAACTGCGTCAGCCCTTCGAAGGGCTGGCTCCTGTGGAAAAGGATGGAGAAATGAGCATGCCGCAGATCTGGAATGCCCGATCGTTGTGCCAGGCCCTGGCAGCCACCGAGCTGTTCAATAGCGGCGAAGCCAGCGTTGAGCTGCTCGAGGGTGCCGAACCGAGCTTGCACGTGACCATGCGCGAATACGGTGACCTGCCGTTGTTCGTCGCCTTGTCCGGCGAGCAGATCCTGGTAGAGGGGCTGCTCTGGCCGCAAAGCGAAGTCACCGATGTGCAGGCCTTCAACGAAGAAGTGCTGCTCAGCCGACAGTTGTTCCCGCTGTCGAGCATCGGCCTGGAAACCCGTCTTGGCGGCGAGCGCTTCTACATGATGTTCGGTGCGCTCAGCGCCACCTCGATCCTCTCCAACGTGCTCTACGAGATCGAAACCCTGGCCAGCAACGTGATCAGGGCTACCGAGGCCTATGAAGGCTACTTGAAGGCTCAGGCCTGACCTGGAGGAATGCACATGAACGTATGGAGCAAGTTGCTTACCGCCCTGCGCGGTGGCGCCAATGAAGCGGGCGAAGCCCTGGTGGACAGCCAGGCCCTGAGGATTCTCGATCAGGAAATCCGCGACGCCGACCAGGAACTGCGCAAGTCCAAGGAAGCCCTGGCCGAGATCATGGCCCGGCAGAAACTCGCTGCCGAGCGTGCCAATGGCAGCGCGGCGAAGATCGCCGAGTATGAAAGCTATGCCCTCAAGGCCCTGGAAGCGGGTAATGAACATCTTGCCCAGGAAGTAGCGCAGAAGATCGCCAACCTGGAAAATGACCTGGCGGTCGAGCGTGAGCAGGCCGATGGTTTTGCCGCCAGCGTGGCCCAATTGCGCAAGGCCGTGACCCAGGCCGAAGGCAATATCAAACATTTGAAACAGCAGGTGGATACCGTCAAGGCCACCGAGAGCGTGCAGAAAGCCCAGCAGGCCGTGGCTCAGCGCTACGGTGGTTCCCAGAGCAAGCTGCACACCGCGGTGGAATCTCTGGAGCGGATCAAGCAGAAGCAGGCCGAGCGTGCGGCGAAGATGGAAGCCGCAGCCGAACTGGCCAGCACCAGCAACCCGGACGATGCCCTGGATGCCAAGTTGCGTGAAGCCGGGATCGTTGCCGGCAACACCAGCGCCGACAGCGTGCTGGCGCGCCTCAAGGACCGTAGCAAGTCCTGATTCACCGTTGTTGTAGGGGCGGGGCCGATTGGCCTTGCCCGGCTTTTTCAGGGATAGGAAAGCAATGGAAATCTTCCTGCAGACAGTGTTGTCGTTCCCCACAGTGCTGTTCAGCTTCATGCTCTGCCTGGCAGTGATCTACTGGGCCGTGGTGGCCATGGGCATGCTTGAGGTCGACCTGCTGGACTTCGAGGCCGACTCGCTGCTCGAAGGCGCTCACGCCACTGAAGGTCTGGCCGGGCTGCTGATCAAGTTCAAGCTCAACGGGGTGCCGGTCACCCTGGTGCTGACCCTGCTGATGTTCTTCAGCTGGTTCCTGACCTATTTCGCCGAACTCTATGTTCTCAGCCACCTGCCCCTGGGTTGGCTGCGTTATCCCCTGGGCTTGTTGCTGGCAGTGGTTGCACTGTTCCTGGCGGCGCCCATCAGCGCGGCAATCTGCAGCCCGCTGCGTCCGCTGTTTCACAAGATGGAAGCCACCAGCAGCCAGTCGGTGCTGGGGCAGACGGCTGTGGTGCGTAGCGGCAGAGTCACCCTGGAACACGGCGAAGCCGTGCTCGAGAACGGCGGCGCGGGCCTGATCCTGCGTGTGCGTGCCGATGAGGCGCGAGCTTTCAAACGCGGCGATCGCGTCGTGTTACTGGAGTATCTGGAGGCGCAACACGCCTATCGGGTCATTACCGAGGACGAGTTTCGCGGCCTCTGAGCCCGGACTTCCTCAGAATCAAAGGAGATTGATTGCATGAATTTACCGTCGCTGCTGCCCATCCTGCTCGGGATCGGCCTCGTCGTTCTGGTGGTCTTCGGCCTGCTGGCCCTGTTCAAGGCCTTCTACATCAAGGTCCCCCAAGGCACGGCGCTGATCGTCAACGACATGTCCTCGACCCCCAAGGTGCACTTCACTGGCGCCCTGGTGTACCCGGTCATCCACCTCAAGGAGTTCATGCGCATCTCGCTGATCACCCTGGAAGTCGACCGTCGGGCCAAGGATGGTCTGATCTGCCGCGACAACATGCGCGCCGACATCACCGTGGCCTTCTACCTGCGGGTCAATGAAACCCAGGAAGACGTGCTCAAGGTGGCCAAGGCCATCGGTGTCGACCGTGCCTCCGACCGCGCTGCGGTCAACGAGCTGTTCAACGCCAAGTTCTCCGAAGCGCTGAAGACCGTGGGCAAGCAGTTCGACTTCGTCCAGCTGTTCGAGAACCGCCAGGACTTCCGCGACCGCATCATCGAGATCATCGGCAACGACCTCAACGGCTATGTGCTGGAAGACGTAGCCATCGACTACCTGGAGCAGACCGCCAAGCACTCTCTGGACCCGAGCAACATTCTCGACGCTGAAGGTATCCGCAAGATCACCGAGTTGACTGCGGCGCAGAACGTAATCACCAACGAACTGGAGCGCAACCAGGAGCTGGCGATCCAGAAGAAGAACGTCGAGACCCGCGAAGCCTCGCTGTCCCTCGAACGCCAGCAGGCCGACGCCGAAGCCCGGCAGAAGCGCGAGATCGAAACCATCCGCGCCCGCGAGGAAGCCGAGACCGCCAAGGTCAAGGAAGAGGAACGCCTGAAGGCCGAGCAAGCACGTATTCAGTCCCAGCAGGAAATCGACGTTCGCACCGAGAACCATCATCGCGAAGTCGAAGTGGCCCAGCAGAACCGTCAGCGTGCGGTGGTCATCGAAGTTGAGAAAGTCACCCGCGCCAAGGACCTGGAAGTGGTGGCCCGCGAGCGTGAAGTGGAACTGCAACGCATCGAGAAAGAAAAGGCTCTGGAAGAGCAGCGCAAGAACATCGCCACAGTGATCCGTGAGCGGGTAGCGGTCGAGAAGACCGTGGCCCAGGAAGAAGAGCGGATCAAGGAAGTGCGCGAAGTGTCCGAAGCCGAGCGCGCCAAGCAAGTGGTGGTGATCCAGGCTCAGGCCGAAGCCGAGCAGGATCTGGTGCGCCAGGTCAAGCAGGCTGAAGCCGACGAGACCCGCTCCAAGCACAAGGCTGTGGAAATCAACAACCTGGCCCAAGCCGAACTGGAAGCGGCGGCCAAACAGGCCGAAGCCAAAAAGCGCCTGGCCGAAGGCCTGGAAGCCGAGCGCGCTGCGCCTGGCCTGGCGGATGCCCGCGTGCTGGAAATCACCGCAGCAGCCCAGGAAAAAGAAGGCCTGGCTCAAGCCCGCGTACGCACCGAGCAGTTGATTGCCGAAGCCCGTGGCGAGCAGGAAAAAGGCCTGGCCGATGCCCGCATCATGGAAGCCCAGGCGGCTGCCAAAGAGAAGGACGGCCTGGCAGAAGCCAAGGTCATGGAAGAGAAGCTCGGGGCTCAGGCCCGTGGCGAAGAGCAACTGGGCGCGGCCAAGGCCAAGGCCACCAAGGACCTGGGTTCGGCTGAAGCCGAAGTGCTGCTGCAGCGTCTGAACGCCGAAGCCGAAGGCCTGGGCAAGAAGTTCGGTGCCCTGGACTCCCTCAGCGACAGCGCACGTCAGCACGAAGAGTTCCGCATGCAATTGGAGAAGAACTTCGAGGAAGCGATGGCCGCCATCGCCGCCAACAAGGAAATCGCCAAGGACCAGGCCGAAGTGCTGTCCGCCGCCCTCAGCAAGGCCAAGATCGAGATCGTTGGTGGCGAAGGCGACTTCTTCAACTCCTTCGCCAAGTCGCTGTCGGTGGGCAAGGCCATCGAGGGCGTGGTGGGCAAGAGCCCGGTGGTCCAGGACGTCCTGGCACGCCTGCTCAATGGCAAGGGCGCTCCGGCCGTAGCCGCTGAGCTGGCCGCCGCTGCCGTTACGCGCAAGGCCGACGCTCCGTCTGCCGAAGCCTGAAATGCCTGACCACAGCTGATTCGCCAGCCCTCACCTGATCCTGTAGCTACCGTTTTTATCGACGGCTGCAGGGCGGGTGTCAGGCTGCGGGTTTCAGCTTGCTGGTTTCAGGTGCTGGGCTCCAGGTTTGAGGAGCCCGCTTTTTTGCACACCGCCGTAGATCCAGGAAGGCCACGATGTCGGACGCTCAAGTCGCAACTCCCCCACAGGACGTATTGGACAAGGCAGTCGCCGAAGGCGGCGCCTATGAGGTGCTGCAAAAGCGCCTGCTGGACCAGGGCCAGCGCCTGCGGGCCACCACTGACGACCTCAACCAGAGGCGTCTCGACGAGTTCGGCAACAGCCGCATGGAAGTGGTCGGGCGGGTGCGCATCCGTACCGAGAACAACTGCATCGCCCGGGACATCGTCCAGGTCGGCGACTGCCTGTTGTTTGGCTACAACGTCTTTATCGGCCTGAAGAAGGAAACCAGCGTCGCCGACGTGTTTTCCCTCTACCGCCTGGTGGAAGAGGGCGAAGGCTACGAAGCCGAGCCCGTGCCCCTGGAAGGCAGTTTCCTGGCGGCCCAGGGCTTCCTCAACGATTTCAACGAGCTCTACACCTATTACAAGAACACCCGCTTGCTGCAACTGGCGATCCGTGACGGCAAGTTGCTGGCGAGTTTCCAGATCGGCGAGCGCGTCACCGATGTGCGGGTGTTCCGTTGGTCGATCTCGGTGGACGGACGGGACGTCCGTTACATCGACAATCGCGGCGAGCGAGATATCGCCCTGCCGGCGCCCTTCGACTTCGAATGGAAGAAGGCCACCCGCGAGATGGTGGTCGAAGGCCGCTTCCCGCACCTGAACATCCTCGACACGGTGTTCGTCGAAACCATCGGCGGCGACCTGACCATCAAGGTCGAGAACAACACCGAGTCGGGTCTGGGCATCTACCGTGAAGAGGTGCTGGACAAGACCCAGTCCCTGGACGACTCGCAGATCGAATTCGCCCGCCTGGGCAGCCTGATCCTGCTCAAGGTTTTGCCGTACCGCGAAGAGCAGTGGCGCTATCTGGTGTTCAACAGCCTGACTCGCCAGGTGGAGCGCATCGACGCCATCGGCCTGGCCTGCGTGCAGCTGCCGGAAGACCACGGGATCATCTTCCCCGGCGGCTATTACCTGCAGAGCGGCGAGTACAAGACCTTCGAACAGTCCATGGAAGGCATGCGCTTCAAGCGCTCGGTGCGCTCGCCCAACGGTGAAGATGTGCAGTACATCTTCTACCACCCGGAGCAGGGCCGCTCGGTGCTGCTGACCTACAACATGATCAACCGCCAGTTGCAGAACCCGCTGTTCGGCCACGGCTACGCGCGCCTGGAAGACGGGCGCATGGTGATCTTCGCTGCCGAAGGCGACGAGCCGACCCGGGTGCATCCGATGCAGGTCTGGCAGACGCCGTTCTTCACCGAGGAATACGCCGCGCGGCAACCGACCCGCAGCGGTTTTCTCGGACGCATCGGCAATGCCGAACTGGTGCGCAGCGTGTCCGATCTCTACGACCTGTGCCGCGAGATCGATACCCCGGCGGTGTCGGTGCAGCGCTATTCGCTGCTGTGTCAGAACACCCGGCGCCTGTTCGACGTGTACCACTGGCTGGGCAGCGCCGAGCTCGACGGCCTGGCGCCGCTGCTGCGGGAAGTGGCCTCCACCTCGGAGCTGGTGCTCGACGAATACGAGAAAGTCGAAAGCATCCGTCGCCAGTCGGACCAGGCCATGGTGGCCGCCGAGGCCAAGCAGAAAGCCCTGCTGGACAGCCTGCTGGTGGACAGCTGGGATCAGGTGCAAAGCTTCGTCGATGCTCTGAACGGCATTACCGCCCAGCGCGGGCTGCTGCTGACCATTCGCGACTACCGCTACATCGACGTGGCGCGCATCGATGCCATGGAAGCCGACCTGCTCAAGGCCCAGGAGCGCACCGCCGCCGGCACTGCGACCTTCCTCGCCAGCGATCAGGCCTTGCAGCCTTTTGTGACCCAGCTCGAAGCCCTGGACGCCCAGGCGCAGAAAGCCGAAACCGTGGCCCAGCTCAGCGAGCCCTTGGGCGCCCTGCAAGCCATGGCCGGCGACCTGGACATGTTGTCGAGCCTGATGGCCTCGCTACAGATCGACGACGCCACCCAGCGCACCCGGATCATTGAATCCATCTCGCAGATCTACGCCCGCCTGAACCAGGCCAAGGCCCGTGCCGAACAGCGGCGCAAGGGGCTGGGTTCGACCGAGACCGTGGCGCAGTTCGGGGCCCAGTTCAAACTCTTCAGCCAGGGCATCACCAATGCCTTGGCCCAGGCCCAGGACCCCGAACGTTGCGACGAGCAGCTGTCGCGGTTGCTGGTGCAGCTGGAGGAGCTGGAAAGCCGCTTCGGCGATCACGAACAGTTCCTCGGCGACATCCTCGGCAAGCGCGAGGAGTTGCTGGAAACCTTCGAGGCCCACAAGCAATCCCTGCTCGACGAGCGTCAGCGCAAGGCCCAGGGCCTGCTGGACGCGGCGCGGCGGATTCTCGACAGCCTCGGCCGGCGCACCGCCAAGTTCACCCAGGCCGAGGAGCTCAATGCGTTCTTCGCCGCCGACCCGCTGATCCTCAAGCTGCGGGAACTGGCCGAGCGCCTGCGCGAGCTCAAGGACAGCGTCAAGGCCGACGATGTCGAGTCGCGCCTCAAGGGCGCCCGGGATCAGGCCGTGCGTGCCTTGCGCGACAAGACCGAGCTGTTCGAAGAGGGCGGCAACGTCATCAAGCTGGGGCCGCGCCACCGTTTCAGCGTCAACACCCAGGAGCTGGACCTGACCCTGATGCCCCGGGGCGACGAACTGCACCTGCACCTCACCGGCACGGACTTCCTCGAACCTCTGCGCGACCCCGAGCTGGAGGCCCTGCGCGACTTCTGGCAGGTGGCCCTGGAGTCGGAATCGGCCCAGTTGTACCGTGCCGAATACCTCGCCGGGCAAGTGCTGGACGCTGCCGATCGAGGCGTGGAAGGCCTGAGCCTGGAAAGCCTGAAACCCTTGCTGGCGCACCCTGAAGAACTGGCGCGGGTGATCCGCGACTTTGCCGCGCCGCGCTACAAGGAAGGCTACGAGAAGGGCATCCACGACCACGACGCCGCAGCGATCCTCCTGCAACTGCTGCCCCTGCGCGACAGTGCCGGCCTGTTGCGTTTCGGCGCCACGGCCCGTGCCTTTGCCAGCCTCTACTGGGATCGCCAGCAGGAACAGCCGCAACCCCGGCAATGGGTGGAACGTGCCCGTACCAGCCGGCATATCCAGCAACTGTTCGGGCGTCGCGAAGGCTTGCAGCAGTTGCAGGAGGAAATCCTCGTGGCACTGGGTGACTGGCATCAGCAGCACGCCTTCACCCTGGCCGTGGAGCTGCTGCCCGAGGCTGCCGAGTACCTGGTCCAGGAGCTGGCCGCCGAACGCATTGAATTCACCTTCAGCAAATACGCCAAGCAGCTGCAGGAAGCCCTGACCCTGCGCCTGCAGGGCGCGCGGATGTGGGACGACTACCAGCAGGCCCTGGCGCGGCTGGTGGAGCGCCCCGCTGCGCAGTGGGCACTGACCGAGAACTGGCTCTCGGCCCTGTGCGCCGAGGGCGAGTTCGCCGAGTGGGCCGACTACGTGCCTGAGGCGGTGGCCCTGTCGCTGCTGCGGGAAGACTTTGCCAAGCGCATCACCGAAGTCGATCTGCGGTTCAAGGTCGACAACCTGATGGGCGAACACCCGCGCATCCAGGAGCGCAGCCTGTCCCTCACCGTGGACGGCTTCTTCGCTCGCCTACGGGCCCACCGCGAACAATTCCTGCCTGGCCTGCAGCGTTACCAGAGTTTGCGCCAGGGCATCATCGGCCGTGAACGCTCGGCCCTGCGCCTGAGCGAATTCAAGCCGCGGCCGCTGAGCTCCTTCGTGCGCAACAAGCTGATCAACGATGTGTACCTGGGCTTTATCGGCGACAACCTGGCCAAGCAGATGGGCACTGTGGGCGAGAACAAGCGCACCGACCTGATGGGCCTGTTGATGCTGATTTCGCCACCGGGCTACGGCAAGACCACCTTGATGGAATACGTGGCGCACCGCCTGGGGCTGATCTTCATGAAGATTAACGGCCCGGCCCTGGGGCACCAGGTACGTTCCCTGGACCCGGCCCAGGCACCGGACGCCACTTCGCGCCAGGAACTGGAGAAACTCAACCTGGCCCTGGAGATGGGCAATAACGTGATGCTCTATGTCGACGACATCCAGCACACTCACCCGGAATTCCTGCAGAAATTCATCTCGCTGTGCGACGGCACCCGGCGCATCGAAGGCGTGTGGAAAGGCCGCACCAAGACCTACGACATGCGCGGCAAAAAGTTCTGCGTGGTGATGTCGGGCAACCCGTACACCGAGTCCGGCGAGGTGTTCAAGATCCCCGACATGCTGGCCAACCGGGCCGACATCTATAACCTCGGCGACACCCTGGGTGGCATGCAAGAGGCCTTCTCCCTGAGCTACATCGAGAACGGCCTGACCTCCAACCCGGTCCTGGCGCCATTGGCCACCCGCGACATGGCGGACGTCTACCGCTTCGTCGCCAAGGCCGAGGGCAAGGCCTTCTCCAGCAACGAACTGAGCCACAGCTACAGCGGTGCCGAGATCAACGAGATCACCACCACCCTGCAACGCCTGATGCAGGTGCGCGACGTGGTGCTGCGGGTCAACCAGCAGTACATCGCCAGCGCCGCCCAGGCCGACCAGTACCGCAGCGAGCCGCCGTTCAAGCTGCAAGGCAGCTACCGCAACATGAACAAGATGGCGGAGAAGATCTCGGCGGTGATGAACGACGCCGAGCTCCTGCAACTGCTGGCCGACCACTACCAGGGCGAATCCCAGTTGCTGACCACCGGCGCCGAGGAAAACCTGCTCAAGCTCGCCGAGCTGCGCGGTAACCAGACCCCGGAGCAGAGCGAGCGCTGGACCCAGATCAAGCGCGACTTCGTGCGCAACCGCTCCATGGGCGGCAGCGACAGCGATGTCGGTACCCGCGTGGTGGCCCAGCTCAACGATCTGGTGGAAGGCGTACGCGGCCTGGCCCGACCCGCGCAGCAGCACGAACTGCGCGACGTGCTGGAAAACCTCTCCGAGCACCTGGAGAACAGCTTCCTGCCGCTGATCAAGGTCATGCACAAGAAGATCGACGTCGACCTGCACAGCCACCAGCGCATCGGCGACATCGCCACGCGTGTGGATGAGTTGAGCCGCATGCTTAGCAACGGTGATGTGCCCACCCTCAAGGACCCCCAACCGTAGGAGCCGGCTTGCCGGCGAACAGCCAAGGATCACGACATGGATTTTGCCCACCTGGACCAGCAGCTGCGCGACAGCCTGCTGGACCTGAAACTGAGCAACGAAGAGCGCGACGAGCTGCGTCAACTGGGCAGCGAACTGGGCCAGGACCAGGTGCGCTACATGCGTAACCGCGCCTTTGATCTGGTGCGCGAACTGGCGCTGACAGACAGCGCCAATGTGCTGCCGGCGTTGAAATGGCTGGAGCAGGTGGTCAAGACCCTGGACGCCAACAGCGCCCCGGTGCGCGACATGGCCAGCGCCCACTTCAGCCCCGGTGAAGACTGCCGGCGCAAGATCCGCGACCTGTGCCGCCAGGCGCGAATCTCGGTGGATATCTGCGTGTTCACCATTTCCGACGATCAACTGAGCGACGAAATCCGCGCCTGCCACCAGCGCGGCGTGGCCGTGCGGGTGATCAGCGACAGTGAAAAGCAATTCGATGTCGGCAGCGATATCGCCGCGTTACGCGAGGCCGGCGTGCCGGTGCGGATCGACGACACGCCGTTCCACATGCACCACAAGTTCGCTGTGTTCGATGGCCGGACCCTGCTCAACGGCAGCTTCAACTGGACCCGCAGCGCCACCACCGGCAATGAGGAAAACCTGCTGGTGATCGACCACCCGCAACTGGTGGCCAGTTATCTCAAGGAGTTCAACGAGCTGTGGAGCCGCTACGCGCCGCGTTAAGGCGTGCAGCGGCGGGCCTCAATACGGCCTCAGGCGGCGTTCGGGTAACCCCAGGCGCTCTCGGCGGCCAGGCTGTCGATCAGCTTCTGGCGCAGCTCATGGGCTTTTTCCGGGGCACTCTGGCGCAGGGTTTCCAGGGCCAGGTGCAACTGCTGCACCGGGTTTTCGCCAATAAACAGGTTGCGCAGTTCCAGGCCGGCAATCGCCTCCTCGAAGCGTTGCTGGCGGATATGGTTCAGCACCATGGCCTGGCTCAATTGGCTGGCATAGGCCGCCCGCTGTTCCAGGCGACTCTTTAGCTCGGCGGCTTTTGCCTGATCGTCGATGTAGACGTAGCTCAGCGCCAGCTGTTCCAGGAAGAAGGCTTTTTCCGCTGGGTCCAGCGTCGCATTTTGACTGTCGTCGTCGAGCGCTTGCACAGCCTGATCCAGCAGTTCGCCGGCTTGCCGGGTTTGTTCCAGGTCGTGGAGCAGCTTGGCCTGCAACGCCAGTTTCATCGGACGATCGGCGTATTCGAGCTGGGTGTTGAGATGCGCCATTTCCTCCAGGTTATTGCGGATCAGCCAGCTGTCGCGGCGCAGGCGCGGCAGGGCGGCCTGCACCCGCAGTTGGGTTTCCAGGATCAGCAGGCGCAACCACGGCCATTGCTCATCGCCACGCAAGGTCTCCAGTGCCAGCAAGGCTTGCTCCAGCAGATGGGCGCACCATTGCGAGTGTTCCTCGACGTAGTTGCCCCACAGACAGATCAGGCACCAGATACGC
Source organism: Pseudomonas sp. 910_21 (assembly GCF_052850735.1). Classification (NCBI taxonomy): domain Bacteria; kingdom Pseudomonadati; phylum Pseudomonadota; class Gammaproteobacteria; order Pseudomonadales; family Pseudomonadaceae; genus Pseudomonas; species Pseudomonas sp. 910_21. The sequence continues at coordinate 670,651 of NZ_VXCY01000001.1, read as the reverse complement.
TGCGGGGTCGAGACGGCGCCGGCCTGCAAGGCCGCCTCGGCCTCGGCCATCTCGTTGCGCGCGACATGCCAGTTCAACAGGCTCAACAGCAGCTCGCTGGCGTCCGACTCCGGCACCTGGGCGATCAGCTGTGTAGCCAGATCCGGGCGCTTGGCGTCCAGAATCAGCTTGAGTAACGGTGGGTAGCCGAAGTAGTCGTCGGGCTCGGGGTTTTGCGCCAGCAGTTCGAATCCGGCGTCGAATTCCCCGGCTTGCATCAGCAGGGTCACGACGATGATTTGGGCCGACTCGGGCAATTGCGCGGCCATGGCCGGGAACTGCGCGTCCTGCCCCTGGGCACGGTACTCGAGCAGGGTCTGTTCCAGTTCATGCAGGTCCAGTTTGTTGGCCGGCTGTTTGAGTAGCAGTTGCCAGGCCAGGCCGATGCTGATGGCGGCTTTGTCGGCCAGGCCCAAGCTGCGTTGCAGGGCAGCCAACTGCCGATGCTCGCTGGCGGAGTCCTGGCTCAACTGCTCGACACCGAAGGTCACCAGCAAGGCGCGGGCCTGCTCGTGTTCACCGCTGGCCACCAGCAGTGGGATGCGCAGCATGGGCGCTGAGGGCAGGGGTTGATGCAGGCGCTCCAACAGGCTTAGCACCGCCTGTGGGCCGTCCTTGTCGAGCAAGGTTTCGAGCAGTTGGTCCAGGGCCATGGGCTGGTAGGTTTCATCGAGTTCGGCCAGTACTTCCAGGGCCTGTTCCTGGTCGCCTTGTCGGTACAGCGCCGCAGGCATCTGCATCAGCCCCAGTTGCCGGGCTTTGCCCGTCAGGCGCTGGGCCAGTTGCAAGCCCACTTGCGGTTCGATGGCGCTCAGGTGCGCCGCGCGATTGATCTGCGCTGCCTCGTCCAGGGTGATACCCAGGTCATTGCCGCTGCTGCTCTTGTTGGCATACACCACCAGCAGCGAGATCACGCCGGTAATGACCAGCAGGATGATAAGCACTTCCATGATTCGGTTTTCCTTTGGTGCGGGTCGGGGCCTGGCGCGTTGCATGGGGGCGCCCTGGACAACGGGTTGCAGCCAGGCGGGTGTCGGTCCGGGAGGCGGTCAGTTCGCCTGAGAGGTGCGCCAGGCCATGCCGCTGCTAAAGCTCTCCATCAGTTGCTGCTGAAGTTCGCTGGCCCGCTCGGGGGCCCGTGTGTGCAGCTCCTCCAGGGCCTGATACAGACGCGACAGAGGCTTCTTGTCGCTGAGCAAGACGCTCAGGTTCAGGGCTTCGATGGCCTGGGCGAAGCGCTGGTGCTCGATGTGATTGAGCAGCAGGTCCTCTTCCAGGTCGCGACTGCCGGCCTCCAGGCTGTGCAATCGATCCTGCAGGACCTGGGCCTGCTGCGCCTCGTCGATGCTCAGGTAGGCGCTGGCGATGTCCTCCAGGTAGAAGGTTTTGTCCATCTCATCGACCTCCGGCAGGGTGTCGCTGTCCAGCAACGCCAGGGCCTGCTCCAGCAGGGTCCTGGCCTGGGCCGTCTGCCCCAGGTCGTGCAGTAGCTTGGTCTGCTCGCGAATGCACAGCAATTGCTGTTCGCCGTCCTCCTGCTGGTGCAGGCTGTGCAATTCCTCAAGGCCGCTGCGTACCAGCCAGCTGTCCCGGCGATGGGCCGGCAGCCGGCTTTGCAGCTGTAGCTGGGTTCGCAGGGCCTGCATGCGCATGCCGCTCCAGAACTCATGGTCATTCTTGTACCCGTCGATCTGTTGCAGCGCCTTGGCCAGCAGTGCCTCGGCCCATTGCGGGTGCGTGGCGTGGTGCTGTTCACAGAGGCTGAGCATCAGGCCCGGATGCTGGCTCGGTTCAGTTTCCAGGGTCAGTAACAGAGCCTCGGCTTCTGCGGTCTGCCCTTGTGTCGCCATGTGGCTCAGCAGGCTCAGCAGCAGGCTGTAGCGATGCATGTCGGGGGCCTTGTCCAGCAGGCGCAGGGCGTTATCGATCGGCGGCAGGGCCAGGGCCAGGTCCAGCAGTTCGCTGTGCGTTGTGTAGTAGAGGTCTTCGCTGATGGGGGCCAGCAGACTGAGGGCAGAGTCCAGTTGACCGGCCTTGATCAGGGCGGCGACTGCCTGGGCCTGTTCTTCTGCCGGCAGTGGCGCGGCCCGGGTGAGGATCGAGTCGAACTGACCCAGGGTCGCGCAGGCCTCGAACAGCCTGCGCAGAATCGACTGGCGATGGCTTTCCTCGGATGCCTCAAACGTCGACCAGGCGTGCTCGACGCTGGCCAGTGCCGCGTCCTGCATCCCGGCCTGATGTTGCAGGTGCGCCAGGATCAGCAGGTTGCCGATGCTCTGGCGTTCCTGGGCGGCCTGCTGTTGCGGGTCACTCAGTTCGCCCAGCACAGCCAGGGCCCGGTCCTGTTCGCCACGGGCCTGGAGGATACGCACTTGCAGCAGCGGCCAGCTGGGCAGGGATTGCCCCCAGTTCTCCAGGAGTTCCAGGCAGGCTTGGGTATCGTCGGTGTCGAGCAGTGTTTCGATCAGGGTATTGAGCACGTACTCCCGGGCGTGGGGCGGCAGTTGCTGGTAGATCGCCTGGGCCTGGGCCTTGTGTCCGGCCAGGTAGAGCTCGCTGGCCACCAGCTGCAAGGCCAGTTCCCGGGCCTCGCCGGGTAGCGTCTCTGCCAGTTTCAGCGCCAGCAGCGGCTCGGCCTTGCTCAGCAGCAGGGTCTGATTGATCTGGGCGGTGAGGTTGCTGGTCAGCTCCAGACCCTCGTTCCGATCGGCGGTTTTCTGGCGGGAGTACAAAATCAGTGCGATGAACACCAGCACGATGACAAGCAGGGTGACAAAGAGGGTCATGGACGTCCTTTTCTATTGCACAGCGGCTCTGGTGCGGTGCGCGCCAGCCGGTTTGCGCGGGGTTATAAAGCCATGGCTACAGGCTGGCAACCGACTTTACCCAGCCAATGCGTTTCAGCGGATGTCATCCAGGGCAGGGGTGGCCCGGTCAGTGGTCGGGCAGGGCGGCAGGTTTCGGGTTAGACTTGCCGCCTTTTCGCACACTCAAGAAGCCCGCACATGGCCCAGCCGTCCACCACCTACAAATTCGAACTGAACCTGACCGACCTCGACCGCGGGGTCTACGAAAGCGTCAAGCAGACCATCGCCCGTCACCCTTCGGAAACCGAAGAGCGCATGACAGTGCGACTGCTGGCCTACGCCTTCTGGTACAACGAGCACCTGTCGTTCGGTCGGGGTCTGTCGGATGTGGATGAACCGGCCCTGTGGGAAAAGAGCCTGGACGATCGCGTACTGCACTGGATCGAAGTCGGCCAGCCGGACGCTGATCGCCTGACCTGGTGCTCGCGCCGCACCGAGCGCACCAGCCTGCTGGCCTACGGCAGCCTGCGGGTCTGGCAGACCCGGGTGGTGGACGCGGTGAAGAACCTGAAGAACCTCAACATCGCCGGCGTGCCCCAGGACGTCCTCGAGACCCTGGCCAAGGACATGCCGCGCGTCATCAAGTGGGACGTGATGATCAGCGAAGGCACGATCTTCGTCACCGACGATCGCGGTCAGCACGAAGTCCAGTTGGAATGGCTGCTGGGCGAGCGCGGCTGATCGCCCGCTCCGCACCTGAACGATCCACCGTCCCCCAAGAGAAGTTGCTGTTAGCCCATGCGTATCGAACCCCGTGAGTTGCCCGCCGTCCTGCCCTTTCTCGGCGATCTGCCGCCACTGCTGACCCGCCTTTATGCCGCCCGTGGCGTGCAGTCGGTGGAGGAGCTGGACAAGAGCCTGGCGCGGCTGATCCCGTATCAGCAGCTCAAGGGCATCGACGCCGCGGTGGACCTGCTGGTGACCGCTCTGGACCAGCGCCAGCGCATCCTCATCGTCGGCGACTTCGACGCCGACGGCGCCACCGCCAGCACCGTGGGCTTGCTGGGCCTGCGCCTGCTGGGCGCGGCCCATGTCGATTATCTGGTGCCCAACCGTTTCGAATACGGCTACGGCCTGACCCCGGAAATCGTTGCCGTGGCCCTGCAGCGCGAGCCGCAGCTTTTGATCACCGTAGACAACGGCATCTCCAGCGTCGAAGGCGTGGCGGCGGCCAAGGCAGCAGGCTTGCAGGTATTGGTCACCGACCACCACTTGCCCGGCCATGAACTGCCGGCGGCGGACGCCATCGTCAACCCCAACCAGCCGGGCTGCGAGTTCCCCAGCAAGGCCCTGGCCGGGGTCGGGGTGATCTTCTATGTGCTGATGGCCCTGCGCGCACGCCTGCGCAGCCTGGGTCGCTATGAAACCCGGCCGCAGCCGAACATTGGCGAGCTGCTGGATCTGGTGGCCCTGGGCAGCGTGGCGGACGTGGTGCCCCTGGACGCCAACAACCGCATCCTGGTGCATCAGGGCCTGGAGCGGATTCGTGCCGGTCGCGCGCGGCCGGGGCTCAAGGCGATTCTCGAAGTGGCCAAGCGCGATCACTCGCGTATTACCTCCACCGACCTGGGTTTTATCCTTGGTCCACGGCTCAACGCCGCCGGACGCCTGGACGACATGAGCCTGGGTATCGAGTGCCTGCTCAGCGACGACGTTTCCGCCGCTCGGGCCATGGCCGCTCAGCTGGACGAACTGAACCAGGACCGCAAATCCATCGAGCAGGGCATGCAGCGCGAAGCCCTGGCCCAGCTCAAGGAATTGCCGGTGGAGTCGATGCCGTTCGGCCTGTGCCTGTTCGATGCCGACTGGCACCAGGGCGTGATCGGGATTCTCGCCTCGCGCCTGAAAGAGCGTTACCACCGCCCGACCATCGCCTTTGCCGATGCTGGCGACGGCATGCTCAAGGGCTCGGCCCGTTCGGTGCCGGGCTTCCATATACGTGACGCCCTGGACGCGGTGGCCGCGCGCCATCCGCAACTGATCAGCAAGTTCGGTGGCCACGCCATGGCCGCCGGTCTGTCCCTGCCGGAGCAGAACTTCCCGGCCTTCGCCGAGGCTTTCGACGAAGAAGTGCGGCGCCAGCTGCGCGAAGAAGACCTCACCGGGCGCCTGCTGTCGGACGGCAGCCTGGCCGTGGAAGAGTTCCACCTGGAACTGGCCCGCGCCCTGCGCCATGCCGGGCCCTGGGGCCAGCACTTCCCCGAGCCGATGTTCCATGGCGTGTTTGAACTGGTGGAGCAGCGCATCGTTGGCGAACGCCACCTGAAAGTGGTGCTGCGCAGCGAATGCGGCTCGCTGAAACTGGACGGCATCGCCTTCGGCATCGACCGCGAAGTCTGGCCCAACCCCACCATCCGCTGGGTGGAACTGGCCTACAAGCTCGACCTCAACGAGTTCCGGGGCCAGGAAACCGTGCAGTTGATGATTGCCCATATTGAACCGCGTTAAGGGACGCTGTGGCTGGTTTCGCCAGACTTTGGGGAAACGGGATGGCGGAATGTCTCTTTCTTTTGTAAGGGGTTTCCGAGCGCACTCCCGGGTGCTTGTGGCGATCTACTCAGCTGACTAGTCTCGGTTCATCACTGCCTATCAGTGATCGGGAATAGCAGCCCGGGTCGAACGCAAGCGATGCCATCAGCACTGCAATTCATATTTGCAGTGTGCTGTTATGGCGGCTGTGCGTGGGGGCGCTTTCGGGCGCACCGGTTCCTCGACCCGGTCTGCTAGCCCGCGTACAGCCGCCACCTTTTTAAACGTCTAGCAGCGTTAGGTGTGGAGGCTTCATCGTCGAGGAACTGCACCATGAAAAAGATCGTCCCGATCCGCCTGTTTCCCCTCCTTCTTCCCGTCGTAATCCTGCCCACGATCTGGCCAATGAAAGGGTTCGCCATGCCCTGGCCATTATCGGCGTAGAGGGTTCGCTGATCGCGACGCTGCAACCCACCGCCGCTGGTCCTGCGGGCCCCGATAACCCCTTCACTGTGCGCCCCGGTATCAGTGCCGAAGAAGCACTGCTCCACGTTTTCATGCTGCTCAAGTCCGCCGAGGAGGTGTCCGACGAGATCACCGAGCAGGCCAGTGGCGTAGAGCGCGGGTTGATCTGGTCGCTGGTGCATTCGGTGGAGATGGCCCGTGGCGTGGTGGAGGCCTTGCTCGATGGCAATCGCCGGGGCCCTGCGATTTGACGCTCCGCCAGCCGCTGTCCCGCCGCAGCGGCTGGCGTTTGTGCCGCCCGGGCGCAAGGTTTTTGCCCGGGCAATCATCAGGAACCCTGCTGGCGGCAGTGTTGTCGACTAGTCTCTAAGCACTGTCTGATTGGCCTTGTGACCTTTTGTCATTCTTCTACCCGCGGGGGCGGGCGCTTCACTTCGCAGTCACTCGTCGACCGTTCAAACAGAACCCTGGAGCCTGACCATTGACCGAGAGGTGCCCCATGAGTCTGCTGCTTGAACCCTATACCCTGCGTCAACTGACCCTTCTCAACCGCATCGCGGTGTCGCCCATGTGCCAGTACTCGTCGGTGGACGGGCTGGCCAACGACTGGCATCTGGTGCACCTGGGCAGCCGCGCCGTCGGCGGCGCCGGGTTGATCTTCACCGAGGCCACGGCGGTCACCGCCGAGGGCCGGATCACCGCCCAGGACCTGGGCTTGTGGAACGACGCGCAGATCGAACCCTTGCAACGCATCACCCGTTTCATCACCGCCCAAGGCGCCGTGGCTGGCATCCAGCTGGCCCATGCCGGGCGCAAGGCCAGTACTCATCGGCCCTGGCTGGGCAAGTCCGGCAGCGTCAAACCCGAGGACGGCGGCTGGGTGCCGGTGGGGCCGTCACGGATTGCCTTCGACCCGCAGCACACGCCGCCCACCCAGTTGGATGAGGGGCAGATTGGCGAGATCATCCAGGCCTTCGTTGCGGCCGCCAAACGTGCGCTGGAGGCCGGTTTCAAAGTGGTGGAAGTGCATGCCGCCCATGGCTATCTGCTGCATCAGTTCCTCTCGCCCTTGAGTAATCAGCGCCAGGATCAATACGGCGGTTCGTTCGAAAACCGCATTCGCCTGGTGTTGCAGGTGACCGAGGCGGTGCGCGCGGTGTGGCCCGAGGAACTGCCGCTGTTTGTGCGGGTGTCGGCCACCGACTGGGTGGAAGACGGCTGGAACCCGGACGAGACCGTGGAGCTGGCGCGGCGGCTTAAGGACCTGGGGGTGGATTTGATCGATGTGTCGTCCGGAGGCACCGCGGCCAATGCCGAGATTCCCACCGGGCCGGGTTATCAGACGCGCTTTGCCGAGCGAGTGCGCAAGGAGTCGGGGATTGCCACCGGGACCGTGGGGCTGATCACCGAACCGGCCCAGGCGGAGCATATTTTGCGTACCTGTCAGGCGGACATCATCTTTCTCGCCCGGGAGCTGTTGCGTGATCCTTACTGGCCGCTGCATGCCGATGATGACCTGGGCGGGCGCAAGGCGATCTGGCCGGCGCAGTATCAGCGGGCAACCCACAGGGATCAGCCGATTCATGAGTCGGACTTGCGTGATTAAGGTCCTGCCGATGTAAAAAAACCGGCCCGTGTGGGCCGGTTTTTTTTGTGCCTGGCTTCAGGACGCCTGCGCTGGCCAGCCAGCTCCTACGGAGGCGGTGCGGTCTGTAGGAGCCGGCTTGCCGGCGAAGAGGCCCTTGAGGCAGGCGCTGTAAGTACCGACGCCTGCGCTGGCCAGCCAGCTCCTACGGAGGCGGTGTGGTCTGTAGGAGCCGGCTTGCCGGCGAAGAGGCCCTTGAGGCAGGCGCTGTAAGTACCGGCGCCTGCGCTGGCAAGCCAGCTCCTACAGGGGCAGTGCGGTCTGTAGGCGCCGGCTCGCCGGCGAAGGGGCCCGTAGGGCGGGCCAGGGGCCGTCAGCCGATCACGGGTATTTGCGTTTGTCCGGTGCCGGCGGGAAGTACTGGTACAGCCAGGTCTCGCTCAGGGTGCGGTCGTGGGTGCGGATGAACAGCCGCAGTTCCACCGGTTCGACGCTGTCGTTGGTTGGGTACCAGTCGAAGAGAATGCGGTAGCCCTTGATCTCGTCCAGTACCAGGATGCTGAAATCCTTAACCTCACCGTTGGAGGCGCTGATTACCGGTTCGATGCCGGTGCCGGCTGGCAGGCGATCCAGGCCGCCACCGGTGAAGTCCACGGCAAAGCGCCGCGCCCAGACTTCCGGGTAGTGCTCGCCCGGGGCCCAGCCTTCGACGAAGCCGCCCATGCCGGAACGGGTGGCGTGTACTCGTGCCAGGGGCGTGCCTACCGGCGGCAGGGCGCTCCAGTAGAGCTTGTAGCCGTAGTTCAGGGAGTCGCCGGCGGCCACCGGTTTTTTCGGGGTCCAGAAGGCCACGATGTTGTCCATGGTTTCGCCGGTGGTGGGGATTTCCAGCAGGTCGACGCTGCCTTCGCCCCAGGCTGTGGTGGGTTCGACCCACAGGCTCGGGCGGCGGCTGTACCAGTCCACGGTGTCCTGGTAGCTGGCGAACTCGTGGTCGGTCTGCACCAGGCCGAAGCCTTTCGGGTCCTTGTCGGCGAAGGCGTTGAACTGCAGGTTCGCCGGGTTGTTCAACGGCCGGCAGATCCATTCGCCGTTGCCGCGCCACATGGCCAGGCGGTCGGAGTCGTGGATCTGCGGGTGGATGGTGTCGCACATGCGCCGTTCATGGGTGCCGCAGCTGAACATGCTGGTCATCGGTGCGATGCCCAGTTGTTCGATGGCGGTACGGGCATTGATGTGGGCGTCGACGTCCATCACCACGCGCTCGGCCTGACAGTCGATGTCGAAGCGGTAGGCACCGGTGGCGCTCGGTGAATCCAGCAGGGCGTAGACCACGAAGCGAGTGCTGTCCTTGTCCGGGGTCTCGAACCAAAACTGGGTGAAATCGGGGAACTCCTCGCGGCGTTTGGCGTAGGTGTCGATGGCCAGGCCCCGGGCCGACAGGCCGTACTGGCCGGTGGCGTCCACCGCACGGAAGTAGCTGGCGCCGAGGAAGGACACCACGTCATGCCTGTCCAGTTCCGGTGCCTTGAACAGCTTGAAGCCGGCAAAGCCCAGGTCGCCCTTGAGCTGGGCGGTGTCGACGCTGGTGTTCTGGTAGTTGAACAGCGCGGGACGGAAGTGCACTTCCCGCGCCTGGCGAGTCTTGGGATCGACGCTGTGCATGCGCACCGGCTGCTTGAAGCCCATGCCCACATGGAAGAACTGCACATCCAGCTGGCCGTTCAGGTCATTCCACAGCGAGTGCTGGCTGTCGTACTGGATGGCGTTGAAGTTCTGCGGCGTCATCTTCGCCAGGGTCGGTGGCAGCACCTGCTTGGTGTCTACGTACTTGCTGGCGGCCAGTTGCTTGGCCTGGGCCTTGAGCTGATCGAAGTCGAATGCCTGGGCTTGGCCGTCAGCGGCGCCGGCCCAGGCCCTGGCTGCCAGCAGACCGCTGGCCGAGAGGCCGGTGTAGGCCGCCAGGGCCATGGAGGCTTTGAGGAGATTCCTGCGGTGCATAGGTGAACCTTGTACGGGGAAAGATCCCCAGCCGTTCCTGGCTGCATGAGGGGATCGCGAGGTGAGGTTCGGTCATGCCATCGGCCAAACGCAACGGACTGTAAACAGACGCCGGATAGAATAAACGGTTCGCCAGGGGCAGAAAAATGATTAGCTTGTGTCCATTGGTAACCACCGATCAGCTCCAGGAACCCCGCCCATGCTGCACCCGCGCTTGCTCATCGAAGACGATATCCAACGGCTCAAATTGATCGACCGCTCAGAGGTCATCGATGAGTTCTACCGTCTTCAGGATGGCGTTCTGCTGCGCTATGCCCAGCATGAAGTGGTGGAGGGTTGGCCGCAGGGCGAGGCTGAGCATGACGCGCTGATCTTGCAGCAGTGTTACCAGCGCGGCGGCTGGTTGCATGGGGTGTTCGATGGCTCGGCGCTGGTGGCGGCAGCGGTGGTCGATTGCCTGCCCATCGAGGGCGCCGGGCTGGACTTGCGGCAGTTGAAGTTCCTGCATGTGAGCCGGGCATATCGCGGCCTTGGCCTGGGTCGGCAACTCTTCGCCCTGGCCCGGGAGCAGGCCCTGATCATGGGCGCCCAGGGCTTGTACGTGTCGGCCACGCCGTCGCGGCACACCGTGGATTTTTACACCAGCCTGGGCTGTGAGCCATTGGCCGTCCCGGACCCGGAGCTGCTGCGCCTCGAGCCCGAGGACATCCACCTCTATCTGCGTCTGGTTTAAGCCTGGAGGGGCTTGCGCCAGTTTGGCCAGGCACCGATGGTCACCGCCCGCAGCAGCCACTCGCAAGGACCGTACTGATGAGTGCGCAGCCACAGGGTGCTGAGCTGCATCTGCAGCAGGTAGATGGCGATCACCAGGACGGGCATCCACAGCGGCGACAGATGGTTGATCAGCCCCAGTCCGTAGCCGGTGAACAGCAGGCAGAGGATCAGCGATTGCAGCAGGTAGTTGCTCAGTGACATCCGTCCCAGAGGGGCCAGGCGTTGGCACAGGCGCTGGCCCAGAGGGGCGTGAAAGGCCCTGAGCAGTAGCATGGCGTAACTGGCCGAGAGCAGCGGCGCGGTCAGTTGGCTGATGCCGTAGCCGATGACTTCCAGACCGCCACCAGGGGCGTAGGCTGCCCAGTATCCGTAGAGCAGGGCGCTACCCAGGCCGAGGGGCAGGGTCACGGCCAGCAGCCCTGGCAGTTTGCGCTCAAAGCGGTAAGGCGCCACCAGCAGGCCTTTGCGCCCGGCTACATAGCCCAGCAGGAACATCGCCAGGGTGCTGGGGCCCTGCAGCAGCCACAGGGCAGAAGCGGTCTCCAGCAGATGAGAGGCGTTGTAGGCCAGGGTGTCCAGGGCATCGCCGCCCAGGGCCATGTCCTTGAGCACCGGTTCGCCGTCGGCGACGCCGGTGTAGAGGCCAGCGTTCAGCAGTTGCACACCGAACAGCAGGATCAGCACGGCGGTTCCCGTGATCAGCACTATCGCCAGGGTCGCCGCCCATCTTGCCGACAATCCGCGCAGCGCCAGCAGCACCAGGCCCAGCAGGGCGTACAGCGAGAGGATCTCGCCGTAGAACAACAGCGCCCCATGCGCCAGGCCGATGGCCAGCAAGGCCAGTTGCCGACGCAACATGCGCGGCACGAAGCGTTCCCCCGAGCGTTCGGCGGAGGCCATCTGCAGGGTGAAGCTGTAGCCGAACAGAAAGGAGAACAGCAGGTAGAACTTGGCCTCGAAGAGGACCGACACCAGCCAGCGGATCAGGTGATCGAGGCTGCCGGCATAGGCTGGATTGCTCACCGGCGAGGTGTAGTACGGGTCGGCGAAGGACCAGATGTTCACCGCCAGGATGCCCAGCAGAGCAAAGCCGCGCAGGGCGTCCACGTGCTGCAGGCGTGCTGCCTGGACGGGCACCAGCGCACTCATCTCCAGGGCCTTGGTAGCAGGGTGGGTTCTTGGGGGGCGGGAAGCATGGGACGGCCTTTGGGTACTTGAGTGAACGCTCAATTAACGCGATCAGGCCGTGTGCGGGCAATCAAACTCTTGTGAAAAAGAGTCAAAAAGCGTGATGCCCATCTTCCACGCCTTGGGGGCAGACCACAGGGGCCTTAGCTCCCCACTGGAGCCTGGGCATCCAGGCACTGGGCTTCGCCGGCGGGCGTTTCGCCTTTTTTTGTCCACCAGGTCAGGTGCCGGAGGCTGTTCAGGTCGCCACGCTTGATCGCTTCCCGGTAGCAGGCCAGGGCCCGCGGGCCATCGGTGGTGCCCCACTTGCCCTCGGCGTAGCCGCTGCCCAGGTAGTAGTAGGCGTTGGCCGAGTCCAGTTCCCGGGCAGTGCGCAGCACCAACTCTTCGGACTTGCGCGGTTGCTGGCATTGCGTGACGGAGCCATCGCCGAGCGGATCGCAGTAGTACATGGATAGCATCAACGCCGCCTCGGCATCGGTCTGGGCGTAAGGCAGCAGCAGTTCTTCCGGCTCCCCGGGCTTGAGCTCCGGCGCCATGCCCGAGTAACCCAGGCTCACCGCCTGCACCGCTGCCTTGGCCGAGCCATGCCGGGCGGCGTCCAGCAGAATCTGCTGACCCAGCTCGAAGAAGTACTTGGTCAACAGGTACTGCTCCCGACCGCCGTAGCCCAGGAACAGATCGGCCTTGCGCATCTGCCGCTGTAGTGCAGTTTCATCGGCCGGAGCGTCCTGATTGAGCAGGCCGTCCATGGACCACTGTTCCACCCGTACCAGCTGCCAGCAGGCGCCCTGTTGAAAGACGAAGGCCTGGACCACGTCGCCCAGTGGGTCATGCACCACCAGGGTCTGGCTCTCCCAGAAGGTTTGCAGCCCGGCCCGAGCCTGGGCCTCTGGATCGAGCAGGGTCAGCAGGTGGCGGGTATCGCCCGTCAGCTTGTGCCGGGTGGTGATCTCGCGTCCGTACTCGTCATGGGTCGGTCGCTGTTCGATCAACGGCGAGTCGCTGAACGCCTGCTGCAGCTCCGGGCTGCTGGCAAAGGCCTTGGCGAAGGTCGGCAGGTCGCTGGACGGGCAAGCGGGCGCAGCGGCCTGGGCCGCCTGGGTGGCGGCGCCGAGCAGCAGGACGGTGAACAGCGGGCGCAAGAGATGACGAAGGGCGGGCATCGGCGAACTCATTGAGGTTGGAGGCGGAGCGTCGGTCATGGTCTGCCCGGCGGAGGTGCCGGTACGAAGCAGCGGCACAGCCACTGCGCCAGCCAGATCGCCAGCAGCGGCGGTACGCTCATCAGGAAGCAATAGACGTAGCCGCGTATCGGATGGTCGGGAAACATCGCCCAGGCGGTGAACAGCACCAGGGCGCCGACCAGGCCCAGCTTGACCTTCAGGTTGGGCACCAGGGCCACTAGCACGCTGACGATGATCAGCAGATGGAGCAGGAGTTCGACCATCACTCCCATGCCGTAGCCCTTGGCGATGGAACCGAAGTGGCTGCGATACACCGATATGCCCCAGAAATGGGCCAGATAGAACAGCGGCGCCGGCAGCGAAAGGGGCACCAGGCCGGTGATGATGCGTATCAGGTGATAACGGCCTACGGCGTCCAGGCTCATGGGCGGCACTCGTGGGCGGTGGCGGGGTTCTGTCGGGGCATGGGCGCATCCTTGCTGCCGGAAGGTCTTCAGCGATTCCGGGCGATGGCGCCGGGGCTTTTTCTGGCGGCGGATAGTGCCGTAACTCGGGGCGCTAATCCAGTCTGGCGGCCTGGGTGGGGGCTGATGGAGGGCCTTTGATGCAGGCATTTCCGGCGCAGGGCCCCTTCGCTGGCAAGCCAGCTCCTACAAGGGGGGGGCTGCCCGTGGGAAAGCAACATTCAGAAGCACTATCGTCCCCCTGAACCTGGGCACTTCTCTCTAGGCTTACGGCCTTATGTGTCGATGTGACACCTAATTTTCCGGAGGCGGCAGATGAACACCCGTGGATTGCTCGATCAATTACTCAGGTCCGGTCAGGAGTTGCTGCAGAACAAGACCGGCGCGGCGCCAACGGACAAGCCCCGAGCCGATTCCGCTGGCCTCGGCGGCTTGCTCGGCGGCAAGGCCGGCGGGCTGGGCGGACTGCTGTCCGGAGCGGGCGGCGGGGCCCTGGCGGCCGGCGCCATGGGCTTGCTGCTGGGTAACAAGAAGGCCCGCAAGTTTGGCGGCAAGGCCCTGACCTATGGCGGCCTGGCAGCCCTCGGAGTGCTGGCCTACAAGGCCTATGGCAACTGGCAGGCACAACAGGGCAGCGCCCCAGGCAACGAGCCGCAGACCCTCGACCGGCTCCCGGCGCAGCAGGTGGAGCAGCACAGCCAGGCGATCCTCAAGGCCCTGGTGGCGGCGGCCAAGGCCGATGGTCATGTGGACGAGCGTGAGCGGGCGCTGATCGAGGGCGAGTTCCGCAAGCTGGACAACGACCCGCAATTGCAAAACTGGCTGCACAGCGAGTTGAACAAACCCCTGGACCCGGCGGATGTGGCCCGTGCCGCCAGCACCCCGGAGATGGCGGCCGAGATGTACCTGGCCAGCGTGATGCTGGTGGATGAAGAACACTTCATGGAAAAGGCCTATCTGGACGAGCTGGCGCGTCAGTTGCAGCTGGCGCCGGGGCTCAAGGCCGAATTGGAAAACCAGGTGCGCCAGAGCGGTCTCTGAAGCACCTGGGAGTTGCCCTTTGCCAAGGATGGCGGTTCTGCCGGAAGGAATTGCCGAAATGCCCTTCAGTGGCCTGGAAATGCCCGCTGAACCGCCATCCAGAGCGGGTGCACAAAGATGCCGAAAGTGCCATTCGGTTTGCTAAACCACCCATAAAACCTGCATCGTCCTCGGCTATACTCCTCCCATTTTTGAATGGCCTCGAGGACTGACTGTGAAGAACTGGACGTTGCGCCAACGCATTTTGGCGAGCTTTGCGGTGATTATCGCCATCATGTTGTTGATGGTCGTCGTCTCGTACTCGCGCCTGTTGAAGATCGAGGCCGGTGAAGAGCGCATGCGCAATGACGCGGTGCCCGGGGTCTATTTCAGCTCGATGATCCGCAGCGCCTGGGTCGACACCTACCTGCAGACCCAGGAAATCATCGGCCTCAAGCAGAATCAGGACATCAGCTCCGAAGACAAGGCGGACTTCAAGGCCTTCGAAGAGCGCCTGCAGACCCAGATGGGCAATTACAAACAGACCATCAACAGCCGCGAAGACCAGAGCGAGTTCGACGCGTTCGAGAAAGACCATCAGGAATTCAATCGCGTCCAGGCGGCGGTGCTCGACCTGCATCAACGTCGCCAGGAAGCCGAGGCGATCCGCCTGTTCAACGAACAGCTGACCCCGGCCTGGATTGCCGGCCGCATGAAACTCAATGACATCATCAGCGAGAACAAGGCCGTGGCCGATTCCGCCACCGCCGCCATCGATGATGCGGTGGCCGCGGCCAAGGTCAGCATGGGCGTGTCGCTGCTGCTGGCGGTGCTCGCCGCCGGCCTGTGTGGCCTGCTGCTGATGCGAGCGATCATGGCGCCGATGAACCGCATCGTGAGCATTCTCGAGATCATGCGCACCGGTGACCTCAGTGGCCGCTTGAACCTGGAGCGCAAGGACGAGTTCGGCGCGGTGGAAACCGGCTTCAACGACATGATGACCGAGCTCACCGCACTGGTATCGCAGGCCCAGCGTTCGTCGGTGCAGGTCACCACATCGGTGACCGAGATTGCCGCCACCTCCAAGCAGCAACAGGCCACCGCCACCGAGACCGCTGCCACCACCACGGAAATTGGCGCCACCTCGCGGGAAATCGCTGCCACCTCCCGGGATCTGGTGCGCACCATGACTGAAGTGTCCAGCGCGGCCGATCAGGCCTCGGTGCTGGCCGGTTCCGGCCAGCAGGGCCTGGCGCGCATGGAAGACACCATGCACTCGGTGATGGGCGCCGCAGATCTGGTGAACGCCAAGCTGGCGATCCTCAACGAGAAGGCCGGCAACATCAATCAGGTGGTGGTGACCATCGTCAAGGTTGCCGACCAGACCAACCTGCTGTCGCTGAACGCCGCCATCGAGGCGGAGAAAGCCGGTGAGTACGGTCGCGGCTTTGCCGTGGTGGCCACTGAAGTGCGACGTCTGGCGGACCAGACTGCCGTCGCCACCTACGACATCGAACAGATGGTCCGCGAGATCCAGTCGGCGGTGTCGGCAGGAGTCATGGGCATGGACAAGTTTTCCGAAGAGGTGCGTCGCGGCATGGCCGAGGTGCAGCAGGTGGGCGAGCAGCTGTCGCAGATCATTCATCAGGTCCAGGCCCTGGCGCCGCGGGTGCTGATGGTCAATGAGGGGATGCAGGCCCAGGCCACAGGCGCCGAGCAGATCAACCACGCCCTGGTGCAACTGGGGGACGCCAGCAGCCAGACCGTCGAGTCCCTGCGTCAGGCCAGCTTTGCTATCGATGAGCTGAGCCAGGTGGCCGTGGGCCTGCGCAGCGGCGTCTCGCGTTTCAAAGTCTGATGGATGAGCTCGCGCACAAGCGCGGCGCCGCAGCCGGGGCGCGCAGTGCTCTGTTCCTGGTGTTTCGCATCGGTCAGGAGCGCTATGCGCTACAGGCCACCGACGTGGTGGAAGTGTTGCCGCGCCTGCAGCTCAAGCCCATTGCCCAGGCACCGTCCTGGGTCGCTGGGGTCTTTGCCTATCGCGGGGTGGTAGTGCCGGTCATCGACCTGTGCGAGCTGACGTTTGGGCGCGCGGCGCAGCTGCGTACCAGTACCCGACTGGTGCTGGTGCACTACCGGGGCGACGTCGCCCAGCCGCCGCGGGTGCTTGGACTGCTGCTGGAGCAGGCCAACGACACGCTGCGCTGCGACCCCGAGGAGTTCCAGCCTTATGGCCTGGACAACCGCCAGGCGCCGTATCTGGGGCCGGTGCGTGAAGACGCCCAGGGGCTTTTGCAATGGGTGCGGGTCGATGACTTGCTGGGTGCTCAGGTGCGTGAGTTGCTGTTTCCTGCCGAGCCTCTGGACCCGGCGTCGCTTGAGGAGCCTCGATGAGCGACGAACAACGGTTTTTCGACTTTCTCAAGGAGCGAATCGGCCTGGATGTCGCTTCGGTGGGCCCGGCGATCATCGAGCGTGCGGTGCGCCAGCGTTGCAACGCCCTGGATGCCCTCAGCAGCGACGAATACTGGCAAAAGCTGCAAGGTTCCCGGGATGAGCAGCAGGCACTGATCGAGGCCGTGATCGTTCCGGAAACCTGGTTTTTCCGTTATCCGGAATCCTTCGCCACCCTGGTCAAGCTGGCCAAGGAACGTCTGTCACAGATCAAGGGCATGCGCGCCTTGCGCCTGTTGAGCCTGCCGTGCTCCACCGGCGAGGAGCCCTACTCGATTGCCATGGCCCTGCTGGATGGCGGCCTGGCTCCCCACCAGTTCAAGGTCGACGGCCTGGACGTCAGTCCGTTGTCGGTGGAGCGGGCCCGGGGGGCGGTCTATGGCAAGAATTCCTTTCGTGGCCAGAACACCGAGTTCCGTGAGCGGCACTTTTGTGCCGAGGGCGACCGTTATCGCTTGAGCGAGCGGGTTCGCGAGCAGGTCCGGCTGCAAGTGGGCAATGTCCTGGAACCGGGGTTGCTGGCCAGCGAGCCGCCTTTCGATTTCGTCTTCTGTCGCAACCTGCTGATCTATTTCGACCAGCCGACCCAGCACCAGGTGTTCGAGGTGCTCAAGCGCCTGACCCATGAAGAAGGGGTGCTGTTCATCGGGCCTGCCGAGGGCAGCCTGCTGGGGCGTCTGGGCATGCGTTCCATCGGTATTCCCCAGTCCTTTGCCTTCAGCCGGCACACTGAGCCCGAGCCTGCACCGGTTCCGGTGGCCTTGCCCCAGCCCTTGTCCTTGCCGCTGCCGCCGCGCAATCCGCTGCCTGCGGCACCGCGCCAGCGCCCCTTTGCCGCCCGCGCGGCCCAGGCCCCGGTGGCCGGGAACACGCCGGCGGTCAGCGATGCCGCGAGCCTGCTGGCCAGCATTGCCGCCTTGGCCAACGAGGGCAAGAGCGCGCAGGCCCGTGCCGCCTGCGAGCGTTATCTGCAACAGCACGAGCCTGTGGCCCAGGTGTTCTACTGGCTGGGGCTGCTCAGTGATGTGGCCGGCAACGCCATGGAAGCCCAGGGCTTCTATCGCAAGGCCCTGTACCTGGCTCCCCAGCACCCTGAAGCCCTGGCGCACCTGGCGGCGCTGTTGGCATCCCAGGGCGATGTCGCCGGAGCCCAACGATTGCAGGAGCGCGCTGCCCGCAGCACTCGCACTGCCGACAGTGAGTTGAAACGATGAGCCATTCCTACTCATTGGACGTGACCCGTGAAGATGCGCAGGCCATCGACGATTGCTGGAACCGTATCGGCATCCACGGCGACAAGTCCTGCCCATTGCTCGCCGAGCATATCCATTGCCGCAACTGCGCGGTCTACTCCGCCGCCGCCACGCGCCTGCTGGATCGCTATTCGTTGCGCCAGGAGGACCGGGAGCACGCGGTGGTCCTGGAGGCCGACAGCGATGTGGTAACCCGTTCGCTGCTGATGTTCCGTCTCGGCGAAGAGTGGCTGGGGCTGGCGACCCGCTGCCTGCTGGAAGTGGCACCGTTGCAAGAGATCCACTCCTTGCCTCACCAGCGTTCACGGGCATTGCTGGGGGTGGCCAACGTGCGCGGGGCCCTGGTGGCCTGCCTGTCATTGACTGAGCTGCTGGGCCTGGATGGCACACCGGTGGTCGCTGCTACGGGGCGGGTCATGCCGCGGATGTTGATCATTGGGGCCGAGGGCGGCCCGGTGGTGGTGCCGGTGGATGAGGTGCACGGTATCCATGCCATCGATGAACGCATTCTCAACGGTGCCTCGCTCTCCGGAGAACAGGCCAATGCCAAGTACACCCGTGGCGTGTTGCAATGGCAGGGACGCAGCCTGCGTTTGCTGGACGAAGAGCAACTGCTCTCGGCCGTGACCCGGAGCCTGACATGACCCCCGATCAAATGCGCGATGCCTCGTTGCTGGAGCTGTTCAGCCTGGAAGCCGAGGCCCAGACCCAGGTACTCAGTACCGGGCTGCTGGCCCTGGAGCGCAATCCAACCCAGGCCGATCAGTTGGAAGCCTGCATGCGCGCCGCCCACTCGCTCAAGGGCGCGGCGCGGATTGTCGGGGTCGATGCCGGGGTCAGCGTTGCCCACGTGATGGAGGATTGCCTGGTCAGTGCCCAGGAAGGGCGACTGTATCTGCAACCCGAGCATATCGACGCCCTGTTGCAGGGCACTGACCTGTTGATGCGTATTGCCAGTCCCGGGGGCGTCGAGACAGTGGCGCCGGATATTCCGGGCTATGTGGCGTTGATGGAGCAGTTGCTGGCGCATGGACCGGGAGCGCCAAGCGTGCCGGCCCAGGCAAGCGCCGCGCCAGAGCCGGAGTTCGAAGCACCAGTGGCGCCCATGGCGCAGTTGCCGAGGGAGCTGGAGCCCTTGTCGCCGCCGAGCGAACCGGCCCTGGAACCGGCAGTGAGCAACGGGCGCCCGGGCAAACGCATGACCGAAGGTGGCGAGCGGGTGCTGCGGGTGACCGCCGAGCGCCTCAACAGCTTGCTGGACCTTTCGAGCAAATCCCTGGTGGAAACCCAGCGGCTCAAGCCTTACCTGGCGACGATGCAGCGCCTCAAGCGGATCCAGAGCAACAGCCTGACCGCCCTGGAAAACCTCAACCTGCACCTCAAGGAACACGCGCTGAGCCTGGAGGCTCAGGAGGCCCTGGAGGATGCGCGGCGCTTGCTGGCCGAGTCCCAGCAATTGTTGGCGGAGAAGACCGCCGAGCTTGATGAGTTCGGCTGGCAGGCCAGCCAGCGGGCCCAGGTGCTTTATGACACGGCCCTGGCCTGTCGCATGCGGCCCTTTGCCGATGTCCTCACCGGTCAGGTCCGCATGGTCCGCGATCTGGGGCGCAGCCTGGGCAAACAGGTACGCCTGGAGATCGAGGGTGAGAAAACCCAGGTCGATCGCGATGTGTTGGAGAAACTCGAAGCACCGCTGACTCACCTGCTGCGCAATGCCGTCGACCACGGCATCGAGCTGCCCGAGCAGCGCCTGCTGGCGGGCAAGTCGGCGGAGGGGGTGATTCGTCTGCGGGCCTCGCACCAGGCCGGTCTTCTGGTGCTGGAGCTCAGTGATGACGGCAATGGCGTGGATCTTGAGCGCTTGCGCCAGAGCATTGTCGAGCGTCAGCTGTCGCCGGCCCAGACCGCCGCTCAGCTCAGCGAGGAAGAACTGCTGACTTTCCTGTTCCTGCCGGGCTTCAGTCTGCGGGACAAGGTCACCGAGGTTTCCGGACGCGGTGTCGGCCTGGATGCGGTGCAGCATATGGTGCGGCAACTGCGTGGTGCGGTAGTGCTGGAGCAGACCAGCGGCCAGGGCAGCCGTTTTCACCTGGAAGTGCCCTTGACCCTGTCGGTGGTGCGCAGCCTGGTGGTGGAGGTCGGCGACGAGGCCTACGCCTTCCCGTTGGCCCATATCGAACGTATGTGCGACTTGGAACCCGAGGCCATAGTCCAGGTGGAAGGGCGTCAGCATTTCTGGCACGAAGGGCGGCATGTGGGCCTGGTGGCGGCCAGTCAGCTGTTGCAGCGGCCGGCGACCGAGACCGACGCGCCAACCCTGAAGGTGGTGGTGATTCGCGAGCGCGACGCGGTGTACGGGATCGCCGTGGAGCGCTTTATCGGCGAGCGTACCCTGGTGGTGCTGCCGCTGGACGACCGCCTGGGCAAGATCCAGGATATTTCCGCCGGGGCCTTGCTCGATGACGGCCGGGTGGCACTGATCGTGGATGTCGAGGACATGCTGCGTTCGGTGGACAAGCTGCTCAATACCGGCCGCCTGGAGCGCATCGCACGCCATCACCAGCAGCATGCACAGGCCGCGCGCAAGCGTATTCTGGTGGTGGATGACTCACTCACGGTGCGTGAACTGCAGCGCAAGCTATTGATCAATCGCGGCTACGATGTGGCCGTTGCCGTGGACGGCATGGATGGCTGGAATGCCTTGCGTTCGGAAAGCTTCGACCTGCTGATCACCGATATCGACATGCCGCGAATGGATGGAATTGAATTGGTCACACTCTTGCGTCGCGACAATCGCCTGCAGTCCCTGCCGGTGATGGTGGTGTCCTACAAGGATCGTGAGGAAGACCGGCGCCGTGGACTGGATGCCGGTGCCGACTATTATCTAGCCAAAGCCAGTTTCCATGACGACGCCCTGCTCGATGCGGTGGTGGAGCTGATTGGAGGAGCGCGGGCATGAAGATAGCGATAGTCAACGACATGCCCATGGCTGTGGAGGCCTTGCGTCGGGCCCTGGCCTTCGATCCCAGCCATGAGGTGGTGTGGGTCGCCACCAATGGCGCCGAGGCGGTGAAATATTGCGCCGAACTGACGCCGGACCTGATTCTCATGGACCTGATCATGCCGGTCATGGATGGCGTCGAGGCCACGCGGCGGATCATGGCCGAGTCGCCTTGCGCCATTGTGATCGTCACCGTCGACCGCCAGCAGAATGTGCACAGAGTGTTCGAGGCCATGGGCCACGGCGCGCTGGACGTGGTGGACACCCCGGCGCTGGGCGCGGGCAATGCCCAGGAGGCGGCGGCGCCGCTGCTGCGCAAGATCCTCAATATCGGCTGGCTGATCGGCCAGCGTGGCAGTCGGGTGCGTTCGGCGCCGGTGCCGCTGCGCAGCGGGGCGCCACGCCAGAGCCTGGTGGCCATTGGCTCCTCCGCCGGTGGCCCAGCGGCCCTGGAAGTGCTGCTCAAGGGCTTGCCAAAGGACTTTCCCGCCGCCATCGTGCTGGTCCAGCATGTTGACCAGGTGTTCGCCGCGGGTATGGCCGAGTGGCTCAGCAGCGCCTCCGGCCTGCAGGTACGGCTGGCTCGGGAAGGTGAGCCGCCGCAAAGCGGCACGGTACTGCTGGCAGGCACCAACCACCATATCCGCTTGTTGAAGAACGGCACCCTGGCCTATACCGCCGAACCGGTGAATGAAATCTACCGGCCCTCCATCGACGTGTTTTTCGAGAGTGTCGCCAGCTATTGGAATGGCGATGCGGTGGGGGTGCTGCTGACCGGCATGGGCCGCGATGGTGCCCAGGGCTTGAAGTTGATGCGCGATCAGGGTTATTTGACCATCGCTCAAGACCAGAACAGTAGCGCGGTGTATGGCATGCCCAAGGCGGCCGCTGCCATCGGTGCCGCCGCAGAGATTCGCCCACTGGACAAGATCGCTCCACGTTTGCTGGAGATATTTGCCAAATGACTGATAAACGCAGCTGTCCTGGCCAGGTAGTAACTCAGGTGACAACCCATGAATGATTTACAGCTCGACGAATTCAAGACCGACGAAAACGCTGCGATGGTGTTGCTGGTGGATGACCAGGCCATGATCGGCGAGGCCGTGCGGCGTGGGTTGGCGAATGAGGAAAACATCGACTTCCACTTCTGCGCCGATCCTCACCAGGCCATCGCCCAGGCCATCCGCATCAAGCCCACGGTGATCCTCCAGGATCTGGTAATGCCGGGGCTGGACGGCCTGACCCTGGTGCGCGAATACCGTAACCATCCGGCGACCCAGAACATCCCGATCATTGTCCTCTCCACCAAGGAAGACCCGCTGATCAAGAGCGCGGCCTTTGCCGCCGGGGCCAACGACTACCTGGTCAAGCTGCCGGACAACATCGAGCTGGTGGCGCGCATCCGCTATCACTCCCGCTCCTACATGACCCTGTTGCAGCGCGATGCCGCCTACCGTGCGTTGCGGGTCAGTCAGCAGCAGTTGCTGGACACCAACCTGGTGCTGCAGCGGCTGATGAACTCCGACGGCCTGACTGGGCTGTCCAACCGCCGGCACTTCGACGAATACCTGGAGCTGGAATGGCGTCGGGCAATGCGTGAGCAGAGCCAGCTGTCGTTGCTGATGATCGACGTCGACTACTTCAAGACCTACAACGATACCTTCGGCCACCTGGAGGGGGATGAAGCCCTGCGCAAGGTGGCCACGGCGATTCGCGAGGCCAGCAGCCGGCCTTCCGACCTGCCGGCGCGTTACGGTGGCGAAGAGTTCGTGCTGGTGCTGCCCAACACTTCGCCGGGCGGGGCGCGACTGGTGGCGGAGAAGCTGCGCCAGACCGTGGAAGCCCTGAAAATCCCCCATATCGCGCCGGTGGAGGGCGCCAGCCTGACCATCAGCATCGGGCTCTCCACCATAACGCCGCAGCCCAACAGCCATTGCCGGCAGTTGATTTCGGCCGCGGACAAGGGGTTGTACCTGGCGAAAAACAATGGCCGCAATCAGGTCGGGATCGAGTAGGCGGGTTCGGCGTGCGCTCTAGGCGTCAGCCATTTGCGTGGCCGGCGCCTGATCCTGTGGGACCTCCACCAGGGTGTCTCTGAACAGGTAGTAGCTGTGGCTCGCGGTGTGCCGACAAGTGAGCTTTACCGCTTCGATGCGATAGGTGGTGTAGGTGTTGAGTGTCTTGTCGATGAACCAGTTGTTCAGCAGGTTGCCAGGGGCGATCGGGTAGTCGCCAAAGCGGTAGTCCATGTAGCCGCCCCTATGGACGTGGACCCAGCGACAGCTGAACCTGGCCTGCAGCCATTGGGTTCGCTCACCGACCTCATCCACCAGCATTCTCGTGCGGTAGTAGATCCACCACCACAAAAAGATCAGCCAGGGCACTACCAGGGCGCAGGCCAGCGCCGGTGAGACCATCAGCCAGATTCCCATCAATGGCATAAAGGCCAGTGCGCTGAAGAGCGCGGCGAAAAACGCCTGGACGCCTCTCCCGTTTCGGCGCTCCCTGCGCTGGATCTTTTCTATTTCTGCGCTGTTGAGTGTGCGTCCCATGAGCCTACTGCTTGCGTGTCATTTCAGGTGGGATTGTATAGCGTCGGCCGGTCTCAAGGGCGCCATGGTTGTACATCGCGGCCTGTGAGTATCGAAGGCGGTGTGCCTTGCCGAACAGGGCTTGCAGGTAAGGGAGGGCAATGAAATTCAGTGTGCACTTGGATTTCAGTGGGGCTGTCGCTGAAATTAGATGGCTGATTGGCCTCTAAAGCCGCTAAGCGGGCTGCCGTGATTCGGTGATTCCGTTATAATCTTCGGCTTTCAAAAGTTCGCCAACGAGTGCCGCCCCCCATGGAAATCAACCCGATCCTTAACACCATCAAGGACCTGTCCGAGCGCTCCGAAACTATTCGGGGGTATCTTTGACTACGATCAAAAGCATGAGCGTCTGACCGAGGTCAATCGCGAGCTTGAAGATCCGAGTGTCTGGAACAAACCCGAATACGCCCAGGAACTGGGCCGCGAGCGCGCTGCGCTGGCGCAGATCGTCGATACCCTGGACGAATTGAATGGTGGCCTGGCCGATTGCCGCGATCTGCTGGACATGGCCGTCGAAGAAAACGACGAAGGTGCAGTGGGCGATGTCGTCGCCGAGCTGGCCCGTCTCGAGGAAAACCTCGCCAAGCTAGAATTCCGCCGCATGTTCAGCCACGAAATGGACCCGAACAACGCCTACCTGGACATTCAGGCCGGCTCCGGCGGTACCGAGGCCCAGGACTGGGCCAACATCCTGCTGCGCATGTACCTGCGCTGGGCCGACAAACGCGGTTTCGACGCGACCATCATGGAGCTGTCGGCCGGTGAAGTGGCCGGGATCAAGGGCGCGACCGTGCACATCAAGGGCGAATACGCCTTCGGCTGGCTGCGCACCGAGATCGGCGTACACCGCCTGGTGCGCAAGAGCCCGTTCGACTCCGGCAACCGTCGCCACACCTCGTTCTCCGCGGTGTTCGTCTCGCCAGAAATCGACGACAAGGTGGAAATCGAAATCAACCCGGCAGACCTGCGGATCGATACCTATCGTTCTTCCGGTGCCGGTGGTCAGCACGTAAACACCACTGACTCGGCCGTGCGTATTACCCACGTACCGACCAACACCGTGGTCAGCTGCCAGAACGAACGTTCCCAGCACGCCAACAAGGACACCGCCATGAAAATGCTGCGGGCCAAGTTGTACGAGCAGGAAATGCAGAAGCGCAACGCGGCTTCCCAGGCCTTGGAAGACACCAAGTCGGACATCGGCTGGGGTCATCAGATTCGTTCGTACGTGCTCGACGCGTCGCGGATCAAGGACCTGCGCACCAACATCGAACGCAGCGACTGCGACAAGGTGCTCGACGGCGACATCGACGAGTACCTGGAAGCCAGCCTGAAATCCGGACTGTAAAAAGACGCGATACAGGATCGGCTGATTCAACGCGATCCCTGTAGGAGCCAGCTCTGCTGGCGATCCCCGGGCCGCAAGGCCCGGGGGCAACGAACCTGATGGAATATCTAAAGACATGAGCGACCAACAACTCGACCCGCAAGCCCTGCAACAGGAAGAAAACTCCCTGATCGCCCTGCGCAAGGAAAAGCTTGCTGCCGAGCGCGCCAAGGGCAATGCCTTCCCGAACGACTTCCGCCGCGAAAACTACTGCGAAGATCTGCAGAAGAAGTACGCCGACAAGACCAAGGAAGAGCTGGCAGAGGCGGCGATCCCGGTCAAGGTTGCTGGTCGCATCATGCTCAACCGTGGCTCGTTCATGGTCATCCAGGACATGACTGGGCGGATTCAGGTCTACGTCAACCGCAAGACCCTGTCCGAAGAAACCCTGGCCGCGGTGAAAACCTGGGACATGGGCGACATCATTGCCGCCGAAGGCACCCTGGCCCGTTCCGGCAAGGGTGACCTGTACGTTGAAATGACCCACGTGCGCCTGCTGACCAAATCCCTGCGCCCGCTGCCGGACAAGCACCACGGCCTGACCGACACCGAGCAGCGCTACCGCCAGCGCTACGTTGACCTGATCGTCAACGAAGACGTGCGTCAGACCTTCCGCGTACGTTCGCAAGTCATTGCCCACATCCGCAGCTTCCTGATGAAGCGCGACTTCCTCGAAGTCGAAACGCCGATGCTGCAGACCATTCCTGGCGGCGCCGCGGCCAAGCCGTTTGAAACCCACCACAACGCGCTGGACATGGAAATGTTCCTGCGTATCGCGCCTGAGCTGTACCTCAAGCGTCTGGTGGTTGGTGGTTTCGAGAAAGTGTTCGAGATCAACCGCAACTTCCGTAACGAAGGCGTTTCGACTCGTCACAACCCTGAATTCACCATGTTGGAGTTCTACCAGGCCTACGCCGACTACGAAGACAACATGGACCTGACCGAAGAACTGTTCCGTGAACTGGCGCAGCTGGTGCTGGGCAGCACCGACGTGCCGTACGGCGACAAGGTGTTCCACTTCGGTGAGCCGTTCGCCCGTCTGTCGGTGTTCGACTCGATCCTCAAGTACAACCCTGATCTGACTGCCGATGACCTGAACGACATCGACAAGGCGCGTGCCATCGCCAAGAAGGCCGGCGCCAAGGTGCTGGGCTTCGAAGGTCTGGGCAAGCTGCAGGTGATGATTTTCGAAGAGCTGGTCGAGCACAAGCTGGAGCAGCCGCACTTCATTACCCAGTACCCGTTCGAAGTGTCGCCGCTGGCCCGTCGCAACGACGAGAACCCCAACGTCACCGACCGTTTCGAGCTGTTCATCGGCGGCCGCGAGATCGCCAACGCCTATTCCGAGCTCAATGACGCGGAAGACCAGGCCGAGCGCTTCATGGCCCAGGTGGCGGACAAGGACGCCGGCGACGACGAAGCCATGCACTACGACGCCGACTTCGTCCGTGCCCTGGAATACGGCATGCCGCCAACGGCCGGTGAAGGTATCGGCATCGACCGTCTGGTGATGCTGCTGACCAACTCGCCGTCGATTCGCGACGTGATCCTGTTCCCGCACATGCGGCCACAAGCTTAAGCGTTGTGAATAAGAAGCCGCCTTCAACAGGCGGCTTTTTATTGTCTGGCTGCAACTGACGTACCGCTTCTAATTCTGTGTGATTTTTAAGAGGGAATACCTGTCGTGAACCGCGCAATTGCTCAAGAAGGTGCAGCCGGCATCGCCACTGCGGTGGCTGAAAGTGTCCAGTACCAGGGTCGCAAGGCCAGCCGGCAGGGCAGTGAGCAGCGTAGACAGGAGATTCTTGATGCCGCCATGCGCATTGTGGTGCGTGACGGTGTGCGGGCCGTGCGCCATCGTGCGGTGGCTGCCGAAGCCGGTGTGCCCTTGTCGGCCACCACCTATTACTTCAAGGATATCGATGACCTGCTCACCGATACCTTCGCCCAGTACGTGGAACGCAGCGCGGCGTTCATGGCCAAGCTGTGGGCCAGCAATGAAGGCCTGCTGCGGGAAATGGTGGCCTACGGCGACGGCAGCGCCGCGTCCCGTTCGCAGCTGGCCGATGATATCGCCCGACTGACCGCCGATTATGTGCAGCGCCAGTTGCACAATCGTCGCGAGCACCTGATGGCCGAACAGGCCTTCCGCCAAGAGGCACTGCTCAACCCGCGCCTGGCGCAGCTGGTGCGCTCGCACCAGCAGATCCTGCTCCAGGGCACCTGCCAGTTCTTCCAGGTCCTGGGCTCCCGGGAGCCGCAGCAGGATGCCAAAGTGTTGACGTCTATAATCGGCCGGATGGAATATCAGGGCCTGCTCAACGGCACCGAGCCGCTGGCCGAGGAAGAGATGCTCGGCATTCTCACGCGCTACATGCATCTGGTTCTGGCTTCGGTCTGATGCGCCTGGCACGGCTGACCGGCTGCGGCCTGTCGGTCGTAGCCCGCGCCAGCGGCTAGAGTCATTCTGGAGTTCATAGGAGAGTTGCATGCAAGCCTGGCGCATTCTGATTGCCCTGTCGTTCCTGCTGCTCAGTGGTTGCCTGGTTGCCTTCAAGGACCCGCTGCCGGCTGAACAGGCGGCGCCTGTCCAATTGCTGGGCAAGTGGGCCAGCAAGAATGCCTGGGGCGAGCCGCTGAATATCCAGCTCAGCCAGATCGGCGCCAACCGCTACCGCGCTTCGAGTTACCCCGGTGGCACGGCGCGCCCGCGCGACGCCTATGACTTCACCGTGTCCCGGCACGGTAACCGCTGGTACCTGTCGGCCGCAGTGCCCCAGGCTTTTGGCGGGCACTACAGCATTGCCGGGTTCGAGCTGACGGCAAAACACGAACTGGTGCTCTATACCCTGGATCTGGAACAGATTCGCCAGGCCCTGGGTCAAAAGGCCTTGAGCGGCGAAGCCATGACCACGGCCGAGGGGGATGGGGTGCTGATCAGCAGCCCGTTGCCCGAGGTCTTCGCCTACCTTGATAACCCCGCCAATTCCGACCTGTTCGTCGAGGCGGCGCGCTTCAAGCGCGTGGGCAAGTGACCCTGCGCTACAGACCCATTCAATAGGAGTTTCGGGTGGACGATTACCAGCAGACGATACGCACTTTGTCCGATCGCATAGTGCTGGCACAGACACCGATCCGTGTGCTGGATGCGGTGAAGTGGGACGAGAACATCCGCAAGGGCTTTCTCAAGGCCAAGGGCAAGGAAATGCCGGCGGTGGATCGCGCCTATTACGAAGGGCGGCCGCTGTCCTTCGATTCGGGCGCGGTGAAGCTGGAGTTCCAGAACATCGAGCGCGACATCACCCGCCAGTTGGGCCAGTTCAATCCGGTGGGCCAGATCATGCGCCGCATGTGCAAGGAATACCGCATGGTGGTGCGCATGCTCGAAGCGCGGGGGACCGCTGATTTCGGGCTGATTTCCCAAGAGCTTTACGGCGCCGCGTCCGATGCCTTCCACGCTGGTGATCCGACCCTGGCGGACCTCGGGCTGATGATGTCCGACTACCTGAACAACATCGACGGCCGCGGCGATCTCAAGGACGAACCCAAGGTTCTCAGTGCCAAGGAGGCGGTGAGCCTGCTGCAAAGCCGGTTGAACAAAGTGTTCGGCGAGGCCGAGGAAACCATCCGCGTATTCGAGTCCGACGGCATTGTCGCCGACGCGGCGGCGGGTGCCGACTACATCAAGATCCGCAGCGATGCGATGTTCAACGAACGTGATGTGCGGGCTTTGGAAGTCCATGAGGGGCTGGTGCATGTGGGCACCACCTTGAACGGTCTCAACCAGCCCATCTGCACCTTCCTGGCCAAGGGCCCGCCGTCGTCCACGGTGACCCAGGAAGGCCTGGCGATCCTGATGGAGATCATCACCTTCGCCTCCTACCCGAGCCGCCTGCGCAAGCTGACCAACCGCACCCGAGCCATTCACATGGTGGAGGAGGGCGCTGACTTTCTGCAGGTGTTCGAGTTCTTCCGCGAACAGGGTTTCGAGATGGCCGAGAGCTACGGCAACGCCAGCCGGGTGTTCCGCGGTTCGGTGCCCAACGGGCTGCCGTTTACCAAAGACTTGTCCTATCTCAAGGGCTTCATCATGGTTTACAACTACATTCAGCTGGCTGTGCGCAAGGGCAAGCTGGAGCAGATCCCCTTGCTGTTCTGCGGCAAGACCACCCTGGAAGACATGCGAACCTTGCGCCAACTGGTGGATGAAGGCCTGGTGGTGCCACCCAAGTACCTGCCCGACCAGTTCCGCGACATGAATGCGCTGTCGGCGTGGATGTGTTTCTCCAACTTCCTCAACCACCTGAGCCTGGACCGGATCGAGGCGGACTACTCCAATATCCTTTGAATTTTTCCGGGGGCGCACATGGACGTATTCATAGATACACGGAGTGGCCGATGATGCGTTTGTTGGCCGCACTGACGTTGCTGCTGTGCCTCACTGGCTGCAGCTCGCTGCTGTTCTATCCCGAGCCAGGACTGCCCTTCACCCCCGAACGGGCCAAGCTTGAATACCGTGACATTACCCTGACCACCGCCGACGGCCTCAAGCTGCATGGTTGGTGGCTGCCGGCCAAGCCGGGCGTGGCCGTCAAGGGCACGGTGCTGCACTTGCACGGCAACGGCGGCAACCTGGCCTGGCATCTGGGGGGCAGTTGGTGGCTGCCGGAGCAGGGCTATCAGGTATTGCTGCTGGACTACCGCGGATATGGCTTGTCCGAAGGTGCGCCGAGCCTGCCGGCGATCTACCAGGATGTCGACGCCGCGTTCAAATGGCTGGACCAGGCGCCGGAGGTTCAAGGCAAACCCTTGATCGTCCTCGGACAAAGCCTTGGGGGCGCCCTGGCCATTCACTATCTGGTTGAGCACCCCGAGCGTCAGGCCCAGCTCAAGGCCATCGTCCTTGACGGTGTGCCGGCCAGCTACCGTGATGTCGGGCGTTATGCCCTGAGCACGTCCTGGCTGACCTGGCCGTTGCAGGTGCCTTTGTCGTGGCTGGTGCCGGACGCCGACAGCGCGGTTCACCTCCTGCCGCGCCTGACTGGCGTGCCGAAACTGATCTATCACAGCATCGACGATCCGATCGTGCCCCTTTCCAATGGCATCCGGGTGTATCAAGCTGCGCCGCCACCGCGGGTCCTGCAGCTGACCCGCGGTGGCCACGTGCAAACCTTTGCCGATCCGACCTGGCGCCGCGTGATGCTGCGCTACCTCGACGATCCGCAGCATTTCGACGGGTTGCGCCGCCTGGGGGAAATCCCCAACTACCCGGCGACCCCGAATTCAGCAGTTGAACCTCCAGAGAGTCCGCAATGAGTGAAGAACGCAACGCCATTCCAATGATCATCACCGGTATCTGCAGCATCATCGTTACCGTGGGTAGCCTGTGGTACTACGGCTACCTGCACTTCGCCAAGCCGGAGGACGCGTTGTTGCTCAGCGACTTCACCATGCTCAAGACCGTGCCCGGCGAAGACTACAAGATCTCCCTGCAACCGGCCGATGAAGTGGCCCAGTGCATCGATGGCGTGCTGGTGCTGTTCGACACCCAGCAGAAGGGGCTGACCGGGGTGCTGGTGAACAAGAAGAAGCAAGCCGTGCGCTGCATGGGCCAGGAAACCCCGCAGTTGGAGCAGTGATCGGTTCGCCGGCAAGCCGGCTCCTACAGGGGTAATCGCATAAAAAAACGCCGCCGACCTGAAGAGGTCGGCGGCGTTTTGTTTGACCTGCCTATAAAGGCAGGGTGCCCCGTCAGTTGCGGCTGATGGCCGAACGTGGCGCTACCGGCTGGTTGTCGTTGGAAATGGTCACTTCCACGCGACGGTTCATGGCGCGGCCGGAAACACTGCCGTTATCGGCTACCGGATACTCCTTGCCATAACCCTGGCTGACGATACGCGCCGGGTCGACGCCCATGCGGATCAGGGCCATCTGCACCGAGCCGGCACGGCGCTCGGACAGAGACTGGTTGTAGGAATCGCTACCGGTGCTGTCGGTGTAGCCTTCGACGATCACCTTGCGGTCCGGGTTCTCCTGGAGGAATTGCGACAACTTGTTGATGTTCACCAGGCCGTTGGATTTCAAGTCGGACTTGTTGGTGGCGAACAGCACGTCACCGAAGGTCACCAGGGTGCCGCGATCGGTCTGCTTGGCGTTGAGGCTGTCCTGCAGTTGCTTGATCTGCGCGTTACGGGCATCGAGGATGGCGCGGGCGCGCTGGTCGCCGGCGTCCTTGAGCTTGGCTTCGGCGGTCCGCAGAGCGATGGTTTCCTTGGCCACTTCAACCCGCTGGTTGGTCAGGTAGGCCAGTTGGTCGACCTTCTTCTCGTCATCCTTGTTCAGGTACGCCTTGTCGGCCTTGTCCATCCAGTCGGCGGCGTCCTTGGTTTCCAGGGCCGCGACTTTGCTGGCCTGCGGGTTGGCCTGCAGGGCGGAGAAGTTGGTCCGGGCGTTTTCCAGGTTGGCGTTAGGCGGGGTGGAGCAGGCCGCCAGGGCTACGCTCATGGCCAACAGGGCAGGGATCATCAGTTGTTTGCGCATAATGGTTCGTCCTTTCAATCAAATACGAGTACGTGGGAATCGGCGGCGGCTTACTGCACGCTGCGCATACCTTCCTGACGCAGTTCCTGAACGCCTTTCTGCGAGTCTTTCAGCGCTTGCTCAGCCTTGGCTGCCTGGGCCTTGCGCTCTGCTACGCGGGCATCCCACTCGGCTTGTTCAGCCAGGCGACGGGCTTCGTCGTACTTCTTGTCGTGCATGGCAATCTCGGCTTGCTTGAGCTTGTCCTGGGCCGACTTCATTTCCACGGCGGCGAACTCGGTACCACCGGCGCTCACTGCGCTGTTGACCGCAGATTGCGTGACCGCGTACTGCTCGGAAGGCGGGTTACCGGCACAACCGGCCAGTACCATGCTGCTACCGAGGGCCAGCGCGGCCAGCTTCAGCCCGCGCAGAGAGGTGAACGAGGATTTGGCAGTGCTGATCTTCATGGTCTTCAACTCCATTGGGTAACTCCTGAAAACATCAATATCCATCCCGGTCCTGGCGCCGTGACGCTGAGCGACGACGAGCGCTGATGGCAAAATTTGAAACGGCCGTTCCAGTGATGGCTAATGGGTGTGACCCGAGGCTTTTTTGAATAGTTCAGAGAAAGATGGCGATTGGCCGGAAAAAAATCTGACGCCTTGGTCAAGGCTCTAAATCCGGAACTTTTGCCGTGCGCAGGGGTATCCCCGGCCCTTTTCAGGACCGGGAACGATGGTTTTCAACAGGGAAACGAGCGACGGCGGACTCAGTGTTTCGGCTTGTCGGTCTGGCTCGACATCAGTTGCAGATGCTGGCGTGACAAGGCCAGGAAGCGAGGGGTGGGGCCGATATCTTCGTACAGCGGATCGCCTTCCTCGTCGGTGGCCACCACGTGCTGACCCTGGATGTAGGGGAAGCTTGCCTCGAGCTCTTCCAGGGCGGCGCCGATCAGCTCGCCAAGGAGCTCTTCGGTATGGCGTTTGGGGTACATCTCGGAGAGGGCGGCCAGGCGTGCGGCGGCTTCCACATCCAGGTGAATCCGGTAGCCGGTCTTGGTCAGGCGACCCTTGGCGTTTTCTTCCCAATGTTGCGCGAGTTCACGGATTTTCATGATGACCTCAATGAACACCTGCTCGTGGCAGGTTGGGTTGAGTGACCGGCCCGGGCCGGTGCGTGGCCCTTGTGCGGCCTACTGTTGAGACTAGCTCCATCGCCGAAGGTTGGGCGCCGGTTTGCCACGTGCTTGCTAAGGGACGCGTGCAAGCGGCACTCTTGAGCCTTCCGTGCCGCCTTGAGTCTGCTGGAGAACACCTCGATGACCGATATTGATGCGCGCTTGCGCGAAGACGTTCACCTCTTGGGAGAACTGTTGGGCAATACCATCCGTGACCAGTACGGGGAGGCTTTCCTCGACAAGATCGAGCAGATTCGCAAGGGCGCCAAGGCCGATCGCCGGGGTTCACCGGGGGCCGAATTGAGCGCCAGCCTTGACCAGTTGAGCGAGGACGAACTGCTGCCGGTGGCCAGGGCCTTCAACCAGTTCCTCAACCTGGCGAACATCGCCGAGCAGTATCAGTTGATCCACCGTCGCGACGAGTCGCAGCCGGCGCCGTTCGAAGCCCGGGTGCTACCGGAGCTGCTGGCGCGTCTGCGGGCCGCAGGGCATTCCGCCGACGCCCTGGCCCGGCAGTTGGGGCGCCTGGAGATCGAGCTGGTGCTGACCGCTCACCCCACCGAAGTGGCGCGCCGTACCCTGATCCAGAAATACGATGCCATTGCCGGGCAACTGGCGGCCCAGGACCATCGCGATCTCACCAGCGCCGAGCGCGGGCAGATCCAGGAACGCCTGCAGCGCTTGATTGCCGAAGCCTGGCACACCGAGGAAATCCGCCGTACTCGGCCGACGCCCGTGGATGAGGCCAAATGGGGGTTCGCTGTGATCGAGCACTCCCTGTGGCAGGCCATTCCCAACTACCTGCGCAAGGCCGACAAGGCGCTGTTCGAGGCTACCGGGCTGCACCTGCCGCTGGAGTCGGCGCCGATCCGCTTCGCTTCGTGGATGGGCGGCGACCGTGACGGCAACCCCAATGTCACCGCCAGCGTGACCCGGGAGGTGTTGTTGCTGGCGCGCTGGATGGCTGCCGACCTGTATCTGCGGGACGTCGATCACCTGGCCGCCGAACTGTCCATGCAGCAGGCCAGCGCGGCCTTGCTGGCCAGGGCCGGGGACAGTGCCGAGCCGTATCGGGCACTGCTCAAGCAATTGCGCGAGCGTCTGCGGGCTACCCGTAACTGGGCGCATGCGGCGCTTGGCGCTCCGGTACCGGCGGGGCCCGAGGTCTTGCAGAACAACCGTGATCTGCTGGAGCCGCTGCAGCTGTGCTACCAGTCGCTGCATGAATGCGGAATGGGGGTGATCGCCGATGGTCCGTTGCTCGATTGCCTGCGGCGGGCAGTGACGTTCGGCCTGTTCCTGGTGCGTCTCGATGTGCGTCAGGACTCCAGTCGGCACACCTCGGCCATGACCGAGATCACCGACTATCTGGGCCTGGGCCGCTATGAAGACTGGAGCGAGGAAGACCGCATCACCTTCCTGATGCGTGAACTGAGCAGTCGCCGCCCCTTGCTGCCGGGTTATTTCAAACCCTCGGCAGACACGGCGGAGGTGCTCGCTACCTGTCGCGAGATCGCCGTCGCCCCAGCGGCTTCCCTGGGTTCCTACGTGATTTCCATGGCAGGCGCGGCCTCCGATGTGCTGGCGGTGCAGTTGCTGCTCAAGGAGTCCGGAGTGTTGCGGCCGATGCGTGTGGTGCCGCTGTTCGAGACCCTGGCGGACCTGGACAACGCCGGTCCCGTGATGGAGAAACTGTTGCACATGCCGGGCTATCGCTCACGCCTGCAAGGGCCCCAGGAAGTGATGATCGGCTATTCCGACTCGGCCAAGGATGCCGGGACCACCGCCGCGGCCTGGGCGCAGTACCGGGCTCAGGAACGGTTGGTGGATATCTGCCGTGAACAGCAGGTGGAACTGCTGTTGTTCCATGGTCGCGGCGGTACTGTCGGGCGCGGCGGCGGTCCGGCCCACGCGGCGATCCTGTCGCAGCCTCCGGGTTCGGTGGCCGGGCGCTTCCGCACCACCGAGCAGGGGGAAATGATCCGTTTCAAATTCGGCCTGCCGGACATCGCCGAGCAGAACCTCAACCTCTATCTGGCGGCGGTACTGGAAGCCACCTTGCTGCCGCCGCCCCCTCCGGAGCCGGCCTGGCGCCACCTGATGGACGAACTGGCCAGCGACGGGGTCCAGGCCTATCGCGCGGTGGTGCGGGACAACCCGCAGTTTGTCGAGTACTTCCGTCAGTCCACCCCGGAGCAGGAGCTGGGACGCCTGCCCCTGGGCAGTCGGCCGGCCAAGCGCCGCGCCGGTGGCATTGAAAGCCTGCGGGCCATTCCATGGATCTTCGGCTGGACCCAGACGCGCCTGATGCTGCCGGCGTGGCTTGGCTGGGAGGCGGCCTTGAGCAAGGCGCTGGCCCGGGGCGAGGGTGAGTTGCTGGGGCAGATGCGTGAGCAATGGCCGTTTTTCCGCACCCGTATCGACATGCTGGAGATGGTCCTGGCCAAGGCCGATGCTGACATTGCGCGCTCTTATGACGAGCGCTTGGTTGAGGCGGAACTGCTGCCATTGGGTGCGCATTTACGCGACCTATTGTCGCAGGCCTGCGCGGTGGTCCTGGGCCTGACCGGGCAGTCGCAACTGCTGGCCCACAGCCCCGACACCCTGGAGTTCATCCGCCTGCGCAATACCTACCTCGACCCGCTGCATCTGTTGCAGGCGGAGTTGCTGGCGCGCTCGCGCAAACAGGAGGCGCCGCAAGGAAGCCCCGTGGAACAGGCGCTGCTGGTCTCCGTGGCGGGTATTGCCGCCGGTTTGCGCAATACCGGCTGAGGCTGCAGAGGGCGGCGGGGCTGCTTTGGCACAGCCCTGGTCGGGACAATCCCAAGGTGTCGTGCAGATTCATCTGGCGACACTTTGTTATGGGGTTGCGACTTGTTCTACCGTGCCGATGGGGCACAAAAGGGCCGGGTTCCTCCGACTTTCGACTGCTTGTGTGCGCTGTGTCGGCTGTGTATCTTGATCAGCCTTTGGCCGTTTGGGCGGTCACTATCCTATTTTTGAGATTGGCCCCACGAGGCGAATCCGAGCGTTTCTAAATAAAAAATTGAGGAGCACATCGATGCGCGTAATTCTGCTGGGAGCTCCCGGGGCCGGTAAAGGTACTCAGGCAAAGTTCATCACCGAAAAGTTCGGCATTCCACAGATCTCCACCGGCGACATGCTGCGTGCTGCGGTCAAGGCCGGCACCGAGCTGGGCCTCAAGGCCAAGAGCGTGATGGACAGCGGTGGCCTGGTGTCTGATGACCTGATCATCAATCTGGTCAAGGAACGCATCAGCCAGGCCGACTGCGCCAATGGGTTCCTGTTCGACGGCTTCCCGCGCACCATTCCTCAGGCTGAAGCACTGGTCAAAGCCGGTGTGGAGCTGGACAACGTAGTGGAAATCGCTGTTGACGACGAAGAGATCGTCCAGCGTATCGCCGGTCGTCGTGTGCATGAGGCTTCGGGCCGGGTGTACCACACCGTCTATAACCCACCGAAGATCGCTGGCAAGGACGACATCACCGGTGAAGACCTGGTGCAGCGCAAGGACGACACCGAAGAAACTGTGCGTCATCGCCTGTCGGTCTACCATTCCCAGACCAAGCCACTGGTGGAGTTCTACCAGCAGCTGGCCGCCGCTCAGGGCAAGCCGAAGTACAGCCATATCCCTGGCGTAGGTTCGGTGGAAGTGATCACCGCCAAGGTGCTCGAAGCCCTGAGCTGAGTTGCCTGATCGTTTGATCGTTCAACGGCCCGCTTGCGGGCCGTTGCTGTTTATAATGCGTCACTTTTTTCAATGCCGATGGAACCCCCGATGAGCACCTTGCTGGCCCTGGACACCGCGACTGAAGCTTGCTCCGTTGCTTTGCTGCATGACGGCAAGGTTACGAGCCATTACGAGGTGATCCCCCGCCTGCATGCGCAGAAGCTGTTACCGATGATCAAGGAACTGCTGGCCAATGCCGGTACCACCTTGCAAGCGGTGGATGCCATTGCCTTTGGCCGTGGACCTGGCGCCTTCACCGGCGTGCGGATTGCCATTGGCGTGGTGCAGGGGCTGGCCTTCGCCCTGGAACGTCCGGTGCTGCCGGTGTCCAACCTGGCGGTGCTGGCCCAGCGCGCCTTGCGTGAGCACGGTGCGACCCAGGTTGCCTCGGCCATCGATGCGCGCATGGATGAGGTCTACTGGGGTTGCTATCGGGAAACGGCCGGCGAAATGCGTCTGGTGGGGGCCGAGGCGGTGTTGCCGCCAGAAGTCGCCGCCTTGCCGGAAGACGCCGCTGGAGACTGGTTTGGTGCGGGCACCGGCTGGGGTTATGGCGAGCGCATCGCGGTCACGCTCAGTGGTCAGGATGCGGGCATGCTGCCCCACGCTGAAGACCTGTTGACCCTGGCTAAATTCGCCTGGGAGCGGGGCGAGGCGATAGTCGCTGACGACGCGCAACCGGTCTATCTGCGCGACAAAGTGGCCACGCCCAAAGCCCGTTGAGGGTTGTCCAAGTGTCTGCGGGGGTTCAGATTTCTTCGGTGTAAAACGGCCAATCGTCTGGTTTTCAGAGTCGATCCTGCGCGGTTTTAAACCTTTTGGCTTTTCTGTGTTCTAGTTATCACTTGGGCATTTGCTAAGTCGAAGCAGTGCCGCTAAATTGCCATCATTGACCCCGGGCTTTTCAGTATGCGCATAGACGGCATCTCCTCTCAGTCCTACCCCATCAAGCGCAAGCCTCGTAAAGGCTTGGCGTTGGTAGATGAGTCTCTGGACGATGCCGAGGCCATTGAAGTCCAGTCCGAACCTTCGGCCCAAAGCCGTTCCCAGGCTTCTGCTCCCCGCACCGGTAATCTCCCCGCCCGTCCACAGGACATGGTCTTTCAGCGCGCGATGAAAAGGAGCGTGGCCAATGCCCTGGCCAGCTACCTGACCACCGCCGGTTTTGTCGATTGGGATCTGGAAGTGGTGGGGCTCGATCTGCATATCTGATGCTGCCTTATTTCCTGGGTTGTCCTTCCTGGAGCGAAAACGCCTGGCGTGAGTACCTGTACCCGGAGGACGCACGACCCAATGATTTCCTCGGCCTGTATTCCCAGGTCTTCAATGCCGTGGAAGGCAACACCACCTTCTATGCACGGCCCGCGCCCGGCACCGTGCAGCGCTGGGCCCAGATCATGCCCGAGCACTTTCGTTTCACCGCCAAGTTTCCCGGTGATATCAGCCACGGCGGTGACCTGCGGGAACAACTGAGCGCTGCCGAGACCTTTATCCAGTTGCTCAGTCCCCTTGGGGAACGCGTGTCGCCCTTGTGGCTGCAGTTGCCGGCCACCTTCTCCCCGCAGCGCCTGGCGGAATTGGCGGGCTTTATCGAGGGTCTGGAGCGGCCGCTGGCGGTGGAGGTCCGGCATCCGGAGTTCTTTGCCAAGGGCGATGCGGAGCGCATGCTCAACCGACTGTTGCGTGAGCGTGGCGTCGAGCGGATCTGCCTCGATCCGCGGGCCCTGTTCAGTTGCACATCCACCACTCCCGCAGTGCTGCACGCCCAATCGAAAAAGCCCAAGGTGCCACCGCGTCCTGCGGCGTTCACCCAATTTCCCCAGGTGCGCTTCATTGGCCATCCGGAGCTTGAGGCCAACGATCCGTTTCTCGTGCCCTGGATCGACAAGGTCGCCGGCTGGATCGAAGAGGGGCGTACCCCTTATGTCTTCCTGCACACCTCGGACAATCGACTGGCTGCTGAACTGGCCCGCCGTTTTCATGGCCAGCTGATGCAACGTTTGCCTGGCTTGCCCGCCTTGCCTGAGTTATACAGAGAGCCCGCCGCGGAGCAGCTCGGCTTGCTCTGAGGCGGTTTCATTGCCTTCTTCTGGAGCGAGCAAATGGACGCGCAAACCCTTCGAGCCAATGCCTTCAAGGCCCTGCATGAACGTGCCGGCGCCTTTGTCATTCCCAACCCCTGGGATGCCGGTTCCGCGAAGATGCTGGCCGGTCTCGGGTTCGAGGCTCTGGCCACCACCAGCGCCGGTTATGCCTTCTCCCTGGGGCGTCCGGATGCCGAGGGCGCCGTCAGCCTGGAAGACACCCTGGACAATGTGCGCGCAATAGTCGGTGCCAGCAGCCTGCCGGTGGCGGTGGACTTGGAAAACGGCTTTTCCGACAGCCCTGAAGGTTGCGCCCAGGCGCTGCTGTTGGCGGCAGCCAGTGGTGTGGTCGGAGGTTCGATCGAGGACGTCAGCGGTCGCGCCGACGACCCTATCTATGAATTCAACCTGGCCGTGGAGCGTATCGAGGCCTGTGCTGCCGCCGTGCGCAGCTTGCCATTTCCCTTCATCCTGACTGCCCGGGCGGAGAACCTGCTCCATGGCCGTGATGATCTGCCTGACACCATTCGCCGCTTGCAGGCCTTTGCCGAAGCCGGTGCCGATGTACTCTATGCGCCAGCCCTGCGCAGCGCCGAGGAGATTTTGCAGGTGGTGCGGGCTGTAGCGCCCAAGCCGGTAAACGTGCTGATGTCCGGTGGCCTCAACCTGAGCGTGGCGCAATTGGCGGAACTGGGGGTCAAGCGCATCAGTGTCGGTTCGGCCCTGGCCCGGGCCGCCTACGGGGCTTTCTACCGGGCTGCGGAAGATATCCGTGAGCACGGTCGCTTCGATTTTGCCGACCGCGCGATGCCGTTCCGGCAGATCAATCAATTATTCAAGCAGCCATAAAACGGGACATTCTGTGCGGGTGGTGAAAATTCTGGGCGTCCTGTTGTTGCTGGGCGCCTTGTTGTTGATCGGCATACGCCTGGGCTGGGTGCCGCTGGCGGATGCCTGGAACCCTTGGGCGCCGCTGGATCTAATGGCCAAGCCGAATCTGTTGACCCGCTTCAAGTTGGCGCGACTGCGGGACGATCCGCAGTTGTGCGACGAGGTGCTTGGCCGCTCCGGCCTGCGCACCAGCCGCCAGCCTGACAGTCGGGGCGATGTGGCCTGCCCATTGAGCAACACCTTGCGCGTGCAAGGTGGCGATGTTGCCTTGAGCAGCAGCTTTCTCGCCAGCTGCCCGCTGGCGGTGGCCTTTGCCCTGTATGAGCGCCATGGGCTGCAGCCCGCGGCGCAGGCGGTGTATGGACAGCGCGTGGCGCGGGTCGATCATCTGGGCAGTTTTGCCTGCCGCAATATGTACAGCCGTGAGAATGGTGCTCGCAGTCAGCACGCCAGTGCCAATGCCCTGGACATTGCCGGTTTTCGACTGGCGGACGGGCGCAGCATCAGCGTGCTCAGGGATTGGCCGAAGGACAGTGATGCGGGACGCTTTTTGCGGCTGGCCCGGGACGGTGCCTGCGGTGCATTCAATGTGGTGCTGGGGCCGGACTACAACAGTGCCCATCACAACCATTTTCATCTGGATGTAGGGCCTTGGTGGATATGTCGCTGAGGAGGGGGCTCAGGCGGCGATGCGCAGGTTCTGCAGAATCAGCGGACGCGCCCAGCCGATGTCGAAGTCCATCTGCCGTTGTTGTTCGATAAGCTCCTGCGCTGGGAATGGCTCGGCCGGTTTATCCAGCAGGTCCAGTTCGAATTCGGCGATGGGCAGGTGCAGTGGACGCGGTTCCGGCGCCGGGCCGGGAGTCGGTAGCGGTTGGCCGGCATTGAGCACGATCGGGCGAACCCAGCCACTCTCAAAGTCCTGCTGACGTTGCTGGGCAACGATTTCTTCTGGAGGGAAGGGCGGAGCCGGCTTGTCCAGCAGGTCCATTTCGAATTCGGCGATCGGCAGGAACAGCGGCTCAGGGGGGCGAACCTCGGTGTCCTGAACATCGCAATGGCGCTGGTTGACGATCTGCGTCAGTACATCGGTGCCGCCAACCGGCTCCACGGGACCATCGATGGCCACCGCAGGCAGCCCTTCAACGTTCGCGCCTTCCCCCTGTTGCTCGGCCAGGGCCTGGGCAAAGAAATCCTGCCACAGATGGCTGACGCCGCTCAGTGCCTGGGAATTGCGCAGGCCATAGTCGCCGTGGGGCGAGATATAACCTATCGATGTGCGTTGAATGTCTGACATTGCTCTCGGTCGACGCTGAGCTCTGGCAAAATGGCCGATAGTTCTGTTATCGGCAGTTTTTGCCGATCATTAATTTTTTGAGTGTGTTTTCAGATGAATGAGCAACCCGCGGCCTGCCGCATCAAAGTCGAGGCCTTGGACGCTGGATTCGCGCCGCAGGCTCAGCAATGGGCACAACGCCTGGGACTGCCGTTGCAGATCGAGGAGGCCGAGTTTGCCCTGCAGGTGGGCGAGCTGGGGCTGCAATTGCAGCAGCTGGGCGCCGATGCGCCAGGGCCGGTGCGGGTTGACTTCGTTGAAGGCGGCGCGGCCCATCGGCGGCTCTACGGTGGCGGCAGCGGGCAGATGATTGCCAAGGCGGTGGGCGTTGCTCAGGGCGTGCGGCCACGGGTGCTGGATGCCACGGCAGGCTTGGGCAAGGATGGGTTTGTCCTGGCGACCCTGGGCTGCGAGATGAGCCTGATCGAGCGCCAGCCATTAATTGGTGCGCTGCTGGAGGACGGGCTGGCCCGTGGTGCGCTGGACGCCGAGGTGGCGCCTATCGTTGCCCGCATGCACTTGCTCAAGGGCAATTCCATCGAACTGATGCGCAACTGGGAGGGCGAGCCGCCCCAGGTGATCTACCTCGATCCGATGTTTCCCCATCGGGAGAAAAGCGCCTTGGTGAAAAAGGAAATGCGTCTGTTCCGGCCGCTGGTGGGGGACGACAATGACGCTCCGGCACTGCTGGCCGCCGCCTTGGCCCTGGCCAGCCATCGGGTGGTGGTCAAGCGCCCGCGCAAGGCACCGTGCATTGAAGGGCCGAAGCCAAGCCATGGACTGGAAGGGA
The DNA here is from genome assembly GCF_052850735.1 of Pseudomonas sp. 910_21. Classification (NCBI taxonomy): domain Bacteria; kingdom Pseudomonadati; phylum Pseudomonadota; class Gammaproteobacteria; order Pseudomonadales; family Pseudomonadaceae; genus Pseudomonas; species Pseudomonas sp. 910_21. The sequence continues at coordinate 629,355 of NZ_VXCY01000001.1, read as the reverse complement.
AATCCAGTCGCTACGACATCTACCCGAAGAAGGCCCTCAAGGCCTGAATCCGATGCAGGCGCCGGCTTGCTGGCAAAAGCGGTTTCAGGGGAGGGTTCCTGGTTGTAGGAGCCGGCTTGCCGGCGAAGGCGATCTCAGGGCCTCTTCGCTGGCAAGCCAGCTCCTGCACCAGCCAGTTCCCGCACAGGCCGGTTTCTATGGCCGATAGGCGCGCATGAACAGATCCACCACTTCCTGCACGTGCTCTTCTGCAGCCGCGCCTCTCAAGGGCTCGCCGCAACCATAGAGCAGGCGGAAGTTCGCCCCGCCCTTGAGCATGCAGAAGAAATGCTCGGCGGCATTGCGCGGCTTGTCGATGTGCAAGGTGCCCAGCTGATTGATTCGCCCCAGCAGCCGTTCCATACCCTGCAGAACGCGCTCGGGGCCGGCCTCAATGAACATTTGCGAGAGCTTGGGGTCCTGGTTGCCCAGGGCCATGATCAAGCGATGCAGGTTCACCGACTCATCGCTGTTGATCAACTGATGAAAGCCTCGTGCGATGTTCAACAGGACGCCTCGCACCGGTGTGTCGGGCGTCAGTTCGTAGATCAGCGTGGGCAGCTGCTCTTCGCACTTGGCCACCACGGCGGCAGTGAACAGGGTCTCTTTGTCGTTGAAATGGCTATAGACCGTGAGCTTTGAAACGCCGGCTTCGGCGGCGACCGCATCCATGCTGGTACTGGCGTAGCCATTGCTCAGAAACAGGGCTTTCGCTGCTTCGAGAATGGCCTGACGTTTGGCCAGATCCTTGGGCCTGCCTGGCCCAACGTTTGCGGAGTGATTGTCGGACATTTTTTTCGCTGTTAATACTGGACTGGTGAGTTTGCTATTAATAACATACCGGCCAGTATAATTATTCCAAGCACCATTAGCGAAAGGTCGCCGCCATGTTCCGCTATGCCTTGCCAGTCAGCCTGGCTTTTTTTCTGTCTGCTTGTGGGCACGAAGAGCCCGTTCAAATTGGCGTCCGACCGGCCATGGTGGTCCAGCCAGAGCCTTCGGCACGGGCCTCGGACAGTTATCCGGGCGAGGTGCGAGCCCGCTACGAACCCGACCTGGCGTTCCGTATCGGCGGCAAGGTCAGTCGACGACTGGTGGAGGAAGGCGAGCGGGTCAAGGCCAATCAGCCCCTGGCCGAACTCGATCCCCAGGATGTACGCCTGCAACTGGAGGCCACTCGGGCCCAGGTTACGGCGGCCACCGCCAACCTCAATCTGGTGCGTGCCGAGCGTGATCGCTACAAGACCCTGCTGGAGCGGCAGATGGTCAGCCATTCCCAGTACGACAACGCCGAAAACCTCTACCGTGCCGGTGAAGCCCGCCTGAAGCAGATCAAGGCCGAGTTCGACGTGGCCAACAACCAGGCCGGTTATGCCGTGCTGCGTGCCCCGCAGGATGGCGTGGTGGCCAAGCGCGCAGTGGAAGTGGGTCAAGTGGTGGCGGCCGGGCAGACAGTCTTTACGCTCGCCACTGACGGTGAGCGCGAGGTGCTGATCAGCTTCCCCGAGCAGAACTACGGTCGCTTCAAGGTCGGCCAGCCTGTCTCGGTTGAGCTCTGGACCCAGCCGGGCCAACGCTTCGATGGGCGCATCCGTGAGTTGTCCCCGGCTGCCGATCCCAAGTCCCGGACCTTTGCTGCACGCATTGCCTTCAGTGCCGGCAAGGTTCCGGCGGAATTGGGCCAGAGCGCCCGGGTGTTCATCCAGAGCGCTGATGCGCTGTCGCTGTCGGTGCCGTTGTCGGCGCTGACTGCCGAAGGTGGCGCGACATACGTTTGGCGAGTCGATGCCAACAACACCTTGCACAAGACGCCGGTACGGGTCGGTGCTTTCGGTGAGAAGACAGTGCCGGTGCTCGAAGGCTTGAGCGCCAGCGATTGGGTGGTGGCAGCCGGGGTGCATGTGCTCCATGAGGGCTTGCAGGTGCGCCCGGTGGATCGCTCCAACCGTGTGGTCAATCTGGCGGTCAAGGAGTAGTCCCCGATGGGTTTCAACCTTTCCGCATGGGCGTTGCGCAATCGTCAGATCGTCCTGTTCCTGATGCTGTTGCTGGCGATTGTCGGTGCGCTGTCCTACACCAAGCTGGGCCAGAGCGAAGACCCGCCTTTCACCTTCAAGGCCATGGTGATCCGCACCAACTGGCCGGGGGCCACGGCCCAGGAAGTCTCGCGCCAGGTCACCGAGCGCATTGAAAAGAAACTCATGGAAACCGGCGAGTACGATCGCATCGTTTCCTTCTCCCGCCCCGGGGAATCCCAGGTGACCTTCATTGCCCGGGATTCGATGCACTCCAACGAGATTCCCGAACTCTGGTATCAGGTTCGCAAGAAGATCAGCGACATCCGCCAGACCCTGCCGCCGGGTATCCAGGGGCCGTTCTTCAACGATGAGTTCGGCACTACCTTCGGCAATATCTATGCGCTGACCGGACAGGGCTTCGACTACGCCGTGCTCAAGGACTACGCCGACCGTATCCAGATCCAGCTGCAGCGGGTCAAGGACGTGGGCAAGGTCGATCTGCTGGGCCTGCAGGACGAAAAGATCTGGATCGAGCTGTCCAACGTCAAGCTGGCAACCCTGGGCCTGCCCCTGGCAGCGGTGCAAAAGGCGCTGGAGGAACAGAACGCGGTGTCCACTGCGGGGTTCTTCGAGACCCCCAGCGAGCGGGTGCAATTGCGGGTATCCGGCAATTTCCAGACGGTGGAGCAGATCCGCAATTTCCCGATTCGGGTCGCCGACCGCACCTTTCGCATCGGTGATGTGGCGGATGTGCGCCGGGGCTTCAATGATCCACCGGCACCGCGCATGCGCTTCATGGGTGATGACGCCATTGGCCTGGCTGTGGCGATGAAGGACGGCGGCGACATCCTGGTGTTGGGCAAGGCCCTGGAGGGCGAGTTCTCCCGCCTGCAGAAAAGCCTGCCGGCGGGGATGGAACTGCGCAAGGTGTCCGACCAGCCGGCGGCGGTGAAGACCGGGGTCGGCGAGTTTGTCCGGGTGCTGGCCGAGGCCCTGATTATCGTCCTGCTGGTGAGTTTCTTCTCCCTGGGCGTGCGTACCGGCATGGTGGTGGCCCTGGCGATTCCCCTGGTGCTGGCGATCACGTTCGCCACCATGTACTACCTGGGGATAGGCCTGCACAAGATTTCCCTGGGCGCCCTGGTGCTGGCGCTGGGCCTGTTGGTGGACGACGCGATCATTGCGGTGGAAATGATGGCGATCAAGATGGAGCAGGGTTTCGACCGGATCAAGGCCGCCAGCTTTGCCTGGACCAGCACCGCCTTTCCCATGCTCACCGGTACCCTGATTACCGCAGCGGGCTTTTTGCCGATTGCCACGGCCCAGTCCGGCACCGGCGAGTACACCCGCTCGATCTTCCAGGTGGTGACCATTGCCCTGGTGGCGTCGTGGATTGCTGCCGTGGTGTTTGTTCCCTATCTGGGGGAAAAGCTTCTGCCGGACCTGGCCAAGATCCACGCCGCCAAGCACGGCGCCGAGTCCAATCCCCATGGCACGCCTTTCTACCAGCGCGTGCGCCGGGTGGTGGGTTGGTGCGTGGAGCGGCGCAAGACCGTGATCGTCCTGACCATCCTGGCGTTCGTCGGCTCGGTGATGCTGTTCCGTTTTGTTCCGCAGCAGTTTTTCCCGGCCTCCGGCCGCCTGGAGTTGATGGTCGACCTGAAACTGGCGGAAGGCGCTTCCCTGAGCAACACCGCCGATGAGGTCAAGCGCCTGGAGGCGATGCTCAAGGATCACCCGGGCATCGATAACTATGTGGCCTACGTGGGTATCGGCTCGCCGCGTTTCTATCTGCCGCTGGACCAGCAACTGCCGGCCACCAGCTTTGCCCAGTTCGTGGTGCTGGCCAAGACCATCGAAGAGCGGGAGAGCCTGCGGGGTTGGCTGATCGCCACCCTCAATGAACAGTTCCCGGCCCTGCGCTCCCGGGTCACGCGCCTGGAGAACGGTCCGCCAGTGGGTTACCCGGTGCAGTTCCGGGTCACGGGTGAGCACATCGAAGAGGTTCGCGCCCTGGCGCGCAAGGTGGCGGCCAAGGTGCGGGAGAACCCCCACGTGGTCAACGTTCACCTGGACTGGGAGGAGCCGAGCAAGGTGGTCTACCTGAATATCGATCAGGACCGGGCCCGGGCGCTGGGTGTCAGCACCGCCAACCTGTCGAAGTTCCTGCAGAGCTCGCTGATCGGTTCCACCGTCAGTCAGTACCGTGAGGACAACGAACTGATCGAGATTCTCCTGCGTGGAACCCAGCAGGAGCGCACAGAGCTGGCACTGCTGCCAAGCCTGGCAGTGCCTACCGATAACGGTCAGAGCGTGTCGCTGTCCCAGGTCGCGACCCTGGAGTACGGCTTCGAGGAAGGGGTGATCTGGCACCGTAATCGCCTGCCCAACGTTACCGTGCGTGCCGATATCTACGGCAAGGAACAGCCGGCGACGTTGGTGCAGCAGATTCTGCCCACCCTGGAGCCGATCCGTGCCGAACTGCCGGACGGCTTCTTGCTGGAGGTGGGCGGCACTGTCGAGGACTCGACCCGTGGCCAGAACTCGGTGAAGGCTGGCGTACCCCTGTTCATCGTGGTGGTGCTGACCTTGCTGATGATTCAGCTGCGCAGCTTTTCGCGCACGGCCATGGTGTTTCTCACCGCGCCCCTGGGGCTGATCGGGGTCACCCTGTTCCTCCTGGTGTTCCGCCAGCCTTTCGGCTTTGTGGCCATGCTCGGCACCATTGCCCTGTCCGGGATGATCATGCGCAACTCGGTGATCCTGGTGGACCAGATCGAACAGGACATCAAGGCCGGCCTGCGTCCCTGGGATGCGATCATCGAAGCCACTGTGCGGCGTTTCCGTCCTATCGTGCTCACCGCCCTGGCGGCGGTACTGGCGATGATTCCGCTGTCGCGCAGTGTGTTCTTCGGGCCGATGGCGGTGGCCATCATGGGCGGCCTGATTGTTGCCACGGTCTTGACCCTGCTGTTCCTGCCGGCGCTGTATGCGGCCTGGTTCCGGGTCAGGAAGGACTGAGCCGGGCAACTCACAAGGCATCAACCAGGGCCGGGTAGAGATTGCCCGGCCTGGTTTTTGCGGGGCACAGGCTTCCCAGCCATTGGGTAACGCGCTTCTCGAACATCCGCTGCCAGGGTTCCAGGACCAGCAGGCTTGGGTCGCGGAGTCGTCAATGGACTGCAGGCCGTTGAGGGCACCATGATCGGAGCGCCAGCTCCGGCATTTCATCCAGGGGCCCTGGCCCCTTTCCAGGGAACCTGATCTCAGCAGGAGGCGCCCATGCAGCACGCGACCCAGGTACAGCTACTCAAGAAAGCCCTGGCGCTGGCCGAGCAGGGCATTTCCGATGGCGCCGAAGCGGCGAGTGCCTTGCCCGCCAGGATCTACCTCGATGAACAGCGTTATCAGCGCGAACGCCAGCTGCTGTTCCGGGAACCCCTGCTGGTGGCGCGCTCGACGGAAATTGCCGCCGGGCATTTTCTCACCCGCGACCTGCTGGCTCCCTTGTTGCTGAGCCGCGATCCCTCGGGGCGGCTGCGGGCCTTCCTGAATGTCTGCAAGCACCGTGGTACGCAATTGGTGAGCGATGTTGCCGGTGCCAATCGGGTGTTTGTCTGTCCTTATCATGGTTGGTCCTATAACCCCGACGGACAACTGCGAGGCATTCCCCATGCCTATGGTTTTGCCGATATCCAGAGGGCTTGCCTGAACCTGACCGAGGTGCCGGTAGCCGAGCGCTTCGGCACGGTCTGGGTGCGTCATTCAGCAGGACCGGCCCTGGACCTTGCGGCCTTCTTCGGTGAACAGATCCTGGCAGATTTCGACAGTTTCGCCATAGACCGCCATGTCCTGTTCGACCCCCAGGACATTCGCCGCCCGGTGAACTGGAAGCTGACCATCGACACCTTCCTGGAGAACTACCACGTCGCCAAGGCCCATCAGGCGACCATCGATCATCTGTTCTGGCCCAACCTGGGACTGTTCGAGCGCCATGGCCGGCATATCCGCAACTTCTATGTGAAGCGCAATCTGCAGGAACTGCGGGACTTGCCCGAGAGCCAGTGGGACCTGCGCCGCCACGGCAACCTGCTGTATTTTCTCTGGCCCAATACCCTGGTGCTGGTGGAGCCCGATCACCTGGATTTCTCCACGGTCTTTCCTGACGGGCCGCTGGCCACACGAGTCCTCGGGCATACCTTGTTGCAGCAGGAGCCGGCCAGTGACCAGGCGCTGCGCTATTTCCAGAAGAACAATCAGATTCTCTACAGCGCCCTGGAGGAAGACTTCGCCATGGCGGCACAGGTACAGGCAGGGATTCGCGCCGGAGCCAGCGAGCAGCTGTGGCACGGACGATTTGAAGTGGCGTTGAAGTGGTTTCACCAGGCGCTGGATGTTGCGCTGGACGATCCACAGGTGCGGGAAGGGGCGAGTCTGCAAGTACACGGCGAGCGCTGAGCGCTCGCCGGCAACTTGTGGCCTTGCCCGCTAGGCAGTGGGCAAGGCCGCAGGACGGATCAGAGGGTGCCGAAGACCTTCTTGGCCAGGCTGGTAGCTGCAGCCGCCGGGTTCTGGCGAATGGTCTCTTCCTGCTTGCCGATCATTTCGAACAGGCCATTGAGGGCCTGCTCGGTCACGTAACCCTCGATATTGGCGCTCTTGGCATCCAGCACACCCAGGGTCGCGGCCTGGCCGGCGAAGGAGTTGTATTGCTTGGCCAGGCCAACCTGATCGGTGGCTTGCTTGACGATAGGCAGGAACTTGGCGCGGATCTGCTCGCGGCTGCTCTTGTCCAGATACTGGGTGGCGGAGTCCTTGCCACCGGCGAGAATGCCCTTGGCGTCAGCCACGGTCATCTTCTTCACCGCATCCACCAGCAGTGCTTGCGCTTGCGGCACGGCAGCCTCTGCGGCCTTGTTCATGCTGGTTTCCAGTTGATCGACCTGATCACCCATGCCGAACTGTTTCATTTTCTTCGCGACTTTGCCGAGGTTGCCCGGCAGTTCGATGCGCACATCGGGGTTGTTGCTGAACCCACCGGGCGTCCCCAGCTGTTTGACGGCGATCTGTGCGCCTTGGGTCAGGGCATCCTTGAGGCCACCGCTGGCGTCACCCTGGGACAGGTCGCTCAGGGACAGGGCCAGGGCACTGGCGGAGATCAGCAGGCCAGCGCATAGGCTGGTGAAACGGAGCGAGGTACGGAGCATGGCGGCTTCCTTGGGCAATGAAAATTAACGTACAGCGTCGACACGGAGTTTCAACGGCTGGGGATCCTTGCCGTCGAGGTTGACCCCGTTGTGTTCGGTGGTGATGAACATCAGCTTGCCGTCCAGTTCGATCCGCGCGCTGACCGCATAGCGGTGGCCGGGCTTGACCTGGGCCGGGTCGTAGCTGAGGTGGAAGGGCAGCGGCACCTGGCCTTTGACCGGACCATTCTGCTCGGCCAGGACCACCGCCGGAGCGTCCGCCAGGGATACGTCCTGCAGGCTCACGCTCAAGGTGGCGGCAGGCGGCAGGGCGATGCGTTGCAGATAGAAGACTTCGCCGTCGAGGCTGGCTCTGGCTGCGGGGTGCATGGCTTGGCAGGCTCCAAGCAGCGCAGTGGCTGCCAGCAGGGTGAGTTTTTTCATGACGGATCTCCGTATCGAGGGCGCCGCAGGTTCTGCGGCGCCGATAAGAATCTAGTCGTTTTGCGCCGGTGCCGCGAGCTGGTCGGCGGCATCTTCGCTGCGGTGCAGGGCGACCTGGCGGATCGACAGGCGAATCTCCGCCGGCAGCACCCGTTTGGCTGCGCCTTCGGCCAGTTCCCCCAGCAGTGGGTGGTAGCTCAGCTTGCCGGCTTCGTCGCGGCGCAGCACGCCTTGATCCAGCAGGGTCTGGATGAAGTGGCGGAACAGGCTCTTGTCGAAGAACTCCGGGGCATTGAGGCCATGGAGGATCGACAGGCGCTGGGCCATGACGGTGCACAGGTCTTCCAGTTCTTCGGCGCTGATACTGTTCTGGCCGCTGTTGAGCAACAGGGAAATGGCCATGTAGAAGCGCTGCAGGGTCTGGGCGATGCTCTTGGAGAGCAGGGTCAGCAAAACAAAATGCCGCGAGCTGGGCGCCGGGCGCAGGTACAGGTCTTTCTCGAAGCGCAGCAGGCCCTGTTCGACGAAGGCCTCCAGCCATTGATCCACCACCGCATCCAGTTCTTCCAGGGGCCAGCGGATGAACAGCTCCGCCTGCAGGTAGGGATACAGCGCACGGGTGTAGCGCAGAATCTGTTCGCGGCTCATGCGCGATGAACTCTGGAAGAAGCTCGCCAGCAGCGCCGGCAGGGCGAAGATGTGCAGCACGTTGTTGCGGTAGTAGGTCATCAGGACGGCGTTCTGCTCGTCCAGGTAGAGGATCTTGCCCAGGGCGTCGCTCTGCTCGGCCAGCAGATTCATGTCCTTGACGTGCTGGATCAGCGCCTGGCCGTCGCCTTCCGGCAAGGTGGTGTGGGGCGAGTAGGGCACGCGCCGCAACAGTGCCAGGTACAGGTCCAGGACCCGGGCCATGGCCCGGTCGTCCAGGGCCAGGCGGCTGGTGGACAGCAGGGCCAGGGCTACCAGGTTTACCGGGTTGATCGCCGCAGCTTCATTGAGGTGCTGGGCCACCCGCTCGCCCAGACGGTTGGTGGTTTCGTTGAGCCAGGCCGGGCGGTATTGCGGGCCCAGTTCCTGGGTGCGCCAGTCCGGTTGTTCCTGGTCGAGGAATTCCGCCAGTTTGATCGGTTCGCCGAAGTTCACCGCCACCTGGCCAAAGCGCTGTTTGAGGGCACCGATGACTTTGAAGATGTCGAAGATCGACTCCTTCTTCTTGCTTGCGCCGCGCAGTTCGCCCAGGTAGGTGCGGCCTTCCAGAACCCGCTCGTAGCCGATGTACACCGGCACGAAAACGATGGGCATGCGTGAGGAACGCAGGAAGCTGCGCAGGGTGATGGCGAGCATCCCGGTCTTGGGCTGCAGCATGCGCCCGGTGCGCGAGCGGCCGCCCTCGACGAAGTACTCCACCGGGAAGCCCTTGGTGAACAGGGTGTGCAGGTACTCGTTGAACACCGAGGTGTACAACGGATTGCCCTTGAAGGTGCGGCGCATGAAGAAGGCCCCGCCGCGGCGCAGCAGGCTGCCGATCACCGGCATGTTGAGGTTGATCCCGGCGGCGATGTGCGGCGGGGTCAGGCCGTTGCGGAACAGCAGGTAGGACAGCAGCAGGTAGTCGATATGGCTGCGGTGGCAGGGCACGTAGATCACTTCGTGGCCCTGGGCGATTTTCTGCACGCCTTCGAGGTGGTTGACCTTGATCCCGTCGTAGATCTTGTTCCAGAACCAGCTCAGCACCACTTCCAGGAAGCGGATCGCGGTGTAGGTGTAGTCCGAGGCGATCTCGTTGCCGTAGCGCAGGGCCTGGGCCTTGGCCTTTTCCGGGGAGATCTTCTCGCGCTCGGCTTCGTCGAGGATCGCCTGTTTCACCAGAGGCTGGTTGAGCAGGCCCTTGACCAGGTTGCGCCTGTGGGAGATGTCCGGGCCGATGACCGCGGCCTTGAGGTTGCGAAAGTGCACCCGCAGGATGCGCTGGGCCATGCGCACGGTGCGCTCGTGACCCTTGTTGTGCTCGATCAGCTCCCGCAGGTTGATCGGGGCCGAGAACTGCACCCGGGTCTTGCGCCCCAGGATCATGATGCTCAGCAGCCGACGCAGGCGTCCGGTGACCGCCCAACTGTCGGCAAACAGCAGCTTCCAGGGGCTGGACTCGCTGTCCGGGGACTGGCCCCAGAACACGCTGACCGGAATGATCTGCGCATCTTCGGCTGCGTTCTGGGTCAGGGCGCTGACCAGCCGGGTCAGGGTCGGTGGTGCGCCGCGCTTGTCCTGGCGGCCGAGCCAGTCGGGTTCCGGGGTCAGGTAGAAGAACGCCGCGGGCTCCAGCAGGTTGCCCACCGACACCGGCAGCACCGGGCGTGGCAGCCCGGCCTTGGTGCATTCGGTATCGACCACGGCGAGGTCGGTCAGGGATGGGTTTTGCAGGACGTAGAACACCGGCCGGCTGCGGTCGAGGTCGAGGGTGAAGGACGACTGGTTGATGGTTTCCGAGCGGACCCAGAGGTACAGCAGTCGGCGCAAGGTGCCAAACACAAGACGGCGGATCGGGGAGCGGGTCATACGGCTTCTGCGTGAGTGAGTAGAAAACCGAGCAACTGCTCGGGAGCGGTAGTGTGCCGGATTCGTCGAAAATCGGCAAAAAAGCGCCGAAACAAGATTGAGTTGAGAGTTTTTACGCCTGTCATATACTCGGCCGACTCTCCCGCGGCCGTATTGCCTCCAGTCATAGAGAGGCAGGTTGAGGGAAAGTTCTCAAGGTTTGGTAGCAGTGCACCAATCCAATAATAAAAAAATGAGGTATGGATTCATGACTACTCGTGAGACCGGCAACGTGAAGTGGTTCAACGACGCCAAGGGCTACGGTTTTATCCAGCGTGAAGGTGGGGCGGACGTGTTTGTCCACTATCGGGCGATCCGTGGCGAAGGCCACCGCTCGCTGACCGAAGGCCAGCAGGTGGAATACGCCGTGGTCGAAGGCCAGAAAGGTCTGCAAGCCGAAGACGTCGTCGGCTTGTAACCAACCTTGTAGGAGCTGGCTTGCCAGCGAAGGCGCCCGTCTATCGAACGCAAGTCTTGAAGGCCTCTTCGCCGGCAAGCCGGCTCCTACGGGTATGCGGTGTTCAGGCGGTGCGCCAGGTAATCTCTTCTTCGCCGTCGGTGCTGATGCGAATCCAGCGATCGGCGGTCTCTTCACCTTCTTCCTCGACCCAACTGCCCGGTGCGCAGCGCACTTCCACATTCAGCGCGGCAAAGGCGGCGCGGGCACAGGCAATGTCGTCGTCCCACGGGGTCTGGTCGCTTTCCAGGTACAGGCTGTTCCACTTGCCAACGGCCTTGGGCAGCCAGGTCACGGGTACTGTGCCTGCTGTGCATTTGTAGGTCTGACCTTTCTGTACCCACTCGCTGCAAGGGCCGAGCACGGCGCCGAGCCAGGTGGCGATGGCCTTGTAGTCGACGTCGGCGTCTTTCAGGTAAATCTCGATATCGGGCTGGCGCATGGATGTCCTCATTGCCGGTCTGAAAAATCCATTCGCGGATTTCTTCGACCCCGGGCCCATGCCCGCGGTCGTTGGGTTAAGTGGGGTTATTGCAGCACGAAGTAATCGTAGCGCATCGACACGCTGACCTCGAAAGGCTCGGCCTGCTCGATCACTGCGGCCCGTCGTTCGGCGCTGGCGCGCCAGCCGTGGGGCGTCATGGCCAGTAGATTGGCGCGATCTTCCGGGCGTTCCAGGCGCAGCTTGAACTCCAGGGTTTCGCTGTGAGCCAGGGCCATGCCAGGCGGCACCAGGGCCAGGTGCTTGTCGTCGGTGTATTCGCGCACTTCGTCGTACAGGCGTTCACGCAGTTCCATCAGGTGGCCGCTGGTAGGACCGACTTTCATCAGGCCGCCGCCGGGGCTCAACAGGCGCTTGGCCTCCAGCCAGTCGAGGGGGCTGAAGACGCTGGCGAGAAACTGGCAGCTGGCATCGGCCAGGGGAATGCGCGCCATGCTGGCGACCATCCAGGTCAGTTGCGGGGCGCGACGGCAAGCGCGTTTCACTGCCTCCCGGGAAATATCCAGAGCGTAACCATCGGCACCGGGCAGGGACTCGGCCAGTTGCGCGGTGTAGTAACCCTCGCCACAGCCGATGTCGACCCAGCGCTGGGGCGCGCGTTCTGCCGCCAGTTCTGCCAGGCGTCTGGCCACCGGGGCGTAATGCCCGGCGTTGAGGAAATCGCGGCGGGCCTCGACCATGGCCTGGTTGTCGCCCGGGTCACGGCTGTTCTTGTGCTGCACCGGCAGCAGGTTCAGGTAACCCTGGCGAGCACGGTCGAAGCGATGCCCGGCCGGGCAGACCACGCCATTGTCCACGGCGTTCAGCGGGGCGCTGCAAAGAGGACAGGCAAGCATCAGGCAAGCAACTTGATCAGGGTCTGGTAGTAGATCTCGGTCAGCACATCCAGGTCACTGGCCAGGATGCGCTCATTGACCTGATGGATGGTGGCGTTGACCGGGCCCAACTCCACCACCTGGGTGCCCAGGGTGGCGATGAAACGCCCGTCGGAAGTGCCGCCGCTGGTGGACGCCTTAGTCTCGCGACCGGTGATCTGCTTGATGCTGGCCGAGACCGCGTCCAGCAGGGCGCCGGGTTCGGTGAGGAACGGCAGGCCGGACAGGGCCCAGTCCACGTGCCAGTCCAGGCCGTGCTTGTCGAGGATCGCAGCAACCCGTTGTTGCAGGCCTTCAACGGTGGATTCGGTGGAGAAGCGGAAGTTGAACACCGCCACCAGATCACCTGGGATCACGTTGGTGGCGCCGGTGCCGGAGTTGAGGTTGGAGATCTGGAAGCTGGTGGGCGGGAAGAACGCATTGCCGTCGTCCCAGTGCTCGGCCGCCAATTCCGCCAGGGCCGGCGCCGCCAGGTGGATCGGGTTCTTGGCCAGGTGCGGGTAGGCCACGTGGCCCTGTACCCCACGCACCGTGAGCTTGGCGCCAAGGGAGCCGCGGCGGCCGTTCTTGACCACGTCGCCCACCAGGCTGGTGCTCGAAGGCTCACCGACGATGCACCAGTCCAGGCGCTCCTTGCGTGCTGCCAGACGCTCCACCACCGCCTTGGTGCCGTGGTGCGCCGGGCCTTCTTCGTCGCTGGTGATCAGGAAGGCCACCGAGCCCTTGTGGTCTGGGTAGTCGGCGACGAAACGCTCGGCGGCCACCAGCATGGCGGCCAGGCTGCCTTTCATGTCCGCCGCGCCGCGACCGCAAAGCATGCCGTGTTCGTCGATCAGGGCTTCGAACGGGTCGTTCTGCCAGGCCTGGACCGGGCCGGTGGGCACCACGTCGGTGTGGCCGGCAAAACACAGCACTGGGCCTTCATGTTGGCCATGAGTGGCCCAGAAGTTGTCCACGTCCTCGATGCGCATCGGTTCCAGCTTGAAGCCGGCGTCGCCCAGGCGCTGCATCATCAGCTTCTGGCAGTCGGCGTCGATCGGCGTCACGGAAGGGCGGCGGATCAGATCACAGGCAAGTTGCAGGGTCGGCGAAAGCTCGGCATGGGCCGTCATGGGTCACTCCGGTGCAAGGCATTGTGTAGGAGCCGGCTGTGCGGCGATGGCGGTTGGGCAGAAATACCGTGGCGCTCTGTTCGCTGGCAAGCCAGCTCCTACAAGGGGTGGGCGGGGCGCGCAAAATGGCGGGTATCTTAAAGCAAAACGGCGGCCTGAGGCCGCCGTTTAGTGCTTTGGATCGATTTAGGCTGCAGGAGCCGGCTCGGGTTGTTCCGAAGGTTTTGGCAGTGACGACAGGAACGCCATGACCAGTGCCGCCACATAGGGCAGCGACTGCACCAGGAGCATGGTCACCCAGAAGCGCATGTCGTTGCTTGGTAGGCCCTTTTGTACCAGGAAGATCCCCAGTGCCGCGCCCCACAACAGCAGCATGATGAACAACTCTTCCCGTGCTTCCGAGATTGCCACCCAGAAACCGTGGTTGTCGGCGTTCTTCGGTGTGCGGAAGAACGGGATGCTGCTGGTGAAGAAGCCGTAAAGCACTGCCTTGGCAATGGTGTGGGACAAGGCCAGGCCCGCCAGGGCCGCGCAGAACGCGTCCTTGAGGTTGACCCCTACTGCTCGGCGGTAGAGGAAGATGATCTTGCCGACTTTGAACACGAACAGCGCCAGGGGCGGGATGGCGAAAATCAGCAGCGGCGGGTCGACCCGTTGCGGCACGATGATCATCGCCGCCGACCACAGCAGGGCGCCGAGGGTGAAGAAGATGTTCATGCCGTCCGCGACCCACGGCAGCCAGCCCGCGAGGAAGTGGTAACGCTGGCCACGGGTCAGCTCGGTGTCCTTGCCGCGCAGCAGGCTGGCGGTATGGCGCTTGATGATCTGGATCGCGCCGTAGGCCCAGCGGAAACGCTGCTTCTTGAAGTCGATGAAGGTATCGGGCATCAGGCCCTTGCCGTAGCTTTCGTGGTGGTACGCCGCCGACAGGCCTTTCTCGAACACCCGCAGACCCAGCTCGGCATCTTCGCAGATGCACCAGTCGGCCCAGCCCAGTTCTTCGAGCACCGAGCGCCGGGTCATGGTCATGGTGCCGTGCTGGATGATCGCGTCGCGGTCATTGCGAGTGACCATGCCGATATGGAAGAAGCCCTTGTATTCCGCATAGCAGAGCTTCTTGAAGGTGCTTTCGTTCTGGTCGCGATAGTCCTGGGGCGATTGCACGATGGCGATCTTCGGATCGGCGAAGTGCGGCACCATGTGCTTGAGCCAGTTGCGGTCGACGCAGTAGTCGGAGTCGATCACCGCGATCACTTCGGCATCCTTGGCGGTGTGCGGCAGCAGGTAGTTCAGCGCCCCGCCCTTGAAACCGGCCAATGGCGCGACGTGGAAGAACTTGAAGCGCGGGCCCAGGGTTTCGCAATAGGCCTGCACCGGCTCCCAGACCGCCGGGTCCTTGGTGTTGTTGTCGATGATCAGGACTTCGAAGTCCGGGTAATCGAGGTTGGCCAGGGCGTTGAGGGTCTGTTTGACCATCTCCGGCGGCTCGTTGTAGCAGGGCACGTGAATCGAGACTTTCGGCCGATAGTTGGAGTCGCCTTCCACCGGCAGGAACTCGCGCCGGCGCTTGTGGATCCACACCGCCTCGGCCAGTTCATGGGCTTCGGTGAGCAGTACGATAAATACCCCCAGCGCGCCGAGGGCCAGCAGGAAGCCCACCGTCAGGCTGAACCAGGTGCTGTATTGCTGGCTGTAGTCGTAGCCGATCCATACCAGCACCGAGCCGCAAAGGAAGGCGATGAAGGTCAGGAAGGTCCGGCCACGCTGGCGCAGGGCCGAGCCGTCGATCATCAGCAGGGTCAGAGACAGCAGCGCCAGTACCACCGAACCGATAGCCAGTACCCGCCATTGCGGGATCGCCACCACTGGGCCTTCGAAGTTGAACTTCTGCTGGCGCGCGGCGTTGAACACGCCCCAATAGGCGCCTACCGAACCTTCGTCACTGGCCTTCCACGGCTGGTCGAAGGCTTCGATGACGAAGTAGTTGTAGCCCTGGCGGTTGAGCTTGTTGACCAGGGTGCGCAGGTAGATCGCCTGGTCTGCCGGGCTGGCGTCAGCCCCACCGCGCATGCGGCCGTTGCTCGGCCAGCCCACTTCGGACAGCAGCAGCGGTTTTTTCGGAAACATCTTCTTCAGGTCACGGGCGCGGTCGAGGACGAACTGTCCGGCCTTGTCCACCGGGATGAACTCCCAGTAGGGCAGGATGTGCGCGGCGATCAGGTCGACGTGCTTGGCCAGTTCCGGGTGTTCTTCCCAGACGTGCCACTGCTCAGAAGTGGTGACCGGGACTTTCACCGCGGCGCGGACCCGGTCGAGAAGCACCGACAACTGGTCGGCGGTGATTTCCTTGCGGAAGATCGCTTCGTTGCCCACCACTACGCGGACTACGCTGCGGGAGCTGTTGGCCAGCTCGATGGCGCGCATGATTTCCCGCTCGTTGCGCTCCAGGTCCGGGCTGATCCAGATCCCCAGGGTGACCCGCAGGCCGAACTCTTCCGCCAGCTTGGGAATGTCTTGCAGGCTGCCGTCCACCGAATAGGTACGGATGTTGTCGGTCAGCTTGCTCATGATCTCCAGGTCGCGACGCATTTCATCGTCGGACGGGAACTGGTCCTTCTGCGGGAACTGGCCCTGCTGGAAAGGCGAGTAGGAAAAACCGGAGATCTGTTCCGGCCAGTCGGGGGCCGAGACCGGGCGATTGATCAGCGCCCAGAAACCGGTGAACAGGGCGGCAATGGCCAGCACTATCACCAGATTGAGTCCAAATTTACGCGATGACATAGCTATTTCGGGTTCCAAAAGGTGTGGAACGAGGGAAGGGTTGGCAGGCGCCAAACGGCGGGCATCCTACACCGGCCCTCAACTGAGCGTACAGCGCACAGAGGAAAGCCAGACCTTGGGCACTGTATTCGGGTTTAAGTTCTTTACTTGTAGCTTCAAGGTTAAAACTTGTCGCCTTGAGGCCCTATAATGCGCGCCGGTTTTTTAGGTGATGGTCATGAGTACAGAAGATCCACGGTTTGCCGGCGTCGCCCGTTTGTATGGCATTGAAGGCCTGGAGCGGCTGCGGGCGGCCCATGTGGCGATCGTCGGGGTCGGCGGGGTCGGTTCTTGGGCGGCGGAAGCCATCGCTCGTTGCGGGGTGGGCGAAATTTCGCTGTTCGACCTCGACGATGTCTGCGTCAGCAACAGCAACCGGCAACTGCATGCCCTGGACAGCACCGTGGGCAAGCCCAAGGTCGAAGTCATGGCCGAGCGCCTGCGGGGCATCAACCCGGACTGCACCGTGCACGCGGTGGCGGATTTCGTCACCCGGGACACCATGGCCGAGTACATCACCCCGGACATTGATTGCGTGATCGACTGCATCGACAGCGTGAATGCCAAGGCGGCGCTGATCGCCTGGTGCAAGCGGCGCAAGATCCAGATCATCACCACCGGCGGCGCCGGCGGGCAGATCGACCCGACCCTGATTCAAGTCTGCGACCTGAACCGCACCTTCAACGACCCATTGGCCTCCAAAGTGCGTTCCACCCTGCGTCGTGACTACGGTTTCTCGCGTACCGTGACCCGGCATTACAGCGTGCCCTGCGTGTTTTCCACCGAGCAGCTGCGTTATCCGAAGCCGGACGGCAGCATCTGCCTGCAAAAGAGTTTTGTCGGCGATGGGGTCAAGCTCGACTGCGCCGGTGGCTTTGGCGCGGTGATGATGGTCACCGCGACCTTCGGCATGGTGGCGGCGACCAAGGCGGTAGACAAGATCGTTGCCGGCGTGCGCCGCCCATCTGAACGCAGCAAGCCCGGCGCATAAGGCCGGATTGCACAGACGCTGGTTGTTGTAGGAGCTGGCTTGCCAGCGAAAGGGAACCAGAGGGCGATGCTCGGCTTGAGGCCCTGTTCGCCGGCAAGCCGGCTCCTGCGGTGCAGAGGGTGGGCGGCTCCTATAGAGCCAGTTCGCCCATGCGCTGCAGTACGGCATTCAAGCCGTTGCTGCGCGATGGCGAGAGTTGACGTGACAGGCCCAACTGGTTGAACCAGTCGGCCAGGTCCACTTCCTGCAACTGCTGCGCCGTCAGGCCATTGACCCGGGCCAGCAGCAAGGCCACCAAACCGCGAATCAGCCGCGCGTCGCTGGCGGCGGCGAACTGCCAGCGCCCCTCATGCAGGCTTGCCACCAGCCAGACCTGGCTCTCACAACCCAGCACCCGATTGGCTTCGATCTTGTCCGCTTCGTCCAGGGCCGGCAGGCGCTCGCCCCATTGCATCAGCAAGCGCGCACGCTGCTCCCAGCCTGGGGCTTGCTGAAAGACCTCCAGGGCGGCAACGGCATCGTCCGGCAGGCTCATCGCAGCAGCTCCAAGGCCTGATCCAGAGCCTCGAAGAAGCGCTCCAGGTCCTCGGAATCGTTGTACAGCGCCAGGGATACGCGAATCGCCCCGGCGAGGCCGAAGCTCTTCATCAGCGGCATGGCGCAATGGTGACCGGCACGTACGGCAATGCCCTGTTCGGTCAGCAGGTGCGCCAGGTCGGCGTTGTGCACGCCGTCCACGACGAAGCTGACCAGAGCCAGTTGCGGTGTGCCCAGCAGGCGGATGCCGTTGCGTGCCTGCAAGCCCTGCAACAGATAGGCGTGCAGCGCGGCTTCATGTGCGGTGACTGCTTGCTGATCCAGGGCGCCAAGATAGTCCAAGGTAGCCCCCAAGCCGATAACCCCGGCAATTGGTGGTGTGCCGGCCTCGAACCCCAGGGGCGCCGGTCGAAAGCTGGCGTGCTGGTAGTCGGCGTCCTGGACCATTTCTCCGCCGAACTGCCAATGACGCAGGCGCTTGAGCGCGGCATGGCGGCCGAACAGCACGCCGACGCCGTCCGGACCATAGAGTTTATGGCTGGAGAACACATAGAAGTCGCAGCCCAGGGCCTGCACATCGTGACGGCCATGAACCACGCCCTGGGCGCCGTCGATCACCGTCAGTGCGCCCTGGGCCTTGGCCATGGCCAGCAGTGGCGTCAAGGGTTGCCAGGCGCCAAGCACATTGGACAACTGGCTCACCGCCAGCAGGCGAGTGCGCGGGCCAATCAGGCGGCTTGCCGCATCGATGTCGATCAGACCGTCGGCATCCAGGGGCAGGATCAGCAGCTTGAGATCGCGACGTTGGGCCAACTGTTGCCAGGGCAGCAGGTTGGCATGGTGCTCAAGGGCGCTGATGACGATCTCATCGCCGCTTTCAAATTGATGCTCCAGGCCATAAGCCAGGAGGTTCAGCGCGCAAGTGGCGCCGTGGGTGAAGACGATCTGCCCGCTGTCACCGGCATTCAGCCATTGGCCGACCTTGCGGCGACTGTCCTCGAAAGCCTGGGTAGCGTGGGCACCGGGCAGGTGCTGCGCGCGATGCACGTTGGCCGCGCCATTGGCGTAGTAGTGGGCCAGGGCGTCCAGCAGGGCTTGGGGTTTTTGCGTGGTGGCGGCGTTGTCCAGGTACGTCTGGTCCTGGCGATGCAGGGCGGCGATGGCCGGGAAGTCGGCGCGCCAGGGGGAGGGTACAAGCATGGTGGCAGAACTCGTTTGAACAGGCCGGGCGCCGATGATAAGCGCCCGGCCGGTTCCAGTGAAACCGAATCGCTGCTTAGTTGTGAGCGTGCAGCGCTTCGTTCAGCTCGATGGCCGACTTGTGGGTCTTGCACTCCACGGCGCCGGTTTCCGAGTTGCGACGGAACAGCAGGTCCGGCTGGCCGGCCAATTCACGGGCCTTGAGCACTTTGACCAACTGGTTGTTCTCGTCCAGCAGCGCCACCTTGGTGCCGGCGGTCACGTACAGGCCCGACTCCACGGTGTTGCGGTCGCCCAACGGAATGCCGATACCGGCGTTGGCGCCGATCAGGCAGCCTTCGCCGACCTTGATCACGATGTTGCCGCCACCCGACAGGGTGCCCATGGTGGAGCAACCGCCGCCCAGGTCCGAACCTTTGCCGACGAACACGCCAGCCGATACGCGGCCTTCGATCATGCCCGGGCCTTCGGTGCCAGCGTTGAAGTTGACGAAGCCTTCGTGCATGACGGTGGTGCCTTCGCCGATGTAGGCGCCCAGGCGGATCCGCGCGCTGTCAGCGATACGCACGCCGCTCGGCACCACGTAGTCGGTCATTTTCGGGAACTTGTCCACGGAGAACACTTCCAGCAGCTCGCCGCGCAGGCGCGCTTCCAGTTGGCGCTCGGCCAACTCGCCCAGATCGATCGCGCCCTGGCTGGTCCAGGCCACGTTCGGCAGCAGCGGGAACACCCCAGCCAGGCTCAGGCCGTGCGGCTTGACCAGACGGTGGGACAGCAGATGCAGCTTCAGGTAGGCCTCTGGAGTGGAGGTCAGCTGGGCGTCTTCGGCCAGCAGGGTGGCGACCAGCGGCTTGTGGCTTTCGGCCAGGCGGGTCAGCAGGGCGGCCTGGGTGGCGTCGATGCTCTTCAGCGCGTCGGCCATTTGCGCGGCCTGGGCAGTGGTGAAGGTGATGGCCTGGTTGCCTTCGCTGTAACCGAGGATCGGTGCGACAGCGGCAACGATTTCGGCGGCAGGGTTGAGCAGTGGCGATGCGTAGAACACTTCCAGCCAGGCGCCTTGACGATTTTGGGTGCCGACACCGAATGCCAGGCTGAACAGAGTAGTGGACATGCAGTTACCTCTTGCGAAATAGAGTGAGCAGGCTTACTTGAGCGCCGCTGCGTAAAGGTCTGGCTTGAAGCCAACCAGGGTCTTGTCTCCGAGGTCGAGCACCGGGCGCTTGATCATCGAAGGTTGCGCGAGCATCAGTTCAACGGCTTTCGCCTGGTCGAGATCGGCTTTGCTTTCGTCATCGAGTTTGCGAAAGGTCGTGCCCGCGCGGTTCAACACCACCTGCCAGCCGTGCTCGTCGCACCACTGATTCAGGTGCTCACGGTCAATGCCGGAGGTTTTGTAATCATGGAAGTCATAGCTGACAGCGTGTTCATCGAGCCAGGTGCGCGCCTTTTTCATGGTGTCACAGGCTTTGATGCCGAAAAGGTGCAACGTTTTGCTTGAAGCGGTCAAGGAATTGCCCCCTTTGGAGATGCTGGAGATGAAAGGTCACGGATTATGCCACGACCGCAGCGCTTCGGCGTCGGCCTGAAATCGGCTTTGTCGCAGGTTGTTGCACAGCAGATCATGGGGGTTGCGACTTTTGTGCAGCGGTCAGTACCGAGTTTAAGCGGCTAATATGGCACTTCGTCGGCGATTCTCAGCTGAGATGAGTACGATTTTTCTTGTTGAGCCTTGGATTTTCGCTTTATGCAAACTGCCTATACCGTCCTCATCCTGCTGATGCTGGTGAGCCTCTCACGATTGGTCGGACGGGTGATTCCGCTGCCCTTGCCTCTGGTGCAGATTGCCGCCGGCGCCTTGCTGGCCTGGCCGACCCTGGGTTTGCACGTGGCCCTGGATCCGGAACTGTTCCTTTTCCTGTTCCTGCCGCCCCTGTTGTTTTCCGACGGTTGGCGCATGCCCAAGCGCGAGTTCTGGCGCTTGCGAGGCCCGATCCTGACCCTGGCGGTGGGCCTGGTGCTGTTCACCGTGGTCGGGGCCGGGTATTTCATTCACTGGCTGCTGCCGACCATCCCGTTGCCGGTGGCTTTCGCTCTGGCCGCGGTGCTGTCGCCCACCGACGCTGTAGCGGTGTCGGCCATCTCCCAGAACCGCCTGCCAACCCCGCTGATGCACATGCTCCAGGGCGAGGCCCTGATGAACGATGCCTCGGGCCTGGTGACTTTCAAGTTCGCCCTGGTGGCCGCCGTTACCGGAGTGTTTTCTCTGGCCAATGCCAGCCTGACCTTTGTGCTGGTGGCGGTGGGTGGCTTGGCGGTCGGTGTGGCCCTGAGCTGGCTGGTCGGGCGCCTGCGGGCCTGGATGATCGCCCGAGGCTGGGACGATCCGGCGACCCATGTGGTGTTCATGTTGCTATTGCCGTTTGCGGCTTATGTGCTGGCCGAGCGCCTGGGGGCCTCGGGCATTCTCTCGGCGGTGGCGGCGGGAATGATGCAGAGCTGGCTCGACCTGCTGCCGCGCCAGACCAGCACCCGACTGCTCAATCGCAGCGTCTGGTCGCTGCTGGAGTTCGCCTTCAATGGCCTGATCTTTCTACTGTTGGGGCTGCAGTTGCCTGACATCATCAAGGCTGTGGTCAGCCATGAGACTTCGCTCTGGCCGACCCTGTTCTATCGCTGCCTGGATGTGCTGGCGATCTTCCTGGTGCTGTTGGTGTTGCGCTTTATCTGGGTGCAGAGCATCTGGCGTCTGTCCGGGCTGCTGCGGCGCTGGCGCGGCAAGGGCGAGCTGACCCTGGTGCCCACGGCGCGCTCCTGCTGGTTGCTGACTGTGGGTGGGGTACGTGGGGCGGTGACCTTGGCCGGTGTGATGTCGGTGCCCTTGTTCCTGGGCGTCGGGGAGGCATTTCCCGAGCGTGACCTGCTGATCTTTATCGCCGCCGGAGTGATTCTGCTGTCCCTGGTGGCGGCCTGCATTGCCCTGCCGCTGCTGTTGCGCGGTATCGTCAAAAGCCCGGACGACAAACGCCGTGGGGAAGTCCGCGATGCCTGGCGCAAGACCGCCGAGGCGGCGATCCATGCCCTGGAAGCCGAGGAAGTGGCTGAAACCAATGAGGCCCCCGATGCGGCCCAGGCGGCACTGGCCACCGAGCTCAAGGGCCGTTTGATGGCTGAGTACCGGCATCAGTTGGAGGTCTACAACGATTCCGCGGAGGCTCAGGCCCTGGCATTGCAGATGGACTTGCTGGAACGGCGCCTGCGGCTCAAGGCCCTGCGGGCGCAACGGCTGGAGTTGTACCGCCTGAGCCGACATCACCAGATCGGTGACGATGTACTGCGCGAGGTGTTGGCGGACCTGGATTTGAGCGAGGCGAATCTGGGGCAGGTGAAGTGAGCGAATAACGCTTTCGCCGGCCAGCCGGCTCCTACCAGGAGGGGGTAGGAGCCGGCTGGCCGGCGAAGGGTCTCAAGCGCGACGCAGAACGAAATCGCGAATCCGTTCCGCTGCTTCCACGCACTCCGCCAGCGGCGCGACCAGCGCCATGCGCACACGCCCAGCGCCTGGGTTAGTACCGTCCACATCCCGCGACAGGTAGGAACCCGGGACCACGGTCACGTGCTCTTGCTCGAACAGGTCGCGGCAGAAGGCAGCGTCATCCCCGGCCACGTTCGGCCACAGATAGAAGCTGCCATCCGGGCGCTGTACGTCCATCACGGGCGAGAGAATCGCCAGCACTGCATCGAACTTCTCGCGGTACAAGGCGCGGTTGGCGCGTACGTGCACTTCATCGTTCCAGGCGGCGACGCTGGCCAACTGGGTTTGCACCGGCATGGCGCAGCCGTGGTAGGTGCGGTACAGCAGGAAACCCTTGAGGATGTCCGCGTCGCCGGCGACGAAACCGGAGCGCAGGCCCGGCAGGTTGGAGCGCTTGGACAGGCTGTGGAACACCACGCAGCGCTTGAAGTCCTTGCGGCCCAGCTCGACGCAGGCGCTGAGCAGGCCCGGCGGCGGGGTCTGTTCGTCGAAGTACAGCTCGCTGTAGCACTCGTCGGCGGCAATCACGAAGTCGTGCTCATCGGCCAGGGCGATCAGTTTCTTCAGGGTGTCCAGCGGGATCAGCGCGCCGGTGGGGTTGCCTGGGGAGCACAGGAAGAGGATCTGGCAGCGCTGCCAGATTTCGGCCGGCACGGCGTCGAAGTCCGGGTTGAAGCCGTTTTCGTCGAGGCACGGCAGGTAGTGCGGCTTGGCCCCGGCGAGGAAGGCTGCGCCTTCGTAGATCTGATAGAAGGGGTTGGGGCTGACCACCAGCGCGTCGTCGCCGCGGTTGACCACGGTCTGGGTGAAGGCGAACAGCGCTTCGCGGGTGCCGTTGACCGGCAGGACGTTACGCGTCGGGTCGATCCAGCCGGTCGGCACGCCGAAGCGTCGCTCGCACCAGCCGCCGATGGCTTCACGCAGGACGGGGATGCCCAGGGTGGTGGGGTAGACCGCCATCTGGTCGAGATTGCTGGCCAGGGCCTCGGCGACAAAGCTGGGCGAGCGATGTTTGGGTTCGCCGATGGACAGGGCGATGGGGCGCTTGTCCGGATTGGGGGTCACTGTGCCGAGCAAGGCGCGCAGCTTTTCGAACGGGTAGGGTTGCAGCTGGTTCAGAGCGTTGTTCATTGGTGCGTTTTCTCACTCAAAGCGGCGGTTCAGACCTGTCAGATGCTCAGGCGGGTCATTTCGATAGTCGGTTCGTGGCTGACACTCAACTGTTCGACGATCGCATCCTGCAAGCGGCTGCACAGCTGTGGGTCGGAAAGAGGCTGGTTGTGTGCGTCGGTAATGAAGAACACGTCTTCCACGCGCTCGCCCAAGGTGGCGATCTTGGCGTTTTGCAGCGACAGGTCGAACTCCAGGAAGATCTTGCCGATCCGCGCCAGCAGGCCCGGACGATCCGGGGCGCTGAGCTCCAGCACGGTGACCGGGCGCTGGGCGTCGTTGTGGATGGTCACCTCAGGGGCGAAGGCAAAATGCTTGAGCTGGCGCGGCACCCGGCGCTGGATGATGGTCGGGTAGTCGTCGGGGTTGCGCAGGGCGTCGGTCAGTCCCTTGCGGATCTGCTCGACCCGCTGCGGGTTGTTGCCGATGGACTCGCCGTCGTTGTCCAGGACGATGTAGGTGTCGAGGGTGAACTGGCTGCTGGAGGTAATGATGCGCGCGTCATGGATGTTCAGGTTGAGCTGGTCCATGGCGGCCACGGTCACGGCGAAGAAGTCGTGCTGGTCCGGGGCGTAGATGAAGATCTGGGTGCCACCCTCGAACTCGCGCTGGGTGATTTCCTTGATTAGCACCAGTGGCCCGCCATCGGCCGGTTGCTGGAGGATCGCGTCGCTATGCCAGGCCACATCGCCGGCGGTGTGACGCAGGAAGTAGTCGTCTCCCAGTTGCGACCAGAGCTGCTCGACTTCGTCCGGATCGGTGCCGTTGCGCACCAGAATGTCCAGGGCGGCGCTTTGGGTCTGGCGGATCTGCTCTTCGCGGTCCACCGGGTTTTCCAGGCCGCGCCGCAGGGCGCGCTTGGTTTCGGTGTAGAGCTGGCGCAACAGGCTGGCGCGCCAGGAGTTCCACAGGGTCGGGTTGGTGGCGTAGATGTCGGCGACCGTGAGTACGTAGAGGTAGTCGAGACGGGTCTGGTCGACCACGCTCTGGGCGAAGTCGTGGATCACCTGCGGGTCGGACAGGTCCTTGCGCTGGGCGGTGGTGGACATCACCAGGTGGTTCTGCACCAGCCAGACGATCAACCGGGTGTCCCAGAGAGGCAGCTGGTGGCGCACGCAGAAGGCTTCGGCATCCACTGCACCGATTTCCGAGTGGTCACCGTGGCGGCCCTTGCCGATGTCGTGGTACAGGCCGGCCAGATAGATCAGCTCGGGCTTGGGCAGCTTGCCCATGAGCTTGCTGGCCAGCGGGAATTTCTCGGAGATCGGCGTGTACTGCATCTTGCGCAGGTGCTTGATCAGATTCAGCGTGTGGGCGTCCACCGTATAGATGTGGAACAGATCGTGCTGCATCTGCCCGACGATGAAGCCGAATTCCGGCAGGTAACGCCCGAGGATGCCGTAGCGGTTCATCCGTCGCAGGTTCCTGTGAATCCCGATCTCGCATTTGAACAGTTCGATGAACAGGCTGGTGTTGCGGATATCGTGACGAAAATCGTCGTCGATCAGGTGCCGGTGTTCCCGCAGCAGGCGGATGGTGTCGGCCCGTACGCCCTTGATTTCCGGGTGCTGGGCCATCAGCACAAAGATTTCCAGCATGGCGAACGGCGTGCGCTTGAACACGTTGTCGTTGATCGCCTCGATGTAGCCGTCGTGCAGTTGGAAGCGGGCGTTGATCGGCTGCGGCGCAGCTTCGTCCTCGGGGGCGAGGATCACTTCTTCGAAGTGCTGGATGATCAGGTCGCTCAGCTGGGCGATGCTCATCACCACCCGGTAGTACTGCTGCATGAAGCTTTCGATGGATTGCTTGGCGTCTTCACCGCTGAAGCCCAGCAGTTCGGCGATGGAGCGCTGGTGGTCCAGCAGCAGGCGGTCTTCGGCGCGGCCGGCGAGCATGTGCAGGGCGTAGCGGACCTTCCACAGGAACTCTTGGGAGGAGGCCAGCAAGGCGTTCTCGCTTTCCACCAGGAAGCCTTCGCCGGCCAGGGCTCGCAGATTCAGGGTCCCGTACTGACGGCGGGCGACCCAGAGAATGGTCTGGATATCCCGCAGGCCGCCGGGGGAGCCTTTGACGTTTGGCTCCAGGTTGTATTCGGTGTCGTTGTACTTGTGGTGGCGGGCTTTCTGCTCGGTGTGCTTGGCCAGGAAGAAGTCCTTGCTCGGCCACATATGTGCGGTGCTGGTGACGTCCAGCATGCGCTGGCGCAGTTGCTCGGGGCCGGCAATGGTGCGGCTTTCCATCAGGTTGGTGATTACCGTCAGGTCGGCCCGGGCCTCTTCGGCGCATTCGTCCACCGAACGCACGCTTTGCCCGACTTCCAGGCCAATGTCCCAGAGGAGGGTAAGAAAGCGTTCGATGGAGTCGCGAAAGATCTCGTGATCGGCACTGTCCAGAAGGATCAGCAGGTCGATATCGGAATAGGGGTGAAGCTCGCCGCGGCCGTAGCCGCCGACCGCCACCAGGGCAATGTCGGCGTCTTCGCTCCAGCTGAACTGGTCCCAGGCCTTTTGCAGGATGTTATCGATGAACCAGGCGCGGTCTTCGATCAGCCGACGGATTTCCCGTCCGCTGCGAAAGCGGTTGTCGAGCACTTCTCGTGCCTGACGGATGGCTTTCTTGAAAGCGGCGATGGGGCTGGCCTTCAGTGCCAGTTCCGCCTGGAACTGGCCACGGTCGAAGAGTTCGGGGTCCACCTGCGGCATCGATTGGCTTTCCTGTCTATCTATAAGGTCGGGATGCGGCGTTGTGGATCAGGCAGACACCCGGGCGATGGTGTCATCGCTGCGCAGGGTGAAGATCTCATAGCCGGTTTCGGTGACCAGCAGGGTGTGCTCCCACTGTGCCGAGAGCTTGCGGTCCTTGGTGATGGCGGTCCAGCCGTCGCCCAGTACCTTGGTGTCAGCCTTGCCCTGGTTGATCATCGGCTCGATGGTGAAGGTCATGCCGGCCTTGAGTTCCATGCCGGTGCCCGCGCGACCGTAGTGCAGGATCTGCGGCTCTTCGTGGAACACCTTGCCGATGCCGTGGCCGCAGAACTCGCGAACCACCGAGAAGCCGTTCTTTTCCGCGTGTTTCTGGATCACTTCGCCGATGTCGCCCAGGCGGCAGCCCGGTTTCACCAGTTCGATGGCTTTGTACATGCATTCCTGGGTGATCTGCGACAGGCGCTCGGCCCAGACCGGGACGGTGCCGACGTGGAACATGCGGCTGGTGTCACCGTGGTAGCCATCCTTGATGACGGTGACGTCGATGTTCAGGGTGTCGCCATCCTTCAGCGGCTTCTCGTTGGGAATGCCGTGGCACACCACATGATTGATCGAGGTGCAGATGGACTTGGGGAAGCCCTTGTAGTTCAGCGGTGCCGGGATCGCACCCTGCACATTGACGATGTAGTCATGGCAGATGCGGTCCAGTTCTTCGGTGGTGACACCGGGTTTGACATGCTCGGCAATCATTTCCAGGACTTCGGCGGCCAGTTTGCCGGCGACACGCATTTTGGCGATGTCCTCGGGAGTTTTGAGGGTGACGGTCATACAGGCTCTCTTGACGCTCAATGGCGCGGTAAACACGGAATGGCTTGAAAACCTGCCCCTGCAAGGCTGGAACCGGGATGGAACCGGTGAGGTTTTCAGAAGCCGCAAAGGTGCGATTCTAACAGAGGCTCAGCGCAAATCTGAGGTTCTGCTGGCGCTTGTCTCTATACAATGGTGCATTCTGGGCTGAATCCAAGAGCAGGGCAAAAACTGCACGGAGCGGAGGATGTGAATCCGGGTTCCGTTTTGGCCCACGCTGTGGTATAAAATGCGCCGCTTTCCGGGGATGCCCCGAAAAGCTCAAACCCACACACGTGTCGACACGATGACCTGGGTGCCCTCAGCACATGCTGTTGGTTGGTCATTGGGATACGTGGAGGCCTAACCCGACTTATTAAGGAACTATCATGTCCCAAGTCAACATGCGCGATATGCTGAAGGCCGGTGTGCACTTCGGTCACCAAACTCGTTACTGGAACCCGAAAATGGGTAAGTACATTTTCGGTGCGCGCAACAAGATTCACATCATCAACCTTGAAAAAACCCTGCCAATGTTCAACGAAGCTCTGACTTTCGTAGAGCGTCTGGCCCAGGGCAAAAACAAGATTCTGTTCGTCGGCACCAAGCGTTCCGCTGGCAAGATCGTTGCTGAAGAAGCAGCACGTTGCGGTTCGCCGTACGTCGATCACCGCTGGTTGGGCGGCATGCTGACCAACTACAAAACCATCCGTGCTTCCATCAAGCGTCTGCGTGACCTTGAAGTGCAAGCAGAAGACGGCACCTTCGCCAAGCTGACCAAGAAAGAGGCGCTGATGCGCACTCGCGATCTGGAAAAGCTGGATCGTTCCCTGGGTGGTATCAAGGACATGGGCGGCCTGCCTGACGCACTGTTCGTGATCGACGTTGACCACGAGCGCATCGCGATCACCGAAGCCAACAAGCTGGGCATCCCGGTCATCGGCGTTGTCGATACCAACAGCAGCCCGGAAGGCGTTGACTACATCATCCCAGGCAACGATGACGCCATTCGCGCCATCCAGCTGTACATGGGTTCGATGGCTGACGCTGTGATCCGTGGTCGCAACAACGTTGCTGGCGGCACTGAAGTGTTCGAAGAAGCTGCAGCACCGGCGGCTGAAGCCTGAGTAACTGACGCTTAGCGTTTACTCAGTACGCAAAAAGGGGGCTTGGCCCCCTTTTTGCCAACTCGAAAATCATTTCGTCTTTGCGCCCTGACAGTTTCTGTAATGCGGGGCTGTTATGAAATGAGTTCGAGGTAGCGCCCAAGAATTGAACGCCCGTTCGATCGGGTGGAATGGTTGAAAACCTATCCAAGAGGATTTTGAAAATGGCAGAGATTACTGCAGCGTTGGTCAAAGAACTGCGCGAGCGTACCGGCGAAGGCATGATGGATTGCAAAAAGGCCTTGACCAAGGCTGGCGGCGACATCGAGAAAGCCATTGATGACATGCGTGCTTCCGGCGCCATCAAGGCTGCCAAGAAAGCAGGCAACGTAGCTGCTGAAGGCGCTATTGCCATCAAGGACGACGGTAAAGTCGCTGTCCTGCTGGAAGTGAACTCGCAGACCGACTTCCTGGCTCTGCAGGACGACTTCAAGGCATTCGTTGCTGCCAGCGTGGAAAAAGCTTTCGCTGACAAGCTGACCGACGCAGCTCCGCTGATCGAAGCTCAAGAAGCTGACCGTCTGATCCTGGTGGGCAAGACTGGCGAGAACGTCAACATCCGTCGTCTGGCTCGCGTTGAAGGTGACGTGGTCGGTACTTACCTGCACGGTAACAAGATCGGTGTTGCGGTTGTCCTGAAGGGCGGTTCCGTTGACCTGGCCAAAGACATCGCCATGCACGTAGCGGCAAGCAACCCTGAGTTCCTGCTGCCGTCGCAAGTTTCCGCCGAAGCCATCGAGCGCGAAAAAGCTGTGTTCCTGCAGCTGAACGAAGACAAGATGAAAGGCAAGCCAGCCGAAATCGTTGAAAAAATGATCGCTGGCCGTATCAGCAAGTTCCTGGCTGAAGCCAGTCTGGTTGAGCAGGCTTTCGTCAAGGATCCAGAAATCACCGTAGGTGCTCTGGCCAAGAAAGGCGGCGCTGAAATCGTTTCCTTCACCCGTTTCGCAGTAGGTGAAGGCATCGAGAAGAAAGAAGACAACTTCGCTGAAGAAGTTGCTGCACAACTGGCTGCTGCCAAGCAACAGTAAGACGGTTTTTCAACTGTCGCCCAGAAGAGGCTGCCCGCTCACGCGCGCAGCCTCTTTTCAAATGGGCAGGGTAATTTTGTTGTTTATCCTCGGAACCGGTTTACAAAGTCGTGTTCTGATGGCGCTGTGACAGCGTCAAGCTAGAGTGAACGCAGGCTGCAAACAGCCCGCAAAGAATTTTTAAAATACGCCGCAGGAGAGATTCGCAATGGCTCAGCAGGGCAGTGGTTATCAAGCTCGCTATAAACGCATTCTACTCAAGCTTAGCGGCGAGGCCCTGATGGGCTCGGAAGAGTTCGGGATCGACCCCAAGGTGCTGGACCGCATGGCGCTGGAAGTTGGCCAACTGGTCGGCATCGGTGTGCAGGTCGGTCTGGTGATCGGTGGCGGTAACCTGTTCCGCGGCGCAGCGCTGAGTGCTGCCGGGATGGACCGGGTCACAGGCGACCACATGGGCATGCTGGCCACTGTGATGAACGCCCTGGCCATGCGCGACGCGCTGGAACGTGCGAATATCTCGGCCATCGTGATGTCGGCTATTTCCATGGTGGGTGTGACCGATCACTATGACCGTCGCAAGGCAATGCGCCACCTGAACTCCAAAGAGGTGGTGATCTTCGCGGCCGGTACCGGTAATCCGTTCTTCACTACCGACTCCGCAGCCTGCCTGCGAGCCATCGAGATCGATGCCGATGTCGTGCTCAAGGCAACCAAGGTCGACGGTGTTTACACTGCAGACCCGTTCAAAGACCCGCATGCCGAGAAGTTCGATCATCTGACTTACGATGAAGTGCTGGATCGCAAGCTGGGAGTGATGGACCTGACGGCCATCTGCCTGTGTCGCGACCATAAGATGCCGCTGCGGGTATTCAACATGAACAAGCCCGGCGCCCTGCTGAACATCGTGCATGGTGGCGCTGAAGGAACCCTGATCGAGGAAGGCGAGCAATGATCAACGAAATCAAGAAAGACGCTCAAGAGCGCATGAAGAAATCCCTGGAGTCCCTGGCGCATGCATTCAGCCGCATTCGTACTGGCCAGGCTCACCCAAGCATCCTGGCGGGTGTGATGGTGCCTTACTACGGCGCTGATACGCCGATCAATCAGGTGGCAAACGTTACCGTGAAAGATGCCCGCACCCTGCAGGTCGTGGCTTTCGAACGCAACATGCTGGCGGCCGTGGACAAAGCGATCCAGAGCTCCGGCCTGGGCTTCAACCCGACCAACCTGGGCGAACTGCTGCTGATCACTATGCCGGCCCTGACTGAAGAGACCCGTAAGGGCTTCACCAAGCAGGCTCGTGAAGCGGCTGAAGACGCTCGCATTGCGGTGCGTAACGTGCGTCGTGACGCGTTGAGCCAGTTCAAGGATCTGGTCAAGGAAAAAGAGATCAGTGAAGACGACGAGCGTCGTGCTGCTGACGATATCCAGAAGCTGACCGACAAGTTCGTGGCGGAAATCGAAGTGGCCGTTAAGCAGAAAGAAGCGGACTTGATGGCCGTATAAGGGTCAGGCGTTTTCATGGAAAAGACCAAGCAGCCAGTATCGTCCTCGGTACCGCGACATGTCGCGATCATCATGGACGGTAACAACCGCTGGGCAAAAAAACGCTTTATGCCGGGTGTTGCCGGGCATAAAGCGGGTGTTGACGCGGTACGTGCAGTGATTGAAGTGTGTGCCGAGGCCAAGGTCGAAGTGCTGACCCTGTTTGCCTTTTCCAGTGAAAACTGGCAACGCCCGGCCGATGAAGTCAGTGCCTTGATGGATCTGTTCTTCAAGGCGCTGCGGCGTGAGGCCAAGCGTCTTAACGAGAACAACATCAGTCTGCGGATTATTGGCGACCGATCGCGCTTCCATCCCGAGCTACAGGCGGCGATGCGTGAGGCGGAGGCCATTACTGCGGGCAGTGATCGTTTCATTCTGCAGATTGCTGCCAACTACGGCGGCCAGTGGGATATCGCCCAGGCTGCCCAGCGCCTGGCGCGTGAGGTCCAGGCCGGGCATCTGCGTCCCGAGGACATTACTCCGGGCCTGTTGCAGACCTGTCTGGCAACCGGCGACTTGCCGTTGCCTGACCTGTGCATCCGTACCGGTGGCGAGCATCGCATCAGTAATTTCCTGCTGTGGCAGCTGGCTTATGCCGAGCTGTATTTCTCCGACCTGTTCTGGCCGGACTTCAAACACGAAGCCATGCGCAATGCGCTGGCCGATTACGCATCTCGACAGCGACGCTTCGGTAAAACGAGCGAGCAGGTCGAGGCTGGAGCCCGGGTTTAATGCTTAAACAACGAATCATTACTGCGCTGATCCTGCTGCCGATCGCCTTGTGTGGGTTTTTCCTGCTCGAGGGATCGGGTTTTGCCCTGTTCATCGGTTTAGTGGTGAGCCTGGGTGCCTGGGAGTGGGCGCGTCTGGCAGGTTTCGAGGCGCAGCCGGCTCGGGTGGCTTACGCGGTGGCGGTCGCGGCGCTGCTGTTCTTGATGCATCTGGTGCCGGGTGTTGCGCCTTGGGTGCTGGGTGCCGCGGTGCTGTGGTGGGGGCTGGCGACTTTCCTGGTGCTTACCTATCCGCGCACCAGTGAGCAATGGTCCGGGGCGGCCCCCAAGCTGCTGATCGGCCTGTTGATCCTGTTGCCGGCCTGGCAGGGCCTGGTGTTCATCAAGCAGTTGCCGCTGGGCAATTGGTTGATCATGGCGGTAATGGTGCTGGTTTGGGGGGCAGATATCGGTGCCTACTTCTCCGGCAAGGCCTTCGGCAAGCGCAAGCTGGCTCCTCAGGTGAGTCCTGGCAAGAGCTGGGAGGGCGTCTATGGCGGCCTTGCATTGAGCCTGGTGATCACCGCAGTGGTCGGGCTGGTGCGTGACTGGACCTTTGGGCAGATTCTGCTGGGGCTGTTGGGGGCTGCCATTGTGGTCTTTATTTCGGTGGTCGGTGACCTGACCGAGAGCATGTTCAAGCGTCAGTCCGGCATCAAGGACAGCAGCAATCTGTTGCCTGGGCACGGTGGTGTGCTTGATCGGATCGACAGTCTGACAGCGGCCATTCCGGTATTTGCGGTGCTGCTGTGGATGGCTGCACTGTGAGTCGTGTGCAACAGATCACGGTTCTGGGGGCTACAGGCTCCATTGGTCTGAGTACGCTGGATGTGATAGCTCGTCATCCGGACCGCTATCAGGTGTTTGCCCTTACCGGGTTCAGCCGTCTGGCTGAGCTGCTGGCATTGTGCGTGCGCCATGTGCCGCGTTTTGCGGTGGTGCCCGAGTTGGCGGCGGCGAGGGCTTTGCAGGACGATCTGCGAGCTGCTGGCCTGTCGACTCGAGTGCTGGTGGGGGAGCAGGGTTTATGTGAAGTCGCTTCGGCGCCTGAAGTCGATGCGGTAATGGCAGCAATTGTCGGGGCTGCGGGCCTGCGCCCGACCCTGGCGGCGGTGGAGGCCGGCAAAAAGATCCTCCTGGCCAATAAAGAAGCGCTGGTGATGTCCGGCGCACTATTCATGCAGGCGGTAGGCAAGAGCGGCTCGGTGCTGCTGCCTATCGACAGCGAGCACAACGCGATTTTCCAATGCATGCCCGGGGATTTTTCCCGGGGCTTGAGTCAGGTCGGGGTGCGACGGATTCTGTTGACCGCCTCGGGCGGTCCATTCCGTCAGACGCCTCTGGCCGAGCTCGAGCATGTTTCGCCGGAACAGGCTTGTGCCCATCCTAATTGGTCCATGGGGCGCAAGATCTCCGTGGATTCGGCGAGCATGATGAACAAGGGGCTGGAGCTGATCGAGGCCTGCTGGTTGTTCGATGCCAAGCCTTCCCAGGTCGAGGTGGTGGTGCATCCGCAGAGCGTGATTCATTCCCTGGTGGATTATGTCGACGGCTCAGTGCTTGCACAGTTGGGTAATCCGGATATGCGCACGCCTATCGCCAACGCCCTGGCCTGGCCGGAACGTATCGACTCCGGTGTGGCCCCGTTGGATCTGTTCGCGATTGCCCGTCTGGACTTCCAGGCGCCCGACGAGCAGCGGTTCCCTTGCCTGCGTCTGGCGCGTCAAGCTGCCGAGGCGGGTGACAGTGCTCCGGCGATGCTCAATGCGGCCAATGAAGTGGCTGTTTCGGCCTTTCTTGATCGGCGCATCCGTTACCCGGAGATCGCGAGTATCATCGACGAAGTTTTAGCCCTTGAGCCTGTAGTTGCAGTCAATGAGCTCGATGCAGTGTTTGCGGCAGATGCCAAGGCCCGAAGCCTGGCAGAACAATGGTTGCAGCGTAACGGGCGATAGGATTCGCGACCGGGCGAGTGGCGGCGAATAGGATTGCGGAGAAAGTAGATGAGCGCGCTCTATATGATTGTCGGCACCCTGGTAGCCCTGGGTGTGCTGGTCACCTTCCACGAATTCGGTCACTTCTGGGTCGCGCGTCGCTGTGGCGTCAAGGTGCTGCGTTTCTCCGTGGGCTTTGGCATGCCGTTGCTGCGCTGGCACGATCGCCGCGGTACCGAATTTGTAATCGCCGCCATCCCTCTGGGTGGCTATGTGAAAATGCTCGACGAGCGTGAAGGCGAAGTGGCCCTCGATGAGCTCGACCAGTCCTTCAATCGCAAGTCCGTACGCCAGCGTATTGCCATTGTTGCCGCTGGCCCGATCGCCAACTTCCTCCTCGCTCTGGTGTTCTTCTGGGCCCTGGCGATGCTGGGCAGCCAGCAGGTACGACCAGTCATCGGCGATGTTGAGGCGGGCAGTATCGCCGCCAAGGCTGGGCTCAGTGCCGGCGAGGAAATCGTTGCCATCGATGGTGAGCCGACTTCCGGCTGGGCGGCGGTGAATCTGCAGTTGGTGCGCCGTCTTGGTGAAAGTGGAACGCTGCAGGTGCAGGTGCGCGAGCGGGGTGCGACGGTTGATTCTCCTCGTCAATTGATGCTGGACAAGTGGCTCAAGGGCGCCGACGAGCCGGACCCGATCCGCTCTCTGGGGATTCGCCCATGGCGCCCGGCGCTGCCACCGGTGCTGGCTGAGCTCGATCCGAAAGGCCCGGCCCAGGCTGCCGGCCTGAAAACCGGCGATCGTCTGCTGGCGCTGGATGGGCAATCGCTCAATGACTGGCAGCAAGTGGTTGATTGGGTCCGTGTGCACCCTGATACGAAAATTGTGCTGCATGTCGAGCGCGATGGTGCTCAAATCGACGTCCCCGTGACCTTGGCCAGCCGCGGCGAAAGCAAAGCACCCAATGGCTACCTGGGGGCAGGGGTGAAAGCTGTCGACTGGCCAGCGGAGATGCTTCGCGAGGTCAGTTACGGCCCGCTGGAGGCGATTGGCGAAGGGGCCCGACGGACCTGGACCATGAGCGTCCTGACCCTCGAATCACTGAAGAAAATGTTGTTCGGCGAGCTCTCGGTAAAAAACTTGAGTGGACCGATAACCATTGCTAAAGTGGCGGGCGCTTCTGCCCAGTCGGGCATTGCTGATTTCTTGAATTTCCTTGCTTATCTGAGTATTAGCCTGGGTGTTCTGAATTTGTTGCCCATCCCGGTACTGGATGGGGGGCATTTGTTGTTTTATCTGATCGAGTGGGCGCGTGGTCGTCCCTTGTCGGATCGGGTGCAAGGTTGGGGGATACAGATCGGTATCAGCTTGGTGGTCGGAGTCATGCTGCTTGCTCTGGTCAACGATCTGGGTCGTCTGTAACGCTTCGCTGAATTGCGAATCTGCCGCATTTTGCGGCAGTTTGTTTATTGCCAGTTGGAATAAGAAAGGACTTCATGAAACGTCTGCTGCTAACTGCGGTTCTCACCGTATTGATGATCGCCGAAGTTCACGCCGAGTCCTTCACTATCTCCGATATCCGCGTCAACGGCCTTCAGCGCGTTTCCGCGGGTAGCGTCTTTGGTGCCTTGCCGTTGAACGTCGGCGAGCAGGCGGACGACCGTCGCCTGGTGGAATCCACTCGTGCGCTGTTCAAAACCGGTTTCTTTCAAGACATCCAGCTGGGCCGCGATGGCAACGTCCTGGTCATCACGGTAGTCGAACGGCCGTCGGTTGCCAGTATCGAGATCGAAGGCAACAAGGCGATCTCTACTGATGACCTGATGAAAGGACTCAAGCAGTCCGGCCTGGCGGAAGGTGAAATCTTCCAGCGTGCGACCCTTGAAGGCGTGCGTAACGAGCTGCAGCGTCAATATGTCGCTCAGGGCCGTTACTCGGCCACCGTTGAAACCGAAGTCGTGCCGCAGCCACGTAACCGGGTTGGCCTGAAGGTCAAGATCAACGAAGGCACAGTCGCAGCCATCCAGCACATCAACGTGGTAGGCAACACCGTCTTCCCCGATGAGGACCTGATCGGCCTGTTCGAACTCAAGACCACCAACTGGCTGTCGTTCTTCAAGAACGACGACAAGTACGCCCGTGAAAAACTCTCCGGTGACCTGGAGCGTCTGCGTTCCTACTATCTGGACCGTGGCTATATCAACATGGATATCGCTTCGACCCAGGTGTCCATCACTCCGGACAAGAAGCACGTCTACATTACCGTCAACGTCAACGAAGGCGAAAAATACAGCGTTCGTGACGTGAAGCTCAGCGGTGACCTGAAAGTCCCTGAAGATCAAGTCAAGGCGCTGTTGCTGGTGGAGAAGGGCCAGGTGTTCTCGCGCAAGCTGATGACCACCACTTCCGAACTGATCACTCGTCGTCTGGGTAACGAGGGCTACACCTTCGCCAACGTCAACGGCGTGCCTCAGCCTCATGATGAAGACCACACCGTGGACATCACCTTTGTGGTGGACCCGGGCAAGCGTGCCTACGTCAATCGCATCAACTTCCGCGGCAATACCAAGTCCGAAGACGAAGTGCTGCGTCGTGAGATGCGCCAGATGGAAGGCGGCTGGGCTTCGACCTACCTGATTGACCAATCCAAGACCCGTCTTGAGCGTCTGGGCTTCTTCAAGGAAGTCAACGTCGAGACCCCGGCTGTACCGGGTGTTGATGACCAGGTTGATGTGAACTACGCGGTTGAAGAGCAGGCTTCCGGTTCGATCACCGCCAGCGTTGGTTTTGCCCAGAGCGCCGGTCTGATCCTCGGTGGTTCGATCACCCAGAACAACTTCCTGGGTACCGGTAACAAGGTCAGCATTGGCCTGACCCGCAGTGAATACCAGAGTCGCTACAACTTCGGCTACGTTGACCCCTACTGGACCGCCGATGGCGTGAGCCTGGGTTACAACGCCTTCTATCGCACCACTGACTACAAAGACCTCGATGTCGACGTGGCCAGCTATGCGGTGGACAGCCTCGGTGCTGGCGTCAGCGTGGGCTATCCGATCAGTGAGACTTCGCGTCTGACCTTCGGCCTGACTGCGCAGCAGGACAAGATCAAGACCGGCCTGTACACCGTCGACGAAATTTTCGACTTCGTGAACAAGCAGGGCGACAGCTACCTCAACTTCAAGGCGTCGGCCGGCTGGTCCGAGTCGACTCTGAACAAAGGTGTACTGGCCACTCGTGGTCACTCGCAAAGCCTGGTTCTGGAAACCACTACTCCAGGTAGCGATCTGTCGTTCTTCAAGCTCGACTACCGTGGCCAGTTGTTCACTCCGCTGAGTGAGAACTACACCATGCGCTTCCATACCGAACTGGGTTATGGCGACGGCTTTGGTGATACCAAGGGCTTGCCGTTCTACGAGAACTACTATGCTGGTGGTTTCAACTCGGTACGTGGCTTCAAGGACAGTACGCTGGGGCCGCGCAGTACTCCTAGTCGTGGTGCTGGTGTAACCGGTAACGTCGGTACGGCTGCCGACCCAGACCAGGATCCACTGCCATTCGGCGGTAACGTATTGATCCAGGGTGGTGCCGAGTTGCTGTTCCCACTGCCTTTCGTCAAGGATCAACGCTCACTGCGTACCTCCTTGTTCTGGGATGTGGGTAACGTCTTCAACTCTCGCTGTGAAAGCACGTCCAACACCATTGCGGCGTCGAATGTGAAAACGCAGTGCAACGATATCAGCCTGAGCAATCTGGCCAGTTCGGTGGGTGTTGGTGTGACTTGGGTCACTGCTCTGGGGCCATTGAGCTTTGCCCTGGCGATGCCGATCAAGAAACCGGATGACGCTGAAACTCAGGTGTTCCAATTCTCTCTCGGTCAGACTTTCTAAGAGCTTGACCCAAGATAACGACAATGGATTTTGTAGGGGTGCATCGTGCGTAAGTTGACTCAATTGGTTCTCCTGGCCTCCGTACTGGTCGCGAGCCCGGCATTCGCCGAAATGAAAATCGCTGTTCTGAACTATCAGATGGCGCTGCTGGAATCCGATGCGGCCAAGAAGTACGCAGTGGATGCCGAGAAGAAATTCGGTCCGCAACTGACCAAGCTGAAAACCC
This sequence comes from Pseudomonas sp. 910_21, assembly GCF_052850735.1. Lineage (NCBI taxonomy): Bacteria > Pseudomonadati > Pseudomonadota > Gammaproteobacteria > Pseudomonadales > Pseudomonadaceae > Pseudomonas > Pseudomonas sp. 910_21. The sequence goes on along the minus strand of NZ_VXCY01000001.1, from coordinate 591,767 downwards.
TGGAAAGCAGTGCCAAGGGGATTCAGGACCGCCTGGTTGCCGGTGGCGACAAAATGCAGCAAGGCGAGCGTGAGCGTCTGGAGCTCGAGTTCAAGCAAAAGGCTCGGGATTTCCAGTTCCAGTCCAAGGAGCTGAACGAAGCCAAGGCTGTTGCTGACCGTGAAATGCTCAAGCAACTGAAGCCGAAGCTGGACAGCGCCGTTGAAGAAGTCATCAAGAAAGGTGCTTTCGACCTGGTTTTCGAGCGTGGCGCAGTGATCGATGTCAAGCCTCAGTACGACATCACCCGCCAGGTTATCGAGCGCATGAATCAGCTGAAGTAAGCCATGACCGCGACCATAAAACTCGGCCAGTTGGCCGAGTTCCTCGGCGCCACCCTGAGTGGTGACCCGGAGAAGGAAATCACTGGGCTAGCCACCTTGCAGGAGGCTGGCCCAGCTCAGTTGAGCTTTTTGGCAAATCCGCAATATCGCAAGTACCTGGTGGACTGCCAGGCCGGCGCGGTATTGCTGAAGGCCGCTGATGCCGAGGCTTATGCCGGCGATGCATTGGTGGTGGCCGATCCTTATCTGTCCTACGCCCGTATTTCCCATCTGTTCGATCCCAAGCCCAAGGCGCCAGTGGGTATTCATCCGTCTGCGGTGATTGCCGCCGATGCACTGGTGCACCCGGCGGCCAGCGTTGGCCCGTTTGCAGTGATCGAGAGCGGTGTGCGGATTGCGGCCGGAGTGACCATCGGTGCCCACTGCTTTATCGGTGCCCGCTGCGAAATCGGCGAAGGCGGCTGGCTGGCCCCGCGGGTGACCCTGTACCACGACGTGCGTATCGGCAAGCGGGTAGTCATCCAGTCGGGTGCGGTGCTCGGCGGTGAAGGCTTCGGCTTCGCCAATGAGAAAGGCATCTGGCAGAAGATCGCGCAGATTGGCGGTGTGACCATCGGTGACGATGTGGAAATCGGCGTCAATACGGCGATTGACCGCGGCGCCCTGGCCGATACCGTCATTGGTAACGGCGTGAAGCTGGATAACCAGATTCAGATTGCCCACAACGTCCAGGTCGGTGATCACACTGCCATGGCTGCTTGTGTGGGAATTTCCGGCAGCACCAAGATCGGCAAGCACTGTATGCTCGCCGGCGGTGTGGGCCTGGTAGGGCACATCGAGATTTGTGACAACGTATTCCTCACTGGAATGACCATGGTGACCCACTCGATTACCGAGCCGGGCGCTTACTCTTCCGGTACGGCCATGCAACCTGCTGCCGAGTGGCGCAAAAGCGCGGCACGCATCCGTCAGCTCGATGACCTTGCGCGGCGTTTGCGCCAGTTGGAAAAGCGCGTTGGGGACGTGACCCCTGACGGCAATGCTTCATCAGATGGCTGATACCATTTCCATATCAAGTGTGCACAGCCGCTAGACTGCCTCCTTGATTTGCTAGAGGGGCGTGCGTTAGTCGCGCGCTCCCACTCTTTACTACAGGCTTCCCCCCGAAATGATGGACATCAACGAGATTCGCGAATACTTGCCTCACCGTTACCCTTTCCTGTTGGTGGATCGGGTAGTGGATCTGGATGTCGAGGGCAAGTGCATTCGTGCCTACAAGAATGTCAGCATCAACGAACCATTCTTCAATGGTCACTTCCCAGCGCATCCGATCATGCCGGGCGTGCTGATTATCGAGGCCATGGCGCAGGCTGCGGGCATTCTCGGTTTCAAGATGCTCGACGTGAAGCCAGCCGACGGCACCCTTTATTACTTCGTCGGCTCCGACAAGCTGCGTTTCCGTCAGCCTGTGCTGCCGGGTGACCAGCTGATTCTTGAAGCCAAGTTCATCAGCTGCAAGCGCCAGATCTGGAAGTTCGAGTGCCAGGCGTCGGTAGACGGCAAGCCTGTCTGCTCCGCTGAAATCATCTGTGCGGAACGCAAACTATGAGTTTGATTGACCCTCGCGCAATCATCGATCCGACGGCCGTCCTGGCCGACGACGTTGAGGTTGGCCCGTGGTCGATCGTCGGCGCTGGTGTGGAAATCGGCGAGGGTACAGTGATCGGGCCCCATGTGATTCTCAAGGGCCCTACCCGGATCGGTAAGCACAACCGCATCTACCAGTTTTCCTCGGTAGGTGAGGACACGCCTGATCTCAAGTACAAGGGCGAGGAAACCCGCCTGGTTATCGGTGACCACAATGTGATCCGCGAAGGCGTGACCATTCACCGTGGCACTGTCCAGGACCGTGCCGAAACCACCCTGGGCGATCACAACCTGATCATGGCCTATGCCCACATTGGCCATGACAGTGTCATTGGCAACCACTGCATCCTGGTCAACAACACTGCGTTGGCCGGGCATGTGCACGTGGATGACTGGGCGATTCTCTCCGGCTTCACCCTGGTGCATCAGTACTGCCATATCGGCGCCCACAGCTTCTCCGGCATGGGCACGGCCATAGGCAAGGATGTGCCGGCATTCGTCACGGTGTTCGGCAACCCTGCCGAAGCCCGCAGCATGAACTTCGAAGGCATGCGCCGTCGTGGCTTCAGCGAAGATGCAATCCATGCACTGCGTCGCGCCTACAAGACGGTCTATCGTCAAGGGCTGACGGTGGAGCAGGCCTTGGCCGAGCTGGCCGAGCCAGCTGTACAGTTCCCCGAAGTCGCGGTCTTTCGTGACTCGATCCAGTCTTCGACTCGCGGCATCACCCGTTAATCATGAACACTCTGCGTATTGCGCTGGTGGCTGGCGAAGCCTCCGGCGACATTCTCGGCGCCGGTTTGATGCGGGCCCTCAAGGCTCAGCACCCGGCTGTCGAATTCATTGGCGTCGGCGGTCCGCTGATGGAGGCCGAAGGCCTCACTTCCTACTTTCCCATGGAGCGCCTGGCGGTCATGGGGCTGGTGGAGGTTCTCGGGCGCCTGCGTGAACTGTTGGCTCGGCGCAAGAAGCTGATCCAGACCCTGATCGCTGAAAAGCCGGATGTGTTCATCGGTATCGATGCCCCGGATTTCACCCTGAATATCGAACTCAAGCTGCGTCAGGCCGGGATCAAGACGGTGCACTACGTCAGCCCGTCGGTCTGGGCCTGGCGGCAGAAACGGGTACTGAAGATTCGCGAAGGCTGCGATCTGATGCTGACCCTGTTTCCCTTCGAGGCCCGCTTCTATGAAGAGAAGGGCGTACCGGTGAAGTTTGTCGGCCACTCGCTGGCCGATGCCATTCCGCTGCAAGCCGATCGCGCTGCAGCGCGTGTGGAGCTGGGCTTGCCTGATGGTCCGCTGGTGGCCTTGATGCCCGGCAGCCGTGGCGGCGAAGTAGGGCGCCTGGGTGCCTTGTTCCTCGATGCCGCCCAGCGGTTGCGAGCCATGCGCCCCGGTGTGCGCTTCATCATGCCGTGTGCCAGCGCGGAACGTCGGGTCCAGCTGGAAGAGTTGCTGGCCAGTCGTGACCTGCCGCTGACCTTGCTCGATGGTCAGTCCCACAAGGCCCTGGCCGCTTGTGATGCGGTGTTGATCGCCTCCGGTACCGCGACTCTGGAAGCCTTGCTCTACAAACGTCCTATGGTAGTGGCCTATCGCCTGGCGCCGCTGACCTTCTGGATTCTCAAGCGCATGGTCAAGAGTCCGTATATTTCCTTGCCGAACTTGCTGGCTCAGCGTTTGCTGGTGCCTGAGTTGCTGCAGGACGACGCCACTGCCGAGGCCCTGGCTCAGACGCTGTCGCCGCTGATCGATGGCGGTGAAGAGCAGACCCGCGGCTTTGACGAGATCCACCGAACCTTGCGCCGTGATGCGTCCAACCAGGCCGCACAAGCGGTGCTTGGGCTGATCGGCAAAACCCTGTGAGTAATTCAAAGATGCAGATGGGCCTGGATTTCACCCTGGTGGCGGATGCCGAGGACCTGGTGGCCGGTGTCGACGAAGTCGGCCGTGGCCCCTTGTGCGGGGCGGTTGTCACTGCTGCGGTGATTCTTGATCCACAACGGCCGATTCTCGGCCTCAACGACTCGAAGAAGCTCACTGAGGCCCGCCGCGAGAAGCTGTTCGACGAAATCTGCGAAAAGGCCCTGAGCTGGTGTATTGCTCGGGCTGAAGTCGAAGAGATCGACGAACTGAACATCCTCCATGCCACCATGCTGGCGATGCAGCGAGCGGTGGAGGGCCTGAGCGTGACGCCGAAGCTGGCGATGATCGATGGCAACCGTTGCCCGAAGCTGGCGATGCCGGCCGAAGCGGTGGTCAAGGGCGATAGCAAGGTTCCGGCGATCGCTGCAGCGTCGATTCTGGCCAAGGTCAGCCGCGACCGGGAAATGGCCGCTTTCGAGCTGATCTACCCGGGTTACGGTATTGGTGGCCACAAGGGTTATCCGACGCCGGTGCATCTGGAAGCCCTGGCCCGCCTGGGGCCGACGCCGATTCACCGGCGTTCCTTCGCCCCTGTGCGGCAAGCTTATGAAGCCCGTGAGGCGCAGGGCGAGATTCAGTCCTGAGGCTGATGTTTTAGTCGGGGCCCGGTACAATCCGGGCCTTGTTGTTTTCGCGCTTATTACAGGATCACTATGCCGGCTTCATTCGTTCACCTGCGCCTGCACACTGAGTACTCCCTGGTCGACGGTCTGGTGCGGATCAAGCCGCTGGTCAAGGCCCTCACCGGCATGGGCATGCCTGCGGTGGCGGTCACCGACCAGAACAACATGTGCTCTCTGGTCAAGTTCTACAAAAACAGCATGGGCGCCGGGATCAAGCCGATCTGCGGTGCCGACCTGTGGTTGTCGAACAAGGACCCGGATAACCCCCTGAGTCGCATCAGTCTGCTGGTGATGAACGCCATGGGTTATCGCAACCTCACCGAACTGATTTCCCGCGGCTTTATCGATGGTCAGCGCAACGGCCAGATCATCATCGAGCGTGAGTGGGTGGCGGAGGCCGCAGAAGGCCTGATCATGCTCTCGGCGGCCAAGGAGGGCGAGATCGGCATGGCCCTCATCGCCGGTGACCTTGAGGTCGCTGAAACCCTGGCTCGGGAGTGGATGGCAGTCTTCCCGGACCGTTTCTACCTCGAAGTGCAACGTACCAATCGGCCCAATGACGAAGAGCAACTGCACGCCGCGGTGGCCCTGGCAGACAAGATCGGTGCGCCGCTGGTGGCCACCAACGATGTGCGCTTTATCAAGCAGGAAGACTTCGAAGCCCACGAAACCCGAGTCTGCATCGGTGAAGGTCGGGCCCTGGACGATCCGCGTCGCTCGAAGAATTACAGCGACCAGCAGTACCTCAAGAGCGCCGAGGAAATGGCCGAGCTGTTCAGCGACCTGCCCGAGGCGCTGGAAAACACGGTCGAGATCGCCAAGCGCTGCAATATCGAGGTCAAGCTGGGCAAGCACTTCCTGCCCGACTATCCCATTCCCGATGGCATGACCATCGATGAGTACTTCCGCAAGGTTTCCTTCGACGGCCTGGACGAGCGCCTTAGCGTGCTGCTGCCCAAGGACACCACCGAAGACTACGAAGCCAAGCGCCAGGTCTACGTCGACCGGTTGAATTTCGAGCTGGATATCATCATCCAGATGGGGTTCCCCGGTTACTTCCTGATCGTTATGGACTTTATCCAGTGGGCCAAGAGCAACGGCGTTCCGGTAGGCCCTGGCCGGGGGTCGGGTGCCGGCTCCCTGGTGGCCTACGTGCAGAAGATCACCGACCTGGACCCGTTGGAATACGACCTGCTGTTCGAACGTTTCCTTAACCCGGAACGGGTTTCCATGCCCGACTTCGACGTCGACTTCTGCATGGACGGTCGCGACCGGGTGATCGACTACGTGGCCGAAAAGTACGGTCGCAATGCGGTAAGCCAGATCATCACCTTCGGTTCCATGGCGGCCAAGGCGGTGGTGCGCGACGTGGCGCGGGTTCAGGGCAAGTCCTACGGCCTGGCCGACCGTCTGTCGAAGATGATTCCCTTCGAAGTCGGCATGACCCTGGAAAAAGCCTACGAGCAGGAAGAGATCCTGCGGGACTTCATCAAGGTCGATGAAGAGGCGGCGGAAATCTGGGAGATGGCGCGCAAGCTTGAGGGCGTGGTGCGTAACGTCGGTAAACACGCCGGTGGTGTGGTAATTGCTCCGACCAAACTCACTGACTTCTCGCCGATCTATTGCGATGAAGAGGGCGGCGGCCTGGTTACCCAGTTCGACAAGGATGACGTCGAGGCTGCTGGCCTGGTGAAGTTCGACTTCCTCGGTCTGCGGACCCTGACCATCATCGACTGGGCACTGAAAACCATTAACCGCGACCGCGCCAAGGTCGGCGAGGAACCGCTGGATATCGCCTTTATCCCGCTGGACGACAAGCCGACCTATAGCCTGTTGCAGAAAGCTGAAACCACCGCGGTGTTCCAGCTTGAATCCCGGGGCATGAAGGAGCTGATCAAGAAGCTCAAGCCCGACTGTCTGGAAGACTTGATCGCACTGGTGGCCCTGTTCCGTCCGGGGCCGCTGCAATCGGGCATGGTGGATGACTTCATCAACCGTAAACACGGGCGCGCCGAGCTAGCCTACCCGCACCCGGACTATCAGTACGACGGCCTGCAGCCGGTATTGGCGCCGACCTACGGCATTATCCTGTACCAGGAACAGGTGATGCAGATCGCCCAGGTCATGGCCGGTTATACCCTCGGCGGTGCGGACATGCTGCGTCGAGCCATGGGTAAGAAAAAACCCGAGGAAATGGCCAAGCAGCGTGGCGGTTTCATTGAGGGTTGCGCCAGCAACAACATCGATGCCGACCTCGCGGGCAACATCTTCGACCTGGTGGAAAAGTTCGCCGGTTACGGTTTCAACAAATCTCACTCCGCCGCCTACGGCCTGGTGTCCTACCAGACCGCCTGGCTCAAGGCTCACTACCCGGCGCCATTCATGGCGGCGGTACTGTCTGCGGATATGCACAACACCGACAAGGTCGTGACCTTGATCGAGGAAGTGCGGACCATGAAGCTGCGCCTCGATGCGCCAGACGTGAACACTTCCGAGTTCAAGTTCACGGTGAACGATGAAGGTCGCATCGTGTATGGCCTGGGCGCGATCAAGGGCGTGGGCGAGGGACCGGTGGAAGCTATCACCGAAGCCCGTGAGGGAGGTCCCTTCAAGGATCTGTTTGATTTCTGCGCCCGAGTCGACCTCAAACGCATTAATAAACGTACCCTGGATGGTCTGATTCGCAGTGGTGCTCTGGACCGTCTTGGCCCGCATTTCTTCGATGAGCCCAAGGCGTATCAGGCCAACATCGACCAGAACCGCGCGGTGTTGCTGGCAGCCATGGAAGAGGCGATCAAGGCGGCGGAGCAAACTGCCCGTACCCACGACAGTGGCCACTCCGACCTGTTCGGTGGTGTGTTTGTCGAGGAAGACGCCGATGTTTATGCCAATCATCGCAAGGCCAAGGAACTGACCCTCAAGGAGCGCCTGAAGGGTGAGAAAGATACCCTCGGCCTGTACCTGACCGGGCACCCGATCGATGAATATGAAGGCGAGATCCGCCGCTTCGCCCGTCAGCGCATCATTGACCTGAAACCGGCCCGGGATACCCAGACGGTGGCGGGCATGATCATTGCCCTGCGGGTGATGAAGAACAAAAAGGGCGACAAGATGGGTTTCATCACCCTCGACGACCGTTCGGGACGGATCGAGGCCTCCTTGTTTGCCGACGCTTTCCACTCGGCGCAGTCGCTGTTGCAGACCGACGCCATGGTGGTAGTGGAGGGCGAGGTCAGCAACGATGACTTCTCCGGCGGCCTGCGCCTGCGGGTCAAGCGGGTAATGAGCATGGAGGATGCGCGGACCAACCTGGCGGAAAGTCTGCGCCTGAAAGTTCATACTGATGCCCTCAAGGGCGATCAGCTACGCTGGCTGGGGGACTTGTTCAAGCGCCACCGCGGTGCGTGCCCGATTACCATGGAGTACACCCGTAACGATGCCAAGGCCTTGCTGCAGTTTGGCGAGAACTGGCGGATCGACCCGGCAGACAGCTTGATTCAAGCACTGCGTGACCAGTTCGGGCGAGACAACGTCTTCCTCCAATACCGTTGACGGTGAGGTGCCATCATTGCGCCTCATCGTCACTTGAATTTTTAATCTCGACCTCAACGCGTCCGTCCCTTAAGGTAGGGCGCGAATAGACAACCGGCCGGCCCAAGCCCCCTTGGACGTCGAGCCCAGACGGACGCCTATGAACCCGAATTTTCTTGATTTCGAACAGCCGATCGCCGACCTGCAAGCCAAGATCGAAGAGTTGCGCTTGGTCGGTAATGACAATTCGCTGAATATCGGCGATGAGATTTCCCGCCTGCAGGACAAGAGCAATACCCTGACCGAAGACATCTTCGGCAAGCTCACCAGCTGGCAGATCGCACGTCTGGCGCGGCACCCGCGTCGTCCGTACACCCTGGATTACATCCAGCACATCTTCACCGAGTTCGACGAGCTGCATGGCGATCGCCACTTCTCTGACGACGCCGCGATCGTCGGCGGCGTTGCTCGCCTGGACGAGCAGCCGGTGATGATCATCGGTCACCAAAAGGGCCGCGAAGTGCGCGAGAAGGTCCGCCGCAACTTCGGCATGCCGCGTCCGGAAGGCTACCGCAAGGCCTGCCGCCTGATGGAAATGGCCGAGCGCTTCAAGATGCCGATCCTGACCTTCATCGACACCCCGGGCGCTTATCCGGGTATCGACGCTGAAGAGCGCAACCAGAGCGAAGCCATTGCCTGGAACCTGCGAGTCATGGCGCGCCTGAAGACTCCGATCATCGCCACCGTGATCGGTGAAGGTGGTTCTGGCGGTGCCTTGGCCATTGGCGTTTGCGACCAACTGAACATGCTGCAGTACTCCACTTACGCGGTGATCTCGCCGGAAGGCTGTGCCTCGATCCTGTGGAAAACCTCGGAAAAGGCCGCTGATGCCGCCGAAGCAATGGGTATCACCGCCGAGCGCCTGAAAGGCCTGGGGATTGTCGACAAGGTCATCGGCGAGCCATTGGGCGGCGCCCATCGTGATCCAGCCGCCGCGGCTGCCTCGATCCGTGCCGAACTCAGCTCGCAGCTGGCAATGCTCAAGGAAATGGACAACGACACCCTGTTGGCTCGTCGTTATGACCGCCTGATGAGCTACGGTCTCTGATCGAGCGCTGCTCCCCCTTGTAGGGGTACGCTTGCTCGCGACCCAGGCGCCGCAGTCTTTAAGATTGCGGCGTCGTCCTTTCTCGCGCACATGCTCCTACAGGGCTTGAAGCTCAATGAATTCTCTCTCCGCCAAACTTCTAAAAAGCCTGGCGCCCTGGCGTGAAGCCGCCCATTGGCGTATCGCCTTCTCCGGTGGACTTGATTCCACCGTCCTGCTGCATCTTCTTGTCGATCTGGCGCAACAACATCGCCTTCCACGGCTCACGGCTGTGCACGTTCATCACGGGCTGCAAACGGCGGCGGATGCTTGGCCGGCCCACTGTCGGGCGGTCTGCGATGCTCTGGGTGTGCCGTTGCAGGTGATTCATGTCCAGGTAAAGGCCGGTGCCAGTCTCGAAGGGGCTGCCCGGGAGGCACGTTATGGGGCGTTCGAGCGCTTGAACGCTGCCAACGAGTTGCTGCTGATGGCGCAGCATCGTGACGATCAGGCCGAAACCCTGTTGTTTCGACTGTTGCGCGGTGCCGGCGTCAGGGGGCTGTCGGCAATGCCGGAAAGCCGACCTTTGGGCGCAGGGCACCTGCTGCGGCCTTTGCTTGGCGTATCCCGTGCCGAACTTGAACGTTATGCCGCTGAGCATTGCCTGAGCTGGGTCCAGGACCCTTCAAATGCCGATCATCAATATTCGCGCAATTATCTGCGGCATCAGGTGATGCCGTCGCTGCTTGCTCGCTGGCCTCAGGCCGCGACCAGCATGAGCCGCAGCGCCGCCCACCTGAGAGAAGCGCAGGGCCTGCTCGATGAGTTGGCGATGATGGATCTGGCGACAGCCGAGGTGGAAAGCGACTTTCCCTGGCTGGACTTGCCGTCACTGGCTCTTGCTCCTCTGCAGCAGTTGTCCCCGGCCCGGCAGCGCAATGCCTTGAGCCACTGGTTGAGCAAACTTGGCCGTTTGCCGGATACCGATCATTGGACCGGCTGGGAGAACCTGCGGGATGCCAGCGCCGAGGCGCGCCCGCAATGGCGTCTGGCCGATGGCGAAGTGCATCGCGCGGGAGGGCGGATCTGGTGGCTGTCCGGCGCCTGGTTGCGGCCGGTGAAGAGTGGGATCGAATGGCCGGACCCGGGGAGCCCGTTGCAGTTGCCGGACAATGGCCAGGTGTTTTTCGTCGGACCGGCGCCACGGGGGCCGTTGCACATCCGTTACCGGCAGGGTGGGGAAGTCATGCAGGTGGCAGGACGTGGTCACCGTGACCTGAAGCGTCTGCTCAATGAAGCCGGACTACCAAGCTTCGTCCGTGGCAGATTGCCGCTGCTGTATCAGGATGAGCGGCTGCTGACGCTGGCAAACTTGCCGGAGCCCGGCGCAAAGCCCCAGGCAGGCTGGCAATTGTATTGGCGACCACTGACTAGCGATCAAGGTTTGAGCTGAAAGGGGCTTTCCGGTAGACTACGCTCCCTTCTTGATACAACTTCTGTGGATTCGCCTGAATTGCAGGAGTTGCCGATTACCAAGCAGTCTTTGCTGGGCGATTCCAAAAAATGTGTAGCGAGCAACCTACCGGTGTTTTTGCATCCGGTCTGTCACCACGCGGCGGTTTTTTTGAAAGGTGCACTGTGATTAATGCAGGTGATCGGGGGCTTCGGCCTTCCTTCGCTTTCCCCGGCGGCACTGACCGCTTTAACGCAGACTTCTAGGGTTTTTCATGACGCGCTACATATTCGTCACGGGCGGTGTTGTTTCTTCATTGGGGAAAGGCATTGCCTCGGCTTCATTGGCGGCCATCCTGGAGGCGCGGGGGCTTAAGGTCACCATGCTCAAGCTGGACCCGTACATCAACGTCGACCCGGGCACCATGAGCCCGTTCCAGCACGGTGAAGTGTTCGTCACCCACGACGGCGCCGAGACCGACCTGGACCTGGGCCACTACGAGCGGTTCATCCGCACGACCATGACCCAGAACAACAACTTCACCACCGGCCGCGTGTACGAGCACGTGCTGCGCAAGGAACGCCGTGGTGATTACCTGGGCGCCACCATCCAGGTGATTCCGCACATCACCGACGAGATCAAGCGTCGCATCATCAAGGGCGCTGGCGATGCCGACGTGGCCCTGGTGGAAATCGGCGGTACTGTGGGCGACATCGAGTCGCAACCGTTCCTCGAAGCCATCCGCCAACTGCGGGTCGAAGTCGGCTCCAAGCGCGCGATGCTGATGCACCTGACCCTGGTTCCGTACATCGCCACCGCTGGCGAGACCAAGACCAAGCCGACCCAGCACTCGGTGAAGGAACTGCGCTCCATCGGTCTGCAGCCTGACGTGCTGATCTGCCGCTCCGACCATCCGGTGGATGTGTCCTCGCGTCGCAAGATTGCCTTGTTCACCAACGTTGAAGAGCGTGCGGTGATCTCCCTGGAAGACGTCGACACCATCTACAAGATCCCAGCCGTGCTGCACGCTCAGGGTCTGGACGATTTCGTCGTCGAGCGTTTCGGCCTGCAATGCAACGGCGCCGATCTGTCCGAGTGGGAAAAGGTGGTGGACGCCAAGCTCAACCCTGAGCACGAAGTCACCATCGCCATGGTCGGCAAGTACATGGAGCTGCTGGACGCCTATAAGTCGCTGATCGAAGCGATGAGTCACGCCGGCATCACCAACCGCACCAAGGTCAACCTGCGCTACATCGATTCCGAAGACATCGAGAACCAGGGGACCGCGCTGCTGGAAGGCGTCGACGCGATCCTGGTTCCTGGCGGCTTCGGTCTGCGTGGCGTGGAAGGCAAGATCACCGCCGTGCAATACGCTCGCGAGAACAAGGTGCCGTACCTGGGTATCTGCCTGGGCATGCAAGTGGCGGTTATCGAGTTCGCCCGTAACGTCATGGGTTGGAAAGATGCCAACTCCACCGAGTTCGATCGCACCAGCGGTCATCCAGTGGTCGGCCTGATCACCGAGTGGGAAGACGCCACCGGCGCCGTCGAAGTGCGTACTGAAGCTTCCGACCTGGGCGGCACCATGCGCCTGGGCGCTCAGGACTGCCTTCTGGAGCCGGGCTCCAAGGTCCACGACTGCTACGCCAAGGACGTGATCATCGAACGTCACCGTCACCGTTATGAAGTGAACAACAAGCTGTTGCCGCAACTGATCGAGGCGGGCCTGAAGATTTCCGGTCGCTCCGGCGACGGCGCGCTGGTTGAAGTGGTCGAGGCTGCGGATCATCCATGGTTCGTCGCTTGCCAGTTCCACCCTGAGTTCACCTCGACGCCACGTGACGGTCACCCATTGTTCAGCGGTTTCGTCAAAGCTGCATTGGCTCAACACCAGAAGAAGGCTTGAACCTGATGGCGCAGAAGATCATCCGCGTAGGCAACATCGAGATCGCCAACGACAAGCCGATGGTGCTGTTCGGCGGTATGAACGTGCTGGAAAGCCGCGACATGGCGATGCAGGTCTGTGAAGAGTACGTACGGGTTACCGAGAAGCTCGGTATTCCTTACGTGTTCAAGGCCAGTTTCGACAAGGCCAACCGTTCGTCGGTGACCTCTTACCGTGGCCCCGGCCTGGAAGAGGGCATGCGGATTTTCGAAGATGTGAAGCAGGCCTTTGGCGTGCCGATCATCACCGACGTCCACGAGCCGGCCCAGGCCGCGGTGGTCGCCGAAGTCTGCGACATCATCCAACTGCCGGCGTTTCTCTCGCGGCAGACCGACCTGGTGGTGGCCATGGCCAAGACCGGCGCGGTGATCAACATCAAGAAGGCCCAGTTCCTCGCGCCTCAGGAAATGAAACACATCCTGAGCAAGTGCGAAGAGGCGGGTAATGATCAGTTGATTCTCTGCGAGCGCGGTTCCAGCTTCGGTTACAACAACCTGGTGGTGGACATGCTCGGCTTCGGCATCATGAAGCAGTTCGAATACCCGGTATTCTTCGACGTGACCCATGCCCTGCAAATGCCGGGCGGTCGCGCCGATTCTGCTGGCGGTCGCCGGGCCCAGGTCACTGACCTGGCCAAGGCCGGCATGAGCCAGTCCCTGGCTGGCCTGTTCCTGGAAGCCCACCCGGATCCGGACAACGCCAAGTGCGACGGCCCTTGCGCTCTGCGTCTGGACAAGCTCGAGCCGTTCCTGGCTCAGCTCAAGGCTCTGGACGAACTGGTCAAGAGTTTCCCCACGGTAGAAACCGCGTAAAACCGGCGACTTCCTCTGTAGGAGCCGGCTTGCCGGCGAAGGTGTCCTCGCGGACCCGTTCGCCGGCAAGCCGGCTCCTACAAGAATGCAATTTGACCCACAAGTTATAAATCGAGCGGTACTCAGCGTTTTCGTCAACTTTGGAGTGTTTACAACAATGGCAAAAATCGTCGACATCAAAGGTCGTGAAGTTCTCGACTCCCGTGGCAATCCCACCGTCGAAGCGGACGTGCTTCTCGATAACGGCATCATCGGCAGTGCTTGCGCGCCGTCCGGTGCTTCCACCGGCTCGCGCGAAGCGCTGGAGCTGCGTGATGGCGACAAGAGCCGTTACCTGGGCAAGGGTGTGCTCAAGGCGGTAGCCAACATCAACGGTCCGATCCGCGACCTGTTGCTGGGTAAAGACCCGATCGACCAGAAGGCGCTGGATCAGGCGATGATCAAGCTCGACGGTACCGAGAACAAGGCCACCCTGGGCGCCAACGCGATCCTCGCCGTGTCCCTGGCCGCTGCCAAGGCTGCCGCTCAGGACCAGGACCTGCCGCTGTATGCTCACATCGCCAACCTCAATGGCACCCCAGGCGTCTACTCGATGCCGGTTCCGATGATGAACATCATCAACGGTGGCGAGCACGCTGATAACAACGTCGACATCCAGGAGTTCATGGTGCAGCCGGTCGGCGCCAAGTCCTTCTCGGAAGGTCTGCGCATGGGCACCGAGATTTTCCATCACCTCAAAGCCGTGCTGAAGGCCCGTGGCCTGAACACCGCTGTGGGCGATGAAGGTGGTTTCGCACCCAACCTGGCTTCCAACGAAGACGCGCTGAAAGTCATCTCCGAAGCCGTGGCCAACGCCGGTTACACTCTGGGCACTGACGTGACGCTGGCCCTGGACTGCGCCGCCAGCGAGTTCTACGAAGACGGTAAATACAACCTGTCCGGCGAAGGCCAGGTGTTCACCGCCGAAGGTTTCGCCGAGTACCTGAAAGGTCTGACTCAGCGCTACCCGATCATCTCCATTGAAGATGGCCTGGACGAGTCCGACTGGGCTGGCTGGAAAATCCTTACCGACAAGATCGGCGAGAAAGTGCAACTGGTGGGTGACGACCTGTTCGTGACCAACACCAAGATCCTGAAAGAAGGCATCGACAAGAAGATCGCCAACTCGATCCTGATCAAGTTCAACCAGATCGGTACCCTGACCGAAACCCTGGAAGCCATCCAGATGGCCAAGGCTGCCGGTTACACTGCCGTGATCTCCCACCGCTCCGGTGAAACCGAAGATTCGACCATCGCCGACCTGGCTGTGGGCACCTCGGCTGGCCAGATCAAGACCGGCTCCCTGTGCCGTTCCGACCGCGTATCCAAGTACAACCAATTGCTGCGTATCGAAGAGCAATTGAATGGCAAGGCCAAGTACAACGGTCGCAGCGAGTTTCGCGGCTAAGCCGTAGATGGTAAAAAGACACCGGATTGTGTCGGGAAAATCGCTACAGCGAGTTTTTTGCCACTAATCTGATGCCTTAAGAGTACAAGCCTGGGTCTTCCAGGCTTCGTGCTATCAGTAGGTTCGAAGTTGTTGGCATGGCTGTCTTTTTTCACTGGATACCCGATATTCGATGCGCAGTCCCAATTGGTTGTTCCTGGTCTTGCTCTTGCTGCTAGCTGGCTTGCAGTACCGCCTGTGGGTGGGGAATGGCAGCTTGGCCCAGGTAGCTGACCTGACTCAGCAGATTGCCGACCAGCACGCTGAAAACGAGCGTTTGCTGGAGCGAAATCGCGTACTCGATGCGGAAGTCATGGAGTTGAAGAAGGGCATGGAGACCGTTGAAGAACGGGCTCGCCATGAGTTGGGCATGGTCAAGGAGGGTGAAACCCTCTACCAGTTGGCCCAATGAGCGATAGATTGCCGGCCTTCTGGGCCGTGATTCCTGCCGCGGGCGTCGGTGCCCGTATGGCCGCGGACCGTCCCAAGCAATACTTGCAATTGGGCGGACGCACTATTCTCGAACACAGCCTCGGCTGTTTCCTCGACCATCCTGGCCTCAAGGGGCTGGTGGTCAGCCTGGCGCTTGACGATCCTTACTGGCCAGCCCTGGCCTGTGCCCATGACTCGCGGATTCAGCGGGTCGAAGGTGGCGCCGAGCGTTCCGGGTCGGTACTCAATGCCTTGCTTCATCTGCATGCTCAGGGCGCGGCCGATGAGGATTGGGTTCTGGTCCACGATGCCGCACGACCGAACCTGTCTCGCGATGACTTGGACAAGCTGCTGGGCGAGCTGGCGGACGATCCTGTAGGCGGCCTGCTGGCGGTGCCGGCCCGTGACACCCTGAAGCGGATCGACAAGCACGGACGGGTGCTGGAAACCGTGGACCGCAGTCTGATCTGGCAGGCCTACACACCGCAGATGTTCCGCCTTGGCGCCTTGCATCGCGCCCTGGCCGACAGCCTGGTAGCGGATGTAGCCATCACCGATGAAGCATCGGCAATGGAATGGGCCGGCCAGGCACCACGCCTGATCGAAGGGCGCTCCGACAACCTCAAGGTCACTCGTCCCGAAGACCTGGAGTGGCTGCGTCAGCGCTGGTCCAATCGGCGCTGATCCGTACTGTGGCTACAGGCCCCGGTATTCCGGGCGTTCGGCCAGGCCTTGCTTTAGATAATCCACCAACTTGCGCACTTTTGGCGACAGGTGCCGTTGCTGCGGATACAGGGCCCAGACGGCGGTATTGGGCGGCTGATGGGCTTCCAGCAGGGAGATCAAGGTGCCGTTCTGTAGGTGCTCCAGAACGTAGTAGTCCGGCAGTTGGCACAGTCCGACGCCTTGCAAGGCCGCATCCAGTACGGCCTGACCGCTGTTGCAGCGCCAGTTGCCCTGTACCCGCTGTGAGAACTCGCGCCCATCCAGCTCCAATTGCCAGATATCCGAACTGCCGATCAGGCAATTATGACGGCTCAGTTCCGACAGGCTATGGGGGCGCCCGTAGCGCTCCAGATAGGAGGGCGAGGCGCACAGGTACATGCGTCGCGGTGCCAAGCGAGTGGCCACCAGGCGTGAGTCCTGCAGCCGCCCGAGCCGAATGGCCAGGTCGAGTCCTTCGTGCACCAGATCCAGAGGGCGGTTGCTCAACTCGATGTCCACCCGTAATTGCGGGTAAAGCCCCATGAAACGGGTCACCAGCGGCACGATAAAACGCTCGCCATAGGCCACGGCGCAGGTCATGCGCAGCATGCCCTTGGGCTCGCTGGCCAGGTCCCCTACGGCCCGCAGCGCTTCTTCGCGGCCGTCCTGCAGGCGTTGGCAATGCTGGAGAAAGGTCTGTCCGGCCTCGGTCAGGGTGACTCGGCGGGTACTGCGATACAGCAGACGCGTCTGCAGGCGCTCTTCGAGGCGCACCACCTGACGGCTGATATGGGAGGAGGACACTCCCAGGCGCTCGGCAGCGGCGGTGAACTGGCTGCATTCGGCTACTGCAACAAACTCGTCGATGCCTTCCCAACGGTTTTCACTCATTGATTATCCCTGTACGGCAATAATGTTTTGCTTTTACCTGGATTATTCATCGCATTGCGCTGTTTTACACTCACCTCCTCGTTTTTATTCGCTGGAGAGTCAGGATGATCAAGTCACGTGCTGCCGTAGCCTTCGAGGCCAAGAAGCCCCTGGAAATCGTCGAAGTGGATGTCGCCATGCCCAAGGCTGGCGAGGTACTGCTGCGGGTGGTTGCTTCCGGCGTCTGCCATACCGATGCCTACACCTTGTCCGGTGCTGACCCGGAAGGCATCTTTCCGGCGATTCTCGGCCATGAAGGTGGTGCAGTGGTGGAGGCGGTGGGCGAGGGTGTGACCTCGGTCGCCGTCGGTGATCATGTGATCCCGCTGTACACCCCGGAATGTGGCAAGTGCAAATTCTGTCTTTCTGGCAAGACCAACCTCTGTCAGGCAATTCGCGCTACCCAGGGCAAAGGCCTGATGCCTGATGGCACTAGCCGTTTTTCCTACAAGGGCCAGCCTATTTTCCACTACATGGGTACTTCGACGTTCTCCGAGTACACCGTGCTGCCGGAAATCTCCGTGGCCAAGATCCCCAAGGAAGCGCCTCTGGAGAAGGTCTGCCTGCTGGGTTGCGGCGTAACCACCGGTATCGGTGCGGTGATCAACACCGCCAAGGTCAAGGCGGGTGACACCGTGGCTATCTTTGGCCTGGGCGGTATTGGCCTGTCGGCGGTGATTGGTGCGGTCAAAGCCAAGGCTGGGCGCATCATTGCCATTGATATCAACCCGGCCAAGTTCGAGATCGCCAAGCAATTGGGCGCCACCGACTGCGTCAATCCGAAGGATTTCGACCGTCCGATCCAGGAGGTCATCGTCGACATGACTGACGGCGGCGTGGATTTCTCCTTCGAATGCATCGGCAACGTACAACTCATGCGCGCCGCGCTTGAGTGCTGCCACAAAGGCTGGGGCGAATCGGTGATCATCGGTGTGGCCGGTGCCGGCCAGGAAATTTCGACCCGTCCCTTCCAACTGGTGACCGGCCGCGTCTGGCGCGGTTCGGCATTCGGTGGCGTGCGTGGCCGCAGCGAGCTGCCAAGCTACGTGGAAATGTCCCAGACCGGCGAGATCCCTCTAGATACCTTCATTACCCACACCATGGGTCTGGAAGACATCAACAAGGCATTCGACTTGATGCACGAAGGCAAGAGCATTCGTTCCGTCATTCATTTCTAAGAGCAGCGGCAAGCCGTGAGTGACAAGCGGCAAACGGGAAGCACCTGTTTGTGGCTCGAAGCGTGCGGCTTGTGGCTGGGGAGATTGCCATGAGTCTGGAAAACCTTTCCTGCCAGAAGAGCTTCGGCGGCTGGCACAAACGGTACAAACATCATTCTCAGGTGTTGGGCTGCGACATGGTGTTCGCTGTGTACCTGCCGCCGCAGGCCGAACAGGGCGGCAAGCTGCCAGTGCTGTATTGGCTGTCCGGCCTGACCTGCACCGACGAGAACTTCATGCACAAGGCCGGTGCCCAGCGCATGGCTGCGGAACTCGGGCTGATTATCGTCGCTCCCGACACCAGCCCTCGTGGGGCCGGCGTCCCTGGCGATCCAGAGGGCGCCTGGGACTTCGGCCTGGGAGCGGGCTTCTACCTGAACGCCACCCAGGAGCCCTGGGCTCAGCACTACCGCATGCATGACTATGTGGTGGACGAGTTGCCAGCGTTGGTGGAAGCACACTTTCCTGCGTCGCAAAAACGCGGTATCAGCGGGCACTCCATGGGCGGGCACGGGGCATTGGTCTGTGCACTGCGTAATCCTGGTCGTTATCAGTCGGTGTCGGCTTTCGCTCCCATCAGTAATCCCATGGATTGTCCTTGGGGGCAGAAAGCCTTTTCCCGATATCTGGGAGAGGAGCGCTCTCGATGGCGCGAATGGGACGCGAGCGTGCTGCTTGCAGATGCTGGGGAGAAGCTTGCGTTGCTGGTGGACCAAGGGGATCGTGATGACTTCCTTGCGACCCAACTCAAGCCCGAAGTGTTACAGCAGGCGGCAAAGAATGCCGGTCATGAACTGACGTTGCGTTTGCAACCGGGTTACGACCATAGCTACTTTTTCATCGCCAGCTTCATAGACGACCACTTGCAGCACCATGCACGTGCTCTTAACGCCTAATGCCTGCCAAAGCAGGTAGAATCACGCCCTGACTTTTTCGGGGCGTTTTTTTATGCGTATTGGCCACGGCTACGATGTGCACCGTTTCGCTGAAGGCGACTTCATCACTTTGGGTGGTGTGCGTATCGCCCATCATTCTGGGTTGCTCGCCCATTCTGACGGTGACGTGTTGTTGCATGCACTCAGTGATGCCCTGCTGGGCGCCGCGGCGCTAGGGGATATCGGCAAGCATTTTCCGGACACCGATCCGCAATTCAAAGGTGCCGACAGCCGTGTTCTGCTGCGTCACGTTGTCGCGTTGATCCATGCCAAGGGCTGGAGGATCGGCAACGTCGACAATACCATCGTCGCCCAGGCACCGAAGATGGCGCCTCATATCGAAACCATGCGGGCCTTGATCGCCGAGGACCTGCAAGTCGAACTGGATCAAGTGAACGTGAAGGCAACCACCACCGAAAAACTCGGTTTCGTTGGCCGCGAGGAAGGTATTGCGGTGCATTCCGTGGCCTTGTTGCTGCGCCCATGAATGAACTGCAACTGTTAGGCCCGCGGGCCTATGGCGAGGCCTTGGGCAGCGCCGTACTCAAAGCTACTGCCGAAGACTTTCAAGTCGATGAGGTGCTGGATATCCCGCTGAGCGGTGAGGGCGAGCACCTGTGGCTGTGGGTGGAAAAGCGTGGCTTGAACACCGAGGAGGCGGCACGCCGGATCGCCAAGGCGGCCGGTGTGCCATTGCGCACCGTCAGTTACGCCGGGCTCAAGGATCGACAGGCGCTGACTCGTCAGTGGTTTAGTGTGCAGTTGCCCGGTAAGGCCGATCCCGATCTTGGCGCCGCGGAAAACCACACCCTGAAAATCCTCAAGGCCACCCGCCACAAGCGCAAATTGCAGCGTGGTGCCCATGCGGCCAATGGTTTTACCCTGCGTTTGACAGAGCTCAAGGCGGATCAGGCGGCTATCGATGAGCGTTTGAAACGGATCGCCCAGCAGGGGATCCCCAACTACTTCGGGGCTCAGCGTTTCGGTCATGGCGGTGGCAATCTGGTGGATGCCCGTGACTGGGCGTCCCGTCAGGCCCTGCCGGAGCAGCGCAATGTGCGTTCGCGGTTGTTGTCCACGGCCCGTAGCTACCTGTTCAATCAGGTGCTGGCGGCGCGAGTGGCGGACGGCAGCTGGCAGCAGGCGCAAGTGGGTGATCTGCTGGCGTTTACCGACAGTCGCAGCTTTTTCATGGCCGGGCAGGCCGAATGCTCGGACCCGCGCCTGGCGATTCTCGACTTGCATCCCACTGGTCCTTTGTGGGGCGAGGGCGAGTCTCCTGCGGCTGGTGCAACCCATGATCGCGAGCAAGAGCTTGCAGGCGCTGAGTCGGCACTGTGCGATTGGTTGATAAAAGCCGGCATGAGCCATGAACGACGCATTCTGCGGCTGCCCATTGGCGGTTTGACGTGGCATTATCCCGAGCCTGACATTCTGCAACTGGAATTCGTCCTGCCGGCCGGGTGTTTCGCCACCGCATTGGTGCGTGAACTCGTCGATCTGGTGCCGGTGGGGCAGACGGACAGCTCATGCGTATTCTGATTTCTAACGATGATGGGGTAACTGCACCCGGTATCGCTGCGCTGCATGCTGCGCTGGCGGATTACGCCGAGTGTGTGGTTATCGCACCGGATCAAGACAAAAGCGGCGCCAGCAGTTCGCTGACGCTCGACCGTCCGTTGCATCCGCATACCCTCGGCAATGGCTTCATCAGCATCAACGGCACACCGACCGACTGTGTTCACCTGGGGCTTAATGGCCTGTTGGAGCATGAGCCGGACATGGTGGTGTCGGGGATCAATCTGGGGGCCAACCTGGGTGATGACGTGCTGTATTCCGGAACGGTCGCCGCTGCGCTTGAAGGCCGTTTCCTGCAGCGCCCGGCGATTGCCTTTTCGCTGGTGTCGCGGCAGGTAGAAAACCTCGCCACCGCAGCCCATTTCGCGCGCAAGCTGGTGCAGGCTCAGGGCTTGCTGGATTTGCCACCACGGACGGTGTTGAACGTGAATATTCCCAACCTGCCGCTTGATCATATCCGTGGCATACAACTGACCCGCCTGGGCCATCGCGCGCGCGCGGCGGCACCCATGAAGGTCGTCGATCCCCGTGGCAAGTCGGGTTACTGGATTGCCGCCGCAGGGGACGCCGAAGATGGTGGTCCGGGTACTGACTTTCATGCGGTCATGCAAGGTTATGTGTCGATCACGCCGTTGCAGCTGGATCGCACCTTCAATGAAGCGTTCAGGAGTCTGGACGGCTGGTTGGAGGGGCTGCGCTGATGGCTCGTGAGCAAGACGATTTGCTGCGACGGGGAATCGGCATGACTTCCCAGCGTACCCGCGAGCGCCTGATCCAACGGCTTTACGATGAGGGCCTGTCCAATCCCCAGGTATTGGAGGTCATTCGTCGCACGCCACGGCATCTCTTCGTTGATGAAGCTCTGGCTCACCGTGCCTATGAAGACACGGCACTGCCCATCGGCCATAACCAGACTATCTCCCAGCCTTATATGGTGGCTCGCATGAGCGAGCTTCTGCTGGCGGCAGGTCCGCTGGACAAAGTGCTGGAGATCGGTACCGGCTCCGGCTACCAGACGGCGGTGCTGTCGCAGTTGGTGGAGCGCGTGTTTTCGGTGGAGCGGATCAAGGTCCTGCAGGATCGAGCCAAGGAGCGCCTGCAGGAACTGAACCTGCGTAATGTGGTGTTCCGCTGGGGCGATGGCTGGGAGGGCTGGCCAGCGTTGGCGCCTTACAACGGCATCATCGTCACTGCCGTTGCCACCGATATTCCTCAGGCACTGCTGGATCAACTGGCGCCTGGTGGGCGCCTGGTGATTCCTGTGGGAGCCGGAGAAGTGCAGCAGTTGATGCTGATCATTCGTGAAGAACATGGCTTTGCCCGACATGTCCTGGGCGCGGTACGGTTTGTGCCTTTGCTCAATGGGCCATTGGCCTGAGCATTTATCGACCCTGGGTGAATTCTGTCTGCTTGGCTGTGTCTTAGTGCCGTATTGATCGTCAATGAGTGGGACGGCGATCAATGGCAATCTCTTGCGACTGTGTGTTGCGCTTTGCCAGCAATAAAACGCCGGCCTCCAGTTATACTTGCGTCATTTCATGCCTGAGCCAGGTAATTAATATCGTCAACCACCATAAAGGGAGCGGCGGGTGAGTCTCACAGTCATTGCGCAGCGTATGGGTATAACAAGCTTTCAGCGACTGATGATTGGCCTTGTCTTGAGTTCCTTGTTGGTCGGCTGCTCCAGCACCAAGTCCAGCAGTGTGGGTGTGGTTGAACGCAGTAATAACGCGGCGCCTCAGCGCCCTACCGTGACCACGGGACAATATGTAGTACGTCGTGGGGATACACTGTTCTCCATCGCGTTTCGCTACGGCTGGGATTACAAGGCGCTGGCAGCGCGTAACAATATTGCCGAGCCCTATACCATCCATCCGGGGCAAACCATTCGCTTTGATGGTCGCACGGGTACTGCGCCGACAACTGTGGTTACCAGCACCCAGTCCGGTGCCTCGTCCTCCAGCAAAACCACGGTTATTCGTCGTCCGGCGGGGGCTGTCATTGCCCCGGCAACAAGTGCTGCAACGCCTCCTGCAAGCAAGCCGGCGCCCGCTCCGGTTGCGCCTGCGGGGCCTGCTCCGACGGGCTGGGGCTGGCCTTCCAACGGTGTTTTGATTGGAAAATTTTCTTCAAACGGTAGTTTGAATAAAGGCATTGATATCGCCGGAGATTTGGGACAGCCTGTTTTAGCTGCGTCTGATGGGACGGTGGTTTACGCCGGGAGTGGCTTAAGGGGCTACGGCGAATTAGTCATCATCAAACACAACGAAACCTACGTCAGTGCTTACGGCCACAACCGCAAGCTATTGGTTCGGGAGGGACAGCAGGTCAAAGTCGGACAGACAATTGCCGAGATGGGATCAACTGGTACAGACCGGGTGAAACTGCACTTTGAGATTCGCCGACAAGGTAAACCTGTAGATCCGCTGCAATTCCTGCCACGTCGTTGATCCGTTACCAGCCTGTTCCGCTCACGTAGAGGGAACAGGCTCCAGCGTTGCCAGGGATATAGGCGCCGCTTGAGCCTGAGGTCGAACTCACCAAAGGACTATAACAATGGCTCTCAGTAAAGAAGTGCCGGAGTTTGACATCGACGATGAGGTTCTCCTTATGGAGAGCAGTATCGATATGGATTCGATGTCGAATAATGAGGGGGCAACTCCACCTTCCGTTCGCGCCAAATCCAAAAGCTCCGCTTCACTTAAGCAACACAAGTACATTGATTACACGCGTGCGCTCGATGCGACGCAGTTGTACCTCAATGAAATCGGCTTTTCTCCATTGCTCTCTCCCGAAGAGGAAGTGCACTTTGCGCGTTTGTCGCAGAGTGGCGACCCAGCCGGGCGCAAGCGCATGATTGAAAGCAACTTGCGACTGGTGGTGAAAATCGCCCGGCGCTATGTCAATCGTGGGTTGTCGCTGCTGGACCTGATCGAAGAGGGCAACCTCGGCCTGATCCGGGCAGTGGAGAAGTTCGACCCGGAACGCGGCTTCCGCTTTTCGACCTACGCCACCTGGTGGATTCGCCAGACCATCGAACGGGCGATAATGAATCAGACCCGGACCATCCGGTTGCCGATTCATGTGGTCAAAGAGCTCAACGTCTACTTGCGCGCCGCCCGTGAGTTGACGCAAAAACTCGATCATGAACCCTCTCCCGAAGAAATCGCCAACCTGCTGGAGAAGCCGGTGGCTGAAGTCAAACGCATGCTCGGTCTGAATGAGCGGGTTTCTTCGGTTGATGTCTCGCTGGGACCGGATTCGGATAAAACCCTGCTGGATACCCTGACTGACGATCGTCCGACGGATCCTTGTGAACTGCTGCAGGACGATGATCTGTCGCAAAGCATCGATCAATGGCTTTCCGAACTGACCGAAAAGCAGCGTGAAGTGGTGGTTCGCCGCTTTGGCCTGCGAGGTCATGAGAGCAGCACTCTTGAGGATGTCGGCCTGGAGATTGGTCTGACCCGTGAGCGGGTTCGACAAATCCAGGTTGAAGGCCTCAAGCGCCTGCGGGAGATCCTTGAAAAGAATGGATTGTCCAGTGAGTCGTTATTTCAGTAACGTCTGGAACTGATCCGTAAGAGCCCCGATTTATTCGGGGCTTTTTATTGGGTGATTGTTTTGACTCTGAGTTCTCGGATTCTGCTCAGGGTTGGGATTACTCTCAACTTGCGTGTAAGCAATAGATTACGTTTTCGTAAGTGTTCGGTTCTCGGTTGCTTCAGACTTGCCTAAAATACTCTAGGCTGTTTTTTATATTGTTGATTTATAAGGTGTTTTTTAATTTAGTTATTCGTGTCCGACAAGTTTTTACGGGAATAGTGCGATTGCTCTTACCTGGGAACTCTCTAATATCAGCCCTGTGTCGACGGATAGACACAGCCATCAAGGACGATGGTCAGGACATCGCAGGAAGCGATTCATCAGGACGATGAAAAGGAACACAGGGACTAGGGAAAAATGTGGGCGGGTCATACCGCCCCTTTTTTTGCCTGTCGAAAAGTCCCGAGTGCAAGAACCCCGTTCCCAGAAATACAAAAAGGCCCGCAAGGGGCCTTTTCAGGAACGCGGGGGCAATCAGCGTTCGAGGTCTTTGATCTTGCCTTTGACGCCATCCCACTCTTCGGCATCCGGCAACGATTCTTTCTTTTCAGTGATGTTCGGCCAGATCTCTGCCAGCTCGACGTTCAGCTGAATGAACTCCTGCATCTCTTCCGGGACTTCATCCTCGGAGAAAATGGCTACAGCCGGGCATTCAGGCTCGCACAGCGCGCAGTCGATGCACTCATCCGGGTGAATCACCAGGAAGTTCGGCCCTTCGTAAAAGCAGTCCACCGGACAGACTTCTACGCAGTCGGTGTACTTGCACTTGATGCAGTTGTCGGTGACGACGAAGGTCATTTCTAATTCTCTCCTCAGGCGGCGGCAGCGGAGCCCCTACATGACGGGGTCGCCAGGTTTGGGAGCGATAGTCTGCGAACCAGGCTAATAGTCCGCAGCATCCCAAACCGCGCGAGATTCTAACAGCTTGAAGGCGTTCGCGTTAGATGCGTGTCTTCAATGTATAGAGCATTTCCAGTGCCCGGCGTGGCGTCAGGTCATCCAGATCCAGTTTGGCCAGTTCATCGAGGACTGGGTGCGGCAGGCTGGCAAACATATCGCTTTGCTGGGGAACCGAGGTTTTACCCGGCGCTGGAGGCGCCACTTCATGGGGCAAGCTGGTGGTTTCCAGACGGTTCAAGTGCTCCCTGGCGCGGGTGATGACAGCGCTGGGAACCCCCGCCAGCTGGGCTACCGCCAGGCCATAGCTCTGGCTGGCAGGGCCGGGCAACACATGGTGCAGGAAGACGATACGCTCGTTGTGTTCAGTGGCATTGAGGTGCACGTTCGCCACCAGCGGCTCGCTTTCCGGCAGTACGGTCAGTTCAAAATAGTGGGTGGCGAACAGGGTGTAGGCCCGCAGGTGGGCGAGACGTTCTGCCGCAGCCCAGGCCAGGGACAGTCCGTCAAAAGTACTGGTGCCACGACCCACTTCGTCCATCAGCACCAGGCTGCGTTCAGTGGCGTTGTGCAGGATGTTCGCGGTTTCACTCATTTCCACCATGAAGGTCGAGCGACCTCCGGCCAGGTCGTCACTGGAGCCGATCCGGGTAAAGATCCGATCCACCAGGGACAGCTCACAGCTCGCCGCCGGGACAAAACTGCCGATATGGGCCAGCAGTACGATCAACGCAGTCTGGCGCATATAGGTGGATTTACCGCCCATGTTCGGACCGGTGATCACCAGCATCCGGGTGTTGTCGTCCAGGTTCAGGTCGTTGGCCACAAAAGGCGTGGTCAGTACTTGCTCCACCACCGGGTGACGGCCCTGGGTGATGCGCATGCAAGGTTCGCTGACAAAACGCGGGCAATTGAGGTCCAGATTCAGCGCGCGCTCGGCCAGGTTGCTGAGCACGTCCAGCTCGGCCAGGGCGCCGGCAGTGTCCTGCAGCGGCGGCAGGTGGCTGATCAGGGTTTCCAGCAACGCGTCGTAGAGCATCTTTTCCCGGGCCAGGGCACGGCTCTTGGCCGATAGCGCCTTGTCTTCAAACTCCTTGAGTTCTGGAGTGATGAAGCGTTCGGCGCCCTTCAGGGTCTGACGACGAATGTAATCCGCCGGTGCCTGTTCGGCTTGCTTGCTTGGCAGCTCGATGAAGTAGCCATGAATACGGTTGTAGCCGACCTTGAGGTTGGCCAGACCGGTACGGGCTTTTTCCCGGGCTTCCAGGTCGATCAGGAACTGCCCGGCGTTCTCGCTCAAGGATTGCAGTTCGTCGAGCTCGGCGTCGTAGCCGGTCTTGAGCACGCCGCCGTCGCGGATCACCGCCGGCGGGTTGTCGATGATCGCCTTGGCCAGCAGCGCTGCCAGCTCCGGGTAGGTGCTGGTGGTGGCTGCCAGTTGCTTGAGGTGGTCCGCCTCCAGTTCAGTCATGGCTTCTTGCAGCTCCGGCAGCGCGGCCAGGGCATCACGCAAGCGAGCCAGGTCCCGCGGCCGGGCATTGCGCAAGCCGATTCGCGCGAGAATCCGTTCGATATCGCCGATTTCCTTCAACTGCGGCTGCAGCCGTTCGAAACGGTAGCCATCCAGCAGGCAGGTGATCGAGGACTGACGCGCCTGCAAGACCTTGAGATCCCGCAGCGGGCGGTTCAGCCAGCGAGTCAGCAGGCGGCTGCCCATGGCGGTCTGGCAGCGATCGACCACCGATTGCAGGGTGTTGTCGCGTCCGCCGGCCAGGTTGGTGTCCAGCTCCAGGTTGCGGCGACTGGCACCGTCCAGCACCACCGTGTCGTCCAGGCGTTCGTGCCGCAGGCTGCGCAAGTGGGGCAGGGCGGTGCGCTGGGTTTCCTTGGCGTAGCTCAACAGGCATCCGGCAGCGCCGATGGCCAGGGTCAGGGTCTCGCAACCAAAGCCCTTGAGGTCCTGGGTGGAGAATTGCTGGCAGAGGCTCTTGTGGGCCGAGTCGCGCTCAAAGTCCCAGGGAGCGCGACGTCGGACACCCCGGCGTTTTTCCGCCGGCAGGCCTTGTGGCCAGTCGTCGGGGATCAGCAGCTCCACTGGATTGATGCGTTCCAGCTCCGCCAGCAAATTCTCCCAGCCCTTGATTTCCAGGACGCTGAAATTGCCGCTGGTGATATCCAGCACCGCCAGGCCGAACAGGCGCTCATCGCCCAGCACGGCCGCGATCAGGTTGTCGCGGCGCTCGTCCAGCAAGGCTTCGTCACTGACAGTGCCCGGGGTGATGATGCGTACCACCTGACGTTCCACAGGGCCTTTGCTGGTGGCCGGGTCACCCACTTGCTCGCAGATGACCACCGACTCGCCGAGCTTGACCAGCTTGGCCAGGTAACCTTCGGCGGCGTGGTAGGGAATGCCACACATGGGAATCGCCTGCCCCGCCGACTGTCCGCGCGCCGTCAGGGTGATATCCAGCAGTTTGGCGGCCTTCTTCGCGTCTTCGTAGAAGATTTCGTAGAAGTCGCCCATGCGGTAGAACATCAACTGATCAGGGTGCTGGTTCTTGAGGCGCCAGTACTGCTGCATCATCGGCGTGTGGGAGGACAGATCGGAGGTATTTTTACTCATTGGTATTTAGGCGGATTCATTGAATGGGTGAAGCAAAGGAGCGCTGGGCTCGGCTTTTTGCAGATGGCGGCAAGGTTACCATGGGTGCCCTGGCCTCGCAGACACCAAGGCACTACTGTGTTTGTCCGGTAAATGCAGCACAAATATGCAAAACGGCATTTGTCATTGACTAAAAGTTCGAGCAATATGCGTTCTATGCAAATACGCAATGTTTCTACCGTCTTAAGAGAGCTGCTGGATCGCGACGGAATCTCCCCTACGGAGCTTCACCGTCGGACCGGTGTGCCTCAATCCACCCTCTCGCGGATTCTCAGCGGGAAGATCGTCGATCCTTCGGATAAACACATCTCGCGGATTGCCGAATACTTCCAGGTGAGCACCGACCAATTGCGCGGACGCGTGAATATCGCGCCAGCTCGGGCTGCTGCGCCCCGTGACGAGATTCATTCGGAACTCAAGGACATAAGCCTGTGGGACGACGATACCCCTGTCGATGACGACGAGGTGTCGGTTCCTTTTCTGCGTGAGGTTGAATTGGCTGCTGGATCAGGAAGATTCGTCATTGAGGAGAGCGAGCGCGCCAGCCTGCGGTTCGGCAAGCGCAGCCTGCGGCACAACGGCGTGCAGTTCGACCAGGCCAAGTGCGTCACGGTGCGGGGCAACAGTATGTTGCCGGTGCTGCGCGATGGCGCCACGGTCGGGGTCAATGCCGGCAAGTGCGCCATCGGCGATATCGTCGATGGCGACCTGTACGCGATCAACCACAATGGCCAACTGCGAGTGAAGCAGCTGTATCGCCTGCCCACCGGGATTCGCCTGCGCAGCTTCAACCGCGACGAGCATCCGGATGAGGACTACAGCTTCCAGGAGATCCAGGAGGAGCAGATCAGCATCCTCGGTCACGTCTTCTGGTGGGGCATGTACGCCCGCTAAGCCATCACCGTCAGACAAAGCCCGCCACTGAGCGGGCTTTTTTTCGCCCTCGAAAAATCCCCCGCCCTGCATTTATGCGGGCTCCATGCGCTCGCGCAATTCTTGCGCATAAATAAATGCAGCAACGCATTGACTGCATATGCATTAATGCATATTATCCATCTCAAGCCGTTCAACAACGGCTGCAACGACGCTCTTTAGTGGCAAAGCAAAGGCAGCGATGAACCGGCCTCGACGGTTCAGAGGGTTGGCAACTGACCCGGGTGTGCAGCGTAAAGCACCAGAAGCAGTTATCCGGCGGACAGGGTCGCGGTCGGAGGAACAATTTGAATGGGTCCGTACCGCACCAGTAGTGCCGAAAGACCAAGGTTTGCATTACTGAAAAGCCCGGGCGACCGGGCTTTTTGGAATGCCTGCCTAACGTGGGCCACCAACAGACAGGGACCCCTTGAAACATCGTTATCAGCCTTCTATCACCTGGCCATCTCGCTGGCCCCAATCCGCACGGGAGACGTGAATGACAAACGAGCAACAAGCGTTGCTGGACATGCCGATCTGGCTGGTCATCGTCCTGGCGCTGGTCGGTGGCGTTTCCGGCGAAATGTGGCGCGCCGACAAGGAGGGCGCCCGTGGCTGGTCGCTGCTGCGGCGCCTGGCGCTGCGCTCCGGAGCCTGCGTGGTCTGCGGGGTCTCGGCGATCATGCTGCTGTATGCCGCCGGCGTCTCGATCTGGACCGCCTGCGCCTTTGGCTGTCTGACCGCCATGGCCGGCGCCGACGTCGCCATCGGCCTCTATGAGCGTTGGGCGGCCAAGCGCATCGGGATTTGCGAACCGCCTTCCCGGGATTCGCATTCGGATCAGCCTTGAACCCTGATCGGCTCCGGCTCTCAACAAGGTCCACCGGCCCAGCCCTCAATGGCCGGGCCGCTTCGACCTTATTCTGGAACTAGACAATGAACGAACTGACCCAGCTAAAAGACGCCATCACGTCCACGATCAAGCTGGCGATGCCCCATCTGCATACGGTTGAGGCATTCCCCAAGGCGCTTCAGGACGCCACTGAGCCGGCGCTCTACTTTGCCGTCACGGCGCTGGACCAGGCAGCCGACCCGGGTGATGGCCGCTGCTGCATGCGTGCCACCTTGGAGGCCCGGTTGCGGGTTGATCCCGAACTTGCCCAGGCGCCGTTGCAGGCGGCCATTCTGGCGGCTCAGTTAATCGAGCTGCTGCGTTGCCAGCAGTGGGATCTGGAGTTTGTAGAAGGTGCAACGGCGGTGTGGGCCAAGCCTGCCGGCACGGTTGCGGAATCGGCTTACCGGGCCGAGTGGATCGTGCAGTGGCAGCAGCTTATCTACCTTGGCCAAGAGCAATGGTCCTGGCCGAATCAACCACCGGGCACGCTGGTGTTGGGGTTCAGCCCCGATACCGGCCCCGGTCACGAGGGCGGCTACCAGTCGCCGGAGCACATGGCGTGAGTTACGTGTCTGCAACCCACGACCGCATGATTGCCGGCCTGATCCTGCCTTGCAGCGTGGTCGGCGTGGATCTGGCTGCCGGACTGGTTCGGGTTTCCGATGGCGCCGGCTGGACTAGCGCCTGGGTGCGCTGGCACAGCCAGGCCGCGGGCAAGGCCCGACACTGGCGAGCACCGAGCCTGGGTGAGCAGGGCGTGCTGATCAGCCCCAGCGGCGAGCCGGCCCAGGGCACTTTTGTCCCCGGTCTGTATGGCAATGCCGGCCCCCAGCCGGACAACCGTGATCACGTTGAGGTCTGGCGTTTCGAGGATGGTGGTTCGCTGATCTATGACTGGCAGGCCAAGAGTTACAGCATCAGCCTGCCCAGCGGCACGGTGACCATTCAGGTCGGCGGCAGCTCGGCGGTGGTAACTGACAGCGCCCTGACCGGCAAGGCCGACAGCATCACCCTGACGGGTGCAATCACCTTGAATGGCGATGTGCAAATCAACGGTGGGAGCTTGAAGCACAACGGGGTCAATGTCGGTTCGACCCATACCCACCTGGGAGTGATGCCGGGTCCCGGTTCAACTGCAACACCGCAGTGATCCTCGCGGGTCGTCGCCCTCACGACTCCTCTCTCACCGAACACCCCATCCACCCGCCCAGAGCGGTTTTTTTGTACCCGGAGAAGCCTATGGCCACCCCTAAGAAAACTCCCGGTCGCCCTGCGGGCACCGGCACTGTGGTGTTTCGCGACACCTTGTACACCTCACGCCTGTTGATCCTGCCGGATGGTCGCCAGTTGCTGGTAGCCCAGGGGCAGTTGTCGGTAAAGGCCGGCGATCTTGCCGCCCTGGACTACCTGAACACCCACCCGGATCTGCAAGTGCAGGAGTGACGTGATGATCGGAATGGATCGCCGTACCGGCCTGTCGCTGTCCGGCATCGAACATGTGCGGCAGTCCATCGAAGACATCCTGACCACGCCGCTGGGCAGTCGGCGGATGCGCCCGGAGTACGGCAGCAACCTGCGCCGTTACGTCGACTTGCCGGTAACTGGCGGCTGGAAAAGTGCGGTGCAGGCCGAAGTGGCCCGAGCGCTGTTGCGCTGGGAGCCCCGGCTGAAGCTGGAGCGGGTCAGGGTGGTAGCGGTAGTGGGAGGTCAGATCAGCTTTCAACTGACCGGCCAGTACCTGGGCGATACCGCGGTTTTGGAGGTGACGGCATGAGTACGTTGGACTTGTCGGCGCTGCCGGCGCCGCAGGTGCTTGAGGCCCTGGATTTTGAGGCCTTGTACCAAGGCAAGCTGGACACCTTTCGCCGGCACATGGGCGACAACTGGACGGCCAGTCTTGAAAGCGATCCAGTCAGCAAACTGCTGGAACTGTCGGCTTATGGCGATATGCAGCTGCGGGCCCGGGTCAACGATGCGGCCAAGGCGCTGCTGCTGGCCCATGCCAAGGGCACGGACCTGGATCACCTGGCGGCCAACGTCAAACTGCAGCGCTTGGTGATCCAGCTCGCAGACCCGCAGGCGGTACCGCCGTTGGCAGAGGTCAAGGAGGCGGATGATGCGCTGCGCGAGCGGGTGCAGTTGGCCTACGAAGGCCTGACCACCGCCGGGCCGCGCAACAGCTACATTCTGCATGCCCGCAACGCTTCCGCGCTGGTAGCAGACGCCGAGGCCGAAAGCCCGTCGCCGGCGCGGGTGACGGTCACGGTGTTGAGCCTGGAAGGCAATGGCGCGGCCAGTCCTGACTTGCTGGCGACGGTTACCGCAGCCCTCAACGATGAGGACGTGCGACCGCTGGGGGATCGGGTCACGGTACAGAGTGCCCAGGTGTTGCCGTATCGCATCGATGCGGTGCTGCACATGAAGGGCCCCGGCCCGGAAGGTGACGTCGCCCTGGCTGAAGCCGAGCGCAAGCTGGCCGCCTGGGTCAACCCACGCCGGCGCCTGGGCATCGAGGTGGCCCGTTCGGCCATTGATGCGCAGTTGCATGTGGCCGGCGTGGCTCGGGTCGATCTGGCGAGTTGGCAAGACCTCACCCCGACCAAGGCTCAAGCGGCGTATTGCACCGGATACAGCGTCACGCTGGGGAGCTGAGATGAGCAGCCTACTGCCGATCAATAGCACGCCGCTGGAGCGCGCCCTTGAGGCGGCCAACGCCGGCGATAACGCCATCATGCTGCGCACCCTGTACAACCCGTCGACCTGCCCGGTGCATCTGTTACCGCAGCTGGCCTGGGCCTGGTCGGTTGATCGCTGGGACCCGCGCTGGTCCGAGACGGTCAAGCGCAACGCCATTCGTGCCTCGTACTTCATCCACGCTCGCAAAGGCACCGTCGGTGCGCTGCGCCGGGTGGTGGAACCGCTGGGCTACCTGATTGAAGTGGTCGAATGGTGGCAGACGGTCCCTGAAGGCGAACCGGCCACCTTTGCCCTGAAAGTCGGCGTTCTGGACTCCGGCATCACTGAAGAGATGTACCAGGAACTGACGCGCCTGATCGACGACGCCAGGCCCGTCAGCCGGCACATGACCGGCCTGGCCATCAGCCTGGAAAGCTCTGGAGTGATTGGTTTTGGTGCCTATGAATATCAGGGCGAAGAAATCGACGTTTACCCCCCGACACCCCGCGATATCGAAGTGATCGGCCGTTTTGGCCAGGTCATGTGTATTGATGAAACAGACACCCTGGATGTGTACTCATGATTGATTCCAACAGTCAGTTCTTCGCCATCCTCACGGCGGTGGGCGAGGCGAAACAGGCCAACGCCACGGCCCTGGGCACGCCCTGGACCTTCAAGGAAATGGCGGTCGGCGATGCCAACGGCACCGACCCCATCCCGAACAAGGCGCAGACCAAGCTGATCAACGAATGGCGCCGCGCCCCGGTCAACCAGGTGCGCACCGACCCGGCCAACCCCAACATCATCATCACCGAACAAGTGATCCCGCCTGATGTTGGCGGGCGCTGGATTCGTGAGATCGGCCTGTTCGATGCCGACGGCGATCTGGTGGCGGTGGCCAACTGCGCACCGAGCTTCAAGCCCCTGCTGGTTCAGGGCACCGGAAAGACCCAGGTCATCCGCATGAATTTCATCGTGGCCAATACCGCGCAGATCGTGTTGAAGATTGATCCGGCGGTGGTGCTTGCTACCCGTCAGTACGTGGACGACTCATTTGCGTCAGCACTCCCGGCGGATAAGGTGGGCGGCACTTATCGGCAAGTCACAATCGATAAGCGAGGCATAGTTGTTAGTGGTATCAACCCGACAACGCTGTCCGGCTATGGCATTACTGACGCATTTACCAAGGCAGAAACTAGTTCAGCCATACAGCTTTCGAAGGAGAGCCTCGTTGCTTCGGCGCCTGTTGCATTCGACACGCTAAAAAAGTTGGCCGACGCCTTAGGCAACGATCCTAAGTTTGCAACCACAATTGCCGCTGCCTTGGCAGAAAAGGCCAATAGTTCAACGACGCTTGTCGGGTACAGCATCAACGATGCGTATACGAAGATCGAGGTTAACGCGAAGTTACAGGCGAAGGCAGATAATGCCACCACACTCGCGGGATATGGCATAACTGACGCGTATGCCAAAACAGTGACCTACTCCAGGACTGAGGTGGATAACGCTCTTGCTAGAAAAGCTACTAGTGCGAGCACGCTAGCGGGCTATGGAATTGTTGATGCCTACAACAGATCTGAGACTAATGGGTTGTTGTTTGGGCAAGACCAGAGTTTGTACGACCTCACGGGTAGCCGCGCACTTGACACGACGTACATAAATACAACAGGTAAGCCAATCATTGTACGAGTAGCAGCTAAACAAACTACGAACTCAGGATCGGGGGTATTTATCGCAACAGTTGCGGGCAACGAATTGGGCGGTACATCAACCTTTGGCTCGGGTCAGCCTTTTTGTAACGAGTTCATCGTTGGCCCGGGTGAGACATATTCCGTCAAATTTGCAGGAACGACGTACTCGATGCTTTCTTGGAAGGAGAGACGCTAATGAAATACTTTCGTCATTTAACTACCGGTGAAGTGTTTGCTTACCATGCGGACGGCTCTCAAGATGCTTTTATCATGCCTGAACTGGTGAGGATGAACTCTCAAGAAGTCCAGGAACACCTGAGTTTTCCGCAAACCACCTTAACTCGCAACGATGTCGCTTCTCTGCGTCGTGCCGCATATGCTGATGCGCTGAACGGTAGCGATTCTCTGTTTGTTGAATACCAGCGCATGCTCGCATCTGATTCAACTCCTGAAAAAGCTAATGCGGCATGTAAGGCTTGGCTCGATAGGGCTGCTGAAATAGCAACGCAATACCCTTGGCCAGAATAACCGCATAGAGTAGGAGTAATTAGTTTTGCCTCGCTGTGTTATCAGTAGTTCGGAATGTCAAGCCTCGGTGCTAAATACGCAGCTAAGTATCTAGTGTTTAACGCCCCGCACCGCCGGGGCGTTTTCTTTCCCGCTCCCCATTAATCAAACATCCCTTACAGCCCCCTTCACCCGGGGCTTTTTCATGTCTGGAGTTTATCCATGAGTGGTTTTTTCCACGGCGTTACCGTGACTAACGTCGACACCGGCACGCGCACGATTTCGCTGCCGTCGTCTTCGATCATTGGCCTGGTGGACACCTTCACCGAAGGCCCGACCGCCGCTGCCAAGGTCAATGACCTGCTGCTGATCACCAACGAGCGCGAGGCCATTGCCGCCTGGGGGCCGGATGCGGCCATCACCAAGGCCTGCCAGGCCATCTACCAGCGGGCCAAGGCGGTGATCGTCGCTTGTGGCGTGGCCAAGATGACCGACGCGGCCGAGCAGACTTCGGCGATCATCGGCGGGGTGCTGGCCGACGGTAAGCGCACCGGCCTGCAGGCGCTGCTGGACGGCAAGAGCCGTTTCAACGCCCAGCCACGTTTGCTGGTCACCCCCAAGCACAGCGCGACCCAGGCGGTCGGTACTGCCCTGGTGGCCCTGGCTGACAAGCTGCGTGGCCTGGCCATTCTCGATGGCCCCAACACCACCGACGAAGCGGCCATGGCCTATGCCAAGAATTTCGGCGCCAAGCGCGCCTATATGGTCGACCCAGGCGTTCAGCACTGGGACAACGGCGCCAATGCCACCGTCGATGCGCCGGCCTCGGCCTGGGTCGCCGGTCTGTTCGCCTGGACCGACAACGAGTACGGCTTCTGGGCCTCGCCGTCGAACAAGGAGTTCGTCGGCATCACCGGCACCAAGCGGCCGATCGAGTTCCTCGACGGCGATGAAACCTGCCGCGCCAACCTGCTGAACAACGCCAATATCACCACCGTCATTCGTGACGCGGGCTTCCGCCTGTGGGGCAACCGCACGCTGTCCAGCGATCCGAAGTGGGCCTTCGTCACCCGAGTACGGACCATGGACATCGTCATGGACGCCATCCTCTTCGGTCACAAGTGGGCAGTGGACCGCTCGATCACCGCGACTTACGTCAAGGACGTCACCGAGGGCCTGCAGGCCTTCATGCGTGATCTGAAGAACCAGGGCGCGATCATCAATTTCGAGGTCTACGCCGACACCGAACTCAACACTGCCAGCCAGCTGGAGCAGGGCAAGGTGTACTGGAACATTCGCTTTACCGACGTCCCACCTGCCGAAAACCCCAACTTCCGGGTCGAGGTCACCAACCAGTGGTTGACCGAAGTCCTCGACCAAGCCGCTTAAGGAGCCGCAGCAATGGCAATGATTCCCGAAACCCTGGCGAACATGAACCTGTTCGTCGATGGCATCAGCTTTCAAGGCGACGTGCCGAGCCTGACCCTGCCCAAGTTGACCCTCAAGACCGAGGAGCATCGAGTCGGCGGCATGGATGTGCCGGTGGAACTGGACATGGGCATGGAGAAACAGGAAGCCGGCTTCACCACCACCGGCGTGCGCCGTGAGTCGCTGAAGCTCTTCGGCCTGGCCGATAGCAGCGGTTTCAACGGTGTGTTCCGTGGGGCGTTCAAAGGGCTCAAGGGCAAGGTCACTCCGGTGATCGTCACCCTGCGCGGCATGCTCAAGGAGGTCGACATGGGCGACTGGAAATCCGGCGACAAGGCCGAGATCAAGCACAACGTGGCCCTGACTTACTACAAGCTCGAAGTCGACGGTCGACTGATCTACGAGATCGATGCCCTGGGCATGAAACGCGTGATCAACGGCGTCGACCAGCTCGCCGCCCAACGTTCGGCCCTGGGCCTGTAAGGAAGACACCCCATGTCTCAAGCAATCGACAAGACCCCGAGCTGGATGACCCTGAGCAGCGACAGCGTGATGGTGGCGCTGAGCAAACCGGTGGAGATGAACGGCGTGGTCTGCGACAAGCTCACCCTGCGTGCGCCGACGGTTCGTGATGTGCGCGCCGCCAGTGCCGCCGGCGTTGGTGACGATGAACAGCGCGAGCTGATGCTGTTTGCCAGCCTCGCGCAAATCAGCACCAAGGACCTGGAGAGCATGGCGCTCAAGGACTATCAGCGCCTACAGGCCGGCTATTTTCGCCTGGTGCAAGACGACGAGCTTTGATCCTGCGGTGATGAAAATGGCGGCAAAGCGGCTCGCCAGCGAGCTGCATTTTTCCGCCGAGGAAATCATGACCATGGGCTTTTCCGACATGGTCTGGTGGCTCACGGATTGAGCCCGTCACCCAAGGAGCAGGAGAAACAGATGGCGAGCAAGCGGGTATCGGGGGCGGTGGTGATTGGTACAGCCCTCAGTTCGACGTGGGACGCCGCCTTCAAGACGGTGGAAGGCCGGATCAAGCAGCTGGAGCAGCAGGGCAGCAAGGCCAGGGTGCTGGA
Source organism: Pseudomonas sp. 910_21 (assembly GCF_052850735.1). Taxonomy (NCBI): domain Bacteria; kingdom Pseudomonadati; phylum Pseudomonadota; class Gammaproteobacteria; order Pseudomonadales; family Pseudomonadaceae; genus Pseudomonas; species Pseudomonas sp. 910_21. Next base: position 554,785 of record NZ_VXCY01000001.1, on the reverse strand, counting down.
ACAGACCATCGGCCAGACCCTGCGCCTACAGAAGGAATGGAAAAAGGCCCATGACACGGGCGATTCCTCGGCAGCCGGGCTGTTGCGTCGGTTGGAGAAGAGCCGGGAGGGGCTGCGCCAGCAAGGTGTTCAGGTGCACAAGCTGCGTCAGGAATATGAGGCGCTGGGTAATGTGGCCCGGGGCTCTGCTCTGCAGGCCCGGGGGCACCAGCAGATCGGCCAGGGCAAAGCCGACTTCAAGGCGGCTTATGGCTTGGCCAAGGACGGGATCGGCAAGCTGGCCATCCCGGTCAAGATCAGTGCCGATTATCAGGCACTGATCCGTGATATCGCGATCAAGGCCGGTGTGGCCAACCAGCCTCAGGAAGCGCAACTGAGCCGCACGGTCATTCAGACCTCGCGTGACACGGGAATGGCCCGCAACGAGGTGGCCGCTCTGGTGAGCCAGATGACTGCCAGCGGCATGTCACTGGCCAAGGCGCAAGGCTACGCAGGGCTGGCCGCCAAGTTCGCGGTGGGGCAGGGCGCGAGTGTCGATGACACGGCGAACCTGATGCGGGCCCTTGAGCGGCAGGCCGGTATCAGCGACCCCAAGGTCATGGAGCAGGCCCTGGAGGCCATCGCCCTGCAGGGACAGGCGGGCAACTTCGAGGCCGCCGACATGGCGCGCCTGCTCCCGGCACTGCTCAAGAGCGCGAGCCGGGAAGGACTCACCGGTATGGATGCGGTGAGTCAGTTGGGGTCGATGCTGCAAGTGCAGATGAACACCGCTGGCAGTGCTGATGAGGCCGCCGGCCAATTGCAGAACTGGATAGACAAAATTGGTTCCAGTGAGGCGGTCAAGGCTTATGAAGACGCCGGCATTGATTATCAGGCTTCGCTGAACACCGGTATCCAGAAGGGCATGTCGAGCCTGGAGGCGAGCTTTGCCCTGGCCATGCGTTACGTCAGGGCCATCGACCCGGCCAAGGCGGCGAAGATGGCCGAGGCTCAGGCGCAGATCAGCAAGGAAACGGACCCGGCGAAGGCCAAGGCCATGCTCGAGGCTTTGGAAGAGTCCCTGCGTACCGGTGATCTGTTCACCGATATGCAGATCAAGGCGGCCTTGTTGGCCCAGACCCAGGGCCGGCAGCAGTATGAGCAAGTGAAGAAGGATTCGTTGAGCGCTTCGGGGGTTCTCGCCAAGAACCTCGCCGAGCGTCGACAAGCCTCCGCGCAATTGTGGAGGGAGACCGAGCAGGCGGTCGACGATGGCATGCGTGCGGTGGGAGAGGCCCTGCGCCCGGCCACGGATCTGGTGGCCCAAAGCATCACGGTGGTGGTCGGCAAGCTGACCGAACTGGCGGAGAAGGCCCCGTCATTGGTGCTGGGGGTGACCGCCCTGGGCGCCGCTTATGTCGCGGTGAAAAAGCTGATGGCCGTCTACACCATGGGCAAGGGCCTGCTGAATGTCTTGCGGGGTGGGTTGCAGATCGATCCCAAGGTGGCGAAGCGAGTGCCTGGCCGCAACGCCGGGGGCATCGACTGTTTTGAGCCCATGGTTGACTGCGGCTTGGACAAAAAACGCCGCCAGGGCCGTGGCGGGCGCAGATCGCCCAGGCGTGAGCCTCGTTCCAGAAGCTCAGGTGGCAAAAGGTTCAAGAGCCCTCTGACGCCCAGTGGTCTGGAGAGACTGGCCAGAGGAGCGGCCGCGCCAGGCATGTCCAGCGCTGCGATGAAAGGTGCCGGCTCCTTGGCCAAGGGTTTTGCACCATTGCTCAAGGGCGGCGCGGTTCTCTCGGTGCTCGGTGCCGGTTTCCAGGTTGCGGACACCTATCTGAATGCCAAGACCCAGGATGAAAAAGCCGAAGGCTATGGCGAGGCGGCAGGCAATCTTGCAGGCGCCGCTGCCGGAGCAGCAGCAGGGGCCGCCATTGGTTCCGTGGTGCCGGTCATCGGTACTGTTATTGGTGGGCTGGTGGGCGGTGCACTGGGCGCCTGGGGCGGTTCGGCCGCTGGTGGAGCCTTGGGTAAAAAACTGTTCGGCTCCGACGACTCGCTCAAGCAAATGCCTGCAGCCGGTCCGCTGATGATGCGCAACGCCGGGCAGAACATCCCGCCGGTCATGGGCGATATCGCCAAATCCTTCCAGCCGGGGCAGACACCTCCGCTGATGGGGCAGGCCGTGCGTTCGATGGCCAGCCCGTCGCCGTCGGCATCGACCTCTTCGCTGCTCAAACCGGCGGAGCCGTTCACATCGGCAGCGCCCCCGGCGATCGAGCAGCAGTTCAGCTTCGCGCCTTACCTGTCGATCTCGGTCCAGGGTGATGTCAGAGATCCGGCGCAACTGGCCCGGGAGCTGGAACCCTATCTGCGCTTTCAGTTCGACGAATACAGCCGTCAGGCGGCGGGTCGTCAGTTGTTCGACGCGGCACACGTTTAAGGAGGTGGCATGGCCTATATGGAACAGCTGCAATCGGGGCTCACGTCCCTGGTGGCGGCAGCGGAGGCGGGGCGGCGCAGTGCCGATGAGATGCTGGGCCCCATGAATGGCGCTATCAGCGACATCACCGGCGCTGCTTCTGAGCTGGAGAACCTGCCCTGGGTCGGGCCGGTGCTGGGCGCCAAGCTGCAACGGACCCTGCGTGGCATCAGCGCTGCGCAATCGGTTGTCGGTGAAGTTGCCGCCAAGTACAGCCAGGCCGTGACCGTGGCGGGGCGGGTCCAGCAGCGTCTTGGTGCGCTGCAGGAACAAGTCGCCAAGGCCGGCGCGGCGATCAACCGCATCGGCGGGCAAATCAGCCCATCCCTGGGCAATATCTTCCCCAGCGCGGCATTTGCGGATCAGGACACGCCGGCGGCCGAGGCAGTGAAACCCTTCCCGCACCTGCTGATCCTGCAGCCTCTGGGGGCCGGTGCCGAGCCTTTCTACTTCAACCTCGACACCGCGGCCTTCGATGAGCTGCGCCGCCAGACCGGCTTTCGCTGGGCGGCCCAGGAGCGCTTGAGCCGCGGCATCGCGCAGCAGGCGGTGGGGCAGGGCGACGACAAGATCTCCCTCAAGGGCGCGATCTACCCCGGGTTCAAGGGCGGGCTGGGCCAATTGCAGACGTTGCGCAGCATTGGCCGGCGCTTGCTGCCCCTGAGCCTGACCACGGGCTACGGCGAAGTGCTGGGCACCTGGTGCCTCATCAGCATCGACGAGGACCAGAGCCACCTGCTGGCAGGCGGCATTCCCCGCAAACAAGGCTTTTCACTGGAGTTTGTCAGCTATGGCAACGACCTGCAGAACCTCTGACGGTGATCTGCTCGATACCCTGTGTCATCAGTATTACGGACACCTCAATGGCAGCGTCGAGGCGGTGCTGGACGCCAACCAGGGGCTGGCCGATGAGCCACAACCCTTTCGGGCCGGGGTACTGATCCTGTTACCGGATCTGCCGATTCGGGCCGAGGCGATGGTTCAGCTATGGGACTGACCTTGCATCCAATCAACAGACCCCGTCGTGTACGGGGTCTTCATTTTCTGGAGCACGGAGCATGACCCCAGTCTTTCGCATCCTGGCCGATGGCCGGGATATTACGGCGCAGATCAACGACCGGCTGCTGACGCTGCGCACCTCGGATAAACCGGGAATGGAGTCGGACGAGTTTGAACTGCGTATTGATGACCGTGACTCGGCGGTTGCGCTGCCCAGTCGTGGCGCCAGCATTGAAATCTTCCTCGGCTACGCCGGCCAGACACTGACCCGGCTGGGGCGCTACACGGTCGATGAAGTGGTGGTGAGCGGGCCGCCGGATTCGATCGAGATCCGCGGCAAGGCCAGCGACATGCGCGGCAGCGGCAAGACCACCCGCAGCGGCAGTTGGGAGAACGTGGCCTTGGCGCAGATTGTCCGCGACCTGGCGGCCCGCAACGGCTGGACGCCCATCTGCCCCGTCACCACCAAGGTGCTGCGGATCGATCAACTCAATGAGTCCGACTTCAACTTCATCACCCGTCTGGCCCGGCAGTACGACTGCACCGCCAAGGTGGCCGAAGGCAAGTTGCTGGTGCTGCCCCGCCAGGCCGGGTTGAGTGCCAGCGGCAAGGCTCTGGGCGTGGTCACCCTCAGCCGCAGCGACGTCAGCCGCTATCAGTTCCGCCTGAGTGACAGCAGCACCCACAAGGCGGTGCAGACCCGGCATCAGGACAAGAAGAGCGGCACGCTCAGGGTGATCGACCTGGGCAACAGCGACTCACCGGACAGCGTGCCGGCAGTGCACACCGATCGGCACCTGTACCCGAACAAGTCCGCCGCCGAGCAGGCGGCCAGTGCCCGTTTGGCCGCTTTCAATCGCAGCAATGCCAACGTCCGCCTGGAGATGCCGGGGCGCACCGACCTGTTCGCCGAGCGCCTGATCAATGCCCAGGGCTTCAAGCCCGGCCTGGATGGCCACTACCTGGTGGACTCGGTGGAGCAGATGTTCAACCCGTCCGGGTGGAGCACCACGGTCGAATGCAACGGCGGCAAGCAAGGCAAAGCCAACGCCAAGGCCAAGAAAAACAGCGCCAAAAAACCACTCAGAGTGGTGCAGCTTTAACCCTTCAACGGCGCCGCGAGCATCCTCGCGGGCGGCTCATTCGGATCGTCCCCGATCCAGCATTCACTTCCTTTCAAAGCACGCGGAAAATCCGCAGGAGTATTCATGAATCCAGGCATCAGCAGCCCGGCCTCGAAGCGAGGCATCCGGCATTTTTTTCAGGCATTGATCGCGGGCTGCACCCTGTTGCTGGCAACCGCAGCCCATGCCGAGCCCTTTGTTCTGGCCTACACCGACGGCCAGGTCGAAGCGTCCTACAGCAATCTGCAAACGTTCTACCGCAACCTTTCTGCCGTCGGTCTGGGCAGTACTTACGGGCTGACGGTCACCGGCCAGTTGCATCAGGAGGGGATGAACCAAACCACCGAAAACATCATCCGCTTCGCCCAGTCCAAGTCCCTGCCGCTGTATCCGACCGTCTCCGACTACAACGAAGGCATTGGTGATTTCGACCCGGCCATTTCCCACTCCATCGTCAACGACAAGACCTTGAGTGCCGGCAGCATCAAGCAACTGGTGACGTTGGCCAAGGACGGCGGTTTTGCCGGTATCAACCTGGACTTCGAAAAGGTCGAACCGAGGAATGCCAAGGCGTTTTCCGCCTATGTCAAAGCCCTGGGCAACGCCCTGCATGCCAGCAACAAGAAGCTGATCATCAGCATCCCGCCCAAATCCAGCGACCGCGAGCCCGAGTACCTCCAAGGCTACGACTACAAGGCCCTGGGCGCGGCGGTGGATTACTTCCAGGTCATGACCTATGACCAGGTCGGGCCTGGGTGGAGCAGCGGCGGTTTCCACGATGAAGTCTGGCCCGGCCCCGAGTCGGGCGCCGACTGGCAGCAGGCGATGCTCCGCTACGCCGTTTCGCGAGTCGCGCCGAGCAAGGTCCTGGCGGGGCTCCCGGCTTATGGTCAGGACTACAGCATTGGCAATCGGGTGCACTGGTCGGCTTACCAGGAAGTGATTACCGAGCATCGCGCCGCTACCCATCTGGACGCCGCTTCGGCAACGCCTTACGCCACCTGGGGCCCGGTCAAGCGCTTCGCCGATGGCGTGGAATGGACCCCGGAGCGGGCGCAACCGGTGCTCTGGTACGACGATGCCAAGAGCATCAAGACCAAGACTGCATTGGTCGCCAAGCTGGGGCTGGGCGGTACCAGTGTCTGGGCCATGGGCTATGAAAATGCCGAGTTCTGGACGGCGGTTCAGGCGGGGCTCAAAGGTGGTCAGGCGTTGTTGCCGGCGGGGCTGGAGTGATCCTGGCCGGTGTCCTTCGAGCTTGCATGCACCGAAAATCAGGAGCCTCTCTATGAAACTCACCGCTGTTCTCACTCAGTTGCAAACCCGGTGTCCCAGCCTTGCTGAGCGCATCATTGTCGGCATCAACCTCGACACCCTGAGCAGCACTTCGCCTGCTGTTCCCGCCGCCTACGTCGCTCCGCTGAACGATCTGGCCACCGCCAATACGGCCCAGAACGCCCACCGCCAGATCATCCGCGACCGCTTCGAAGTCGCCTTGCTCCTCGACGCCAGCAACCCACAACAAGCCCTCGACCAACTCCATGACCTGCGCGCCGAACTCTGGCGCGCCCTGGTCGGCTTCAAGCCCGGTGCTGAGTACAACCCGATCCAATACGACGGTGGCGAACTGGTGTCGCTCAACGCCACCCGACTGCTCTACCGCCTGCGCTTTTTCGCCGAGTTCCAGCTGGGCCGCAATCTGCCCAGTCAGCCGGCGGAGACCTGGCATGAACGTGAACTCGACGGCTTGCCGTCCTTTACCGGGGTCACGGTGCGGGTCGATGCCATCGATCCGGCGGACCTCAATCTGCAACGTCCAGGCCCCGACGGGCGCCTGGAGCTGACTTTTTCAGGAGAGCTGAAGCAATGAGCAAACGCATCACTGTGCTGCCGGTCGCCGGCCGCGCTGTACCGGACCCGGAAGCAGGCGATCTGCTGCCCACCTCCGGCCGTGAAGTGCCGGACAACGCCTGGTGGCGCCGACGTCTGGCCGATGGCGATATCACTAGCAAGGCCGTGAAAGCGGCGAAATCTCAAGGAGCCAAATAATGGCGATCGGTTTCAGCAATATCCCGGCGGACATCCGTGTTCCGCTGTTCTACGCCGAGATGGACAACTCGGCGGCCAATAGCGCGTCTTCGGCCATGCGCCGTCTGATCGTTGCCCAAGTCAATGACAACCAGACTGGCGATGACATCGGCAAGCTGGTGCTGGTGTCCAGCGTGGCCCTGGCCAAGAGTATCGGTGGGCAAGGTTCGATGCTCGCTTCGATGTATGAAACCTGGCGCAAGACCGACCCGGTGGGCGAGATCTGGTGCTTGGCGCTGCACAGCACTGAAGGCAGTGTGGCCAAGGCTGAGGTGAAGATCACTGGCGCCGCCAGCGAAAGCGGCCTGCTCAACCTTTACGTCGGTGGCGTGCGGGTGCAGGCATCCATCGTCAGCGGCGCCACTGCCGCTCAGGCGGCCAGCGCCCTGGCGTTGAAGGTCAATGCGGCGGTGGATCTGCCGGTGACCGCGGCAGCCGTCGACGGCACTGTGACCCTGAGCGCCAAGTGGACCGGCGACAGCGGCAACGACATCAGTCTGCAACTCAACCGTCTGGGCAAGAGCAATGGCGAACAGACCCCGGCGGGCCTGACCCTGGTGCTGGGCAAGATGGCCGGTGGCACCGGTGTGCCGGATCAGGTGGCTGCGCTGGCGGCCCTGGGCGACGAGCCTTTCGAGTTCATCTGCATGCCCTGGACCGATACGGCCAGCCTCAACACCTGGCAAGCCGTCATGGATGACAGCACCGGTCGCTGGTCCTGGGCCAAGCAGTTGTTCGGTCACGTCTACAGCGCCAAGCGCGGCACCGTCGGTACCCTGGTGGCGGCCGGTCAGGCGCGCAACGATCAGCACATCACCATCCAGGCCCTGGAAACCGGCGTGCCACAACCGGTCTGGGTTCAGGCCGCAGCCCTGGCGGCGCGGACTTCGGTGTTCATCTCCGCTGACGCCAGCCGTCCGACCCAGAGCGGCAGCCTGCCGGGGATCGATCCGGCGCCGGCCAGCGAACGCTTTACCCTGACCGAGCGCCAGTCGCTGCTGAGCTACGGCATCGCCACCGCCTACTACGAAGGCGGCTACATGCGCATTCAGCGGGCGATCACCACCTACCAGAAAAACGCCTACGGCCAGGCCGACAACTCCTACCTGGACAGCGAAACCATGCACCAGTCGGCGTTCATCGTGCGCCGCCTGCAAAGCGTGATCACCAGCAAGTACGGGCGCCACAAGCTGGCCGCCGACGGCACCCGCTTCGGCGCCGGCCAGCCGATCGTCACCCCGAGCACCATTCGCGGTGAGCTGATTGCCCAGTACGCCAAGCTGGAGCTGGAAGGCCATGTGGAGAACGCCGAACTGTTTGCCGAGCACCTGATCGTCGAACGCGACGTGCAGGACCCGAGCCGGGTCAACGTGCTGTTCCCGCCGGACTACATCAACGGCCTGCGAGTGTTCGCGCTGCTCAATCAATTCCGTCTGCAGTACGACGCCGCGGCCTGAGCCGGACCTGCATCACTGCGCTTTTTCAGCCCGCCTTGAGCGGGCTTATTTTTTGGGAGAAACATCATGGGTCAACTGATTGCGGGCACCTGCTACGTCAAAGTGGACGGCGCTCAACTGACCATCAGCGGCGGCTGCGAAGCACCGCTGATGGCCGTCAAGCGGGAAACCGTGGTTCCGGGTTTCTACAAGGAAACCGACCTCACCCCGTCGTTCAAAGTCACCGCGCTGCACACCCCGGACTTTCCGCTCAAGCAGCTGATTGCCGGTTCCGACATGACCGTCACCTGCGAGTTCGCCAACGGCAAGGTCTACGTGCTGGCCGGTGCCTACCTGGTGGACGAGCCTATTGCCAAGGGCGACGACGCCAGCATCGAACTGAACTTCGAAGGGCAGAAGGGGACCTGGCAATGAGCAATGCGGTGAAGCTGCAGGTGCCCATCGAGGCCCACGGCGAGCCTCTGGCCGAACTCACCCTGCGCCGTCCGACGGTGCAGGAAGTGCGAGCGATCAAGGCACTGCCGTACAAGATCGACAAGAGCGAAGAAGTCAGCCTCGACATGGATGTCGCGGCCAAGTACATCGCGGTCTGCGCCGGTATTCCACCGTCTTCGGTGAACCAGCTGGACCTGGTGGACCTCAACGCCCTGAGCTGGGCGGTGGCGAGTTTTTTCATGAGTGCGGCATCGCAGCCATCGCCGACCTGATCGCTGTCGTCTATGACCTGGCCTGGTTCTGGAAGGTCGACCCCGAACAGATGATGGCCAGGCCACTGGATGTGCTCCGGGAATCCCTGGAGCACGCGCAACGGATCAATGCGATGCAGCAGGTGCAGTGATGGCAGACACACAAACCGTAGAGAGGAAGTCGGTGCTGTTGACCGGCATCGACGAACTGTCACCCAAACTCGTCGCCCTTCAAGGCAAGGTCGACTCTTTCAAGAAAAACCTTGAACAGGCCGGGCTGGGCAAGCTGAACATCAGCGGCCTGTTCAAGGGCGGCAGCCTGATCACCCCGTTTCTGGATGGGATCAAGGCCTGCGACGCGTTCCAGGGCAAACTGGCCGAGGTCGGCGACTCCAGTGCGTCCGCCGATGCAGCCAAAGGCATGAATGTATTCAGTCAGTCCATGGCCAAGGTGTCCTCGGCCATTGATGCGGCGCTGGCGCCGGCGGTGGGGGCGCTGGTGGTCGGTCTGGAACCCATGCTCAACAGCGTTGGAACACTGCTCGATGACAACCCCAAGTTGGTTGAGGGGCTGGCGATGGGTGCCATTGCCTTCTCGGCGATGCAAACCGCCGTGACCGGGGCGACCCAGGTGCTTGACCTGATGGGCACGGTGGCCAAGGCCAACCCGGTGATGTTGATAGCCCTGGGCATCGCTCTGGCAGCCGGGGTAATCATTGCCAACTGGACGCCGATCTCGGCATTTTTCGTCAGCCTCTGGGAGGGCGCAAAGAGTCTTGCGGCGCAGGCGCTGGAGGGGCTGAAAACTCTGTTCAGCTGGACGCCTCTGGGCATGCTGATTGGCAATTGGGGGGCTGTCACGGCGTTCTTTGCCGGGCTCTGGGAAAGTATCAAGGCGATGACGGCCTCGGTGGTCGGCTTCCTCAAGGAGGTGTTCTCCTGGTCGCCTCTGGGACTGATCATCGATAACTGGGCTGGGCTGACGGGCCTGTTCGCGTCGATCTGGGAATCGCTCAAGGCGTTGACGGTGCCGGCGATGGCCTTTCTAAAAGGCCTGTTCGACTGGGTGCCGATGGACATGATCACCAAGAGTTGGGGCGCGGTCACCGGCTTCTTCGCGTCTATATGGGGAGCGTTGCAAACGGGTATTCAGGGGATCAAGACGGTGCTTCAGACGCTGTTCGACTTTTCTCCGTTGGTGATCCTCTACAACAACTGGGGCGCGGTCACGGGCTTTTTCGGCTCGATCTGGGCCGAGTTGCAACCGGGTATCGACTCGATCAGGAAGGCCATTGAGGCCCTGTTCGACTGGTCGCCGATGGAGCTGATCATGACGAATTGGGCCCCCATCGCCGATTGGTTTTCCGGGCTGTGGAGCCAGCTTCAAGCGCTGATGGTGCCGATCAAGGAGCTGTTCGAGGGCGGTTTCGGAGGGCTGATTGCCACGGTCACCGGCAAGGTCGAAGGCTTTACCGAGGCGCAAAGGCAAATCAACGCCGAGGGTAAAGGCGGGCTGGCATCACCCTTTGCCGCAACCCAGGGCAGCTCGCTGACCCACAACTCCCGTGCCCTGATCCAGCAGAACGCCGCCAACAACCGCACGCAACTCGAAGGCGGTTTGACCCTGCGTTTCGAAAACGCCCCGGCGGGCCTGCGTGCCGAACAGGCCAAGACCAATCAACCGGGGTTGAACGTGGCTTCGACCCTGGGCTATCGCTCACTTTCCCTAGGAGGTTCTGATGCCTGATTCCTGGCGTGATCGTTTGTTGCCCGCCTCGTTTCGCGGCGTGCCCTTCTGGGTCGACCAGGCGAAAACCCCGGTGGGGCAGAAAGGCCAGTTGCATGAGTACCCGCAGCGTGACCAGCCCTTCTTCGAGGGGCTGGGACAGCAGGCGAAAATCCACGATCTGACGGCCTTTATCGTCGGTGCCGATTGCCTGGAGCAGCGCGACAAACTGCTCAAGGCTCTGGAGGAGGGCAGCGGCGAGCTGGTGCACCCCTGGCTCGGGCGGATGCAGGTCAAGGTCGGTGAATGCGAGATGACCCAGAGCCGCCAGGACGGCGGTCTGGTGACCTTCAGCCTGAAGTTCTACCCGGACCAGCCGCTGCGCTTTCCCTCGGCGGTGGTCAATACCCAGCAGCAGGTGTTGGTGGCCAGCGATACCTTGCTGGGAGCGGCGGTGCTGCGGTTCGAGTTTGCCACCAACCTCATCAAGCAGGCGCGGATTGGCGTGGCGTCTTTGCGCCAGGGGTTGGCGGACGTGTATCAGGTCATCGAGCACGAGTTCAAACCGCTGATCGAGTTCTATGGCGACCTCAACACCCTGGTCAAGGCGGTCAAGGAAATACCCAAGGAGCTGAGCACGGAGTTCAAGGGGTTGCTGGAGGATGTGCGCGGGCTCAAGGACTTTGCCCGTACCGGCTATCGGCAGATGCTCGCCGATATTTCCCAGCAGGTGGAGGCGGCCAGGCGCATCGATGCGCCGAAGCTGACCACCGGCAAGGACACCACGGCGGCGGCCGAAGCCGTGGCGAACCTGGTCCAGGATGCGCTGCTGGTGCAGATCGCCCGGCTGGTGTCGGCGTTGCCGGTGGCCACACCAGTGGTGAAGCTCAAGAACACACCGCCCCTGGCGCAGCAGGCCAGCCGTCCGGTGCAGCGCCTGGAGGTGCCGGTGGCCGACGATGTGCTGGCGCTGCGCGATCAGTTCAATGAGCTGATCTGGCAAGCCGCGCTCAAGGCCGATGCGGTGCATTACCAGGCGCTTAACACCCTGCGCCAGCAGGTGCAGGGGCACCTCAATGCGGTGGCGTCCTCGGGGGTGTGGCTAGTCAGCCTCAGCCCCAAGAGCAGCCTGCCGGCGCTGGTGCTGGCCTATCAGCGGTTTGCCGATGCGACGCGGGTCGGCGAAGTGGTGCAGCGCAATCGGGTGGCCCATCCGGGCTTCCTGCCGCCGGCCAACCTGCAAATCGCTCGGGAGTGACCCATGGACGAACTGGCAAATATTGTCACTCTGACGGTGGACGGACTGGATTACAGCGGCTGGAAAAACGTCGAGATCAGTGCGGACCTGGAGCGTCAGTTCCGCACCTTCAGCCTCAACATCACCTGGCAATGGCCGGGGCAGGATGCGCAGGTGCGCATCCGCCCGGGCGCTCGCTGCCAGGTACGCATCGGCTGCGACCTGGTGCTCACCGGGCATGTCTACAAGGCGCCGATCAGTTACGACGGCAAGCAGATCAGCCTGAGCGTCCAGGGCAGCTCGCTGACCCAGGACCTGGTGGATTGCGCGGCCATCAACCGGCCGAGCCAGTGGCGCCAGCAGGATGTGCTGAGCATCGTCCGCGCCCTGGCCGGGTCCTACGGGGTTGGAGTCCGCAGCGAGATTGCCCCGACCAGCAAGCTGCACACCCACAGCATCGTGCCGGGGGAGACGGTGTTCGCCTCCATCGACCGTTTGCTGACCCTGTACCGGGTGTTCTCCACCGATGACGCCGACGGTTACCTGTTGTTGGCGGCGCCTGGAAGCGGCGGGCGCGCCAGCGATGCCCTGGAGCTGGGCAAGAACATCCTCTCGGCCAATGCCGCAATGGATTTTTCCGCAGTGTTTTCCGAGTACCGGGTGATCGGCCAGCACAAGGGCAGCGACCAAAGCAGCGGTGCTGCGGTCAGCGAGGTGTCGGGTCAGGCCAACGACGCCAGGGTGTCCCGCAAGCGCGTGACCGTGATCAACGAAGCCGCGCAACTGAGTGCCGAACTGGCTCAGCAGCGGGCCGACTGGGAGTGCGGTACCCGCACCGGCAAGGCCCTGACCACCACCTACCAGGTGCAGGGCTGGCGCCAGAGCAACGGCGACTTGTGGAGGCACAACACGTTGGTGCGGGTGATCGATCCGGTGCTGGATGTTGACCGGGACATGCTGATCTCCAAGGTCACCTGGTCGCTGTCCGAGCAGGGATCGATCACGACTTTGCAGGTGGCGCCGCCCCACACCTTCGATGCCAACCCGGCACCCGCGAAAACCTGATACCCGCGTCCATCCGTAGGAGCCGGCTTGCCGGCGAAAGCGCCCTCACAGACAACGCCGAAGACCTGTTCACCGGCAAGCCGGCTCCTACCTCCCAAGGAACTCAGCATGAGCCTACTGACACGCCTGTTGGCGCGGGGCACCGTGGTGCTCGCCAACTCGGCCAACAAACTGCAATCGCTGCAAATGCGCCTCACCGCCGGCGAGGTCAACGACGACATGGAGCATTTCGAGCCTTACGGGTTCACCAGCAATCCCCTGGCCGGCGCCGAAGGCATTGCCACCTTCCTCGGTGGCGACCGTTCCCACGCGGTGGTGCTGGTGGTGGCGGACCGGCGCTATCGCCTGCAGGCCCTGGCCGCCGGCGAAGTGGCGATCTACACCGACGAGGGCGACAAGATCCACTTCAAGCGCGGCCGCATCATCGACATCGACACCGCGACCCTGAATATCCGCGCCAGCAGCGGCGTCAACATCGATACACCGACCCTGACCCAGAGCGGCAAGATCGTCTCCCAAGGGGATCAGATTGCCGCCGGCATCAGCCAGATCAACCACGTCCACAGCGGCGTGCAACCCGGCCCGGGGCAGACCGGCGTACCGGTGGGAGGTTAAGCATGTTTGCCACCTATGACCTGAAGAACGCCCTGACCCGGGCCGTGGAAATCAGCCTGTTCACCTGGCGCCGTGCCGCCGATGACGACGCCCTGGACGACGACCAGCGCTATGGCTGGTGGGGCGACAGCTTTCCCACGGTGGCCGACGACCGCATCGGCTCGCGTCTGTGGCTGCTGCGGCGGGTCAAGCTCAGCCGGCAGACCCAGCTCGACGCCGAGTTCTATGCCCGCGAGGCCCTGCAATGGCTGATCGACGATGGCCACTGCAACGCCGTGGAGATCATTACCGAGCGCCTCGACGCCCAGCGCCTGAACCTGCGCACGGTGCTGATCCTGGCCGACGGTGAGCGCCTGGACATCAACCCCATTCACAGTTGGCAGGTGACCTATGCCGTTTGAAACCCCTTCGCTGCCGGTGCTGATTCAGCGCACCCAAAGCGACCTGGCCAGCGATTCGCTGCGCCAGTCCGATGCCCAAGTCCTGGCCCGGACCTTGAGCGGTGCCGCCTTTGGCCTGTATGGCTACCTGGACTGGATCGCTGAGCAGATCCTCCCGGACAAGGCCGATGAGTCGACCCTGGAGCGCATCGCTGCGCTGCGTCTGAACCAGCCACGCAAGGCGGCTCAGGCCGCCCGTGGCAGCGTCAGCTTCAACGCCGCGGCCGGTGCCGTGCTGGATGTCGACACCCTGTTGCAGAGCAGCGACGGTCGCAGCTACAAGGTGACCGCCGCCCGCACCACCAGCGCCGGGCTCAACAGCATCACGATCCAGGCCGTGGATGCTGGCACCCTGGGCAATGCCGATGCTGGTCTGAGCCTGATCGCGGTGCAGCCGGTGCAAGGCATCAGCAATCCCTTCACCGTTCTGGCCCCGGGTCTGAGCGGTGGTGTGGCCGAAGAAAGCCTCGAGTCGCTGCGGGCTCGAGTGATCCGTTCATACCGGATCATTCCCCACGGCGGCTCAGCGGACGACTACGAAACCTGGGCCCTGGAGTGCCCGGGGATCACCCGCGCCTGGTCCCGGCGCAATTACCTGGGGCCGGGCACTGTGGGCCTGTTTGTCATGCGTGACGACGACCCGCAGCCGATCCCCAATGCCGAGCAACTGGCGCTGGTTCAGGCCTATATCGAGCCGCTGCGCCCGGTCACCGCCGAGGTGCATGTACTGGCCCCGGTGATGCTGCCGGTGACCTACAAACTGCGCTTGACCCCCGACACCAGCGCGGTGCGCGCCGCCGTCGAGGACCAACTGCGCGACCTGCACAGCCGCGAGGCCGGCCTGGGCCAGACGCTGTTGCTGAGCCATATCCGCGAAGCCATCAGCAGCGCCACCGGTGAGCAGGATCACCGCCTGTTGGCGCCTTCGGCCGATGTCCCGGCGGCGAACAACCAACTGCTGGTCTTTGGAGGTTGTGAATGGCTGCCATAAGAAATGCCGCCCAGTACCAGGGCCAACTGCGCAGCTTGCTGCCCAGCGGCCCGGCCTGGGACCCGGAGCGGGTGCCGGAGCTCGAACGGGTACTGCAGGGCGTGTCCCAGGAGCTGGCGCGCATCGACGCCCGGGCCGTGGACCTGCAAAACGAAATGGACCCGGCCAGCGTCAGCGAACTGGTGACCGATTGGGAAAAGGTCATGAACCTGCCCGATCCCTGCCTGGGCCTGACCCCGCTGTTCGAAGACCGGCGCCTGGCCGTGCGCCGCCGTCTGTTGGCAGTGGGCAGCCAGCGCGCCGCCTACTTCGTCGAAATCGCCCGCAGCCAGGGCTACCCCAATGCCAGCGTCACCGAACTGAGCACCCCGCGCATGGGCCGCTCACGTTTTGGTCACGCCCATTTCGGCACCTGGCGGGCGAATTTCATGTGGACCCTCAATACCGGCGGCCGCCTGCAACTGGGCCGGCGCTTTGGCGCGAGCTATTGGGGCGAGCGTTTTGGCATGAACCCGGGCAGCGCCCTGGAATGCCTGATCCATCGCAGTACACCGGCGCATACCCAGGTGTACATCAACTATGACTAGAGAAGACAAGAACAAGTGGATTATCCGAAAAGTGTTCCCAGCGTAGGGCTGGTGAACGGCAAGTTTGTCGACGAGAACCCGGTGACCGGGCAAGTCGGCTCACTGATTTCCTCGGAATGGGGAAACGCGGTTACCGACGAATTGCTCAATGTGATTCGTGCGGGTGGGAAGGCGCCGGCCGAGGCCGAGCATGATCAGTTGCTGGCGGCGATCAAGGCGATCGTCCGGGATTCGATTCCGCCAGAAAAGATTCGCACCACTTTGGCCGAGTACGGCATCACCGACGCCTACACCAAATCGGTGACCTACACCAAGGTGGAGATCGAGGCGCTGCTGAAGAACATGTCGGCCTTGCCAGTGGGGGCCATGGTGCCGTTTCCCAAGGGTACGGTGCCGGCGGGGTTCCTGGAAGTGGATGGCAGTGTGCAGAGCGCTGCGACCTATCCGGATCTGGCGGCTTACCTGGGGACGACCTTTAACACCGGGGGCGAGGGCGCGGGCAATTTCCGTTTGCCGGAATCGCGGGGGGAGTTTCTGCGGGGTTGGGATCATGGGCGTGGGGTGGATGCGGGGCGGGCACTCGGTAGCGAACAGCAGGATGCGTTGCAGAACATCACGGGTGAATCGTCAACGTTTCCCACAGGAAACACCGCGCCGCTAAACAGTTCGGGGGTGTTCAAAACGAATGCTCGATCTGGTGTGCCTACTGGTATTGCAGGAGGCGGGGCTTGGAGTTCTGCATCCTTGGACTTTGATGCAAGCCGAGTGGCTAGAACTGCTGCAGAAACCCGTCCTCGCAACCTGGCGGTCATGTGGTGCCTCAAGGCTTGGAACGCACCGGTCAACCAGGGAAACATTGATGTCGCTGCTCTAGCTGCCGAAGTTCAGAAGCTCAAGGCGCTATCGGGTAGCAGCTATCAGGGACTCTACGTTTCTGCGTCAGGCACCAATGCATTGATTTCCGTGAAGGCACGCAGCCTGATTGTCGGCAAAGGGAGTGCGGCACAGGCATTGAGTGCAGTGGACCTGAGCATCAACCTGCAAACCACAGGTCTGAACGGCCTTGATAGCGGGGTGGTTGCGGCTTCCAGTTGGTATAGCGCTTGGGTTGTCTCCAATGGCACTCAGGTCGCCGGTAGTGCTGCGTTGATGCCGACAGTCCAGTGTTCGACCATCGTGGGTTCGGCAGTCGTGACCGGTATTACCAGCACTACGTCAATGCGTGTTGGAATGCCGTTTGGTGGGGCAAGCTTTCCGCCAGGAACCTTCATCAAGTCTGTCGACTCGTCGAGTCAGGTCACGGCGAGCGTGCCAGCGACCGTGACCGCCGTAGATACAACGCTGAGGTTTGTGTTTGAACCGATTATCCCCGCAGGTTTCATTGCGACGCGCGTGAGCGCATTTTTTACAGACGCTACGGCAAACAGATACCCACTGTCTTATGTACAGTTCGGCCGGAGCAGTCGTTACAAAGTTGCGTCAGGTTCGAATCTGGCATCCCTTCCAATGATGGCGTCGGGGGCGATGGGGGCAGCCACAGCTCTTGTTGGTGTTAGCATTTTTCAGTTTGTGCCACCAACGGCCACAGGTATCTGTCTTCAACTACTGGGGGCGACCAACAGCAACTCTTCAGCTGCACCAAACGCAAGTTACATCGGTGGTTATATTGGGCCCAATAGTCCACCGCTCAATAGTACCGGCTCTACTAATACGCAGCACAATACTCAGGGACGATTTCTGCTGGAAGAGCCAAGAGTTTACTACTGGGGAGCAGGCGCCGCAGGGCTGATGTGTTATGGCTGGGAGGACGATGTATGAGTTGGGCTGTACGAAATGATGGTGTTCAGGGATGGCGAGCGATAGGGACTGTTGATGAGCTATTTTCGAATGAAATTTATTCAGAGTTTGAGCCTGCACAGGTGATGCCTTCCCCACGCAGTATTGAAGAACTTTCTGTTCTAGCGAAGGTTCGACGAAGTGAATTGCTAATGTTTGCAACGCACAGAATGGGCCCATTACAGGATGCAATGGATATCGGTTGCATTACAGACGTAGAAGCCAAACAACTTTTATTGTGGAAAAACTATCGAATCAGCCTTAATCGAATTGAGGAGCAGGATTTCGTTTCGAGTGATTTTCAGTGGCCTCTGTCTCCAGATGAAATTTTGACTCAATAAACGCCCCGCCTCGCCGGGGCGTTTTCTTTTCCAGTTTTCTAACTATGTCCACACCGAACTCCGTCGGTGTGGATGAATGACAACGAGAGGACAGACGAGTGGATTATCCAAAGAGTGTGCCAAGTGTTGGGTTGGTTAATGGGAAGTTTGTCGACGAAAACCCGGTCACGGGGCAAGTGGGCTCACTGATTTCTTCCGATTGGGGAAATGCAGTGACCGACGAATTGCTCAACGTGATTCGTGCGGGTGGGAAGGAGCCGGCTGAGGCCGAGCATGATCAGTTGCTGGCGGCGATCAAGGCGATCGTTCGGGATTCGATTCCACCGGAGAGGATTCGCAGCACCTTGGCCGAGTATGGGATCACCGATGCGTATACCAAGTCGGTGACCTACACCAAGGCCGAGATCGAGGCGCTGCTGAAGAACATGTCGGCCTTGCCGGTGGGGGCCATGGTGCCGTTTCCCAAGGGTACGGTGCCGGCGGGGTTTCTGGAGGTGGATGGCAGTGTGCAGAGCGCTGCGACTTATCCGGATCTGGCGGCTTATTTGGGGCCGACGTTCAATACGGGGAGCGAAGGAGCAGGTAACTTCCGCTTGCCTGAGTCGCGAGGGGAGTTTTTGCGCGGGTGGGATCATGGGCGTGGTGCTGATAGCGGGCGGGTTCTAGGTAGCCTTCAACTTGATGCACTACAGAACATAGTCGGGGTGATACTAACTGATGGAGTAAACGGAAATCCTACAGGTGCTTTTCTATCTGAACCTGGAATTCCTCAGGCCGCAGCTCCTACGATTCCTGGAAACTCGAGTAAGCTCACATTCGATGCGTCTCGTGTTGTTCGTACGGCTGTCGAGACTCGTCCGCGCAACCTGGCAGTAATGTGGTGCATCAAAGCCTGGAGCGCCCCCGTGAATCAGGGAAACATCGACGTCGCTGGCTTGGCTGCAAACGTTTCAGCATTAGACGCCAGGCCCCGTGGTCTGGGTGATGGGCAGACCTGGCAGAACGTCACGGCTAACCGTGTTTCTGGCACTGTTTACACAAACACAACGGGTCGGCCAATTCAGGTACATGTGGCGATCTCGTCCAACAGCAGCAGCATTTATGCCAAGGTTGGTGCCATAGACTTATCTTTCTCGGCCTATCACGCAGCATTTGTAGTGCCTGCTGGAGCCACTTATACAGTCACACTTGTCAGTCCTATTAATTTGTGCTGGTCGGAGTTGCGCGCATGAAGTACTTCTACAACTCCGAAACGAACGAAGTCCATGCTTACGATGAGGACGCCCCTGAGCACTTCATCCCGAGCAGCTTATTGCCAATGTCCGAAACGCAGATAAAAGCCTATATCGACAGTGCGACATCTGCGTTGCCTACCAAAGAAGATACGGAGCGCAACTGGCGTGATATCGAACTGACTTCGTTGAAGTGGCTGCGCGAGCGTCATCGCGATCAGCTTGAAATTCAAACCCCGACCAGCATTGATAGGGAGCAATTCAACGAACTGCTGGTGTATATGCAGGCGCTGCGTGACTGGCCGCAATCGGCGAGCTTTCCCGATGCAAATTTCCGTCCGATGGCGCCGTCCTGGGTGACCCAGCAGATTCAATAAACGCCCCGCACCGCCGGGGCGTTTTCTTATCCGACTTACAAACACCGACCATGCCAATCACTGAACAACAACTGCAAAAAATCATGCCTAACGCCCGCCGCCAAGCGGGCGTTTTTGTTTCTCCACTCAACACCGCCATGGCCCATCGGCAGATCGATACACCGAAGCGCCAGGCGGCCTTTCTCGCCCAGATCGGTCACGAATCCGGGCAACTGCTATATGTGCGCGAGCTGGGCAGTGATCAATACCTGAGCAAGTACGACACCGGCACGCTCGCGGCACGCTTGGGCAACACACCGGAGGCTGACGGCGACGGCCAGCGTTATCGCGGGCGTGGTCTGATCCAGATCACCGGGCGCAGCAACTATCGCCAGTGCAGCCTCGGGCTGTTTGGCGATGAGCGCCTGTTGGAGTTGCCGCAGTTGCTGGAGCAACCGCAATGGGCCGCCGAGTCGGCGGCTTGGTTCTGGGAGCGCGGCGGGCTCAATGCCCTGGCTGATCGCGATGAGTTCAACAGCATTACCCGCCGCATCAATGGTGGTTTGAACGGCTTGCAGGATCGCCTGCAACTCTGGGCCAGGGCGCGGGCGGTGCTTTGCCTGCCCGTGGTCTGAATCCCCTGCCTGATTGGGGGCTGATGGCCGCGGATCGGCAGGCCCATTTCTTTCACGGATAGCAGGAGTGGTTTGATGAACTTCAGCGGTTGGCTGGCCGTAGCCCTGGCGGCTGCGTTGCTTTATGCCCTTGGTTTTGTCAGCGGCGCCGGCAGTGAACGCAGTAAACACCAGCGCCTCGACGAGGCTCGGCTGCAGCAATCCTTCGAACAAGGCCAGGCCCTGGGCACGGTCAAGGAGAAGGTGGTGGTCGAGTACGTCGATCGCGTAGTCAAGGTCTATCAGGCGGGCGCCACTCTCACCAAGGAGGTTCCTATCTATGTCTCGAAAGCGGCTGATAACGCCTGCGTTGTGCCTGATGGTTTTGTCCGGGTGCACGACGCCGGCGCCGCCAACCTGCCCGTGGCCGCAGGCCCCAGCGTCGCTGATGGCGCCGCCTCGGGCCTTGCACTCTCTACCGTTGCCGCCAGCGTCGTCGACAACTACAGCCAATGCCACGCCAACGCCGAGCAACTGAAGGCGTTGCAGCAGTGGGTGCGTGAGTCTCAGGCGTTGTTGCAAGGCGCCTCGGCGATGCACTGATGGCCTTGAGGCTGGTATGAAAAATGGATCGCTGCCGCGGTTTGTGTCGGCACGTGGTGTGACTGAAATCAAATGGACTTGTCGATGTTAAAAGAATGCAGATGCGGTCATTGCAAACGACTTCTCGCCCGTGTGGGTGAGTTTACCGAGCTCCAGATCAAATGTTCCCGCTGCGGAACCTTGAACCATGTGAAGGCCTCGAGCCTCGAGCAATCGCCTATGAGCGACATGAGAGCGGACTTTTCCGCGACTGATCATTCGACTCAATAGGTATCAACATGGCTTGGATTCGATACGACTTTACCGATAACGGTTCTTCTATACTGCCTGCGCGCTATTACATGGCGCCGAACCAGTATCTGCAGTCCCCCAATAAGCGCTTCAAGTTGCTCTTTCAGCCTGATGGCAACCTCGCGCTTTATGACGGTGCTCAGTTGGCGTGGGTCGCCGATCAGAACACGCCCTTCACTAATGTGAGCAAGGGCAACAAAAAAGACCCCATGATGGTCTTCATGAACTATGGCTTCGTACTGGATGACCCACTGCGTGGCCGTATCTGGTCGACGACACCCAGCGACCCCACCATGGGCTCTCGCGAAGATGCGTCCTTGCGAGCGTTCACTCAGGTTCAGGATGACGGGAACATCGTCACCGTCGACACCATCCCTCACTGGTATGCGCCCAACGGTCGCGTGTTCACTCCGGCTGTCGGGGCGGCCATGATCATTGGTGGTACTACGGAGTTGGTACCGGGGCAGTTCTACAGTGCGGGCGATCACTCCCTGGTTTTCCAGGGTGACGGCAATCTGGTGGTTTACGGCCCGAACTCCAGCGTCGTCTGGGCGACCTACACCCAGAACAAAGGCGGCGTGAGATGCGTGATGCAGGATGACGGTAACCTGGTGATCTACGCAGCGAACAATGCCGTCGTGTGGCAAAGCGGCACCGCCGGCCGTCCCGGCGCCACTATCCGCTTGCAGGCCAACGGCAGCTTCACGATCGTGACCGAGCGGCCGATCTGGGCTCGCTTCGGGTACACCCCGACCATCAAGCCGCCCCGTGTCTTCTACCCGGACCACAAGTGGAAAACCGGTAGCTACACCTGGGACAACGTGTTCTAAAAAACAGCAATGAGCCCCGTGATAAGGCGGGGCTTTTGCATCTCTTCTTCGAGACTTCAGTGGGTTTGCTTATGTAGCTCGCCCATTGAGAAAGCCATGAGCTTCGACCCCATCGCCTTTGAGCGACATGAAAGCGGCACTCTCCGTGACCGACCATTCCATTCAAAGGTGAAAAATATGAACGCAGTAACCATGGGCAAGCACTTCATTACCGTATTCCCAAAAGGGATTGTGGAGATCGTTTCGGCTGCTCAAAACACGGGTGGCCTGATCATCCAGACGGGTTTGATCAAGACCTCGACAGGTGTCGTCGATCTGTATGTGGGACCGACCGGTTCTTCCATCTCCAATGCGGCGATCATCTTCTCTGGCAATGGCTCTACCATTTCCGGCAGCGACTCCGAGATTGTCATGCCGTACCCGATCCGTATTCCCGCGGGCCAGGCATTGTGGGCATATGCATCCACTCCAGGCGGTGCAATCGCATTGACCTGGGACTTGCTGGCCTGACCTTTCTGCGCAGGGAAGGCTGGTGAATAGTCATCGGTGCTTTTGTTCATTCCGGCAGGCTTGGGTAGCGGGGTGCCAGCGCCAGCTTCGTGGCTGGCGCTGTTCCTGGCGCGGGGCGGGACTGTTCGAGACCACCTCATCTGAAGCAGTGTTCCAGAGCCGTCCGGTTTCCTGACAGCTTGTCACTTGCAAGCCATCTTGCCTGGTGTACGGTAGGTGCACGCCAGCCCCATCAGGAGAGGATCGTGAAAGAAATTACCCAGCTTGCCGCTGAACTCGGCCGGCGTTTGCAGGTTCTGAATACCCACGTCACCACTGCGGAGTCCTGCACCGGCGGTGGGATTGCCGAGGCGATCACGCGGATCCCGGGCAGCTCGGCCTGGTTTGAGGCCGGTTATGTCACCTACTCCAACCGCCAGAAGACCCTGCAATTGAATGTGCCGGCCGATTTGTTCAATTCGGTCGGTGCGGTCAGTCGAGAAGTAGTGGAGGCCATGGTCCGGGGCGCGCAGGCCAAGAGTCATGCGCATTTTGCGGTGGCGGTCAGTGGTATCGCCGGGCCGGATGGCGGTTCTGCGCAGAAGCCGGTAGGTACGGTGTGGCTGGCCTGGGGCGCGGGAGAGACGTTGACCACCGAGTGCCGACACTTCCCCGGGAATCGCGATGAGGTTCGCCGACAAACGGTGAAGGCCGCGCTAGAGGGGTTGCTGCAACACGCTGCAGCAGAAATCGCAAATCAGGGGTAGGCGATCCTCGAGCGCTGTGGAATAATACTGGCTACTTATACAGGTGTTGGCCGTCAGGCCTTATTGATTACGTGAGGACTTTAATGGACGACAACAAGAAGAAAGCCTTGGCTGCGGCCCTGGGTCAGATCGAACGTCAATTCGGCAAGGGTGCCGTAATGCGTATGGGCGATCACGACCGTCAGGCGATCCCGGCCATTTCCACTGGCTCTCTGGGTCTGGACATTGCTCTGGGCATTGGCGGTCTGCCAAAAGGCCGTATCGTTGAAATCTACGGCCCTGAGTCGTCCGGTAAGACCACTCTGACCCTGTCGGTCATTGCCCAGGCGCAGAAAGCCGGTGCCACTTGTGCCTTCGTCGACGCCGAGCACGCGCTGGATCCGGAATACGCCGGCAAGCTGGGTGTCAACGTCGATGACCTGCTGGTTTCTCAGCCGGATACCGGCGAGCAGGCCCTGGAAATCACCGACATGCTGGTGCGTTCCAACGCGGTTGACGTGATCATCGTCGACTCCGTGGCGGCCCTGGTGCCCAAGGCTGAAATCGAAGGCGAGATGGGCGACATGCACGTGGGCCTGCAAGCCCGCCTGATGTCCCAGGCGCTGCGTAAAATCACCGGTAACATCAAGAATGCCAACTGCCTGGTGATCTTCATCAACCAGATCCGTATGAAGATCGGTGTGATGTTCGGCAGCCCGGAAACCACCACCGGTGGTAACGCGCTGAAGTTCTACGCTTCGGTTCGTCTGGACATTCGTCGTACCGGCGCGGTGAAGGAAGGCGACGAAGTGGTCGGTAGCGAAACCCGAGTCAAGATCGTCAAGAACAAGGTGGCTCCGCCGTTCCGTCAGGCCGAGTTCCAGATTCTTTACGGCAAGGGTATCTACCTCAACGGCGAGATCATCGACCTGGGCGTGCTGCACGGCTTCCTGGAAAAATCCGGTGCCTGGTACAGCTATCAGGGCAACAAGATCGGTCAGGGCAAGGCCAACTCGGCCAAGTTCCTGCAGGACAACCCGGAAATCGGCAACGCGCTGGAGAAGCAGATCCGCGAGAAGCTGCTGACCGCTTCGCCAGACGTCAAAGCCAATCCGGTCAAAGAGACCGAAGACGATATGGCCGACGCTGATATCTGATTGATCCAATGACCGCCGTACTCGATACCCTCGTCGCGGTGCGGCGAACTGCAATGGACCTGCTCGCGCGACGCGAGCACGGTCGAGTCGAGCTGACGCGTAAACTGCGTCAGCGCGGCGCCTCTCCTGAAATGATCGAAGCCGCCCTGGACCGTTTGACGGAAGAGGGTCTGCTTTCCGAATCCCGTTATCTCGAAAGTTTTGTTTCCTATCGTGCCCGCTCAGGTTACGGGCCGATGCGTATTCGCGAAGAGCTCAGCCAGCGTGGCTTGCAGCGAGGTGATATCGATCTTGCTCTGCGTGAGTGCGGTATCGACTGGCAGGAGCAGTTGCGAGACGTCTGGCAGCGCAAGTTTGCCGGGCAGCTTCCTGTGGATGCCCGAGAACGGGCCAAGCAAGGGCGCTTTCTGAGTTACCGCGGGTATTCCATGGACATGATCGGCCGCCTGTTGAGCGGCCGAGGGGTGGATGACTGAGGTTATACCCGCTGCATGATGCAGCGGGCGACGGTGCTTATCAGCTGACTTTGCTGGTTTCTCGCACGCGTTGGCGGGTCTCGGTTTGTTGCTTGGTCCAGTTCTCGGGCAGGTTGATAAAGTCGATCAGTTCCCGCAGACGGCCGTTGTCACGAGCGTTGAAAACGAACGATAGCCGCGCCAGATGGCTGAACTGAACTTCGTCGTGCTCCTCTCCTCTGTAGGCATGTTGCTGAAACTGGCCGCTCAAGCACAGGTCGGCGAATGCTGTCTGCATGTGTTCCAGCGCCTGTTCATTGAGGCTGTGGTTCATGCGGATGACAAACTCCTGCTTCAGCCAACGGCTGGAGTGGAAGTTGGCGTAGAACTGCTGGATTTCCTTAACTGCCTCTTCTGTACTGTGTACCAGGCGCACCAGCTTCATGTCGCTGGGCAGGATGTAGCGATTGGCCTCCAACTGGTTATGGATGAAGTCCAGGGCGCCTTGCCAGAACTGTCCGCCAGGTGCGTCCAGTAACACCACCGGTACCAGAGGGCTTTTGCCGGTCTGGATCAGGGTCAGTACTTCCAGGGCTTCATCCAGGGTGCCGAAACCGCCTGGGCAGAGCACCAGGGCATCGGCTTCCTTGACGAAGAACAGCTTGCGGGTGAAGAAGAAGTGGAACGACAGCAGGTTCTCCGTACCGCCGACGGTGGGGTTGGCATGTTGCTCGAAGGGCAGGGTGATGTTGAAGCCCAGGCTGTGTTCCAGGCCCGCGCCGTCATGGGCCGCGGCCATGATGCCGCCACCGGCGCCGGTGATAACCATCAGGTCCGAACGGGCCAGAGCGGCTCCCAGTTCCTTGGCCATGGCATAAAGCGGATGCTCGCTGGGCGTTCGCGCCGAGCCGAATACCGTCACTTTGCGCCGGCCCTTGAACTGTTCCAGTACCCGGAAGGCATGTTCCAGCTCGCGTAGCGCTTGCAGGGTAATCTTGGCGTTCCAGCGGTTGAGGTCGTCCTCGGCCATGCGCAGGACGGTGAGAACCATGTCGCGATAGAGGGGGATATTCGGGCTGTTGGGGGCAATCTGGTTGAGTTGCGCTTCGACCTGGCTTGTGAGGTCGACGCCCTTGCTTTGGAAATGACGAGTTAACAGGTCATTCGATTGGTAAGGCATTCAGCTTCTCCTTCTGCGCAGAACCTTGTGCACGACCGAAGTATTCGAACGTGCCACGACACAGCCTGTGTCGCTGCCTGCTCAGCCCAGCGTGTGAGCAATTCTCCTGTCCCGATCACCGCTGACCGTCGCTGGGCCGCAATCGAGGTATCCACAGAGGTTCTGCTTTCCTTTATTAAGAAAAAATTGCACTGCAAGACGTACAAGAACGGCCTCCTGAACCGTCCTGGAACAATCGATGGGAACCTTCGGACATGACTTGATCATGTGCCCATAAAGTCTTGGCTGGCAACCGCTTCTTGGTGAATTTACCAGCCTTGGCACCATTGGTCAGGCGCCAAGGCAAGGGCTCGTGGCTCTGATTTACTAAAGTGCAGCGCTGGGTTCAGGAGCCGGGCCCAGGAAGGGGTCGCGGCCATTCGTCCGTGCAAGCCGAGGGCAGGGAGGCAAGGGATGACCACTGTCGTGCTGGAAGTCGATCCGCAGTTGTACCAGCTGTTGCAAGCTGCTGCGGCGGCCCATCATTTGAGCCTTGAGGAAGAATGCCGACGCCGGTTGGCGGGGGAGGAGCGGCCTTCGCGATATCTGCAGGCCCTGGTGGCGGAGTTGCGCGCCGATGATCAGCAGCGGCGCGCGTCCCGTTCTTGATTCACTTCTTCTTTGGCGCTTTCTGAGAAGGGCAATCCGATTCCTGGAAGCGCGCCGAGGCTACAGGGCGATTGGTGCGGTTTTCGGTGAACTCGTAGCGCATGACTGCGCCTTTGGCCATCAGCTTGCGGTAGTTGGGGTTGCGGCAGACGCTGGCGCCCAGTTGCAAGTAGACGGCCTTGGGGTTGGCACGCATCTGTTCGGCGTGGCCGGCCTGGACGCTGAGGTGGTTGATCAGTTCCTTGCCTTCAACGGTATAACCCTGATCGAGAATGTTCTCGTTGACTTCCCGGGGAGTGCCGACGTTGCTTTCCGCAGCGACCTTCTCCAGCATTTTGCTCAGTTCGAACTCTTGCAAGGACGCAGCCTGGACACCCAGGGGCAAGGCCAGCAGAAGGGCGACGGTAGGGATGGTAAAGCGCAACATGAAACTCTCCTGGTGCAGTGACTGATGCTTCGACCAGCCACTCGACTGTGCGTTCAGTGGCGACGAATTATAGGGGGAGAGCTAGGAAGGCGGTACAGGTTTGAACAGATAGCTCTGATAAACTTGTCCCACTTTTTACCCCTTCGAGTTATTTTCGTGTCGATTCCTGTCCTTTGCCGGTGTGCTCAGCGATGAGCCATGCGGTATCCCGTTTACGTGATCTGCGCATGGCTCGTGCGGTCAAACCCTTTTTTGCACGGGGCTCACGGGCTGAGCGCTGCCCGCGTTGCCGAGTGATTCCCAGTCATTGCCTGTGTGCCTGGCGGCCCAAGGTCAGCGCCGAGTCGGCCATGTGCCTGGTGATGCACGATGTGGAGCCGCTCAAACCGAGTAATACCGGCTGGTTGATCGCCGATGTGATTGCCGATACCTGGGCGTTTCACTGGTCTCGTACCGAGGTCGATCCGCAATTGCTGGCTTTGCTTGCCGATCCGCAGTGGCAACCCTATATCGTCTTTCCCGGAGAGTTCGTGGCCCCCGAGCGAGTGGTCAGCGAGGTCCGGCGGCAGGAAGGCAAGCGCCCGCTGTTCATTCTGCTGGATGCCACCTGGAGCGAAGCCCGCAAGATGTTTCGCAAGAGCCCCTATCTTGAGCACTTGCCGGTGCTGAGCCTGTCTTCCGAGAAGCTCTCGCGCTACAAGTTGCGGCGCTCCAAGCGTGATGATCATTTCTGTACCGCCGAGGTAGCCGCTCTATGCCTGGAGTTGGCGGGGGACGAGCAGGTCAGCCAGGTAATGGATGCCTATCTTGACGTATTCAGCACTCATTACCTGTCGGCGAAGTTCCAGAAGGCCATCGATCCGCAGGATGAAGTGCATTCCCGGCTCAAGCCCTTTGTGTAGTGGTAGCCGTTGCCTGGGATTTTTGCGGCCATAGTTGGGCCACTAGCATGCCGCTGAGCATGAGTGCACAGCCGAAGTAACCGCGCAGTTGCAGTGATTCATTCAGCAGCCAGGCACCGGCAATCGCGGCAAACACGGCTTCGAGGGACAGAATGATCGCCGCATGGGAGGCGATCGCGTCTTTCTGGGCAATCACTTGCAGGGTGTAGCCGACGCCGACAGCAATCACGCCCCCGTAAAGAATGGCCGGGCCGGCGGCGACAATCGCGTTCCAGTGAATCGGCTCCAGGCACAGCGCCAGGGCCAGGCTCACCACCGAACAGGTGGCAAATTGCAGGAAGGCCAGGCGAATCGGGTCGTGTCGGCTGGCGAATACTCCCACCAGGATTACGTGTGCGCCCCAGACAAAGGCGCCGATCAGTTGCAGCCAGTCGCCAGATGCAACGTGAAAGCTGTCGCTGACGCTCAACAGGAACATGCCCACCACGGCCAGCATCGCGCCGAGCCAAGTACCCAGGCCTGTCTTGTGGCCAATCAGCAGTCCCAGCAGCGGCACTACAATGACGTAGAGTCCGGTGATGAACCCGGCATTGGTTACGCTGGTAAACATCAGGCCGACCTGCTGCAGGTTGATCCCTAGGGCAAGGGCCAGGCCCATGAGCACGCCGCCCAACAACAGGCCACGATTGAGCAGGGGTTCGGCTTGGCGGTCAGCGGGCGTTTTGCGCAGTACCAGCGGTAGTAGGCAGAGTGAGCCCAGGGCGAAACGCAGGCCGGAATAGAGGAAGGGGCCGATATGATCCATGCCGGAGGTTTGTGCGACAAACGCTGAGCCCCAGATGACGGCGGTGATCAGCATCAGGACATCGGCACGCAATGCTTGGCTTCGCATGAGGGCTCTCTTATTAGTTAGCTGGCTAAGATGCCGCAAAGCTTCAAGCTTGACCACCCCAGCTTCGCTGGGCATGCTTGGCGCCGATTAGGGCGCCAGCGCTGTTTGAACCATCGTTTTGCTCAGGCTTTTCGCGGCGTTCGTGTTCTTTGGGTGTCGCACTCTGGCGAGCCCCCGTGTTGCTTGGGTGAGGGCTGAATGCATCAGTCCTGCCATGAAAAACAGGATCATTTGAAAAATGGCCACATACGAAATCCTGATTGCCGATGACCACCCGCTTTTTCGCAGTGCACTGCATCAAGCCGTCACTCTGGGCTTGGGCCCTGATGTGCGTCTGGTGGAAGTGGCGAGCATCGCCGAGCTGGAAACCCGCCTCACCGAAAAAGCTGACTGGGATCTGGTGCTGCTGGACCTGAACATGCCCGGTGCCTACGGTTTCTCAGGCCTGGTGTTGTTGCGCGGGCAGTATCCGCAGATTCCAGTGGTGATGGTTTCGGCGCAGGAAGAAGCGTCCGTCATGGTTCGTTCCCGCGAGTTCGGGGCCAGCGGTTTCATTCCCAAGTCCAGTTCTCTGGAAGTCATTCAGCAGGCGGTGCGCAGCGTCCTTGATGGCGACGTCTGGTGGCCGCCGCAAGCCTTTGAAGAAGTCAGTGTCTCGGCGGAAGCCAAGGCTGCCAGCGAAGGCCTGGCAAGCCTGACGCCTCAGCAGTTTCGGGTTCTGACCATGGTCTGCGAGGGGTTGCTGAACAAACAGATCGCTTATGAGCTGAGTGTTTCCGAGGCGACGATCAAGGCTCACGTGACGGCAATTTTCCGCAAACTCGGGGTTCGCACCCGCACCCAGGCGGCCTTGCTCTTGCAACAACTTGAGTCAATTTCCAGCCATTAACCGGCTGCTTGTTCACGCTTTTTTGACTTTGGTTGAACTAGCTTCCCCACTCCTTTTTCTTCAGTTGCTCAGCTTATGTCGCCTTTCAAAGGTCAAACCGGTCTTAAACGCATCCTCAACGCCGCGGGCTATTCGTTCGATGGCTTGCGCGCCGCCTTCACCGGCGAGGCAGCATTTCGTCAGTTGGTGTTGCTCAACGTGATCCTGATTCCCTTGAGCTTCCTGCTCAACGTCAGCCGGGTCGAGCGCGCGCTGCTGATTGCCGTGTGTCTGCTGGCGTTGATCGTCGAGTTGCTCAATTCGGCGGTGGAGGCAGCGATCGATCGCATTTCCCTGGATCGTCACCCGTTGTCGAAGAACGCCAAGGACATGGGCAGCGCAGCGCAGTTTATTGCCTTGAGCATGATCACTATCGTTTGGGCAGTGATCCTGATCTAAGGAATGCTCGGCAGGACGATTTCGTCGCTGCGCTGTACCCCGGCGGTAAAGGAACGGCACAGTTCGAGGAACTCGCGCATGGCTGAAGTCTGATACTTCTGTTTATGCCAGATGAAGTAGAACTGCCGGGCCAGATCCAGGCCCGGTGTTTCCACTGGCACCAGGCTGCCACGACGAAAGGCATCCCTCAGCGCCAGTCTGGAGATGCAACCAATCCCCAATCCCGACTCCACGGCACGCTTGATGGCTTCGGTGTGCTCCAGCTCCAGGCGGATATTCAGCGCGCTGCGGTGGTGACGCATGGCCTGGTCGAAGGTCAGTCGGGTTCCGGAACCCTGCTCGCGGAGGATCCAGGCTTCGTGGGTCAGCTCTTCCATGCTGGCGTGGCCGCGTTTGGCCATAGGGTGCTGGGGCGCGCAAAACACCACCAGCTCATCCTCGACCCAGGTTTGCACCTCGATATCCGGATGACTGCAGTCGCCTTCGATTAGACCCAGATCAATTTCGTAGTGGGCCACCTGTTGCACGATATGCGCAGTGTTTTGCACATGGAGCTTCACCTGGCTTTCCGGATGCACCTGCATGAAGCTGCCGATCAGCAGGGTCGCCAGGTAATTGCCAATGGTCAGGGTGGCGCCCACCGAGAGCGAGCCGAATCCGGACTTGCCATTGAGCAGGTCCTCGATCTCCTTGGCCTGGTCCAGCAGTGCCACCGCTTGTGGCAAAAGCTGTTTGCCCAGGGCGTTGAGGCTCAGGCGCTTGCCGGCGCGATCAAACAGCTGGCAACTGGATTGGCGCTCGAGTTCGGTGATCGAGGTGCTGGCCGCTGATTGCGACAGGGCCAGAAGCCCGGCAGCCCGAGAAACGCTCTCTTGCTGGGCGACGGCGACGAAGACTTGCAGTTGACGGAGAGTAAATCGCATATCGATATAACCGATAACCCTTATCTTAATAATCCAGTTAACAGATATTGTCGCCGCCATTAGAATGCTGTGCAATTGCGCTCATGGTCAGCGCAGGCAATTTCTAGGAGCCCCCGTACATGAGCAACATGAACCACGAGCGTGTCCTCAGTGTTCATCACTGGAATGACACTCTGTTCAGCTTCAAGTGCACCCGCGATCCGGGTTTGCGCTTCGAGAACGGTCAGTTCGTGATGATCGGCCTGCAACAGCCCAATGGCCGTCCGCTTATGCGTGCCTACTCCATTGCCAGCCCGAACTGGGAAGAGCATCTCGAATTTTTCAGCATCAAGGTTCCAGACGGTCCGTTGACTTCCCAATTGCAGCATTTGAAGGAAGGCGACGAGATCATCATCAGCAAGAAGCCAACCGGTACCCTGGTACTGGATGACTTGAAACCGGGCAAACATCTGTACCTGCTCAGCACTGGTACCGGCCTGGCGCCATTCATGAGCGTGATCCAGGATCCGGAAACCTACGAGCGTTTCGAAAAAGTGATCCTGTGCCACGGCGTACGCTACGTCAACGAAGTCGCCTACCGCGAATTCATCACCGAGCATCTGCCGCAGAACGAGTTCTTCGGCGAAGCACTGCGTGAGAAGTTGATCTACTACCCCACCGTGACCCGTGAGCCGTTCGAGAACGAAGGCCGCCTGACCGACCTGATGCGCAGCGGCAAACTGTTCCGCGACATCGGCCTGCCGCCGATCAACCCCCAGGACGACCGCGCCATGCTGTGCGGTAGCCCGAGCATGCTGGATGAAACCAGTGAAGTGCTCAACAGCTTCGGCCTGACCGTTTCGCCGCGCATGCGCGAACCGGGTGACTACCTGATCGAGCGCGCTTTCGTCGAAAAGTAGGAACGAGCTTGCTCGCGAAGACCGCCCAGGCAGCGCATCCGTGCTGACTGGGCGGGTGCTCCCAGACACAAAAAAGCCCGCGTTGCCTGAAAAGGCAACGCGGGCTTTTTCGTTTCCAGGGTTCAGCCGGCGAGGACCACTTCCAACACCCGGATCAGCCCAGGCTCGGGGTAATGCCAGCGCACATCCAAGTCCCAGAACTGCGCACCGTATTCCCGCTCGGCAGTGGGCACCTGATAGGCCGGGCGCGGGTCCTGGGCCAGACACTGCTCGATGAGTTCTACCAAGGGCTCCTGCAGACGCTGAGCTTGGGTCTTGGCCTGTTGCAGGGCATTGTCCTGCCACTGCACTGGAATCAACTGTGGTGCAGCACTAGCGATCTCATTGCTCGCCGTGGCAATGATGTCGGCGTAGGGCACGTAGGGTTTGATATCGAGGATTGGTGTGCCGTCCAGCAGGTCGATGCCAGAGATCCACAGGCGATTGGCCTCGACCTTGTCCAGCTTGACCACCGACTGGCCAATACCGTTGGGCCTGTGGGTAGCGCGTGTGGCGAAGACCCCCATGGACTTGTTGCCCCCCAGGCGCGGTGGGCGCACCTTGAGCCGGGGTTTCTCCTCCAGGGCCTGGTGAAACAGGAACAGCAGCCAGACATGACTGACTTGCTCCAGCCCCTGCACCGCATCGCCCTGATCGAAGGGCGCCACCAATTCCACTACCCCACGGGCGGCGGGTGCCAGTTGCGGCTGGCGCGGGATGGCGAACTTCTCCTTGAAACAGGAACGCACGAAACCGATGGGAGAAACGCTGTAGGTCATGTTCTGGGGTCGAGGCTGGGAGAGGAGGAGCCATGATAACCCGTTCGCTGGCAAGCCAGCTCCTACAACGCCCAGCGCCATCCGTAGGAGCCGGCTTGCCGGCGAAGCACACGACACCGATCAGAGACTGAACCCACCATCCAGAGGAATGACATTCCCGGTCATGTAAGCCCCCGCGGTGCTCGCCAGGCTGATAGCCAGGGCCGCCATTTCTTCTTCCCGGCCCCAGCGCTTCATCGGGATCAACGCCGTATCCTCGGCCAGGGCCTGTTCATCATTGCCGATGTGCTGGGTCATCTTGCTGGGGAAACGTCCCGGAGCGATGACATTGACGTTGATGTGCTGGCTCACTAGCTCCCGGGCCAGAATGCGCGACATCTGGTGCAGGGCCGCCTTGCTCGGACCATAGGCGTAGGCCTGTTCGCCAAAGGAGCTGATCCCGGCCACCGAGCCAATGTTGATGATGCGCGCCGGATTGGCCGCCGAGCCGGCCCCGCGCAGCAGCGGCAGCAGTTGCTGGATACAACTGAACACCGAGGTCACGTTCAACTGCATGACCTTCTCCCAGCCCTTGGCCGGGTAGCTTTCCAGGGGCGCGCCCCAAGTGGTGCCAGCGTTGTTCACCAGAATGTCCAGAGCGTCCAGTTGCTGGCCCAGTGCGGCGGCGAGTTGCTGCACGCCTTCTTCGCTGGCCAGGTTGGCGGCCAGTCCCCGGCAGGCGCCAAACGCTGCCAGTTCCTCGGCGGTTTGCCGGCAGGCCTCGGGATCACGGGCACAGATATAGACCCGGGCGCCGGCCTCGACGAAGGCCTTGGCGATCATCTTGCCGATGCCACGAGTGCCACCGGTCACCAGGGCGGTGCGGCCTTGCAGGGAAAAGTAGGGATGCATGACGAGTCCTGAGGGGATGTGGGTGTGTGCCTACCCTAGTCTTCAGGCGTTCGTCGCGGAGCCACTATTGTCTTGCGCAATAGTGGCTCATCAGAGGCGCTGACGGTGTGCGTCGACGCTCAGCCGCGTACTCGCAGGGTCAGGCCCTTGAGAAAGTTGCGCAGCAACTGGTCGCCGCAGGGACGGTAGTTGGTGTGGCCGAACTTGCGAAACAGCGCGCTGAGTTCGGGCTTGGACACTGGGAAGTCGGCGGCCTTGAGCACGGCGTGCATGTCGTCTTCCTTGAGTTCGAAGGCTACGCGCAGCTTCTTCAGGATGATGTTGTTGGTCACCGGCAGTTCGATCGGCAGCGGCGGACGGCTTTCATCCTTGCCGCGCTTGAAGATCACCAGGCCGTCGAGGAAATGCGCCATGACTTCGTCCGGGCAGTGCACGAAGCCTTCTTCCTCGTCCTTCTTCAGGTAGCTGACGATGTCGTCCAGGCTGACCTTGAAACCGGTGAGCTTGATGATTTCCACGACCTTCTTGTCGCTGATATCGAGCATGTAGCGCACGCTGCGCAGTACATCGTTATGAATCATGGTTACAGTCCTGATCAATGCGCGTGGAGCGCCGCGCCAGGGCACGGCGTCTGAATGGGGGAGGTTTTAGAACTTCTCTTTGGTCGACAGGTAACGCCACTGGCCCAGTGGCACTTTGCCGATGGACACGCCGCCGATCCGGATGCGGCGAATGGCGACGACCTTGAGGCCGACGGCTTGGCAAAACAGCGCGATCACGCCTGGCTGTGGATTCTTCATGGCGAAGCGCAGGCGGTTTTCGTTCTGCCAGCTGGCCTTGACCGGTGGCAGCTCGCGGCCTTTGTAGGTCAGGCCGTGGTTCAGGCGGTTGAGGCCGTGATCGATCATCTCGCCTGCGACCTCGACCACGTATTCCTGCTCGATCTTGGCCGCATCGGCCGTCAGTTTGCGCAGCACTTTCCAGTCCTGGGTGAACACCAGCAGGCCACTGGCGTTGGGCTGCAGGTCTTCACTGGCGGTCAGGCGCAGGAAGTGCCCGCGTAGCGGACGTTTGCCGTAGCGGTGCTCATCCGACAGGCTGTCGGCGCCGATGGATGCCAGGGCGCTGTCCAGGTCCTGGCCGGCGGGCATATTGAGCAGAATGGTCACCGGCTCCGGGGCAGTGGCCTTGGCCTCGGGGTCGAGGACGACCTTTTGCGCGCCGACCTTGAACTGCGGTTCGTCGATGACTTCGCCGTCTACGGTGACCCAGCCGCCCTCGATGAACAGCTCAGCCTCCCGGCGGGAGCAGCCGACCAGTTCGATGAGGCGTTTGGAGAGACGAATCGGGTCAGTCATGACAGGGGCCGTAACAAAAGAGGGCAGCTATTGTACCTGCCTGGCGCCGGTTAATCGCGGGTCCATTTGCCCGCTGTGGCTTTTAGCCGCGTCGGGCCTGCAGTTGTGGTTGTTTCAGGCGCATGTGCAACAACGGGTAAGGCTGGCCCATACCGTCCTGCTCAGAGCGGCCGACCACTTCGAAGCCTTGCTTGAAGTAGAAGCCCAGGGCCTGGGGGTTCTGTTCATTGACGTCCAGTTGCTGAGCATTCAGGTGTTCCACTGCGTAGTGCAGCAGGTGCCGGCCCAGGCCCTGGCCGCGATGGGCCGGGTCGATGAACAGCATCTCGATCTTGCCTGCCGCCACGCCTGCGAAACCGGTGATGCGTTGCCGCTGATCCCGGGTACAGATCAGCATTACCGCATCCAGGTAGCGGGTCAGCACCAGCTTTCTCAGCAGCTCTATATAGCTTTCCGGGAGAAAGTCGTGGGTGGCGCGCACCGAGTCTTCCCAGACGCGGACCAGTTCCGGGTAGTCGCTGAGTTTCGGTGTGTGGATGACCGAGTGGTGGCGCATGCCGCTGCCCCTGATGTGATTGGCAAGGGCTAACGATAGACCGAAAAAAGCCCCGCATCTCGTCGCGAGAGCGGGGCTTGGCAGTTTTTTTACGCCTTACAGGGTTTCGGCCCAGAGGTCGTATTCGTCGGCGTCGGTGACCCGGCACCAGACCTTGTCACCCGGCTTCAGGTCGCCTGCACCGTCGATGAACACGTTGCCGTCGATTTCCGGCGCATCGAAGAAGCAGCGGCCCACGGCGCCATTCTCGTCGACTTCATCGATCAGCACTTCGATTTCCTTGCCGATGCGCTGTTGCAGGCGTGCCGAGCTGATTTCCTGCTGGTGCGCCATGAAGCGCTCCCAGCGGTCCTGCTTGACCTCGTCCGGGACCACTTCCAGGTCCAGGTCGTTGGCCGGTGCGCCTTCCACCGGCGAGTACTGGAAGCAGCCGACGCGGTCCAGCTGGGCTTCGGTCAGCCAGTTCAGCAGGTACTGGAAGTCTTCCTCGGTTTCGCCAGGGAAGCCGACGATAAAGGTCGAACGGATGATCAGCTCGGGGCAGATCTCGCGCCAGTTCTTGATTCGCGCCAGGGTCTTGTCTTCGAAGGCCGGACGTTTCATGGCCTTGAGCACTTTCGGGCTGGCGTGCTGGAACGGGATATCCAGGTACGGCAGGATCTTGCCGGCGGCCATCAGCGGGATCAGCTCGTCAACGTGCGGGTACGGGTACACGTAGTGCAGGCGCACCCAGACGCCCAGGGTGCTCAGGGCCTCGCACAGTTCGGTCATGCGGGTCTTCACCGGCGCGCCGTTCCAGAACCCGGTGCGGTATTTGACGTCGACGCCGTAGGCGCTGGTGTCTTGGGAGATCACCAGCAGTTCCTTGACCCCGGATTTAACCAGACGCTGAGCCTCGTCGAGCACATCGCCCACTGGGCGGCTGACCAGCTTGCCGCGCATCGACGGGATGATGCAGAAGCTGCAGCTGTGGTTGCAGCCTTCGGAAATCTTCAGGTAGGCGTAGTGTCGCGGGGTCAGCTTGATGCCTTGTGGCGGCACCAGATCGATCAGCGGGTTGTGGTCCTGTTTCGGTGGCACCACTTCGTGCACGGCGTTGACCACCTGCTCGTACTGTTGCGGACCGGTGACCGCCAGCACGCTAGGGTGCACGTCACGGATATTGCCTTCTTCCACGCCCATGCAGCCGGTGACGATGACCTTTCCGTTTTCCTTGATGGCTTCGCCGATCACTTCCAGGGATTCGGCCTTGGCCGAGTCGATGAAACCGCAGGTGTTGACCACCACGACATCGGCGTCCTGGTAGGTGGACACAACGTCATAGCCTTCCATGCGCAGTTGAGTAAGGATGCGCTCGGAGTCGACCAGAGCTTTTGGGCAACCCAGGGATACGAAGCCGACTTTCGGGTTGGCCGGCGCGGAGGGGGTGGACATGTCTAACCTCGGTATTGGGTGTCGAGCCACTTGGGGGGCAAGTGCGACGGTTGGGCGCTGGCTGCGCCTCTGATCAAAAAGTGCGCAATTCTAGCGATGGTCGACGCGCTTGACCAGCTTTATGCAGGGGAAATACGACCAGCGCTGGACTATGCTTCGTCCCGTTATGCCCGGTTGCTTTCATACGGCGTTAGTTGGCGCCTTAGTGGTAATAAGAATCTGCAAATTACATGGCAAACTGCGCAACTTAAGAGAATAGCGCTTGTATAACCTTGCGCTTTCTATATAAGAAGCCCCGGTCTTGAGTAGTAGGAGTCATTGATGGGTCAGGCAAGTAGTCAGGCGGCGAGTGGCGAGCACTCCGGGGGCAAGCCTCTGGGAATGCTGGTGGCGGCGGTCGGGGTGGTGTATGGCGATATCGGCACCAGTCCGCTCTACACCCTCAAGGAGGTGTTTGCCGGCCATTATGGGGTTCAGGTCAATCATGACGGGGTGTTTGGCATCCTGGCCCTGATTTTCTGGTCGTTGGTCTGGGTCGTCTCGATCAAGTACGTACTGTTCGTCCTGCGGGCCGACAACCAGGGCGAGGGCGGCATCATGGCCCTGACCGCGCTGGCCAGGCGGGCTTCCGGTTCCTATCCACGCTTGCGTTCGATGCTGGTGATTCTGGGCCTGATCGGGGCGGCGCTGTTCTATGGCGACAGCATGATCACCCCGGCGATTTCCGTGCTGTCGGCGGTCGAGGGCCTGGAGCTGGCATTCAGCGGCCTGGAACACTGGGTGGTGCCAATGGCGCTGGTGGTACTGGTGGCCTTGTTCCTGATCCAGAAACACGGCACTGATCGCATCGGCAAGCTGTTTGGCCCGGTGATGGTGGCCTGGTTCGTGGTCCTGGGCGGGCTGGGGGTCAATGGCATTCTCCAGCACCCGGAAGTGTTGCAGGCGTTGAACCCGATGTGGGGCGTGCGCTTCTTCATTGTCCATCCGGGCATGGGGGTCGCCATCCTCGGGGCGGTGGTTCTGGCATTGACCGGTGCCGAAGCCTTGTATGCCGACATGGGGCACTTCGGGCGCAAGCCCATTGCTCGGGCCTGGTTTGCCCTGGTGCTGCCGGCGCTGGTGCTGAACTACTTTGGCCAGGGCGCGCTGCTGCTGGAGAACCCTGAAGCCGCCCGCAACCCCTTCTACCTGCTGGCGCCGAGCTGGGCCCTGATTCCGCTGGTGGTGCTGGCCACTTTGGCCACAGTGATCGCGTCCCAGGCGGTGATTTCCGGGGCCTTCTCCCTGACTCGTCAGGCGATCCAGTTGGGTTACATCCCGCGGATGCACATTCAGCACACTTCCAGCGCCGAGCAGGGGCAGATCTACATCGGCGCGGTGAACTGGGCGCTGATGGTGGGTGTGATCCTGCTGGTGCTCGGTTTCGAGTCCTCCGGTGCCCTGGCTTCGGCCTACGGCGTGGCGGTGACCGGGACCATGCTGATTACCAGCATCCTGGTGTCGGCAGTGATCCTGCTGCTGTGGAAGTGGCCGCCGATGCTGGTGGTGCCGCTTCTGGTGGGATTCCTCCTGGTGGACGGGCTGTTCTTCGCTGCCAACGTGCCGAAGATCTTCCAGGGCGGTGCCTTCCCGGTACTGGCGGGGATCGTGCTGTTCATCCTCATGACCACCTGGAAGCGCGGCAAGGAATTGCTGGTGGATCGCTTGGACGAAGGTGGGCTGCCGCTGCCAATCTTTATCGGCAGCATCCGCGTACAGCCGCCACATCGGGTACAAGGCACCGCCGTGTTCCTCACCGCCCGTCCGGACGCCGTGCCCCACGCCTTGCTGCACAACCTGCTGCATAACCAGGTGCTGCACGAACAAGTGGTGCTGTTGACGGTGGTTTACGAGGATATTCCGCGTGTGCCTGCACAGCGGCGCTTCGAGGTGGATTCCTACGGCGAAGGCTTCTTCCGGGTGATCCTGCACTTTGGTTTCACCGATGAACCGGACGTCCCGGAAGCACTGAAACTGTGCCACCTGGACGAGCTGGACTTCAGCCCCATGCGCACCACGTACTTCCTCAGTCGTGAGACCGTGATCGCCTCCAAACTGGTGGGCATGGCCCGCTGGCGCGAAGCGCTGTTCGCCTTCATGTTGAAGAACGCCAACGGCAACCTGCGCTTCTTCAAGCTGCCGGTGAACCGGGTGATCGAACTGGGTACTCAGGTCGAGATGTAATCCTGACCAGACAAAAGCCCCCGTTGCCTTGCGGCAGCGGGGGCTTTTTCGTTTCACGGCCCTGTAGGAGCGAGCTTGCTCGCGATGACGGACTGGGCATCGACATCGATACTGATGCCTGAACGGTTTCTTCCAGAGCCTACTGACCGCGCGACCGCCCCGGCCTTTACGCGGCTAGCGCCTGCACCACATCGTCCACCACCGCCTTGCCCATGGCGGTCAGGTAGTGCGCTGCCCAGGCGTGGCGGTCGCTGTCCTTGCTGTAGGCAGCGTCCTCGGCAAAGGCCTTGGCCAGGGACAGCAGGCCGGGGCTGACCTGGAACAGCGGGCGTTCCGAGCAGTAAAGGAAAGTGCTTAAGACGATAGTTTTCAGATCTGACAGTTGAGGCGGGTTCGCATTGTTCATGGTCCAACTCCTGAATTTGAGGAGCTACCACGTTCGTTTCCAAGCGAATGGGTGGCAGCTGTACGCAGGTTGGAAAACCGGGAATCCAGGAAACCGGCAGACCCGAAGGTCTCCCACGCACAGCCGCCATAACAGATGGATTGCAGGTGCCAAATTCGCCTGCAATCACTATGGGGTGCTAGTTGCCCAGACTCTTCGGGTTTCCAAGCCCGGCCGCTGAATGCTCAGCGACACCCGGAGCCTAGCCCGTCGAAGCGCAGGCCAGCAAGGCAGCAAAGTGCCCAAAACGCACCCCCTACACAACTCTCGGAGTTTGCCTACAAGCTGCGCGGGAGTCATCCGCCATTACGCGCGCTTCAACGAGGCAACTAGACAGCTGATGTAAAAAAGCCCCTGCAACCTGAGGCTGCGGGGGCTTTGTCGGGCTAGGCTCAGCTCACTCTTGAGCGGTGGCCTGATCCTTGGCCTGGCGCTTTTCGATGGCGTCCACCAGGCGCTTGGCCAGCGCCGGGTAGTTCTCATCGAAGTGATGGCCGCCTGGCAGTTTCATGGCTTCACCGACCGCAGTCTTGTCGGTGCAACCGCTTTCGTCGACTTCTTCCTCACCGTAGATGCACACCACCTTGGCGGCGGGGAGCTTGGCCATTTCCGGGCCGGTGGCGGCTTCCTTGCCGGCATTGCCCAGCCAGCCTTCGACTTCGATCTCGAAGCTGCCGGTACGGGCGAAGGCCAGCAGGATAATGGCGTCGATGCGCTGCTGTTCGGCTTCCGGCAGGCGGTTGTAGATCGCTGGCAGCACGTCGGCGCCGAAGGAGTAGCCGGTCAGCACGAAGCGCTTGGTGCCCCACTTCTGCCGGTAGTGTTGCATCAGCTCGGTGAGGTCGACGGCGCTTTGCTCAGGCGTCTTGTGCTGCCAGTAGTAGCGCAGGGTGTCGATGCCCACCACCGGGTAGCCGATCTTGGCCATTTCACCCGCCACGTCACGGTCCAGGTCGCGCCAGCCGCCGTCGCCGGAGAGGAACAGGGTCACGGTGTCCTTGGTCTGGCCGGCCGGGACTTCCACCACGGGAATGTTCAGGCCGCCGTTGTCCGAGCCTACCAGCAGTTTGCGCAGCTCATTGTTCAGCACTTGCGGCAGGTGAATGTCGTAGTCGCTGATGCTGGTGGTGGCGTTGGGGGTGTCGCGGACGAAACCGGCGCTTTCATCGTCGGGGTTGTCGTTCCAGGCCACCAGCCAATGGCCGTGGGCCAGGGTCTTGGGCAACGGATCGGTGCAGCCCGGGGCCGGGTTGATGGTGAAGCCAACTGACACTGCCTGGGCCTTGTCGTCGTTCTGGGAGGCGATCCAGCGCCAGGCCAGGGCGGCGCCCGGGCCAATGCCGCTGACCAGGGTGGCTGGGCCGTTGAGCTGGGGCAGGGCACTTTGCAGGGCTTGTTCCTGCAGTTTGCAATCGTCCTTGGGCAGGATCACCTGGACGATCTGCGCCGCGCCGCTGCGGCTCAGGGCCAGCAGTTGTTTGTCGGTCAGGGTCGAATCAGGCAGCACCGCCACCACCACCCGGGCCTTGGCCTTGGTGCCTGGGGTCACTCGGGTCAGGGTCGAACCGTCGGCCTGGGTCAGTTGTTCCAGGGTGGGTTCAGGGGCGGGACGGTTCCACCACCAGTAGCCGCCACCCGCAATCAAAGCCAGCACCACCAGTGTGGCCAGCAGATACCGCCAAGAGCGTTGAATCATCAGCGTTTCACCAATCCAGTCAGGCCGCCTGCGATCAGGGCGGCGGTGTCGGCCAGTGCCACCAGCGGGTCGAGCCCGGCCGGCACGGCCATGTAACGGGGTTCCCAGTCGGGCTGGAACTTGTCTTTGAAGCGGCGCAAGCCTTGGAAGTTATACAGTTGCTCGCCGCGACGGAAGACCATCGAGCCGAGGCGTTGGGTCAGCGGCGCGCCACGGCGGGGTTGCAGGCCGGACAGCGGCACCATGCCCAGGCTGAAGCGGGCGTATCCATGATTTTTATAATGCTGGATCAGGCCGACCATCATGAACTCCATGGTCAGCTTCGGCGCGTCCGGGTGCGCGCGCATCAAGTCGAGGCTGGCCAGGTCATGGCCGTAGGTCTCGAGCAGGTTGGCGAAGGCCACCGGGCGTCCTTCAAAACGAATGATGGCGATGCGGAAGTGCTTCAAGTAGTCGTCGCTGAAACGGCCCAGGGAGAAGCCTTTCTCGCGGACATTCTTGCCGGTCAGCCAGGCGTCGGAGATCACCTTCAGCTCGTCCATCGGTGCTTGCCCGGGTTCGTGGATCTCCAGCGACAGGCCGTCGCGGGTGCCGCGGTTCCAGGTGTAGCGCAGGTCCTTCATCTCTTTGCCCTTGGCTTCGAGATCAAAGCGTTTGAGGTCAACCCGGGCTTCTTCACCAAGCTTGATCGCGGTCAGGCCGATGTCCATGTAGTAGGGCAGGTTCTCCGCCCGTACCTGGTAGAACACCGGGCGCGCGTGGTGCAGGTCGCACAGGTCGCGGAACTGCCAGATCATTTCCGCGCGCTGCTGGGTCGGGCCGATGGGGTCGTACAGCGCCACCAGGCTGCGGCCGCGGCGAGCGTACATCAGGAAGGCGTCGTCGTTGGGGTGGAACAGCAGCGCCTTGTCCCCGGTCAGGGCCAGGCCACCATCGGGTTGAGAGGAGGCCATGAGGATCTTCGCGGCCTTGTCCAGCTCGTCGCTGGTGGGCAGGTGGATGACCGGGCGTGCGGTGCGCAGCAGCCAGGTCAGGGACACCACCAGCAACAGCACCGCGGCTCCCAACAGCGAGCGCAGGCCCCGGGGGGCGTCGGCGTCGAGGGTGAACTGCCACCACAGTTGGTGGCTGTAGGGCACGTCCTGATAGGCGAATAGCAGCAGCCAAATGGAGGCACCGAGCACGCAGACGCTGGCCACCAGGTACAGCGGCGAGAAGGGCAGTTCGGTGAGGCGGCTAGGGCGATAGAACGAGCGCCGGAACACGGCCAGCAGGCTGGCGGTGAGGGTCATCAGGCAGGCTTCTTCCCAGTCAAAGCCTTTAAGCAGAGAGAGCAGGGCGCCCACCAGCAACAGAATGGTGGTGAGCATCCAGGCGGCGGACAGGCGCCGGCGCAGGCCTTGGGCCAGCAGCAGGCAGAGCACGCCGATCAGGCTGGCGCCGAAGTGCGAAGCGTCCACCAGGCGGTGGGGAATCAGGAAACCGATGTGCTGCAGGCGGGTATCGATTTCCGGGGTGGCGCCGGAGAACAGCAGCACCACGCCGGAGAGGAACACCAGCACCGCCAGGATCGGCGCCGCCAAGCCGGAAGCTACCCGCAGGGATTGCCGGGTCTGGAACAGGCGCTGGGCTTCGTTGATCAGCAGCAGGACGCAGGCCACCAGCATCGGCAGCACCACGTAGATCAGGCGATACAGCAGCAATGCTGCCGCCAGGGGCGCGGCACCGAGCTTGTCGGCGAACGCCGCCAGCAGGATGGCTTCGAACACCCCGACGCCGCCGGGCACATGGCTGAGCACACCAGCGGCCAGGGCCAGCAGGTACACCAGCAGGAAGGCGCCGAACGGCGGTGCCTCCGGCAGCAGCAGGTAGAGCACGGTGGCGGCTGCGGCGACGTCCAGGGCGGTGATGATCAGTTGCAGGAAGGTCAGGCGGCGTCCAGGCAGGCGCAGGGTGCGGCGCCCGACCCGGACCAGCAGGTTGTCGCGCAGGGGCTGCTCCGGCAGGCGTCGGCGATAGATACCGACCGCCAGTACCGCGCCCAGCAGCAGGACGGCAATGGCAATGCCGGCCAGCAGGCTTTCAGGCAGGCGCAGGGCCGCCGAGGCTGCTGGCAAGTTGCTCAGGGTGGCCAGGGCCGCCAGCGGTGGCAAGGCACAACCCAGAGAGAGGCTGGCAAACAGGGTCATGTGTGCAACGTCGGAGGCCCCCAGCCCGTGACGTGCATACAGGCGATAACGTACCGAACCGCCGGACAGCAGCGACAGACCGATGGCGTTGCCGATGGCGAAAGCGGTGAAGCCGCCCAGGGCCAGGGTGCGGCCGGGCAGGTTGACCCCGGCGTAACGGCTGGCGGACCACTCGTACCCCAGCAGAATGATGAAGCCGACGATGGTCGCGCCCAAGGCGCCGAGCAGGGCCGGCTTGGGCACCTCGAGGATCGAATCGTGCAGGGCGTAGAAGTCCAGCTCGCTGAGCAGGTGACGGCAAGCGATCAGGGCAATGGCGAACAGCAGCAGGGTTATGGCCAGGCCCAGGGGTTGGCGGTACTTGCTCAACAGGTCCAGCCAGCGCAAGCGAGTGGCTGTCACAGGTTGAGTGGCGGTAGTGGTATCGCTGTCTTGTGAATCAGACGTGTTGGCGCGCATCAATCACCTCGTGGATTGTGCGCGACAGGATGGGGGTATCCAGCCAAGTTACCAATCCCTGTAGAAAAAATAGTTTCAAATATTAACGCGTCTCACCGTGGCCCGGCGACCCTGGGCAATGGCCACCGGGTGGTCGCTCGAGACAGAGCATAGCTCGCATCTTGAAGGGTCGAAGCATCGCTAACGGCTCGCAACACTTTGCCAGGTCATTGTTGCGAAAGGACTTTTTCAACAGATACAAAAAAGGCCACTCTTTCGAGCAGCCTTTTTTGATGTTTGGTTGCGGGAGCCGGATTTGAACCGACGACCTTCGGGTTATGAGCCCGACGAGCTACCAGACTGCTCCATCCCGCGTCTGTGTGGCGGCATTCTACAGGCGAACGACTGAGTGTCAACCGTTAATGGTCCAATAGGTCAAATAAACGTCGAATGGCCAGTTCTGTCTCTTAAGTCATCGACAGCTAAAGAGTTTTGCTTGTGCCATGTTTGAGAGGGCGCAGTACAAAACAGCCACGCACAAAAAAGGCCACTCTTTCGAGTAGCCTTTTTTGATGTTTGGTTGCGGGAGCCGGATTTGAACCGACGACCTTCGGGTTATGAGCCCGACGAGCTACCAGACTGCTCCATCCCGCGTCTGTGTGGGCGAATTCTACAGCGTCGCGAGATGCTGTCAATCAATAAATTTTAAAAAAGGCTTCCGGTTCAATCGCTTAGCGTCCGGCCTGAGGTGTTTTAGGAGGCTTCGACCTAGGTAAAACGTGGCTTGTAGCTCTATTGATGAGTTTGTGGTCATTGAGAAAATAAATTCACTCCGCCGCTGTGCTCGTTGATCTGAGATGCAAGGTACTGGTGCTATATACAGGTGTCGGTAGATACTGGCTGCCCGCTTTGATTTCAACGTCGGCCTTTAATGATCTCTGCCTTTATATGATGCAGCGCAAAATCATCCACATTGACTGTGATTGCTTCTACGCCGCCATCGAAATGCGCGACGACCCGCAACTGGCCGGCAAGCCGCTGGCAGTGGGTGGTTCCGCAGATCGACGCGGGGTGATCGCCACCTGCAACTACGAGGCGCGGGCCTATGGCGTGCGCTC
Source organism: Pseudomonas sp. 910_21 (assembly GCF_052850735.1). Lineage (NCBI taxonomy): Bacteria > Pseudomonadati > Pseudomonadota > Gammaproteobacteria > Pseudomonadales > Pseudomonadaceae > Pseudomonas > Pseudomonas sp. 910_21. The sequence goes on along the minus strand of NZ_VXCY01000001.1, from coordinate 509,995 downwards.
GGCCATGTCGTCGCGGCATGCGCTGACGCTGTGCCCGGACCTGGAGATCGTCAAGCCGCGCATGGATGCCTATCGCGAGGCATCGAAAGAGATTCATACGATCTTTCGTGACTACACCGACCTGATCGAACCCTTGTCCCTGGATGAGGCCTATCTGGATGTCTCCGATAGCCCGAACTTCGCCGGTAGCGCCACGCGCATTGCCCAGGACATTCGTCGGCGGGTCTCCAATCAGCTGCATATCACGGTGTCGGCCGGCGTCGCGCCCAACAAGTTCCTGGCCAAGATCGCCAGTGACTGGAAAAAGCCCAACGGATTGTTCGTGATTACCCCGGATCAGGTGGAGGATTTTGTCTCCGAACTGCCGGTGAGCAAATTGCATGGGGTGGGCAAGGTCACGGCGGACAAACTGGGGCGCCTGGGTATCGTCGACTGCCTGCAGTTGCGTGATTGGAACAAGCTGGCCCTGGTGCGCGAGTTTGGCAGTTTCGGCGAGCGGCTGTGGAGCCTGGCACGAGGGATCGATGATCGGCCGGTGCAGAATGACAGCCGGCGGCAGTCCATCAGCGTGGAAAACACTTACGACGTGGACCTGCCCGATCTGGATAGCTGCCTGCAGAAACTACCGGAGCTGATGGAGACTCTGGCAGGGCGCATTGCACGTATCGACAGCAGTTATCGGCCGGGCAAACCCTTCGTCAAAGTGAAGTTCCACGACTTTACCCAGACCACTCTTGAGCAGGCGGGGGCCGGACGGGATCTGGAGAGTTATCGGCAGCTGCTGACCCAGGCCTTCAAGCGTGGCGGCAAGCCAGTGCGGCTGTTGGGGATTGGAGTGCGACTGCAGGATCTACGTGGTGGTCACGAACAGCTGGAGCTGTTTCGGGGCGTGTTGTAGGCGCTGGCTGGCTGGCGAATTGGGCGTCGCGATTGATCCGCGGCGTGGTATTCGCCGGCAAGCCGGCTCCTAGTGAATCAGTGACCGGGATCGGCGACCAGACGGCCGGCGTTCTTGGTCAGGGACTTGAGAAACTCGCTCTGCAGTTCCGGATCGTTGCGGGTCAGCTCGATCAGGCTCTGCTCCAGCTCGCTGGCTTCTTCTTCCAGCCCCAGCTCCGACAGGCGCTTGACCCGGTGTACCCACTGGCTCACTTCGTCATCTTCCAGGTCGTCGTAAATCAGTGCGTGGGCTTCCAGTAGCTTGCCGCGAAGGCTGCTGCTGAGACTCAGGGATGAGTCGGAATGCACTTCGTCCTGAGCATCCTCGACGCTGATCTGCAACTTGCCGATGTGGTTCAGGTCCTGTTCGGAGAACGGGTTGTCCAGCAGGTTCAACCGCAGCACACCATTGCGATCGGTACTCAAATCGTAGGTTTGCTTGCCGGCTTTGACCTGCACTGGACGCTCGCTCCAGGGCAGGCTCGAATACTCCAGGCGCTTGTCACGCTGGACTTCATCGATGGCCGCCAGGTTCTGCTGGGCGCGACCGTGGGACGGCATGTTCATGAACGGGTTGAGCCCGGACACGCCATAGCTGACCCAGTCCTTGGTGACGCTGTCTGGCAGGTTGCCCAGAGCAAACACGTTGACCACATTGGCGCCGACGCCGGCCACCAGGGCCACCGCGCCCAGCGGGATCTCGTAGATTTCCCGCCAGGGTTGGTAGGGCGTATAGCGATCGTAGCGGCGAGTGACCTCGAACTCAGTCACTTCGAAGGTCTTCTGCTCGTGGATGCGTACCCGGCGTTGCGGCAGCTCAAGCACCTTAGGCTCACCGACATCGATCTGCAGGCTATGGTCGAGCAATTTGCGCTCGACCCGCTCCTCGTGCTCGCTGCGTTGTGACATCTGGTTGGCACAGCCGCTGACCAGCAGGGCGCCGCACAAGGCGGCGCCACCGAGGCTTAAGGTGTTTCGCTTGAACATGACTTCTCTATCTGGTTTCAGCGACGGATACGGGCTTGGAGGAAGGACAGGACATCGGCCACTGGCAGCGCTTGCGCCTGGGCTTCGGTACGGCTCTTGTATTCCAGGTTGCCTTCGGCGAGGCCGCGGTCGCTGACCACGATCCGGTGAGGAATGCCGATCAGCTCCATGTCCGCGAACTTGATGCCCGGGCTGGTCTTTTTGTCGCGATCGTCCAGCAGCACTTCGAAACCGGCGGCAGTCAGTTCTGCGTAGAGTTTGTCGGTGGCTTCGCGAACCTGCTCGGTTTCGTAGCGCAGTGGCACCAGGGCGATCTGGAACGGCGCCAGGGTGTCGCTCCAGATGATGCCGTTTTCATCGTTGTTCTGCTCGATGGCAGCGGCCACCACGCGGGACACGCCAATGCCATAGCAGCCCATTTCCAGGGTGACCGGCTTGCCGTTCTCGCCCAGCACTTCGCACTTCATCGCCTTGCTGTACTTGTTGCCCAGCTGGAAGATGTGCCCGACTTCGATGCCGCGCTTGATTTCCAGGGTGCCTTTGCCGTCCGGGCTCGGGTCGCCGGCCACCACGTTGCGCAGGTCGGCAACAGTTGGTACGGGCAGGTCACGTTCCCAGTTGACGCCGAAGTAGTGCTTGTCGTCGATGTTGGCACCGATACCGAAGTCGCTCATCAGCTCCACCGAACGGTCGATGATGATCGGCAATGGCAGGTTCAGCGGACCCAGGGAACCAGCGCCGGCACCAATGGCGTCGCGCAGTTCGGAGTCCGTGGCCATGACCAGCGGGCTGGCTACGCCAGGTTGCTGGGCGGCTTTGATTTCATTGAGCTCGTGGTCGCCACGGATCACCAGGGCGATCAGCTTGCCTTCTTCCTCGGCGCGCACGATCAGGGTCTTGATGGTCTTTTCAATCGGCAGATTGAATTTTTCCACCAGGGCCGAGATGGTCTTGGTTTCTGGGGTGTCCACCAGGCGCAGATCTTCAGTCGGCGCCGGACGGGAGGTTTCCCGTGGCACGGCTTCGGCTTTCTCGATGTTCGCCGCGTAGTCGGAACCGTTGCTGAAGACGATATCGTCTTCGCCGGACTCGGCCAGCACATGGAACTCGTGGGAGCCGGCACCGCCAATCGAGCCGTTATCGGCTTCCACCGGGCGGAAGTTCAGGCCCAGGCGGCTGAACACGTTGCAGTAGGCCTGGTGCATGCGGTCGTAGGTGACCTGCAGCGATGCCTGGTCGGCGTGGAAGGAGTAGGCGTCCTTCATGATGAACTCGCGACCGCGCATCAGACCGAAGCGTGGGCGGATCTCATCACGGAATTTGGTCTGGATCTGGTACAGGTTGAGCGGCAGTTGCTTGTAGCTGCTCAGCTCGTTGCGGGCCAGGTCGGTGATCACTTCTTCGTGGGTCGGGCCGGCGCAGAAATCGCGACCGTGACGGTCTTTGAAGCGCAGCAGCTCAGGGCCGTATTCTTCCCAGCGACCGGATTCCTGCCACAGCTCAGCCGGTTGAGTGCTCGGCATCAACACTTCAAGCGCGCCCGCGGCGTTCATTTCTTCGCGAACGATGGCTTCAACCTTGCGCATTACCCGCAAGCCCATCGGCAGCCAGGTGTACAGGCCGGAAGCCAGTTTACGGATCATGCCGGCGCGCAGCATCAGCTGATGGCTGATCACGACCGCGTCGGAAGGCGTTTCTTTCTGTGTGGCGAGCAAATATTGACTGGTGCGCATGGTAGGCCGTTGTCGGTTGCTGAAGACTGGAAGTGACGGAGCATTGTACGGGCGAGTTCCGCTGGCGTACAGGATTGCGCTTTGAGGGGGCGGGAGCCGCGGAGAAAAGCCTGCAACTCCCGGGATTTTCTAGGATTCTTCGCCCGCGACAGCGCCCTTGGCGGGCTGCTCCGACGGGTCTTTCGGTCCGGCGCGACGGCTCTCCTGGAACCAGTGAATTGCGATCAGAATCAGCGTCGGCACCCCGAGTATCGAAGTGATGAGGAAGAAGTCGTGATAGCCGAATTTTTCCACCATGACCCCGGAATAGCCGCCGATCAGGCGTGGAAGCAGCAGCATGATGGAGCTGAGCAGGGCGTATTGAGTGGCGGAGAACTTGAGGTTGGTCAGGCTCGAGAGGTACGCGACGAAGGCGGAAGTGGCCATTCCTGAACTGAAGTTGTCCAGGGAAATGGTGACAATCAGCATTTTCAGGTTCGGGCCCATGTCGGCGAGCATGAGGAACAGCAGGTTGGTGCCGGCGGACGCGGCACCACCGATGAACAGGATCGGCAGGATGCCGAAGCGCACGATCAGCAGGCCGCCCATGCCGGCACCGAGCAGGGTCATGATCAGGCCGAAGATCTTGCTGACTCCGGCAATCTGGTCCTTGGTGAAACCCTGGTCGATATAGAACACATTGGCCATCACGCCCATGACGGTATCCGACATGCGATAGGTGGCGATCAGACCGAGCAACAGAAAGGCTTGCCAGCGGTAGCGCAGGATGAAGTCGTTTACCGGGGTCAGCACCGGCGCCAGGCCCCGACGGCCCATGGCTGACAGGCACAGGGTGCTGAGCGTGATGTAGAGGATCGCCCGCAGGAAGGCCCGGTCTTCCAGCAGCAGGTCCAGCAGGCTCACGCCGTCGAAGATCACACTGGCGAAGTCGGTGTTGTAGAGCTGGGTAAAGGTGGCTGGCACCGAAACCAGGAGCACGATCAGGACGAATACCGAGATCAACTGGTGGGCGAAGCTGTAGCGCCCTGCCGACAGTTGGGTGCGCAATGGCACCGCAGGTTCACGCATCAGCAGGGTAGTGATCAGTGCTGGAATCATCAGTACGCCGAACAGCACATAGGTACCGGTCCAGGCTGAGTGCTTGTAGCTGAAGCCGGTTGAGCCAAAGCCTTCGGCGAAAAACAGGGCGCCGGCGGTGGCCAGCAGTACCGCGACCCGGTAACCGGACATATAGCTGGCGGCCAGGGCGGCCTGTCGACTGTCGTCGGCGATTTCCAGGCGGTAGGCGTCGATGGCGATGTCCTGGGTCGCCGAAGCAAAGGCAACGACCACCGCAATGGCAATCAGCCAGGAAAGGTGTTTTTGCGGGTCGCAAAAGCCCATGCCGATCAGGCCGAGAATCACCAGGACTTGGGCCAGTACCAGCCAGGAGCGACGTCGGCCGAGCTTGCCCAATAGAGGCAGGCGCCATTGGTCGAGCAGCGGCGACCACACCCATTTAAAGGCATAGGCCAAACCGATCAGGCTGGCGTAACCGATGGTTTCACGGGCCACACCGGCCTCGCGCAACCACACCGAAAGAGTCGAGAACACCAGCATGTAAGGCATGCCGGCAGCGAAACCAAGCAGCAACAGCACGAGCGTCGAGGGGCTGGCATAGGCGGCAAGTGCGGCTCGCCAGGTTTTACGGGGCATGGGCTGAAGTCTGCCTCAGATTACGGAAACAAAGCGCGCACTCTAACCGCTGTGCTCTACCGGGCGCCAGCCATGGCACTGAATATCCACGCGATTGTTCAGGATAGAGACACCTTCGTCGCGCAGTCTGGCGCGTTGCTCGTCGCCTGATGGGCTGCCGACGGGCAGGCTGATGCGGCCCCCGGCGCCGAGTACCCGGTGCCAGGGCAGGCTGGTATCGGCGGGTAACTGACTGAGGGTGCGTCCAACCCAGCGTGCGGCCCGGCCCAGACCGGCCATTTCCGCCAGTTGGCCATAGCTGACGACCTTGCCTTCGGGGACTTGGGCCAGGGTCAGGTACAGCGCCGTGCGTCGGATTTGCGCGGGGTTTTGCGAGTCTTCGCCGTGTTCGGTCACTTTCGCGGTTCCAGATAGAGGAAGGGGCGCTGGTCGGTTGTGAGGGTGAAATCTGGATGAGTATTGAACTCACTCTCGATACTCGGGTCACTCCTGACTAAGGCTTGTTCAGCAGGAATAATGCCGTTTTTTTTCGCAAGATCGAGTCCTGTATTGCTTATGTTGCCTAGAACGTTGCTGTGTTTCGCGGTGCTCAGCGCCTCCATGCCTGCCCTGGCCGATACCGTCTGGTTGAAGAATGGTGATCGGTTGAGCGGCAAGATCAAGGTTTTCGACGGCGGTAAGCTGTTGATCCAGACCGATTACGGTGGTGCTATTTCCATCGACTGGAAGCAGGTCAAGACCCTGGAAAGCGATCAGGAGTTGCTGGTCAAGCAAGATGCTTACATCGGGGAAAAGGCCAAGTCGTTGCAGGCGGCGGAGGAGGGCAAGGTCGTCCTGGCCAACGGCGAGGCGCCCAAGACCGTGGAGCTGGCCAGCATTCAGCAGATCATGAAGCCCAAGCCGCTGGTAGAGGACATGGTGTGGAAGGGTAATGTCGACGTGGCCATGGACTACAAGCGTGCAGAGAAGGACACCGATGACTATGACATTGACTTCAAGACCTCGGCGCGCCATGGCGCTTGGCGCCACAACGCCCAGGGCGAGTACAACCGCGAGTTCCAGAATCATGTGGTGACCACCGACAACTGGAGTGCCGAGTACGCTCTGGACCGCTTCATCACTGAGAAGTGGTTCTGGGAAGGACGCCTGACCTATAAGCGCGACAAGGTCGAGGATCTGGCACGGCAACGGGTGGTGGGTACGGGTCCCGGTTACCAGTTCTGGGACGATGAGCTGGGGGCATTTTCCTTGGGCTCGCTGCTCAACCGCACGGATTACGAGTACGCCGATGGCGGCAAGGACAGCTTCTATTCACTCGCGATGAAGTGGGATTACAACCGCTACCTGATCGGCAAGCGGGTGGAGTTCTTCACCAATGGTGAAGTGGGCAGGCCGCTTTCCGGGGTCGCCGACTACGCGCTGGATGCGGAGATGGGGCTGCGCTACAAGGTTACGGACTGGGCATCGCTCAACCTCAAGGCGGAAAAGGATCTGATCCGCGGTACCGAGGACAGCGACCTGGACAAGACCCGCTATACCGTGGGCTTCGGCGTGACTTGGTAACTTGGTGCTGGCCAGGTGCATTCGTCAGGATGCGCCTTGGCTGCTGGTAGCAAAAAAAATCTGCGGGCACAAAAAAGCCCCGCTGTTGAGGGCGGGGCTTTTTACTGGATCAGTACAAGTTAGATAACTTGAACTTCTTCAGCTTGCATGCCTTTCTGACCGCGGGTAGCGATGAAAGAAACCTGTTGGCCTTCTTTCAGGCTTTTGAAGCCGTCGGATTGGATAGCTTTGAAGTGTACGAACAGGTCGTCACCGGATTGTGGAGTGATGAAGCCGAAGCCTTTTTCATCGTTGAACCACTTAACGGTACCGGTTTGGCGATTAGACATGGTGTATCTCCTTGGACAAAGTTAACTGCGACTCAGGAAAAGCCCTGGCCGAGACTGAGTGCAAAGAGCAGGAAAAATTCTTGGAGATGGTTGGATCGAAATTCAACATCGTGTAGAGATTCTCAGTGACACAAGCAACACAGTGGCGCCACCTTAACCCTTTTTCCTGAACGTGCCAATGGTCAGTGCGAAGGTTTCTCGGTTTTCGTGACTGACGGCGGGTCGCTCGTCGCCGAGCCTTTGAAAAATGCGGGGTGAGGCGAGAAAAACGCCCCAGACTTTGAACCCGACCCCGCGCCCCGGTAAGATGCCGGACAGAATTTTTTCACCTCGTTATTTCAGGACACCCGCCATGAGCATCAAATCGGACAAGTGGATTCGCCGCATGGCGCAAGAGCACGGCATGATCGAGCCCTTCGTAGAGCGCCAGATGCGTGGCGAAGGCCCGGATCGGCTGATCTCCTTCGGGGTGTCGAGCTACGGCTACGACGTGCGTTGCGCCGATGAATTCAAGGTGTTCACCAACATCAATTCGGCCACTGTCGACCCCAAGAACTTCGATGAAAAGAGCTTTGTCGACATCAAGAGCGACGTCTGCATCATCCCGCCAAACTCCTTCGCCCTGGCCCGCACCGTCGAGTACTTCCGCATTCCGCGCAACGTGCTGACCATCTGCCTGGGCAAAAGCACCTATGCCCGTTGCGGCATCATCGTCAACGTGACTCCGCTGGAGCCCGAGTGGGAAGGTCACGTGACTCTGGAATTTTCCAACACCACCACCTTGCCGGCCAAGATCTACGCCAATGAAGGCGTGGCGCAGATGCTGTTCCTGGAGTCGGATGAAGAGTGCGAAGTGTCCTACAAGGACCGTGGCGGAAAATACCAGGGCCAGCGTGGTGTGACTCTGCCGCGTACCTGAGTGCGTCCGTCTGACAAATAGCGGGAATTCCTGAGCGCACCCACACTCTATTGGGTGTACTTCCGGTATGCGCAAGGCGTACCGGGCATAGCTCAGGAGTGCCCCATGAAGATAGATCCGCGAATCAGCGCCACCTTGGCCAGGCTGGAACCCAATCAGGTTGGGGTATTGGCTTGGAGCCTGCTGGCACATCCGCCTGTCAACATGGCAGGCGGCATTCCCGGTCAGCCCGACCCGGACTCTCCGCAACCCCCAGAACCCACCGAACCTGGCGAGCCCACTTTGCCGGACGAGCCGCCGCCCGCGCCTGTGGCGTGATCTCACTGGATGCCGACAGTCGCCCCGTCCGCGGCAATCCTGCGCGGACGGTGGCGTACCACGCGGGCGCTACTTCAGATTGCCACTGAGAAACTGCTGCAGGCGCTCGCTTTTCGGGTTGCCCAGCACCTCCTCAGGAGCACCTTCCTCCTCCACCAGGCCCTTGTGCAGAAACAGCACTTGACTCGACACCTTGCGGGCGAAGTTCATCTCGTGGGTGACCATGATCATGGTCCGGCCTTCCTCGGCCAGGCCCTGAATCACCTTGAGCACCTCGCCCACCAGCTCCGGGTCCAGGGCTGAAGTGGGTTCGTCGAACAACATGACTTCCGGCTCCATGGCCAATGCCCGGGCGATGGCCACCCGCTGCTGCTGACCGCCGGAGAGGAACGCCGGGTACTGACCGGCGACCCGGGCCGGCAGGCCGACCTTGTCCAGATAGCGCCGAGCGCGCTCCTCGGCGTCCCTGGTACTGACCCCCAGCACTCGGCGCGGGGCCATGGTGATGTTTTCCAGCACAGTCATGTGGCTCCACAGGTTGAAATGCTGGAACACCATCGCCAGGCGCGTACGAATCCGCTGCAGCTCGGCAGGATCGGCCACGTGCATGCCGTGGCGATCGCTGACCATGCGGATCGGCTGGCCATCCAGGCTCATGGCGCCGTTGTCCGGGGTTTCGAGAAAGTTGATGCACCGCAGGAAGGTGCTTTTGCCCGAACCGCTGGCGCCGATCAGGCTGATCACGTCACCGGTCTTGGCCTTGAGAGACACACCTTTGAGCACTTCATTGTCGCCATAGCATTTATGCAGGCCTTCAACGGTCAGTTTGTACATGGGGCTTGCATCCTCAAGGCGAAAGTAGATAGCCGCTGCGATAGGCCTCGCGGCCGGCGACATGGGCGATCACCATGCCGGCGGTGGCCATGCGCCGCAGCGAGCGGGCATACAGGAGCCCGGCATTGTTGCAATGGATAGGGGTAACCCGGTCATTGATCGGATCGATGATTTCAGCCACCAACTGCCCGGCCTCCAGGTATTCCCCCGGTAGCGCAGCGAACACCAGCAGACCGCCCACCGCTGTCGTCACCGGTTCGACCGCCGCCAGCGGCGTGGCTGGGAAGGGCAGCTCCGGCAGCGGTGGAATCTGGCCGGCGATGGCACCGAAGCGGGTCAGGTAGTCCAGCATGGCCTGGCAGTCGAGGCTGGCCAGGCCGTGGTTGACGTCACCCTGGCCACGCAGCTCGACGGTGACCGCAAAACTGCCCGCGGGAATGGCGAAGTGTTCGCCGAAGCGCTGTTGCAGTTGCCACCACAGCAGGCTGAAGCACTCGTCGAACGACCAGGCCGCGGAATCGGTGGCCAGGAGGCAGGCCTCGGCACCGAGGTAGCGGGCCAAGGGCTCTACCTGCGGCCAGGCTTCGGGGGTGGTGTACAGGTGCGCCACAGCTTCGAAATCGCAATGCAGGTCCAGCACCATGTCGGCATCGCAGGCCAGCCGTTGCAGGGTCAGTTGCAGCGACTGCAATTGCGTCTGTGGTGAGTGACGGGCCAGGGCATCGGCCAGGTGTCGGCGGATCAGGTCGAGGTTGTGCTGCGGATCGTGATTGAGCAGCCCTTCGATGGCGTTGCCGACCTCTTCACTGAGGTCGACGAAGCCGCGATTGAAGTTCTGCCCGCTTTCCAGCTGGTAGCGGCCCAGGGGCACGTCCATCAGTACCTGTTCCAGGCCCACCGGGTTGGCCACCGGCACCAGGACTATTTCATGCAACAGGCGACCGGCGGCCTCCAGTTCCGTCAGGCGCTGCTTGAGGTGCCAGGCCACCAGCATGCCGGGCATTTCATCGGCATGCAGGGAGGACTGGATGTAGACCTTGCCTTGGGCCTGGGCGGGGCCGAAATGAAAACTGTGGACCTGACGCGCGGTGCCCGGCAGCGGAGCGAGCAGGTCGTGGATCTCGTGGCGCATTGATGATTTCCCGGCAGCAAGTCCTAGTGGGTCGGTCCGAGGAAGGCCAGCCAGCGGCGTTCGGCAAGACGGAACAAGCCCACCAGGGTGAAGGTCACGCACAGGTAGATGATGGCGGCGATACCGAACGACTGAAAAGTCAGGAAGGTCGCCGAGTTGGCGTCCCGGGCGATTTTCAGGATGTCGGGAATGGTCGCGGTGAAGGCTACCGTGGTGGAGTGCAGCATCAGGATCACTTCGTTGCTGTAGTAGGGCAGCGAGCGGCGCAGGGCCGAGGGCATGATCACGTAGGCATACAGCTTCCAGCCGCTCAAACCATAGGCCTTGGCTGCCTCCACTTCGCCGTGGGCCATGCTGCGGATCGCCCCGGCGAAAATCTCCGTGGTGTAGGCGCAGGTATTCAGGGCGAAGGCGAGGATGGTGCAGTTCATCGCATCACGGAAGAACGAGTCCAGCAGCGGTTGTGCGCGGATCGCGGCGATGCTGTAGATCCCGGTGTAGCAGATCAGCAACTGGATATAGAGCGGCGTACCCCGGAACAGGTAGGTGTAGAACTGCACCGGCCAGCGGACGTAGCGCTTGGGCGAGACCCGGGCGATGGACAGCGGGATCGACACCAGGAAACCGATGCAGATTGAGGCGCTGAGCAGCCACATGGTCATGGCCAGCCCGGTCATGTGGTACCCGTCGCTGTAAAGGAAGGGACGCCAGTATTCCTGCAGGAGTTCGATCATCGCACGGCCTCCCGGGCGCCAGCGGCGTAGCGCCGTTCAAGCTTGCGCAGTACGAAGTTGGAGGCGCTGGTGATCAACAGGTAGATCAATGCTGCCAGGACCAGGAAGTAGAACAGCTGATAGGTGCTCTTGCCGGCATCCTGGGCCGCCTTGACCAGATCGGCCAGGCCGATGATCGACACCAGGGCCGTGGCCTTGAGCATCACCATCCAGTTGTTGCCGATACCCGGCAGGGCGAAGCGCATCATCTGCGGGAAGACCACGAAGCGAAAGCGCTGGCCGCGCTTGAGGCCGTAGGCGGTGGCCGCTTCCACCTGGCCCCGGGGCACGGCGAGGATCGCCCCGCGAAAGGTTTCGGTGAAATAGGCGCCATAGATGAAACCCAGGGTGATCACCCCGGCGCTGAAAGGGTTGATCTCGATGTATTCCCACTCCATGAAATCGGTGAAGGAGGTCAGCCAGGTTTGCAGGCTGTAGAAAATCAGCAGCATCAGTACCAGGTCCGGCACTCCGCGGATCAGGGTGGTGTAGAGCTGGGCCGGGACCCGCAGCAGGGCGAGGCTGGACAGTTTGGCGCTGGCGCCGAGCAGGCCGAGCAAGACGCTGACCAGAAGCGACAACACCGACAACTTGATGGTCATCCAGGTACCTTCCAGCAGCAGAGGGCCGAAACCCTTCAGGCTGAAGGCGGAAAGCCCCAGGTTTTTTAGAAGTTCTTCGAGCATTGATCAATGACCCGTGGCGATAAAAAAGGCGCCCATCGAGGATGGGCGCCGGCAGGTTATTTACCGCTGTAGAGGTTCAGGTCACCGAAGTGTTTTTTCTGGATGGTGGCGTAGGTGCCATCATCGTGTAACGCTTTGATACCTTTATCCAGGAGCGCTTTCAGCTCTTTGTTACCTTTCGAGATACCGACTGCGGTCTTCGCTGGCAGCAGTGGGTCTTCCACCGGCTTGCTGACTTCGTAGTCCGCGCCCTGCGGCGATTTGAGGAAGCCCAATTCGGCTTGGAGCATGTCCTGGATCGAGGCGTCCAGGCGCCCGGAAGTCAGGTCGGCATAGACCTGATCCTGGTTCTGATAGGCCTGGGTCTTGACCCCGGCCTTGTCCAGCACGGCCTTGGCATAGGCTTCCTGAATGGTGCCTTGCTCATAGCCCACGGTCTTGCCCTTGAGCGAGGCGGTGTCTTCGCTCAGACCCGAGCCTTTCTTGAATACGAACGAGGTGGGGCCGGAGAACAGCTCGTTGGAGAAGTCGATGACTTTTTCACGGGCCGGGGTAACGGTCATGGAAGAGATCACACCGTCGAATTTATTGGCCTTGAGGCCGGGAATCATGCCGTCGAAGTCACTTTCGACCCATTTGCACTTGACCTTCAGCTCGGCGCAGATGGCGTTGCCCAGATCAATATCGAAGCCCACCAGGCTGCCGTCGGCGGCCTTGGACTCGAAGGGGGCGTAGGACGGATCGACGCCAAAGCGCAGTTCCTTGTATTCCTTGGCCAGCGCGGAGCCGGCGGCCATGCAGAGAGCCAGTGCAGAAAGGGTCAGCAATGCTTTTTTCATTATTCAATCCCTAAGAACCAATATGAGCGCTTGTGGCGCATGAGTACTGTTACTGGAACGCATAAGACTTATTGAAAGTAGCAATTTCCGAACCAGAGTCCCGAACAGGTGTTTTAAAAGCTGCTGATCGCGCTTGCACAATGCCTGTCGTGCACTGAAAGGGGGCGTGTTGGTGGTGTGGCGCCAAGAGGGGGCGCGATGGCCGCAAGTGGGCCGCAGGCCGGAGCAGAGCGGATGTCTGCCGACTTGATCGCAACTGGAGGGATTGAACAGTGATCGTTATGGGGCAAACCCGCTGACGCAGAATGCGCCGGCGGGTTCGGTCGTGAAGGCTACTTGCCCGGGACCAGGGTCAGGCGGGTCTTGCCGTAGCTGCGCTCGAAGTTCTGCGGCTGCATCGGGAAACTCAGGTACTGGGCCTTGAGCCAGCCGTCGATGCCGTTGGCGTAGTTCGGGCTCACCGGGTTGCTGGATTGGCCACTGCTGTTGAGACCCATCAGCGGCTCGCTCAGCGCGAAGTCGACGACGAAACGCAGGGCCGGGGTCGTGGTAATGGCAAAGTCCTGTCCCCAGCGATAGCCGGCGCTGTTGACGGTGTTCTGGTCGCCACCGGCCTGCAACGGGCCGCGCATTGTCTGGCCATTGTTGTGGGTCCAGTGGTAGCTGTGCAACTTGCCCCACTGCCAGGCCTTGCGGTCCGTGCCCAGCAGTTGCTCGCCCGAACTGACGGCCGCCGCCAGGCTGCGGGCGAGAATGGCCGGCTTGTCCTCTTTTTGCCCGTTACGCGAGTCGCCCCAGAACGGGCTGTCTTCCCGGCTCAGAAGATGGTCGGCCTGGGCCGAATAGGACAGGCCCGCGTTGGCAACGAAGGCCTGCCAGGCGACGCCGGGCTCTGGGCCGAGCTGTTTGAGGAAGGTCTGCTTGGCGCTTTCCTGGAGGAACAGTTCGTAGAGTGCGGCGTCGGCGGAGCCGGCACTGAGCTTGCCGTCGAACGCCATCAGCCGGCTGTAGGCTTCCCGGGCCTTGGCGCGGTCTGCATCGGGCAGGGTGTCGATGGCGTTTTTCAGCGGCTGGGCCATGCCCGGCGCCTCGAACATCTTTTTCAACTTGGCCGCGAACAGGGTGGTCTGGTCGTACTGCAGGGCAATCAGGCTGCGGTTGTCCTGCTTGCCGCCCGACAGCCATTGGCCGATGCGCTCGGCCCGCTCCGGAGCCTCCCAGGAGTTGGAGAGCTGCATGCCATAACCGCGGGAGATCACCCGCTGGTTGGCGGTGGCGATCCAGCCTTGCGCCGGGTCCTGGTCATAAGGGTGGAGCATCGGGTCGGCGTAGCCATCCCAGTCATAGCGTCCGTCCCAGCCGGGAGAGGGCAGCAGGCCTTCGCCCTCGCGGCGGTTGGGGAAGCGCCCGGTGACCTGCCAGCCGATGTTGCTGGCATCGGCATAGACCATATTCAGGGCAATGGCGCGGATCTCGCGGCTGGCGTCGGAGGCCTTCTCCACATTCTGTGCCCGTGACAGATCGAAGAAAGCATCCAGGCTCTTGTCGTCCTTGAGCTCCGGCATTTGCAGCGCCAGGCCGTAGCCACTGGCCAGGGCATTGTTGGCGTTGATCCCCAGGGTGCTGTTGAGCAATGGGCCGTGGCGGGTTTCGTACACGGCTTCGCGAATCGGCCGCTGGCCTTTGACGAAGTAGGTCTCGTTGCGAACGATGACCGGCTGCCATTTTCCGTTGTTCTGGTAGTACAGGGCATTGCCCTGGCGCTTGAGTTTTTCCAGGAACAGGTCCTGGTTGTCGCCCATCGCCGAGCTCATGCTCCAGGCCAGCTTGCCGTTGAATCCTTGCACAATGGTCGGTAAACCGGCGATCGAGGCCCCAGCTGCCTGATATTTCGGTGCGCGGATCTGTACGTAGTACCAGGCGCTGATCTGGCTGTCGCTGGCCAGCAGGCTGCGACCGCTGCGAGTGCGCTGCGGGGCGACAGCCAGGTTGCTGCCGGCGGTGACGCCCAGTGAATTGAGGGCTGACATCTGCTTGGCAGCCAGGCTCAGTTCGCTCAAACCCGGCACATGCAGTGTCAGCCCCTTGAGCTTGTCGGCCTCGGCCATGGGCAGCGGCTCATCGGGGTAGCTCGGGGTCAGCCAGGGCAGTTTGTCGCTGCCGACCTTTTGCGCCAGTACCAGGCTGTTGATCTCTTCCAGCAGATTGGCGGACTGGCCGAAATTCAGCAGGCAGAAGATCAGTGCCGAGTCCTCGGCCTTCCAGTATTCAGGAATGTAGCCACGAGCGGCGAGGTCTGGCGGCAGCTTGTCGCGGTAGCGGAACAGATAGGCGTTGACGCCCCGTGCGTAGACCTCGAAGAAACGTTTGATCCGTGGCGACGAGGCCTTGTACAGCTCGTCGGCGCTTTTCTTCAGGTTCACCGCACGCATCAGGCGGTCGACTTCCAGCACCTCGGCGCCGGACATCTCCGCCAGGCGGCCCTGGGCCAGCAGGCGCAGGGTGACCATCTGCTCGATACGATCACTGGCGTGTACATAGCCCAGGGTGAAGAGCGCGTCGTGGAAGCTGTTGCTTTCGATCAGCGGTACACCGACGGCGCTACGTCTGACCGAAACGTTCTGCGCCAGGCCCTTGAGGGGCTGTACGCCCGAGGTGGGTGGCAGGCTGTTTTGGGTGTTCCAGGACTGGCAACCGGCCAGGCTGAGAGCACCGGCCACTGCCGCGGCAACGCCGAACCGGGGAAGAAAATGTGAGAGGGCTGGCGAGGCCATGGCAAAGCTCCTGCGGGGGGTAGCGTCGATAAAGGCGCTACGTTAGTGAGCAGGCGAGTGCCGCGCAAGCGGGGGCAGGAGGTATTTCTCGAGCGCGCCACAAATAGTTATCGCCGGCGCGTCGGTAGCTGGCCAAACCCGTAGGAGCCGGCTCGCCGGCGAAGAGGCCTTGGAGCCCGGCCTGGCCTTTGCAGGCCATTCGCTGGCAAGCCAGCACCTACAGGAGCTGGCCGGTGCAAGGCTCAAGAGGCGGGATTGACCTGCTCGACCAGAGCGTAGGCGCGCTCGGTAGCCGGCCGCCCCTGGATGCTGTTGAACCAGCGCTGCAGATGAGGGAAGTCCTCGAGTTTCTGGCTCTGTTTCTTGTACGACGCGATCCACGGATAGATCGCCATATCGGCAATGCTGTAGTCACTGCCGGCGACGAACGCCCGGTCTGCCAGGCGCCGGTCCAGCACGCCGTACAGCCGCGCCGTTTCGTCCACATAGCGTTTGATGGCGTAGGGGATCTTTTCCGGGGCGGACTGGCTGAAGTGATGGTTCTGTCCGGCCATCGGCCCCAGCCCACCCATTTGCCAGAACAGCCATTGCAGGGCTTCCTGACGCCCCCGCAGGTCCTGGGGCAGGAACTGTCCGGTTTTTTCCGCCAGGTACAAAAGGATCGCCCCGGACTCGAACAGCGACAGCGGTGCGCCGCCATCTGCCGGTTCATGGTCGACGATGGCCGGAATGCGGTTGTTGGGAGCGATCTTCAGGAATTGCGGCTTGAACTGTTCGCCCAGGCCAATGTTGACCGGGTACAGGGTGTAGGGCAGGCCGGCTTCTTCCAGGAACAGGGAGATCTTGTGGCCGTTGGGGGTGGTCCAGTAGTACAGGTCGATCATGCAGCGCTCCAAAAGGAATGGGTCCTTGTTAAACGACAGCAAACTCCGGCATTAGGTCGTCCTGTGTGCAATGGGTGGCTTGCCTGAAACAGAAGGTGATGTTGAAGTCGGCAAAATTCAATGATGCTCCAACGGAGAATGCTCAATGCCCATTCCGGCCGACACGGCGCTGATACTCATCGATCAACAGCAAGGCATCCTGCACCCCCGGCTCGGTCCACGAAACAATCCTGAGGCAGAAGAGCGGATGCTCGAGTTGCTGGCCCATTGGCGCACCCGGGGTTGGCCGGTGATCCATGTGCAGCATCTGTCGCGCTCGACGGATTCGGTGTTCTGGCCCGGGCAGTCCGGTGTGGAGTTTCAGCCGCGCTTTCGCCCGCAAACGGGGGAGGGGCTGATTCAGAAACAGGTGCCGGATGCTTTTTGTGGCACCTCGCTGGAGGCGGATCTGCGCCGACAGGGGATCGGACAGTTGGTGATAGTCGGTGTTGCCACCAACAACTCGGTGGAGTCGACGGCGAGAACCGCCGGTAACCTGGGCTTTGCGGTATGGGTAGTGGCCGACGCCTGCTTTACCTTCGACAAGCTCGACTTCGCCGGTCGCGCCCGTTCTGCCGAGGAAGTGCATGACATGTCGCTGGCCAACCTGCACGGCGAGTACGCCACGGTGTTGAACCTGGCGCAGCTTTTTTAGGAGAGGTCGGACGGCGAAGTCGCGCGGACAAGCCTCTCCCGCGATCAGATCAAGCGCCGTGGCACTTCTTGAACTTCTTGCTGCTGCCGCATGGGCAAGGATCGTTGCGGCCAACGTCTTTCAGCGCGTTGCGTACCGGCTCCTGGTGGGCGTGGTTGCAGTGCGGACCGTGAACATGGCCATGGTCATGATCATGGTCGTGGTGGTCATGATCGTGGTTGCAGTCAGGGCCATGGACATGAGGTTGCTGGGTCATTGCGGGTTACTCCGGGATAAAATCACCGGGAATTATCACGCCATTGCGCTTCAGGTGCACGTCCTGGCCGATGAATAATCCGATTTCCAGCTCGCCTTCGAGGCGATAGGGGATCGGCCGTTCGGGCTTGCGCAACAGTTTCACCACATCGCGAATCTGCGGCCACAGGTTGGTCCGCACCGGGACTTTGAAGAAGCGGCTGCTGTGGGGCGAGACGGTGAACCAGTGTTCGTGCTCGCCCTCGCTGAGCAGAAAGCGCTCCAGGTAGACCCGGTAGGTCAGGCGGCGCACCGTCAGGTCGCTGTCATTGGGGTTGTCGACCCGCAGGTGCAGGGTGAAGCGCTGCTCCAGCAGGTTGGCCTTGACCACCTCGACCTCGACCAGGTGTACCGCAGGGTCCAGGTTCTCATCGGTGAACCAGGACACGCACCCCGACAGGCTCAGCAGTCCGAGCAGGCAGACGGCCCGTAATGCGCGCAGCTCACCGATCATTGCAAGACTCCCTTTGAACCCCCTGTACCCGTCCTGGGCTTGGGGTGCCTGGCCTGCAAAGGCTCAGCGTGTGAAATAGCCGGCGCAGCACTTCTTGAATTTTTGCCCGCTGCCACAGGGGCAGGCGTCATTGCGCCCGGCATTCAGGGGCACCGTGGGGTCGATGAAGTACCAGCGTCCCTGATTCTGCACGAAGGACGAGCGTTCGCGATGGCTGTGTTCGCCCTGGCTGTCATGCCAGCGAGCAGTGAAGGTGACGAAGGCATGTTCCGGCTGACCGCCGAAGACCTCCGAGCTTTCCACCTCCAGCCCCAGCCAGGTGCTTTGTGCGCTCCAGTCACTGATGGATTGGCGATCCAGGCCTGCCTGTTGTATCGGCAGTGTGGTGGCCAGCAGGTAATCCACCTGCCCCAGTACATAGGCGCTGTAGCGCGAGCGCATCAGGGCTTCGGCGCAAGGGGCGGGATGGCCGGCATGGTAGTGGCCGCAGCAGGCATCCAGGAGGTTGCCGCTGCCACAAGGACAAATCGAGGCGCTCATTGTGTTACCACCAATACTTTCCAAAGTTTTCCGGGTTCGCCCAGAAGCGAGAGTTGAGCCAGTCGGGCACTTGTTTGTATTCAAGCAGATCGTAGGTAAACAGGGTCAGTACCTGTTCGTCCCGCTGGAAGCGTTCACTGGCCTGCAGGGCCAGGGAGAAAAAGTCGGTCTCCTGCCAGCCGCAGGCACACAGGTCGGCCAGCACGGCAATCCGGCTGGCATTGAGGTTGCGAATGCCCCCAAGCAGGTTCAGACCATCGCGCTTGGGCAGATGCTCCAGGCAGTCCACTGCCAGAGCCAGGTCGAAACGCCGAGCAGCCAGCTCCGCAGGCAAGGGGCCGGGGGCCGCCTGCGCCACCTCGGTACCGGGGTGAGCCTCCTTGAATGCGGCCAGGGCGGGGAAGTCGCTGGCGCCGATCAGCAGCAATTGTTGGGGGGCGTAACGGTCCAGTAAGGCCGCCAGAGCCTGCTGGGGAGTACGGGTAGAAATTCCGGCGCTCATTTTAGCTCCTCGATCAGAACGCCCAAGACTAGCGTGCCGGCACCCTTGGGCCTAGAGCGGTTCGCCACTAAATCGGCGAACCTCCCGTATTTACGGGGCGAAATCAGTGATAGCCCGGTGCTGGCGCAGTTGAAATGCGCAGTCTTTACTCCGTGAATCGGCCTCGAGCCGATCCCTCAGGAGAAATCAGATGAGCATCATTCGGACGGCAGTACCCTTGGTTCTGTTAACCAGTGTGTTGACTGGTTGTGCAGGTTTGCAGAAAACCGACTGGCCAATCTGCGCCGCAGTCGGCGGCGTCACGGGCGCGGCGTTGGGCGCCACCGAAAGCGCCTCGTGGGCGGGCGGTGGCGCATTGGTGGTCGGTGGTCTGGCAGGTGCCTACTGCTGGGTAAAAGGTGATGGCGATGAAGACGGCGATGGCGTGCCGGACAGCCGTGACAAGTGTCCACATACCCCCAAAGGCGTGCAGGTCGATGCCAATGGTTGCCCACCGCCGCCACCAGTGGTGGAAGAAGTCGTGGTGGTCAAGGAAGAAACCATCGTCATTCGCGATGTGTACTTCCATTTCGACTCAGCCAAGTTGACCGACGCCGACAAGACCAAGCTCAACACCGTAGTGAGCCGCCTGAAACAGGAAGCGCCGACTGCACAATTGCGCGTGACCGGCCACACCGACAGCGTCGGCAGCGATGCCTACAACCAGAAACTCTCGGACAAGCGTGCCCACTCGGTCGTGGACTACCTGATCAGCAACGGTATTCCTCGCAACAGTTTCGTGTCAGTGACCGGAGCCGGTGAAAGCAAGCCGGTGGCGGACAACAAGACTGCCGAAGGCCGGGCGATGAACCGTCGTACGGAGATCCAGATCAACCGTTGAAAGCCTATGCCTGCGCGGCTTGTGTCGCCGTCGATGGCAGTCTTTACTCCTGTGTGACCGGTCTTGCCGGTGACACAGGAGTATTCATGATGAACCTTCTCCCTCGGACCGTGTTCCCGGTCCTGTTGCTCGGCGGCCTGCTGACAGGTTGCGCAACCCACAGTGATGGTACTGCCCCCCTCAACCAACGCACCTGGCCCATCTGCAGCCTGCTCGGTGGCCTGGCCGGCGGTGGCTTGGGAGCGATCGAGAGTGGTAGCTGGGCGGCTGGAGGTGCGGCCCTGGGGCTGATCGGTGGTGGCTTGATCTGTTACGCCCAGGATGGTGATGAGGATGGCGATGGGGTATTCGATCGTCGTGATCATTGCCCGGACACCCCGTCCAACACCGCGGTGGACGATCGCGGGTGCCCGCTGCCCCAGTATCCGGCGGTGGTCAAGGCGCCGGAGCCCGAGGCTGCAGCCCCTGCGGAAGTGATCACCCTCAGTGATCAGGGCAATGTGCTGTTCGCCTTCGACTCCGCGGAGTTGACTGCCGAGGCCCGCAACCAGTTGCAGGGGCTGATGGCCAAGCTGGCCAATGCCGATGTGGTGAGCATCAAGGTGCTCGGGCATACCGACAGCCAGGGTTCCGATGCCTACAACCAGAAACTTTCGGAACGTCGAGCCAGCAGTGTCGTGGCCTTTCTTGTTGGACAGGGCTTGGCGTCGGACAAGATCAGCAGCCAGGGCCTGGGAGAAAGTCAGCCGGTAGCGGATAACGACAGTGAGCAGGGGCGAGCAAAGAATCGCCGCGTGGAACTGCATATCCAACGTTGAAACCAGGCGGCTCGGGTCGGCGATCCTCGCCGATCGGGCCGCTAAACAGACGCTTCGGGAAGAATTTTCATCGCCCTCTGGCGTATCCCCAGGGTAAGTCGTTACTGTGCGCGCAAAGAATAATTCACAAGGGGAGCGTATGAAGGTCTTATGGGGGATGGGAAAATTTCTGACCTTGGTCTTTTGGCTGGTGGTGCTGATCAATATGGTCAAGCCATTGGTCAATCCGTTGCACCTGCTGGTCAACCTGGCGGGTAGCCTGTTGCTTTTGACCCATTTGCTGGAACTGTTGCTGTTCAACGGCAGCCTCAAGGATCGTCCATATCCCTGGCGTGATCGTTTACAAATCCTGTTGGTGGGGATCTTCCACCTGCAAACCCTTCCCGCTGTTGCTCCTGTTGTCGAGACCGACCATGCGTAAGTTTTGCCTGCTGGCCCTGTTCTGCAGTCCTCTAGCCGTGGCCCAGGTGGTCCAGGTCGAAACCAACTCCTTCATGCGCCTGCCCAATACCGCCAGCACCCTGCAGCTGGAGCGTCTGGACGTGGCGGATTACGGCACCCTGCTGATCCCGGCCAATGTCACCGAGCTCAAGGTCGACGAACTGCGCCTGGGGCGTGACGCGCGGATTGCCATCGTGCCTACCGGGCAAAGCCTGCAACTGATTATCCGGCATGCGCAGTTGGAGAACGGCAGTCAGATCAGTTCCCGTGGTGCGCCGGGCACCTATGAGAAAGTGGCCAAGCCGGGGCGCAATCTGAACTTGCGAATCGAGTCCTTGAAGGCCGAGCAACTGTCCGTGGACGCCCGTGGTGGCACGGGTGCTCCCGGTTATGTCGGCCTCGACGGAGCCAATGGCCAGGAGCCGGGTTGCACCTGGGGGCAGGCCGGGCGCGGCGCCGACGGTGACAACGGCGGTGACGGCCGGCCGGGGGCTTCGGGCGCCCAGGTCCGGGTGGAGTTGCCCCGTGATTACCCCAGCGAGCAAATCAAGGTCCTGGTCGATGGCGGCGCGGGCGGCCTGGCCGGTGCCGGCGGCAAGCCGGGGGCCGGGGGCAAGTCCAAGGGCTGCCTGGTCTACCGAACCGACGGCGGCAAAAGCGGGCGTCCCGGTGCTCAGGGGCAGCCAGGGCCCGCAGGCGAGGCGGGGTCGCTGACGGTCCAGCGTTTGTAGTCAGCCTCGAAAGATGGATGCTTCCAGCCGCCCGCTCCTGTAGCGGGCGGTTGCTTTCAGAAGGTTGGCCGTGCCGCAGCCAGGGCGACCAGCAGCAGACCAATGATCAGATTGATGCCCACCAGGCGACGGATCTTCCCCAACGCCGCCGCAGCGATCGGCCAGTCCTGGGCCGCTACCGCCTTGTGCAACTCCGGCAGTTGCAGGGATTGGATACGGATGAACAGGGCGGTCATCACCAGGTAAACCCCCATCATCACTTGCACATAACGCGGTGCGGTTTCAAAACCGCTGAAGCGCAGGTGCAGCAGGCCGATACCGCTGATCGGCAACAGCACCACCGCTGCCCAGACCCAGACGAAAAAACGCGGAAACACTTGCGCCCAGAGCTGTAGTCGCGCCGGTCCCTCTAGGGCCGCCACGGCTGCCGGGCGCAGGACCATCCAGGCGAAAAACATGCCGCCCACCCAGACCAGGGCGGCCAGTACATGCAGGGTGTAGGCAAGGGCGAAAGCGGTCATTCGGGTACTCCGTTCTGCGCGACATGAATTAGCGGGGTATGATAGCGGCCGATTCGAACCACTGAAAATTTATCCAGCGTTTTGTGCGCCCGAAAAACCATGATCAGCAACGAACTCAAAACCACGATCCAGGGCGCCTACTCGCGTTTTCTCGAAGCCAAGAGCCTCAAGCCGCGTTACGGCCAGCGCCTGATGATCGCCGAAGTGGCCAAGGTCCTGGGTGATATCGACACCGACGACGAGGGCCGGCGCAGTGGCGACCCGGCGGTGGTCGCGGTGGAGGCCGGGACCGGTACCGGCAAGACCGTGGCCTACAGTCTGGCGGCCATTCCCACGGCCAAGGCCGCCGGCAAGCGCCTGGTAATCGCCACCGCCACCGTCGCCCTGCAGGAACAGATCGTCTACAAGGACCTGCCGGACCTGATGCGCAACAGCGGGCTGAACTTCAGCTTCTCCCTGGCCAAGGGCCGCGGGCGCTATATGTGCCTGTCCAAGCTCGACATGTTGCTTCAGGAAGGTCACGCCCAGACCGCCACCGCCCAGCTGTTCGAGGAAGAAGGCTTCAAGATCGAGGTCGATGAAGCCAGCCAGAAGCTGTTCACCAGCATGATCGAGAAGCTCGCCGGGAATAAATGGGACGGTGACCGCGACAGCTGGCCCACCGCCCTGGAAGATGCCGATTGGGCACGTCTGACCACCGACCACAGCCAGTGCACCAATCGACATTGCCCGAACTTCGGCCAGTGCGCCTTCTACAAGGCCCGGGAAGGCATGGGCAAGGTGGACGTGATCGTCACCAACCACGACATGGTCCTGGCCGACCTGGCCCTGGGCGGCGGCGCGGTACTGCCGGACCCGCGCGACACTCTCTATGTGTTCGACGAAGGCCACCACCTGCCGGACAAGGCCATCGGCCACTTCGCCCATTACACCCGGTTGCGCTCCACCGCCGACTGGCTGGAGCAGACCGCCAAGAACCTCACCAAGTTGCTGGCCCAGCACCCGCTGCCGGGGGACCTGGGGCGCTTGATCGAGCAAGTGCCGGAGCTGGCGCGGGAGATCAAGACCCAGCAGCAGTTCATGTTCAGCGCCTGCGAGCAGATCGCCGACTTCAAGACCGGCGAAGACATGGAAGGCCGTGAGCGGCCACGCCATCGCTTCGTCGGCGGGCTGATCCCCGACCACATGCGCGAGATGGGCATCGAGTTGAAGAAGGGGTTCTCCCGTCTCACCGATCTGTTCACCCGCCTCACCGAGCTGCTCAAGGAAGGCATGGATGGTGAGGTCAATATCGGCATCGCCAGCAACCAGGCCGAAGAGTGGTATCCGCTGTTCGGTAGCCTGCTGGCGCGGGCTTCGGGCAACTGGGAGCTGTGGACCGCGTTCACCATCGAAGACCCCGAAGACAACCCGCCCATGGCCCGTTGGCTGACCCTGGCCGAGAGCGGTTCGCTGTTCGACATCGAGGTCAATGCCAGCCCGATCCTTGCGGCGGAGATGCTCCGGCGCAATCTGTGGAACGTGGCCTACGGCGCCCTGGTGACTTCGGCGACCCTGACCGCCCTGGGCACCTTCGACCGCTTCCGCATGCGTGCCGGACTGCCGAAGAAAGCCGTGACGGCGGTGGTCCCCAGCCCGTTCCATCACGCCGATGCCGGGGTGTTGCGCGTTCCCGACCTGCGCGCCGACCCGCGGGATGCACCAGCGCATACCGCAGCAATCATCCGCGACCTGCCGGAACTGGTGGAGGGCTCCCGGGGCACCCTGGTGCTGTTCTCCTCGCGCAAGCAGATGCAGGACGTGTTCGACGGCCTGGACCGTGACTGGCGCAAGCAAGTGTTCATCCAGGGCAACCTGTCCAAGCAGGAAACCCTCAACAAGCACAAGGCCCGGGTCGACGGTGGCGATTCCAGCGTGCTGTTTGGCTTGGCGAGCTTTGCCGAAGGGGTGGACTTGCCCGGTGCCTATTGTGAACACGTGGTGATCGCCAAGATTCCGTTCTCGGTACCGGATGATCCGGTGGAAGCGGCGCTGGCGGAGTGGATCGAGGCCCGGGGCGGCAATCCATTCATGGAGATCTCGGTGCCGGATGCTTCTCTCAAGCTGGTTCAGGCCTGCGGCCGTCTGCTGCGTACCGAGCAGGACCGCGGCACCATCACCCTGCTGGACCGCCGACTGGTCACCCAGCGCTACGGCAAGGCTATCCTCAATGCCTTGCCGCCATTTCGCCGAGAAATATCTTAAGCAAGGCGCGCACCTTTGCGCGCCGTGCTGTCTATTTCATGTCACCGCTTCAGCACCGGCCGTTTATCGGTCTTTAGGGAGAGCCAGGTTCATATGATTCGCCGTTCGTTGCCCGCTGTACTTGCCCTGTTGTTTGCCGCCCCCGTCCTGGCGGCCCCTGCCGGCCAACAGACGCTGTTCAACTTTGTCCGGCCTGCCGCTGTGGTGCAGGTGGCGACACAAGATGCCAGCCTGCCACAGTCCAATGCGGAGCAAACGGCCGAAGGTGAAGTGCTGCGGCGAATCACCTTCAACCCGACCAGCCGGCCCAGCCTGAGTCTGAGCCCACAAAGCGGCGCCTGGGACTGGTCGCAGTCGGGGATGATGAGCCTACGCATCCAGAGCGCGATGAACTGGGCCTTGACCCTCTATGTGACCATTCAAAGCAACGACGGCAAGACCCTGGTCAGCCGCGTCGATCTGCCGGCGGGTCCGGCGCAGACCCTGCTGGTGCCGCTGGTGGCCAGTACTCCTCTGAGCCAGGGCATGAAGGCCGCACCGCCGATGCCGATGACCGTGGACGGCCAGCGCATCCTGCTGGCCAGCAGCGAAGGGCAATTGGACCGCAGCCAGGTGGTGTCGGTGACCTTGTCTCTGGATAGCCCCAAAGCCGCCCAGAGTATCCTCCTCGAACGCTTTGGCGTGCAGGATGGCGAGGGCGTGGTCAAGGCGGTCTACGGTTCTCTGGTGGATGGCTACGGCCAGTCGACCCGGGCCCGCTGGCCGGAAAAGATCGCCAGCGACGATCAGCTCAAGGCGGCCGATGCCAAGGAGCAGCAGCAACTCAAGGCGTGGCTTGGCGAGCGCGAGAAGACTTCCCTGGACAAGTTTGGCGGCTGGGACAAGGGCCCGAGCTTCAAGGCCAGCGGCTTCTTCCGCACGGAAAAACGTGATGGCCGCTGGTTCCTGGTAACTCCGCAAGGTCACCCGTTCTACTCCCTGGGCGTCAACACCGTGGCCCCGGACAACAGCCAGACCTATGTCGCCGGGCGTGAGTGGATGTTCAGCGCCTTGCCCAAGGACGGCGAGCCTCTGGCGAGCTACTACGGTGAGGGCGACAACCGTGGCGGCAACGGCGCCGACCAGGGACGTGGTTATAACGCCGGCCGCTGGTACGACTTCTATCGGGCCAACCTGCAACGCACCTACAGCGCCCCCTGTGCGATGGGCAGCGAAGCCCCGGCCGAAGCCTCCAGTAACGAGCCCAAGCCAGCGGCGCCTGAAGCCGCCGCAGTCCCATGTGCGACACCGGCCTTCGATGAGCGACGCTGGGTCAGCCACACCCTGGACCGCTTGCAGGCCTGGGGATTCAACACCATCGGCAACTGGAGCGCGCCGGCGCTGGGGTTGGCTGACCGGGTGCCCTACACTTTGCCGTTGTCCATCGTTGGTGACTACGCCAGCATCAGCACGGGCAGTGATTGGTGGGGCGGCATGCCGGACCCTTTCGATCCGCGCTTTGCCATGGCCACTGAACGGGCCGTGGCCATCGCCGCCCGCGACCATCGGGACGATCCCTGGCTGATCGGCTACTTTGCCGACAACGAGCTGGCCTGGGCCGGCCCCGGTGACGATCCGAAAGCCCGCTATGCCCTGGCTTACGGCACCCTGCGCCTGACCACCGATGTGCCGGCCAAACGGGCCTTCCTCAAGCAATTGCGGGACAAATACCGCAATCAAGCGGGCCTGTCGAAAGCCTGGGGCATCGATCTGCCGGCCTGGGAGTTGATGGAAGACCCGGGGTTCGTACCGCCGCAGCCAAGTCCCGAGCACCCGGAGATCGAGGCTGACTTCAAGTATTTCCAGAAAGTCTTTGCCGAGACCTATTTCAAGACCATCGCCGACTCGCTGAAGTGGCATGCCCCCAACCATCTGCTGCTGGGCGGGCGCTTTGCCGTCAGCAACCCCGAAGCGGTGGCGGCCTGTGCCCAGTACTGCGATGTGCTGAGCTTC
The DNA here is from genome assembly GCF_052850735.1 of Pseudomonas sp. 910_21. Lineage (NCBI taxonomy): Bacteria > Pseudomonadati > Pseudomonadota > Gammaproteobacteria > Pseudomonadales > Pseudomonadaceae > Pseudomonas > Pseudomonas sp. 910_21. The sequence goes on along the minus strand of NZ_VXCY01000001.1, from coordinate 483,479 downwards.
AACATGTACACCCTCAAGCCTCAGGACGGTCAGGACTTTGCGTACCTGCGCAGCCTGGACAAGCCGGTGCTGGTGACCGAGTTCAATTTCGGCTCTCGGGACCGTGGCCCGTTCTGGGGCGGCGTGACCGAACTGGCCCGGGAGGAAGATCGTGGACCGGCCTACGTCAATTTCCTCAAGCAGGCTGTGAGCGAGCCATCGATTGTCGGTGTGCACTGGTTCCAGTATCTCGACCAGCCTGTAACCGGGCGTCTGCTGGATGGTGAAAACGGCCATTTTGGTCTGGTGGGGATTACCGATGTGCCCTTCCAGGGGTTTGTCGACAGCGTGCGCAAGAGCAACCTGCAGGCTGTGGATCAATTGGGCAAGGAGGCGCAAAAGGCCCGAGTCCAGGCACAACAGGCAGCGGCTGCCGAACACGGCTCCGGGGATGAGGGCAAGGGCCGCGGAGCCAAGGAAGCGGGCGCGCGCGCCGGTGGCCACTCCGGCAACGGCCACTGATCTGTCCAGGGCTCTGGATCAATGAGCGGAGCCCTGTCGGTTGTTCCCAAATCGGTTCAGGGCTGGAACAATGCGCGCCACGTTGTCGAGCATTGTCGTGGGGAGAGTCAGGGTGCAGATTCAAGGTCATTACGAACTTAAATTCGAGGCGGTACGCGAAGCCTTCGCGGCGCTTTTCGAAGATCCCCAGGAGCGCGGCGCGGCGCTGTGCATCCAGATCGGCGGGGAAACGGTCATTGATCTGTGGGCCGGCACCGCCGACAAGGACGGTGCCGAGGCGTGGCACAGCGATACCATTGCCAACCTGTTCTCCTGCACCAAGACGTTCACTGCGGTCACCGCCCTGCAATTGGTGGCCGAAGGCAAGCTCAAGCTGGATGCGCCGGTAGCCAATTACTGGCCGGAGTTCGCCGCGGCAGGCAAAGCCGCCATTACCCTGCGCCAATTGCTCTGTCATCAGGCGGGCTTGCCGGCCCTGCGCGAATTGCTGCCTGCCGAGGCCCTCTACGACTGGCAGACCATGGTCGATGCCCTGGCCGCCGAGCAGCCCTGGTGGACGCCGGGAGAGGGCCACGGCTACGCGGCCATCACTTATGGCTGGCTGGTCGGCGAGTTGATCCGGCGTGCCGATGGGCGCGGGGCGGGAGACTCCATCGTGGCCCGGGTCGCCACGCCTCTGGGGCTGGACTTCCATGTCGGCCTGGCTGACGAGGAATTCCATCGGGTGGCACATATCGCCCGTGGCAAAGGCAATGTCGGTGACGCCGCGGCGCAGCGCCTGCTGCAAGTGACCATGCGCGAGCCGGATGCGATGACTACCCGGGCGTTTACCAATCCACCGTCTATCCTGACCAGCACCAATAAACCCGAGTGGCGGCGCATGCAGCAACCGGCGGCCAATGGTCACGGCAATGCCCGCAGCCTCGCCGGGTTCTACAGCGGCCTGCTCGATGGCAGCTTGCTGGAAGCCGATATGCTCGAAGAGCTGACCCGAGAGCACAGCCTGGGCATGGACAAGACGTTGTTGACCCAGACCCGCTTCGGCCTGGGTTGCATGCTCGACCAGCCTCAGGTGGCCAATGCCACTTTTGGCTTGGGCGCGCGGGCATTTGGGCATCCGGGGGCCGGGGGCTCCATCGGTTTTGCTGACCCTGAGCATGATGTGGCATTCGGTTTTGTGACAAATACCCTGGGGCCTTATGTATTGATGGACCCCCGGGCACAGAAGCTGGTGCGGGTTTTGTCGGATTGTCTGTAAAAAGGTTGCTGTTAAGAACTTTTTTGCTTAAACATGCTTGGAAAGCTGCAGGACGGAACCCTGTGGCTTTTATAATTTCCAAGCGTCTGTTTGTACCGGTCATGTAGACCGAATTTTTTATCTCATTTTGTGGATATCCCATGTCGTCGAACAAGTCTCTAGCCTTGGCCATCTGCCTGACCGTCACTGGTTGTGCACAAACCCCACAAAATGAAGCGGATGGCGGCCATTGGTGGTCGTTCGGGTCCGATAAGGCCAGCAGCAAGGAAGCCCCGCAGGCCGCTGAAAAACCCGTCACAGCCGAAGCGCCAGCTCCTGCCGCTCCTGCGGGCAAGCCGGCAGTGGCGGCCAAGCCCGCTGCTCCTGCGGCCGCTGCCGGTAAAACCACCGCTTCCGCGAAGCAGGCGGCGCCGGCTGGCAAAGCTCCGGTTGCCGCCAAGCCGGCAGCAGCCGAGCCAGCTCCTGCTCCTGCCCCTGTAGCCGCAGCACCTGCCGCTCCTGCCGCCAAGGCCGAGAGCAGCAACTGGTGGTGGCCGTTCTCTTCCAAGGATTCCGCCGACAAGCCTGTGGCTGAGGCCAAAAAGGCCGAGCCGGCTCCGGCTCCAGAAGTTGCCAAGGCCGCAGACTCCGAGACCCACTGGTGGTGGCCGTTTGCCAAGAGCCAACCCAAGCCACTGAGCAAGGTCAACGTGGCGGACATCCCGATGCCCGACCCGAAAATCACCCAGGCCTGGCTGGACGACTACGAGCCACGCCTGCGTGAAGCGGTTAAGGACAGCAAGCTGCAAATAGAGCGTCGTGAAAATGTGCTGGTAGTGACTGCGCTGGTCGACGCGTCCTTCAACCCGGACCGTCCAGCCATGCTGCTGCCGGTGACCCTGGGCCCATTCACTCGCGTGGCCAAGGCCGTTGAAGGCGATCCCAAGACTGCCGTACTGATTCTCGGCCACGCCGATGCGACTGGCCCGACCCTGGCCAACCAGAAGCTGAGCCGTGATCGCGCCCAGTCTGTTGCTGCCATCTTCAGCCTCAGTGGCTTGAAACAGGACCGCCTGATGCTGCGTGGCATGGGTTCGGTCATGCCGCGTGCAGCCAATGACAGTCCTCAAGGCCGTTCGCTGAACCGTCGAGTGGAAATCATGCTGACCCAGCGCAGCACCATGCTGGGCCTGCTGAGCAAATACAACCAGCCGACGCCGTCCGAAACCGAAATGGTCGCCGTGCAGGACGCCAAGCCGCCCGTTCCTGCCGCCACCGGCAAAAAGGCCGCAGCGTCAGCGAAGAAGTCCACCGTTGCCAAGAAGCCGGCAGCCAAGAAGGCTCCAGCGAAGAAAGCCGCAGCTCCAGCGAAGAAAACTACGGCTACCGCTCAGGCTAAAAACTGATTCTCAAGGATAAGGAAGCAGGCATGACTCAGTCTCTGGCTGATATGCGCCGGGATTACACCCGCGATGGTTTGTCCGAGGCCCAGGCCCCGGGCGAACCTTTTGCGCTGTTTCACCAGTGGTTTGCCGATGCGGTGAAAACCGAGCAACCACCGGTAGAGGCCAATGCCATGACGCTGGCGACTGTCGATACCGACGGTCGTCCCCATTGCCGCATCTTGTTGCTCAAGGGGCTGGATGAACAGGGTTTCACCTTCTTCACCAACTACGAAAGCGCCAAGGGCGAGCAACTGGCCGCGCGCCCTTTTGCCGCCATGACCTTCTTCTGGCCGACCCTGGAGCGTCAGGTTCGGATCGAAGGAAGGGTGGTCAAGGTCACTCCCCAGGAGTCTGATGCCTACTATCAGGTGCGCCCTCTGGGGAGTCGGTTGGGGGCCTGGGCTTCACCGCAAAGCCGGGTGATCGCCGATCGCGACCAGTTGCAGGAGTTGCTCAAGGCCACTGAGGCGCGCTTCAGCGATAGCCAGCCCGATTGCCCGGAACATTGGGGTGGTTATCGCCTGCTGCCCGAGCGCATCGAGTTCTGGCAGGGGCGTCCCAGCCGTCTGCATGACCGTTTGAACTATCGCCTGCAGGCGGGGCAGTGGAGCCGGGAACGTTTGGCCCCCTGAAACGCGCAGATCACTCGCCGGGATAACCGGCCGCGGCGGCTTCCAGCCATTGCGGCAGGTCCCGGCGTTTTACTTTCTGGCGTTGGGCCTCGGCCAGCTGTTGCAGCATGAATTGCTTCTTCTGTTCATCGGTTCCGGCCAGGGACAAGGCCAGGTCCCGGTCCACCCAGCGCTTGATGCGCACGTAGAGCCACCAGTGAAAATACAGGCCGGCGATGGTGGTCACGATGATGATGAAGTAATCCATGAAAAATCCTTTGCTCGGTGGCGCTATGCTGGAAACCGGCGTTACCGTATTGAGAAGGTTCAGCGTTCATACAGTCTGTACTTTGGCTGAATGAAACCAATTTTATCCGGGCTGCGCCGTGACAGGCGTCAAGCTGCGGAGTCTAATGTCCATCTGTCCTTTGGAGTTGATCCTATGCGTAAGTCTGTTTTGCTGGTTGCGTCTTTCACCACGATGGCAATGTTGCTCGGCGGCTGTGCCTCAAACCTGACCGGTGACTCTTACTCCCGTGATGAAGCGCGTCGTGTGCAAACCGTACGCATGGGCACCATCGAGTCCCTGCGTCCAGTGAAAATCGAAGGTACCAAGACCCCGATCGGCGGTGCTGCCGGTGCTGTTATCGGCGGTGTGGGCGGCAGCGCCATCGGCGGCGGCCGTGGCAGCATCGTCACTGCGGTGATCGGTGCGGTAGCTGGTGGCCTGCTGGGTTCGGCCACTGAAGAAGGTCTGACCCGTACCCAGGGCGTGGAGATCACTGTCCGTGAAGACGACGGCAGCATGCGTGCCTATGTACAGCAGGTACAGGAAAACGAAGTGTTCCGTGTTGGTGATCGCGTGCGCATCATGAGTGTCAACGGCACCAGCCGCGTTACCCGCTGATATTTCTGCTACAAAACAAAACCCCGACCAGGCAACTGGTCGGGGTTTTGTGTTTTCAGGCTGGCTGATCCTGCTTGATCAGGAGGTCAGCGCCGTGTTCTTGCGGCTGGCGGCGGCGGTAACCGCATAACCGATCAGTGCGGCCAGCAACGAGCCGGTGAGAATCCCCATGCGGTCCATGCCGGCGTATTCGCTGCTACCGGGCACGAAGGCCAGGGAGCCGACGAACAGGCTCATGGTGAAGCCGATCCCGCACAGAATCGCCACACCGAGCACCTGTCCCCAGTTGGCGCCGGCAGGCAGGGAGGTGAGCCCGGTCTTGATCGCCAGCCAACTCAGGCCGAACACGCCGATGGTCTTGCCCAGCAACAGGCCGATGGCGATCCCCATAGGTACATGGTGGGTGAAGCTCTCAAGCGTTACGCCGCTCAGGGACAAGCCGGCGTTGGCGAAGGCGAACAGCGGCAAGATGCCAAACGCCACCCAAGGATGCAGTGCATGTTCCAGTGCCTGGGCCGGCGAGGGTTCGGCATTGCGGGTACGCAGGGGAATACAGAAGGCCAGGGTCACGCCGGCCAGCGTCGCGTGGACCCCGCTCTTGAGCACGCAGACCCAGAGGATCAGGCCGATGATCATGTAGGGCCCAAGTTTCACCACCCCCATTCGGTTCATCGCCACCAACGCAGCGATACAGGCGGCCGCCAGCATCAGCGACAGGGTCGACAGGGCGCCGGAGTAGAAGATCGCGATGATCACGATGGCTCCCAGGTCATCGATGATCGCCAGGGTCATCAGAAACAGCTTCAGCGACGTGGGGACACGCTTGCCCAGCAGGGCCAGAACCCCCAGGGCGAAGGCAATGTCAGTGGCCGTCGGAATCGCCCAGCCATTGAGTGCCGCCGGGTTGTCACGGTTGAGAAACCAGTAGATCAGGGCCGGTACCAGCATGCCGCCAATGGCTGCCAGGCCTGGCAGGACGATCTGCGAAGGCTTGGACAACTGGCCTTCCAGGACTTCGCGCTTGACCTCAAGGCCGATCAGCAGGAAGAACAGGGCCATCAGGCCGTCGTTGATCCACAGCAACAGCGGCTTGGCAATCTTCAAGGCACCGATCTGGGCCACTACCGGGGTTTCCAGCAAGCCGTTGTACAGCCAGGACAGTGGTGAGTTGTTGATGATGAGAGCCAGGATGGCAGCGGCGATCAATAACAGACCGCTGGCAGCTTCCATGGCAAAGAAACGAGTGAAAGTGCTACGCAGAGGCAAGGTCGCTCTCCATCTAAATCTAAAAAAGGTGGCACACCCTAACCCGTACAGTTAGTTGTTAAAACAAAAGTTATATTCTTTTTTGTTATATGTAGCAGGCAAGCGGCCTGCTGAAAAAGCTCCCTTGCAGTTGTGTTTCCAATTGCTTCCCAGCTGTACCTGTCAGGGGCTGGAGATATTTCCTAACATGTCCGTCGCCAGGGGCTTACAGATGGTTTTCCTCCAGGGAACAATCACCTGATTGCGCCGAACCCGGATCACCTAAGCTGGGTGCATTTCATTTTCTTGCGCCGGTACGGCGTTCGATCCGACGAGAATAGAACATGAGCGACAATCGCCAGTGGGCCCGTGAGGCCATCCGCATCATCGAAGCCGACTTCCAGCGCAGTGCCGACACCCATCTGATTCCGCTGGCGCTTCCAGGCCAGCCGGGTATCGAACTGTATTTCAAGGATGAATCCAGCCATCCCACCGGCAGCCTCAAGCACCGCCTGGCCCGCTCGTTATTTCTCTATGCCCTGTGCAATGGCTGGCTCAAGCCCGGCGCGCCAGTGATCGAGGCCTCCAGTGGGTCCACGGCGATTTCCGAAGCCTATTTCGCCCGTCTCCTGGGGCTGCCTTTCATTGCCGTGATGCCAGCCACTACCTCCCAGGAAAAGATCGCGCAGATCGCCTTCTATGGCGGCAAGAGCCATCTGGTGCAGGACCCGACGCAGATCTATGCCGAATCCGAGCGCCTGGCTCGGGAGAGCGGCGGCCACTTCATGGACCAGTTCACCTACGCCGAGCGGGCCACCGACTGGCGGGCCAACAACAACATCGCCGAGTCGATCTTCCAGCAGTTGCGTTTCGAGCGTTACCCGGAGCCTAGCTGGCTGATCTCCAGTCCGGGCACCGGCGGCACTACTGCGACCCTGGGCCGCTACGTGCGCTATCGCCAGCACAGCACCCGGGTGCTGTGTGCCGACGCCGAACGCTCGGTGTTCTTTGATTTCTACCAGAGCGGCGATGCCAGTCTGCGTCTGGATTGCGGTTCGCGGATTGAAGGCATTGGCCGGCCACGGGTCGAGGCTTCCTTCCTGCCCAAGGTGATCGACGCCATGGTCAAGGTGCCGGATGCCTTGTCCCTGGCGGCCATGCACTACCTGGCCCAGCGCCTGGGTCGCCGGGTCGGCGGCTCCAGCGGCACCAACCTGATCGGCGCATTGATGGCCGCGCAGCAGATGGCCGCCGCGGGCGAGACGGGTTCGATCGTGGCGATTCTCTGTGACGGTGGCGAGCGCTATGCGACCACTTACTACGATAAGCAGTGGCTGGCGGAGCAGGGGTATGAGTTGAATGCCTTGATCGATGCGGTAGCGGCCAGTGTCGAACGTGGCGAGGCACTACCCGCCAGCGTATTGCGCGCCGGCATCTGAAGCTGTCGTAGGAGCCGGCTTGCCGGCGAAGGGGCCCTTGAGCCGTGCGTTGTTCTGGATGACGCCTTCGCTGGCAAGCCAGCTCCTACGGTAGACGGTAGGAGCCGGCTTGCCGGCGAAAGGGCCCGTCCGTCAGGCCTGAATCCCGAGGATGTCCCGGGCCACGGCTTCGGCAATGCGAATCCCGTCCACACCGGCGGAAAGAATCCCCCCGGCATAACCGGCGCCTTCACCGGCTGGATACAACCCCTTCACATTCAGGCTCTGCATCGATGCGTCACGAGTGATACGCAGCGGCGATGAGGTGCGGGTCTCGATCCCGGTCAACACCGCGTCGTGCAGGGAGTAGCCCTTGATCTGCCGCTCGAAGGCCGGCAAGGCTTCGCGAATGGCTTCGATGGCAAAGTCCGGCAGGGCCAGGGCCAGATCGCCCAGGCTCACCCCCGGCTTGTAGGACGGCTCGACGCTGCCCAGAGCGGTAGTGGGTTTGCCGGCGATGAAGTCGCCCACCAGCTGCGCCGGAGCCTGATAGTTGCTGCCACCCAGGACAAAGGCGTGGGACTCCAGGCGTTCCTGGAGTTCGATGCCCGCCAATGGGCCGCCCGGGTAGTCCACTTCAGGAGTGATGCCTACCACGATGCCCGAGTTGGCATTGCGCTCGTTGCGCGAGTACTGGCTCATGCCGTTGGTCACCACCCGGTTCGGCTCGGAGGTGGCCGCGACCACGGTGCCGCCCGGACACATGCAGAAGCTGTAGACCGAACGGCCGTTCTTGGCGTGGTGCACCAGCTTGTAGTCGGCGGCGCCGAGTTTCGGGTGGCCGGCGTACTTGCCCAGGCGCGCGCTGTCGATCAGCGATTGCGGGTGTTCGATACGGAAGCCCACCGAGAACGGCTTGGCTTCCATGTACACGCCACGGCTGTGGAGCATGCGGAAGGTGTCGCGGGCGCTGTGGCCCAGGGCCAGGATCACGTGCCGGGAGTGCAGTTGTTCGCCGCTGGCCAGTTCCACGCCCCGCAGTTGGCCGTCTTCGATCAGCACGTCGGTGACCCGCTGCTCGAAGCGCACCTCACCGCCCAGGGCGATGATCTGCTGGCGCATGTTTTCCACCACGCCGGTGAGGCGGAAGGTGCCGATGTGCGGCTTGCTGACGTAGAGGATTTCGTCCGGCGCACCGGCCTTGACGAACTCGTGGAGCACCTTGCGGCCGTGGTGTTGCGGGTCCTTGATCTGGCTGTAGAGCTTGCCGTCGGAGAAGGTCCCGGCGCCGCCTTCGCCGAACTGCACGTTGGACTCGGGGTTGAGCACGCTTTTACGCCACAGGCCCCAGGTGTCCTTGGTGCGCTGGCGCACTTCCTTGCCGCGCTCGAGGACGATCGGCTTGAAGCCCATCTGGGCCAGCAACAGGCCGGCAAAGATGCCGCAAGGGCCGAAACCCACCACGATCGGTCGTTCGTTCAGGTCTGCCGGAGCCTGGCCCACCACCTTGTAGCTGACATCCGGCGCCGGGTTGACGTTCCGGTCGTCGGCGAACTTGAGCAGCAGCGCCGCTTCGTCGCGCACGTTGAGGTCGATGGTGTAGATGAAGCACAGCTCGGAAGACTTCTTGCGCGCATCGTAGCTGCGTTTGAACAAGGTGAAATCGAGCAGGTCATCGCTGGCGATCCCCAAGCGCTGCACGATAGCGGCGCGCAGGTCTTCATCGGGATGGTCGATCGGCAACTTGAGTTCGGTGATTCGTAACATGACAGGATCCGGGTAGGCGGTGCGCAACAGTGCGCCGGCTTGCTTTGCACAAACCGGCGATTATAAGCCGCAATCCACCGTCGCCGTGAGGCTAAAACCGCTGCTCGTCGAATCAGTCGTTGCGCGAGCCGCCGAAATAGCCGCAACCGCGCTGGACCTGACCATCCACCCGCAGCTCGGCGCTCAGGTGCTGGACGCTGCCGGTAACGGGGTCGACGCAGCGTTGCGGTGCGACCCAAAGCTCCACGCGCTGGTGATTGGCCTCGCTGGTGAGGTTGAAACGACCGTCGCCCAGTTGCTCTTCCAGATAGGGCAGGGCCAGGGTTGGTTGGCCGGCGCGCTCGATCATCATGCCCTTGGCACTGACATCGACATTCCAGGCCGGGTTCTTGCTGCCGGCCCGCAGGATCAGACGCTGGAAATTCGGGTCGTTGCAGGCACTGCCGGAACGTTCGATGCGATACAGCTGGCGCAGGTTCAACTGCCCGTCGCTACTGCCGCTGGCGGAAAACTTGCCTCGCAGGTCGGCGAACAGCTTGCCCTGTTTCTCAGCCAGGGTAGCGGCCTCTTGCAGCACACTGGTATCGCCGCCGTCGCGGACCACATAACGGCGATCTTCGGTGCAGGGCTTGAACAGCAACTTGCCGTCTGCCGCACTGAGTTCCCCCTGCATCCGGGTCAGCCCGGCCATGGATGGCGCCTCGGGTTGTGAGTTGAACATCGGCAACATCTGGCAGCCGGCAAACAGCGGCAACAGGGCGAAACAAAGCAGTGAACGGGCGGTGCGCATCATTGGGCCTCCAAGCGGAAGCCGACACGTTACGCAGCCCGCCCGGTCACCACAACCCCGGATTGAACGCGGCAGCGCCATCAACCGTAGGAGCCGGCTTGCCGGCGAAGAGGCCCTGAAGCCTTGTGTGGTTCGGGAGGACGCCTTCGCTGGCGAGCCCTACACAAGCCGGATCAGCCGACGTGGTAGGTCTGGCCGGTCTGCAGGCCTTCCACGCTCTTGGCGTAGGCCAGGGCCACGTCGGCCGCCGGCACCGGCTTGAAGCCGCGGAAGTAGGGGGCGTAGCTGCCCATGGCTTCCTGCAGCACGTTGGGGCTGATGGAGTTGACTCGCAGGCCCCGGGGCAGCTCGATGGCGGCGGCCCGCACGAAGCTGTCGATGGCGCCGTTGACCAGGGCGGCCGAGGCGCCGCTGCGGATCGGGTCGTGGCTCAGCACGCCGGTGGTGAAGGTGAAGGAGGCGCCGTCGTTGGCGTATTCGCGGCCGATCAGCAGCAGGTTGACCTGGCCCATCAGTTTGTCCTTGAGGCCCAGGCTGAAGTGCTCGGCGGTCATTTCCCCCAGTGGTGCGAAGGTGACGTTACCGGCGGCGCACACCAGCGCATCGAAGCGCCCGGTCTTTTCGAACAGCGCGCGGATCGACTGGCTGTCGCTGATATCCACCTGGAAGTCACCGCTGGTGCGGCCGATACGGATCACTTCGTGACGCTGGGACAGTTCCCGGTCTACCGCCGAGCCAATGGTGCCGTTGGCACCGATCAAGAGAATTTTCATGGGCTGTTCCTCAAAGGGGGGGACGAGGTTGCAGTCTAGAGTGGTTTTTTCTGTGGATTAACGCGCTAATAGGCAACCTTTGGTTTTCAAATGGAAACAATCCATGAGCGAGATGGATGACCTGGCGGCATTTGCAGTATTGGTGGAGGCGGGCAGCTTTACCCTGGCTGCCCAGCAACTGGGGTGCAGCAAGGGTCAGTTGTCCAAGCGCATCAGCGCCCTGGAAGCCCGCTACGCCGTGGTACTGCTGCAACGTACTACCCGTCGCCTGGACCTGACCGCCGCCGGCGCGGCGCTTCTGCCTCAGGCCCAGGCGCTGGTGGTCCAAGTGGAGCGGGCCCATCAGGCCCTGGCCCGGCTCAAGGACGATATGGCCGGCCCGGTGCGCCTGACGGTTCCGGTGTCCCTGGGAGAGACCTTTTTCGATGGCCTGCTGCTGGAGTTCTCCCGGCACTACCCCCAGGTGCAGATCGAGCTGGACCTGAGCAACAGTTACCGCGACCTGGCCCGGGAGGGGTTTGACCTGGCGGTGCGTTCGGAGGTGGCCAATGATCAGCGCCTGGTCGCCCGGCCGCTGCTGGCCTGGCATGAGATGACCTGTGCCAGCCCGGCTTACCTTGAGCAATACGGCGAGCCGCAGACTCCCCGGGAGCTGGCCGAACATCGCTGTCTGCTCAACAGTCATTACAGCGGACGGGAGGAATGGTTGTATCACCAGCGCCACGAGCTGTTGCGAGTGCGCGTCAGCGGGCCCTTCGCCAGCAACCACTACAACCTGCTGAAGAAAGCCGCCCTGGCGGGAGCAGGCATCGCCCGGCTGCCTTCCTATGTGCTGCACAGCGATCTGGCCGACGGTCGCCTGCGCTGGCTGCTGCGGGATTACCAGACCCGCAGCATGCCGATGTATCTGGTGCATCCCTATCAGGGCGGCCTGCCCAAGCGTACCCAGGTGTTGGCCGATTACCTGATGGACTGGTTCCGCCGCAGCGGCGAGGCCCTGGATCGCCTCTAGGGCCGCTCGTCGTTACAGCGCGCGGCGATAGCGACGGGCGAGCAGTTGATCGAGAGAGAACACGCCCGGGCCTTTGGCCATCAGCAGTAGAAGGATGGCCGCCCAGGTGCCGTGGGTCGGGTAGGCATCCGGGTAGACGAACAACTGGATGGTCAGGGTCATCCCCAGCAGCGCCAGGGCGGAAAAGCGCGTGGCCAGGCCCAGCAGGATCAGCATCGGGAAACAATGCTCGGCAAAGGCCGCCAGGTGCGCCGCTACTTCCGGCGTCAGTAGCGGCACGTGGTATTCGCTCTGGAACAGGGGAATGGTCGAATCCGCCAGACGCGGCCAGCCCAGCTGGAAGGTGCCGTCGATCAGGTCGATGGCCAGCCCCTCGACCTTGGTCTGGCCGGATTTCCAGAACACCGCGGCGATGGAGAACCGCGCGATAAAGGCAATCAGGCTGTAGGGAATACGCTCGAACCCTTGAATGATTCGGTTCAGCAGTCCACTAACGGGGGCAGGATTCTGGGTGTTCATGGTCAAGCCTTTTGGTGAGGTTGCAGGTCGATAACGGCGCCGTGGCCCAGCAGCAGGCCCAGGCACTGGCCCAGGTCGAAATCGGCTTGGGCATCCAGGGCATAGGCGGCAGCGATTTCCAGCGGCCAGTGGTTGTGCAGACTGTCGATGAAGGTGGCGCTGCCGGCGTCCAGCGCGATGACCTCCACCTCCAGGGCATTGCGCAGCACCAGGGCGTACTGGCCCTGATACAGGTCGAACGCAGGCCACGCCGCCTCGCTCTGGTGAGCGGCCCACAAGCTGACGACGGCGAAGTGTGAGTGCAGGGTGCGCAGCGACGGATGCAACAGCAGGCGCACCTGCCCGAGGCTGTCTGGCCGGCTCATCGCCGCCGCCAGGTGCGCCGGGTCCAGGGGGCGTGCGTCGGCGGCGTGATAGGCCTCGACCCGCAGCCGTTCCAGGCGCGCCACATCGGCCAGATAGGGCAGGGCGGCGGCGGGAGCAAAGCCCTGGATAAAGTCGCCCAGGTCCTGGCCGTAGTCGCTGAGCAAGGGGCTGTGGGGCGCGAAGTCCTGCACATAGTGACGGGCCATGGCGTCGAAGAAGGCCTGGCCCACCAGTTGCGCCACCACCGGGTAGGTCGCCGAAAGGGCGTTGATCAACGAGCTCTGCACATTGTTGCGATAGACCGCGAAGCGGCTGGCCGGATCGGCGCCGTTGCTGCTGCACAGCCCCGCAGGACAGATCGCCTCGCTGCTCAGCAGGGCGTTGGCAAAGGCGGCTTGGCTGCTCATGGCTGCACCCGGGCACGCTGCAGCAACGCCTGGGCCTGATCGGCCTCGACCACCAGGGTCGCCAGGCTCGGCACCTGATTGTCCCGCTCGATCAGGGTGGCCATGGGGCCGATCCTCTTCAGCGTTTGCCGATACAGGGCCCAGACTTCCTGGTCCACCGGAGCGCCGTGATCGTCGATCAACAGACGGTCACCGAGGTTGTCTCGGTCTTCGGCGAACCCGGCCAGATGAATCTCGCCCACGGCGTGCAGCGGCAGTGCCTGCAGATAGGCCAGGGGATCGCGTTGGTGATTGATACAGGAAACGTAGAGGTTGTTGACGTCCAGCAGCAGGCCGCAGCCGCTGCGCTGGATCACCTCCTGGATGAAGTCCGTTTCGTCCAGGGTCGAGCGCTGGAATTGCAGGTAGGTGGCCGGATTCTCCAGCAGCATGGTTCGCCCCAGATGGTTCTGCAGCTGATCGATGTGTTCGCAGACCCGCCGCAGGGTCGGCACGTCGTAGGCCAGGGGCAGCAGGTCATTGAGAAACACCGGGCCGTGGCTGGACCAGGCCAGGTGTTCGGAAAAGGACTGGGGTTGATAGCGCTCGATCAAGACCGCCAGGCGCTGCAGATGCTCGGTGTCCAGGGGCCCTTCGCCGCCAATGGACAGGCCGACACCGTGCAACGACAGCGAATAGTCTTCGCGGATCAACCCCAGGTAATGATGGAAGGGCCCGCCCGCCACCATGTAGTTCTCGGCGTGCACCTCGAAAAAACCGACATCGGGTCGCTGTTCGAGGACATCCTTGAAGTGTTCGCTCTTGAGCCCCAGGCCTGCACGGGGCGGCAGGCACGAGGCGGACGCCTGAATGTCGTGGCGGGGACGCTGGATCAGGGCTGTGTTCATCATCGACACTCAGGCAGGCGCGGGATCAGGACTTGGCTTTGAAGGCTTCGAGCTGGCCGAAACCGGTGGGCGAGGTGCTGCTGGCGGTTTTTTCGCAAGTGCCTTTTGGCACCAGTTTCCAGGCGTTGGCCTGGTCATTGAGCTTGGAGGTCCCGGCGCAGGTGGTGCCGGCGCCCGCGGCACAGTCGTTCTTGCCCTTCATGGCCACGCCGAAGCATTTCTCCATGTCGCCGGCCGCCTGGGCGGTGGTGGAGACGGCAGCGATGCTCAGGGCGGAGCCCAGAGCCAGGACCAGGGCGGTAGCGGACAGGGTGCGAGTGTTGCTCATGGTGTTTCTCCAGATCGGGGTGGGTTAAGGAAGCATTCGTGCTTGCTTACCCCTCTAGAGAAGGCTCATCGGCATTCGTTACAGGTGGGGACAGTTTTTTATTCCGGGATAAAAAAAACGGCCCCGAAGGGCCGTTTTCATTGACGCAGGTGCTTAGCCGCCCAGGTAGGCTTCACGCACCTTCGGATCGGTCAGCAGCGACTCGCCGGTACCTTGCATCACCACCCGGCCATTCTCCAGCACATAGGCGCGGTCGGCGATCTTCAATGCCTGGTTGGCGTTCTGCTCCACCAGGAACACCGTCACGCCGTCGCGGCGCAGCTGTTCGATGATGTCGAAGATCTGCTGGATGATGATCGGCGCCAGGCCCAGGGACGGTTCGTCCAGCAGCAGCAGCTTGGGCTTGCTCATCAGCGCACGGCCGATGGCGAGCATCTGCTGCTCGCCGCCGGACATGGTGCCGCCGCGCTGAGTGAAGCGCTCCTTGAGCCGTGGGAACAGCTCCAGGACCTTGTCCATCTGCTCCTGGTAGTCGCCCTTGTCGGTGAAGAAGCCGCCCATGGCGAGGTTCTCTTCCACGGTCAGGCGGGCGAACACCCGGCGGCCTTCCGGCACCACGGCAATGCTCTTGCGCATGATCTGCGCCGAGCTTTGTCCCACCAGCTCTTCACCCAGGTAACGGATGCTGCCGCTGTGAGCCTGAGGCGAGCCGCAGAGGGTCATCAAGAGGGTGGATTTGCCGGCACCGTTGGCGCCGATCAGGGTGACGATTTCGCCCTGGCGGATCTCGACGTTGACGCTGTGCAACGCCTGGATCTTGCCGTAGTAGGTGGAAACGTTTTCGAACTGCAGCATTTACGCTTCCCCCAGGTAGGCTTTGATCACTTCGGGATTGTCGCGGATCTGTTCCGGCGTACCGTCGGCCAAGGGGGTGCCCTGGTTGATCACGACGATATGGTCGGAAATGCTCATGACCAGCTTCATGTCGTGCTCGATCAGCAGCACCGTGACGTTGTGCTCCTCGCGCAACACGCTGATCAGCGCTTTGAGGTCCTCGGTTTCCTTGGGGTTGAGGCCGGCGGCCGGCTCGTCGAGCATGAGAATTCGCGGGCGGGTCATCATGCAGCGGGCGATTTCCAGACGCCGTTGCTGACCGTAGGCCAGGGTGCCGGCGGGACGGTTGGCAAACTCCCGCAGGTTGACCTTGTCCAGCCAGTAGCCGGCGTACTCCATGGCTTCGCGCTCGCTCTTGCGGAACGCCGGGGTCTTGAACAGACCGGCCAGGAAGTTGGTGTTCAGGTGACGGTGCTGGGCGATCAACAGGTTCTCGACCGCGGTCATGTCCTTGAACAGCCGTACGTTCTGGAAGGTTCGCACCACGCCCTTGCGGGCGATCTTGTGGCCCGGCAGGCCTTCGATCGGCTCACCGTCCAGGAGGATGCTGCCGGCGCTTGGCTGGTAGAAACCGGTCAGGCAGTTGAACACCGTGGTCTTGCCGGCCCCGTTCGGGCCGATCAATGCCACCACTTGTTTTTCCTTGACGGTCAGGGCCACACCGTTGACCGCCAGCAGGCCGCCGAAGCGCATCGACAGGCCCGTTACTTTGAGGATCTCACGGCTCATTTGCGCAGCTCCATGTGAGGACGTTGCATGGGCAGCAGACCTTGAGGACGCCAGATCATCATCAGCACCATCATGGCGCCGAACATCAACATCCGGTATTCGCTGAATTCACGCATCATTTCAGGCAAGAGGATCATCACGATTGCCGCCAGGATCACACCCAGCTGCGAGCCCATGCCACCCAGCACGACGATGGCGAGGATGATCGCCGACTCGATGAAGGTGAAGGACTCCGGGGTTACCAGGCCTTGGCGCGCGGCGAAGAAGCTGCCGGCGAAACCGGCGAACGCGGCGCCCAGGGTAAAGGCCGAGAGCTTGATCACGGTGGGGTTCAGGCCCAGGGCGCGGCAGGCAATCTCGTCTTCACGCAGAGCTTCCCAGGCACGACCGATAGGCATGCGCAGCAGGCGGTTGATGACGAACAGCGCCGCCAGCGCCAGCAACAGGGCCACCAGGTAGAGGAAGATCACCTTGTTGATCGAGTTGTACTGCAGGCCGAAGAACTCGTGGAAGGTCTGCAGGCCTTCCGCTGCCTTGCGCTCGAAGGTCAGGCCGAAGAAGGTCGGCTTCTCGATGTTGCTGATGCCGTTCGGACCACCAGTGAGATCGGTCATGTTGCGCAGCAGCAGACGGATGATTTCACCAAAGCCCAGGGTCACGATTGCCAGGTAGTCACCTCGCAGGCGCAGCACCGGGAAGCCCAGCAGGAAGCCGAAGGTGGCCGCCATCAGGCCGGCGATCGGCAGGCAGATCCAGAAGCTCAGGCCGAAGTAGTGCGACAGCAGCGCGTAGCTGTAGGCGCCGACGGCGTAGAAGCCCACGTAACCCAGGTCCAGCAGGCCGGCCAGACCGACGACGATGTTCAGGCCCAGGCCCAGCATCACGTAGATCAGGATCAGCGTGGCAATGTCCACCGCGCCGCGAGAGCCGAAGAACGGCCAGACCAGAGCGCCGAGGATCAACGCCAGGATGATCCAGCGCTGGGTGCTGGGCAGGGTCAGGAAGTTGCTGGCCTTGGCCGGGATCAGCGGCATGCTGGGAGAAGACTTCCAGGCGGCGCTGATCTGGCTATGGAACAGCACCCGCAGGAACATCAGCACCGAGCACAGCGCGATGGTGGCGAGGATGGTCGGGCTGGTGTTGTGGACTTCCAGGTTGATGCCGACGATGGTCAGTTTCAGGCCCAGCACCGGGTAGGCGACGGCCCAGACCAACAGGGCGCTGAACAGCGCCGATTTAAGATTCCTAGTCATACTTTCTCAACCTCCGGACGGCCCAGAATGCCGGTCGGACGGAACAACAGCACCAGAACCAACAGGCCGAATGCCACAACGTCCTTGTACTGGTCGCCGAACACGTCGGCACCAAAGGCTTCAGCCACCCCCAGCACCAGCCCGCCGAGCATCGCGCCCGGAATGCTGCCGATGCCGCCCAAGACCGCCGCGGTGAAGGCCTTCAAGCCCACCAGGAAACCGGCGTTGGGGTTGATCACACCGTATTGCATGCTCAGCAGCACGGCGGCGATGGCCGCCAGTGCGGCGCCGATCACGAAGGTCAGGGCGATGATGTTGTTGGTATTGATCCCCAGGAGGTTGGCCATCTTGATGTCCTCGGCGCAGGCACGGCAGGCGCGACCCAGGCGAGAACGGGAGATGAACAGCGTCAGGCCGAGCATGGCGACCAGAGTCACCACGAATACCACGATCTGCATGTAGGAAATCAGCACTTCATGTGCGCCACCTGGCCCGATGGAGATGTTGCCCGGGATCAGGTTAGGGATGGATTTGTCCTTGGAGTCTTGCGCCAGCAGAACGGTGTTCTGCAGGAAGATCGACATGCCGATGGCGGAGATCAGCGGGATCAGGCGGTTACTGCCACGCAAGGGGCGGTAGGCGATCCGTTCGATGCTGTAGCCGTAGGCACTGGTGACGACGATGCTCGCGATAAAGGCTGCGGTCATCAACAGCGGGACGCTGTCGAGTCCCATCATGGCCAGCCCGGCGATGGCGATGAACGCCACATAGGAGCCGATCATGTACACCTCGCCGTGGGCGAAGTTGATCATTCCAATGATGCCGTAAACCATCGTATAGCCGATGGCGATCAGGGCATACGTGCTGCCAACGGTGAGACCGTTAACCAGCTGTTGGAAAAAGTGATAGATGTCAGGCATTACAACGCTCCTAAAAACCTGATACGCATTTCACTGGTGGAGTCATTTTCCCGCCCAGGCCCCGTGGATCTGCACCCACTTCGGGCTGGGTTTTGCCAGCGAACCGCTGATGACGGTTTTGAGATTTTCAGGTGGGCGGGATTCCGGATCACGGAACACAGGCCCATACATTCGTAAAACAAAGCCCACGGCGAGCCGTGGGCTTTATTGGCAGTCAGTCAGGGCACGCCTTACTGAGGAGAGACTTCGGTTTTAGGTTTGCCGAAGTGCCACTCGTAGACCACGAATTTGAAGTCTTTCAAGTCGCCCTTGGCGTCGAAGCTCAGGTCGCCAGTGGGGGTCTTGAAGGTGCCGGCGTGGATGGCTTCAGCCACCTTGGCCGCGTCTTCGCTCTTGGCGTTGGTGATGGCCCCCGCGATAACTTCAACGGCGGAGTAGGAAGGGAATACGAAAGGACCGCTCGGGTCTTCTTTCTTGGCCTTGAATGCGTCAGCCAGGGCGACGTTGGCCGGGTCCTGATCGAAGGATTTGGGCAGGGTGACCAGCAGGCCTTCGGACGCGTCCTTGGCGATCTGCGAGATGGAGTCGTTACCCACGCCTTCCGGACCCATGAACTTGGCCTTCAGGCCTTTTTCCTGGGATTGGCGCAGGATCAGGCCCAGCTCCGGGTGGTAGCCGCCGTAGTAGACAAAGTCGACGTTGGCTTGCTTGAGCTTGGCGATCAGCGAAGAGAAGTCCTTGTCGCCGGCGTTGATGCCTTCGAACACGGCAACCTTGGTGTTTTTCTTCTCCAGGGTCTGCTTCACGGCAGTGGCGATGCCTTCACCGTACTGCTGTTTGTCGTGGAGTACGGCCACGACTTTTGGCTTCACGTGGTCGGCGATGTAGTTACCGGCGGCGGGGCCTTGGGCGCTGTCCAGGCCGATGGTGCGGAACACCATTTTGTAACCACGGGCGGTGATGTCCGGGCTGGTGGCAGCCGGGGTGATCATGATCACGCCTTCGTCTTCGTAGATGTCGGAAGCGGGTTGAGTGGAGCTGGAGCACAGGTGGCCGACCACGAACTTGACGCCATCGTTGACCACTTTGTTGGCCACCGCCACGGCTTGTTTTGGATCACAGGCGTCATCGTATTCAACGGCTTCGAGCTTCTTGCCGTTGACGCCGCCCTTGGCGTTGATCTGTTCGATGGCCATTTTGGCGCCACTGAACTGCATGTCGCCGTATTGGGCTACAGGGCCGGTCTTGGGGCCGGCGATACCGATCTTGATGGTGTCAGCTGCGAACGAATGGCTGGCAACCCCGGCCAGGACCATAGCGGCAAACAGTTTGGAAATCTGCTTAGTAGCCTTATTCATAGTGCTCCACTCTTACTGTTGTAATTTTTATAGTTCCGGCGGCCTTGGTCGCAGAACCGAATCAGATATATCGCGATATCCGTCGGAAATGCCCCTGGCAACTGTACCGGTACAGTGTAGAGCGCCGGTTGTTCGCTTGAAAAGCTGGCGGCTGGGGGCAAAAACGCGGAGTGTCGCTTAATTGAAAGAAAAAGACAGATTTGCGGCGTGGCTTGCGCCCGGTTCGGCGTCAGTCCCTGGCGCTTCTGAGCTTCTCGATCGGTGACGCGTTTGCTTCTGGGTTTTTCTGCCAGAGCACCGACGTTATGATTGCGCCGATTTCATTTCTGGACAGTCCCATGACTCAAGAACCTAGCACCCTCTATGCCAAGCTGCTTGGTGAGACCGCATCTATCAGCTGGAAGGAACTGGAGCCGTTCTTTGCCAAGGGCGCCCTATTGTGGGTCGATGCCGACCTGGATCTGATCGAGGCGGCCCAGGCGGTGGCGGAGAATCAGGCGCAAAAAGTCGCGGCCTGGCTGGCCGAAGGGAAGGTTGAAAAGCTGTCTGCGACGCGGGCGTCCGATCTGTTGGAGCGTGATCCGCAGCTGTGGGCAGTGGTGGTCTCACCCTGGATTCTGACCCAGGAGAGGGCGTCGCGCTGAAGGCGTGCGCCGATTTGGTGCGCTGTTTTGTCGGACAAAAGTGTGTAGCCGAGTAACCGTGAATCCAGTGATGGCATCTTGCCGTGGAGAAAGGCCCCACAAGGGTTTCAGCCAAGGTGACGTTCACGGAAGGGGCACAGTTTCAAGCCCGTCCGACGAGCTGCTTAATTGTTTCGTGGTGTAAGCAAATTGACCCTTCGCCGGCGAGCCGGCTCCTACACCTTGCAGGAGCCGGCTCGCCGGCGAAGCTCTTCTTAATAGGCCGTCTTGCCCGTGTGGCTATTGAGGGAGATGACCCGAGTCTTGCCGATGCGGTGACGGTAGATCTCGCGCAGGTACTTGATGGCCTTCTTCACGCAATCGCGCGACAGACGGATGTCGTTGATCGAGACGAACTTGTCCTTGTCGTTGATCAGCTCGCGGTATTTCTTCTCGTACATCGGCTTGATCGCGTACCAGTTGGTGTCGAGGATCTTCGCCGGGTTCTCGAATTCGTTGAGCAGATCGTCGATGCGGTCTTCGTCGAACTGGTCGCTGACGATGAAATCCAGCACCGAGTTGTCCAGGGTGTCGTCGAAGCGGTACGGATTGCGCGCAAAGCAACGCTTGATAAAGGCCACGATCAGGGTCAGGAAGTCATCCGACAGGCACGGGCTCTTGGCGATCAGGGTGGTCAGCGACAGGTTGGCCGAGGCGCCGATCACCAACGCGTAGCGCTTGAGGGTGGTGTTGGGGAACAGGCTGTTGAGGTGGGTCTTGAGCCGGTTCAGGTCCATGTAGGACAGCTTGTAGTCCTTGGGCAAGGACACGATCGAGACCACCGACGAGCAGTTCTTGAAGAAGTGCAGGTCGTGCAGCGCCGCAGCGTCATAACCCGAGGCCTTGTACTGCTCCAGGGCTGCGCGATAGCGCTTGGACTCGATAGGCAGCAGGCTGATGCCTTCGATGGCCTGGGTCACCTTGTTGAAGTGCGGCAGGTCGATGGAGCGGAAGAACAGGTCGTCGATGTTCAGGCGCTGCGGCTCTTTCTCGAACACCTTGAACTTGTCGCCGGTGGGCACCGGTTGCTCCGGCACCACGGATTCGGCGTAGGCGATCGCCACCGGGCCCGCCAGGCTCATGAACAGGTCGTTGGCGTCCAGGCGGATGGTCTCGCCGATGTCGATGCCGGCCCGACGGAAGTAGTTCTGGTCGTAGTCGGTGGTCACTGCCTGAGCGGTGAGGATGTTGAAGATCTGTTGGGAGATGTACTGGTTGGCGTGCTTCTCCATGGCGTTGACGTCAATGTTCTGGATGTTGCCGTCATCGCTTTCTTCGGCGTAGCGCATGATGTCGTTGGAGATCAGCATCATCGCGTTCCATGGGCGGATACGCCCCATGACGCTGGCTTCACTGCTGTCTTCATTGTCGAAGTTGTAGGAGAAGTCCCACTCTTCCGAAAGGTATTTGCACAGCAGGCGGCCGGCGTTGATGTGCAGTGCCTCGGACATTTCGCTGCGATGGTCCGAAATGTTCGGCAGCACGCAGATGCCGCTGGTGAAGATCGGCTCGAAGACGAAGGAGTGCCCGCTCTTGCTGTCGTGCTCGTCCATCGGCTTGGTGTCGAAGGTCTTGTTCATGTACGAGTACTGCTGGGCCAGGCCGAACTCCGAGGCCATGCCCGAACCGGTACCGCCGCCGGCGCTGAAGATCGAGAAGTACAGGCGCGACTGGTTGGCCTTGATCCCGCAGGAATCGATCAGGTACGAGTGGATCATTTTCCAGTCGGGGCTGGAGAAGCGCTGGGTGTCCTTGTTGAGGATGATCTTGGCCAGGTACTGGCCAAGGATCGGCGCGTTACCGGCGCCACCGGCGTGGACTTCCGAGAGGTCCATGATCTTCATTTTGCTGTAGTCGCGGATGAAGCCGCTCTTTTCGCCCTTGCGCGAGAAGCGGATGCGTCCGGCGATGTCCTTGTCCAGGTCGCCGAGCATCACCAAAGGCTCCACCAGGAATACCGGTTTGCTGGCTTTGTTCTGGCCCAGGCGCAGGTTCTGGCGGATCCACTGGCCGGGGCTGTAGCCACCGCCTTCGTAGGACTTGTCTTCGTTGTTGAATTCGTTGAGGTAGAACTTGCGGGCGTTGTACACCAGCTCCGCCACGTCCAGGGCAATGTTGGAGCCGCAGCGACCCAGGCCGATCAGGCACACCGACGGGAATTCCTGGTCGCGGCGATTTTCCTGCTCGTCTTCCAGGTGCGGCGGGCGCGGGAACACGGAGTCGCGCAGGCCATCGAGGTTGTCGAGGATGCGGTCGGTGTTGGTTTCGGTGAAATACAGGTACTGCTGGGTCGACAGGGGGCGTGAACTGGACAATGGCTTCGTATCTGAGTGGCTTGATGTGGGGGAGGTCAGCGTCATCTCGGAGACTGCGTTGGCAGGATTGTTTTTAGAAGTCATTGTGCGCCATATGCCTGGTCTGGTTGGCTCGAGGACGAGGTGTCAGCGAACCATCACGGAATGGGACCTCGCCGCTGCGTGGAGCGCGAATTTTGCCCAAGGCGTCAGGGTATTTTCTGAGCGTCGCTCGGGGGAATCCTTTCCTGAATCATGATGAATCGGCCAGTATTCGATGATCTTTAATCAAATGAGGGCAATATGATGTCAGCGTTACCTTCACTCGGGTTTGCCGGGATCGGCCTGATGGGGCTGCCCATGTGCCGGCGCCTGCTGGCTGCGGGCTATGGGCTGACGGTGTGGAACCGCAACCCGGAGAAATGCGCGCCCCTGGTGGCTGCCGGGGCGCGACAAGTGGCCACACCGGCGCAGCTCTGCGAGCACGCGGATCTGCTGCTGCTGTGCCTGGCCAACACCGAGGTGGTGCGCGAGGTGGTGTTTGCTGCCGATGGCATCGCCCAGGGCGCCCGGGACGGGCAACTGCTGCTGGAGCTGTCCAGCCTGGAACCCACCGCCACCCGGGAGATGGCTGCGGCGCTGGCCCGCGACACCGGCATGGCCTGGGTCGATGCCCCGGTTTCCGGTGGAACCCCCGGCGCCGAGTCCGGCAGCCTGGCGATCATGGTGGGTGGCGAGGCGGCGGATATCGAACGGGTTCGCCCGGTGTTGCTGGCCCTGGGGCAGCGGGTGACGCACATGGGCGCTGTGGGTGCTGGTCAGGTCACCAAGGCCTGCAACCAGATGATTGTCGCCTGCAATGCCCTGGTGATTGCCGAAGTGGTGGCCCTGGCGGAGCGTTCCGGCGTGGATGCACGATTGATTGCCGAGGCCCTGGCCGGCGGTTTCGCCGACTCCAAACCCTTGCAGATCCTGGCCCCGCAGATGGCCGAGAGTCGTTTCGAACCGGTGAAATGGCATGTGCGGACCCTGCTCAAGGATCTGGACGGGGCGGTGAAGTTTTCCCGGGAGCAGGGTTCGGCTACGCCGATCAGCGGATTAGCTGCGCAGTTGATGCGTCTGCATGGTGGCCAGGGCTATCTGGAGCAGGACCCGGCGACCCTGGTTCGCCTCTATCGAGACCCGGCATCCGCGGATTGAGCCCATCGTGGCGCTGGTTCAGTTCATCCAGTACCCGGCCCAGGTCCTGCAGCGGCACCGGGCGACTGAGCAGGTAGCCCTGCAGGTAGTCGCAGCCGTAGTGTTCGAGGAACTGCTGCTGCTCCAGGGTCTCGACCCCTTCGGTGACCACCTGCAGGTGCAGGGTGTGGGCCATGACGATGATTGCCTGGACTATCTCCCTGTCCTGGGTCGACTTGGGGATGTCCTGGATGAACGAGCGATCGATCTTCAGGGTATTGAGCGGCAGGCGCTTGAGGTAGGCCAGGGATGAGTAACCGGTGCCGAAGTCGTCGATCGACAGCGATACGCCCAGGCCGCGGATCTGGTTGAGCAGCGCCAGGGTGCTGGCGATGTTGCCCATCAGGGCGTTTTCCGTGACCTCCAGTTCCAGGCGTTGCGGGGCTACCTGGGCTTCTCGCAGGGCGGTTTCGATTTCCCCGGCCAAGGTTTCACGGGTCAGGTTCAGGGCCGAGCAGTTGACCGCGATCTTCAGCTCGCCACCGCCGTTTTGGGACAGGTAGGCCAGGTCCTCGCAAGCCTTGCGCAATACCCAATTGTCCAGCTCGGCGATCATGCCGTTGGTTTCGGCAATTTCGATGAAGCGATCCGGGGGCAGCAGTCCGTGCTGGGGATGTTGCCAGCGGATCAGGGCTTCGAGCTTGGTGACCTTGCGCAGCTTGAGGTCGTAGATCGGCTGGTAATACAGCAGCAGCCCTTGATCGTCGCGCAGGGCATTACGCAACTCTTCTTCCAGTTGCAGCTCCAGGGTGGCGCGAGTCTTCAGCTTGGAACTGAAGAAGTGCAGGCTGTTGCGCCCGGCATCCTTGGACTGATAGAGCGCCAGGTCGGCGTTCTTCAGCAGCTCCTCGCACGTCTTGCCGTCGTCGGGGAAGACACTGATGCCGATGCTGGTGGTCATCACCATGCGCCGGCCCCCCAGTTCGATCGGTTCCTTCATCTTCTGCATGATGCGCTGGGCCATGTGCCGTGCCTCATCGCGCTCATAGAGGTTGATGAGAATGCAGAATTCATCGCCACCCAGGCGTGCTACCACGTCTTCATGGCTGCGGGTGGAGCTCTTGATGTGTCCGGCGATGACCTTGAGCAACTCGTCGCCGGCATCGTGGCCCAGGCTGTCGTTGATTCGCTTGAAGTGGTCGATGTCGAGGAACATCACCGCCAGCATGCCGCCGAAGGTGTTTTTCTCCATGAGTTTTTCTGCGAACAGCTGGTTGAAGCCACGGCGATTGATCAGGTTGGTCAGGGCGTCGTAATGAGCCACCTGCTGCAGAGAGACCCGGGCCTGGTCCAGTTGCGAGAGCAGGGCGTTGACCCGGCGCAGGTCGCGTTCCTTGTGCTGCAATTTCTTGTCCGCCAGGGCTGCACTGATACCGCTGGCGATGATCAGGAGGGTGATCACGCTGAGGGTCAGACCCAGTTGCATGTGGCCGTTGGGTGCCACGGAGGTGGGCAGGCTGCCCGCAGGCAGCACCAGGGTCATGGACCAGATGCCGGTGAAATGCATCAGCACGATGGCGCCCCCCAGCACCAGGCTGCTGGTGTACTTGAGCAGTTGATGGAACATCCCGCTGCCATCGCGCAGGTGCCGGGACAGCAGCAGCGCGGCCAGGCTGCAGCCGATCGCCACCAGCAGCGACAGCCCCATGAGCAGCGGCTGGTAGTACAGGCTGGCGCTTGAACGCATGGCGGCCATGCCCACGTAGTGCATGCAGCAGATGCCCAGGCCGATCCACACCGAGGCCACGCCGTAGCGCCATAGCGGCAACTGGACGTGGCTCAGGATGTTCATCGCCAGCCAGGCGGCGACCAGGGCGATAAACAGCGAGACCAGGGTCAGTGGCAGGTCGTAGTGGATCTCCAGGGGCACTTCGAACGCCAGCATGGCGATGAAGTGCATGGCCCAGATGCCGCCCGCCAGGCAGCAGGCACCGACCCAGCGCCACAGGCGTTGGCTGGTTGCTTGCTCGACGTGGCTGACACGTTCTGCCATATCCAGGGTAGCGAAGCTGGCGGCACAGGCCACCAGGTAAGCCAGCAGCACCAGGACCGGGTTGTGGCTGCATTGCAGAACCACTTGCCCGTTATCTGGAAGCTCGGTGATGAAATGCAGACCCAGCCAATCCATAGCATGCCCATCTCTGAGTCATCTGGTGTCGGCGGACCCGCACGCCAACAAGTGCTTGCAGTATAGAGGGCACCCGTTGGCTGCAATGGGAGGTGGCAATCTGGCTCTAATGATTTGCTTATGAGCCCTATCGCCAATGGTGCTAAGCGCTTTTCTCGAACCAGGGTTCGTGGTCCACGGGTTCCAGGGGCGCCAGGCCGAAGGCGGCCCGGGCGGCGTCGCAGTCGCTGTTGTGCTGGCCGTCGGCCCAGGAGGCTTCGAACTCCCGGCAGGGGCTGGAGCGCTGCTCGTAAATGGAGCAGCTCACGCCCTGGCCGACCTCGCCTTCAAGGGAGATGCAGCGCGGCGACTTGCAGTCGGTGCCCAGCATGGCTACCCGAGTGGGACTGATGCTCTGCACCAGATCGTCGGGGACCGTGCCGCCGGATGAGGCGCATTCGCCCCAGAAAAAAGACACACGAAAGTATGAACAGCAGGCACCGCAATTCAGACACGGACTGGCTTCGGACATAGGCGTATTCAAAGGGAGAGGGAAGGGTAAGGGGGGCAGGCAAGGCGGCTATTCTAGGCTTCCCATCGGCCTTGGGAAGGGGGGGCGCAAGGTATTTTTTCAGCCTTGGCCAAGCCCTTGAAAAGACTGGGAAAGCCCCGGGTACCGCGGGCTGTGGCGGATTCGCCGCGCCGCGCCGCAAGGACTTCGAAGGCCGCAGCCGGGGCCAGCATGCGATGGTTTGATATCAGGCTGACGAATGATCACAGACAGCTACGCCCAGCCTGACTAGATTGCAGCTTCCAGGCTCGCTCGCGTCTGGCCGAATAACAATAAAGAGATCGACCCATGGATAATTCGACTCAAGCGGCAAATGCCTGGCGCATTCTGTTCCTGTTGTTTTTGGCAAACCTGTTCAACTTCTTCGATCGCACCATTCCCGCCATCATCATCGAGCCGATCCGCATGGAATGGCACTTGAGTGACTTTCAGCTGGGGATCATCGGCACCGCCTTTACCCTCGTCTATGCCATCGCCGGCCTGCCCCTCGGGCGCCTGGCCGATACTGGCTCGCGGAGCAAGCTGATGGGCTGGGGCCTGGCGGTGTGGAGCGGGCTGACTGCGGTCAACGGCATGGTCGGCAGCTTCTGGAGTTTCCTGCTGGTGCGCATGGGGGTGGGCATTGGCGAGGCGAGCTACGCACCGGCGGCCAACTCGCTGATCGGCGACCTGTTCCCTGCGCACCGCAGGGCCCGGGCCATGGGCATCTTCATGCTCGGGCTGCCCCTGGGGCTGGTGCTGGCCTTCTTCACCATAGGGGCGATGGTCAAGGCGTTCGACAGCTGGCGGGCGCCGTTCTTTATCGCCGCGGTGCCAGGCTTGGTGTTGGCGGTGTTCATGTTCTTCATCAAGGAGCCCAAGCGCGGAGCGGCGGAAGCGGTGAAGGTGGCGCAGGTGCCTATCGACCGACCGATTCGCCGGGTGCTGGCGATTCCGACCTTTCTCTGGCTGACCCTGGCCGGGCTGACCTTCAACTTCGCCACTTACGCCTGCAACTCGTTCCTGGTGCCGATGCTGCAGCGTTACTTCCTCATGCCCTTGCAGGAGGCGGCAATGGCGACGGGGCTGATTGTCGGTGTGACCGGGTTGGTGGGTTTGACCCTGGGCGGCTGGTTCGCTGACAAGATTCATCAGCGGATTGCCAACGGCCGCCTGCTGTTCGCGGCCTGCAGCCTGATCATTTCGACCTTGGCCACCGGCTGGGCGTTGCATGCCGGGCGCGTCGAGATCGGGGTATTTGTCGCGGTGTTCAGTGTCGGCTGGCTGTTTGCCTACAACTTCTACACCTGCGTCTATACCGCCTTGCAGGACGTGGTCGAACCCCGTTTGCGGGCCACTGCCATGGCCTTGTTTTTCGCCGGTCTGTATCTATTGGGCGGCGGATTGGGGCCGGTGGTGGTCGGCGCGCTGTCGGATCACTTCGCCCACTCGGCGATGTATGCCGCCGGTGCCGAGCTGATGACCGAGGAATTCAAGGCCATCGGCCTGCACGACGCCATGTACCTGATTCCGGTGGCGTTATTCCTGACCCTGCTGTTTCTGTTCCAGGCTGCGCGTTGCTTTGTGCGCGATGCCCAGCGCATGAAGGAGGGATTGGCACTGGCCGAGCCTGCGGCGACGGCGTTGGCGGTTTGATCTGGCAGATGAAAAAAGGCCCGCATGATGCGGGCCTTTTGTTTAGCGCTTGGAGCCGGGCAATCAGCCTGCCACCAGCACCCGGATCGCTTCCAGGCGCAAGGCGGCTTTTTCCAGCATCGCCAGACCCTGTTCCCGTTGCTTGCGCAGGGCTATCAGCTCGCTGTCACGGACGGTCGGGTTGACCGCCTGCAACGCGGTCAGGCGCGCCAGCTCTTCTTCGGTATCGGCCGCCAGCCGGCGTTGCGCCTCGGCCACGCGCTCGGCGTGACGCGGTGCGACCTTGGCTTCACCGGCGTTGATCTTCGGCGCCAGTTGGTCGCGCTGGGCCTGGATGAACTTGTTGGCGCTGGCCTTGGGCACGCTTTCCAACTGGTCGTTGAGGGTCTCGAAGGCCACCCGTGCCGACAGGTCGTTGCCATTGGCATCCAGCAGGCAGCGCAGGGCGGCCGGTGGCAGGTAGCGACCCAGTTGCAACGAACGTGGAGCGACCACCTCACTGACGTAGAGCAGCTCAAGCAGCACGGTGCCGGGTTTCAGCGCCTTGTTCTTGATCAGTGCCACGGCGGTGTTGCCCATGGAGCCGGACAGCACCAGGTCCATGCCGCCCTGCACCATCGGGTGCTCCCAGGTGATGAACTGCATGTCTTCGCGGGACAGCGCCTGGTTGCGGTCGTAGGTGATGGTCACGCCTTCGTCGTCACCCAGAGGGAAGCTGGCATCGAGCATCTTCTCGCTGGGCTTGAGGATCAGGGCGTTTTCCGAGTGGTCTTCGCTGTCGATGCCGAAGGCGTCGAACAGGGTTTCCATGTAGATCGGCAGGGCGAACTGGTCGTCCTGTTCGAGGATCGCTTCCACCAGCGCATCGCCTTCACCGGCGCCGCCGGAGTTGAGTTCCAGCAGACGGTCGCGGCCGGTATGCAGCTCGGCTTCCAGGCGTTCACGCTCGCCGCGGGCTTCGTCGATCAGCGCTTGCCACTCGCCGTCGTCGGCGTTTTCCAGCAGTGGCAGCAGGCGTGGGCCGAACTGGTGCTGCAGGGCGTTGCCGGTCGGGCAGGTGTTGAGGAAAGCGTTCAGCGCTTCGTGATACCACTGGAACAGACGCTCTTGCGGGCTGGTTTCCAGGTACGGCACGTGCAGTTCGATTACGTGTTTCTGGCCGATCCGGTCGAGACGGCCGATGCGCTGCTCCAGCAGGTCCGGGTGCGACGGCAGATCGAACAGCACCAGATGGTGGGCGAACTGAAAGTTGCGGCCTTCACTGCCGATTTCCGAGCAGATCAGCACCTGGGCGCCGAACTCTTCATCGGCGAAGTAGGCGGCAGCCCGGTCGCGTTCGAGGATGTTCATGCCTTCGTGGAACACCGTGGCCGGGATGCCGGAACGCACGCGCAGAGCGTCTTCCAGGTCCATGGCGGTTTCCGCGTGGGCGCAGATCACCAGGACCTTGGTGCGCTTGAGCATCTTCAACTGGTCGATCAGCCATTCGACCCGCGGGTCGAATTTCCACCAGCGCTGTTCTTCGTCGGCGGCATCGGGCTGGGCCTGGAAGCTGACTTCCGGATACAGCTCGGCGTGTTCACCCAGGGGCAGTTCCAGGTATTCGTCCGGGCACGGCAGCGGGTAGGCGTGCAGCTTGCGCTCCGGGAAACCCTGCACGGCGGCGCGGGTGTTGCGGAACAGCACGCGGCCGGTGCCATGGCGGTCCAGCAACTCGCGCACCAGGCGTGCGCTGGCTTCGCTGTCGCCATCGTTGACCGCGGCCAGCAGGGCTTCGCCTTCGTTGCCGAGGAAACCGTGGATGGTCTTGTGCGCCTCGGGAGACAGGCGGCCTTTATCCATCAGTTCCTGCACCGCTTCGGCCACCGGGCGGTAGTTCTCGCTCTCGGCGCGGAAGGCCGCGAGGTCGTGGAAGCGATTCGGGTCCAGCAGGCGCAGGCGGGCAAAGTGGCTGTCCTGGCCCAGTTGTTCCGGGGTCGCGGTCAGCAGCAGCACGCCAGGGATGGTCTCGGCCAGCTGTTCCACCAGGGCGTATTCCGGGCTGACCTGATCTTCGTGCCACACCAGGTGGTGGGCTTCGTCCACCACCATCAGGTCCCAACCGGCGGCGAACAGCGCGTCCTGGGCCTTCTCGTCATCCACCAGCCATTCCAGGGCCACCAGGGCCAGCTGGGTGTCTTCGAATGGGTTGCTGGCATCGCTTTCGATAAAGCGTTCTTCGTCGAACAGCGCCACTTGCAGGTTGAAGCGACGACGCATTTCCACCAGCCACTGGTGCTGGAGGTTTTCCGGAACCAGGATCAGCACCCGGCTGGCGCGACCCGAGAGCAGTTGGCGATGGATCACCAGGCCGGCCTCGATGGTCTTGCCCAGGCCCACTTCGTCCGCCAGCAGGACCCGTGGCGCGATGCGGTCGGCGACTTCACGGGCAATGTGCAACTGGTGGGCGATAGGTTGGGCGCGCACGCCACCCAGGCCCCAGAGCGAGGACTGCAGTTGGCGGCTGGTGTGTTCCAGGGTGTGGTAGCGCAGGGAGAACCAGGCCAGCGGGTCGATCTGCCCGGCGAACAGACGGTCGCTGGCCAGACGGAACTGGATGAAGTTCGAGAGTTGGGTTTCCGGCAGGGTAACGGCTTCGTTCTGCCCGTTGAGGCCGTGATAGACCAGCAGGCCGTCGACGTCGTCGACTTCCTGAACAGTCATTTTCCAGCCTTCGAAGTGGGTGATGCTGTCCCCTGGAGAGAACCTCACGCGAGTGAGGGGCGCATTCCGTAGCGCATACTGGCGGGTGTCGCCAGTGGCCGGATAGAGCACGGTCAGCAAGCGACCGTCCTGTGCCAGAACGGTGCCTAGGCCTAGCTCGGCTTCGCTGTCACTAATCCAGCGTTGCCCCGGTTGATACTGCTGCGCCATGCTGCCTGACTCCCGCTTTGAAAAAGCCGACTATCTTAACGGAACGACGCTTCCAGTCCAAAGAACTCTGATAAAAACCCCTGGAATAAAAGGTAGCGTACAGCGGCGTTCGTCGGCCCCGAGGGCACTATCGGCTGACGACTGGGTCACAGTTTTGCGACCGATGGCTCAAGTCGCCCATGCCGCAGCCGACAGACTGCCGACAGGAGACCAATAACATGCTGCCACCGATGCTCCCCTTGAGTGCCGTGCCCATCACCGCCCAGCAGGACCCGATCCGGCAGCGTCCGGATATCCCGCCAGTGGTGCCGGTGCAGGAAAGCTCCAATGAAAGCACCATCGACTTGCAAAAGCGCGATGCCGAGCAGTCGGCCCTGCTCTTGCGCGAGGAGCAGCAGCGCCAACAGGAAAAGCAGCGGCGCAAGCGTGAGGCCGATGAGGATCCGGAGCAGCATCTGGCCGTACCCGGCGACGAGTTGAATGCCGACAACACCGTACCGGTGGCTCCGTTGATCGAGGATGCCCCGCGCCAGGGGCTGTGGGTGGACGTGCAGGTCTAGCTTGTGGGGCCGCGTTCGGCCAGTTCCGTCAGCGCCTCCAGCAGGCACTGGATTTCCGCTTCGGTATTCAAATAGCTCAAGGCGATCCGGGCAATCTGGGTCAGGCCCCGGGCCTGCATGTCCAGCGGGGTGTAGGCCACGCCGTTGGCACCGATATTGATGCCCCGGCGAGCCAACTCTTCCTTTAGTTCAAAACCGTCCCAGCCCTTGAGCGTGAAGGCAATCAAGCCTGACTGCTGACCGGCGGCGCCCAGGTCCTGGCGCTGCAGGCCGGGCAGGCGGTCGAGGTCCTGGCGGAGCCTGTCGGCGAGGCTCCTGATCCGCTGGTGAATGGCTTCGATGCCGATGCTGTTCAGTTCCTGCAAGGCATTGGCCAGTCCCGCCAGCAGCACCAGCGAAACTTCGCTGGTTTCGAAGCGCCGCGCATCGTCTCGCAAGCTGAAGCCCTGGCCGTTCCAGGGGGCTGACAAGACATCCCGCGGCAGTGGTTGCAACTGTTCCAGGAAGCCCGGCCTGACATAGAGCAGGGCCGTGCCCCGTGGCCCGCGCAGGTATTTGCGTCCTGCGCCTTTGAGCACATCGCACCCCAGCGCCTGTACATCACAGGGCAGTTGCCCCAGGGCCTGGCCGGCGTCGATGAAATAGGGAATGCGCCAATCCCGCGCCAGTTGGCCAACGGCGGCGGCCGGATTGATCAAGCCGCCGTTGGCCGGCAGCCAGGTCAGGGCGATCAGACGCACGCGCGAGTCGAGCATGGATTCCAGTGCCTCCACCGAAACCGCACCATTGTGATCGCAGGGGATGACTTCCAACTGGGCCCCGGCGCCCACGGCTTGGGCCAGGCACGCCAGATTGCCACCCCATTCGTGGCGCCCCACCAGAATCCGGTCGCCCGCTTGCCACGGCGGCAGGGCACTGAAGGCCATGCCCCAGGCTGCCGAGCCGCTGCTGGCAAAGGCGATTGCGGCGGGGCAGGTATTGAGCAGCCGGGCCGCGGCCTCACGGGCCTGTTCCTGCAGCTGTGCGCCGGTGATGGCGGCTTCCATCGGCCCTTCACGGGCTTCCCGTTGCAACTGCCCGAGCATGGCGTCGAGGGTGCCCTGGCTGGGCAATGAAGCACCCGCGTGGTTGAAGTGGCAGACCTGGGCGCAGCCGGGTGTGGCCAGGCGCAGACGGGCGAGGTGCTGTGGGTCCAGGGGGGTCATGGCTTGAGTTCGAAGATCGCGTCGACCTCCACGGCGACCCCAGCGGGCAGGCTGGCCACGCCCACCGCCGTGCGTGCGTGCCGGCCTTTCTCGCCCAGGGCGTTGACCAGCAGGTTGGAAGCGCCATTGGCCACGCTGCCATGGCTCTGGAAATCGGCACTGGCGGCAATGAATACACCGAGCCGGCTGATGCGCTGCAGCCGCGACAGGTCGTCGTCCAGCGCCGCGCTCAACTGGGCCAGCAAGGCCAGGGCCGCGAGCTCGGCGGCCTGGGTGCCTTGCTCCACCGTCAGACTCTCGCCGAGACGGCCCAGCAGGGTCGGTTGGCCCTGTAACAAGGGAATCTGTCCGGAGATGAACAGCAGGTTCTGGCTGCGTACATGGTTGACGTAGTTGGCGATCGGCTGGCTGGGGGCGGGCAGTTCAAGCCCCAGTTGCTTAACGCGGTGTTTCAGGGAATCGCTCATGGGCAGTCCTCGGATGCAAGGCCTGCAGCATCGGCGTTCAGTCCAGGAGCGACAAACGGATAGATCTAATTCGATGTATCTGAATTTCTCATGGGTCGAGCCCTTGCTCCAGCAGCCATTGTGCAAAGCAGTCCAGTGCCGGGTTCGACGGTCCTTCAGCGGTCACCAGCCAGTAGCCGATCTGACTGCACAAGGGCGGCAGGTCGAAGGCATCCACCAGGCTGCCCTGGGCCAGGTGGCGTTGGATCAACTGGCGACGCCCCATGGCGATGCCCTGGCCGGCCACGGCGGCCTCTACCACGATGTTGTAGTCGTGCAGCATCACGCTGGGGAGGGAGGCAAGGTCCATAGCCTGTTGCCTGCTCCAATCATCCCATTCGAAGGGTTGATGGGAGCGAGCCATCAGCAAGGGACCGCTGGCCAGGGAGGTGGCTTTGAAGCCAGGGCTGCAGACCGGTGACAGCTGCTCGGCGAGAAAGCGCGTGGCCCGCACCTTCGGCCAGTTGCCCTTGCCGTAGCGAATGGCCAGGTCGACTTCGGCGCCGGCGACATCCGCCAGGTCGATGGCCGGTTGCAACTCCAACTGGATCTCCGGATGGCGGCGGGTGAAGTCCGCCAGGCGAGGCGCCAGCCACAAGGTGGCGAAGGACGCCAGCAGACCGATGCGCAGTACTGGCTGGCGAGGTGGGGCAAGCAGCGCTTGGGTGGCTTGGGCGATCTGTTCCAGGGCCGGGCGAATCTGTCGGTAATAGGTGTCACCGGTGGCGGTCAGGTCGATGGCGCGGGTCCGGCGTATGAACAAGCGTTGGCCCAGGTGCTGTTCGAGTTTCTGCACTTGATGGCTGACCGCGCTCTGGCTCACGCACAGTTCCCGAGCCGCCTTGATAAAGCTCAGGTGGCGGGCCACGGCCTCGAATGCGCGCAGGGCCAGTAGCGGCGGCAGGTGCTTGGGCATTTCCACATCAGGCTCCGGGGGGCGTTTCGCAAAGGGCCATTGTGCGGATAAAAACTCTTCGCGGCAGCGACTTTATTACCGGAGTGTCGGTCTGATCACTGGTCAGGTGCGGCGGCACGTCGCATTATTGGCACATCCGCCAGGGCCGCTCTGCATCCTGTAGCAGTGCGGTTGATATTGACTTCCCAGTGATGCCAGCCAAGCCATGAATCAAGACGACAAGCTGATCGACCTGAATGCCGAACGCGCCAAGCGCGTACATGACCTGAACGAGAAGCGCCTGAATGAAGTGCGCCAGGCATTCGAGCAGGCCATGCCTTTGGGCAAAGCCAAGAAAAAGTCGAAAAACAAACCGAAAAAGCGCTGAACTGGGCGCTTTCTGTTGATACAGGTCAGTTATTCCCCCTTCCTCGCGCCCAGTCTTGGGCGACATTGACCCCGGTCAATTTTCCCCGCCGCCTCTTTGGTTAACTTAGCCCCATCGCAACAGGGCAAGAGCAGGAGGCCAGTCATGTTTTTCGACAATGTGGTGATCGCCGGAGTGCTGACTGTCGGCCTCATGGTTCTGTTTTTCGC
Source organism: Pseudomonas sp. 910_21 (assembly GCF_052850735.1). Classification (NCBI taxonomy): domain Bacteria; kingdom Pseudomonadati; phylum Pseudomonadota; class Gammaproteobacteria; order Pseudomonadales; family Pseudomonadaceae; genus Pseudomonas; species Pseudomonas sp. 910_21. The sequence continues at coordinate 448,907 of NZ_VXCY01000001.1, read as the reverse complement.
AGGGTTTGGATTCTTCATCTGGAAAGACGCGAATAAGCGTAAAAAACCTTAAGTCTCTCCAGAGCAACGAGCACGCAAGGCATTTTGGGCAACTTCGGTTGCCCTTTTTTTTGCCTGTCGAAAAGCTCAAGGCATAAAAAAAGGTGCGTCCTGAAGGGCGCACCTTTTTTGTTGGCGCTGGGGTATCAGGTCCCGAGGACTTTCGAGGCCGCCCAGAACAGACCGGCGGACAGGGCCACGGTCGCCGGCAGGGTCAGGACCCACGCCAGGAGGATGGTCTTCACCGTACCGCCTTGCAGGCCGCTCTTGTTGGCGACCATGGTCCCGGCCACGCCGGAGGAGAGTACGTGGGTGGTGGAGACCGGCAGGCTGAAGATGTTCGCCAGGCCGATCAGGCCCGCCGCGGTGATCTGTGCCGACATGCCCTGGGCGTAGGTCATGCCTTGCTTGCCGATCTTCTCGCCAATGGTCAGCACTACACGCTTCCAGCCGATCATGGTGCCCAGGCCCAGGGCCAGGGCGACAGCCAGGATCACCCAGAACGGCGCGTACTCGGTGGTGGCGGTCAGGTCCTTGCGCAGCTTGTCCAGGTCAGCCTTTTCACGGGCCGACAGGTTCGGCAGTTTGCCCACTTTCTTCGCCGTGTCGTCCAGGCACAGCAGGTAGCGGCGCACTTCGATGCGGCTTTCCGGCGACAGCGAGTGGTAGTCGGCGACACCCTTGAGGCTGCTCAGCAGGGCGCTGATGGTGGGCTCGGTCTGTTGCGGGTTGCAGCGGAACTTGCCCGGCAGGTCGTCTTTCACGCTCTTGCCCAAGGCCAGGAATTCGCCCAGTGAGTCGTGGTTGCGCTCATAGAACTGACTCAGGTGCAGGGTCGCGTCGCGGGTACGCTCGATCTGGTAGGTGGTGCTGTTGAGGTCCAGCACGAACTGCGCGGGCACGATGCCGATCAGCACCAGCATGATCAGGCCAATGCCCTTCTGACCATCGTTGGAGCCGTGGACGAAGCTCACGGCCATGGCCGAGATCACCAGTACCAGTCGGTTCCAGAACGGTGGGTGCTTCTTGTCATCGACTTTGCGGCGTTGTTCCGGGGTCTTGTGCATCTTCGAGATCGGACGCCACCATTTCAGGCCGATCAGTACCAGCGCAGCAATAAGGAAGCCGGCCATCGGCGAGAACACCAGGGAGGCCCCGATATCGATCGCTTTCTGCCAGTTCACGCCGTCCCCCAGGGGGATGTCGTTGAGCAGGGCGTTGGCCAGGCCGACACCGAGGATCGAGCCGATCAGGGTGTGGGAGCTGGAGGCCGGGATGCCGAAGTACCAGGTGCCCAGGTTCCAGGCGATGGCCGCGGCCAGCAACGAGAAGACCATGGCCAGACCGTGACCGGTGTTGACATTGATCAGCAGCTCGACCGGCAGCAGGTGAACAATGGCATAGGCTACGCCGACGCCGCCCAGCAGCACACCGAGGAAATTGAAGACACCGGAAAAGAACACGGCCAGGTGTGGCGGCATGGCTTTGGTGTAGATGACAGTGGCAACCGCGTTTGCGGTGTCATGAAAGCCGTTGATGAACTCGTAGGCGAGGACAAAAGCCAGGGCGAGCAAGAGGCTCACAAGCACCCAAGCATCCAGTCCGCTGAATAAATCGATCATGAAGGTTTTCTGACCCGGTCATAAGGGGGCGCGATTATGCCAGAAAACCCTGCTAATCAATGCACAAGGTGCTCACCGGTAACATTCTTCAACGAAAAAACTGACCGGGAGCAGAGTTTTCGCCGATTCCCGCCCAGCGCGGCAAGTCATTGAGTTTATTGGCCCAAAGCGCGACGCCGGGGCTTCTAGCCCGGGGATGAAAGGGTTCAAACGCTTGTATGAAATTTCAACGAAAGGGCCTGCCGGGTACCGTTTCTCGCTGTGGGTGGGGCGAGGCGGTGAAGGGCCCGGGGTAGCGAGCATCAATGGTCTGCCTGGCCGCTGGGGTGATCGAGCGGACAAGAGAGCAAGCCCTGAAAAACTCAGGCCGTCAGCATTATGGCTGTTCGGCCTTGAGCTCTTTTTCCATCTTTTGCAGTTCTTGGGTGAACGCCTGATCGCGAATACTTGCGCGTTTGCGCCAAGGTTTGCGTTCAGGTTCCGGTTGGGCGGCATAACGGGTGATCTCGCCGCCGTAAACTTCCTTGTAACGTTGTTCCTGGCGCTCAAGTTCCGCGCGCAGTTCGTCTTTCGTCACAGTGTTACCTAATTGAGTAAGGGTCCATTCCGGTGCAACGCATTGCCTGTGGGTGACTATCAAGAAAGCGGACTGTTTGCCTGCTCAGGCCTTGGGTCCTGTTCTTTCCAGCCAGCCTTTTGTTGCATGCGGCCACGTCACCGGATGAAAACGACTGTCGTAGCAACAGTGTTGTTTGTTGCAAGCGGATTGGCCGAATCTGGTTTGGGGTCAAGCGCTTGCGGCAGGTGACCGATTGCAGCCTGAATCACCTGAGCGAGGTACGAGCGGGACTGATTCCGCGCTACTCACTCCGGCAGTATAGCTTCGGCGAAGAATAACTCTATGGTTAGAAAGTTTAAAACAGCCAACTTTATTGTGAGCGTTTTGTGACACGAAAGTTCTAATGAATTCCTACACGGCGCTTCCCGTCTTCGCACTCCGCTGGCTGAATTCTATATGGGGCGAGTCCGCTCTTGATACAAGTGGCAGGCCTGAAGATAGCCACTGAGTCCGCCTCCTGCTGGCGATTATTACTATGAGTTTTTGCAATAAAAGAGTGGGTGGGTGGTCGGCAACGGCCAGCATCGTTGATTGCGATTATCGGTCGACGGTTCGATAATCGCCCAATCTTGCAGGGGCCGGCTTGTGCTGCCTCTCCAATACGGCTTGTAATACGGAAGAATTTCATCGCAGAGACCCTGAAATGAACGATCAGATGCGTAATTCCTTTACCTCAGTAGCGCCGCCCATCGTGGCTTCGGCGGCGAAGAGGATTCAGGCGTTGACCGGTGACCCGGATTTCATGACGTCTCTGGCCCGAGGCCTGGCGGTGGTGCAGGCGTTTCAGGAGCGCAAGCGCCACCTGACCATTGCCCAGATCAGCCACCGCACGGAGATTCCTCGGGCGGCAGTGCGCCGCTGCCTGCATACCCTGATCAAGCTGGGATACGCCACCACCGATGGGCGTACCTATTCGCTGCTGCCCAAGGTGCTGACCCTGGGTCATGCCTACCTGTCGTCGACGCCCCTGGCGGTTTCCGCGCAGCCTTATCTGGACCGCATGAGCGAGCAACTCCACGAAGCCTGCAACATGGCCACCCTGGAAGGTGACGACATCCTGTATATCGCCCGTTCGGCCACTACCCAGCGGTTGATTTCCGTCGATCTTTCGGTGGGCGGCCGGCTACCGGCCTATTGCACCTCCATGGGGCGGATTCTGTTGGCCGCGCTGGATGATTCTTCGCTGCATGAATATCTGGAACATGCCGATCTACAGGCCAAGACCAGTCGCACCCTGCACACCCCGGAGGCGTTGCTGGAGTGCCTGCAGCAAGTGCGTCAGCAGGGCTGGTGCATCGTCGATCAGGAACTGGAGCAAGGGCTGCGTTCGATTGCCGTGCCGGTCTACGATGCTTCGGGCCAGGTACTGGCGGCGTTGAACGTAAGCACCCACGCGGGCCGGGTCAGCCGCGCCGAATTGGAACAGCGTTTTCTACCCGGCCTGCTGAGCGCCAGCCGTGATCTGAGCGCCCAGCTGTTTGCTTAAGCTGTTCGATAAACGCACAGATCCGCCTTTGACGAATTGACGCTCTTTCCCCTGGCTCATTAATGTCGCGGCAGCGTCATCGGCGGCCAGCCGGCATTGCCAGGCTGCCGCCGCCGACCCGTCCAATAATAATGAAGAGGCCAACTCATGAGCATGCTCTCCCTGCGTCGTTGCCGTGACCGTTCCTGCCGTCCCGCTCGAATCGCCTGATTTTCGCCACCCTTTCTACGTGACCTGATCAGCCCTTGGCGGCCTGTGCTCGCCTGCGTTTTAGTGTGGAAATAAAAACAATGAATCAACCCCAATCCGCTGTAGGGAACTGCCTCGATGTGCAGTCCTTCATCAATTCCCAGCCGCTGTCCCGTTACCAGTGGCGAGTAGTGATCCTGTGTTTCCTGATTGTCTTTCTCGATGGCCTGGACACTGCGGCCATGGGCTTCATCGCCCCGGCGCTGTCCCAGGACTGGGGCATCGACCGTGCCAGCCTCGGCCCGGTGATGAGTGCAGCGCTGATCGGCATGGTCTTCGGTGCCCTGGGTTCCGGGCCCCTGGCTGACCGTTTTGGCCGCAAGGTGGTGCTGGTAGGGGCGGTGCTGCTGTTTGGCGCCTTCAGCCTGGCTTCGGCCTACAGCACCAACGTCGACCAGTTGCTGGTGCTGCGCTTTCTTACCGGCCTGGGCCTGGGGGCGGGGATGCCCAATGCCACCACGCTACTCTCGGAGTACACCCCCGAGCGCCACAAGTCGCTGCTGGTGACCAGCATGTTCTGCGGGTTCAACCTGGGCATGGCGGGCGGTGGTTTCATTTCCGCCAAGCTGATCCCGGCCTTTGGTTGGCACAGCCTGCTGCTGATCGGCGGTGTCCTGCCGCTGATCCTGGCCCTGGTGCTGGTGGTCTGGCTGCCGGAGTCGGCGCGTTATCTGGTGGTGCGCAATCGCGGCACCGACAAGGTGCGCAAGACCCTGGCTCCCATCGCTCCGGCCATCGTCGGCGAGGCCGGCAGTTTCAGCGTGCCGGAACAGAAGACGGTGAAGGCGCGCAACGTTTTTGCCGTGATCTTCTCCGGCACTTACAGCGTCGGCACTCTGCTGCTGTGGCTCACCTATTTCATGGGCCTGGTGATTGTCTACCTGCTGACCAGCTGGCTGCCGACCCTGATGCGCGACAGTGGCGCCAGTATGGAGCAGGCGGCCTTTATCGGCGCCTTGTTCCAGTTCGGTGGGGTGCTCAGCGCGGTCGCCGTGGGATGGGCCATGGACCGTTTCAATCCGCACAAAGTGATTGGCTGCTTCTACCTGTTGGCCGGGGTCTTCGCCTATGCCGTGGGACAAAGCCTGGGCAACATCACCGTGCTCGCCACCCTGGTGCTGATCGCCGGCATGTGCGTCAACGGTGCGCAATCGGCGATGCCTTCCCTGGCGGCGCGTTTCTATCCGACCCAGGGACGGGCCACCGGGGTGTCCTGGATGCTCGGCATCGGTCGATTCGGCGCCATTCTCGGTGCCTGGATGGGCGCCACCCTGTTGGGCCTGGGCTGGAACTTCGAACAGGTGCTGACCGCGCTGGTGATCCCGGCGGCGCTGGCCACCACAGCGGTAGTGATCAAGGGCATGGTCAGCCATGCGGACGCCACCTGACAGGCAATAAAGGCCAGGATTGAGTGCGGGGCCGAGGATCGATAGCCCTGCAACAATCCGTTCGATAATCGAACGCTCAGTCGATTATCGGATTGTTTGGGGTAGTGCTCCGGCTTAATCTTCAGTCACTGCGGCGCGCCCAGAGCGCCTTTTTCTCCAGTCGCTGAATAACAATCGGGAGACCCCATCCATGGCTGAAATCCTTTCGCTGCACGACGCGGTGAAGCAATTCGTCAACGACGGTGACACCGTCGCACTCGAAGGCTTCACCCACCTGATCCCTACGGCCGCAGGTCATGAAATCATCCGCCAGGGCAAGAAAGACCTGACCCTGGTGCGGATGACGCCTGACCTGATCTACGACCAGTTGATCGGTGCCGGTTGCGCTCGCAAGCTGATTTTCTCCTGGGGCGGCAACCCGGGTGTTGGCTCCTTGCATCGTCTGCGGGACGCCGTGGAAAAGCAGTGGCCACAGCCCCTGGAAATTGAAGAGCACAGCCACGCCGACCTGGCCAACGCCTATGTGGCCGGAGCCTCCGGACTGCCATTCGCGGTACTGCGCGCCTATGCCGGTTCCGATCTGCCCAAGGTCAACCCATTGATCAAGACCGTGACCTGTCCCTTCACCGGTGAAGTGCTGGCGGCGGTGCCTTCGGTGCGTCCCGACGTTACGGTGATTCACGCGCAGAAAGCCGATCGCAAGGGCAACGTCCTGCTGTGGGGCATCCTTGGGGTGCAGAAAGAGGCCGCCCTGGCCGCCAAGCGCTGCATTGTCACCGTCGAGGAAATCGTCGACGACCTGAATGCGCCGATGAACGCCTGTGTACTGCCGACCTGGGCCCTGAGCGCGGTCTGCCACGTGCCCGGCGGTGCCCATCCGTCCTATGCGCACGGCTACTCCGAGCGTGACAACCGCTTCTACCAGGCCTGGGACCCGATCGCCCGCGACCGTGAGACCTTCACCGCGTGGATCAACGAATACATCCACGGCAGTGCCGACTTCAGCGAATTCCAGGCCAAGCTGGCCGCAGCTTCGGAGGCCCAGTAATGACCTACTCCACCAATGAAATGATGACCGTGGCCGCGGCCCGTCGCCTGCAGAACGGTTCGGTATGCTTCGTCGGCATCGGCCTGCCGTCCAAGGCCGCCAACCTGGCGCGCCTGACCTCGTCGCCGGACGTGGTGCTGATCTACGAGTCCGGCCCCATCGGTGCCAAGCCCAGCGTGCTGCCGCTGTCCATCGGTGACGGTGAACTGGCGGAAACTGCCGACACCGTAGTCCCCACCGGAGAGATTTTCCGCTACTGGCTGCAGGGCGGACGCATCGATGTGGGGTTCCTCGGCGCGGCCCAGGTCGACCGTTTCGGCAATATCAACACCACGGTGGTGGGTGATTATCACCGGCCCAAGGTGCGCCTGCCGGGCGCTGGCGGTGCGCCGGAGATCGCCGGTTCGGCGAAGAGCGTGCTGATCATCCTCAAGCAGTCTTCCCGCTCCTTTGTCGACAAGCTGGACTTCATCACCTCCGTCGGCCATGGCGAAGGCGGCGACTCGCGCAAGCGCCTGGGCCTGCCCGGGGCTGGTCCGGTGGGGATCATCACCGACCTGTGCATCATGGAGCCGGAAGCCGGTACCCACGAATTCGTCGTCACCTCCCTGCACCCGGGCGTGACCCGCGAGCAGGTCGTGGCCGCCACCGGCTGGGCGATCCGTTTTGCCGAGCAGGTGGCCGAGACGGCCGCGCCTACCGAAGTCGAACTGACCGCCCTGCGTGACCTGGAAGCACGCACGGCCGCGGCCCATGGCCAAGCCCCCGGAGAAGCCTGATGCGCGACGTATTCATCTGTGATGCCATTCGTACCCCCATCGGCCGCTTTGGCGGCGGCCTGTCGGCGGTGCGCGCCGATGACCTGGCGGCGGTACCGATCAAGGCGCTGATGGAGCGCAACCCGACGGTGGACTGGAATGCCGTGGACGAGGTGTTCCTCGGCTGCGCCAACCAGGCCGGTGAAGACAACCGCAACGTGGCGCGCATGGCACTACTGTTGGCGGGCCTGCCGGACAGCGTGCCGGGCGTCACCCTCAACCGCCTCTGCGCCTCGGGCATGGATGCCATCGGCACCGCCTTCCGCGCCATTGCCAGTGGCGAGATGGAACTGGCCATCGCCGGCGGCGTCGAGTCCATGTCCCGTGCGCCCTTTGTCATGGGCAAGGCCGATGCCGCCTTCTCGCGCAACATGAAGCTGGAAGACACCACCATCGGCTGGCGCTTCATCAACCCGCTGATGAAAGCCCAGTACGGTGTGGATGCCATGCCCCAGACCGCCGACAACGTGGCGGACGACTATAAAGTGTCCCGCGCCGACCAGGACGCCTTCGCCCTGCGCAGCCAACAGCGCACCGCCGCGGCCCAGGCCGCGGGTTTCTTCGCAGAGGAAATCGTCCCGGTGCGCATTGCCCACAAGAAGGGCGAGAGCGTGGTGGAGCAGGACGAACATCCACGGGCCGACACTACCCTGGAAGCCCTGGGCAAACTCAAGCCGGTCAACGGCCCGGACAAGACCGTCACCGCCGGCAATGCGTCCGGGGTCAACGACGGCGCTGCCGCACTGATCCTGGCTTCGGCCGAGGCGGTCAAGAAACACGGCCTGACTCCACGTGCGCGAGTGCTGGGCATGGCCAGTGCCGGTGTGGCGCCGCGGGTCATGGGCATTGGCCCGGTGCCGGCGGTGCGCAAATTGATCGAGCGCTTGGGTGTGGCCGTCAGCGACTTCGATGTGATCGAACTCAACGAAGCCTTCGCCAGCCAGGGCTTGGCGGTCCTGCGGGAACTGGGGCTGGCGGACGATGCGCCGCAAGTCAATCCCAATGGCGGCGCCATTGCCTTGGGTCACCCGTTGGGCATGAGCGGCGCACGCCTGGTACTGACGGCCTTGCACCAGTTGGAAAAGAGCGGCGGCAAGAAAGGCCTGGCCACCATGTGCGTGGGTGTCGGCCAAGGGCTGGCACTGGCCATCGAGCGGGTTTGAATGCCTGCCCTATATAAGAAGAGAACGAGGAACCACCATGAGTGACAAGCCCGGTTACCGGCGCCCGCAAGCGGGTACTCAGCCTGATTATCTGCACCCGGCCTACCAGTCGACCAACACCCGTTCGCCGTCCAAGCCGCTGGTGTTCCTGCCGCATTCGCTTTCGGAAATCACCGGCCCGAGCATCGGTGCCGAGTCGATCCAGGAGCGGGACAACGACCTGACGGCCCAGCACGAAGGCCAGCCTCAGGGCGAGCGCATCATCATCCACGGTCGGGTTCTGGACGAGAACGGCCTGCCGGTGCCGGGCATCCTGGTGGAGATCTGGCAGGCCAACGCCGCCGGTCGCTACAACCACGACCGCGACTTGCACGACGCGCCCCTGGACCCGAACTTCACCGGCACCGGGCGTACCGTGACCGACGCCGACGGCTGGTACCAGTTCCAGACCATCAAGCCCGGCGCCTACCCCTGGGGCAACCACCACAATGCCTGGCGTCCGGCGCATATCCATTTCTCGCTGTTCGGCCCGAGCATTCTTACCCGCCTGGTGACCCAGATGTATTTCCCCGGCGACCCGCTGCTGGAATATGACCCGATCTACAACTGCGTGCCGGACACCCGTGCCAAGGAACGCCTGATCGCCAGCTTCGACCTGGAGAAAACCATTCCTTCCTACGCCCTCGGTTACCGTTGGGACATCGTCCTGCGCGGCCGCGATGCCACGCCGATGGAGAAATAACATGAACCTGACCGCGACCACGTCCCACACCGTCGGCCCCTACTATCACATCGGCCTGACCTGGCTGAACCGCGAAGACCTGACCGAGGAAGGCACCCTGGGCGAGCGGGTGGCAATCACCGGCCAGGTGGTGGACGGCAACGGCAACTTCGTCAACGACGCCATGCTGGAAGTCTGGCAAGCCAACGCTGCCGGCAAGTACCGCCACTGCGAGGATGAGCAGGCCAAACCCCTGGACCCGAACTTCCAGGGGTTTGGCCGAGTCCCGGTGGACGCTGAAGGGCGCTTTCGTTTCACCACCATCAAGCCGGGCACGGTGCCAGGTCTCAAGGGCGCGACCCAGGCCCCGCACCTGGTGGTGCTGGTGTTCGCCCGTGGCCTGGTCAAGCACCTGCTGACCCGGATCTATTTCGAGGGTGAACCGGCCAACGCCGCCGACCCCTTGTTGGCCTGCGTACCCGAGGAGCGTCGCACCACCTTGCTGGCCAAGGCCGATGCCGAGGGCCGCTACCAGTGGAACGTGATCCTCCAGGGCACCGACGCCGAAACCGTGTTCTTCGACTACTGACCTGGGGCACCGCTGCCTGCATGGCAGCGGTGACAGGGAACGGGAATGTTGCCAAGTGTGTCTAGACTCACACTGTCCCCCACGAGTGAAAAACCATGACTACAACGACAAGTCACTACACCGCAGAGGAGCGCAGCAAAAGGATCTTTGCCATTGTCGGTGCCTCCTCCGGCAACCTGGTGGAATGGTTCGACTTCTACGTCTATGCCTTTTGCGCCATCTACTTCGCTCCGGCCTTCTTCCCCTCTGACGACCCCACCGTGCAACTGCTCAACACCGCTGGGGTATTCGCCGCAGGGTTCCTGATGCGCCCCATCGGCGGCTGGCTGTTCGGCCGGGTCGCCGATCGTCATGGGCGCAAGAACTCGATGATGATCTCGGTGCTGATGATGTGCGCCGGCTCCCTGGTCATCGCCTTCCTGCCGACCTATGCCAGCATCGGTGCCTGGGCGCCGTTCCTGCTGTTGGTGGCGCGCCTGTTCCAGGGCTTGTCGGTGGGCGGCGAGTACGGCACCACCGCGACCTACATGAGCGAAGTGGCGCTCAAGGGCCAGCGTGGTTTCTTCGCTTCCTTCCAGTACGTGACCCTGATCGGCGGACAACTGCTGGCGGTGTCGGTGCTGGTGATCCTCCAGCAGTTCCTCGATGAGGCCGAGCTCAAGGCCTGGGGCTGGCGCATTCCCTTCGTGATCGGCGCCATTGCGGCGGTGATCTCGTTGCTGCTGCGTCGCTCGCTGAAAGAAACCACCAGCAAGGAAATGCGCGAGAACAAGGATGCCGGCAGCATCGCCGCGTTGTTCAAGAATCACTCGGCGGCCTTTATCACGGTGCTGGGCTACACCGCCGGCGGCTCGCTGATTTTCTACACCTTCACCACCTACATGCAGAAGTACCTGGTGAACACTGCGGGCATGCACGCCAAGACGGCCAGCTACATCATGACCGGCGCGCTGTTCCTTTATATGTGCATGCAGCCGCTGTTCGGCATGCTCGCGGACAGGATCGGCCGGCGTAACTCGATGCTCTGGTTCGGCGCCCTGGGCACCCTGTTCACGGTGCCGATCCTGATGACCCTGAAGACCGTCACCAGTCCGTTCCTGGCCTTCGTGCTGATCACCCTGGCTCTGTCCATCGTCAGTTTCTACACCTCCATCAGCGGCCTGGTGAAGGCCGAGATGTTTCCGCCCCAAGTGCGGGCGCTGGGGGTGGGCTTGGCTTATGCGGTGGCCAATGCGATCTTCGGTGGCTCGGCGGAATGGGTAGCCCTGAACTTCAAGAACATGGGCATGGAAAACACCTTCTACTGGTACGTCACGGCGATGATGGCGATTGCTTTCCTGTTCAGCCTGCGTCTGCCGAAACAGGCGGCGTACCTGCACCACGACCTTTGACCCATGCACCTGCGCCCGACCAGGACGCAGGTGCAGCAAGGACTGTTTATGACCCTACCTGCGAGCAATCAGCTGTTCGATGCCTACTTTACTGCCCGGGAAATGCGCGGAGTGTTCTGCGACCAGGGGCGGGTTCAGGCCATGCTCGACTTCGAGGCCGCCCTGGCCCGGGCCGAGGCGCGGACCGGGTTGATTCCCAGCGCAGCGGTTGCCCCCATCGAGGCAGCCTGCCGCGCCGAACTCTATGACTTCCAGGCCCTGGGCGAAGCGATCGCCACGGCCGGCAATTCGGCGATTCCACTGGTCAAGGCCCTGGGCAAGCAGATCGCCCGGAGCGATGCCGAGGCCGAGCGCTATGTGCACCTGGGCGCCACCAGCCAGGACGTGATGGACAGCGGGCTGGTGCTGCAATTGCGGCGCGCCGTGCACTTGCTGGAGCAGGACCTGAACCGTCTGGGCGGCATACTTGCGGCCCAGGCCAAGCGCTATGCCGACACGCCTCTGGCCGGCCGAACCTGGCTGCAACATGCTACGCCGGTGACCCTGGGCATGAAGATTGCCGGTTGGCTGGGGGCCGTGACCCGCAGCCGCGAACGGCTGCAGCAACTCAAGCCGCGCCTGCTGGTGCTGCAGTTCGGTGGTGCTTCCGGAACCCTGGCGGCCCTGGGCGAACAAGCCCTGCCGATTGCCCAGGCCCTGGCGCAAGAGCTGCAGTTGAGCCTGCCGGAACAGCCCTGGCACACCCAGCGCGACCGTCTGGTGGAGTTCGCCTCGGTGCTGGGCCTGCTGGCCGGCAGCCTGGGCAAGCTGGGGCGGGACATCAGCCTGTTGATGCAGACCGAAGCGGCGGAAGTCTTCGAGCCTTCGGCGCCGGGCAAGGGCGGTTCGTCCACCATGCCCCACAAGCGCAATCCGGTGGGCGCGGCGGTATTGATCAGCGCCGCGACCCGGGTTCCGGGGCTCTTGGCCACGATGTTCGCCGCCATGCCCCAGGAGCACGAGCGCAGCCTCGGCTTGTGGCACGCCGAATGGGAAACCCTGCCGGAGATTTGCTGCCTGGTGTCGGGGGCCCTGCAACAAGCCTTGCTGGTAGCCGAGGGCCTGGAGGTCGACAGCGCACGCATGGCGCGCAACCTTGACCTGACCCAGGGCCTGGTCCTGGCGGAAGCGGTGAGCATTGAACTGGCCCAGCGCCTGGGGCGGGAGACTGCCCATCACCTGTTGGAACAATGCTGCAAGCGTGCGGTGGCCGAACGACGCCATCTGCGCGAGGTATTGGCGGACGATGCCCAGGTCAGCGCCGAGCTTTCGGCGCCAGAGCTGGATCGTCTGATGGACCCGGCGCAGTACCTCGGTCAGGCCCAGGCCTGGGTCGAGCGCGCCGTGGCTGAACATTTTGCCTTGAAGGCCTGAAGGAGACTGCTGTGGGATTCGTGAAACTCGCCGAGGGCGATCTGCACTATCAACTCGAAGGGCCAGAAGGCGCGCCGGTACTGGTGCTGTCCAACTCCCTGGGCACCGATCTGCACATGTGGGACAAGCAGATCGCGGCGTTCACCCGGCACTTTCGGGTGTTGCGCATGGACACTCGCGGCCATGGCCTTTCGCTGGTGACCGAGGGGCCCTACAGCATCCAGCAACTGGGCCAGGATGTGCTGGCGCTGCTGGACGCCCTGGATATCCAGCGTGCGCATTTCTGCGGTCTTTCCATGGGTGGCCTGATCGGCCAGTGGCTGGGGATCAATGCCGGCGAGCGCCTGCACAAGCTGGTGGTGTGCAACACCGCGGCGAAGATCGGCGAGCCGTCTGTGTGGAACCCGCGGATCGAGACGGTTCTACGTGACGGTCAGGCGGCCATGGTGGCGCTGCGCGATGCCTCCATTGCCCGCTGGTTCACCGAAGATTTTGCCGCCGCGCGTCCTGACCAGGCCAAGCTGATTACCGACATGCTCGCTGCCACTTCGCCCCAAGGCTATGCCGCCAACTGCGCAGCGGTGCGGGATGCGGATTTCCGTGAGCAACTGGCAGCGATCAAGGTGCCGACCCTGGTGATCGCCGGCAGCGAAGACGCGGTGACGCCGCCTTCCGGCGGGCACTTTATCCAGCAGCACGTGGCCGGCGCCGAGTACGCCGAGTTTTATGCCGCGCACCTGTCCAACGTCCAGGCCGGTGACGCGTTCAGCGACCGTGTCGTGGAATTCCTGCTGGCCTGACCCCGGATTCAAGGAGCCCTTTGTGGACGAGAAACAACGTTATGACGAAGGCATGCAGGTACGCCGCGCCGTACTGGGCGATGCCCATGTGGACCGCAGCCTGAATGCCCTGAACGAGTTCAACTCGGAATTCCAGGAAATGATCACCCGCCATGCCTGGGGTGATATCTGGACCCGTCCGGGCCTGCCGCGGCACACCCGCAGCCTGATCACCATCGCCATGCTGATCGGCATGAACCGCAACGAAGAACTCAAGCTGCACTTGCGGGCCGCGGCCAACAACGGCGTGAGCCGCGCCGAGATCAAGGAAGTGATCATGCAGAGCGCGATCTACTGCGGCATCCCGGCGGCCAATGCCACCTTCCACCTGGCCGAATCGGTGTGGGACGAACTGGGCATCGAATCCCGCAGTTGAGGCGCCGGAGCTGCACCGCATGGTTTCAGACGGTGGCCAGAATGAACACCCGCTTGAACGGGAACAGCGTCCGGCCATCGCCTTCGGGCGGATAGTAGCGATGTACCCGTGCCAGGTAATGGTTGAGGAAGCATTGTCGTTGTCGGTCGTCCAGGCTCAGGAGTACGGGGCGCAAGGCCGAGACCTTGACCCAGTCGAAGATCGGCGACTGGCCTTCCACGACCTGCAGGTGTTCGGTTTCCCAGATGTCCAGTTCCCGAGTCAGGGGCGCCAGCAAACGGTAGTAGCCATCCAGCGACAGTACCCGGCGCTCGGCCATGAACGCCCGCAGCTCCGGGGTGCCCAGCGGCTTGCCGTCCGGTCCTGCCTGCTCCAGGCTTTCGAGTATCAACTGATACCACAGGGCATCGCGCCAATTGGGCATATGCGCCGCCAGGCAGCCGCCGGGGGTGAGCTGGTTCAACAGGCGCGGCAGCAGGTGTTCGTGGTCACTCATGAAGTGCAGCACTGCGGCAGCGAACAACAGGTCTGCAGGCTGTTTGGCTTTCCATTGCAGCAGATCGCACCTGCGCCACAGCGCCTTGATCGGCAGGCAGCTGGCTTCGGCAAGCATTTCCGAGGAACTGTCCACGCCTGTCAGCTCCGCGTAGGGCCAGCGCTGCGCCAGCAGTTGAGTGGCGATACCTGTTCCGCAACCCAGGTCGTAGATGTGATGGGGGTGCTGCAGGGCGACATGATCCAGTAGTTCGACCGCAGGTCGTTCTCGCAGGCGCACGAACTGCTGATAGGCCTGGGGATCCCATTGGGTACTGAGGTTCCTGGCCGTGGTCGGCTGAGGCTTGGTACTCATGTAAACATCCTTTTTAAAGTTGTCGTCCAATGACATTCAGAGTTCTGAGGAGCAGGGCTGCGCCACGTCGTGTGTCCTCTTCACGCAGCAGCGAGAGCAGCCCGTACAGGCTGGGAGCGGTACCGTGCGCTGAGGTTTCGGCCTTGGCCATGCGCAGTGCATTGCCCAGTATCCAGCTGGCAGCGGTGGCTTCTTCGAACTGTTGCGCAAGTTTTTCGATCATTGCCTGATCGAGCATGTCGATCAGGTCGCAAAGCAGTGACAACAGGTCGACCAGGTTGTCCAGGCGAGCGCTGTCCAGCAGCGGCTGGAGCTTTTTCATCAGGGCTTCCAGGCCTGGCGTGCCGGCAAGTTCAGGCTTGGTCGCCCTTGGACCAGGCATGCTTGGATCAAAGCTATCCATGGCGTTGTCTCCTCCCTGTGCAGGGTCATAGCATTCCGCGGGCTACGGCCCAGTACAGGCCGCGATTGAATCCAGTGCGCAGCAGGCCACCCAACTTGCTCGATGGGGTGGGCAGAACGTCGTGGGCGTAGTCGTACCAAAGGGGCATGCCGGCATTGAGGCCCATTTGCGCGACCGCCTGGACCCTGCCGTCATAAACCGCCTCGGGAGAGCCCAGGCGGATTTCTCCGGCAATGTTGTTGGCAATCACCGGGGCCTGGTTGTGGCAGGCGCCGCCGGCCTTGCTGATCGGCAGGTCGACGGTATCGCCAATTACATAGACCCGCTCCAGGCCATAGACTTGCAGGGTTTCGTGATGGGTCGGCAGCCAGCCCTCGTGGTCCTGTGCCTGAGACGCGCCGGATTCGAGCACGGCGTCTACGGCCCGAATCGGTGGGGTGGCCATGAGAATGTCGAAAGGCTGTTCAGCGCCTTCCTCCGAGTAGGCGATACGCCGATCCGGGTCGACCCTGGCCAGGGTGAAGCCGCGCTGGAAGCGGATGTTCCTCTGTTCGAAGAGATCCGGCAGCACCTCGCCGACCGGGCGTTGCAGGAACAGGCAATTGCGCAGTAGCTGGGCCGTGCTGGGGTAGGTGTAGATGATCTCGACCCGATCCCGTACTCCACGCCGCCGCAGGAAGTCATCGAGCATCAGGGTCGTTTCTACCGGCGCGATGCCGCATTGATGAGGAACATTGGGTGTTTGCGGAAACGACACGGTGATGAACACCCGGCCCTTTTCGATCCGGCTCAGGCGCTGTGCCAGTTGCCGGGCAGGCTGGTATTGGTAGAAGTGGTCGCCGGCTTCCTTGAGCCCCTCGATCCGTTCCGGTGCCGGCACGCAGCCGGTGGCGACCACCAGGAAATCGTAGCCAAGGCGCTTGCCGCTGCGAGTGTGCAGGCTCTGGCCGGCAAAATCGAAGCGGGTGACGGGGTCGACCTCGAAGGTTATTTCGGGGCGTAGCAGGGAGCGTTCGGGCCGCTTGAGTTCTTCGTGGAAGAACAGGTTGAACGCCACATACATGAAGGCGGGCTTGTAGAAATGATCCGGCGATTCGGACAGCAGGGTGATTTTGACCTCGTTCCTGAGTATCTCCGGGTAGAGCTTGCTGACCAGTTGATTGGCCAGGATGGTACCGCCTACACCACCTCCGACAATGACGATGTGCTTGCTCACAACGCAGACCCTCCAGGGCTACGTCAGCTTCACGTATGACATCCGATGGATAACGGAACTGAATCGATAGATTTCGTTCATGGAAGCGAGCGTTGCCCGCCGAGAGTAAATACCCCTTCACTTTATCTGTGTATCGGAGTGCTTTTTACTAAGCCCGACCAGCGGACCTTTTCTCGGACGCCGCGGTTCAATGCCGGCAACTGCGGGGGGCCGGCCCATTGGTTCGGCCGGCCCCTTGGTAGAAGGGGCTTACAGCAGGCTGATGGGATAGCTGACAATCAGGCGGTTCTCGTCGAACTCGTTGTTGCTGAAGTCCCGACGCATGGTGGAGTTGCGCCATTTCAGGTTGAGGTTCTTCAAGGTGCCGCTCTGTACGGTGTAGGCCAACTCACTTTCTCTACCCCATTCCTTGCCGTCGCTGACCGTGGCGGTGTGCACGTTGCTGCCGCTGATATAGCGGTTCATCAGGGTCAGGCCGGGAACACCCAGCGCGGCGAAGTTGTAGTCATGGCGCACTTGCCAGGACTTTTCCTTGGCGTTGTCGTAGCTGGCGTTGTAGCTGTCGTTGGCCAGGGTGCCGCCGCTGGTGCCGTTGACCCGCATCCAGGCACTGTCGCCGGTGAGTTTCTGCAGGCCGACGTAGAAGGTGTTGCCGCCGTACTTGGCCGAGAACAGGCCGGACCAGGTGCGGTTTTCCATGTCGCCGGCCCGGGCGCTGCCGTCTTCCTTGCCGTAGAAGAAGCCCAGGTTGGCCCCCAGGGTCCAGTCACCCAGGGGTTGGGTATGGGTCAGGTTGACGAACTGCTGACTGTAGATGTCCTTGAGCTCGGCATTCCACAGGCCGATCTGGGTGCGCTTGTCGTTGAAGGCGTATTCCGCCCCTTGGAAGTTGAAGCGATCCGAGGTGAAGGCCGCTTTGCCGAACATCGTCATGTCGCTCATGCTGCTGTCATCGCGGGGGCTGTTGCCGCGGAACTGGCCGCCGTAGAGCGTCAGGCCGGCGATTTCCTTCGAGGTGATCTGGCCGCCGCGGAAGGTTTGCGGCAGCGAGCGACCGTCATCCGAGCGCAGGATCGGCAGCACCGGCATCCATTCGCCAACCTTGACCTCGGTCTGCGACAGCCGGGCCTTGAAGGCCACTCCCAGGCGCCCGAAGTTGTTCGCCGGGCGCCCGTCGTGGTCCAGAGGCAGCAGCTGGGTGCCGCCGGTGCCCCTGCCGCCGTCGAGCTTCAGCGAGTACAGGCCCAATACGTCCATGCCGAAACCGACAGTGCCCTGGGTAAACCCGGACTTGGCGTCGAGGATGAAGCTCTGGGTCCACTCTTCAGCTTTGCCCTGGGCCTTGGTCGGGTTGGTGAAGTTGCGGTTGATGTAGAAGTTGCGCAGGTTCAGGTTGGCCTGGGCGTCTTCGAGAAAGCCCGACTCTTCGGCCATGACCGGCAGTGCGGTGCTGGTCAGCGCCAGGGCCAGAAGGCTGGGCAGCAGGTGTTGCGGCGGGGTGATTGGCTTCATTCGTCGGTCTCTCTAATTGTTAGGGGTGCAACGATCCACTGCCGCAAAAAGCCCATGCGGACAGCTTTCAAGGTTTGGGAGGTGGTGCTTGCAGGATCAGCCGGAGCGGGCAGGACGTGAGGGCATAGCATCGAACCTGTTGTTATTGGTGTGTTCGGGTGCCGGGAATGGTGCGTCGCGGATCAGGGCCGATCAATTGGCGAACGCGGGTTCTGGGCGATTAACGAACACTTATCAAGTCGGGTGTGGCGGGGCGTCCAAGGGACATATCCCTGATTAATCCTGAGGTTGTCCACGCCGATCGATCAATGTTGGAAGTTACGCTGTTTCCATGACGTTGCGGGCAGCATCGGATTTTTCAATACAAGGGCTTATTGCTTTGGTTGTAAGTCATTGTCCTTGAGTGTTGCTCTTGTATAAAAGATATATGGGTAATCGCCAGTAATACTTGATATTCGGTGTTATCGATTATCGTAAAAAGGTTTAAGTGAAAGGTTTGTGCTCGCTGGAAAAGCAGGGTTGCCTTGCTATATTGAAGTTCCTCAGGGCGGATAGGGATAAGTTTTAAGTTTCGTCAGGAGAAGGATTGTTATTGTGATTTGAATATATAAGGAGAAATACCATGGGTACTAAAGTCAATCAGGAACGCTTGGCATCGGTAGTAGGTCGCGCACTTCTGGATAAGGAGTTCGCGGCGCAGTTGCATCAGGATCCTGAAGCGGCAGCCAAAGGCATCGGTGTGCACCTGAGTGCTACCGAAGTGGGCGCAGTGAAAAGTATCGATACGGCAAAACTGACCAGCGCCGGTTCGGCGATTCGCGACAAGATTGGCGTTGCAGCAATCTTTGACACTCAACAGCAACAGGCACGCATGGACTGAGCGAGGCGTGTGCAGTCCGGTGTGTCGCACTCAAGCGTTCATGAATGCGGCACACCGGAACCGGGATTCAAGGTCATAGTGGAGTGCCTGTCCGTGTCCATCACCTTGGTGTCGATGCAGGAAGCCGACTTCAGTCGTTTCGCCCAGCGAGCCCTGGATGAGTATGCCGCCGGCATGGTGGCTGCCGGTGAGTGGCTACCGGAGCAGGCATCGTTCCAGGCTGCAGAGGTGTTCCGCCAGTTGCTTCCGCAGGGTCGTCTGAGCACGCACAACCACTTGTGGCGGGCGCTTTATGCGGGGCGGGCGGTGGGCGAGTTGTGGATCGCCGAGCGCCAGGTGGGCCCTCGACGGATTGCCTTCATCCTCGATCTCTATATCGAACCGATCGAACGTCGCCGGGGTTACGCCAGGCAGACGCTGCTGGCCGGTGAGTCGGCGGCGCGTGAGTGGGGGTGTGACGAGATGCGTTTGCATGTCTTCGGCCACAACCAAGGGGCGCGTCGTCTTTATGAACTGCTGGGCTATGAAGTCGCCAGCCTGACGATGAACAAGCCCTTGCCGTGACCTTAAGGGAAGGTTGAACCATGGACAGTGCTAACAGTAAGCAAGCAGAACTTTCCATCGATGAACTATTTCAGGGCACTACTTTTCTCCCGGACAGTGAGCCGGAGCGATTTCTGCAGTTACAGGAACAAGTTGCAAAAAATCGATATACGATGTTTGTCGCGTTATATGCCGAACTGTCAAAGTTGTTTGCCGCTGATGCTGCGTTGAGTCCATTTTTTAAGCAGGCGCTGGATATTATTCTGTCTGCGCCAAGTGCTCGCTCCAAACTTGTTGGACATCCAGTGTTTCAGATCTGGAGTATTCTGACATTTCGCGATGTCAACTATCTGTTGACTGGAAAGACGCAGGATGAGGGTGAAGTTAAAGCCAGGCTCCTGGAGTTTGCGCCAGTACTGCAACGGATCGAAGCTTCGCAGGATGCACAGGTCGATGAGCAATACCCGCCGGTTTATCGATTCGATGTCGACCCGTTGATCACCCAGGTCACGCCGCCCAGTTATGACTATCCGCCAGATGAACTGACCCAGCGTCAGCTGGAGAAGGCGGGTTACTCCAAAGCCTTTTTCAAGGACGTCATGCAGCTTGCCCTGCAGCGGATCAAGCATACCTGGCCGGCCTGTCATGAACAGTGGCAGGTGCTGGTCAAGGCCGTGTGCTATTTACCCGACGGCAGTTTTCGCAGTTGCTCGGCGTCCCGTTATACCGGGGTGATCCTGCTGTCGAGCCGGGACAACTCGATACTCGACATGGAAGAGTCGCTGGTGCATGAAGCGACCCACCAGTTGCTGTACAACATCGTCGAAGTCGCCGCGGTGGTTGAGCCCCACGCCTCCAAGGAGGCCCTGTACACCTTGCCCTGGTCGGGGCAGCAGCGTGACTTGTATGGCTACTTCCATGCCTTTTACGTCTACATCGCCCTGGTCAAGTACCTGGAGCGGGTCCAGGCCCGTCCGGCGGAGGAAATGCGCCGGGCCGAGCAGCGCATGCTGTTTATCCTGCGGGGGTTGAGCAAGGCGCTGGCGGATTTCGAAACCGCGCCGGGTTTCACCGCGCAAGGGCGAGAACTGCTGGGCAACCTGATGCAAGAGGTGCATCGGCTGGAGCGGCGTCATGCCGGATTGCTGAGTCGGGGCGCGGGGGCCAGCACCGTTGCGGCGTCCCTGCACATGACGGCCTGAGCCGGGGAGGCGGACATGCAAAACTTCGATTCTTCGCGTTTCCCGGAAGCCGGGGTAGGGCTGGAATACCATTTGCCGCAGGCTGCCGGGGCTGAACCAGGCGGGCTCGATCCCACCATCGAGCGGATCCTGGGTGAAGGGCTGCCGTACTTCGATTACCTGGAATTCCAGCCCACCCACTGCATTCTGCAGCCGCGGCTGAACGAGCTGGGCGGACGGGTGCCGGTGCTGCTGCACTCCTCCAGCCTATCCCTGGGCAGCGTCGGCATCGAGATGGACCGGGAGTTTTTGCACATGACTCGCCGTCTGTGCGACCGGACCTCATCCCCCTGGCTGGCGGAGCATATTTCCTGGTCACGGTTTCAGGGGGGCGATACCCAGCATTTCATTTTGCCGAGCCTGGCCCGTGAAGTGGCCGATACGGTGGTGGCCAACGCCATCGAGCTACAGGCCTTCACCCGGACCCCCCTGGTGCTTGAGAACGCCCCTCGGCTGTTTTCCATGGACATTGGCCAGGAACTTTCCGAAGGCGGGTTCATTTGCAGTGTGGTCGAGCGCAGTGACAGTGGCTTTCTCCTGGACCTGGACAGTGCCATCAGCACCGCCAGGGCCCTGGGCTACGACTTGCGCGATTACCTGCGGTCGTTGCCGCTGCAGCGTTTGATCGAGGTGCATATCGGCGATCCGCGGCGCGACTGGGACATCCTGCGCCAACTCTTGCAGTGTGCGCCGCTCAAGGCCGTCACCATCGAGTGGGACATTGCCGATCGAGCCGAGGACCCGCAGTTGTCGGCGCTGATCAAGGAGATCAAGGCCCTGCGGCCCGAGCCTCTGTTCTGGCAGGCCGCGTCTGTATCCAGTGCGCCGGCTCCGGCAGCCGCTGCGGTGGATGGCCGGACCTTGTTCCAACTGCGGCCGGGGACCTGGCTCGGTTTTGCCCATCAGTCCTTTTCCCTGCGCGATCGCCGGCGCGACCTGGACCTGGAGTTGTCGACGGAGTTTCTGCCATTGGTGCGGCACTTTCTCTGCCCACGGTCCCTGGACAGCGCACTCTTGCTACCCGGCGCGTTGCAGGACGAGAGCCTGGCGGTGCTCCAGGAACTGATTGATTTGGGGCTGTTGCAGCCCGGGCAGTCCCAGGGCCTCGCCGAGCCCGAGGAGGCCGGCGATATCTGGGCCCACTGGCAGGACGCCCTGGATTTCTACCTGGGGACTCGCACCCAAACCGCTACGCCCTACATCAGCGTGGCGCAGATGGAAGAGCAACTGGTGGGCAAGGCTTTGCAGCAGCGTCAGCCGTCGGCCTTCAAGGACTACTTTTCACACCCGTTCCTTGCCCTGGACAATCCTCTGCTGGCACCTGCACAGGTGCTTGGCCAGCGGAACCTGCTGGATGCCCTGAACGATCGCGAGACTTGCCGGACCTTCGACGGTTCGCCCTTGAGCGCCCGGCAGTTGTCCCAGCTGCTGTATTACACCTGGGGTGCCAGCCAGATGCGTCGCAACCCCATGGGCGACTTCTTCCTGAAGAAAACCTCGGCTTCCGGCGGCTCCCTGCATGCCATCGAGGTCTATCCGATCCTGCTCAATGTGCAGGGCTTCGAGGCGGGCTTGTATCACTATTCGGTGCGCCGGCACGGGCTCGAACTGCTGTCGCGAGAGGACCCGAGGGCGTGGATTGGCGCGGCTTGTGGTGAGCAGGACTGGATCAGCAAGGCCGCCGTGGTGTTTCTGTCCACCGCGCGGCTCGAGCGCCTGGCCTGGAAGTACCCGGGCAGCCGGGCCTTGCGCGTGGCGTTGATGGACTGTGGCCACCTGAGCCAGAGCTTCGCCCTGGTGGCCACGGCACTGGGGCTCAAGAGCTGCACCACGGCGGCCTTGCGCGACGAGACTTTCGAAAACCGACTGGGCCTGGATTACCTGCGCGAGCCGGTGTTCCTGCTCAATGGTGCCGGCGGTTGAGGGGAGGGCGCGGCGAGGCATAAAAAAACCCACCGTCAGGTGGGTTTTTCATACAGACAGGCTGTGCTTCAGAACAGGTGCAGCGCCGGGGCCTTTTCAGCCAGTGGCTCGTTCTTCGCGGTCTGTTCGCTCCAGCCGCCGCCGAGGGCCTTGTACAGGTTGACCTCGCTGGTCAACTGCGACAGGCGATCGGTGATCAAGGCCTGCTGGGCACTGAACAGCGAGCGCTGGGCGTCGAGGAAGGTCAGGTTGCTGTCGACCCCGATGCGATAGCGACGCTCGGCCAGGCGGTAGTAGTCCTGGTTGGCGTTGACGAAGTCACGCTGGGCCTGCAACTGCTGGTTGTAGGTCTGGCGTGCGGCCAAGCCATCGGAGACTTCCTGGAAGGCCGTCTGGATGGACTTCTCGTACTGCGCGACGGTGATGTCTTTCTGGATCTTCGAGTAGTCCAGGCTGGCTCGCAGGCTGCCGGCGTTGAAGATCGGCAGATTGATCTGCGGCTGGAACAGCCAGGTCCCCGAACCGCCCTTGAACAGGCCGGACAGATCCGGGCTCAAGGTGCCGGCGTTGGCCGTCAGGCTGATGCTCGGGAAGAACGCCGCCCGCGCCGCGCCGATATTGGCGTTGGCCGCTTTCAGCTTGTACTCGGCTTCGAGGATGTCCGGACGCCGTTGCAGCAGCTCCGACGGCAAGCCCGCCGGCAGATCGCTCAGCAGGTCGGCCGCCAGCGGCTGGGCCTTCGGCAGATTGGCCGGAATCGCCGCACCCAGCAGCAGGGTCAGGCTGTTTTCGTCCTGGGCCACCTGGCGGGTGTAACGGGCCAGTTGCACCCGGGCGTTTTCCACCGAGGTCCGCGACTGGCTCAGGTCCAGGGCCGACGCCACGCCCACTTCGTTGCTGCGCGAGGTCAGCCGGTAGCTTTCCTCGTAGGCACCGAGGGTGTCCTGGGTCAGTTTCAGCAGCTCCTTGTCGGCCTGCCAGGTCATGTAGGCATTGGCCACGCTGGCCACCAGGCTGATCTGCGTGCTGCGCCGGGCCTCTTCGCTGGAGAAGTAGGTCTGCAGGGCTTGCTCGCTCAGGCTGCGAACCCGGCCGAACAGGTCCAGCTCGTAGGCGCTGACGCCCACGGTGGCCGAGTACTGGCTGGTGATCCCGGCTTCGCCGGTCTGCGACATGCGTGCCGGAGTACGCTGGCGGCTGCCGCTGGCGTTGGCCGACACCGCAGGGAATAGGTCAGCCCGCTGGATCTGGTACTGCGCAGCGTAGGCGTCGATGTTCAGCGCCGCGACCCTGAGGTCGCGGTTGTTTTCCAGAGCGGTCTGGATCAGCTGCTGCAGCGCCGGGTCATGGAAGAACTGCCGCCAGCCCTGTTCGGCGGCCGCCACGTTGGCGGCCTCCTTGGGCGAGTAGGCAGGGCCTTGGGGGAATTGCGCCGCCACCGGCGCTTGCGGTCGCTGATAATCCGGTATCAGCGAGCAACCACTTAGCGCAATGGCGGTGATTGCCAGGGAGAGTAGCGACTTGCTCATTGGCCAGCCTCATTAGGAGTTGCAGTAGTTTCTGATTGGTCCGCTTTCCTGCGGCCCATGGACGACACGGTGACGAAGAACAATGGCACCCAGAAGATCGCCAGGATCGTCGCGGTGAGCATACCGCCGATGACCCCGGTACCGATCGCATGCTGGCTGCCCGAGCCGGCGCCGGTGGAGATGGCCAGTGGCACAACCCCGAGAACGAAGGCCAGGGAGGTCATGATGATCGGCCGCAGACGCATGCGGCAGGCTTCCACCGCGGCGTCCACCAGGGAGCGGCCCTGCTCGTGCAGTTCCTTGGCGAACTCGACGATCAGAATGGCGTTTTTCGCCGCCAGGCCGATGGTCACCAACAGCCCCACCTGGAAGTACACGTCGTTGGACAGACCCCGCAGGCTGGTGGCCATCAGTGCACCGATGATCCCCAGAGGTACCACCAGCATGACCGCGATCGGAATCGACCAGCTTTCATACAAGGCGGCCAGACACAGGAACACCATCAGCAGGGACAAGGCATACAGCGCAGGTGCCTGGGAGCCCGACAGACGTTCCTCGTAGGACAGGCCGGTCCAGGAAATGCCCACACCCGGCGGCAGCTTGGCGGCAATGGCTTCGACTTCGGCCATGGCCTCACCGGTACTGTAGCCAGGGGCTGGAGCACCGAGGACTTCCATGGCTTCCACGCCGTTGTAACGGGCCAGTTTCGGCGAACCGTAGATCCACTCGCCCTTGGCGAAGGAGGAGAACGGCACCATGGTCCCGGCACTGTTGCGTACGTACCACTTCTTCAGGTCTTCAGGGCTCATGCGAGCACCGGCCTGACCCTGGATGTAGACCTTCTTCACTCGACCGCGGTCGATGAAGTCGTTGACGTAGCTACTGCCCAGGGCAATCGACAGGGTGTTGTTGATATCGGTGAGGGTCACGCCCAGGGCACTGGCGCGCTCGTCATCGATGGTCAACTGATACTGCGGTTCATCGTTCAGGCCGTTCGGACGCACCTGGGACAGCACTTTGCTCTGGGCGGCCATGCCGAGGAACTGGTTGCGTGCAGCCATGAGTTTCTCGTGGCCGATACCGGCGCGGTCCTGGAGGAACACGTCGAAACCGGTGGCGTTACCCAACTCCAGTACGGCCGGAGGGGCGAAGGCGAACACCATCGCGTCACGGAAGCTGAAGAAGTGCTGCTGGGCGCGGTTCGCCAGGTTGAACACGCTGTTTTCCGCGGAACGCTCGCCCCAGGGCTTGAGCATGATGAAGGCCATGCCCGAGCTCTGGCCGCGACCGGCAAAGTTGAAGCCGTTTACGGTGAACACCGAGGCAACGGTGTCCTTTTCCTTGTCCAGCAGGTAGGCGCGCATTTCATCGACTACCACCTGGGTCCGTTCGGCACTGGAACCGGCTGGGGTCTGCACCTGGGCGAACAGAACGCCCTGGTCTTCTTCCGGCAGGAACGCGGTCGGGATGCGGGTGAACAGCCAGATCATGCCCAGGACGATCAATACGTAGGCCAGCAGGTACGGGACCTTGTGGCGCAGCATGTTGCCGACGCCGCGCTCGTAGCTTTTCACGCTGCGATCGAAGGTACGGTTGAACCAGCCGAAGAAGCCCCGCTTCTCGTGATTCTGCCCCGCAACCACGGGCTTGAGCATGGTGGCGCACAGGGCCGGGGTGAAGATCAGGGCCACCAGCACCGACAGGGCCATGGCCGAAACCACGGTGATCGAGAACTGCTTGTAGATCACGCCCGTGGAGCCGCTGAAGAAGGCCATCGGCAGCAGTACCGCGGACAGCACCAGGGCGATACCCACCAGGGCTCCCTGGATCTGGCCCATGGATTTCTTCGTTGCTTCCTTGGGTGACAGGCCTTCCTCGTGCATCACCCGTTCGACGTTTTCCACCACGACGATGGCGTCGTCCACCAGCAAGCCGATGGCCAGCACCATGCCGAACATGGTCAGGGTGTTGATGCTGAAACCGGCCGCCGCGAGGATGCCGAAGGTCCCCAGCAACACCACCGGTACCGTCATGGTGGTGATCACCGTGGCGCGGAAGTTCTGCAGGAACAGGAACATCACCAGGAACACCAGGACGATCGCTTCCACCAGGGTTTCAACCACACCCTTGATGGATTCGGTCACCACTGGCGTGGTGTCGTACGGGAACACCACCTTCATGCCTTGCGGGAAGAAGGGTTCCAGGTCGCTGATGGTCTTGCGCAGCGCCTTGGCGGTGTCCAGGGCGTTGGCGCCGTTGGCCAGTTTCACCGCCAGACCGGAAGCCGGCTTGCCGTTGAACTGGGCGCTGATGGCGTAGTTCTCGCCGCCAAGCGCGACGTCGGCGACGTCACCCAGACGTACTTGCGAACCGTCCTTGTTGACCTTCAGCAGGATTGCCTTGAACTGCTCGGCAGTCTGCAGGCGGGTCTTGCCGATGATGGTGGCGTTCAACTGCTGGCCGGGCAGGGCGGGCAGGCCGCCGAGCTGGCCGGAGGAAACCTGAACGTTCTGCGCGGCAACCGCGGTCTTCACGTCCACCGGGGTCATGTTGAAGTTGTTCAGCTTGGCCGGGTCGAGCCAGATCCGCATGGCGTACTGGGCACCGAACACCTGGAAGTCACCCACACCCGCGGTCCGCGAGATCGGGTCCTGCATGTTCGACACGATGTAGTTCGACAGGTCGTCCTTGGACATGCTGCCGTCCTCGGAAACCACGCCGATCACCAGCAGGAAGTTCTTCACCGCCTTGGTCACGCGGATACCCTGTTGCTGCACTTCTTGAGGCAGCAGCGGGGTGGCCAGGTTGAGCTTGTTCTGCACCTGTACCTGCGCGGTGTCCGAGTTGGTGCCCTGCTCGAAGGTCGCGGTGATGGTCATGCTGCCGTCGGAGTTACTCTCCGAGGACACGTAACGCAGGTTGTCGATACCGTTGAGCTGCTGTTCGATCACCTGGACCACAGTGTCCTGCACGGTCTGTGCAGAAGCGCCTGGGTAGGTCACGGAGATCGCAATCGCCGGAGGGGCGATGCTCGGGTACTGGTTGATCGGCAATTTGAGGATCGATAGAGCCCCGACCAACATGATCACCAGGGCAATTACCCAGGCGAAAATCGGACGGTCGATAAAAAATTTCGACATGGTTTACTCCCCTTTGCCGCCTGCAGCTTTGTCAGTTGCCTGTGCAGGGGCCGGGTTCTTCGCTGCTACGTTGGTTGCTTCGCTGGCCTTGACTTCAATGCCTGGCTTGACGAATTGCAGACCTTCGGTGATCAGACGGTCACCGGCTTTCAGGCCATCTTCCACCAGCCACTGGCTACCGACGGTGCGGCTGGCCTTGAGCTGGCGCAGCTCGACCTTGTTGTCCGGGCCAACCACCAGAGCGGTCGGGGTGCCTTTCAGGTCGCGGGTCACGCCTTGTTGTGGCGCCAGGATCGCTGCACTGTTCACCCCGGCTTGCAGCTGGGCGTGGACGAACATGCCCGGCAGCAGAGTGTGCTGAGGGTTGGGGAACACGGCGCGCAGGGTCACCGAGCCGGTGCTTTCATCCACCGAGACTTCGGAGAACTCCAGCTTGCCTTCGAGCTTGTACTGGCTGCCGTCTTCCAGAGTCAGTTTGACCTTGGCGGCGTTGTCGCCAACTTTTTGCAGGCGACCGCTTTCCAGCTCGCGGCGCAGCTCCAGCAACTCAACCGAGGACTGGGTGACGTCGACGTAGATCGGGTCCAACTGCTGGATCACCGCCATGGCATCGGCCTGGCCGTTGCTGACCAGAGCACCTTCGGTCACCGAGGAGCGGCCAATGCGGCCGGTCAAAGGCGACAGCACCTTGGTGTAGCGCAGGTTGATCTGGGCGCTTTGCAGTGAGGCTTCCGATTGCAGACGGTTGGCCACGGCGGTGTCGTATTCCTGACGGCTTACGGCTTGCTCGTTGACCAATTGCTTGTAGCGATCGGAAATCGACTGTGTGGACTGCAGATTAGCCTGAGCACTCTTCAGCGTTGCCTCGTAGATCGACGGATCGATCTGATAAAGCTGCTGACCCTCCTTAACATCTCCGCCTTCTTTGAACAGACGCTTGAGAATGATCCCGTTTACCTGTGGGCGAACTTCGGCGATGCGGAACGCGGTGGTCCGGCCCGGGAGTTCGGAAGTCAAGGTAAAGGCTTGTGGTTGCAGGGTGACGACGCCGACCTGAGGGGCTTGAGGGGCTGGCGCCGCCTCTTCCTTTTTACATCCGCTGAGCAGCGATGCCAGGGCGACGGCAGTGACCAGAGCGGTAACAGCTGGCTTGAGTTGCATGAAGATCCTCGGGTCAGGCACGCAAGATGCGCACAAGAAAAGTGGAAGGGTAAAAAGAGTTGGCTGAGTGGATTAGTAGCTTGCTAAGGAATATACTTACGTTCATGGTTGTTTGTAAATACCCTGGCGGCGTACCCATCCGGTTACAAAAGCCCCTGTAGGTGTTGAATTGTAGGCTGGGCAAACGGCACTCGAGATGCCGTTCCATATTTATTCAGAAGGTCTTCACGCATCGCTGAAAGATCCTGATCGAGGTTTTACTGCCATGGTCCGTCGTACCAAAGAGGAAGCTCAAGAAACCCGCAGCCAGATACTCGAGGCCGCCGAAAAGGCCTTTTACGAGCGTGGCGTGGCGCGTACCACCCTGGCCGATATCGCGGCACTGGCGGGGGTGACGCGGGGTGCCATTTATTGGCACTTCAGCAATAAGGCCGATCTGGTGCAGGCCATGCTCGACAGCCTGCGTGAACCCTTGGATGAGATGGCTGCCGCCAGTGAAAATGTAGATGAAATGGATCCGTTGGGCTGGATGCGCAAGCTGCTCATTCATTTGTTTCATCAAGTTGCCCTGGACCCGAAAACCCGACGCATTAATGAAATTCTGTTTCATAAGTGCGAATTCACCGATGAAATGTGCGATCTGCGTCGCCAACGTCGCGCCGCCAGCCTGGACTGCAACCTGCGTATCGAGCTGGCGCTGACCAATGCAGTGAATCGTGGGCAATTGCCCGAAAACCTCGACACGATGCGGGCGGCTATCAGCATGCGCGCCTTTATCGATGGCATCCTTTATCAATGGCTGCTGGCCCCTGACAGCTTCGCTCTGCACACCGAGGCAGAGCGCTGGATCGACATCGGGCTGGATATGCTGCGCTTGAGCCCGAGCCTCCGTCATTAAGACAAAATGCGTAATTGAGTCCAGTTGTGTCAAGATTTACGGCGAGGGAGATTCATTCCAGCGCTCGCCAGATCGCGATGGGGTGCTTTTATATACGGGCTGGCTGCATCTTGATAGATAGCGAGCTACGTATTTTGTAGGGATTTTGTTGCGGGTGTGTGAATGAGTGTGAACCCTTCACCGTTCAAAGGCGCAGAACAGCCAATCAAGGGTATCGCCCTGATTTGTCTGGCGGTTCTGCTCTTCGCCAGTCATGACACGCTGTCCAAATACCTCTCGGCCTTTTACCCCATCGTCATGGTGGTCTGGGCGCGTTATGTGGTTCATACGCTGCTGATGCTGGTGGTGTTCGTCCCCCGCAGCGGCTTTTCCGCGGTGGTGCGAACCAAGCGTCCCGGCCTGCAACTGCTCCGGGCCTTGTGTCTGATCGGCACCAGCCTGCTGTTCACCACCGGCCTGCGCTATATCCCCCTGGCGGAAGCCACCGCGGTCAACTTCCTTGCGCCCTTGCTGGTCACGGCCTTGTCCGTGCCGTTCCTGGGCGAGCGGGTCAGCCGCGGGCAATGGCTGGCGGTGCTCGCGGGCTTCGTCGGGGTGCTGATCGTGGTGCGTCCCGGTGGCGTACTCTTCACTCCGGCGATCCTGCTGCCCCTGGGCTCGGCGCTGTGCTTCGGCTTTTATCAGTTGCTCACCCGCAAGCTCAGCGGCATCGACAGCCCCACCACCAGCAACTTCCTGACCGGGATCTTCAACAGCCTGATCATGAGTGCGTTGTTGCCGTTCTTCTGGAGCACGCCGAGCTTTGTCCACGGCTTGTTCATGATCGGCCTTGGCACCTGCGGCATGCTTGGCCATATGCTGCTGACCCAGGCCTTCCGCCATGCCGCGCCGGCAATGCTGGCGCCGTTCAGCTACGGGCAGATTCTGTTCGCCGGCCTGTATGGCTACCTGATCTTCGGTCATACCCCAGACAGCTATGGCCTGATCGGCATCGCGGTGATCTGCCTGAGCGGCCTGGCGGTGGCCTGGACGCAACGCAAGCGCTGATCCCGGCGCTCACAAAAAAGCCCCGGCTCGCGAGAGTCGGGGCTTTTTATTTACCGATCCAGGCTTACAGCGTCGGATAGTCGATGTAACCGACCGGGCCCTTGCCGTAGAAAGTTTGCGGATGCGCCTCGTTCAACGGGGCGTCGGCCTTCAGGCGGGCCGGCAGGTCCGGGTTGGCAATGAAGGGCACGCCGAACGCCACGGCGTCAGCCTTGCCGGCGGCCAGCCAGGCATTGGCACTGTCCTTGGTGAAACGCTCGTTGGCGATGTAGGGGCCGCCGAAGGCCGCTTTCAGCTGCGGACCCAGGCTGTCAGCGCCTTCTTTCTCGCGGGAGCAGATAAAGGCGATGCCGCGTTTGCCCAGCTCGTGGGCTACATAAGTGAAGGTCTCCGCCAGGTTGTCGTCGCCCATATCATGGGAGTCGGCACGGGGTGCCAGGTGCACGCCCACTCGGCCGGCGCCCCAGATGTCGATGGCGGCGTCGGTGACTTCCAGCAGCAGGCGGGCACGGTTCTCCAGGGAGCCACCGTACTGGTCGGTGCGCTGGTTGGTGCTGCTTTGCAGGAACTGGTCCAGCAGGTAGCCGTTGGCGCCGTGGATTTCCACACCGTCAAAACCGGCGGCCTTGGCGTTTTCCGCACCGACCCGGTAAGCGTCGACGATGTCGGCGATCTCAGCGGTTTCCAGGGCGCGCGGGGTTGGGTAGTCGGCCAGTGGACGCACCAGGCTGACATGGCCCTTGGGCTGGATGGCGCTTGGCGCCACTGGCGTTTCACCGTCCAGGTAGGACGGGTGGGAAATCCGGCCCACGTGCCACAGCTGCAGGAAGATCTTGCCGCCGGCGCCGTGCACCGCCTTGGTCACGTTGGACCAGCCACGCACCTGGTCGTTGGACCAGATGCCGGGAGTGTCCGGGTAGCCCACGCCCATTGGGGTCACCGAGGTGGCCTCGCTGAGGATCAGGCCAGCGGAAGCCCGCTGCACGTAGTACTCGGCCATCAGTGCATTGGGTACGCGGCCAGCGTCGGCGCGGCAGCGGGTCAGCGGCGCCATGATGATGCGGTTGGACAGCTCGAGGTCGCCGATCTTGATCGGATCAAAGATAGTGGTCATGGAATGCAGCCTTCTATATAGGAAAGAAACGGGTCAGTGGGTCGCAGGGGCCAGTTCGGCGTTGCCGCCCTGGCGAAAGGTAATCAACGTCACCAGCAGGGCCAGGATCGCCAGGACCGCCGCCGCCAGTGGCACGCTGGTCAGGCCGAAACCGTGGGCGATGACGCTGCCGCCGACCCAGGCGCCCAGGGCGTTGCCGATGTTGAAGGCGCCGATGTTCAGGGTCGAAACCAGGTTGGGGGCAGCCTTGCCGAAGGTCACCACATTGACCTGCAGCGCCGGTACCGCGGCAAACGAAGCGGTGGCCCAGAGGAACAGGGTGATCTCGGTGGGAATCAGCGCCACGCTGGTCCAGGTCAGCACGGTGGAGACCACGGCCATGGCCGCGAACACGCCGATCAAGGTGGCCCCCAGGCGCTTGTCCGCCAGCTTGCCGCCGATGATGTTGCCCAGGGTCAGGCCCAGGCCGATCAGCAGCAGGGTCCAGGTCACGCCCTGGGGCGAGACGCCGGTGACGTCGCCGAGCAGCGGCGCAACGTAGGTGAAGAGGGTGAACATCGACGCGGCAAACAGTGCGGTCATGCTCAGGGACAGCCAGATCCCCGCGCCCTTGAGGGCTGCCAGTTCCGCACGCATGTCGAGTTTTTCCTCATCGCGCTTGGCCGGCAGGAAGCGCAGCAGGCCGATCAGCGCCACTACACCGATTACCGTCACCGCCCAGAAGGTCGAACGCCAGCCGGCTGCCTGACCCAGGGCGGTACCCAGGGGCACGCCGAGTACATTGGCCAGGGTCAGGCCGGTAAACATCAGGGCCACGGCCGAGGCGCGCTTGTTGGCGGGCACCAGGCCGGCAGCCACCACTGAACCAATACCGAAGAAGGCACCGTGGCACAGCGCAGTGATCACCCGGGCGAACATCAGCACGTTGTAATCACTGGCCAGTGCACACAGCAGGTTGCCGACAATGAAGATCCCCATCAGCGCCACCAGGGCTGCCTTGCGCGGCAGGCGTGCGGTGGCCAGGGCCATGAACGGCGCGCCGATGGCCACGCCCAGGGCGTAGCCGGTAACCAGCCAGCCGGCGCCGGGAATCGACACCCCGAGGTCCGCCGCCACATCGGGCAAAAGCCCCATGATGACGAACTCGGTGGTGCCGATGGCGAAGGCACTCAAGGCCAGGATGATGAGTGAAAGGGGCATTGTCGGGTCCTTGTCAGATCAGAGCTGTTGGCTCATTTGCGTGAGGAACTGCTGGATGACTTCCTCATTGCGTTTGAAAAAATGCCATTGGCCGACTTTCCGGCTGCTGATCAGGCCTGCACGTTGCAAGGTGGCGAGGTGGGCGGAGACGGTCGACTGCGACAGGCCGCAGCGTTGATCGATCTGTCCGGCACAGACGCCGTGCTCATTGCTGTGAGCCTGATCGGGAAATTCGACTGTCGGGTCTTTCAGCCAGTGCAGGATTTCCCTGCGAACCGGATGTGCCAGGGCTTTTATTATTTCGTCGAGGTCGAGGGACATGGCGGTGCTCGTTTTCCATAAAACGTTGTATCGCGATGAGGCGAAATTTAAATCGTTATTTCGCGATATACCAATATGATTTTGATCTTAAATCATTACTTATCGGTATATCGAGTTATAACGATATGCGAGGCGCAGTGCTAAGCTGCGCAAATGAATTATCTCGCACATCTGCACCTTGGCGGCCAGCGCCCGGGTCAATTACTCGGCAGCCTGTATGGCGATTTCGTCAAAGGGCGCCTGCAAGGGCAGTTCGCCCCGGAGGTCGAGGCGGCGATCCAGCTGCATCGGCGCATCGATACCTACACCGACAGCCATCCTCTGGTGACCGCGGCACTGTCGCGTTTCTCCCTGACCCGACGGCGTTACGCCGGCATCGTCATCGACGTGTTTTTCGACCACTGCCTGGCCCGGGATTGGCAGCATTACGCCGATCGCCCCTTGCCGCTGTTCACTGCCGAGGTGTATCGGGTGCTGGCGGCCGAACCGCAGTTGCCAGCGCGCCTGGCGCAGATTGCGCCCTATATGGCGGCGGATGACTGGCTGGGTTCCTATCGCGAATTCGCGGTGCTGGAGCAGGTGTTGCGAGGGATTGCCCGGCGCCTGTCACGGCCAGAGGAACTGACCGCGGCGATGGGCGAGTTGGAGCGGCTGTATCAGCCGTTGAGCGAAGATTTTCGTGCCTTCTACCCGCAGTTGCAGGCATTCGCCGCGCAGCACACCCAGTTACCCTGACGAACGTTCCCCCGGTAGGAG
This sequence comes from Pseudomonas sp. 910_21, assembly GCF_052850735.1. Taxonomy (NCBI): domain Bacteria; kingdom Pseudomonadati; phylum Pseudomonadota; class Gammaproteobacteria; order Pseudomonadales; family Pseudomonadaceae; genus Pseudomonas; species Pseudomonas sp. 910_21. The sequence goes on along the minus strand of NZ_VXCY01000001.1, from coordinate 415,412 downwards.
CTGGCTTGCCAGCGAAGGCGCCTTCATGAATGACGCCAGGCTTGAAGGCCTTTTCGCCGGCAAGCCGGCTCCTACAGGGCGTTTCAGGCGGCAACCAGTTCGCCGTTGCGGCGTGGTTCGGCGGGCTGTACGACATCACCGAACAGGGCTTTGTGCACCGCTTGCTGGGCCTGGAAGGCCAGCGCCGCACGTTCCTGGCCCTGGCAGGCAATGGGCTTGAGCACATGGATTTCCACTCGGCCCTGATCGTTGGCAAATAGCCGCATCAGGTGCGAGAGCAGGTCGTCGTCGCCAATGAAGGGGGCCAGGGTGTCGATCTGGCCATCGCGCAAATAACGGATCGCCACGGGTTGCAGGGATACTTCGGCATCGATGGCGCTGGCCAGCAGGCGTCCGTGGAAGGTGCGCAGGCCACGGCCGTCGGTGGTGGTGCCTTCGGGAAACAGCAGCAGCGGGTGCTGCTCCTGCAAGTGGCGGGTCATTTGCTTGCGGATCAACTGGCTGTCACCGGCCCCACGACGGATGAACAGGCTACCGGCCTTGGCCGCCAGCCAGCCCGCCACCGGCCAGGTGCGCACTTCGGCCTTGGACAGAAAGGACAGCGGCGTGAGCATGCCCAGCAGCGGAATATCGGTCCAGGACACGTGATTGCTGACCCAGAGCATCGGCTGGCGAGGCAACTCGCCGTGCACCGTGACCCGGAACGGCAGGGCATTGCTCAGGCGTGCCATGAAGAACCGCGACCAGCGCTGGCGCCGGACCATGGAATTGGCAACACCCAGGCGCTCCAGCAGGCCAAAGATGCTGGCCATGCTCAGGCCCAGCGCCACCACCAGCAGTACCCGGGCGATGCGCCCGTAGACCCGCAACCGGCGCATCAGACCGCCGCCTTGAAGTGCCGGGCATACCGCGGGCACAGCTCGTCGCGCTTGAGCAGGATGAACACGTCGGCCACCTGGAAGTCCTGGTCCCAGCAGGGTTCGCCGCAGATCTTCGCCCCCAGGCGCATGTAGGCTTTGAGCAATGGCGGCATCTCGGCGATGACATTGGAAGGGATGTCCAGGCTGGGCAGCGGGTTCTTCGGCTCGGCCCGCAGGTGTTCGGTACTCAGGTAACGCTCCCGCAGTCGCTGCATGATGGCCTGGGCCTGGATGCCGCCGTCCTGCATCGGAATGCTCGCGCACCCCATCAGGTAGCTGTAGCCGCCCTGGTTGAGCACTTCCGCCAGCTCGCCCCAGAGCACGGCGATGGTGCCGCCGTTGCGATAGGCCGGGTCGACACAGGTGCGGCCGATTTCCAGGATGGGGCCCTTGAGGTGCGTCAGGCCGTGCAGGCTGAACTCTTCCTCGCTGTAGAAACGTCCCAGGCTGCTGGCGGCCTGATGGTCCAGCAGGCGGGTGGTGGCTACCAGGCGCCCGGTGTTCAGGTCGCGGACACCGATATGGCTGCAGTGAACGTCATAGTCATCCATGTCCAGACCCAGTTCCGCGCCCTTGAGCTTGGCGTTGAACTCGCCGCTGAAGACGTTGAAACGCAGGGCCTGGGCTTCCTGCAGGGCCTGGGCGCCGATCAGGCGTTCGGCTTGCAGGCGGCGTTCAGTGCCGGTGTCGCTGATGCGGGCGATCTGAGTCATTGTGAATCTCCGTGCGGGCTACCGACCCGCCTTGGGTTGCAGCCAATCGACTTTGTTGTGCAAAGTCAGGCTATGTAGCCCCGGTGTCATCGCCATGAAGCTTTGGTGATGCTTATATGACAGCCCCTGAGGATCTTCGAATGCCCTGGCAAGCCCTGCTCGAGAGCCGTGAACGACTGCCCGTCAACCCCGATCTGGCCGAGGGCTACGGGGCTTTGCTGGCCCATTTGGGCAGCGTTACGCCCTTCGAACTGGCGGTGCTCGGGGGCCGCCTGATGGAGACTCCGGGGCTGGCGTTCCTGGTGGGCTACCAGGCGGCATTGCGCATGTTGTGGCCCAGTGCGCCGCAAAGCCTGGGGGCTTTGTGCGCGACCGAACGCCGCAGCCTGCGCCCGGCGGACATGCAGACCCGGCTGGAGGATCTGCGCCTGCAAGGGCGCAAGGATTTCGTGACCGCCGGCGATGCCGCCGACTGGCTGTTGGTGGCGGCGCGCAGCGAGGCCCCGGGTGAGCGGGCAGCATTGCGCCTGACCGTGGTCTATGCCGGAGAGCCTGGGGTCAAGGTCCAGACCCTGCCGGCCATCGCCCTGATGCCGGAGATCAGCCACGGCTGCCTGTTGCTGGAAAACGCTGCCTGCGAACTGCTGGCCGGCGATGGCTGGGACGCCTATGTCAAACCCTTCCGCACCCTGGAGGACATCTATGTCCTGAGCGCCATGCTCGCCTGGCTGTATGGCGTGGGGCAGGACAGTGGCTGGCCGCAGCCCTTGCAACTGCAGTTGCTGGGATTGCTTGCGGGCTGTGCCGAAGTCAGTCGGCAGAATCCTTCCTTGAGTGGCGGGCACATTCTATTGGGTGGTTTGTTCACGCAGTTCCAGGTATTGCGGCCTGAAATCGACGCCGCCTTCGCCAATGGCCCTGAGCGTTGGCGCAGCCAATGGTCCCGGGACCAGGCCCTGCTGGACCTGGCTGCCAGCGCCCGGGAGCAACGCCTGGCCAAAGCCCTGGCCTCGTTTTAGCAACGGCGCCCCCTTGCGTAGGAGCCGGCTTGCCAGCGAAGGGGCCGGATGGTTTTGCACAAGGCTTGATGCTCCCTACGCCAGCCAGTGCCAACAAACGAGGGCGCTTGCAGTGAAACTGTCATCCGCCTCAACTAGGCTCGGCCACTGACGTCATTCGAGGCTCATCCATGGTCAAAGGTCCGATCCTGCTGGCGTTGCTTGTATGCCTCAGCCTGCCGGCCTGGGCCGAGGAGTGGCCGGCGCAGCAATGGAGTCGAGGCCCGGTCGTCGATAGCCCGGCGCTCAAGGCTCTGGAGGACTACGCCTTCGTGCCCAGGGACGACCAGTCCCACAAAGGCATTCGTACTGATGCCTTGCTAGTGATCCGCGATGGCCAGGTGCTTTACGAGCGCTACGCCGGCGCCACCGGACCCCAGACGCCCCATCTCATCTGGTCGGCCAGCAAAAGTCTGTTGGCGGTAGTGTTGGGCGTTGCCTACGGTGAAGGCCGCTTCCAGCTCCAGGACCCCGCGGCACAATATTACCCGGCGCTACAGGCGCATCCGGCCATCACCCTGGGTGACTTGTTGCACTGGGCCTCGGGTCTGGACTGGCAGGAAGACTACGAATACGCCCCCCTCAATTCCTCAGTGGTGGCCATGCTCTACACCCGCGGGCATCGGGACATGGCGGCATTTGCTGCACAGCAGGCGCGCTCCACTCCACCGGGGCAGGCCTTCCGTTACTCCAGCGGCGATAGCAACCTGCTGGCGGCCAGCCTGCGGGGGATGGTGGGGGCGGACCAGTATGCGGACTATCCCTGGCGTGCCCTGTTCGAACCGCTGGGCATCACCCAGGCGGTGTGGGAACGCGACGCCGTCGGCACCTTCGTGGCGTCTTCCTACCTCTACCTGACGGCCCGCGATCTGGCCCGTGTCGGCCTGTTGATGCAGCGCGAGGGTCGCTGGCGTGATCGGCAGTTGCTGCCCAGGGCCTGGGTCGAGTTCAGCCGCACGCCCTTCGCTGGCTATCGGGCCAACCAGGATGAGGCGGTGGCGGGCGGGCACTGGTGGCTCAACCGCTCGGTGGACGGCGCGCCCCAGCCCTGGCCCGATGCTCCAGCGGATACCTATGCGGCCCTGGGGCACTGGGGACAGGCGCTGTATGTCCTGCCTGCACAGCGCCTGGTGATCGTGCGTTACGGCGACGACCGCGATGGCAGCTATCGGCACAATGAGCTGCTCAAGCGAGTCCTGGCGGCTTTCTCCAGCAAGGGGCAGCCATGAGACGCCGGGCCTTTTTCCGCCGTCATCCGCTGTTCGGCCTGGTGCTGGTGGCGCTGCTCCTGTTGCTGGGCTGGAGCTGGCAGCAACGGGAGGCCCTGCAAGCCTTCCCGGATATCCTCGGTGCCTATACCGCCAAGGAGTACTGCTCCTGCCGCTACGTGATGCAACACCCCGCCGACTACTGCCGGGCCTATGTGCGCCAGTACCTGCCCATCAGCGGTTTTAGCGATGAACCGCTGAGCCGACGTGTCACCGCCAGCGCCCTGGGGCGTACCCATAGCGCGCTCTGGCTGGGCCCCCGGGAAGGCTGTCGCCTCGATCCCTGATCCTGGATCAGGCATCGCTGCAGATTATGTGTTCCATCCAGTGGAACCACATTTGATTGTCCTGTGCTCCGGCTCGCGGTTATCTGACGCAGAGCTTCGAGCACGCTCCTGCGCCTCGTGCAACGCTCCGAAAAAAAGAACGGGAAGCCACCCGGCCCAGAGGAGATACGCCATGACCCGACACCAGCACATCCTTGCCTGGCTCAACGACATTGCCAGCGATCTGCGGGCCATCCGCCAGGATATTCATGCCCACCCGGAACTGGGGTTCGAAGAGCAACGCACTTCGGCGCTGGTGGCTCGTTGTCTGGAGGAATGGGGTTATGAAGTGCACACCGGCGTCGGTCGAACCGGTGTCGTGGGCGTTCTGCGCAACGGCACGGGCACGCGCACCCTGGGCCTGCGGGCGGACATGGACGCCTTGCCGATCATCGAGAACACCGGGGCTTCCTACAGCAGCCGCCATGGCGGTTGCATGCACGCCTGCGGGCATGACGGCCACACCACGATCCTGCTGGGAGCGGCGCGCTACCTGGCGGCGACCCGAGCGTTCGACGGCACCCTGAACCTGATCTTCCAGCCCGCGGAAGAGGGGCAGGGCGGTGCCGAGGCGATGCTTGCCGATGGCCTGCTGGAGCGCTTCCCCTGTGATGCGCTGTTCGGCCTGCACAACATGCCCGGGCTGCCGGCCGGTCACCTGGGCTTTCGCGAGGGGCCGATGATGGCGTCCCAGGACTTGCTCGAGGTGATTGTCGAAGGTGTTGGCGGCCACGGCTCCATGCCGCACCTGGCGGTGGACCCCTTGGTAGCCGCGGCCAGCATGGTCATGGCGTTGCAGACGGTGGTGGCGCGCAATATCGATGCCCAGGAAGCGGCGGTGGTGACGGTCGGCGCCCTGCAGGCCGGCGAGGCGGCCAACGTGATTCCCCAGCAGGCGTTGTTGCGCCTGAGCCTGAGGGCCCTCAATGCACCGGTGCGCGAGCAGATGCTGGAGCGGGTCAAGGCGATCATCCAGACCCAGGCCGAGAGCTTTGGCTGCAGCGTCAGCATCGACCATCGCCCGGCTTATCCGGTGCTGATCAACAGCCCGGAAGAAACCGAGTTTGCCCGGCGGGTCGGTGTCGAGCTAGTGGGGGCCGAAGCGGTCAATGGCAACACGCCGAAGCTGATGGGCAGCGAAGACTTCGGCTGGATGCTGCAGCGCTGCCCCGGCAGCTACCTGTTCATCGGCAATGGCGTAGCGCAACCGATGGTGCATAACCCGGGTTACGACTTCAACGACGACATCCTGCTCACCGGTGCGGCCTATTGGGGTGCCCTGGCGGAGAGCTGGCTCAAGCCCGTCTGAGCCTTCCTGTTCCTGTAGCGCTGTTCGGTCCGGGCGTTCCATGCGCCCGGCACTTTTCCGAGCCCGCAAGAAGGCTCAAAAGTTTCAAGGAACCTCCCATGAGCGTCTCGATACCCTCTGTTTCCAAGACCCGGCAGGTGGTTGCCGCCGTGGTTGGCAACGCCCTGGAATGGTATGACTTCATCGTCTATGGCTTTCTCGCCAGCTTTATCGCTCGCCAGTTTTTTCCGGCTGAAGATGAGTACACCTCGCTGCTGATGGCCCTGGCCACCTTCGGCGTGGGCTTTTTCATGCGCCCGGTGGGCGGCGTGCTGCTGGGCATGTATTCCGACCGCAAAGGCCGCAAGGCGGCCATGTTGGTGATCATCCAGCTGATGACCCTGGCCATTGCGATGATCGTCTTTGCCCCCAACTACGCGGCCATCGGCCTGGGCGCGCCGTTGCTGATCGTGGTGGCGCGGATGCTTCAGGGCTTTGCCACTGGGGGGGAGTACGCCAGCGCCACGGCCTACCTGGTGGAAAGTGCCCCGGCGGACAAGAAAGGCCTGTATGGCTCCTGGCAACTGGTAGGACAGTGCCTGGCGGTGTTCAGCGGAGCCGCGATGGTGGCGGCGGTGACCCACTTCTTTTCACCACAGACCCTGGATCTCTGGGGCTGGCGCCTGCCGTTCGTGATCGGTCTGCTGATCGGTCCGGTGGGGCTGTGGATTCGCAAGTACATGGAGGAGCCGGAGGCCTTCATCGAGGCGCGCAAGCAGGTGCGTGGCAAGGGGCCGGGGCTGTGGCAGGTGGTGTCGGCCTACCGCCGGGCAATCCTGGTGTCCATGGGCCTGTGCTGCGGCGGCACCGTGTCTTTCTATGTGGTGCTGGTGAACATGCCGACCTTCGCCCACACCAACCTCGGCCTGCCTCTGGATCAGGTACTGCTGGTGCAGATGTTGGCCGTGGCCCTGATGACCGTGGTGATTCCCTTTGCCGGAGCACTGTCGGACCGCATCGGCCGGCGCCCGGTGCTGATGGCCTTCACCCTGGCGTTTTTCGTCATGGTCTATCCCTTGTATGTGTGGGTCGCCGCGGCGCCGTCCATTGAGCGTCTGCTGGTGATGCAGATGTTGCTGTGCGGTGCCATTGGCGGTTTTTTCGGTCCCGGTCCTACGGCCCTGGCCGAGCAGTTTCCCATCGAGGTGCGCTCCACTGGGGTATCGGTGGCGTATAACGTTACGGTGATGCTGTTCGGTGGCTTTGCGCCCTTGATCGTGACCTGGCTGAGCAAGGTCATGGCCACGCCGGTGGCGCCATCCTTCTATGTCTTGCTGACCTCGATCCTCAGTCTGCTGGGTATCTACTGCATGTACGACGCGGTCAGAGACGACAAACCCGATGCCGTGACCCTGGGAGGCGAGTCTTGATCAAGCACAGCGAACCAATGGCCAACGAATCCATCGTCGAGCTGGACGCCCTGGCGCTTTCCCGGGCGATCCATGCCCGCGAGCTGTCCTGTCGCGAGGTGATGCAGGCTTATCTGCAGCAGATCGAGCGTTACAACCCCGGCGTCAATGCCCTGGTCTCCCTGTGCGATCCGCAGGACCTGCTGGCCCAGGCCGATGAGCGTGACCGGCAACTGGATCGGGGACAGTCCATGGGCTGGATGCATGGCATGCCCCAGGCGATCAAGGATCTGGCAGCCACTGCGGGGCTGACCACCAGCATGGGGTCGCCACTGTTCGCCGATCAGGTACCCCAGGTGGATGCCATCAGCGTGGCCCGGGTCCGGGCCAGCGGCGCGATCATTGTCGGCAAGAGCAACGTGCCGGAGTTTGGCCTGGGCTCTCATACCTACAACCAGTTGTTCGGCACCACCGGCAATGCCTACGACAGCAGCCTGAGCGCCGGCGGCAGCAGCGGCGGTGCGGCGGTGGCCCTGGCCTTGCGCATGCTTCCAGTGGCCGATGGCAGCGACATGATGGGCTCGCTGCGCAATCCGGCGGCCTTCAACAACGTGTTCGGCATGCGCCCCTCCCAGGGGCGGGTGCCATTCGGCCCGACCCCTGAGCTGTTCGTGCAACAACTGGCTACCGAAGGACCGATGGGCCGCACGGTGGCTGATGTGGCACGACTGTTGAGCACCCAGGCCGGTTACGACCCGCGGGTGCCCTTGTCCCTCAAGGAAGATCCGGCGTTGCTGCAGGCGCCTCTGCAACGGGATGTACGCGGACTGCGCCTGGGCTGGCTGGGGGACTACAACGGGTACCTGGCCATGGAGCAGGGAGTCCTGAGCCTGTGCGAAAAGGCCCTGGCCGACTTCACCCGTCTGGGCTGTGAAGTGGAAAGCTGCCAGCCGGAGTTTTCCATGGCACAACTGTGGGACTGCTGGCTGGTGCACCGGCACTGGCTGGTCCAGGGCTCCCTGGGGCTGTTGCACAACGACCCGGACCAGCGCCGCTGGCTCAAGCCCGAGGCACGGTGGGAAGTAGAGGGCGCGGCCAACCTCAGTGCCGCGGACGTGTATCGCGCTTCCCAGAGTCGCAGCGATTGGTATCGCGCCTTGCTGCGACTGTTCGAGCGTTACGATTTTCTGCTGCTGCCTACGGCCCAGGTGTTCCCTTTCGATGCACGGCAGGCCTGGCCAAGGCAGATCGATGGGCAGGAAATGGACACTTATCACCGCTGGATGGAAGTGGTGATCGGTCCGACCCTGGCCGGTCTGCCCAGTATCAGCATTCCGGTGGGGTTCAATCTGTCGGGCCTGCCCATGGGCTTGCAGATCATCGGGCCGGCCCAGGCCGACCACGCTGTGCTGCAACTGGCCTATGCCCACGAACAACTGACGCAATGGGTGCGGCAACACCCTCCGGGTAATCTGCTGTAACCAGGCAAATGCCGTTGATAGGGTTCTGAGGCCCGCATCTTGCTGGGTAAAACCTTTACCCATCTTCAGTCAGGGAGTTCGGACTATGGCCAGCAAGGTAGAAACCGGCAGCGTGCGTTCCGTGGAACGGGCCCTGGCCATCGTCGAGTTGCTGGGTCAGCACCAGGCCTTGGGCCTGGAGGAGCTGCACTACCTGACGGGCCTAGCCAAGGCCACGGTGTCGCGCATGTTGCTGACCCTGCAGGAGCAGGGCTGGATCTACCGTGGCCTCAGCGATCGGCGTTATCGCCTGAGCGCTCGCAGCCTGTTCGGTGACAGCCGGCAACGTTTCAAGCGCCATCTGGTGGAGCAGGCAGCGCCCTGGATGCTGGAGTTGAGTGCACGCACCGGACTGGTCAGTGACCTGTCGAGTTTTGACGGCGAGCACCTTGAGGTCCTGGAAAGTGCGGTGCCTTCGGTGTTGCGCAAGCGTTACCCGACCAACAGCCGGATTGTCGGCCAGCACGCCAGCCTGTTTCATTCGGCCATGGGCAAGGCTTGCCTGGGGGCCCTGGCCAGTGATGAAGTCGCGCGTCTGGCCGAGCGTGAGCGAGTGCCGGCCGAAGACCGGCAACAGGCTTGCGCTCAGTCCCAGCATCTGGGGTTCGGCCAGCGTACCGAGGGGCACTGGGAGTATCCGGTGCGCCTGCCCTTTCTGATTCGCGCGGTGGCCTTGCCGTTGCAGGCCGAAGGTCGGGTGATCGGCAGCATCGCCCTGCATTGGCCGATGGACCTGAGCTGTGTCGAACTGGTGCGCAATCGCCACTTGGGATTGCTGGCCGACACCATCGAGCAATTGCAGAAGTCCATTGCCTGAGCCATTCCCCGTCTGCAACGGCTGAGCCCCACTTGAGCGCGGTGTTTGCCAGCCCCCTGGCAGCCGGTTAAGGTGGCGCCTTCTGTTCACGGGAGCTTGCATGCGTACGCCGATCCGCCTTCTTCTCAGCCTGCTCGGGGTACTGGCCCTGCCGGCCCAGGCCAACTGGTACCTGGACAACGAGTCTTCCCGGGTGTCCTTCGTGACCACCAAGAACGCCAGCATTTCCGAGGTCCAGCGCTTTCTGGTGTTGCACGGCAAGGTCGACGCCAAGGGCCAGGCCCAGTTGCAGATCGAGCTGGACTCGGTCAGCAGCGGCATTCCTCTGCGGGATGAACGCATGCGCCAGGAGCTGTTCCAGGTCCAGCAGTTTCCCGAGGCGCAGATCACGGCGCAGATCAACCTGCGGCCGATCAACGACCTGGCCCCCGGGGCGCAGATCGAGTTGCTGCTGCCGGTCACCGTGGCCCTGCACGGCCAGGAACACACCTACAACGCCGAACTGCTGGCCACTCGCCTGGATGAGCGGCGTTTCCAGGTGGTGACCTTGGAACCCCTGGTCCTCAATGCCGAAGACTTCAACCTGGCGCCGGGCCTCGACAGCCTGCGCAAGGTGGCTGGCTTGTCGGCCATCAGTTTCTCGGTACCGGTGGGTGCGGTACTGATCTTCACGGCGCGCTGAAATGCGCGGAGCGGTGTTCCCCTGGCGTGAAGGCAACCGCTTCGAGCTGCTGATCGACGGTCCCCAGTTCTTTCCGCGCATGCTGGTGGCCATTGCTCGCGCCCAGCAACAGGTGGAGCTGGAGCTGTATCTGGTGGAAGCCGGTTCATGTGCCGAGGCTTTGGTCCGGGCCCTGGTCCAGGCTGCCGAGCGCGGGGTACGGGTGCGCTGTCTGTTCGATGACTATGGCAGCCTGGCCTTTACCCAGGCCTTGCGCCTGCGCTTGACCAAGGCCGGTGTCGAGTTGCGTTTCTACAACCGCCTGAAGTGGCGCCAGGGCTTTCTCAACCTTTACCGCGACCATCGAAAACTGCTGTTGGTGGACCAGTCCCTGGCCGTGGTGGGCGGTACTGGGGTTACCGATGAGTTCTGGCAGCCCGAGGACAACAGCTGCGATTGGCATGAAGTGATGGTGGAGATCGCCGGGCCCACGGTGCAGGACTGGCAGAGGCTGTTCGATCGCCAGTGGAGCGCCAACCTGCGCAGGGGCGCCTGGCGGCCCAACGTCGATTTTGGCCTGCCCCATCTGCCCCGTGTACCTGACTCGGGGGAAGGCATGGGCCGTGTGGCTTATGCCGACTCGCGTCAGCATCGCGACATCCTGCATTCACTGATTCGTGCCCTGCACAGCGGCCAGCAACGCATCTGGCTGGCCACGCCTTATTTCTTGCCCACCTGGTCGGTGCGGCGCTCATTGCGCAAGGCGGCCGCCCGGGGCGTCGACGTACGCCTGCTGCTGACCGGGCCGCACACCGATCATCCGGCCGTGCGCTATGCCGGGCACCGTTACTACCCGCGCCTGCTCAAGGCCGGCGTGCGGATTTTCGAGTATCAGCCGCGTTTCCTGCATTTGAAGATGGCGCTGGTGGACGACTGGGTCAGTGTGGGCTCGTGCAATTTCGACCACTGGAACCTGCGCTTCAACCTGGAAGCCAACCTGGAAGCCCTGGACCCGCCACTGACGCGCTCCGTGGCGGCGAGCTTCGAGGCGGACTTTGCCCAGAGTGAAGAGATCAGCCTGGCGCAGTGGCGCAACCGGCCGTTGTGGCGGCGGATCAAGCAGCGGATCTGGGGCTGGGTCGACCGCCTGGTGGTCAACCTGCTGGATCGTCGCGGTTAGGCGCCAAGGGCAGAGGCGTAACCGGCCGGCGCTGTTTCAGCGCCGACCCGTCACAGGGGATCAGAGCAGTTCGAAGCTCTGTTGCTTGACGTCCTGGGAATCCAGGCCGATCTGTACATTGAAGTCGCCCGGTTCCGCGGCGTACTTGAGCTGCGCGTTGTAGAACTTCAGGTCGTCCTCGGTGATGGTGAAGTGGATGGATTTCTCTTCACCGGCCTTGAGCATGACTTTCTGGAAGTTCTTCAATTCCTTGATCGGGCGGATCATCGAGCCGGCCACGTCCTGGATATACAGCTGCACCACGGTTTCGCCGTCACGCTTGCCGGTGTTCTTCACGGTCACGCTGGCATCGAGCTTGCCGCTCTTGTTCAGGGTGGTGGAGGACAGCGCCATGTCTGAAAGGCTGAAGCTGGTGTAGCTCAAGCCATAGCCGAACGGAAACAGGGGGCCGGTGGTGTCGTCGAAGTACTGCGAGGTGTAGTTGCCTGGCTTGCCCGGCGTGAACGGCCGGCCAATGGTCAGGTGGTTGTAGTAGGTGGGAATCTGGCCCACGGAACGGGGGAAGGTGATCGGCAGCTTGCCCGACGGGTTGTAGTCGCCGAACAGTACGTCGGCAATGGCGTTGCCGCCTTCGGTGCCGCTGAACCAGGTTTCCAGGATGGCGTCGGCTTGCTGGTTTTCTTCCAGCAGTGACAGCGGACGGCCATTCATCAGCACCAGCACCAGAGGCTTGCCGGTGGCCTTGAGGGCCTTGATCAGCTCCCGCTGGCTGGCGGGAATATGCAGATCGGTGCGGCTCGAAGACTCGTGGGACATGCCACGGGACTCGCCCACCGCGGCCACGATCACATCCGACTGCTTGGCCGCCTTGACCGCTTCGTCGATCATCTGCTGCGCAGAGCGTGGGTCGTCCACCACTTCCGGGGCATCGAAGTTGAGGAAGTTCAGGTAATCCACCACCTTTTTGTCGGCGGTGATGTTGGAACCCCGGGCGTAGACCAATTGGGCCTTGTCGCCCAGAACGTTGCGCATGCCGTCATACAGCGTCACCGACTGTGCCGGAACGCCGGCGGCGGCCCAACTGCCCATCATGTCGATCGGCGCCTTGGCCAGGGGGCCTACCAGGGCGATCTTCGCGGTTTTCTTCAGCGGCAGGGTGTCGTTCTGGTTCTTCAGCAGCACCAGGCTGCGGCGGGCAATGTCCCGGGCGTCGCTGCGGTGCAGGCGGCTTTCGGCGTTGGTGTCGGCCGGGTCGTCCTCGGCCTTGCCGATACGTACATAAGGATCCTTGAACAGGCCCATGTCGTACTTGGCCGCCAGCACTTCACGCACGGCGTTGTCGATGTCCTTCTGCTCGATCTCCCCGGACTTGAGCAGCCCCGGCAGTTCCTTGCCGTACAGCGAGTCGTTCATGCTCATGTCGATGCCGGCCTTGATCGCCAGCTTGGCCGCTTCGCGACCGTCCTTGGCGACGCCGTGGCGGATCAGCTCGATGATCGCCCCGTGGTCGCTCACCGCCAGGCCCTTGAAGCCCCACTCCTTGCGCAGCAGGTCGTTCATCAGCCAGGTGTTGGAGGTGGCCGGCACGCCGTTGATGGAGTTCAGGGCCACCATCACTCCGCCGGCACCGGCGTCGATGGCCGCGCGGTAGGGCGGCAGGTAGTCCTGGTACATCTTCACCGGGCTCATGTCGACGATGTTGTAGTCGCGACCGCCTTCCACGGCGCCGTACAGGGCGAAATGCTTGACGCTGGCCATGATGCTGTCCGGCAAGGCCGGGCTCTGGCCCTGGTAGGCCTTGACCATCACCTTGGCAATCCGCGAGACCAGATAGGTGTCTTCACCGAAGCCTTCGGAGGTACGGCCCCAGCGTGGATCGCGGGAGATGTCGACCATGGGTGCGAAGGTGATGTCCAGGCTGTCGGCGCTGGCTTCCTTGGCGGCGATGCGCCCGGAGCGGCCGATGGCGTCCATGTCCCAGCTGGACGCCAGGGCCAGGCTGATGGGGAAGATGGTCCGGTGGCCGTGGATCACGTCATAGGCGAAGAACATCGGGATCTTCAGCCGGCTGCGCATGGCCGCGTCCTGCATCGGCCGGTTTTCCGGGCGGGTGATGGAGTTGAAGGTGCCGCCGATGTTGCCTGCGGCGATTTCCTTGCGGATCAGCTCGCGAGGCATTTCCGGGCCGATGCTGATCAGGCGCAACTGGCCGATCTTCTCTTCCAGGGTCATGCGCTGGAGCAGATCGCTGATAAAGGCTTCTTTGTTTTCCAGGGGGACCGGGGCAGATTCGGCCAACACAGGGTGACTGGCCAGGCTGACCAGCAGGCCCAGCAAACACAGCTTATTCATGAATAGTGTTCTCAGGGGCTCAAGACCGACGCATGAGTGACGCGTCGAACAGCCAAAATTTAGGGAGCGACTATTGTTGTTCAGATAATTCCCGCACACTTCTGAACTCTTTTTCGCGCTGGGCATCTTTTAGCCCATCAGCCCGATGCATTCCAGTGGCGCAGGCAGATTTTGCCCCACAGGATGTGTGAAACCGGGCAAAAGATTCTTTTCCATCAGGTTGTGCAAGGAGCCCCACCCATGAACATCACCCAAAGCCTGCGCTCGAGCTGGCCCGTTGCCGCCCTGTTGCTGTTCACCAGCCTGCTCAGTGGTTGTGGCATCAACAACATTCCGACCCTCGATGAGCAGGTCAAGGCCGATTGGGGCCAGGTGCAGAACCAGTACCAGCGTCGTGCCGATCTGATTCCCAACCTGGTGGAGACCGTCAAGGGCTACGCCAAGCATGAAGAGGAAACCCTCACTGCGGTGATCGAGGCCCGGGCCAAGGCCACTTCGATCCAGGTGGACGCCAGTACCCTGGACAACCCGGAAAAACTCAAGCAGTTCCAGCAGGCCCAGGATCAGTTGAGCGGTGCCCTGAGCCGCCTGATGGTGGTCTCCGAGCGCTACCCGGATTTGAAGGCCAACCAGAACTTCCTGGCCCTGCAATCCCAGCTTGAAGGCACCGAGAACCGCATCGCCGTGGCCCGCCGCGACTTCATCCTCGCGGTGCAGAAGTACAACACCGAGATCCGCACTTTCCCCGGTCGCCTGTGGCACAGCCTGATGTACAGCGACTTGCCGGTGCGTGCGTCCTTCGAGGCCACCAGCCCTGACGCCGACAAAGCGCCGCAAGTGAAATTCTGATGAGCCTCGGGCAGCGCGTGCTGCAAAGCGCGCTGCTGTCGCTATGCCTGGTGAGTGGCGCCGTTTCGGCGCAACAGCCGTTCCAGTTCCAGTTCCGACTCCGACAGCAGCCGGAGCGGTGGTGGCAGTTTTGGCGGAGGCGGGGCGTCCGGCACTGGGTAGCGCAAGCGGACAATCATTGAGGATGAGGTGCTGATGCGACTCTATAAAATCGGCCTGGTGCTGTTGCTCTGGGTCTTTGCGGTCACGGCCCAGGCCGAGCTGAAGTTCCCGGCTCTGAGTGGGCGGGTGGTGGACAACGCCCAGTTGATCGAACCAACCATCAGCGCCCAGCTGACTCGGCAGTTGCAAGCCCACGAACAGGCCACCGGCGAGCAGTTGGTGGTGGTGACCCTACCTGACTTGCAAGGTGCCAGCATTGAGGACTACGGCTATCAGCTGGGGCGTTACTGGGGCATTGGCCAGAAGGACAAGAACAACGGCGCGCTGCTGATCGTCGCCCGGGACGAGCGCAAGCTGCGCATTGAAGTGGGTTATGGTCTGGAGGATCGCCTGACCGATGCCCAGGCCTCGGTGATCATCAATCAGGTGATTACCCCGGCGTTCAAGACTGGACAATTCAGCAAGGGCATCAGCGACGGCGTCTCGGCCATGCTGCTGGTGCTCGGTGGCACGCCGCTGGACCAACCGGACCCGGTGTATGACAGCGTCGAGAGCAGCGACCAGGACGATTTTGTCCAGCGTCATCCGTTGCTGTTCATCTTCCTGGTGCTGCTGTTCATCCTGGTGGTGATAGTGGCGCAGGCGCTCGGGTTCATCACCACCACCAGCGGGCGCGGCGGTGACGGAGGCGGTGGCTTCGGCGGTTTCGGCGGTGGCGGTTTTGGTGGCGGGTCCGGCGGTGGTGGCGGCTTCAGCGGGGGCGGTGGCAGTTTTGGCGGCGGCGGTTCCTCCGGCGGCTGGTAACTGAAAATAAAAAGAGGGTATCCAACGACATGGCATTACTGAGTGAGTACGAACAACGGCAGGTGGCCGAAGCCATCGCCCGAGTCGAACGCCAGACCGACGCCGAGCTGGTGACGGTGCTGGCCGCCCGGGCCGACGACTATGCCTACATCCCGTTGCTCTGGGCCAGTCTGCTGGCGCTGGTGGTGCCGGGGCTGGTGCACTACGCCACCGGCTGGCTGAACATGCACCTGTTGCTGCTGGCGCAATGGGCGACCTTCATCGTGCTGTGCCTGGTGTTCCGCCTGCCCAAGATCACCACCCGGCTGATCCCGCGGTCGGTGCGCCACTGGCGCGCCTCGAACCTGGCCCGACGGCAGTTTCTCGAACAGAACCTGCATCACACTGTGGGCGGCACCGGGGTGCTGATCTTTGTCAGCGAAGCCGAGCGTTACGTGGAAATCCTCGTGGACGAGGGCATTTCCAAGCGTCTGGATAACAAGCAGTGGAACGACATCGTGCGCAACTTTACCCAGCAAGTGCGACAGGGCCAGACCCTGCAGGGCTTCCTCGACTGTATTGAAGCCAGCGGCGAGTTGCTCAAGACCCATGTGCCCCTGACCCAGGAGCGCAACGAATTGCCCAACCGCCTGGTGGTGCTCAACTGAGCCCGCCGCCGTAGGAACCGGCTTGCCGGCGAACAGGCCCCTGAGTCTTGCACCGCCCTTGAGGACGCCTTCGCTGGCAAGCCAGCTCCTACGGCGGTGCGATATCGGTGTTGTTCATGCAGGAGCCGGCTTGCCGGCGAATGGCCCCTGAGCCTTGCACCGCCCTCGGGCGAGGATTTTTTACCGTCGGGTGAATAACTTCGTGCCCCGACGGGGCTAGCTCCCTAAAATACCTGCCACTCCCTGATTCACACCCCGCATTGCCCGAGGCACCTGCCCCCATGTCTGTCACCGCACCTTCCGCCCGTCCCGCGCCGGATCATCACGCCCAGTTCCTGCAATTGCTCGACACCAGCCTTGCGCAAAACGCCTTTATCAAGCTGGTACTGGCCAAGCACGTGGGCCCGGAGGCGGACCTGCAACGGCTGATCATCAAGCAACTGACGGTCAAGGAGCAGCCGTGCCTGTCCTTCGTCTATCGCTACAAGACCCGTGACATCACCAAGAACTTCCCCCTGGACGAGGGCGTGGCCACCATCGCCGGGCTGCTGCCGGTCTCGTTCAAGAATGCCCATCTGCTGACCCTGACCGACGAAGTGCAGCTGGAATACAGCAAGAAGGGCAAGAGCTCGCTGTTCAAGGGCAAGCCGCAAACCCAGCGCGATGTGCCGTCCGCCGAGCACAACCGCGAGAAGAACCGCTTTCTCGACCTGAGCCGACCTTTCCTGGCCGATCTTGGAGTGACCAACAAGCAGCACGAACTGATCCCGGCCATGTCGCGCAAGTGGAAGCAGATCAACAAGTTCATCGAGGTCTTCAGCCACGCCCTGGGCAGCTCGCCGATCAAGCTCGACCAGCCGGTGCGGGTCGCGGACTTCGGCTCCGGCAAGGGCTATCTGACGTTCGCCATCCACGATTACCTGCGCAACACCTTGCAGGCCCAGGGTGAAGTCACCGGTGTCGAATTGCGTGAGGACATGGTGACCCTGTGCAACACCGCCGCCGCGCGTCTGGAGCATCCGGGCCTGGTGTTCAAGTGTGGCGATGTGCGCAGTGTGGCCCCCAGCGAACTGGACGTGATGATTGCTCTGCATGCCTGTGATATCGCCACCGACTACGCGATCCACACCGGCATCCGCTCCGGCGCGGCGATCATCATGTGCTCGCCGTGCTGTCACAAGCAGATCCGCCTGCAGATCCAGAGCCCGGCGCTGCTCAAGCCGATGCTGCAATACGGCCTGCACCTGGGGCAGCAGGCGGAGATGGTCACCGACAGCCTGCGGGCCCTGTTCCTCGAAGCCTGCGGTTATGAAACCAAGGTCTTTGAATTCATCTCCCTGGAACACACCAACAAGAACAAGATGATCCTTGCGGTCAAGCGTGCCGAGCCGGTTGACCCGACCCAACTGCTGGCCAGGATCGAAGAGCTCAAGGCCTTCTACCAGATCAGCGAACACTGCCTGGAAACCCTGCTCAAGGCCGACGGCTATCTACAGAGCAGCAGCGCCAAGCAGTAAGCTGCAAGCCACCAGTCTGGAGTTCCACGCCAGCAGCTTGCAGCTTGCCGCTGTAGTAAGTGGCTATTACCCGGGCTGGCGGATTGGGACTACCTTGAGTACTCATTCCGCTCACGTCTTTCCCTGAAAGGAGTCCACTCCATGGCCGCGAAAAAGATCCTCATGCTGGTTGGCGATTACGTCGAAGACTACGAAGTGATGGTGCCGTTCCAGGCACTGCTGATGGTCGGTCATACGGTGCACGCCGTGTGCCCGGACAAGAGCGCCGGGCAGACCGTGCGTACGGCGATCCACGACTTCGAGGGCGACCAGACCTACAGCGAGAAACCGGGTCACCTGTTTGCCCTCAACTTCGATTTTGCCCAGGTCAGCTCCGCTGATTACGACGCCCTGCTGATCCCCGGCGGACGTGCACCGGAATACCTGCGCCTGAACGAAAAAGTCCTGCAACTGGTCAAGGAATTCGACCAGGCCGGCAAGCCGATTGCTGCGGTGTGCCATGGCGCGCAACTGCTGGCGGCAGCGGGCATCCTCGAAGGTCGTGAATGCAGTGCCTATCCGGCCTGTGCCCCGGAAGTGCGTCTGGCCGGTGGCACTTACATCGATATCCCGGTGACTGAAGGTCACGTCCAGGGCAATCTGGTCACCGCCCCAGCGTGGCCGGCGCACCCCAGCTGGCTGGCGGGTTTCCTGGGCCTGCTGGGCACCCGCATCACCCTTTAAGCGAGGACCACGTCATGTGCGAGCTGTACGTCAAGGCCGACCCGATTCTTTATGAATCCCGTTCCCGCTCGTTGCGTATCTGTGGCGTGGTCACCACCTTGCGCCTGGAAAACCAGTTCTGGGACATCCTCAGCGAAATTGCCGAAGTGGACGGCATGACCACCAACCAGCTGATTGCCAAGCTGTATGAAGAGGTCATGGACTATCGCGGCGAAGTGGTGAATTTCGCCTCCTTCCTGCGGGTCAGTTGCACCCGCTACCTGAGCCAGCGCCGCAGCGCCCCCGATCTCAGCCTGGTACGCCGCAACGCTTTGTAAGTCCTCGTGTCGTGCATCGCACTTGGCGGCGCTTTCGCTGGCAAGCCAGCTCCTACGAGGCTTACGGCGTTACATCTTGTAGGCGCCGGCTTGCCGGTGAAGAGGCAGGCCATCGTGGCATGCCTTCACTGGCGCCGGGGGGATTGGTTGCAGGCGGGCAGGGCGCCCGGACGAGGCGCGGGCTGAGCGGTTACAGGCCCAGGCGCGCCAGTTGGCGCAGGTCGGCGATCACCGCCGGGTTGCCGCCCTCCAGCACATCCAGGCGAATCTGTGCGATCAGCGATTTCAGCAGTTCGGTCTGGGTCATCCGGGTTGCCTCCAGCAGACGCGCGAGATCCTCAGCCACATAGTGGTTGACCTTCAGCGACAGGCGCTTCATTGCCGGCACGGCAGGCAACTGGCGGGCCTTGGCCTGTTCCGCCAGGTACGTGGCGAAACCCTCGTGTACCTGCTCCAGGCCAGGCTCGGCGGGGGCGCTGAAGTAGTAGCTGAAGAACAATTTGCGCATCTGTACCCCGGCGTCCTCGGCCACCGAGTGCATCGCGGCATCCAGCACGTCGAGGTAGACCGCCGGCAGCCGCGCCTCGATGGAGGTCAGTTGCTGGCGGCGCGCTTCCTTGATCGCCGGCGTCGACTGGGGCGGGATGGCTACCACCGTGGCGCACAGGTCGCAGACCCCCACCAGGATCTCCCGGGCCTGGCCGTTGCCGTCGCTGAACGGTACGTCGCGGCGGGTGTAGGTGATGCCCACGACCTGCTGGCAATGCTCACAAAGCGCCTTGCCCCGGTCGCCCTGCAGATAGAGTTTCATGGGTTGCCCTCATCGGTGAACGCTGATGAACCACACATCTGGCTCGATAAAGTAGAACTTGATGTACCAGCCCGCCTTATTCAGCACATGGACGGCAAGGTCTGGGGCGCTGTGGTGGGCACTGCACTGGTGGTCGGTGCCCTTGCAGGCGCCGATGACCTCGATCAGTTGGCCGGCCGAAACCTCACCGGTGGCCAGCAGGTTCTTGACCTCGATCGAGCCGCGCGCGGCATGCACATAGTTGCCGCTCTGTAGTGCATCGATCAGGTCCCGCCTGACCTTCCTGAAGCCTCTGTCCATGATGCTTTCTCGTTTGTACGACGAATGTCGTACATAATCAATGGGAAGTCGGCTGAAAGCGCCCAAAGGCATTTCAGCGGTTTTCAGGGGGGAGTCGATCTTAGCCCGGCAGGCGCGGGCGGCAGGGCTTGGCTAAAGGCTTGCAATACATCCGTGATGGCCAACGGCTGGCCTGCTGCGGTGCATCCGATGCACCGCAGCCAGTTGCCGTCAGAAGAAGCGGGTCACGCTGATCTTGGCGTTGCGTCCGACGCTGTAGGCGTTGTCGCCGCTGAGGGCCGGACGGTAGTCGCGGTTGAACATGTTATCCAGGGTGAAGTTGACTTCAGTGCCCTTGAGATAGGCTTGTTGGGGCTTCCAGTTGGCAAACAGGCCCTGCACGTTGTAGCGATCATTGCCGTACTGGTCCCAGTAGGAATCACCCAGGCTACTGGCCGGGCCGCTGGGGTATTTGTCGCTGGGCAGGCGGTCGGTCTGGCGTACCCACTGGCCCTGCCAGCCAACCTGGGCATCCCATTGGGGAATCTTCAGCCCCAGGGTCGCCACCCACTTGCGTGGCGGAATGTCCCGGGCCCAGACGTTCGGTCCCCAAGGGTTGGTATAGGCGCCTTGGTGCTTGCCGGTGATCCATGAGTAAGACAGGGCGCCGAACAGGTAGGTGGAGTCGTAGTAGCTCTCGACTTCAAAGCCTTTGATGGTCAGGTCGCCGATGTTGCGATACACCGACATCGGCGATTCCTTGCACACCTGAGAGATGCTCTTGCCAGTGCTCAACTGCTCCGCACAGCCGATGCCGGTGGCCTTGAGGATCTCGTTGGTGATCTTGTTCTGGAACACCGTGGTGCGGATCTGCGCGTTGTCGTTGTCGGTCAGCACCTTGGAGAAATTATGGATGGTCCCTGCTCGCAGTGCGGTGATGCGCTCCGGGTCCAGGTTACGGCTGGTGGCCGAGCGCGTGCTGCCGGGGGCCTGAACTTCGTACTGCTCGTCGATTACCGGTGCGCGCCAGGTCTTGCTGTAGTCGGCGAACAGCGCCAGGTTCGGATTGACGTTCCAGAACGCCGAGAGGCGCGGCGACCAGCCGGTGTAGGTCTTGTCACCATAGTCATGGCCGTCCTTGGGGCTGGTGCTGTTGTACAGCGGCGCATCGTTTTGCTCGCCACGGTTGCGTACATGGTCGTAGCGCAGCGATGGGGTCAGGGTGAAGTCCCCCAGAGTTACCGCGTCCTGGATGTAGAAGGCGTTGTTGTCGACCTTGCCATGGGGCATGAAGCCCGGCTGGTAGTGGCCGTAGTTGTATTTGGGCACTTCATAGGTCTTGCCCGGCATCCACATGTCCACCTCGCGAGTGTGCTTGCGGATCTGCGCACCTGTGGTGAAGGCGTGTTCCAGAGGGCCGGTGCTGAAGCGGCTGGTATTGGTCACTTCGAGGATCTTGTCCTCGTAGCCCACGGTGATCTTGCGGCCGCCAGTGACCGGTTGATAGAAAGCGGTCGGGCCGCGCTCGTCGGTCTGGTCGGTCTTGGAGTTGGAGTATTGGACCTTGAGGTCGACCCAGGGGTTGTCTACCGGCTGATACTCGTACTTGGTCAGCCAGGTGGTGTCGACGGTATTGCGCTGAGCCAGGTAGCGCTTGGTGGCGCCGTCATAACCGTACTTGTCGATGTTGGCCTTGCTGGGCGGCGCCGGGTAGGTCTTGGCCGAGAAGGGCGCCCAGATGTCACTGTTGGAGCGCATGTAGCTCAAGCCCAGGCGATGCTCGTCGGTCAGTTGCATGTTGAACTTATAGAGCTCGCCGTCCAGGTCCTGAGCTGTGTTGGGCTGGCGCTTGGGGTTGATCAGGTATTCATTGCGCGGGTCGGGAATGGAACTGGCCAGCTTCATGTCGTCGCCGTCGCGCTTGGTCCAGTAAGCCAGGGCATCGAAGCGATGGTCATCGGAACGGCCATAGACGGCAGAGGTGTAGGCCTGTTGATGGTCGTTGCTGCTGTAGCCGTACTTGACCATGGCGCCGACATTGCGTCCGTCCTGCAGCAGGTCCGGGGCATCCTTGGTCTCGGTGTGCACGGTGCCGCCGAAGCCGCCGTTCCCGGTCTTCGGCGAGTGCGGGCCTTTCTCCACTTCCACCCGACGGATCAGTTCCGGCTCGATGAAGATCACTCCCTGCTGGTAGCGCTCGAAGCCGCTCTTGGTGGCGCCGTCGACGGTGATCGGTACGTCTTCGGCGTCTCCCAGGCCCCAGATGTTGATGGTCTGGCCGCCGGGTTTGAGCGAGCCGCCCAGGCTCACGCCGGGCAGGGTGTCGATCAGGCTGACCACGTTGTTGGACTGGTGGCGATCGATTTCCGTCTGGTTCAGGGTCGAGCGGCCAACACTGGCGGCGTCCACCTCGGTGCCGTTGCCGATCACGCTCATGGCCCCCAGTTGCAAGGCCGAACCACCGCTGAGGCTGGTCTCGGCAGGGCGCACGATGTAGGTGTTGTCGACCTTCATCAGGTTGAACTGGCCGTTCTGCAGCAGGGCGCGGATCGCCTCTTCCGGGCTGTAGTCGCCTTGCAGGGCCGGGGCCTTGGCATTGCGCAGCAGTTGCTCATCGAACAGCAGCTGGATCTTTGCCTGCTGGGCGATCTGGCTCAGGGAGGCGGCCAGAGGCTGCGCCGGCAGCTGGAAATGCAGCGGCCCGGCATGGGCCTGCAGGCTGAATGCCAGGCAGGCGGCGAGCAGGGTCGGGCGGGTACGGACTAACGGAACAGGCAAGAACGCGCGAAACATGACTTCCCCCAGAGCGGCTTAAAGGCCAAAAAGGCGCTGCGGACAGATCGCAGACAGGAGGAAGACGCGGCAGTGAAAAAAAACCTCATATGCGAATGCAAAATATTCTCATATAAAATTCAGCGGGCTTCGATCTTCAGCTGACCGTTGGCCTGTACCCGGGTTTTTACCGGGATCAGGGCCGGTAGAGCCTTGACCAAGGCATCCGGATCGTTGACGTCGAGGTTGCCGGAAACCTTGTAGGCGCTCAGCGGGCCCTCGGCCAGTTGTACCGGCTGGTGGCGGTACAGGTTCAGCTCGTCCACCAGGCTCGCCAGGTCGCGGTTGCGAAAGGCCAGGCGCCCGCTGCGCCAGTCGGCCACCTCGTCGCGGTCCAGGGTCTGCTGGCGCAGGGTGCCTTTTTGCAGGTCATAGGTGGCCTGTTGTCGAGCGCTCAGCAGGGTCAACTCCCCGGGCTTGCCGTCCGGGCTGAAGGCCACCTGGCCGTGGGCCACGCTGACCACCAGTTGGCGCTGGCCGCGACGCACGTCGAAGGCGGTGCCCACCACCCGCACCTTGGCCTCGCCGCTGTGCACCCACAGCGGACGTTCCTTGTCGGCGGCGACTTCCAGGTACAGCTGGCCCAACTGCAGGTAGATGTTGCGCTGATGGGCGCTGAAATCGATGGTCACCTGGGTATTGGCGTTGACGTACAAGGTGCTACCGTCCGGCAGCTTGAAGGCCCGTGCCCCCTGTTCCTGGGCCGCGATCTGCTGCCGGTAGGGGGCCTGGGGCGTGCCCAGGTTGACCGCCAGCACCGCGCACAGCAAGGCGGCGGCCACTGCCAGGGCCGGCCGCCAGAGTGGCGTCTTGCGCCGGGGGAGCGGCACCGGGCGGCTCAGTTGCTGCAACTGCGCCAGGTCGTCCCACAGCGCCTCGAATTCGGCGTAGGCCCGGGCATGGGCCGGTTCACTGATCCAGCTATCGAAGGCCTTGCGCGTGGCGCGATCCGGATCATTGCGGTTACGGGCGAACCAGCTGGCGGCCTGAGCATCGATCTGTTCGCTGTCGAGGTCGTCGTGGGTGCCGGGAAAGCGGGTCATTCAGGCTGCTCCTTGCCATTTTCTCGTTGTAGGTGCTGCTTGCAGTGCAGCAGGGCAAAGGCGATGTGTTTCTCCACCATGCTCACGGAAATCCCCATGCGTTCGGCGATCTGCGCCTGGCTCAGCCCTTCGAAGCGGTGCAGCATAAGGGCTTCGCGGCGGCGCGGCGAGAGTTGGGCGAGGACTTCTTTCAATTGCTCCAGGCGTTGCAGGCGCTGGATGGCGGGCAGCGGCTCATGCTGTTCGTCGGCCAGGGGTTCGCTGTCGAAGTTTTCTTCGAGGTGGGGCTCGTGGTGCACCTTGGAACGCACTTGCTGGCGTCGCCAATGATCGCGCAGCAGATTGCGCGCCATCTGGAACAGAAAGGCCCGGGGCTGCTCGACCTGGGCCCGATCACGGTAATCGAGCCATTGGGTGAACACGTCCTGGGTCATGTCCGCCGCGTCGCTGGCGTTGTCCGTGCGTTTACGCAGGAAATGCAGGATGTCCGCATAGAACCCGCGAACAGAGTCCGCCGACGCAGAGTCGGTCTTGGAGCGAGACATGGATATCCTTCTTGACGACGCGGTGAGCACAAGGTCGCGAATGATATCGAGAATTATTGCTATTTGTCACTTGCGCAAATTGACGATCAGCCAGCACCGCCTTCGCGCTCTAAATACCCCTCTTCGCGGGAACGGGCTTGCCAGCGAAGGCGCCCTTGCAGGCGATGCCAGGCTGCGCCCTCTTCGCCGGCAAGCCGGCTCCTACAAGGGGGAAGCACGGCATGTCGGCGCTGGCTTGCCAGCGAAAGCCCCCATAAAGGCTCAGATCACGAAAAAGCCGTGGGTGCCGTCGCGCCGTAGTTGTTCCACCAGGCCAAACTCCCAGTCCAGGTAACCCTGCATGGCTTCCCTGGGGTTGTCGGTGCCTTCATAGGGGCGGCGGTAGCGGTCGATCCGTGGCGCGGCCAGTTGCTGGCGGCTTTCCTCCAGGGGCAGGCCGGCTTCGATCCAGGCTGCGGTGCCACCGCTCAGGAGAAACACCGGACGCTGGGTCAGGGCCTGCAATTGCGGCACTACAAAGCGTGCCAGCAGGCTGCTGCCGCAGGTCAGGACAAACCGCTCGGGCTGGGGCAGTTGGGCCAGGGATTCCTCCAGTTGGCTGGGCAGGGCCCACCAGGCACCGGGGATATGGCGTTGCACGTAGTTGGCGCTGGCGGTGAAATCCAGAACCAGGGTGCCGGGTTCCTGCAGCCAGTCGGCCAGGGTGCGCGGGCTGATCTCCTCGGCCGGGGCCACATCCGGCAAGGGCGCCTGCCAGGGACCGCGCACGCTGAAGTCGCTGTCGCGCAGACCGTCGAGCACCGCCACCTGCCAGCCCATCTGGGCCAGCCAGGACGCGCTCATGTTGGCGCGCACGCCGTCGTTGTCCACCAGCACCAGGCGCGCACCGCGAACGCTGGCGAAGTGATCGGTTTCCTGCACCAGTTGCCCCCCGGGCGTGGAGCGGGCTGCGGGCAGGTGGCCGGCGGCGAATTCCTCCGGAGTACGTACATCGAACAGATAGCTGGTGCGCTTGGGATCGGCTTGCCAGCGCCGCCACTGGGCGAGATCGATGCGCGCCACGTCAGCCTGATCCGCTACCGCCCGTGCCGCCGTTTGCGCCTGCGCCCGCTGGGCCTCATTCACCGCCTTGAACCGGCGGTTCTGGCCGTGCTCCAGTTTCTGCCCGGCCAGGGTCCAGCCGATGGTGCCGTTGCGCAGGGCCGCCACCGGATTGGGAATGCCGGCGTTTACCAGGGACTGGGTGCCGATGATGCTGCGGGTGCGTCCGGCACAGTTGACCACCACCTGTGTCCGCGGATCGGGGGCCAGTTCACGCACCCGCAGCACCAGTTCGGCGCCGGGCACGCTGGTGCTGCCGGGGATGCTCATGGTCTGGTATTCGTCGAAGCGTCTTGCATCCAGCACCACCAGATCGGCCTGCTGGTCGAGCAGCGCCTGGAGTTCTTCGGCGGCCAGGGATGGGGTATGACGCTCCGCCTCCACCAGTTCGCCAAAGGATTTGCTGGGGACGTTGACGTCCTTGAACAACTCGCCACCGGCGGTGCGCCAGCCATCCAGGCCGCCCTCAAGCAGGGCGACATCGCTGTAGCCCAGTTGCCGCAGGCGGGTCGCCGCACGTTGGGCCAGCCCTTCGCCCTGGTCATAGAGGGTAATCGGGGTGTCGCGCCGGGGGATGCGCGCATAGACCTCCAGCTCCAGTTTCGACAGCGGGATATTGGCGGCGAACAGCGGGTGGGCTTCGGCGAAGGGCGCCTCTTCACGGACATCGATCAGCGCCAGTTCCTGGCGGTCTAGCAGAGCCTGACGGATGTGCGCCGGGCTGCGGGTAGGGAAATCGGTCATTGCAGGGGCTCCTTCGACAAGTCCCAGAGGTTAGGCAGCAAGCGGTTGGAATAACCGGAGACAAAGGGCTTCTCGTGACCGTCCGGATCGTATACGGCACGGCGTACCGCACCGATGTTGGCGCCATACACATGGATGCTGATGGACACCCGGTCGGCGTAGGCGTTGCTCACCTGATGGATGTCGCCAATGCGCGGCGACACTGCCTCCACTTGCCCCGGCACCAGGCGTATCGGAGCCCCCGCAGGTTGCAGGCGGCCGTCCGCCAGGCGTTCGAAACCCTGGGAGTCTTCGGCGCCGCGGAGCATGCCGATCAGCCCCCAGACCCGGTGATCGTGGATTGGCGTGCGCTGCCCCGGCCCCCAGACAAAGCTGACGATGGAGAAGCGCTGGCGCGAGTCGGCATGCAGCAGGAATTGCTGGTAGCGCTGTGGGTCCGGCTGGGCGAACTCATCGGGCAGCCAATCGTCCCGGCTCACCAGGCGCTGCAGCAGCGTGGCCCCTTGATCCAGCACCCGGGCCTCATCGGGGGCGCTGTCCAGCAGCTCGGCCAGGGCGGCGATGAAGTCCCGCAGGCGGGCGAAGTTGGGTGAAGCAATGGCGATTGTTTCGGCGTTGTGGGGCATGGGCTCCCTCCGTGGACACAAGGCAAATGACGCGAACTACACGGGCGAGCTAAAAGGTATTATTCTTATCGAACATTTTTCCAGTCATTTATTATGCGAAAAAAGAATGAAGATAGATGATCTGAATGCGTTCGTTGCGGTGATCCGTTGCCAGACCATCAGCCAGGCGGCCGATGCCCTGCAATTGACCCAGCCGGCCATCACCCGCCGGGTGCAGAATTTCGAGGAAGCCCTGGGGGTGGAGTTGCTGGATCGCAACACCAAGCCACTCAAGCCCACCAGCATGGGCCTGCGGGTTTATGGCCAGTGCCTGGAAGTGCTGCGCAGCATCGATGCCCTGAACGAGTTGGTGGCCAATGACGGCGCCCCCAGCGGCGCCTTGCGCATCGGCGTGCCGCAGACCATTGGCGATGTGGTGCTGCTGGATGCCCTGAGCCAGCTGAAGACGCTCTATCCGCAATTGCAGACGTCGGTGGCCACGGGGTGGGGTAGCCATCTGCTGAGTAAGGTCGAGAACGGTGAGCTGGACGTGGTGGCTGCGCTGTTTCCTGCCGGCAAGGTATTCCCCGAAGGCGTAGTGGGGCGCTCCCTGGGCAGCATGAATCTGGTGGTGGTAGCGGCCAAGGGCGAGGTGCGCAAGCGTTCCTGCAAGCTGGCCGACTGTTACCAGCGCGGCTGGGTGTTGAATCCCGATGGCTGCGGTTTCCGTGCGGGCCTGCAACGAGCGTTGAGTGCCCAGGGCCTGACTTTACAGATCAACCTGGAAACCTTCGGCACCGAGCTGCAACTGGGGCTGATCGCCAATGGCCTGGGGTACGGCCTGGTGCCGCTGCCGTTGCTGGAGAACAGCAGCCACCGCGACAAACTGGAGATAGTGCCGGTGAGCGACTTCAAGCCGGTGATCGACCTGTGGTTGGTACACCCGCGCTTCCTCGGCAACCTGCAAGAACCGGTGAGCCTGTTTGGCGAGATGGTCGCCGCCCGCGTCGGCTAGTCACGGGTGCGGCGCAACGGGTGCTTGCAGGTGCTGGCTTGTTGCAAGAGCGGGCTAGACGGCGAAGGCTTCGGCAGGGGCAGCGCAACCCGCAACGGCCCCTTCGCCGGCAAGCCGGCTCCTTCAGGGGGGGGGTGGTTTATCCTTTGTTTGCATATATATCTATTTGCTGAATGCATTTTTTGTATATTAAGTTAGAACCAAAACGAATTTCACGGACGTTTTTTATGTAGTTAGCATGGGGCTCGAACGCGCTGAAATAGGGATGTTGAAATGCCTGCGCAAGCCCCGCTGACCTTGTCCTCCCGCTGGACCGAGCGCCCCGGATTGAAGCTCCTGGGCAACCTGTTGTTACGCCTGATCAGCCCGCTGTTACTCCTGCTGCTCTGGGAACTGGCCTCCCGCACCGGGCTCTTGCCGACACGGATCATCGCCGCCCCCAGCACCATCGGCGACACCCTGTGGCAGATGCTCGGCAGTGGCGAGTTGGGCGGACATCTGTGGGTGTCCCTCAAGCGCGCCCTCAGCGGACTGGCCATCGGTGTCAGCCTGGGCACTGTCCTGGCCCTGCTGGCGGGCCTGTCCCGGCGTGGCGAGATCGCCATCGACTCGCCGATGCAGATGCTGCGCACCCTGCCATTCCTGGCCATAGTGCCGCTGTTCATTCTCTGGTTCGGGGTTGGCGAGACGCCAAAGATCGCCCTCATTGCCCTGGGCACCACCTTTCCCATCTACCTCACCCTGTTCTCCGGTATCCGCAGCCTCGATCCCAAGCTGGTGGAAGCGGCGACGCTGCTGGGCCTCAAGCGCTGGGAGCTGATCGTCCACGTGATCCTGCCCGGTGCGTTGCCGGCCTTTTTCGTCGGCCTGCGCTACGCCTTCGGCATCAGTTGGCTGGGGCTGGTGGTGGTGGAGCAGATCAACGCCAGCGCCGGTATCGGCTATCTGGTCAATGACGCCCGGGATTTCATGCGCACCGACGTGATCGTCATCTGCCTCTTGGTCTACAGCGTATTGGGCCTGGGCATCGACAGCCTGGTGCGCGGCCTTGAACGTTTTGCCCTGGCCTGGCGGCCGACCTTCATCAGGAACTGACCATGACTGTATTACTGCCCCAGCCGGGCCGCGTGCGCGCCGCCGTCGAATGCCGCGGCGTCAGCCGACGCTTTGCCGGGCAAGCGGTCCTGGATGGCCTGGACCTGGAGATCGCCCCGGGGGAGTTCGTCGCCCTGTTGGGCAGCAGCGGTTCGGGCAAGACCACCTTGCTCCGGGCCCTGGCCGGGCTGGAACCGGTAGATGAGGGGCAGTTGCAGGTGCCCACTGCCATGGCCGCAGTCTTCCAGGAACCACGGCTGATGCCTTGGAAGCGCGTATGGCGCAATGTCGCCCTCGGTGTGCGCGGGGCCCAGGTGCGTGAGCGGGTGCTGGCGGCATTGGCCGAAGTGGGACTGGGTCATCGCCTCGGTGCCTGGCCCGGCACCCTGTCCGGCGGCGAAGCCCAGCGCGTGGCCCTGGCCCGGGCCCTGGTGCGCGAGCCGCAGTTATTGCTGCTGGACGAGCCCTTTGCCGCCCTCGACGCACTGACCCGAATTCGCATGCATCAGCTGATCATCCGCCTGTGGCGGGTGCATACCCCGGCCGTGTTGCTGGTGACCCACGATGTCGATGAGGCATTGCTGCTGGCCGACCGAGTGCTGGTACTGGCCAACGGGCAGATAGCCGAACAGCTACCGATTCGCCTGCCGCGTCCGCGTCAGGCGTCCACCCCGGGGTTCCAGCAACTGCGTGCGCGGCTGCTGCAACTGCTGGGGGTCGAAACCGAGGCCGAGCCGGCCGTCAGCGTCTCCCACCCCTTGAGCAGGACTGCCAGCCGATGAGCCTTTCCACTGTGCAACCGTCCCCGTCCGTAGCCCGTTCCTCGCTGGATGCGGACTCTGCCGAGTTCGCCGATCTGCTGCAGCAGTTGAGCGAGGAGTTCGCCGCCACTGCGGCCTATTACGATCGTCATAGCGAGTTTCCCCACGCCAACCTGCAACGCCTGCACGAGCATGGCCTGCTGGCCTTGACGGTGCCCCGGGCCCTGGGGGGCAGTGAGGCGACCCTGGCCCAGGCGCGCCGAGTGATCGGCGCCGTGGCCCAGGGTGAGCCCTCCACTGCGCTGGTGCTGGTGATGCAGTATCTGCAGCACACGCGGCTGCAACAGAACAACGCCTGGCCCCTGCATCTGCGTCAGCAAGTGGCCCGTGAAGCGGTACAGGACGGCGCCTTGATCAACGCCCTGCGGGTCGAGCCGGACCTGGGCACCCCGGCCCGTGGCGGGTTGCCCGCGACCTTGGCGCGGCGGGTCGAAGGCGGTTGGCGGCTGAGCGGGCGCAAGATCTACTCCACCGGCATTCCCGGGCTGACCTGGCTGGCGGTCTGGGCCCGCAGCGATGATGCCGAGCCGCAGGTGGGCACCTGGCTGGTGCACCGCGACAGCCCCGGCATCAGCGTCGAGGAAACCTGGGACCACCTGGGCATGCGCGCCACCGGCAGTCACGACGTGATCTTCGACGAAGTGTTCGTGCCCCTGGAACAAGCGGTGGACATCCAGCCGGCCAACGTTCCGCGCCCCTCGGAGTTGGACAGCAAGGGTGTGCTCTGGCTGGCGGTGCTGCTGTCGGCGATCTATGACGGCGTGGCCCGGGCCGCCCGCGACTGGCTGCTGAGCTGGCTGGCCCAGCGCACCCCGGCCAACCTTGGCGCGCCACTGTCGAGCCTGCCGCGTTTCCAGGAACTGATCGGGCGCATCGATGCCTTGCTGTTCAACAATCGGGTGCTGCTGGATGCGGCCGCCGAAGGGCGGATCGCCCCGGGGGAGGCGACCCAGATCAAGTACCTGGTGACCAGCAACGCCATCAGCGCCGTGGAGCTGGGCATCGAAGCCATCGGCAACCCCGGGCTGGCCCGGGGCAATCCCATCGAGCGGCATTACCGCGACGTGCTCTGCAGCCGGATTCACACGCCGCAGAACGACGCGATCCTTGGCGCTGTCGGGCGTGCCGCCTTTGCCTTGCCCAGCCGAGGAGCCCAGGTGTGACGCGGATTGCCAGCCAGCTCGACGAGGGCTTCAACCAGCAATTGCGCCAGTGGCTGCCAGGCGTCGAGGTACTGAGCCTGCCCCGCGGGCTGCCCAGCGATCTGCCCGGGGATATCCAGGTGCTGCTGGCGGCGCCCCATGCCGATTTTCGTGATGCTCCAGAGCCGCCTGCGGGTTGGCCCTTCGGCCTGCAGTTTGTGCAACTGGTGACCTCGGGCCTGGACTATTTTCCGCGCTGGCTGTTCGCCCGGTTGCCGGTGGCCAGCGCCCGTGGCAGCACCGCCGAGAGCATCGCCGAGTTTGCCCTGGCGGCGATTTTCGCGGCCGCCAAAGACCTGCCCCAGGTGTGGATCGATGATGCCGAGCACTGGCGGCAACGGCCGCTGGCCTCGGTGGCCGGCAGCACCTTGGGCCTGTTCGGTTTTGGCAGCATCGCCCGGGAGCTGGCGCCCAAGGCCCAGGCCCTGGGCATGCAGGTGCTGGCCCTGCGGCGTTCGCAACGGCCCTTTGATGTGCCCGGAGTCGAGCCTGTGGCCAACCTGCATGAGTTGTTTGCCCGGGCCGACCACCTGCTGCTGGCGGTGCCGCTGACCGAACAGACCCGGCAGGTCATCGACGCCGAGGTACT
The DNA here is from genome assembly GCF_052850735.1 of Pseudomonas sp. 910_21. Classification (NCBI taxonomy): domain Bacteria; kingdom Pseudomonadati; phylum Pseudomonadota; class Gammaproteobacteria; order Pseudomonadales; family Pseudomonadaceae; genus Pseudomonas; species Pseudomonas sp. 910_21. Next base: position 384,199 of record NZ_VXCY01000001.1, on the reverse strand, counting down.
GGCGGCGGCCAAGCCCGGTCTGCACCTGATCAATATTGCCCGGGGTGCCCTGGTGGATCAGACCGCCCTGTTACGGGCCCTGGACGTGGGGCAGATCGCTCGCGCCAGCCTGGACGTGGCCGATCCCGAGCCGCTGCCCGCAGGCCATCCGTTCTACCGTCATCAACGCATTCGCCTGTCGCCTCACACCTCGGCCAACTCGCCTCGGGTCTACCTGAATATCGCTCGTTTGCTGGAGCGCAACCTCCAGCGCTGGCGTGCGGGGCTGGCCCTGGAAAACCCGGTGGAGATCGAACGTGGCTACTAGCCTCGCCAGCCATTGGCCCCCACAACCCCTCTGAAGGAGAGCCGCCATGACGGCGCATTTTCGTCCCGCGGTGTATGACTTGCCCCGCGACGGCCACACGGTTTTGCGCTGGGAGCATCCGCCCCAGCAAGCCACCGTCGAGCTTGAGCGCCAGCAGCGCAAACAGAGCCTTGCCGCCGCCTTCCGGGTGTTCGCCCGGCTGGGTTTCGACATGGGTGGCGCCGGGCATATCACCGTGCGTGATCCGCAGCGCCCGGACCATTTCTGGGTGAATCCGGTGGGGGTGTATTTCGGCCATATCCGGGTCAGTGACCTGTTGCTGGTCGATCCCCAGGGCGCCATTGTCGAAGGCGAGGGCGCCTTGAACCTGGCGGCCTTCGCCATCCATGCAGCACTCCACGAAGCCCACCCGCAAGTGGTGGCCGCCGCCCATGCCCATTCCCTGTACGGCAAGGCCTGGTCGAGCCTGGGCCGCCTGTTGGACCCGCTGACCCAGGACGCTTGCGCCTTCTATGAACAGCACGGGCTGTTCGACAACTTTTCCGGGGTGGTGCTGGAGGCCAGCGAGGGCGCGCGGATCGCCGCCGCGTTGCAGGGACGCAAGGCGTTGATCCTGCAGAACCACGGGCTGCTCACCGTTGGCGAAACCGTCGAGGCGGCCGTCTGGCGCTTCATTGCCATGGACAACGCCGCCCAGACTCAGCTGTTGGCGGAAGCCGCCGGCACACCCAGGCCCATTCCCCATGATGTGGCGCGCCACACCGCGCGTCAGGTCGGCACCGAGTTTGGTGGCTGGTTCAGCTTCCAGCCTTACCGCGAGCGGATCGTGCGCGAAGAACCGGATTTTCTCGATTAAGGACAAGCTCATGCAGCGTCGTCGATTTCTGCAACTCTCGGCCCTTGCCGGCCTGGCCGGTGCTTTGCCGCGTCTGGGCCTGGGGGCCCCGGCGGACCTGTCCGGGGTCACCCTGAATGTCGCCACCTACAAGGGCGCAGCGCCGAGCTTCTTCCCCGAGGCGGGCATCGAATCGCCGCCCTACAAGGTCAAGTACGCCGAGTTCACCGGCGGTAACCTGAGCTTCGAAGCCCTGGTCAGCGGCACCCTGGATATCTCGCCGATGAGTGAGATCCCGCCGATTTTCGGGATCAAGAACCACGCCCCGGTGAAACTGATCGCGGTGCTGACCGGCGACGTCAACAACCAGGCGTTTATCGTGCCCAAGGGCTCCAGGGTGCAGTCGGTGGCCGAACTCAAGGGCAAGCGCGTTGGCTATATCCGCTCCACCAGTTCCCACTACTTCCTGCTCAAGGCGTTGAAGGAACAGGGGCTGGGCTTTGCCGACATCGTGCCCATGGCGCTGACTCCGCAAGATGGCTTCGCCGCTTTTCAGAACGGCGCGCTGGATGCCTGGGTCAGCTTCGGCTACTTCATCCAGCTGGCGGAACTGCGGGCCGGGGCCCGGGTACTGAAGACCGGCCAGGGCTACCTGTCCGGCAACTACGTGATTGCCGCCAACCAGCAGAGCATTGCCGATCCGCTCAAGCACGCGGCGATCACCGACTACATCTTGCGCGAATACCGTGCCTGGCAATGGATCGCCAGCCATCCCGAGGAATGGGCCACCAAGAGCGCGAAGATCCTCGGCATGCCCCGGGAAGTGTTCCTGGCCCAATACCGTGCCCAGAGCGGCCCACGGCTGCTGCAACCGGTGGACGACGCGGCGGTGAAATCCCAGCAGGACGTGGCCGATCTGTTCTTTGAAGCTGGTGTTCTGCCCCAGCAGCTGGATGTTTCCGGCCTGTGGGACCGCAGCTTCCACTGGAGCTGACCCCCTTGTAGGAGCCGGCTTGCCGGCGAATAGGCCCTTGAGCCCTGCATCGATCTCGGGACCGCCTTCGCTGGCAAGCCAGCGCCTACGGTCCGATGGGGGCGATGTCTTTGATTGGCCAGGAGGCCTCATGTTCACCCGATCCTTGCTGTTGCTGGCGCTGGTCAGTCCCTGGGCGCTTGCCGCCAGCCCTGCCGCTTCACTGCACCAGCGCCTTACGGTGCTCGACAGCCACCTCGATACCCCCATGCAACTGGCTCGCCCCGGCTGGGATATCACCCAGCGCCATCGTTATCAGGACGACCTGTCCCAGGTGGATCTGCCGCGCATGAAGGAGGGCGGCCTGGATGGCGGTTTCTGGGCCATCTTCACCCCCCAGGGCCCGCTCAATGCCGAAGGCCGGACCCTGGCCAGTGAGCATGGCCTGGCAGTGCTCACGCGGATTCGCGACCTGATCGCCGCCCACCGCGAGGACTTTGCCCTGGCCCTGAGCGCCGCCGATGTGCCGGCGATCATCGCCCGTGGCCAGCGAGTGGTGTTTATCAGCATGGAGAATGCCGAGCCTCTGGCAGCCGATCCCGGGCGTTTGCTCACCTACCATCGCCAGGGCTTGCGCATGCTCGGCCTGGTGCACTCGGCCAATAACGACTTCGCCGACTCGGCCACTGCCCTGCCGCAGTGGCAGGGCCTGAGTCCTGCGGGCCGCGATCTGGTGGTCGCGGCCAATCGCCTGGGCATCCTGCTGGATGTGTCCCACGCCTCGGATCAGGTGTTCGACCAAGTGCTGGCGCTGTCCACGGCGCCGATCATTGCCTCCCACTCCAGCAGCCGGGCCATCACCCACCATCCCCGCAATCTGGATGATCGGCGCCTGCGGCAACTGGCGGCCAAGGGGGGTGTGGTGCAGGTCAATAGCTTTGCCAGTGACCTGATCAACCTCGTGCCCAATCCCGAGCGTGACAAGGCCTTGGGGCCGCTGTACCGCGAGTTCCGCCTGGCCGCCAGCCTGAGCCCCGGGCAGGTGGCGGACCTGGCCGAGCGGATTCGTCAGGTGGAGATGCGCTACCCACAGCCCAGGGCAACCCTGGACGACTACCTGCAGCACCTGTTGCACATCCTTGAGGTGGTGGGGCCGGACCATGTGGGCATCGGCGCCGACTGGGATGGCGGTGGAGGGGTGCAGGGACTGGAGGATGTGGCGCAGCTGCCGCGAATCACCGAGCGCTTGCTGGCGGCGGGGTACGGCGAAGCGGACCTGGCGAAGATCTGGGGCGGCAATCTGCTGCGAGTCCTCGACGCCGCCCAACGGGTAGGAGCCGGCTTGCCGGCGAATGGACCCTGAGGCTTGCGGGGCGCTGGAGATGGCCTTCGCTGGCAAGCCAGCTCCTACCGGGAGAGGAGGCCTGTTTGTTTTTTTGGGCTATGCGCGGGGCGCAGAATCTTCTGGCTTGAATATGAAACAAAGTAATATTTGCATATGCTTAAAATGTATTTCTCTTATTAAATGAGCGCCCCTAGGATGGCTTCCCATAGACCCAAGTGACTGCATAAGTCCACGGGCTATAACCGAACGCACTATCCATCCGCAGCAGGGAGCGCTGGCATGCCACTGACCAGAAGACAATTGATCGCCCGTATCGCCGCTGTCGGCGGGGTCCAGGCGGCGAGTGCGGTCATGGGCCTGTTCGGCGGTCCGGGCAACGCCGAGGCCTACGAGGAGAACTATGCGTCGCTGCCCACAGCCGCCCTGGGCAAGGGGGCTTCGGTGGTGGTAATCGGCGCCGGAATCGGCGGTCTGGTCAGTGCCTATGAACTGAACAAGGCCGGGTTCAAGGTCACGCTGCTGGAAGCCCGGGACCGGGTCGGCGGGCGCAACTGGACCGTGCGCCGCGGTGATCGGGTGGAATACAGCGACGGCAGTGCGCAAGTCGCCGAGTTCGATGACGGTTTCTATCTCAATGCCGGGGCCGGTCGCTTGCCCAGTCACCATCAACTGATGCTCGGCTACTGCCGCGAGCTGGGGGTCGAACTGGAGGTACTGGTCAACACCAGTCGCAATGCCCTGGTGCGGCCGGACCTGAACCAGCCGGCCCTGCAGATCCGCCAGGCGGTCAATGACAGCCGCGGGCATTTTTCCGAGCTGCTGGCCAAGGCGGTCAATCGGCATGCCCTGGACCAGGAGTTGACGGCGGCCGATCGCAGCAACCTGCTGAGCTTCCTGAAAACCTGGGGCGATCTCTCGGACAAGCTGGAATACCTGGGATCGGCCCGCTCCGGCTACAAGGTCTGGCCCGGTGCCGGTGACCAGCTGGCGCAGAAGAATGATCCGCTGCCATTGCAGTCCCTGCTCAACCCGGCGCTGACCACGGCGCTGATGATCGATGAATACCCGGAATTCTCGCCCACCATGTTCCAGCCCGTGGGCGGCATGGACCGCATTCCCCAGGCCTTTGCCCGACGCTTGCAGGGGCAGTTGCGGCTGCACAGTGAGGTGCGTTCCATCACCAATCACAGTGACAGCGTCGAGGTGCTCTACCTGGACCGGCGCAGCGGTCGCACCCAGAGCCTGAAGGCCGACTACGTGATCAGTTCCTTGCCCTTGCCGCTGCTGGCCAAGGTGCAGAACAACTTCAGTGCCCCGGTACGCCAGGCCATCGCTGCGGTGCAGTTCGGCTACGCCAACAAGGTGGCCTGGCAGTCCCGGCGCTTCTGGGAAAGCCAGTACCAGATCTATGGCGGGCTGTCGTTCATCAATCAGGAAGCGTCCGGGCTGTGGTACCCCAGCGGTGGGTTCAACCAGGCCGAAGGGGTGTTGGTGGCGGCGTACAACAACGGTGAAACCGCGCGCAAGTTCGGTGAGAAAACCCTGGCCCAGCAGATCGAGATCTCCCGTCAGGCGGTGGAACTGCTGCACCCCGGTCACAGCCATGAACTGCGCAATCCTCTGGTGATTGCCTGGAGCAAGATCCCCTACAACTTCGGGCCCTGGATCAGCCATGAAGTGGCCGAACCGGACTACAGCCTGCTCAACCAGCCCCAAGGCCGGGTCTACCTGACCAGCGACGGCCTGGCCCACAGCGGCGTGGGCATCTGGCAGGAAGCCGCCGCCGGTGCAGCGCGGCGCGTGGTGCGCCACCTTTTTGAACGGGCGCAAGGCTCGTCGCTACAGCAAACGGCCTGAAAAAGCCGAGCATTTACCTTGTTCTGCACAAAAAATTACCTGATCGAAATGCAGGCAGTTTTCGTACAGAACAGCAGTAACCCATGCCGGGTAGCGGACCTCCGAGGCTGGCACACACAACCTTGGAGCGTCTTTGCATGTCTGTAAAACATACCGTCGTAGGGCTGGGGCTGTTGCTTGCCGCCAGCAGCAGCTGGGCCGCGGGTATCCAGCGCGTGCCGTCCACCTATCCCAATTCACCGATCCTGCAGTCGGTGACTTTGCCCGCCAACAGCGAGGTGACCTACCTCTCCGGCCTGTTGCCGGACCCGGTGGACCCCAAGGCGCCCAAGGAGCAGATCCATGCCGCCGGCAACACTGAGGCCCAGGCCCGGGTGGTGCTGCGCAAGGTGCAAACCCTACTCGCCAGCCAGGGCTTGACCCTGGGGGATGTGGTGCAACTGCGGATCTACCTGGTGGGCGACCCGGCCCTGGGTGGCAAGCTGGATTTCGATGGCCTGCAAGTGGCTTTTCGCGAGTTCTTCGGCACCGAGAAACAACCGCTGAAACCGGCCCGGACCACGGTGCAAGTGGCAGGGCTGGTGTTGCCCGGGGCCCTGATCGAAGTCGAAACCGTCGCCGCCCGGTCGCGCTGAGCGCCATTCAAAAGGATCTGAAGTCATGGGTATTTCCTTGCATAAAATCGTTCGCGGCGCCGCGCCCCTGAGCCTTGGCCTGTTGAGCCTGACAACCCCTGTGGAGTTGCTGGCCGCTGACGAAACCCTGGGCACGGTGGTGGTCACCGGGGTCCGTGGCAGCCAGCAGCGCACCGTCACCAACAGCCCGGCGCCTATCGATGTGATCGACAGCGAGCAGTTGCGCAGCATCGGTCAGAACGGTCTGAAAGAAATGCTCGGGCGCCTGCTGCCGTCGTTCAACGTGCCCACCATCAACGGCGGCGGTACGGCGTTCCTGGTGCGTGGGGTGAGCATGCGCGGCCTGGGCGGTGATCAGGTGCTGGTGCTGATCAACGGCAAGCGCCGGCACAACTCGGCGCTGATCAACAACGGTGCCCGGGTCGGCAACGCCTCGGTTCCGGTGGACCTGGACCTGATTCCCACGGCCGCCATCGAGCGTATCGAAGTGCTGCGCGACGGCGCCGCAGCGCAATACGGCTCCGACGCCATCGCCGGGGTGATCAATATCATCCTCAAGCGCAATGCCGAAGGCCTGACCTCGGACACCACCCTGGGCCAGTACTACGACGGTGACGGCACCACCGGCCACGAAGCCTTCAACTGGGGCAGCAAGCTGGGGGAGGACGGCGGCTTCGTCAACCTGTCCTGGGACGCCAAGCTCCAGGAGCCTTACGAGCGCTCCAGTGCGGCCAGCGGCCAGCTGTACTTCAATCAGCCCAATGGCTCGCCGGACCCTCGGGAAAGCAATCGTCAGGGCTGGGGCACCGAGTACGGCCTGGGCCGCGACCGCACCACCAGCCTGGCCTACAACGCCGAGCTGCCCCTGGCCGACGACCTCAAGCTGTACTCGTTTTCCACCTTGAGCTACCGCAACAGCAACAAGAACCTGGGGCACCGCAAGCCCACCGACATCACCAGTCTGGCGGGGGTACCCAACGCACCGTATCCCAATGGCGGCCAGGCGCGGCGGGAGATCCGCGAGACCGACTTCCAGGTCGCCGGTGGTGCCAAGGGTTTGGCGGGCGGTTGGGACTGGGACCTGTCCAGCACCTACGGCAAGGACCGCGGGGTACTGGATACCGCCAACAACTTGAACATTTCCAACGGCCCTTACGGCCAGCACGACTTCCACCTGGGCAATCTGGTATTTGACCAGTGGACCAACAACCTGGACTTCTCCCGGGCCCTGGACATCGGCTGGAGCAGCCCGCTGGAAACCTCCTTTGGCGTGGAATACCGCTGGGAGAAATACGCGCTGGAAGAGGGCGAGCCCAACTCCTACAACCAGGGCAGCTACGTCCCGGCCACCGGTCCCTTTGCCGGCGTGGTACCGGACCCGGGGCTGTTCTCGGTCAACGGCACCACGCCGGAAGACGCCTACAGCCTCAAGCGCCACAGCGAAGCCGCCTATGTGGATTTCGGCCTGAACATCACCCCCAACTGGTACGTCGGCGCAGCGGCGCGTTATGAGAAATACAACCTCGGCGTGGGCGATACCACCAGCGGCAAGCTCACCACCCGTTATGAGTTCATTCCCGGCTATGCGGTACGGGCGGCGGTGAGCAACGGCTTCCGCGCACCGTCCCTGGCCCAGAGCGTGTTCTCCACCACCAGCACCGTGACCCAGTTCGGCGCCGGCGGCACCACCAGCTCGGTGCGGACCAAACAGATGCGCCCCAACTCGCCGGAAGCCATTGCCCTGGGGGCCAAGGACCTGGAGCCGGAAACCTCGCGCAACTACAGCCTGGGCTTCACCGCCGAACCCACCGAGCGCCTGCGCCTGACCGCCGACTTCTACCTGATCGACATCGACAAGCGCATCCTCCAGACCGGCATCCTCAAGGGCCCGGCGGTGTCGCAGATCCTGGTGGAGAACGGCCTGTCGCCGAACCTCGCCGGGCAGTACTACACCAACGCCGCCGACACCCGGACCAAGGGCGTGGACCTGGTGGCGGACTACAGCCAGTCGTTCGGCGAGTACGGCACGGCCAAGTGGAGCGTTGCCTACAACCACAACAAGACCACCATCCGCGACCTGGCGCAGACCCCGGAGGCCCTGTCGCGCCTGGGGGCCGGCTATGTGCTGTTCGACCGCCAGCAGCAGATCGACCTGACCAAGTCGACGCCCAAGGACAAGTGGATTCTGTCCAGCAACTACAAGGTGGGCGACTGGACCACCAACCTGCAGTTGACCCGCTTTGGCGAGTACACCGAAGGCTCGAACCTTGCGGCCAACGACCGTACCTACAGTGCCAAGTGGATCACCGACCTGGACGTGGCCTACGACGTGACCCAGAACCTCACCGTCGCGGTGGGGGCCAATAACCTGTTTGACGTGTACCCGGACAAGATCGGCCTCAAGGCCTGGGCGGGGACTTATGAATACGGGATGTTCTCGCCTTATGGCCTGGGCGGTGGTTATTACTACAGCCGCGTCAGCCTGGCGTTCTAGGCATGGTCAGCATCGATCTCGTAGGAGCTGGCTTGCCAGCGAAGGTGGCCGCATGACTGGCGCAGGGTTCCGAGGCCATTCGCCAGCAAGCTGGCTCCTACAGCAGCCGCGTCAGCCTGGCGTTTTAGGCATGGTCAGCATCGATCTTGTAGGAGCTGGCTTGCCAGCGAAGGCGGCCGCATGACTGGCGCAGGGTTCCGGGGCCATTCGCCAGCAAGCTGGCTCCTACAGCAGCCGCGTCAGCCTGGCGTTCTAGGCATGGTCGGCATCGATCTCGTAGGAGCTGGCTTGCCAGCGAAGGCGGCCGCATGACGGGTGAAGGGTTCCGAGGCCATTCGCCAGCAAGCTGGCTCCTACAGCAGCCGCGTCAGCCTGGCGTTCTAGGCATGGTCGGCAGCGATCTTGTAGGAGCTGGCTTGCCAGCGAAGGCGGCCGCATGACGGGTGCAAGGTTCAGGGGCCAGTCGCGGCTCCTACAAAGGGTGGTGTTGTGTTTGTGGGTGGGCACTGCGCAGGCGCAGCCGGCGTTGCGGGTTTCCAGCCAGAAGCAGTCGCTGAAGATTCTGCTGCAGGCCGCCGGCGAGCTGGAGCAGGTGCCGTATCCCATCGAGTTCGCGTCCTTTGCCGCCGCCGCGCCCACCGCCGAAGCTCTGGCGGCCGGGGCGGTGGACATCGGCAGCCTGGGGGATGCGCCGTTCGTGTTCGCTGCCGCCGCCGGGGCGCCGATCAAGACCGTGGGGGTGATCAAACTCAAGGTCACGCCCACGGCAGTGGCGATTGTGGTCAATAACGACTCGCCGCTGCAGGATGCCGCCAGCCTCAAGGGCCAGCGCATCACCACCACTCGCGGCTCCATCGGCCATTTCCTGGCCCTCGCCGCCCTGCGTTCGGCGGGGCTGCACGGCGCGGATGCGCAGTTCATCTTCCTGCAGCCCGCCGAGTCCCGCAGCCTGCTGAGCAATGGTCAGGCCGATGCCTGGTCGACCTGGGACCCCTACACCAGCATGGTGCAGATGGAAGGTGGAACCCGGGTGCTGGTCAGTGGCGAGGGCCTGTTCGCCGGGCACATGTTACTGGTGGCCAATGATCAGGCGATCCATGACAAGCCGGCACAGATTGCCGATTTCCTCCGGCGCCTGGATCGCGCCTATGCCTGGGCCAATCAACATCAGGCCGAGTTTTCCCGCATCCAGGCCGGCTACAGCGGCCTGCCGGTAGAGGTCCATGAACGCTCCAACCGCTACTCCGTGCCCCGACGCATTGCCGTGGGGCCGTCGGTGGTGGCGGACGTGCAGCACACCGCCGATCTGTATCGCGAGGAAGGCATCATCCGCCAGTCTTTCGATGCCTCGGCTTACATGGACGAACAGTTCAATGAAGTTGAATGAATAGATGGCATTTTTATTAATTAAGCTCGGGAGGAATGAATAAATATCCCTTCAATAATGTCCGCTGTTTAACTTAACTATCAGCAAATTTCATAGTGTCCGCGCAGGCCGTTAAAGTTGTCGGTGATGGCCGCTATTTGCCTGATTTTCTATACATTTTTAAGTTTGGATATTAGAGATAAAGGGTATTTCACAAGGCATTGGCAACTGCCTAAGGTGGCCTTGAAATAAATTATTACGTTCTGCCAAAGATGTACTTCGTCGCTACTTCCAGGGAATAAGGGAGCTTGCATGTTCACAGTCACTACTGCCGACAAACTTGAAGCGCGGCATATCCTCGATGTCGTTGAAAAACGTTCTTATGGCGTCCAGCTCAAAGGTTTCTGTCCGCCGGACACCTTGCAGGTGGCGCGGGATCATCTGTACCAGCAGGAGCTGCGCAGCGCCTTCAGCCAGCAGCAGGAATTCGTCCGCGTCGGCAAGGCCTATATCGAGATCCAGGATGAGCAGAGCCGCGCCGAATACCATGCCCTGGCACTGCCCAATATCCGCAAGATCCGCAACCTGTTCCGGCCCCTGGCCTCGCCCATCGACGAGCTGCGCCTGCTGCTGGATGAGGTCTGGCCTCAGGGCGCCCACCTGCTGCAGGTAGGCGGGCAGAAGTGCTTTGTCGGTATCGCCCGCTTCCAGGGCTCGGGGGTCGATCTCACGCCCCATACCGACAAGCTCGAACGCAACGCGCCGCAGGGCCACAGCCCGCCACTGCTGACCCAGCTGTCCACCAACATCTACCTGGAAATCCCCGAGGACGGCGGAGAGTTGGAGATCTGGGGCATCGAGCCGGACGAGGAGGAGTACAACCGCCTGCGCGGCGAACGAGCCTACGGCATCGAGCGCCATCTGCTGCCGCCGCCGGATTTCGTGATCAAGCCCGAGCCGGGCGACCTGATCCTGCTCAACCCGCGGCTGATCCACGCGGTACGCCCCTCGGCCAGCAGCACCCGGGTCACCCTCGGGGTCTTTATCGGTTACTACGGCGAACAACAGCCTTTGGCCTACTGGAGCTGAACTCATGAGCAAGGTGCAGGAAATCAATCTCAAGGCCTACTTCAACAAGGGCGGCGAAGAGCACGAATTCGATGGCAAGCGCGTGGTCCTGGCGGTCAGCGTTGGCCAGGAATATCACGAAGACCAGAAGCTGCGTTCCACCATTCACCTGATCAACCAGTCCGGCTTCAGCCACGTCAAGGTGGTGGTGGCCGACACCCTGCAACGCCACAACAAGCACGGCAAATCTCCGGGGGAGGCGTTGTCGGCGTCGATCCGCGACGGCGATGCCTGGCTGGCGCGCAACCAGGACATCCTCGATGGCCTGCGGGTGCCCTATCACATCACCCGCTGGAACCAGGAACTGGCCAGCGACCGCTATGCCGAGTTGCGCCAGCAGTTGGACCGCATCTATCAGCAGCGCGAGGAATTGCGCGACGCCATCGACAGCACCATCGGCGTGTTCACCGAGCGTTTGCGCCTGCGTGACGAGCACGCGGACATCGAACGCGCGGCGGCCCAGTGCCGCGAATACATCCTGGAAGAGATCCCCATCATCCTGCCGCTGTGGGCCGATGAGGGTTATCACTACGTGCTCTACCCGCAGCAGATGACCACGGCCATGGCCACCAGTCGCGAGCTGTTGATCGAACCCCACAGTCCGGATCGGGTGCGCTGGCTGCCCCTGAAGTTCAAGAAGCGCGGGATTCCGATTCCGTTCACCTTGCCTGGGGCCATTCACCCGAACTGGACCAGTGGCGCGATCGCCATCTGATCCGCCGCGATCAATGTAGGAGCTGGCTTGCCAGCGAAGACGTCCTTGCGGGCGGTGCAGGGCTCAAGGGCCTGTTCGCCGGCAAGCGGGCTCCTGCAGAGCGGTTTTTTTATGACTGACAAGGAGTTTCCATGGGCGTTTTTGCGCAACAGCAACGCAAATGGTGGGCATTGCTCGGAGTGAGCATTGCCAGTTTTCTCGGCTGTGTGGATTTCACCATCGTCAACACGGCGCTGCCGGCATTGCAGACCGATCTGGGGACCTCGGTGGACAGTCTGCAGTGGGTCATCAATGGCTTCATCCTGGCGCTGTCGAGTTTCATGGTGCTGGTGGGGCGCCTAGCTGACTTGCATGGACGCAAGCGGGTGCTGTTCATCGGCTTGACGGTGTTCGGTCTGGCGTCGCTGGCGGCTGGGCTGGCGACGCAGATCGACACCCTGATCGCTGCCCGGGTGATCCAGGGGCTGGCCTGCGCCGTGCTCTACACCGCGTCGGGGGCCATTGTCTCCAGCACCTTCGACAGCGCCGAACAGGGCAAGGCCTTCGGCGTGCTGTTCGGCGTCAATGGCGTGGGGCTGGCAATCGGGCCGGTACTGGGGGGGCTGATCACCAGTGGCTTTGGCTGGCAGTGGATTTTCCTGATCAACGTGCCCTTCGTGCTGCTGAGCCTGGGCATCTGCAGTTTCAGCGTGAAGGAGTCCCGCTCGGCAGAGGCCGGTGCACGACTGGATGTATGGGGCGCGTTGCTGTTGCTGATCGGCTTGCCGAGCCTGGTGCTGGTGATCGTTCAGGGTGGAACCTGGGGCTGGGGCTCGCACCTGACTCTGCGTCTGATCGCCCTGGCGACCCTGGCCCTGGTGGCCTTCCTGGCGGTGGAGAAACGGGTTGCGGCGCCGATCATCGATCTCAAGCTGTTCGCCAACCGACGCTTTGTCGCCGGGGTCGCGGCAAGTTTCGGTCTGGCGCTGTTCTACTGCGTGGCGTTTTTCGTCATGCCGCTGTATCTGGCGCAGATCCGTGGTGAGTCGGTGCAGGCCAGCGGCTTGCTGTTATTGCCCACCACCTTGGGGGTGGCGCTGCTGTCGCCGCTGGTGGGACGGCTGGTGGACCGCAAGGGCCCGGCGCTGCTGATCAAGACCGGGCTGCTGCTGTTCGTGCTGTCGGCGCTGTTGCAGGCCGGGTTCGACCGCCAGACGTCGCTGGCGTATCTGCTCGGCGCCTTCGTCATCATGGGCCTGGGTTGGGCCAGTATTCTCGGGCCGTCGACGGTGCTGGGGATTTCCTCGGTGCCTCAGGAAGTGGGCTCGGTGGCCATGGGTTCGCTGATGACCCTGCACAACGTCGGCGGTGGCGTGGGGCTGGCGGTGGGGGTGGGCTTGTTCCACTACTTTTCCGCGACGCCGCTGGACGATGCCCAGGGCGCCTTTCTCAACGGTTATCGCGGGGTGATGGGGTTTCTGGCCGTGGCGACGCTGTTGGTCTGGGCCACGGTGAGCCTGTTGCTGCGTACCGCCCCGGCTACCCTGGCGGCGGCCGAGGAGGGCGCCGGTCATGGCTGAGCGCAGCGGGCAGATGGGGCTGGGGGCCTTTCTCTCCGGCTCCGGCGCCCACGGCGGCAGTTGGCGCCATCCCCGGGCGGATGCCGATGCCTCGTTGAATTTCCAGCGCTACCGACACTACGCCCAGACCCTGGAGCGCGGCTGTTTCGACGCGCTGTTTCTCAACGACAACGTGGCTGTGGGGGATCTCGATCCCCGGGTGCTGGCCCGCAGTTCCTACAGCTTGCGCTGGGACCCCTTGACCCTGCTGCCGGCGCTGGCCGTGGTGACCCGGCATATCGGCCTGATCGCTACCGCCAGCACCACCTACAACGAGCCCTACAACCTGGCGCGCAAGTTCGCGTCCCTGGACCACCTGAGTGAGGGGCGTGCCGGTTGGAACCTGGTGACGGGGTTGATCGGCGCAGAGAACTTCAATCACCCCGAACCCCCCAGCCATGCCGAACGTTACGCCCGGGCCGAGGAGTTTTTCACGGTGGTCAGCGGCCTGTGGGACAGCTGGGCCGATGACGCCTTCCCCCGGGACAAGGCCAGCGGCCAGTGGTTGCAGCCGCACAGGATGCACTTGCTGGAGCATCGTGGCCGGCACTTCCAGGTACAGGGCCCGTTGAATGCGCCGCGTCCGCTGCAGGGCTGGCCGGTGATCGCCCAGGCCGGGTCTTCGGGCCCGGGCTGCGAGCTGGCGGCCCGCTGTGCCGAGCTGGTGTTCACCGCCCAGAGCGACCTGCAACAGGCCAAGGATTTCTACGTCGGGCTCAAGGAACGACTTCCCCATTACGGTCGCCATGCCCGGCAGTTGAAGATCTTCCCGGGGATTGCGCCGACGGTCGGCCGGACCCTCAGCGAGGCCGAGGAGAAGTATCAGCAATTGCAGGAGCTGCAGGACCCGCAGGCCCAGCTCAGGGCGCTGTCCTACTTGCTGGACCTGGGCATCGACCTGTCGACACTGCCCCTGGATGCCCCAGTGCCGCTGTTGGCAGACGCGGCGCCCACCGAGCGGCACAAGAGCCGTCGGCAACTGGTGGTGGAACTGGTCCGCCGGGAGCGGCCAACGCTGGCGCAGCTGCTGCGCAGCCTGTCCGCCAGCGGGCACAAGGTACTGGTGGGGACGCCAGGGCAGATCGTTGATGAACTGGCGACCTGGTACGAGGAGTACGCCGCCGATGGCTTCAATGTGCTGTTTACCCATTTGCCGGGAGCCATCGAGGATTTCGTGCAATTGATCACCCCGGAGCTGCAACGCCGGGGCCTGTTTCGCCAGCGCTACACGGGGCACACCCTGCGCGAACACCTGGGGCTTGCGCGAGTGGAAAACCGATTTTTCAGTCAACGGGGCAATGGCTGAATCGCTTAAAGAGTCTTTACTCTCAAGGCGCAACGCCCATCGATCAACGCAAGGAGCCACAGCATGTCCGGATGGTATGAGTTGAAGAAAAGCAGCAACGGTCAGTTTCGTTTCGTGCTCAAGGCGGCCAACGCCGAGACCATTCTCACCAGCGAGCAATACACCACTCGCGCCGCCGCGGAGAACGGCATTGCCTCGGTGCAGACCAACAGTCCCCTGGAGGAGCGCTACGAGCGCAAGAGCGCCAAGGACGGCAAACCCTATTTCACGCTGAAGGCGGCCAATCACCAGATCATCGGCAGCAGTGAAACCTATTCATCGGAGGCGGCCCGGGACAAGGGCATCGCCAGCGTCAAGGCCAACGGTCCGAGCCACAACATCAAGGACCTGACTGGCGTTTAAACCCGGTTCGGCAAAGCCCCGGCCGCTTGGCCTGATCAGGGGCAAGGCCGCATGGCTGCGCCGCCATCTGCCCGGCTGAAACTCGTCGCCCGCGATGGCGGCGAGCTTTGGTTCGAGCTCCTGGCGGACGCCAGCCGCTTGGCGACTGAATTCTGGCGAAATGCCATCACTTGCATTATCCTCCGCGCCCGTCACCGGGCGGTCGGCATGCCTGGCGCACTGGTTGACGTTATCGATCATTGTCCAAGGGATTTGCGACCTCATGATTCGCCCTCTCGTATTACTCGCCGCGCTGCTGGCGCTGAGCGGTTGCTACAGCTTGTCTTCCACGAAAATCGCCGAGAGCATGCGCCCCGATTCGCAGTCGGGGGTGGCCTATGTGGTGGGCGTGGTCGGCATCTGGCCGAAGGCGGTGCACACCGCCAACGAACAGATGCTGCTGATTCGCCCACGGGGCGGTGAGGGGTTCGCCTCGGCGCGCTTGTACAACCAGGTCTACGGTCGCACCCCGCGCGATGTGCGCGAGACCTGGCACGGTATCGGCAGCCTGTTCGTGATGCCGCTCAAACCCGGGCGCTACGAGATCTACAACCTGCACTTCGACCGCGGCAACGCCACTTCCTGGAGCCGCGAAGACTTCTCCATCCCCTTGGAACTGGAAGCCGGCAAGGCCTATTACGTCGGTGATTTCCGCGCCGGCTGCCTGTCGGCGGCGGGGGCCAAGTGCGTGTTTCTGCACAGTGACCACCTGGAGCGCGACGCCGCTCTGGTGCGCGCCAAGTACCCGCAGGTGCCGAGCCTGCAACGGGTCGATCTGCAGAAGATGGAAGACGTCACGTCGCTGATCGTCAAGGAGCAGGGGCCCAAGGCGTCAATGCTCAAGGCCATGCTGTCGGGGGATCTGTAATGCGCAGTGGTTGGTGGTTGTTGATGGTGTTGATGCTGGGGCTTGGCGGTTGCCAGACCAGCCATAGTCTCAAGCCGGCCGAGGTGGATTATCAGCAGAGGTTGCCGGCCATCAGCGTCAGTGTGATCGGGCCCATTCCCGGCGGCCTGATCCGTGACGAACTGCGTCGTCGCGGCACCTTCGAGCAGGTGCAGTCGGGGTTCAGTGCCGATGGTTACAACGTGATCGTGATGGCGAACAGTGATTACTTTGGCTGGCAGAACATTCCCATGGGGCTGCTCAGCGCGATGACCTTTTTTATCGTGCCGGCCCGGGCCACCTGGGACAGTCAGGTGATGTTCCATGTCAGCCGTGGTGACCAGCCGCTGGCCAAGTATCGGGTCAGTAATCAGACCCGGTCCTGGCGCGGCTGGGCCAATCTCGATGGCGGCCAATACCAGCATGTGCAGCGCATCACCGACGACTTCATCGCGCAGATGCTGCAGGACCCGCTGTTCAAGGCCAAGGCCCCGGTGGCGCTGAACAGCCACTGAGCGACCGTTGAACGTGGCCCATGCCAAAGCCCGGACGGTGTCAGCCGTCCGGGCTTTTTTGTCAGGGATTCAACCCAGGGTATGCAGCAGCGTCTGCAACTGTTGGCGACCGCCCGCGTTCAGGGCAAACACCGGCCGGCGTGGCTCGCCGGCGTTCAGTCCGGCCAGTTCCAGTCCGGCCTTGACCGTGGCCGGCAAGCCGCCCTTGAGGATGAAGTCCAGCAGCGGCAACTGACGGTAGAACAGTTCCCGGGCCCGTTGCAGGTCATGGTTCAGCACGGCCTGGTACAGATCGAGATTGAGCTGGGGGATCAGGTTCGCCGCCGCCGTGCACCAGCCGCGGGCACCGGCAGCGAAGGCTTCCAGGGCCAGGGGGTTGCAGCCGTTGTAGAACGGCACCTGGCCTTCGCCCAGCAGTTGCAGCTTGTGCATGCGCTGGATATCGCCGGTGCTTTCCTTGACCAGGGTGACGTTCTCCACGGCGTGGAAAATCTTCAGGATCAGCTCCACCGACATGTCGGTGCCGCTGGTGGCCGGGTTGTTGTAGAGCATGATCGGCACGCCGATGCTGGCGCCTATGGCCTGGTAGTGGGCGAGGATCTCGGCTTCGCTGAGCTTCCAGTAGGAGGCCGGCAGTACCATCACCACGTCGGCGCCCTGGGCTTCGGCAAAACGCGCGCGGCGGATGGCCTTGGCGGTGGTCAGGTCGGAAACGCTGACGATGGTCGGCACGCGTTTGGCCACGTGGCGGATGCTGAACTCGGCGACCTGATCCCATTCCGCATCGCTGAGGTAGGCACCTTCGCCGGTGCTGCC
Source organism: Pseudomonas sp. 910_21 (assembly GCF_052850735.1). Taxonomy (NCBI): domain Bacteria; kingdom Pseudomonadati; phylum Pseudomonadota; class Gammaproteobacteria; order Pseudomonadales; family Pseudomonadaceae; genus Pseudomonas; species Pseudomonas sp. 910_21. The sequence continues at coordinate 366,982 of NZ_VXCY01000001.1, read as the reverse complement.
CAGGGGGGCGATGGCGTGGACGCCGGCGTCGATCATGCGGTCGATGGAGTGCCCGAGGGCGTCCAGGTCCAGGCCCTCGCCGTGGGGGCCGAAGGGGGTGACGGTGTAGCCGATGATGCCGTGGATATCGGGTGTAGACATGGTGCAACTCCTAGCAAGGCATAAGGGTGTGGATCAGTTCAGGCAGTCGGCGTGTTTTTTCAGGTTTTGCCGAGCGTAGTAGTTGAAGGCGGCGCCATGGCGCTTGGGCTTGGAGATCCAGTCGTGGGCTTCACGACCCAGCTCAGGGAGGATCGGCTTGATGGTGCCGGCGGCCATGGCCAGCAGTTGCAGCTTGGCTGCGCGCTCGATCAGTTGGGCGATGACACAGGCTTCCTCGATGCTGGCCCCGGTGGACAGCTGACCGTGGTGGGAAAGCAGGATCGCGCGCTTGTCTCCCAGGGCTGCGGAGATGATTTCGCCTTCTTCGTTGCCCACTGGCACCCCGGGCCAGGGTTCGAGAAAGGCACAGTCCTCATACAGCGGGCAGAGGTCCATGTGCGATACCTCGAGGGGCACTTCCAGCATCGACAGCGCGGCAACGTGGGTCGGATGGGTGTGGATGATGCAGTTCACGTCCGGGCGGGCGCGGTACACCCAGCTGTGGAAGCGGTTGGCCGGGTTGGGCATGCCGTGGCCTTCCAGGACTTCCAGGTCTTCGTTGACCAGCAGCAGGTTGCTGGCGCTGATTTCATCGAAACCCAGGCCCAATTGCTGGGTGTAGTAGGTGCCTGGCTGCGGACCGCGGGCGGTGATCTGCCCGGCGAGGCCCGAGTCGTGACCGTTCTCGAACAGAATGCGGCAGGTCAGGGCCAGCTTTTGCCGGTCGGTCCACGTATTATCCGCCAGTGTATTTTGCATCTGGGTCAGGGCTTGCTTGATCAGTTGGTCCTTGGGCAATGCTAATGTCTTGGCCATATCGGGGTCCTTGGTGAGGGTGCAATGGACGTCGGGTCTGCACTTCACCTGCTACTTGCAAGGTCGTTGGGTGAATGCTGATGACACTAAAGAGGCTATATGACACTTTGTGTCATTGGCAAGCGCCAATCGTTGTTTTCTAGATGGATTAATCGCTTCACATGTCTATCCGTTTGAAATTATTGAGAAAAAAACTTGGCGTGACCCTGGAGGCCCTGGCTGAAAAATCCGGGATGACCAAGAGCTACCTGTCGAAAGTCGAGCGCGGGTTGAACACGCCGTCGATTGCAGCCGCCTTGAAGCTGGCCAAGGCGCTGAACGTCAAGGTCGAGGAGCTGTTCGCCGAGGACAGCATCAGCCTGGACAGCTACAGCCTGGTGCGCAGCGACGAGCGCCAGTCATTGGCAGCCAACGGGCAGACGCCGGGATATGCGGTGCTGGCCCATCAGGTCAGTGAACGCAATCTGCTGCCGTTCATCATCTACCCGGCCAAAGAGTTCAGTGACAAGACCTTCAAGGAACACCTGGGGGAGGAGTTCCTGTTTGTTCATGAAGGCCAGGTGGAAGTGGACTTCATGAACGAGCGGGTGATTCTCAACCGTGGCGACGCGCTGCACTTCAATGCCCAAAAGCCCCATCGCATCCGCTCCCTGGGGGACGAGCAGGCGCAGTTGCTGGTGGTGGTGCACAGCAGCGAGGACTGAGGGCGCTCATCCGCCAGGAGCCAGCCGGGCGGTGGAGCCTTGTGTTGCTTCTGCGGCCGCCTTCGCTGGCAAGCCAGTTCCTTGCGCCAGTCGTGAGATCTGCGGGGCTGATCAGCGTTCTACGGGGACTGACAGCGCCGGGTTGCCCAGGGCGTGGGTCTTGGAATCGAAGAAGCGCAGGCTCAGTTCCAGGCCCTCGAACAGCTTGGCGTAGTGGCGCTTCTGGTGCTGGATGAAGGCTGCGCTGCGTGGGTAGATGGAGATGGCCAGGGTCTTGGTGGCCGACTGGCGGATCGCCTGCACCAGATGCTGGTCCTGGGGGCCGAGGTTGTGGCCGAAGATGCACAGGGCGCCGCTGTGGTCCAGCAGCTGCTGGTAGCAGAACGACAGGTAGTCCGAGCTGCGGATGGTCTTGAGCTTGTCCGCCAGGGGCCCTTCGCTGACAAACAGCGGCACGTCGTCCAGGGTCTTGAGGGTGTTGTTGATGGCGAAGCTGCCCAGCAGGGTGCCTTCGGTGGAGCTCAGCTTGCGTGCGCTGCCGTCCAGGTTGCGCACCAGGTGCAGGCCGCCGTGGAGGTAGAGCAAGCGGGTAGCGGTGCTGGAGGTGGTGCCCAGTGCGAAGGCCGGATCGGCGCCGTGGAACAGGTCGTCGATGCCTTGGCTGTCATGCTGTACCGCCCAGTAGTTGAGCAGGTCGTAGTTGCTGGTGAACACCGTGGGATAGCGTCGCAACTCCTGGTTGATCGCCGCCAGGCTTTGCGGCTGCACCAGGCGCCAGGGGATGTGCACCGCATGCACGGTGTTGATCAGGGCTTCCTTGATGGCGTAGTAGCGGTTGCGCGGCGCCGCCGAGCTGACCGCCAGGGCCTTGTTGACCCGGCTGGTGGTTTTCAGGGCGCCCAATACCTGTTCGAAGCTGCGGGTCTGCAGGGCTTCGAAGACGCTGAGCTCGGACTGGCTCAGGGGCTTTTCTTCCACTGTGCGAGCGTTTTCGAACAGCGAGTCGTAGGCAAAATCCTCCCACACGGCACGGCTGGCACCGTTGCCGATCAGCAGGCCACTGAACGGCGTGCTGGTGACCAGGGCGTTCCAGTCTTCAAGTTTGGCGTCAAATTCCTGGAAATCCGTCATCGCGGTCATTGGTCTCAAGGCAGAAGGTAATCAGGGCGCCGACTTTATCACGACCGACCCTTGAGCCAGATCAAGATCGCCCGTGACCGATGAGTCGATCCTGTCGGGCAGACATGAATCGACACCCGCATTGGGCATTCGCCTGGAGACCTCCTCATGAGCAGCACCTTCTTTATCCCAGCCGTCAACATCATGGGCATCGATTGCCTGGACGAGGCCATGAGCGCCATTCGCAATTATGGGTTTCGCAAGGCGCTGATCGTCACCGACGTCGGGCTGGCCAAGGCCGGGGTGGCGGGCATGATCGCCGAGAAGCTGGCCATGCAGGACATCGACTCGGTGATCTTCGATGGCGCCAAGCCCAATCCGAGCATCGCCAACGTCGAGCAGGGGCTGGCGCAGTTGCAGCAGTCCCAGTGCGATTTCGTGATTTCCCTGGGGGGCGGCTCGCCCCATGACTGCGCCAAGGGCATTGCCCTGTGCGCCACCAACGGCGGGCATATTCGCGATTACGAAGGCGTCGATCAGTCGAGCAAGCCGCAACTGCCGCTGATTGCCATCAACACCACCGCCGGCACCGCCAGCGAGATGACCCGTTTCTGCATCATCACCGACGAGTCGCGCCACGTGAAAATGGCCATTGTCGACCGCAACGTTACGCCCCTGCTGTCGGTCAACGATCCGGCGCTGATGGTGGCGATGCCCAAGGGCCTGACCGCCGCCACCGGCATGGACGCCTTGACCCACGCAGTGGAGGCTTATGTGTCCACCGCCGCCAACCCGATCACCGACGCCTGTGCGTTGAAAGCCATCAGCATGATCAGCGCGAACTTGCGCCAGGCGGTGCACGACGGCAGCGATTTGCTGGCCCGGGAGAACATGGCCTATGCGCAGTTCCTCGCCGGCATGGCCTTCAACAACGCTTCCCTGGGCTTCGTGCATGCCATGGCCCACCAACTGGGCGGTTTCTATGATCTGCCCCATGGAGTGTGCAACGCGGTACTGCTGCCCCATGTGCAGAGCTTCAACGCCAGTGTCTGTGCCGAGCGCCTGACCGATGTGGCCCACGCCCTGGGCGCGGACATTCGTGGCTTCAGCCCGGAGGAGGGTGCCCAGGCTGCAATTGCGGCGATTCGTGTTTTGGCTCGGGATGTGGAAATTCCTGCCGGGCTGCGCGAGCTGGGTGCCAAGTTGCAGGACATTCCGGTGCTGGCGGCCAATGCCCTGAAAGACGCCTGTGGCCTGACCAACCCGCGTCCGGCGGAGCAGCGGCAGATCGAAGAGATTTTCCGTAGCGCGTTTTGAGGAACGAGTAAGTCCGTTTCGCTGGCAAGCCAGCTCCTACAAGTGAAGCGTTCACCAACGTGCCAGGGGCTGCCGGCGGGTATGGAAAATTCGCAGAATCTGGAGCCGGTCCCCGCGCACCCGGTAGGGAATCAGGTAAGGCCAGCCGGATATCACCCACCCCCGGGTGCCGGGTAGCCGGCCTGAGGATCGGCCTGAGCAATATGGCGGCCTTATTCCCGGACCCGTGCTCCCAGCGTTGAAAGCGTCGGCGGGGCAGAGGATAGTGCGACCTGAAACCGCGCTGTATCCGCCTGTCACAAGGAGTCGTGAATGTTCCGTCGCTCTTCTCTGATCCCGCTTCTGGGCAGCCTCGCGCTGCTGGCCGGCACCACATCCGTAGCGGCCCAGTGCCTGCCGCCGCCACGCAACGCCGAGGTTCCGGGCTTTTCCTTGTGCAAGGACTGGCCGGCCTTTGACGACCAGAGCATCAGCCTGCTGTCAGAACAGGTCCCGGACCCCAGCGACACCGGCGACGGGGACGGCACTTACAATCTGCAACTGGCAGTGCTGGAGCGCAACAGCGGCAAGCCCCTGGCCAGTTACAGACAGCCTGTGGCTTTCGTCTCCGACGCCTTCCGCCTGGAAAGCGTGACGCTCGACACCGGGCGCTTCCAACTGGCGCCAGAAGTGCGGGCCTTTGGGGTTCGAGCGGCGTTCGAGGGCTCCTCCCGGGTCAACCCCTTCAATCAGATCTGGCTCAGTCTCTACGTGCGCGAAGGCAGCACCCTGCGCCCGGTGCTGGAGAAGTTCCTGGCCCGCTCCTACAACGGCGAGTGGGATGGCCAGTGCACCGGCGAGGGCACTGAAACCACTCGCACCCTGGATATCGCCAAGACCCGCAGCCATGGCTATGCCGACCTGATCGTGCGTTCGGTCAGCGTCAGTACCCGGAGCGAAAAAGTGGGGGAGGAGTGCCAGTCCAAGTCCGTGACCGCCAAGCCGGTGCTCATCACGCTGCATTACGATGGCCAGCGTTACGTCCTGCCCAATGGTTACAGCGGTATCTGAAGGAGTTTTGATGAAGTGGCTTGAACCATGGGGTCTGGGCCTGGTGCTCTGTGCCTGGTTGGGGGGTGTCACGGCGGCGCAGGCGCACTGTGACAACACGACGGATATCCCCGGAGAGCTCTATGTCTGCAAGCCCTGGCCCGCGGAGCCGGAACTGAGCATCAGTGCCCGGGCGACGCCCATGCCCGGGAGCCAGGCTGGCGACGTCAGCAGCTACAGCCTGGACGTATCGCTGCAGGACATCGACTCCGGTTGGACCCTGGCCAGCAACTACAAGGATTCCGCTCTGTTCTCCGATGCCGTGGCCCTGCAAGGGCTGCAGATCGACACCGGGCGCTACCGCTTGAACGAAGAGCAGCGGGCCTTTGGCCTGCGGGTTCTCTATCACCACAGCTCCAGTGCCATGCCCTACGAGAAAAGCGTGCTGACGTTGTATCGACGTGAAGACAAGGAGGTCCTGCCGCTGCTGGAAGGATTGGTGGTGGATGAAAGCACCGGCGAGTTTGGTTGGGGCAGCGAATGCGTGGGCCGCTCCCGGACCCTGCACCGGACCCTGGAAGTCGGCAGCGGCCAGCGCAACGGTTACGCCGATCTGATCGTGCGTACCCGTGAAGTCAGTACCGAGCATTTCAAGGGCCGCGACGGCTGTGAAAGCCGTGACCTGGCGCCCAGGAACACGCTGGCGACCCTGCACTATGACGGCCGGCGCTACGTGTTGAGCAAAGCCCTGAAAGGACAGTAATCGATGCTCACCGGCCTCAATCACCTGACCCTGGCGGTCAGCGACTTGCCCCGCAGCCTGGCCTTCTATCACTCGCAGTTGCAACTGCGTCTGGAGACTCATGTCGGTGATTTGGCTTCGCGATTACGGGCCTGTCGCGAACATCCTTACGCTGGGATGCGCTTTTACCCCGCCGACTGAGGCGCCGCTAGCGGAAGCAGCTGACGAAAGCCGCTGGTGGCAAGGTGCCTTGATCGTGCAGAATCCGGCAGATTCATTCTGTGCCTGGCGTTTCCGTGAGGTGCATCCGTTCTGGAGTCTTGTTGATGACCTCATCGCTGTTACTGGCCGTTATCGCCTCGGGTTTCATTTACGCGATCACCCCCGGACCAGGAGTCCTGGCGGTCTTCGGTATTGGCGCCTCCCGTGGTCGGCAGGCCGGCGCCGGGTTTCTCTGCGGGCACCTGCTGGGCGATGTGGTCTGGTGCAGTACGGCGCTGATCGCCATTGTCGGCGCCCGGGAAATCGGCAGCGACGCCTTCAATATCCTCGGGGTGCTCAGCGGTCTGTACCTGTTCTGGCTGGGGCTGCGGGCTATTCGCAGTCGTGGTAGCAATGGCGATGAACCTCAGGGCGCTGCGCGCAATCCGTTCTGGCACGGGATCATCTTCGGCCTGACCAATCCCAAGGCCTATCCGGTGGCGGTGGCGACGTTCACCGCGCTGCTGTCCAGCCGTGCGGAGCTGCTCAGCTGGTCAATGCTTCCCGGCCTGATTGCCCTGAGCTTCCTTGGCGGCCTCGGCGCTTACGCTATTCTCATCGGCGTGGTCGGTGCGCGTCAGGTACGCAGTTGGTATCAGCGTCACGAGCTGGCGATCACCCGGGTCTGCGGGGTGATGTTCATCGGTTTTGCGATCAATGCCCTGTTGCATGCGGTGCCGGGGTTGATCGGTAACAAGGCATAACGTACCGCGCGGGTTGCGACGGTGCGCAGTCGGTGGCGATCCCACCTGACCGGGCTCAAGGGATGGGTACTCAGTGCATTTTTCATGGGTAGTAGCTTTCTCTGATGGCAACCAACAATTCCGCGCCTCTGGCGAGCTTTATCGATCTGCTTCTGGACGCTGTGTGCGCAGTGGATATCGATGGGCACTTCGTGTTTGTCAGTGCCGCCTGCGAGCGGGTCTTCGGCTACACCGCCGATGAACTGATCGGCCGGCCGATGATCGAGCTGGTGCACCCGGCCGATCGTGAGCGCACCTTGCAGGCCGCCCGGGAAATCATGGGGGGCGTGCCCAAACCGAATTTCGAGAACCGTTACCTGCGCAAGGACGGGCGGGTGGCACACATCCTCTGGTCGGCGCGCTGGTCGGAAGTGGACCAGTTGCGCATCGCCGTGGCTCGGGACATTACCGAGCGTAAACAAGCCGAATCGAAACAGGCGGCGTTGTATGCCATTTCCGAAGCGGCCCATGCCACCGAGGACCTGCTGGTGCTGTTCAAGCATGTGCATCGGATCATCGGCGAGTGGCTGCCGGCGCTCAATTTCGTTCTGGCGCTGTACGACGAGCGCAGCGATAGCCTGAACTTTCCCTACCACGTCGATGATTGCGAAAGCAGCCCGGAGCAGCCCGGGACCTTGATCGGGCGTTTCTGCACGCAAGTGCTGCGGCACGGCCAGTCCTTGCTGCTGGCACCGGAGTGTCCGTTGAGCCGGGATTTGTGGAACGAGTTCGCCGTCGCTCAAGGTCCTCGCTGCTGGCTGGGCGTACCACTGAATTCGCAGAAGGGCACCATCGGTGTGCTCATGGTCAAAAGTGCACCCGGCGCACAAGGCTACGGTGATGCAGAGCTGGAATTGCTGCAGTACGTCAGTGCCCAGCTCGCCGCTGCCATCGAACGCGCGCAATTGCATGCGCGCCTGCATTACATGGCCGAGTACGATCAACTGACCCATCTGCCTAACCGCGAGCTGCTGCGCGAGCGCTTGCGTTCAGCCCTGGCTCGGGCCCGGCGCGAGTCGGGACGCATGGCCTTGCTGTATGTCGACCTGGACAAGTTCAAGGAGGTCAACGACACCTGCGGGCATGCTGTGGGCGACATGCTGCTGCAAGCAGTGGCCAATCGCCTCAAGGGCTGCGTGCGGGAAACCGACACCGTGGCGCGCATGGGCGGCGATGAGTTCGTGGTGCTGCTCGAGAGCGTGCAGCACAGTGACGATGCCCAGCATGTAGCCGAGAAGATTCGCCGCGCGCTAAACGAGCCCCTGCGCCTGGATGGCCATTCCCTGCGTATCCTGCCGAGTATCGGCATTGGCCTGTACCCCGAACATGGCCTGGAAGAAAAGCAGCTGTTCAAGCACGCCGATGAGGCGATGTACGCGGTCAAGCGCGAGCGCAAAAGCCGCTCCAGCGCCTGAAGTCATGGCCAGGGGCAGGGCTCTGGTCCAGGCCTGAAAGAGTCGCCGTTCGTCGTACCGGCGGCGATTGTTGTAAACCTTTGTGGCTCCGGGTTTTCCCAATGCAGGCGGGTGCTGTGGCTCCCGCCGTATTGATTTGCAAGAGGAGACTCCCCGCATGAACCCCATGGCCACAATCCTCGGTCGTGCCGGCCTGGCCTTGTTGCTCGGCCTCGGCGCCAGCAACGCCCTGGCCCAGTCCCCCGCGGCCTTTATCGACGACGCTTCGGCCAAGGGCATGGCCGATATCGAAGCCAGTCGCCTGGCGCATCAGCAAACCTCGTCCCGGGCGGTCAAGGAATACACCATTCAGGTGATCAACGATCGCACCACCGCCAATCAGCACCTGGCAAAAATCGCCAGGCAACTGGACCTGCCGGTGGCCCCCCGAGAGCAGGTAGTGGACCAGGCCAAGCGCCTGATGCCACAGGTGCCCGAGGGTGCGGATTTCGACCGCGCCTATGCCGCGAGCCAGATCAAGGCCACTGAAGCGGCGATCCGGCAGATCCAGCAACAGGCGCAAGCCAGTGAAGTGCCGGAGCTCAAGGCCTTCGCCGAGGAAACCTTGCCCAAGCTGGAGAACCACCTGCAAATGGCCAAGGCCATCCAGGCCGGACGCCCCGGCGATCGCCTGGATGGTTGAGTGGTGATCAACCAACGCTGTCTGCTTACACCTCAGAACATTCCTTCGCACAATAAAACAGGATTGTGCTGGAGCCGCCGGGCCTGTGGGCTTAACGTGGCTCGGATCAGGCGACGCATGGCGCGCCGCGAGGCTCAAGGAGGTAGCAGATGGCGCAGGTACCCAGCGCGTCGATCATCGATCTGTATCATCAGGCGGAAGACTATTTCTTCGTTTCCATCTCCCAGTTCTATCGGCGCTTCGGCTCCGATCTCAGTGCCTATTGCACTGGGGTCGAAGCCAGCAGCCTGAATCTGTTGATGATGACGGACCAGGCTGGCGACAACAGCGAGCAACTGGCCGAGGGCGTGGCGTTCCTGCAGCGCACCGGCATGCCGTTCTGTGTGGTGATCCCTCAGGCGCAGGTGTCGCGGGTCAGTCTGCAGTTGCAACAGCAGAACCTGATGCCCGCGGACAAGACCACTTGCATGGTGCTGGATCTGGCGACCTATGAAGCGCAGGAGGTACTGGTGCCACTGGCGGATGTGCGTTGCACCGATGAGCATCTGGACGATTGGGGGCTACCGGTGGAGAGTGCGTTCGAGCCCAATGGTGGGGGCATCGAGCAGTACCTGGAACGGCATCGGGCGGCGTTGCAGGCCGGCAGGGCGCTGCGCCATTTCACTCTGTATGTCGACCAGCGTCCGGTGAGCGCCCTGACGCTGTCCCTGGGGCCGGGGGTGGCGCGGCTGGATGATATCGGCACTTTGCAGGAGTGCCAGGGGCGGGGCTATGCCACGGCGCTGATTCACTCGGTGCTGCGCCTGATCCAGGCCCAGGGCGCGAAAATCTGTGTGCTCGAAGCCTCCCTCGACGGCCTGTCGATCTACCGCAAGGTCGGCTTCACGGGCTTGTTCGACTACTGCACCTTCTGCCAGGAGTAAGTCCTGGCTAAGTCGTGGCGTTGAGCCGGAACTGCCGTGGACTGAGTCCGGTCAGGGACTTGAATTGCCGGCTGAAGGCGCTGTGGTCGGTGTAGCCGCATTGCAATGCCACCTCGGTGATGGGCTCCTGGGTCAGCAGCAGCCGTGAGGCGTGTTCCAGGCGTGCCTTGTGGATCATCTGCCGGGGCGTGAGGTGGAAGATGCGCTTGCAGTAGCGCTCCAGCTGCGCCGTGGACAGGTTGGCGATGCGGGTCAGGTCCTGCAGGCGGATGGCTTCGCTGTAGTGCTCGCGGATATGCCGGTCCACGGCCGCCAAACGCTCGTAGGCCGGATGGGTGTCACGGGCTGCCTGCAGGTCCAGGGAGATGCCGGCCATGCCGATGATCTGTCCGTCGCGTCCATACAGCGGCAGTTTGTGGGTCAGGCACCAGCCGGGTTCACGGCTGCCGTACAGGTGCAATTCCAGTTGGCCCTTGATGGTGATGCCCTGGCGCAGCACGCGCTGGTCCTGCTCGGTGTAGACCGGGCCGAGCACCGCCGGAAAGACTTCTGCGGAGGTCTTGCCGAGCAATGGCCGGATGTTCTTGAAGCCGCAGCGCTGGGCCAGGGTCAGGTTGGCGATCAGGTACCGGGCCTGCAGGTCCTTGATGAAGAACACCGCGCTGGGAATGCAGTCCAGCAGGGGCGTGATCGGAGCCATGCTGGCCAGCAGGCTGTTGATGTCCCCGAGGGATTGGGCGGCGATGGCCCTGGGCAAGTGGTGGAGCTGTGCGCTATCGATCATCGTCGGCCTCTCTCTAGGGGGCTTGGGGGATGGATCTGTGTCGATAAAGCCAGGGGGTACAAAAGGGCTGTGCAAGCTGGCCGGGTATTCCCGGCCAGGGTGGGTTCAGGGGCTCAGTCTGCGGCGTCGTGGCAGGTCTCGTCGAGCATCAGGGTGGCGACCCGGGCCGGGACCAGCGGCGTTCGCGGGGCCACTATGGGCCAGTTGAACAGGCGCTGGGCAGCGCTGGCGCAGACCCGGCCCTGGCAGGCCCCCATGCCGCATCGGCTGTGCAACTTGGCGCTGGGCCAATCGGCTGCCGCCGCCACCGCAGCGTAGGGCACATCTTCGCAACGGCACAGCAGCGTCTCGGGGCGGGCCAGTTCGAGGATCTGCGGTTGCAGCTCGAAGTGACGCTGCAACTGCCTGGCAAAGGCCTGCCAGTGTTGGCGCTGGCGGATCAAGCTGGCCGCTCGGACGCTCTGGCCGCTGGCGACGCAGCCGGCAATCTCGCCTTCGATCAGGGCCAGTTCGCTGCCACCGATGCCGGTGCATTCACCGGCGGCAAGGACCTGGGGCAGGCTGCTGCGCTGCTGGTGGTCGACCACGATGGCGCCGTGTTCCAGGTGACAGCCCAGATGGCTGGCCAGACGGGTATTGGGCACCAGGCCGAAGCCGCAGGCCAGGTAGTCGCAGGGGATTTCTTCGCTGCGTCGACCCTGGCGGATGCGCACCCCTTGCAGGTGCCGGTCCCCCAGGGCTTCCACCACATGGGCGTTGCAACGGTAGGCCGGGGTAGCCAGCTTCAGGGCCTGGGCCAGCTTGCTTGGCCAGCGCCACAGCTGGCCGGCGAAACCCAGCACGGAGGCTGCGGGGGTCTGTTCCAGCACCCGCACCACGCGGGCGCCGGCCTGGCGCGCGGTGGCGGCGCTGGCCAGCAGCAAGGGGCCGCTGCCGGCGATCACCAGGGTTTTTCCATTCACTTGCAGGCCATTCTTCAGCAGCGCCTGCAGGCCTCCGGCGCCGGTGACCCCGGGCAGGGTCCAGCCGGGAAAGGGCAGCAGCAATTCCTGGGCGCCGCAGCACAGGATCAGGTGTTCAAAGTCCACCTGCCAGGCCTGCTGTGCATCCTCCAGCAACAGGCGTTGCGGGCCCAGGGCGGCGATGATGCGGGTGGCGCTGAGGTAGCGCAGCGCCGGGTGCTGCAGGACCTTGAAACGCTCGGCCTGGAGGGCTGTGGGCGGGTGCCCGGGGCCATTGCGCCAGATCTGTCCGCCGGGCCGCGGGTTGTCATCGACCATCAGGATCGAGGTCGCGCTGTGGCTGGCGGCCTGGGCGGCGGCGAGCCCCGCCGGGCCGCTGCCGACTATGACTATCTGGCAGTGCAGGCGTTGGGCGCTCATTGGCTGCGCTCCACTTGCATGCCATCCCGGCACAGGGTCTGGCAGGCCAGTTGACGGCGACCGTCGATGGTCATTCGACATTCCTGGCACATGCCCATGCCACAGAACGGCGCTCGTGGAGCACCGCTGCAGGCGGTGCGGGTATAGGGCATGCCGCTGTTGGCCACGGCGGCGGCCACCGTGAGGCCGGAGCGGATCTCCAGCGCTTGCTGATCCAGGTAGATGATCACGGGCGTTCTCCTGTCAGGGTGGCGAAGCGTCCGGGCCGATAGGGGCGGGGGTCGATCGCCGGGCATTCGCAGAGCATCAGGTCCACCAGCAGCCGCGCGCTGCCGGGGGCGGTTGTCACGCCCAGGCCTTCATGGCCGACGGCCAGCCACAGGCCCGGCTGTTGCGGGTGTTCACCCAGGATCGGCAGGCCGTCCGGAGTGGCGGCGCGAAAGCCGGTCCAGGCGCGGATACCGTTGAGCGTTGCCAGCTCCGGCAGGTATTCCACTGCCCGTTGCAGCATGGGCGCCAGTACGGCCGGTTCGACTTGAGGATCGAGGGTGTCGAACTGCCGGGACGAGCCGATCAGCAACTGGCCGGTTGGACGCGGCTGGACGTTGAAGGCCACCGAGGTACCGTCACTGGCATGGGCGCTGGCGGCGTAGCCCAGTTCTACCAGTTGATGCTGGACCTGTTGCGGGTAGCGGTCGGTGATCAGCAGGTGGCCCTTCTTTGGCCGCAGGGGCAGGGCCGGCAGCAGTTCCCGGGCGGCGAGACCGTTGGCCAGCAGCACCCGGGGCGCGCGCAGGACCCGGCCGTCGTCCAGCTCCAGCTGATCGCCGGCAACCCGGCGCACGTGGCCGTACTGGCGCTGGATCAGTGGATGGCTGCTGAGCATCCAGTGGGCGGTGGCCGGGGCATAGAGAATGCCGTCCCCGGGGATCTTCAGGGCGCCTCCCAGGCCCTGGCGCAGCATCGGCTCCAGCGCCGCCAGTTGCCGGCCGTCGAGCAGTTGGCCGGTGACGCCGTGGTCTGCCAGGGTCTGCTGCTTGGCGCGCGCCAGGTCCATTTCCTCGCGGTCGGCGGCCAGCCACAGGGTGCCGCAGTTGCGATAGGCACAGGCCTCGGGCAGACGTTCCCGCAGTTGCCGCCACAGGCCGATGGAGTAATGACTCAGGGCCAGCTCCGCCGGGTTGTCGTCCATGGCCACCAGATGCCCCATACCGGCCCCGGTGGCGCCGCCACGGGCGTCGTCCAGCACCTGCACCCGCAGGCCGCGGCCGGCCAGTTCATGGGCGCAGGCGGCACCGATGATGCCGGCGCCGACCACGATCACGTCGGCCTCGCCCTGGGAACTCACGAGCCGATGCCCCAGGCGAACGGGTCGCTGTCATCGAGCAGCAGGGTCGCTTCGGCGCTGATGTGGGCGCTACCACGCAGGGTGGGAATGATCCGCTCGCCGGCCTGCTCGTAGTGGGCGCTGAACTGGCTGCCGATGACGCTGGCCTGGCGCCAGGTCTGGCCCGGAGCGAGCTTGCCGTCCGCGGCCAGACAGGCCAGCTTGGCGCTGGTGCCGGTGCCGCAGGGGGAGCGGTCGTAGGCCTTGCCGGGACAGAGCACGAAGTTGCGGCTGTCGGCCTGTGGGTCGTCGGCGAACAGTTCGATGTGGTCGATGACCCCGCCCTCGGCCCCGGTCACCCCGGCGGCTTCCAGGGCCTCGCGCACGCGCCAGGTGTATTGGGTCAGGGCTTCGACATTGTCGAGGGCAATGTCCTGGCCGTGATCGCTGATCAGGAAGAACCAGTTGCCGCCCCAGGCGATGTCGCCATGCACCGTGCCGTGCCCCGGCACTTGCAGCGCCACCTGGGTGCGGTAGCGATAGGCGGGGACATTGCGCACGCTCACTGACAGGTCGTCATGCAAGGTGGCCTCCACCGTGCCCACCGGGGTTTCGATGCGGTGCACGCCGTAGTCGATGCGGCCCAGGTGGTACAGCGAGCGCACCAGGCCGATGGTGCCGTGGCCGCACATGCCCAGGTAGCCGCTGTTGTTGAAAAAGATCACGCCGGCACAGGCATCCCCGGCCTGCGGTTCGCAGAGCAGGGCCCCCACCAGCACGTCGCTGCCCCGGGGTTCGAGGACGCAGGCGCGGCGCCAGTGATCGTGCTGACTGCGCAGGGTCTGGAGGCGCTCGGCCATGGAGCCACGGCCCAGCTCGGGAAAGCCGTCGATCACCAGGCGAGTGGGTTCACCCCCGGTGTGTGAGTCGATCACGGTTATTTTTTTCATGGCGGCACCTGACGGGAAAGAGCTACAGAGTGGCCTTGGCGGGGGCGGCGTTGCTTGTGGGTTTTCGCTGTTGCAGATGACGAAATCGGCACAGTCACGCCATGGCTCCTGTGGCGCTGGAGCCACAGTGGGGCGAGGGGCGAGTGTGCCGATTTCGTCTCTTGCAGGGACGAAAAGCCTCAAGCTGCGAGGGGGATAAAAGGCGACTCTGGTCTGGGTTTTCAACGTCAGTCGGCCCCGCCGACCTCACACAAGGACAAGACCATGAGCCGTAAAGCCATCCAATGGAGCGGTGTGTTCCCCGCTGTGACCACTCAATTCAAAGCCGATTTCTCCCTCGACCTGCAGGCCACCCACAAGGTCATGCGCAACCTGGTGGACGATGGCGTATCCGGCCTGGTGGTGTGCGGCACCGTGGGGGAGAACACCTCCTTGAGCACCGCGGAAAAACTGTCAGTGATCGAAGTCGCCAAGGACGCCGCCGGCGGCCGGGTGCCGGTGATCGCCGGGGTGGCCGAATTCACCACCGAGTTCGCCCGCCATACGGTGCGCGAAGCGGCCAGGGTCGGAGTCGACGGGGTGATGGTGATGCCGGCCCTGGTGTACTCGGCCAAGCCCCATGAAACCGCGGCGCATTTTCGTGCGGTGGCCACCGGTACCGACCTGCCGGTGATGGTCTACAACAACCCGCCGATCTACAAGAATGACGTCACCCCCGAAGTGCTGATCGCCCTGCAGGACTGCGAGAACATCGTCTGCTTCAAGGATTCTTCCGGCGATACCCGGCGTTTCATCGATCTGCGCAACGCGGTCGGCGATCGCTTCGTGCTGTTCGCCGGCCTTGATGATGTGGTGGTCGAGAGCGTGGCGGTGGGGGCCGAGGGCTGGGTCTCGGGCATGTCCGTGGCCTTCCCCAAGGAAGGCGAGACCCTGTTCCGCCTGGCCAAGGAAAAGCGTTTCGAGGAGGCCCTGGCCTTGTACCGCTGGTTCATGCCGCTGCTGCACCTGGACGCTCGTCCGGACCTGGTGCAGTGCATCAAGCTCTGCGAAGAACTGGTGGGCCGTGGCTCGTCCATCACCCGGCCGCCGCGTCTGGCACTGCAGGGTGAAACCCTGGCCGAAGTCAAAGCCATAGTCGCCAAGGCCCTGGCCACGCGCCCGAGCCTGCCGGACGTCGGCCTGTAGAAACTGGCCTGTAGGAGTGGGTCGGGCGCCCTGGGTGGGGGCGCCCGCTTTTGGAACATCACACGTGCTGCAAGCGTCGAGCGGTTCCGCCGACGTGACATTCGACCTGCCTATTCCAATAACCTCAAAAAGGCGCAGCCCCATGTCAGGCAAAGGTAAATTCAAGAAACAACTCTCTCTGGTGGACCTGACCTTTATCGGTCTGGGTGCGATCTTCGGTTCCGGCTGGCTGTTCGCTGCCAGCCACGTTTCGGCGATTGCCGGGCCGGCGGGGATCTTTTCCTGGCTGCTGGGCGGGTTCGCCGTGCTGCTGTTGGGCATCGTCTATTGCGAGCTGGGAGCCGCCCTGCCGCGGGCCGGTGGCGTGGTGCGTTACCCGGTGTTCTCCCATGGCCCGCTGCTGGGCTACTTGATGGGGTTCATCACCCTGATCGCCTTTTCCAGCCTGGTGGCGATTGAAGTGGTGGCGGCCCGGCAATACGCCGCGGCCTGGTTCCCGGCATTGACCCACGAAGGCTCCAGCAACCCGACCATCATCGGCTGGCTGGTGCAGTTTGCCCTGTTGTGCCTGTTCTTCTGGCTCAACTACTACAGCGTCAAGACCTTCGCCAAATCCAACAATTTCATCAGCCTGTTCAAGTTCATCGTGCCGCTGCTGGTGATCGCGGTGCTGTTCACCTTCTTCAAGCCCGACAACTTCCACGTCCAGGGTTTTGCCCCGTTCGGCCTGTCGGGAATCGAGATGGCGGTCTCGGCGGGGGGCATCATCTTCGCCTACCTGGGGCTGACGCCGATCATCTCCGTGGCCAGTGAAGTGCGTAATCCCCAGCGCACCATTCCCATCGCGCTGATTCTCTCGGTGCTGCTTTCGACCTTGATCTACGGCCTGTTGCAACTGGCCTTTCTGGGGAGCATTCCCACGGAAATGCTGGCCAACGGCTGGAGCGGCATCAGCAAGGAATTCTCCCTGCCGTACCGCGACATTGCCCTGACCCTCGGGGTCGGCTGGCTGGCCTATCTGGTGGTGGCCGATGCGGTGATCTCCCCCAGCGGCTGCGGCAACATCTACATGAACGCCACGCCACGGGTGGTGTACGGCTGGGCGCGGACCGGGACCTTTTTCAAGATCTTCACCCGCATCGATGAACAGTCCGGCATCCCGCGTCCGGCGTTATGGCTGACCTTCGGCCTATCGGTGTTCTGGACCCTGCCGTTCCCCTCGTGGGAGGCACTGATCAACGTGGTTTCGGCGGCCCTGGTGCTCAGTTATGCGGTGGCCCCCATCAGCGTCGCGGCGTTGCGCAAGAGTGCACCGCAGATGCCGCGGCCGTTCCGGGTCAGGGCGTTTGCCTTGCTCGGCCCGGTGTCCTTCGTGATCGCGGCGTTGATTGTCTACTGGTCCGGCTGGGGCACGGTGTCCTGGCTGCTGGGGCTGCAGATCCTGATGTTCGTGATCTACCTGCTGTGCAAGCGCCTGGTACCCACCGATCACCTGAGCCTGGGGGAACAGGTCCGCTCGTCCCTGTGGCTGATCGCCTTCTACGCGTTGACCATCCTCATTTCCTACCTGGGCAGCTTCGGCGGCATCGGCGCCCTGAGTCACCCCTACGACACCCTCACCGTCACTCTCATGGCCCTGTGCATCTATTACTGGGGGGCCAATACCGGGGTGCCCAGCGCCAAGCTGGTGCTCGATGGCGATGAGGTGGAATGACCACGATCACGATCACGATCACTTTCACGCAGACGAGGTAATCCATGACTGTTACGGGACAGATGCTGATAGGTCACACCGCCGTGCTTGGCGGCAATGGCTCGGTTCATGGGCTGGCCGCCGCCAGTGGCGAGGTGTTGCAACCGGCTTTCGGTGGCGCTTCGGCAGCAGAGCTCGAGCGCGCCTGTGCCTTGGCCCAGGCGGCCTTCGATCCTTATCGCCAGCTGCCGCTTGCACAGCGGGCGGCATTTCTGGAGAGCATTGCCAGCCATATTCTGGCGTTGGGCGAGGAGCTGATTGAGCGCTGTCAGTTGGAAACCGGCTTGTCCCGGGCCCGCCTGGAAGGTGAGCGGGGGCGCACCGTCGGCCAGTTGCGCCTGTTTGCCCAGGTGGTCCGTGACGGCGGTTTTCTCGGGGTCAGGATCGACCCGGCGCAACCTGAGCGTCAGCCTCTGCCCCGGGTCGAGCTGCGCCTGCGGCATATCGGCCTGGGCCCGGTGGCGGTGTTTGGCGCGTCGAACTTTCCCCTGGCGTTTTCCGTGGCCGGCGGCGACACCGCCTCGGCCTTGGCGGCGGGTTGCCCGGTGATCGTCAAGGCCCACTCGGCGCACCCCGGTACATCAGAGCTGGTGGGGCAGGCCATTGTCCGGGCCGCGCAGAGCCTGGGGTTGCCCGAGGGGGTGTTTTCGCTGCTGTTCGACAGTGGCCGGGCCATCGGCCAGGGGCTGGTGGCGGACCCGCGGATCAAGGCGGTGGGGTTCACCGGCTCGCGCACGGGCGGGGTCGCGCTGATGCAGATCGCCGCCTTGCGCCCTGAGCCGATTCCCGTGTACGCCGAGATGAGCTCCATCAACCCGGTGCTGTTGTTGCCCCAAGCCCTGGAGGCACGGGCGGAGCAGATTGCCCCGGCGTTCGTTGCCTCGCTGACCCAGGGCGCCGGGCAGTTCTGTACCAACCCGGGCTTGATCCTGGCCCTGGAAGGCTCGGCATTGCAGCGCTTTGAACACGCTGCCGCAGCAGCCCTAGATACACAGGCGGCGCAGACCATGCTCACTCCAGGCATTCACCGCAGTTACTGCCAGGGCGTTGCCGCCCTGGCGGCCCATCCCCAGGTGCAGGTCTTGGCCCAGGGCCTGGCGGGGCAGGGCAGCCAGGCCCGAGGCGCGTTGCTCGCCACCTCGGCCGAGGCCTTCATGGGCTGCGCAGCATTGCGCGAGGAGGTCTTTGGCCCGGCCTCGTTGATCGTGCGTTGCCCGGACTTTGCTGCCTTGCAACAGGTGCTGCAAAGCCTGGAGGGCCAGTTGACCATTGCGCTGCACCTGAGCGATGGCGACCACCCCCAGGTCCGGACGCTGCTGCCGCTATTGGAGCGCAAGGCCGGACGCCTGTTGGTCAACGGCTTCGGCACCGGGGTCGAAGTGGGCCACGCCATGGTTCATGGCGGTCCGTTCCCGGCCACCTCCGACAGTCGCAGCACCTCGGTGGGCAGCCTGGCGATCCAGCGTTTTCTGCGTCCAGTGTCTTACCAGGATCTGCCGGAGGTGTTGCTGCCTGTCGAACTGTCCAGCGGCAATCGGTTGCAGGTGCCGCAACTGATCGATGGCCAGGGGCCGATCAGCCCCACAACAAACTCTCCCACAGGAGCTTTCACTCACTGCTCATAGAGGTTCCACCATGTCTGAATACATCACCCTGTCACTGGACGAAGTCCGCCGCCTGTCTTTCCAGGTGCTCAGCCGACATGGCCTGTCCGACGCTCACAGTCGGGCGATCGCCGAGGTCATCACCCAGGGCCAGCGTGACGAATGCCATTCCCACGGGGTGTATCGCCTGCTGGGCTGCGTGCGCTCGGTGCGCGAAGGCAAGATCGACCCCCGGGCCGAGCCCAGCTTGCGGCATGTCTCGCCCGGGGTGCTGGAAGTGGATGCCCATTACGGCTATTCCTTGCTGGGTTTCCACACTGGCTTGCCGGTCCTGGCGGAAAAGGCCCGCAGCCAGGGGATCGCCGCCATGGTGATCAAGCGCTGTTTCCACTTTTCCGCCCTGTGGCCCGAGGTCGAGGCGATTGCCGCCACCGGGCTGGTGGGCCTGGCGATGAACCCCAGTCACAGCTGGGTGGCTCCGGCCGGTGGCCGGCACCCGGTATTCGGCACCAACCCCCTGGCCTTTGCCTGGCCGCGACCGGGGGGCGATCCTTTTGTTTTCGACTTCGCCACCAGCGCCATCGCCCGCGGCGACATCGAGTTGCATGCACGCCAGGGCAAGCCGATTCCCGGGCACTGGGCCATCGATGCCGACGGCGAGCCCACCACGGATGCCAAGGCTGCATTGCGCGGTGCCATGCAGACCTTTGGCGGACACAAGGGCTCGGCCTTGGCAGCGATGATCGAATTGTTGGCCGGGGCCCTGATTGGCGACCTCACCAGTGTGGAATCCATGGCCTTCGATGAGGGCGTCGGGGCTACGCCTTGTCATGGTGAGCTGGTGCTGGCGTTCGATCCCCAGGTGTTTCTGGGGCAGGGGTATCAAGCGGGACTGGAGCGGGCGGAGGGCTTGTTCGCAGGGATTGCCCGGGATGGTGCGCGGTTGCCGTCCCAGCGCAGGTTCGAGGCGCGGGCGCGCAGCCTGGAGCACGGGGTGCAGATTCCTCGGGAGTTGCTGGAGGAGATCCGGCGTTTGCTTTAGGGGGTGTTTGCCGGCGGGCAGGGACTGGGTTCATGTGACGCCTTCGCTGGCAAGCCGGCTCCTACAACCTCCGTAGGAGCCGGATTGCCGGCGAAGAGGGCAAGCCCTTAGAAACGCAGGTTGGCCGCCAGCTCGGCAGAACGGCCCGGAGCGACGATGGCGAACATGCCGACGTGGGAGGCGTCGTAGTAGGTCGCGTCGGTGAGGTTGAGGACGTTGAACTGCAGGTCCAGGTTCTTGTTCACCCGATAGGCCAGCATGGCGTCGTAGCGCCAGTAGGCATCGAGGCTGCGGGTGTTTTCGTCGTTGGTGTAGCGCTCGCCCACATAGTTGGCGCCGGCACCGACTTTCAGGCGGTCGGTGAGCATGTAGGTGCTCCAGACCGAGGCGCTATTGGGGGCGATGAACTTCATCTGGTTGCCGTTGAAGTTGGATTTTTCACCCGAGGCGTACTTGACGGTCTTGGCATCCAGGTAGGTGTAGCCCGCCACCACTTCCCAGAGGTCGGTCAGGTGACCGGTGGCGCTCACTTCAAACCCTTTCACTTCGACATCGCCATCCAGGGTCACTTCGTTGCTGATCGGGTCGTAGGTCCGGGCGTTGGTCTTCTCGGTCTTGAACACGGCTGCGGTCAGGGCCAGGCGCTCGTTGAGCAGGTCCCATTTGGTGCCCAGTTCGAGGCTGCGGCTCTTTTCCGGGTCCAGGTTGCTGAGCCGGCCGCCCGCTGCGCCATCGGCGCCGCCCGACTGCCCGGCGGTTTCGCCCGAAGGGTTGAACGAGGTGCCGTAGGACAGGTAGATGCTGCCGTAGGGCAGGGGCTTGAAGACGATGCCACTTTGGTAGGTCCACATATTGCTGCGGTTGCTTTGGCTGGGGTCCCTGACGTGATAGGCGTCATAGCGCACACCCAGGTTCAGGTCCCATTGTTCGTGCAGGGCCAGGGTGTCCATCACGTAGACGGCACGGTTGTTGTGTTTGGTGGCGGTGTGCTGGCCGTTGCCCCGTGGTATCGGGGTGAACGGGTCCTTGGGGTTGGGCTGGTTCAGGTCGCCGAGATCGGCACTGCGGGAGTTGCCGTAGCGATTCTTGACGTCGATCCGTTCCCGGGAAAACTCCAGGCCGGCGCTGTAGCTGTGGCCGATGGTTCCTGTGTCGAACTTGCCGAAGATATCGGTCTGGTTGATCAGCGAGGCGTTGGTCACGTTGCGCCCGCGAGCGGTACGTTGCACGGTGTTCGCCCGCTCCTGCGCCGCCGAGGCGATCGGCCGGCTCATGATGTAGTCCTGCATGCTGCGGCCCTGGCGGGTGGTGTTGCGCAGGGTCAGGTGCTCATTGAAATCATGTTCCAGCTGCAAGGTCGCGAGGTCTGCCGAGGTCTTGCGGAAGTCGCGCTTGGTGAGGCCGTAGAAGTTGTCCCGATCGACCTTGACCGGCTTGCCGCTGATTTCCGACACCGGAATGCCCTGGTCGGGCATGTCGTCGGTCTGCATGTGGTAGTAGCTCAAGGTGCCGCGGGTCGCGGTGCCCAGGCCGAAGGAGAAGCTCGGTGCCAGGCCCCAGCGGCTGACTTCGACGTTGTCTCGCCCCGGGGTGTCGGCTTCGTGCTTCATGGCGTTCAGACGCAGGGCCATGTTCTGTTCGGGCAGGTACTGGTTGAGGTCGAGGGTGCTGCGGCGCTGATGATCGGTGCCCAGGGTCAGGCTGCCGGTGGCGAAGTTTTCCTGTTGCGGCACCTTGCTGATCAGGTTGATGGTGCCACCGGTGGAACCGCGTCCCGAGTAGGCCGAACCCGGGCCTTTGACGATCTCGATCTGCTCGTAGTTGAAGACTTCATGGTTCATCCGGCCGACATCGCGGATGCCGTCGATCATGATGTCGGTGCTGGCCTCGAAGCCGCGGATGAAGGGGCGATCCCCCAGCGGCGTTCCGCCTTCCCCGGCGCCGAAGGTGATGCCCGGGGTGGTGCGCAAGGCGTCGGTCAGGGTCGACACCGCACGTTCCTGCATCAGGGTGTCGGTGATGATGGTCACCGACTTCGGCGTTTCCCGCAGTGGCGCGGTGAACTTCACCGAGTCCGAGGCATCGCGCTTGTAGCCAGGCTGATGCACCCCCTGTACATGGGTCGGGGCCAGGGTGACAGGAGTCGCCTCGGTGGGACGCTTGGTGTCTTCAGGAGTGGCTCCCAGGCTGGCTTCGCTGAGGGCCATCAGACCGAGAGAGGTGGACCACAACTTCCAGGGTTGTGGGCGGGCGGGACTGGACATTGAGATAGAGCCTCCGTTTTATTTGGAAGCGATTCTCATTAGATAATTATTATCATTCAATCAGATAGTTCTGAACAATGGTGTCGAAAAGTGTATGCGTGGCTGTATACGAGGTGAGGGGGCTTGATCGGGTCTGCTGTGCGGAGCGACGTGTTTCTTGCGGCGGGCTGTTTTATTTTTCCGCCCACCGCTGTTTCATGGTCGACCATCAACCCAGGAGATCACGGATGAATCTGCACTTCGACACCCCCAACCTGATATTGCGTCCACGCACGCTCGAACACTTCGAGGCCTGCTTGCGCATGGACCTGGACCCTGAAGTCACGCGCTTCACTCCGGGGATCTGGGACGGTGGGCAATGGCATCGGGATTTCCTGCAGTCGCGCATGACCCAGAACTTTGGTGAGCGATGCGGTTATTGGGCGATCTTCGCCAAGGAGGCCCCGAACGATTTTCTGGGCTGGGTCTCGTTCATTCCGTTCGACGCCGTGGGCCCCGAGCTGGAGATGGGCTGGCGTCTGGTGCGGCGTGCCTGGGGCCGGGGGGTTGCCTCTGAGGCCGCCAGGCGCATTGTCGAGCACGCCTTTGCCGACCCGGAGGTCGAGCGGATTGTCGCTGATGCTCACATCGACAATGGCGCCTCGTTGGCGGTGGCTCGTAAGATAGGTTTTCGTTTCACTCACGACGGCGAATTTGAAGGGCTGCCAAGCCGTTTTTTCGAAATGACCCGTGAGGATTTTCTTCAGCTGTCTGCCACCGGTTGAAGGGCTGCTAGCGATGGGGAGACGGGGCGCCGTCCTGTGGCACCCCGCAATGAAGGCCGTTGCCGGTCAGTTGCCGGTCAAAGGTGACGGCTGACCCACCACAGCACCAGGAAGGCGATGACTGCGGCCAGGGCTGACAGCTGGAACAGATTGATCAGCCATTTCAGGCCCAGGGGGAAGTTCTTGTAGTCCCGTACATCCATGCCGCCATTGCGCAGAAAGAGGTGGGGCATGGCGAACATCCCGCCAATGCACACCAGCATGCACAGACGGCTGAGGGGGTCCTTGCCCAGCAGCGGCATGCGAATGGCGATGACCCGGCAGCGGGCCAGGTACTTGACCATGTCATCGATCTTGAAATAACCCAGGTAAACCTGGATCACCAGGGACACCAGTCCGGACATGACCACCAGAATCCAACCCGCGGTATAAATATCTTTGGCGTTGCACATATCTATTCAGTGACCTCCTCAAGCTTCACGACCAGGCGTTCAGCGTCGCACTCCTCCAGTGAGCCCTGGCACGCAGGGCAGCCGACCACCATAGCACCCCTGGACCAAGGGCGGGCGCAGGGCTCCCCGGGGCCTTGGGCAGGGGTGTTGTTGCGACCATAGCCAGGGGCTGGCCCGGTCGACATGAGACGAGTACCAAAGAACGGGGGGGGGCGTGCAGAAGGGGAGGGGTCAGAGCTTTGCGCAACGCTCCACGTCGGCCTGGGTAGTGACTTGGGTATCGATGCCCAAACGGTACTTGCAGTAGTCGATGATCATCTGCCGGTACTCGGGGGTGAGTTTTTCCACGCGCCGGTAATCGCCGTCATTGGCGTGGATATTGAAGAACTCCAGGCGCAGAGTCGGGGACTGTTTGATAAACCAGCGGGTGTGGGTCTCAGCTTCTTCCAGCTCGGTGTAGTAGCCGACGTTGAGCACCACCAGCAGGCCGACGAACAGCAGGAAGACGAGTTTTTTCATGGTACGGCTCCATCCGTGGGCAGGGCGGCGCATGGTTCCGGCTTTGCTTCTGCTTGGCAAGGGCCTGGTCATGAATTGTCACGCTTGTCGCCGGCAGGTTCAGCCAGCAGACAGTCGCAGACTGTTAAAAGATTCGGACGCCCGGCAGGAGCAGGGTAGTGACAAGGGGGCAAGGAGGTCGGGACGCTGGAACCGGCCTTGTGATGCAGTAACAAAGAAAGCGATCTGCGGATCGCTTTTTTTGTCCTCGCAAGGTGCGCACCTGCCGATCTGCCAGGGGTTGCAGAGGGCGGCTGGAACAGGGTGCAATAGCCGGCAAGGTCTCTTTGTCATTGGGCGCAAGCGCTCTGGACCGGTCCTTTCAAGGTCGCGATAAATTTTCCAGGGAAATACCGTTCGTCCGACGGATGGAATTGGCAAGCACTAGTCACTGCGTCATGCTGTCGATGGATGTCGTAATGCCACTACTTTGGGCGCGGCCCGTTCCCAGGTGGCGTTTTCCCCCTGCGATGCTGAGATAGGTTTTCTGATGAGTGTGTTGATCCTGCCTGAGGCGCGGTATGCCCGATAAGGCGTTGGCCGAGGAGCAGCGCCTGGCTGCCCTGTATGCCCTGGAGCTGCTGGACACGGCTCGTTGCGAGCGTTTCGATCGTATTTGTCGTCTGGCGGCGGAATACTTCAAGGTACCCACGGCCCTGATCACCCTGGTGGATCGGGACCGCCAGTGGTTCATGTCGCGAGTGGGTTTTGTCGCCGAGCAGACCCCTATCGATCAATCGTTCTGCGCCTACACCATCAAGTCCGGTGATGTGTTTGAAGTGGAAAACGCCCGCCGGGATGTGCGCTTTCATGCCAATCCGCTGGTTACCGAAGATCCTTGCATCGGCTTTTATGCCGGCGCGCCGCTGATCACGTCCACTGGCCACGCCATCGGCAGTTTGTGCGTCATCGATAAACAGCCCCAGCGCTTGAATGCCATTGAACGCCAGCAACTGCGGGATCTGGCGTCCCTGGTGATGGAGCAGATCGAACAGCGTCAGCGCCAGACCCGTCGCGATCCAGTCAGCAGTCTGCCCAATCGGGAACAATTCCAGAGCGACCTGTACGACCTGGCGGAACAGCATCCTGGCGAAAAGCGCGTGCTGGTGCTGGTGGATGCGGTGGACATGACCGTGGCTCACGAGCTGACCCTGGCCATGGGCATGGCTCCGTTCGAAATCATCGTGCGCTTTCTGGCCCAGCAACTGCTCGCCTACCTGGGACGGCATGTGCGGGTGTATCACGTCTCGGTCAAGCGTTTTGGCTTCCTGCTACCGGCAGCGCCGGGCATCGAACGTTTTCTCGAAGGGCTGGTGCGGCGTTTGCGGCGCCAGCCGCCGGGCCTTGAGCTGCCGATGATTCCGGGGGTATGTGCGGGCACCGTGGAGTTCTCCACGGACCGCGATGCGGTGCCGGACGTGCTGCGCAAAGCCATGTTCGCCCTGGAGCTGGCGGCCTTGAAGCGCAGCACCTGGGCGCCCTATGACGTGGTGCGGGATCAGGCCTATCGACGTGCCTTCAACTTGGCCTCGGACATCAGCGAAGCCCTCGACAGCGGACAGATCTACCTGATGTTCCAACCGCGCTTTGCCCTGCCCGACGGTGCCCAGGTCAGCGCCGAGGCACTGATCCGCTGGGATCATCCCTGGCTGGGACCGGTTTCCCCGGCGGAATTCATTCCGGTCATGGAGCGTAACGCCTTGATCCACCGGGTGACCCATTGGGTGATCAACGCGGTGCTTGAGAGGCTGCACAGCTGGGGCTCCAGCGATGTACAGCGCCTGTCGATCAACCTGTCCCCCCAGGATTTCGAGGACCAGGACATTGCCGATGTGCTCAGGGATGCCTGCCTGCGTCACCGTATCGATCCTCGGCGCCTGGAGGTGGAGATCACTGAGGGTGCCTGGCTGCGTTCCAACCCAAGGGTGCTGGATCAGTTGAGCAAGATACGTGGCCTGGGCATGGACGTGGCCATCGATGATTTCGGTACCGGCTACAGTAACTTCGCCTACCTGCATCAGATTCCCGCCAATGTGGTGAAACTCGACAAGTCCATGGTCACGGACCTTGAGAGCAGCGCCCAGCACCAGAAGATCACCCGTTCGGTCATCGCCCTGGCCAGGGAGTTGGGCTATCGCACCGTGGCCGAGGGTATCGAGAGTTTCAAATGCCTGCAGATGCTGCGGGCCTTTGGCTGCGACGAAGCCCAGGGCTATTTCCTGGCCCGGCCCATGGCCCAGGAAAAATTCCTCGCTCGCAGCGGGGCCCGGCGTTTTCCGTTGCAGGGTGGCATCTAGACGCCTGCTAAGGGCGATGGCTGCCTCAACGCTGGGCAGCCACCAGCAGCATCATTGGCCGTTCCCGCTCTTCTTCCAGCGCCGGTTGCTGAAGCACCTGCTGCGCCGTGGGGCCCCACTCTTCGACATGACGAATGCTGAACCCTGTGTCGATCAGAGTGTTGAGCAGGGTGCCCAGGGTCCGGTGCTGCTTGATCACGCCTTCCGCCAGCCAATGGGTTACCCGCTCGCCTTCCTGCTGGTAGCTGTCCAGCGGCCAGGACTTGCGGCCCTGGTCATCCACCCGCCAACCCGGGTTGCGCGGAGCCATGAAGATCGGGTGCTCGATGGAGAACACCAGACGCGCCCCGGGTACCAGGGCGGCATGGACCTGGGTGAACAACCCGCGCAAGTCCTTGATGTAGTGCAGGGCCAGGGAGCTGTAGGCCAGGTCGAAGCGGCAGGTGGGCAGGCTCAGGTGTTCCAGGTCGGCCCGCTGATAATCGATGTTGGGTGCCGAGGTGCTGGCGCGAGCGGTCGCCAGCATCTTTTGCGAAACGTCCAGGCCCAGTACCTGCTGGGCTCCCTGTTCGCTGGCCCAGCGGCTGAACCAGCCATAACCGCAGCCCAGGTCCACCACCTTGAGCCCGTTCATGGCAGGCAGTAGTGCCTGCAGGGCCGGCCATTCCGGTGCCGCATCCAGGCCGCCGAGGGAGCGGCCCATCTGGCTGTAGCCCTGAAAAAAGGTCGGATCGTCGTAAATGTTCTGGGTCATGTAGCGTTTCCTTCAGGTTCGTGTGCAGCCGTGGTGTCGGGCGGACCATGCAAAAGATGCGGCTGAGGGTTTTCCTCTAACCCTGTCACGGCGGATTTTCACTCAGTGTGGGTTATGCATTATCGTGCGCCACGCCTCAAACGATCAGCGTCGTCATCGACACCAACCCAACCGATACCGGTGGGTGATCGTCTGTAAGGGCCAATCGAATCCCCCGAACCCGGGTCTGTACCCTAAGCGAGGAATCTTGGGCAAAGCGAGAGTGATAGGCACGACAGTAGAGGCTATTCATGCTGCCGAGATGGCATTGGGGCGAACCTTGCCCAGGTCGTTCGTGGACTGGCTTCTGGAGCACAACGGCAAGGCGCAGGGGGGGCTGGAAGTATTTCCTGTCTTTGATGCGCGTGATCCCCGCAAGACCTGGGAGTCGATAGTCCGGCATTTCGAGCAGGGCTGGCAGGCCTGGCAAGACACCTTCTCCGACATCGCGCTCGACTTCTCCAGCCTGCTGCCGTTCGCTCAATTTGGCACGGGCGACTATTACTGCTTCGATTACGCCGTACTGGGTGATACCGGTGAGCCGGTCGTGGTGCTCTGGTCCCATGAGACGGGCCGAACCTGCGTCGTTGCGGATGGCTATGCGGCCTTCTTGGCCAATCCTGATCGGCAGTGCCAGGCATCAGGCTGATGCGCTCTTGGCAAAGGTCGGTGCTTAAACAGCGGCGCCCCAATCATCTGCACGAGGCTTGGGCTTGATTCGCCAGGTTTGCTGCTGGGGGGGAGGAGATCGTTTGAGTTAACGACTTGAGAAGCTACTACAGATATCTGCGCGAGCCCGCAGATTGGGGAAGTGGAGCGGGTGAAGGGAATCGAACCCTCGTTATCAGCTTGGGAAGCTGGAGTAATGCCATTATACGACACCCGCTCGAACGGCTGACTTTGTACCAGATGTGGCCGGGGATTTGAAGTTTTTCTTTATCTGACTTGTGCTTGCGTGTCGGTTGAGGTCGCCACAGGTGCGTCACGCGCCAGGAAAAACAGGGTTTTTCAAGACGGGGTGACGGCCTGTGGCGACGGGGTTTCAGATGGCTCGTGCATGCTGATCCTGAACATAGTGTGGACGCGAGCGGTTGTCGTACTGAGTTGGCTTGAGGAAACC
The DNA here is from genome assembly GCF_052850735.1 of Pseudomonas sp. 910_21. Classification (NCBI taxonomy): domain Bacteria; kingdom Pseudomonadati; phylum Pseudomonadota; class Gammaproteobacteria; order Pseudomonadales; family Pseudomonadaceae; genus Pseudomonas; species Pseudomonas sp. 910_21. The sequence continues at coordinate 338,815 of NZ_VXCY01000001.1, read as the reverse complement.
CATGAGTGCCTGGCGACTGTCGCGGCAGGCTGCCTTGTGTTCCATATCGAGAAAATGCCCGGTGGCCTGGATGGTGCTGAAGCTTGAATGCTGCACGTGGTTGGCGAACAGACGGGCGTCGTGGGCCGAGGTGTATTCGTCCCATTCACCGTTGATGAACAGCACCGGTACTTGGATGTTCTTCGCCGCCCGCAAGTAGCACTGGCGATCGCCGTTGAGCACATGGCTGATGTGAAAGTGCATCTGCCCGTACTCGTGCTCCGCCAGGCTGCTGACGTGGCGATAGTTGAAACGCTTGAACAGCGATGGCAGGTGCTTGCCGATGGTGTCGTTGACCAGGTGACCGACGCGATGGCGGTCGAGGCTGCCAAGGTAGTCGACGCCGCGCTCCAGGTAGTCGCGCATGGGTTCGTTGATCACCGGCGAGAACGAGCTGATCACCGCCTTTTCGATGCGTCGTGGACACTGGGACAGGGCCTGCAAGGCCGCGGCGCCGCCCCACGAGAACGACAGCACATGCTCGGCGGCGAAGTGCTCGATCAACTCCAGCAGGATCTGCCCCTCCACTTCCTTGGTGAGCATCCGTTCGTGCCTGTTGTGGGCCTTGGACCGTCCCGCGTAGGGCTGGTCGTAGAGCACCACGTTGAATTGCGGGTGCAGGTTCTTCACGGTCTGGGCAAATGACGCAGTGGTGGCCATCGAGCCGTTGACCAGAATGATGGTCTTGTCTGCGGCATCTGCGCGATAGAACTCCGTGTAAACCCGATACTGACCCTGTATATCCAGCACAGCGATTTCTGGCCTCATGTCATAAGACTCCTGGCAAGCGGGTATGCGCGCAACATTGAGTGTGCACGGGCAATGTGACAGGTAGGCATACGCCTGGAATGGGAGCCCATGTCGATCCGGTAATGCAGGTCGACGGGTGTTGTTATAGGCGGGCGATTTACCGGGTTGAATGCAGAGCAGGCAGGGCTCAGGCCGGCAAAAGGTTTCTTAGATATGTGTTGGTGACTCATCGGTCACATTTCGGCCGACGGACTGATTCAAGCAGGGCAACCGGGAACCTGCAAGTGCATTGGACAAATTGTTCGACAGCTTCTGCCCAGCGGTCATTCAGAGGGCAGGGGGCATCAGATCAGGCGGATTTCGTCTGCGCTGAGGGGGCGGTATTCGCCGGGGGCAAGGCATTCATCCAGCACCAGTGGTCCCATGCGTTCGCGGTGCAGGCGCACAACCTTGTTGTTGAAGTGACCGAACATCCGTTTGACCTGGTGATAGCGCCCCTCGACGATGCTCAGTCTGGCGCTGCGGGGGCCGAGGATCTGCAACTGCGCGGGCAGGGTGGTGAGGTCCTCGAAGGCGAAATACAGGCCCTGGGCGAAGGTCTCGATGTACTCGGGGCCAATCTGCGCTTCGGTCTCCACGTAGTACAGCTTGGGCAACTTGGTCTGCGGCTGGGTCAAGCGTCGCGACCAACTGCCGTCGTTGGTGATCAGCATCAGTCCGGTGGTGTTGTAGTCCAGGCGCCCGGCGATGTGCAGTTCCTGAGGGTCCGGCTCGTGGATCAGCTCCAGCACGGTTTTGTGCTCGGGGTCTCGGGTGGCGCTGACGCAGCCCATGGGTTTGTGCAGCATGAAATAGCGCGCCGGCTTGCCGCTCTGGAGCACTTCCTCATCCAGCTCGACACGACTGAACTCCCGAACCTCGGCCTTGGGGTCGCTCACTGGCTGGCCGTCGATGCGGATGCGTCGTTGCACCAGCAACAGGCGCACCTGCTGACGGTTGAAGCGGGGCAGGTTGCTGAGGAAACGGTCAATGCGCATGGTGATCGGCGGCTGGGGGCAAGGTGAGGAGGTTCAGGAGCGCGGTAAGGTGCCGGCGCGCAACTGCGCCTCGACCCCGGCACAGCGGGGGCACAGGCAGGAGCGGTCGCGCAGTTGTGGCGGCAAGGCTTCGATGATTGCCGGGTCGATGCTCACGCTGTAGCACCAGCAGGCTTGGTCCGCCGTCCGCGGGTCGGCCAGGGTGCAGTCGTTGCGGGCACCGCAGGCCGGGCAAAGGTCAGGTTCATTCATGGCTGGAGTGAGGCATTTCCACACAGGTTCGATTGCGTCCGCTCTGCTTGGCGCGGTACATCGCATGGTCGGCACGGGACAGCAGGCTGTGCAGGGTGTCTTCCGATTGCAGAGCGGTCAAGCCGATACTGACGGTTAGTTGCAGAGGCTGCCCTTCATAGTAGTAGCGCTGTTGTTCGGTCTGCAGGCGGATCTTCTCGGCGATTACCAGGGCGGCGCTGCTCTCGGTGTCCTTGAGCAGGACGATGAACTCCTCGCCGCCCCAGCGGCAGACGATGTCGGACTGGCGCAGGCAATCCTGCAGGTCCCGGGCAAAACCGCTGAGCACCAGATCCCCGGCCAGGTGGCCGTAGGTATCGTTCAGGCGCTTGAAGTGATCCAGGTCCAGCAGCAGGGCGCACAGTGGGGTCAGGTCCCGTCGCGCCTCTTGCAGGGCCTGGGCTGCCAACAGGTCGAAGCCGCGACGGTTGGGCAGGCGGGTGAGGCTGTCGAGGGTGGCCTGGGCCTCGATCTTGCGCTGGTAGCGGCGCACCACGCCGCTGAGCAGGATCAGCACGATGCTGGTAATCACCAGACAGATCAGCAGGTTCAGGTACAGCGACTGGCGGATGCTGTTGAGGGCGCCGTCTTCGCGCTTGTCGACGAACAGGTACCAGTTCAACTCGGGAATGAAGCGAACATTGAGAAAGTGCCCCTGGCCCTGGGTCGAGTACTCATAGCTGCCGCTGTGAGGCTTGGGCTGCTGGTTCATCAGTTCCTTGAGGCTGTCCAGGTCATGCAGGGACTGGCCGCTGCGGGCGCCCTGGGGCCCGCCGTCGGCGCCGGTGAGGACGATGCGGCCGAAGGTGTCGACGAAGTACACACTGCGCTGGTAGCGCTGCTGGTACTTGTCGATCAGCTTGATCACCGCGTCCACCGTCAAGCCCACTCCGGCCGCCCCGATGAAGCGGTCCTGGTAGTCGTAGACCTTGTAGTTGATGAAGAAGGTCAGTTTGTCCTGGTTGGCCAGGTCCGGATCGACGTTGATTTCGTAGGGCGTGGCCATGTCGCGTACGCGAAAGTACCAGGCGTCTCGGGGCTCATCGACCTTGACCTTCTTCAGCACGCCCTTGGCCTGGTAATAGGTGAGGCTGGTGTTGGAGACGAAGAACGCGGTGTAGGCCTCATAGTGGGTCATGACCTCGTTGAGGTAACGGGTCATCTGGGTGGGGTTGTGTTCACCGGCCACCACCCAGTCACGCATGAAGGTATCGCGGGCCATCATCGAGGAGATCAGGACCGGACGTACCAGGTCCTTCTGGATTTCCGAGTACACGGTGTCGGAGGTCAGGGGCAGTTCGGTGTTGACGATGCTGTCGCGGATCGAGTCTCGGGAAGCGTAGTAGCTGAGCAGGGAGGTGGCGAGGAAACCACTGCCCAGCAAGGTGATCAGTGCCAGTACCAGCGAACGTTGCGAATACAAGGGAGAACGAAGCGGCATGGCGATTCCGTGATAGTGGCCCGATGACTCATTCTAGTGGCACGGCTTGGAAATAACTCGTTCATCAGCGCACTGAATTGTCTCGGAATCGATACACGGCATGGGGCTTTTCCGGTGCCGGAAGCGCAGGTCCCGAGTCGTCCTGATTAGGCGGTTACCGGCGGTCGAAGGACTTGTATCAATGTGTTGCCAAAATCGCACCAGAAGGGGTTTTCGCGGTCAGATATTTCGTCAGTCGGCCTGTTGTCGGCTGCCGCCTGCCAGCGTCGCTGGCGTGGCTTCTTCGCGGTCCAGGAGGCCGCCATGTATCGTCGACTTCTGCTTGTTGCATTACTGGGTCTGAGTCTTAGCGCGTGTGTCCCTTATTACGGTGGAGGTTCAAGCTATTACAGCTCCGAAGTCTACAGTTCCCCCGCGCCTGCCTATTACTACGGTGGCGGGTCTTCCTATTACTCCACTGGCCGCAGTTACTACGCACCACGCTACTACCAGCCGGCGCCCCGTTATTACCAACCGGCTCCGCGCTACTACCAGCCACCTCGGGCGGTGTACCGGCCTTATCCGAACCAGGGCTGGGGCGGGCATGATCGCCACAGCAACTGGGGCAACAACAATTGGGGCAACAACGGTGGCAACCGGGATTGGGGCGGTCACGGCGGACGTGGCGATCGTGACCGTGGCGACCATGGGCGAGGCGGTCGCGGTCATTGATTCCCAGTGGGCCACAAGCCTGTAGCCGCTGCCGGCGGCTACAGGCTTTTTAGTAATCCGTCAGGTCCGCCAGGGGATGGCGGCCTTCCCAGGCCTTGTGGAAATGCGCTTCCACCACCGCTTCGGGCACGCTGTTGATATCCGACCAATGCCAATGGGGCTGATGATCCTTGTCGATCAGGCGGGCACGCACCCCTTCGGCGAATTCCGGGTGCCGGCAGCAGTTCAGGCTCAGGGTGTATTCCATCTGGAATACCTCGGCCAGGGACAGGTAGCGGGCACGGCGGATCTGCTCCCATATCAGGTGCGCGGTCAGCGGGCAGCCCTCGACCAGCGTCTTGGCCGCTCGGCTGTAGAGAGCATCGCTGTGGTTCTGCAACTGGCTGATAGCACGCCAGGCACAGGCCACGTCACTGACGTCCAGCCAGGCATCGATCTGCTGCCGACGCGGCAGCCATTGGGCGTCGGGCAGTTGAGCCAATGCTTCCTGCTGCAAGGCCTTGAGCAAGCTGTTGAGTTGCCTTGGTGTCTGTTCCTGCCAGTTCAACTGCAACAGCCCCTCGATCAGTGCTTCCTGTTGTTCGTCCAGCAGGAAGCGGTCGGCGAGGTTCAGGTCCAGGGCATCGCGGCCATTCATGTGGGCGCCGGTCAGCCCCAGGAACAAGCCGAGCTTGCCGGGCATCCGCGAGAGGAACCAACTGGCGCCGACGTCGGGATACAGGCCGATGCTGATTTCCGGCATTGCCAGGCGACTGCTGGGGGTGACGATACGAATCCCGGCGCCTTGCAGCAGGCCCATGCCGCCGCCGAGCACATAGCCGTGGCCCCAGCAGATCACGGGTTTGGGGTAGGTGTGCAGGCGATAGTCGAGACGGTATTCCGCTGCGAAAAAATGCCCGGCCAAGGCCGGCACTTCGCCGGGGTGATCGAGGCAAGCCTGGGCCAGGCTGCGTACCTCGCCGCCGGCACAGAAGGCCTTGGTGCCGTTACCCCGCAGTAGCACACAGACCACTTGCGGATCCTTGGCCCAAGCGTCGAGGCGCTCGCTCAACTGCTGGATCATGGGCAGCGACAGGGCATTCAGGGATTTTTCCGCGTCCAGGGTGGCAATGGCGATGCGTGCGCCATCGGTGCCGGTGAGTTCTTCGACGTGCAGGTTCATCGTGACCTCGAGGGGAAATAGGAGCGATCAGTATGATCGCTGGTAGGGAAAGTGCCGGTTCTGTGTCAGATCAATTGACAAGCGAAGTCGGCTTTCCTAGGGTGCGGCCATTGTTTTTTTCACGGGCCAGGCCATGACTGCTGACGATCGTATCAAACTCGAACCGAGCTGGAAGGAGGCGCTGCGTGCCGAATTCGAGCAGCCCTACATGGGCGAACTGCGCGAATTCCTGCGCCAGGAACATGCCGCCGGCAAGGAAATCTATCCACCGGGTCCGATGATCTTCAATGCCTTGAACTCGACGCCGCTGGACAAGGTCAAGGTGGTGATCCTCGGCCAGGACCCGTACCACGGACCGGGTCAGGCCCACGGTTTGTGCTTCTCGGTACAGCCCGGGGTGCCAGCGCCACCCTCGCTGGTGAACATCTATAAAGAGCTCAAGCGTGACCTCAACATCGACATTCCTAACCACGGCTACCTGCAAAGCTGGGCCGACCAGGGCGTGCTGATGCTCAACACCACCATGACCGTGGAGCGGGCCAACGCGGCGTCCCATGCGGGCAAGGGTTGGCAGTTCTTCACCGATCGGATCATCGAAGTGGTCAGCGAGCACCAGCCGCACCTGGTGTTCCTGTTGTGGGGGGCTCACGCCCAGAGCAAGCAGAAGCTGATCGACGCCACCAAGCATCTGGTGCTGACCTCGGTGCATCCTTCGCCGCTGTCGGCCTACCGCGGCTTTCTCGGTTGCGGGCATTTCAGCCGCACCAACAAATACCTTGAGCAGAACGGCGAGACGCCCATCGAGTGGCGCCTGCCGCCGGTATGATCAAGGCCCTTTCGCCGGCAAGCCGGCTCCTGCATTCCCTGTAGGAGCCGGCTTGCCGGCGAACAAGGTTCTCAGTCCCTGTTCCAATGCCGAAACAACGGCTCCGCGAGAAACAGCACGAACAACAACCTCATCACCTGCATGGCGGTCACCAGTGGCACCGACAGTTGCAGGGTCTCGGCCGTGAGGCTCATTTCCGCGATACCGCCGGGCATCATGCCCAATGTCAACGAGCGTAGATCCAGGTGGGTCAACACACTCAGGCCCAGTGCCGCGAGGCCGGCGATCAGCATGGTCAGGGCGGTGCCGATCAAGGTCCGTCCCATGAACGACGGCGCACGGCGAAAGAACTGTCGATTGAAGTGACAGCCCAGGCCGCTGCCAATCAGCCATTGGCCCACCTGACTGCCGCCCTCGGGCAGGCCAATGTGCAGGTCCCAGGCGATGCTCACCGTAGCGCTGAGCAGCAAGGGGCCGAACAGCCAGGGGTTGGGTTGACGCAGACGCTGCCAGATCCAGGCCAGTAGTGCGCCCGCCGGAAACAACAGGGCCAGCCACTGCCAGTCCACAGTGGTGGCATGCAGGGCGGGGGTACCTTCTCCTAGCAGATATTTGAAGGCCGCTGGCACGCAGAGCACCACGGTCAGTACTCGCAGGCTCTGTCCAGCCGCCACGCGGCTGAGCACCGCGCCATTGCGCGCGCCCAGATTGACCATCTCCCCGGAGCCACCGGGCATGCTGGAGAAAAATGCAGTGGCCCGGTCCTCTCCGGTACGCCGCAGCAACCAGACTCCGACCACGCTGGACAGGCTGGTCACCAGGGCACCGAAGAAGATCAGGCCAAAGTGGCTCATGACCTGCGCCATCACCAGTGGGGTGAAGTGCAGGCCAATGCCGATGCCGACGACCCATTGCCCACATTTGCGGCCGCCGGGAATTTCCGCCAATTGCCAGGGCGTCAGGCAGCGCACCAGGATGATCGCCAGCAGCGAGCCGACCATCCAGGGCAGCGGCCAGCCGATCTGGCTGGCGAGATAACCGCCAGCCAGGCCCACCAGGGGCGTGCCCCACCATTGTCTGAAGCGGGCTTCAGACATCGGCCACGGCACGTTGCTGGGCCGAACGCTTGCGCCAGATACGCAGCAGCGGCATGAACAGCATGATGAGGGTCAACACCCAGACCCCGACCGTGATCGGGCTCGACCAGAGGATCTCTAGCGCGCCATTGGAGATCGACAGCGCCCGGCGCAGGTTCTGTTCCATCAAACCGCCGAGGATGAAACCCAGCAATACCGGGGACAACGGGAAGTCGAGCTTGCGCAGGATGTAGCCGAAGATGCCGATGCCCACCATCAGGAACAGGTCGAAGGTGGTGGCGTGCACTGCGTAGACACCAATCCCGGTAATGATCGCGATCACCGGCACCAGGGCCCAGTTCGGTACGGCGAGGATGCGGGTGAAGATGCGGATCATCGGGATGTTGAGGATCACCAGCATGATGTTGGCGATGAACAGGGAGGCGATCAGGCCCCAGACGATATCCGGCTGCTGCTGGAACAACAGCGGACCGGGGGTGATGTTGTACAGCGACAGGGCGCCGATCATCACCGCCGTGGTGCCGGAGCCGGGAACGCCGAGGGTCAGCATCGGCACCAGGGCACCGCAGGCCGAGGCGCCGATGGCGGTTTCAGGGGCCGCCAGGCCGCGCTTGTCACCTTCACCAAAGGTGCCGCTGGCGCCGGCGATGCGCTTCTCGGTCATGTAGGCCACGGCGCTGGCCAGGGTTGCGCCGGCACCGGGCAGTACGCCCATGATGAAGCCCAGCAGGCCGCAGCGGATGTTCACCACGAACACCGAGGCCGCTTCCTTGAAGTTGAACATCATGCGTCCGGTGGCTTTCACCGCTTCCTGGCCGCGATGGGTCTTCTCCAGCAGCAACAGGATCTCGCTGATGGAGAACAGGCCCAGCACCAGCACCACGAACTGGATGCCGTCGGTGAGGTGGATGTTGTCCCCGGTGAAGCGGTACACGCCGCTGTTGGCGTCGATGCCCACCGCCGACAGGAACAGGCCGATCAACGCGGCAATGAAGGTTTTCAGCGGTCGATCGCCGGCCATGCCGCCGAGGCAGACGATGGCGAACACCATCAGTACGAAGTATTCCGCCGGACCGAAGGCGATCGCCCACTTGGCCAGCAGCGGGGCGAACAGCACCATGCCGCAGGTGGCGATGAAGGCGCCGATGAACGAACTCCAGGCCGAGAGTGACAAGGCCACGCCCGCCAGGCCTTTGCGTGCCATGGGGTAGCCGTCCAGGGTGGTCATCACGGTGGAGGCTTCGCCAGGAATGTTCAGCAGGATCGAGCTGATGCGGCCGCCGTATTCGCAACCCAGGTACACCGCCGCCAGGAGGATCAGCGCCGACTCCGGCGGCAGGCCCAGGGCGAAGGCAATGGGGATCAACAGGGCCACGCCGTTGATCGGGCCCAGGCCCGGGAGCAGGCCGACCACGGTGCCGATCAGGGTGCCGGACAGGGCGGTGACCAGGTTGTAGGGGGTCAGCGCAACGCCGAAGCCCTGGCCCAGATAACTGAGGTTATCCATATCAATTCTCCAGAACGTCGAGCAGGCCGAGGGGCAGTGGTACGTCCATGACCCGGTCGAACAACCAGTAGAGGCCGACACTGAGCAGGCTGATGATCACCAGGCTCGGTAGCCAGCGGCCGCCGTAGAGCCGTGCCATTGGTACACCGATGAGGATGCTGGCGACGATGAAGCCCAGGGGTTCGAAGGTTCCGGCGAACACCAGCAGCAAGGCGACGCAGACTGCGATCTTGCTCAGGGTTGCACGGTCCAGGGGCGGTTCTTCTTCACTGTGCTTGATGGGGGCCGGACGCAGCAGCATGTACAGCAGGGCCAGGCCCATCAGGCCGAGCATCAGCAAGGGGAAGGCCCGCGGGCCCACGGGTTCGTAGGAAAAGGCCGCCTGATACGGCCAGGCCATCAGTGCCAGGCCGGCACAGGCCAGCAGCAACACCGCAGCGAAGAGACGTTGAACGAGCATGGCTAACTCCCGGGCGCGGCCCTCGATGCGCGAGGGCCGGGCCGTCAGAAAGGGTCGGTCACTGGATCAGGCCGAACTCTTTGGCCAGGGTCTTGTAGTCGGCCACCTGTTTTTTCACATAGGTGTCCAACTCGGGGCCGGTGAGGGCGAAGGGGAAGAGTTCGCGCTGATCACGCAGCTTGGCGAACTCTTCGGAGGCCAGCAGCTTGTCGAAGGCATTTTTCCACCAGGCGTATTCCTCGTCGGTGACTTTCGGCCCGAGGTAGAAACCGCGTACCACTGGCCAGACGATGTCGTAGCCCTGCTCCTTGGCAGTGGGGATGTCTTTCATTTCCGGCTCGTCCAGACGCTGTTCGGAGAACACCGCCAGCAGGCGCATGTCGCCAGCCTGGATATGGGGCATGGAGTCGGAGATGTCGGTGCTGCCGACCTGAATGTGTCCACCCAGCAGGGCGGTGGCGATTTCACCGCCGCCTTCCAGGGCGACGTAGCGCAGGTCCCGGGGGTTGATCCCGGCGGCCTTGGCGATCAGTGCGGTCTGCATCCAGTCCTGGCTGCCCACGGTGCCGCCGGAACCTATCACTACCTTGCTTGGATCTTTCTTAAGAGCCTGGACCAGATCGTCGAGGGTCTTGTAGGGCGAGTCGCTTTTCACGGCGATGGCCCCGTAGCTGGTGCCGACCGCTGCCAGCCAGCGCACTGCGCTTTCATCGAAACGGCCGAACTTGCCCTGGGCCAGGTTCAGCAGCGAGCCGCTGGACCAGGCCACCAGGGTTCCGGCGTCGGCGGGACGCTGGGCCACCACGGCGTTGTAGGCCACGGCACCGACACCGCCAGGCATGTAGGTCACGCGCATCGGCTTGGTGAGGAGTTTTTCGTTGACCAGGGCGCTTTGCGCCAGCTTGCAGGTCAGGTCGAAACCGCCGCCGGGGGAGGCCGGTGCGATGCATTCCGGGCGCTTGGGCTCGGCGGTCGCGGCCAGCAGTTGGCCGGCGAACAGCAGGCAGCCGGCGGCGAGGGCTAGTTTGCGCAGTGAAAGGTCCATGAACGTCTCCACAGGAGTTGTTGTTATCGGTATGTCCGGGTCATCCCCGACCCTTTTTCCGCAGGAGCCGGCTTGCCGGCGAAGGAGGCCTTGGTTTTGTACAGGGCTTGCGGGCCTCTTCGCTGGCAAGCCAGCTCCTACGACGCAGCGTGATACGGGTGGCTTACCACAGGGCCACGCTGTAGCTCACCAGCAGGCGCACTTCATCCGCGTCGCGAGCCGAGTAGTTGGAGCGGTAGGTGGCGTTGCGCAGGCGCACGGCGACGTCCTTGAAGGTGCCGCTTTGCACTACGTATTTGACCTCGGTGTTGCGTTCCCACTCTTTGCCGGTGTCGCCGTTTTTCAGGGCGATGTTGTCGCCGCTGAGGTAGCGGGTCATGAAGCTCAGACCGGGAATTCCCAGCTTGGCGAAGTCGTAGTCGTAGCGGGCCTGCCAGGAGCGTTCCTCGGCCCCGGCGAAGTCGTTGATCTGCACGAAGTTCACCAGGTACGGATCGCTGCCATCCACGTAGGGGAAGGCGCTGTCGCCGGACATGTGCTGGTAGCCGGCGCTGAGTTTATGCCCGTTCAGGGCATAGCTCACCAGGCCGTTGAGGGATTTGTTGTCGATCTTGCCGCCCCGGGCCTGGCCCTGGTCGTCGCTGATGGCCAGGCGCAGGTCGGTGCCGAAGGTGCCCGGCCCCATGGGCTGGGAGGCTACCAGGCCGAGGAAGTGCTGGTTGTAGACATCGTCCAGTTGAGCGAAGTGGTAGCTGCCGGCGATCTTGTCGGTGAACTTGTAATCCAGGCCGCCGAAATTGAAGTGCTTGCCGGCCACGGTGCCGGCGAAGCGGCTGTTCTTGTTGTTGAGGCGGATGTCCTCGTAGTTGCTGTCGTCGCGGTCCTTGGCCTTGTCCAGGCGGCCGCCGGTGAAGGTCAGGTTCTTGATTTCCTTGGAAGTCAGCAGGCCGCCTTCGAAGGTCTGCGGCAGGATGCGCCCGTCGTTGGGCTTGAGGATCGGTAGCTCGGGGATCAGGCTGCCGATTTTCAGTTCGGTGGCGGAGATCTTCACTTTGCCGGTCAGGCCGAGCTTGGAGTACTGGTTGGCCGCGCGTCCGTCGTCGTGGGTCGGCAGCAGGCCGGTACCGGTGCGGTCGGGGCTGGAGTCGAGCTTGACCCCGAGCATGCCCAGGGCGTCCAGGCCGAAACCCACGGTGCCTTCGGTGTAGCCCGACTGCAGGTTGAGCATGAAACCCTGAGCCCATTCATCGCGCTTGGATTGCTGGGCGCTGGTGCCGTCGCGAAAGTCGCGATTGAAGTACATGTTGCGGGTTTCGAAGGTGGCGCTGCTGTCTTCGAAGAAGGCGGCCTGGCTGAGTGGGGCGAAACCGGCGAGGGCGGCGGCGCTGGCCAGGGCGGTCGGGGTCAAACGGGAAAAACGCGCGGGCTGGACAGCCTGAGGGTGCGAGGATGGCATCCTGGAGTACTCCGTTATTGTTCTTATTTTGACGAAAACGCTTCGAGGCGTTTTGCGTATCAGCGGCCGTCAAGGCCAGGGCAGTCGAGACTGTCCGTAGTCGGACTCTAAAGGGCCAACCTTTCGCTAACCTTTCAGCGTACTTTCACGGTTTTCGGGCTTCACAGCGGCGGTTGCGGCGGTACACTCCGCGCCAAAGAGTGGCGTCGATCCCCCCGGAACGAGGTAAGAAAACATGCGAGTCCTGCTCGTCGAAGACCATCTGCAACTGGCCGAAAGTGTCGCCCAGGCGCTCAAGAGCACCGGCCTGACCGTGGATGTGCTGCACGATGGCGTGGCCGCCGACCTGGCCCTGGGCAGTGAGGAATACGCCATGGCGATCCTCGACGTCGGCCTGCCGCGCATGGACGGTTTCGAGGTGCTGGCGCGCCTGCGGGCCCGGGGCAAGAACTTGCCGGTGCTGATGCTCACTGCCCGCAGCGACGTCAAGGATCGGGTCCATGGTCTGAATCTGGGGGCCGACGATTACCTGGCCAAACCGTTCGAACTGACCGAGCTCGAAGCTCGGGTCAAGGCGCTGTTGCGCCGTAGCGTGCTGGGGGGCGAGCGCCAGCAGCGTTGCGGCGTGCTGGCTTATGACCTGGATACCCGGCGCTTCACCCTGGGTGAGGAATTGCTGACCCTGACGTCCCGCGAGCAGGCCGTGCTCGAGGCATTGATTGCCCGTCCTGGCCGGGTGATGAGCAAGGAGCAATTGGCCTCTCAGGTGTTCGGCCTGGATGAGGAGGCCAGCCCGGATGCCATCGAGATTTATGTCCACCGTCTGCGCAAGAAGCTCGATGGCCATGCGGTGGCCATCGTGACGTTCCGTGGCTTGGGTTATCTGTTGGAAAGCCGCGATGCATAGGCCCAGCAGCCTGCGCTGGCGGTTGTTGTGGAACCTGGCTCTGCTGCTGGTGGTGCTGATGCTAGCCAGCGGCTTGAGTGCCTACTGGAACGGCCGTGAGGCCGCTGACACCGCCTATGACCGCACCTTGCTGGCCTCGGCACGGACCATTGCCGCCGGGTTGTCCCAGCGTGACGGCAGCCTGAGCGCCAATGTGCCCTATGTGGCCCTGGATACCTTTGCCTACGACAGCGCCGGGCGCATCTATTACCAGGTCAACGATATTCACCAGCAACTGATCTCCGGTTACGAAAACTTGCCCGGTCCGCCACCGGGTACTCCGCGTACCGATGACTATCCGGCTCTGGCGCGTTTCTACGACGCCACCTACCAGGGCCAGAACGTGCGGGTGGTGAGCCTGCTCAAGGCGGTCAGCGAGCCGAACATGAACGGCATGGCGGAAATCCGCGTGGCGGAGACCGACGAGGCGCGGGTCGCCATGGCTCGCAGTTTGATGGCCGACACCTTGCTGCGCCTGGGCATGCTGGCCATTGGGGCGTTGCTGCTGGTGTGGTTTGCGGTGAGTGCCGCCTTACGCCCGCTGGAACGTTTGCGCGGTGCGGTGGAGGAGCGCCAGCCCGATGACTTGCGGCCACTGCCGCTGGTTTCGGTACAGCGTGAGTTGTGGCCTCTGGTGCGGGCCTTGAACCATTTTACCGAACGCCTGCGGGGGCAGTTCGAGCGCCAGGCACAGTTCATTGCCGAGGCCGCCCATGAATTGCGTACACCGCTGGCGGCACTCAAGGCCCGCCTGGAGCTGGGACTGCGCTCCAGTGAGCCGGACACCTGGCGCACGACCCTGGAAAGCGCGGCCCAGGGCACCGATCGCCTGACCCACCTGGCCAATCAGTTGCTGTCCCTGGCCCGGGTGGAAAATGGCGCCCGGGCCATCGCCGAGGGGGGCGCACAGTTGCTCGATCTCAGCCAGCTGGCCCGGGAGCTTGGCATGGCCATGGCGCCCCTGGCCCATGCCAGAGGGGTGGCCCTGGCCTTGGAAGCCGACGAGCCGGTGTGGCTCAAGGGCGAGCCCACCCTGCTCAATGAACTGCTGAGCAACCTGGTGGACAACGCCCTGGCCCACACGCCGTCGGGCGGCAATGTGGTGCTGCGGGTATCGGCGCCGGGGGTGCTGGAGGTGGAGGACGACGGGCCGGGAATTCCCCTGGAGGATCGCGACCGGGTCTTCGAGCGTTTTTACCGGCGTAATCAGCAGGTGGCCGGTTCGGGGTTGGGGCTGGCGATCGTGGGGGAAATCTGTCGCGCCCATCTGGCACAGATCAGTCTGCACGATGGCGAGCCTTCGGGGCTGAAGGTGCGGGTGAGTTTTATCGCCGGATGAGGATCAGTAGAGCATTGAGCGGGATTCTTGCAGATCGTTGCACATGGCCTTGTTGTCCGGGTCGATCCCCAGCTTCTTGAACGCCGGCACGCTGAAGGCGTCGATACGCGAGAGAGGGTGGTCAGTGTCTTTGTGGCAGTACAGGGTCGCCACCTGGACCAGGTCGACGTAGTCGATCCCGGTGGTCTGGCGGTTGAATTCCAGGTAGTGCCCGGGGATTTCCACCAGTTGCTCGGGGAACTCCCAGACCCGTAGCAGCTTGTCCCCCAGCAGCGGGTGAATGCGTTCGATCACGTGATTGAGGCTGACCGGGTCGGAAAGCAGTTCGTAGTGGTCTTCGGCGTAGGTCAGGATCGGCAGCACGCCGATCTGGTGTACCAGGCCGCCGAGGGCCGCCTGGTCGGGCTTGAGCTGGGTGTAGCTGCGGCACAGGGCATAGCTGACCCCGGCCACTTCCAGGCTGCGGCGCCAGACATCGTGCATTTTCTGTGCAACCACCTCGGAGCGGGCATTGAAGATCTGCTCCATCACCAGGCCGATGGCCAGGTTGCTGCTGTAGTTGACTCCCAGACGAGTGATTGCGGTGTGCAGGTCGGTGACTTCCTGGGCCGCCCGCAACAGTGGGCTGTTGACCACCTTGATCAGTCGCGCCGACAACGCGGTGTCGCGGCCTATCACTTTGCTCAGGGTGCTGACGCTGATTTCCGGGTCTTCGGCGGCCTGGCGAATCTGCATGGCCACCTCCGGTAGGGTTGGCAGAACCAGGTCATCATTGTCGATGGCCTCCACCAAATCCTGTTGGACCTTTTCCGCCAGCTCAGTCATTTCAGTTCTCTAGGGTGTTGCAGGAAAGGGGGAGTCGGTCAGCGCTGGATTTCGCGATCGCGGTCCAGTTGGTACGGCAGGTCAAGCAATTGCAGACCGGGCCCTTCGAGTGCGCCCAGGTGCAGGTTGCCATCTTCTACCGCTTCGGCCTGCAACACGGCCAGCAGTTCCACTTGATCGGGTGCCTGGGCAGCCAGGACCACTTCGCCGATGGAGCTGTTGTGGGTCGGGGAGAACAGCGAGGTGCCTGGGACGGGGAGCTCGCCGGCGGGCAATGCGAGTCGGTAGAGGCGGCGCTTGAGCTTGCCCAGGTATTGCATGCGGGCGACGATTTCCTGACCGGTATAGCAGCCTTTCTTGAAGCTGACGCCGCCTACGGCCTGGAGGTTGAGCATCTGTGGAATGAACAGTTCACGGGTCTGTGCCATGACCTGGCCGAGGCCCGCGCGGATCTGGCCCAGCAGCCACTGATTGAGCTCGCCCTGGGGTAGTTGCGCAGCCAGTTGCTGGCCCAGGCTCTCGGCGCGTTCCGCCGGGACCCAGAGTTCGACGCGCTTGCTTGAGGCGCGCACGGCAATCAGGCCATCGGCGCGGACTACGGCGCCGTCTTCCTGGGGCAGTTCAAGGCCCAGGCCGCTCAGGCTGGAGTCGGCATTGCTGAGGCCGAAGCGCGCCCAATTGGCGCTTTCATCGGTGAGCTTGGCCTTGGAGAAGACTGCGTATTTCTTCAGGTCTGCCAGTTGCGGCTCAAGCAGTTCGCTGGCCATGGCCAGCAGGCAGCCGTCACCCTCCAGGAGGATACGAAAACTCGACTGCATGCGGCCTTTCTGGTTGCAACGGGCGCCCAGGCTGGACTGGCTGTCGCTGAGGTAACTGAGGTTGCAGGTCAACTGACCCTGAAGGAATTTGCTGGCATCAGGGCCGCGGACGGCGAGGACGCCTTCGTGGGACAGGGGGCAGAAAAAAGCGGAGTCAGCCATGGTTCATCGCAGGGTAAAAAGTCTGGGGCACATCATAAGGGGGCGCCCCTGAAATGGATAGTTCACAAAGGACGGGTGGTGACCGACCAAAGCCGACTGTTCTCGTGTTCCCCGGGCTGTATACTTGCGCTCTATTTGAGGAGCGCTCCATGGTTGAAGATGTTGAACTGAATCGCCTCTACTGGCACAGCCGTCGCGGCATGCTTGAGCTGGACGTATTGCTGGTGCCGTTCGTCAGGGAGGTGTACCCGCATCTCAATGAGACTGATCGCGAGTGCTACCGCAAGTTGCTGGAGTGTGAGGATCAGGACATGTTCGGCTGGTTCATGGAGCGCAGCGAATCCGAGGATCCTGAGCTGCAGCGCATGGTTCGCATGATTTTGGACCGTGTCCAGCCCAAGTAGGCTGTTCGAGTGCCGCTGGCGTGCTTCACGGCAACTGCTGGCGGCCTACCTCCTGGCCCAGGCATTCGCCCTGGTCGCCATTTTTCTGCTGGATATCCCGTCTGTGGCCAAGGGGCTGGGCATCCTGCTGTGCCTGGTGCATAGCGGTTGGGTGCTGCCTCGACAGATTTTGTTGACCCATTCCCGCGCATTCAGCCGCTTGCGGCACTCGCCTGAGGGCTGGCAGTTGTGGAGTCCGGCCACGGGGTGGCAGGTGGTGCAGTTGCGGCCGGACAGCCTGGCGTTACCGCTGATCGTGGTGTTGCGCTTTCGTCTGCAGGGCGAGCGCTGGGTGCGCTCCCTTTGTGTTCCCAGGGACGCGCAGACAGCCGATGAGCACCGGCGTCTGCGGGTGCGGCTCAAGTTCGGCCGGCGTAGGTGGGCGGCAGCAGAATAGTGTCGCGTGCCTCGGGCAGCAGCTGCGGGTAGTCGAGGGTGTAGTGCAGACCTCGGCTTTCCTTGCGCTCCATGGCCGAGAGAATCATCAGCTCGGCCACCTGGGCAAGGTTGCGCAACTCGATCAGGTCACGGCTGACCTTGTAGTTGCTGTAGAACTCGTCGATCTCGTCCAGTAGCAGGCGTACCCGGTGTTGAGCCCGTTGCAGGCGTTTGTTGGTCCGCACGATACCGACGTAGTCCCACATGAATCGCCGCAGTTCGTCCCAGTTGTGCGCAATGATCACGTCTTCGTCGGAGTCGGTGACCTGGCTGGCATCCCAGGCCGGCAGGGCGATGGGAATCGAGATCTGGGGCAACTGCTGGAGAATGTCGGCTGCTGCCGAACGGGCGTAGACGAAACACTCCAGCAACGAATTGCTGGCCATGCGGTTGGCTCCGTGGAGGCCGGTAAAACTGGTTTCGCCGATGGCATACAGGCCTGGCACATCAGTGCGCCCCTGTTGATCGACCATCACGCCGCCGCATGTGTAGTGAGCGGCCGGCACCACCGGGATCGGCTGTTGGGTGATGTCGATGGAAAATTCCAGGCAGCGTTCATACACGGTGGGAAAGTGGGTCTTGATGAAGGCTTCTGGTTTGTGGCTGATATCCAGGTAGACGCAGTCGATCCCCAGGCGCTTCATTTCATGGTCAATGGCCCGGGCGACGATATCCCGGGGAGCCAGCTCGGCCCGGGGGTCGAACCGCTGCATGAAGCGTTCACCGTTGGGCAGCTTGAGGTGGGCGCCTTCACCGCGCAGGGCCTCGGTGATCAGGAAGCTCTTGGCCAGGGGGTGATACAGGCAGGTGGGGTGGAACTGGTTGAACTCCAGGTTGGCCACCCGGCAGCCCGAGCGCCATGCCATGGCGATGCCGTCGCCACAGGCACTGTCGGGGTTGCTGGTATAGAGGTAGACCTTGGCCGCACCGCCGGAGGCGAGGATTACGAAGCGGGCGCCAAAGGTATCCACTTCACCGGTGCCGCGGTTGAGCACGTAGGCGCCCAGGCAGCGATCACCTTCCAGGCCCAGGCGTTTCTCGGTGATCAGGTCGACGGCAACCCGTTGCTCCAGCAGTTCGATATTGGGGTGTTGTCGGGCCTGTGCCAGTAGTGTCTTGAAGATGGCCGCGCCGGTGGCGTCTGCGGCATGAATGATCCGTCGGTGGCTGTGACCGCCTTCTCGAGTCAGGTGGAACTCGAAGCCATTGTCGTCGCTGCTGGCGTCTTCATCACGGGTAAAGGGAACCCCCTGGTCGATCAACCATTGGATGGCCTCACGGCTGTGTTCCACGGTAAATCGCACTGCATCCTCGTGGCACAGGCCGCCACCGGCGTTGAGGGTGTCATCGACATGGGATTCGACAGTATCGGTATCGTCCAGCACGGCAGCGACGCCGCCTTGGGCCCTGTAGGTCGAGCCATTGGCCAGATCGCCCTTGCTCAGGACGGCAATACGCAGGTGGCGGGGCAGTGTCAGGGCCAGGCTCAAGCCGGCGGCGCCGCTGCCAATCACCAGAACATCGTGTTGAAACTGTTGGCTCATTTGAAGGATTCCGCTCAAAGCGACCCAGGACGGGGTTGGCGCAAGACGCCTGAATCGGCGAGTCATGGCAGCCACACAGCCCACTAGTATATAGAGGGGGGGATCGGCACAATAGTCGCGCCTTCAGGGCATTGTGCGACTTCGCTGAGCAGAAGCGTTGCTCTCGATCACCCAGGTATTCGAAGCATTCCAGGTTGCGAAACCGAGTGTTCGAAGAAGTAGGGCGGTTTTTCTCTTCACCGTTACACAATCTTCGTTCAGCACAGCTATAAAGATTGGGAACTTTTGCCAAGGCCCCAAACTCAATAGAAGGTTGCCTGAAAGAAGGGACAGCGTCGGTTCTGGCCAAGGTTTGCAATCTGGCCCTTGTGACAGAAATCGACGACAGGATTATTCGCGCAGCCGGCCTTGCCCGCGCTGCGTTTTTCGTGCGTGCCGGATCAGAGCCCGCAGGAAACTTGCTTGGAGGGGGAGAACTTTTGCGAAAAGCCCGAGTCTATGTTTGCAAGCCTGATCAATTAGTGATGCAAACCTCCTCCGAGCTTATCGAGGAGTGTTCATGCTAACCCAGGAAGAGGATCAGCAGCTGGTCGAACGCGTTCAACGCGGCGACAAGCGAGCGTTCGATCTGCTCGTGCTGAAATACCAGCACAAAATTCTCGGGTTGATCGTGCGTTTCGTGCACGACACCCATGAAGCCCAGGATGTCGCACAAGAAGCCTTTATCAAGGCTTACCGTGCACTAGGTAATTTTCGAGGGGACAGCGCGTTTTACACGTGGCTGTACCGTATCGCCATCAACACGGCGAAAAACTATCTGGTTTCACGCGGCCGTCGGCCGCCGGATAGCGATGTGAGTTCTGAGGATGCTGAGTTCTATGACGGCGATCATGGCCTTAAGGATCTCGAGTCGCCGGAACGTGCATTGCTGCGGGATGAGATCGAGGGCACCGTCCATCGAACCATCCAGCAACTGCCTGAAGATTTGCGTACAGCCTTAACTTTACGTGAATTCGATGGTCTGAGTTACGAGGACATTGCCAGCGTCATGCAGTGTCCGGTGGGTACCGTGCGCTCCCGGATTTTCCGCGCTCGGGAAGCCATCGATAAAGCCCTGCAGCCGTTGTTGCAGGAAACCTGAGACAGCGGCGACAGCCAAGAGAGGAACCGCCATGAGTCGTGAAGCCCTGCAGGAATCGCTGTCCGCGGTGATGGATAACGAAGCGGACGAACTGGAATTGCGTCGGGTATTGAATGCCGTCGACGAAGTAGAAACCCGTGAGACTTGGGCCCGTTATCAAATCGCCCGGGCAGCTATGCACAAGGAGTTGCTGCTTCCACGTCTGGACATTGCCGCTGCCGTTTCTGCAGCTCTGGCTGATGAGGCCGTACCGGCCAAAGTGTCCCGCGGACCTTGGCGCAGCCTGGGCCGCCTGGCGGTAGCTGCGTCGGTGACTGTGGCGGTCTTGGCCGGTGTGCGTCTGTACAACCAAGACGAGATCGCGGGCGTTGAACTGGCTCAGCAAGCCGGTCAGCCAACCCTGGCGACTCCACAAGTAAAAGGCCCTGCTGTATTGGCCGGCTACAATGAAAGCTCGGAAGCCACTGGCCCTATGGCTAATGGTGTATTGCAAGGGCAGCCAGGCTGGCACGATCAGCGTCTGCCGAGCTACCTGCGTCAGCATGCTCAGCAAGCTGCACTAAAAGGTACTGAAAGCGCACTGCCTTATGCCCGTGCGGCAAGCTTGGAAAACCGCTAAGGAGGATCATGCGCGCCATACCTCTACTCTCGCTTCTGCTTAGTGGCTGGTTTGTGGTTCCAGCCCACGCCGATGAAGCCCAGGACTGGTTGCAACGTCTTGGGCAAGCGGAACAACAGCAAAGCTTTCAGGGCACTTTCGTTTACGAGCGTAACGGTAGTTTTTCTACCCATAACATCTGGCATCGCGTCCAGGATGGAAAGGTCCGTGAGCGTCTGATTCAGCTCGATGGATCCGCTCAAGAGGTGGTGCGTGTCGATGGTCGCACCCAGTGCGTCAGCGGTACGTTGGTGGCAGGGTTGGGGGATGCTCCGGACTCTGCGGCCCGTGCGCTGGACCCGCAAAAGCTCAAGAATTGGTACGACCTTGCCGTTATCGGCAAGTCTCGTGTGGCTGGGCGTCAGGCAGTGATCGTTTCGGTTACGCCCAAAGATCAGCATCGCTACGGCTTTGAGTTGCATCTGGATCGGGAGACCGGCCTGCCGCTCAAATCCCTGTTGTTGAATGACAAGGGACAGCTGCTGGAGCGCTTCCAGTTCACTCGTCTGGATACTACAGATGTACCCGAAGACGCCGAGTTGCAAGCTGGTGCTGACTGCAAGCCGGTGAGCCTGGACAGCAACAAGGCTTCGGCCATCAAAACTGCGCAAACCTGGCATTCCGACTGGCTGCCTCCAGGTTTCGAGCTGACCAGTAGCTCCGCCCGCAAGGATCCGGAAACCAAGACCCTGGTCAACAGCTTGCTGTATGACGACGGCTTGGCGCGGTTCTCGGTATTCCTCGAGCCGCTCAACGGTGCGACGGTTACCGATACCCGGACTCAGCTCGGTCCGACTGTCGCCGTATCGCGTCGCTTGACCACGCCCGATGGCGAAATGATGGTCACCGTGGTCGGGGAAATCCCTATCGGTACCGCTGAACGAATCGCACTGTCGATGCGTTCCGATGCCACCGCCAAGCAATGAGCCTTTATTGGTTGTGTAAGAGGTCGGTAATGCCTACTCCACAATTGAGAAGATGAAATGTTTGGTGAGCAATTTCATTTGCAAAATCCCCAGAGTTTTTTTATAGGTCAGAACCCCTCGGTTCTGACCTTATTTGTCGTTCCTGGAACAAAAGTACCGCCCCTGTCTGTTCGGTACTGCTTGCTCCATATCGCTTAACCACGCTCGTCGTAACGGGAGCCGTATGTCGATACCACGCTTGAAGTCTTACTTCACCATTCTTGCCACCGTGCTGGTGCTGGGACAGGCCGTGTCTGCCCAGGCAGCCGAGTTGCCTGATTTCACCCAACTGGTCGAACAGGCCTCGCCTGCAGTGGTGAACATCAGTACCACACAGAAACTGCCTGATCGCCGGGTCTCCAACTCGGCGCAGATGCCCGATCTGGAAGGCCTGCCGCCAATGTTGCGGGAGTTCTTCGAGCGCGGCATGCCGCAGCAGCGCTCTCCGCGAGGGGATCGCCAGCGTGAAGCCCAGTCCCTGGGCTCGGGTTTCATCATTTCCCCGGATGGCTACATCCTCACCAACAATCACGTGATCGCCGATGCGGACGAGATTCTCGTGCGCCTGGCCGACCGCAGCGAATTGAAAGCCAAGCTGATCGGCACCGACCCACGCTCCGACGTGGCACTGTTGAAGATCGATGGCAAGGACCTGCCTGTGCTGAAGCTGGGTAAATCCCAGGACCTGAAAGCCGGGCAATGGGTCGTGGCTATTGGGTCGCCATTTGGCTTCGACCACACAGTGACCCAAGGCATCGTCAGCGCTATTGGTCGCAGTCTGCCAAACGAAAACTACGTACCTTTCATCCAGACCGACGTGCCGATCAACCCGGGTAACTCGGGGGGGCCGCTGTTCAACCTGGCGGGGGAAGTGGTGGGGATCAACTCGCAGATCTATACCCGTTCCGGCGGCTTCATGGGGGTGTCCTTCGCGATCCCTATCGACGTTGCCATGGACGTTTCCAATCAGCTCAAAACCGGGGGCAAGGTCAGTCGTGGCTGGCTGGGCGTAGTGATTCAGGAGGTCAATAAAGACCTGGCTGAATCCTTTGGCCTGGAAAAACCTGCCGGTGCACTGGTTGCGCAGGTTCAGGACGGCGGACCAGCGGCCAAGGGCGGCCTGCAAGTGGGTGACGTGATTCTCAGTCTTAATGGCCAGCCAATCGTGATGTCGGCGGACCTGCCGCATCTGGTAGGGGCGCTGAAGGCCGGAGCCAAGGCCAACCTGGAAGTGATCCGTGAAGGCAAGCGCAAGAATGTCGAACTCACCGTGGGCGCCATTCCTGAAGAAGACAAGGATCTGAGCATGCTGCCCAAGTCCGGTGTCGAGCGCAGCAGCAACCGTCTCGGCGTAGCCGTGGTCGAGCTCAATGATGAGCAGAAGAAGACTTTTGACCTCAAGGGCGGCGTAGTCATCAAGGAAGTCCAGGACGGCCCAGCGGCGCTGATCGGTCTGCAGCCGGGTGACGTGATCACCCATCTGAACAACCAGGCGATTACCACCGCCAAGGAGTTCACCGAAATTGCCAAGGCGCTGCCGAAGAACCGTTCGGTGTCCATGCGCGTACTGCGTCAGGGGCGAGCCAGTTTCATTACCTTTAAACTGGCCGAGTAATCCGTCTGACGGAATGCTCGCGCAATAAAAAGCCCGCCTCGTAAGAGGCGGGCTTTTTTATGCTGCCTGGAAACATCAGCGCATCATGTCCTTGACCATCTGCTCCTGATCCATCATCTCCCGCTGGCGAGCGTCGATTCTCGATGACAGTGGGAAGTTGCTGCCGGCCCGCCGTTTGGCGAAGTCCAGCTGCTGGATGGCCTGGCGGTAGTCGCCGACCAGGGCGAAGTACTCGGCCCGGGCCTGGTGCAGGCCAATGATGTTGCCCGACAGGCCGCGAGTTTCCGCCACCAGATACCAGACATCCGGATCGTCCGGACGACTTTTCAGCAAGCCCTCCAGGGCCTTTTCCGCATCCGCCGGGCGGTTCTGCTTGAGCAGCAGGTCCACCCGGATCTGGTTCAGCGGGTAATTGCCCGGGTACAGATTGAGCATTCGCTCCACCCGGGCCTGAGCATCCGGCAGGCGGTTGTTGGCCATGTCCAGTTCGATCTGGGCCAGGTTGTAGGTGACGTCATTGGGGGATTTGGCCAGCAGCGGCTTGAGGTTTTCCCGGGCTTCGTTCCACTGGCTGCCCTTGATCTGGGCGATGGCCAGACCGTAGCGGGCAATGTCGTTCTTCGGGTTTTCATCGAGCTGTGCGCGAAAGCGCTTCGCAGCCAGCCCTGGAGATTCTTCGTAGTTCAACTGCACCCGGGCACGGATCAGTTGATAGCGCAGGCTGTCCTCGGTGCCTCCAAGCTTGGCCTGTTCCGCGCGGTTGCGGGTGTCGGCGATCCGCGATTCGGTGACCGGGTGCGTCAGGAGAAATTCCGGTGGCTTGGCGTCGAAGCGGTATTGACGCATCAGACGCTCGAACATGGTGGGCATCGAGCGCGGATCGTAGCCAGCCTTCTCCAGGTTGAGAATGCCGATGCGGTCGGCTTCCTGTTCGTTTTGCCGGGAAAAGCGTCGCTGTTCCTGGATGGCCGCGGCCTGGGTGCCGGCGATGGTGGCGATCCCTGCATCCCCGGCGCCGGCGGCGGCGATCACGATCCCAGCCAGCAAGGCGGCCATCATTGGTACCTGCATGCGCTGCTGGGCTTCGACACCGCGGGCAAAGTGGCGTTGGGAAAGGTGCGCCAGTTCGTGAGCCAGCACCGAGGCGTATTCACCCTCGGTCTGGGCATTGAGAAACAGGCCGCCGTTGACCCCGACAATCCCACCTGGGGCGGCGAAGGCGTTGAGCTGCGGGCTGTTGATCAGGATGAACTCCAGGCGCCGGTCGTTGACCTGGCTGGTCTCCACCAGTTTGTAGACGCTGGTTTCGACATAGTCCTTGAGTTGCGGGTCGTTGAGCTGCGAGACCTGGCTGCGCAGCAACGCCAGCCAGGCACGGCCCAGCTGGTATTCCTGTTGTGGAGAGACGATGGATGAACTGGCATCACCGAGTGACGGCAGGTCGTCGGCGAAGCCCGGTGAGGCGAGCAGGCAAGCGAGCGTCAGCAGGGTAGGGCGCAATAAATTCATGCACAAAGCCTTAATCGACAAAGGCTCTACTGTAGCTGGACACCTGGCCGGGGACCAGACAAAGCCAGTGAAAACTCTGAGGATAAAAAAGTGCTTTCAGGCAAATTCCGACGTCTACCTTATCGAGCCTTTACCTCGGCGCAACAGCGCTCTGGTTTCAGGCTTGTTTATTGCCGACGGCTTTGCCTTGCAGGGTATTCTAGGCGTCTTGAATTGATGATCGGAGTAAGCCCATGACCGATGTTGTCGCCCATGACGCCGTGCTGGATGCCAGTGGGCTCAACTGCCCGCTGCCACTGCTCAAGGCCAAGATGGAACTCAATCGCCTGGCCAGTGGCGCGGTGCTCAAGGTCATTGCCACCGATGCCGGGTCCCAGCGTGACTTCCGCACCTTCGCTCGCCTGGCCGGTCATACCCTGTTGCGCGAAGAGGACGAGGCCGGAGTCTATCGTTACTGGCTGAAAAAGGCCTGACGGCCCATCACCGCTTTCATCTAAGGATCATTGATGTTCAAAGTGCTACGTGACTGGATACAGCGCTACTTCTCGGATGAAGAAGCGGTGGTGCTGGCTGTGCTGCTGTTCCTGGCCTTTACCGCTGTCCTGACCTTGGGCGGGATGCTGGCGCCTGTACTGGCGGGCATGGTCCTGGCTTACCTGATGCAGGGGCTGGTGGTGAGCCTGGAGCGCCTGCACCTGCCCGGTGGGGCGGCGGTGGGGCTGGTGTTCGCCCTGTTCATGGGGCTGCTGCTGGTGTTCATCCTGGTGGTGGTGCCGTTGCTTTGGCACCAGTTCGTCACCCTGTTCAACGAGTTGCCGGGCATGCTTGCCAAGTGGCAGTCGCTGTTGCTGCTGTTGCCAGAGCGCTATCCGCATCTGGTATCGGACGAGCAGGTACTGCAGGCCATCGAAGTGGCTCGGGGCGAGATCGGCAAGTTCGGGCAATGGGCGCTGACCTTCTCCCTGTCCAGCCTGCCCTTGCTGGTGAACATCATGATCTACCTGGTACTGGTGCCGATCCTGGTGTTCTTCTTCCTCAAGGACCGGGCGATGATCAGCCGTTGGGTCATTGGCTATCTGCCCCAGGAACGGACCCTGATCACCCGGGTCGCCCATGAAATGAACCGACAGATCGCCAACTATATCCGCGGCAAGGTGATCGAGATCGTCATTTGCGGTGGTGTGACTTACATCGCCTTCGTCGCCCTGGGCCTGAACTACGCGGCCCTGCTGGCCCTGCTGGTGGGGATTTCGGTGGTGGTGCCCTATGTCGGCGCAGTAGTGGTAACCGTGCCGGTGGCGCTGATCGCGCTGTTCCAGTGGGGCTGGAGCGACCAGTTCATTTATCTGATGGCGGTCTACGGGATTATCCAGACCCTGGATGGCAACGTGCTGGTACCGCTGCTGTTCTCCGGCGCGGTGAATCTGCATCCGGTGGCGATCATCTGTGCGGTGCTGCTGTTTGGCGGGTTGTGGGGCTTCTGGGGGATTTTCTTTGCCATTCCCCTGGCCACCTTGTTCAAGGCTGTGCTGGATGCCTGGCCGAGGAAGGACCCGGTGGTGGCGCCTTTACTCTAGATAACGCGGGGCGGCTGATTCAGCCGCCCCGTTGGTTTCAGGCCTTGTTCAGTGCCTGGGCTGCAGCCAGTACAGCGTCGACGTGGCCCGGAACCTTGACCCCGCGCCATTCCTGGCGCAATACGCCGTCCTTGTCGATCAGGAAGGTGCTGCGGTCAACCCCCAGGTATTCCTTGCCATAGAGCTTCTTCAACTTGATCACGTCGAACAGCTGGCAGACGGCTTCGTCCTTGTCGCTGATCAGCTCGAAGGGGAACTCCTGTTTGCACTTGAAGTTCTCGTGGGACTTCAGGCTGTCGCGGGAGATGCCGAAGATCTCGGTGTTGGCGGCCTGGAAGGCGGCGTACTGATCACGAAAGCCCTGGCCCTCGGTGGTGCAGCCTGGGGTGCTGTCCTTGGGGTAGAAGTAGATCACCACTTGCTTGCCCTTGAGGCCGGACAGGCTGACGGTCTGGCCGCTGGTGGCAGGGGCCTGGAAATCGGCAATAGGTTGATCGATAGCAACGGCCATGGGGCTTCCTTACATAGGGTTCTGTGGGCGCCAGGGTTCGATCAGCGCATCGAGGTTCATGGCATCGGCAAAATCCAGGAACTGGTCGCGCAACCAGCTGATCTGGGTGCCGGCGGGCAGGGTCACGGTAAAGGTGGCGTTGAGCATGGTGCCGCCTGTTTGCGGAGCCTGGTAGGTATCGCAGGTGAGGTTTTCCAGCTCGACATGGTGGTCGATGAAGAACTGGCACAGCTCATTGACGATGTCAGAGCGGTACGCCGCGCTGACGTAGGCGACATAAGGCAAGGCCTGGGGGCGGCTTTCCAGGGCGGCGCTGCGCACCACGTTGACCGTGAAGGCGTGCTTCTTGGCCAGGGATGACAGGCTGCTTTCCAGGCGCGCCAGGGCGTCCCAGCTGCCGGAAATCTCCAGCACCAGGGCGCTGCACTCGCCATGCCGGGTCAGGCGCGAGGTCACTACGGCGCAGCGGTTTTCATGGCTGGCGCGGCACAGGACGTTGGTCAGCTCCATGGGGTTGGCGCCAAGGGCACTGATGACAAGGAATTGTTCGCGAACTGTGGGGGTGGACATGCAGCATTCCTAAAGCGATGAGCGGTCGATACTTTTGACAAGCCAGTGCCGGGCAAGTGTTGCAAGCGGATCTTCTGGGCCTTGAACCACAAGCCGGCGACAGGTCCCGATACGTCCGGAACACAGGCTGGCAATGCAGGAATGGGGCTTTGGAGAAGCGACAGGCAGGCGATAACCCGGTTTACACGCTTATCGGTAGCGATCAAAGCCTGAAGGGTAGCGAAAACCATCGCTCAGGGGAATGCTCACGGCGCGGGACTTCGCTTGTGCAAGGAACTTGGCGCCAGTACCATTACCGCTCTCTTTTTCCGGCAGGAGCGGTTGCATGATTGCGGGCAGTATGGTGGCACTGGTCACACCCATGGATGCACAGGGAAATCTCGACTGGGACAGCCTGAGCAAACTGGTGGACTTCCACCTGCAAGAGGGCACCAACGCCATCGTGGCGGTCGGCACCACAGGTGAATCGGCCACACTGGATGTCAACGAGCACATCGAGGTGATTCGTCGGGTGGTGGCCCAGGTTGCAGGGCGCATCCCGGTGATTGCCGGTACCGGCGCCAACTCGACGCGTGAAGCGATCGAACTGACCACCAACGCGAAGATTGCCGGCGCCGATGCATGCCTGCTGGTGACCCCGTATTACAACAAGCCGACTCAAGAAGGCCTGTACCAGCATTTCCGCGCCATTGCCGAGGCCGTGGACATCCCGCAGATCCTCTACAACGTTCCAGGCCGCACCGCATGCGACATGCAGGCCGAGACCGTGATCCGCCTGTCCTCCGTGAAAAACATCATCGGGATCAAGGAAGCCACCGGCGACCTGCAGCGCGCCAAGGCCATCCTGGCCGGTGTGCCCGACGATTTCCTGGTGTACTCCGGCGATGACGCCACTGCCGTCGAGCTGATCCTGCTGGGCGGCAAGGGCAATATCTCGGTGACTGCCAACGTCGCGCCTCGGGCCATGAGCCAGATGTGCGCCGCGGCCATGGCCGGCGATGCCGCCAAGGCCCGCGAGATCCACGAAACCCTGATGCCGCTGAACAAGACTCTGTTCATCGAATCCAACCCTATTCCCGTGAAATGGGCCCTGCACGAAATGGGTTTGATGCCGGACGGTATCCGTCTGCCGCTCACCTGGCTCAGTGCCGCCTGTCACGAACCGCTGCGGCAGGCCATGCGCCAGTCCGGCGTCTTGGTTTAATTGAGGAAGTACAACGCATGAAGCGAATGGCCGGACTTTCCGCACTTGCCTTGATTATCTCCAGCACCAGTGGCTGCGGTTGGATCTGGGGCCCGGAAGGCTACTTCCGTGACCGGGGTAGCGATTACCTGCAAGCGCAACAAACAGCACCGATGCAACTGCCGCCGGATGTCCAGACCTCCAAGCGTCTGGATCCGCTGCTGCCGATCCCGCGCAACGTGGCCGACGACAACGTCAAGGGCGAGTACCAAGTACCTCGTCCGCAGCCGCTGTCGGCCATTGCCGACGCCAGCGACTACACCCTGCAGAAGAGCGGCGATTCGCGCTGGGTCATGGCCCAGCATCCACCGGCCGAAGTCTGGCCAGTGGCGGTGCAGTTCTTCCAGGACAACGGGTTCCGTCTGGATCAGCAACGTCCGCAAACCGGCGAGTTCAGCACCCGCTGGCAGCGTTCCGACGAGCTTTCCGCTGCCGTGGCCAAGCGCCTGAGCAGCGCCGGCGTCGCCGCCGACAGCGAAACCCGCGTACGGGTCCGTATCGAACCGGGCGTGCAGCGCAATACCAGTGAAGTCTACGTGGTCAGTGCCGAGCGTCCCGCCGGCAGCACCGCTGACGTGGAGTTCACCAATCGCTCGGTCAACACCGGCCTGGACGCCGCGCTGGTGGACGATATGCTGGCCAGCATGAGCCGTACCTCCGAGAAGGGCGGTTCAGTGTCCCTGCTGGCGGCCCGTGATTTCGATACCCCAAGCCGGGTCAGCCTCAGCGAAGACGGCAGCGGCAATCCGGTGCTGAACCTGGGTGCCGACCTCGATCGCGCCTGGTCCAGCGTAGGCCGCGCCCTGGAGCAGGGCGAGTGGCGGGTTGAGGACATCAACCGCAGCTTGGGCCTGTACTACATCAACCTGGCGGAAAAAGCCGAGAAGAAGAACGACGAGCCGGGCTTCTTCGGCAAGTTGTTCGGCAGCAAGCCGGCCAAGGAAGAGATCGAAGCCCGTGCCGAGCGCTATCAGGTTCGCCTGAGCAAGGTGGGCGACAACGTCCAGGTGACCGTCGAGAAGAACATCAACACCGTGGCGCCGGCCGATGTGGCGCGCAAAGTGTTGGGCGTGATTCAGGACAACCTGGGCTGATCAGATGCGTTTTGCCGTTCTCGGCAGTGGTAGCCAAGGGAATGGCACGCTGATCGCCAGTGCTGACACTTACATCCTGGTGGATTGTGGTTTCTCCCTGCGGGAAACCGAGCGGCGCCTGCTGCGCCTGGGCGTTCATCCCTCGCAGTTGAGCGCCATCCTGGTGACCCACGAACATGCCGACCACGTGCATGGCGTGGGTTTGCTGTCTCGGCGCTACAATTTACCGGTCTACCTCAGCCAGGGCACGTTGCGCGGGATGCGCAAGCCGGTGGAGGCTGCGGGTTTTGTCCGCGGTGGCGAGCAACTGCAGATCGGCGCCTTGTGCATTGACGTGATTGCCGTCGCTCATGACGCCCAGGAACCTACGCAGTTTGTCTTCAGCGACGGTCAGCGGCGTTTTGGCCTGCTGACCGACCTGGGTTCCTACTGTGCCGGCGTACTGGAAGGCTACCGTGGCCTGGATGCCTTGATGATCGAGGCCAACCATTGCCGGGACCTGTTGGCGCGCGGCTATTACCCGTACTTTCTCAAGCAGCGGGTTGGCGGCGACGAAGGGCATTTGAACAACCATCAGGCCGCAAGCCTGGTGGCCGAATTGGGATGGCAGGACCTGCAGCATCTGGTCCTTGCTCATCTGAGCAGCAAGAACAACCTGCCGCAGCTGGCCCGGCAATGTTTTGTCGACACCCTCGGGTGCGACCCGGACTGGCTGCAACTGGCCGATCAAGATTCAGGGCTCGACTGGCGCCACATCGCCTAGCCCACCTACTTAGCAAGCGGAGCCCATCATGGAAAAACGTGAAGAACTCTACCGCGGCAAAGCCAAATCGGTTTACAAGACCGACGACGCCGACCGCTTGATCCTGCTGTTTCGCAACGACACCTCGGCGTTCGACGGCAAGCGCATCGAGCAACTGGACCGCAAGGGGATGGTGAACAACAAGTTCAACGCCTTCATCATGCAGAAACTCGAAGCCGCCGGCGTGCCGACCCAGTTCGACAAGCTGCTGGGCGACAACGAGTGCCTGGTGAAGAAGCTCGACATGATCCCGGTGGAGTGCGTGGTGCGTAACTACGCGGCCGGCAGCCTGGTCAAGCGCCTGGGTGTGGAAGAGGGCATGAAGCTCAATCCTTACACGTTCGAGCTGTTCCTGAAGGACGACGCCAAGGGCGACCCGTTCATCAACGAATCCCACGTTGTGGCGTTCGGCTGGGGCACCGTCGAGCAACTGGCGCGCATGAAAGAACTGTCGCTCAAGGTCAACGAAGTCCTGAGCAAGCTATTCGATGACGCTGGCCTGCTGCTGGTGGACTTCAAGCTGGAATTCGGTGTGTTCAGCGACGGCTCCATCGTCCTGGGCGACGAGTTCAGCCCGGACGGCTGCCGCCTGTGGGACAAGGACACCAAGAAGAAGATGGACAAGGACCGCTTCCGCCAGGGCCTCGGTGACGTGATCGAAGCCTACGAAGAAGTCGCTCAGCGCCTGGGCGTACCGCTGTAATCGACGCAAGCATCTGATAGCACGGAAAAAATTTGCTCGGGGGCTTCGCATCCGGCAAAGGTGCTGTTATGATGCGCGCCGTTGGAGAGATGCCAGAGTGGCCGAATGGGACGGATTCGAAATCCGTTGTACCTTCACCGGTACCTAGGGTTCGAATCCCTATCTCTCCGCCATACAAATGAAAGCCCCGGAAATCGTCGATTTCCGGGGCTTTTTTGTTGCCCGCTGTTTTTTCCGAAACCGCTTTCCCGCCGCGCTCCAAGCCATCACCCAGTCCTCTCGGACGTTCCTTGTTCGGCCTGACTTTATTCTGCCGTTGTGGCTTCCTTCTCGCCCAACTCCTGTTGTCGATCTCAATAGCTCCAGTGGCCAAGTTTATTCGTGGTCGTTGGAGTTGTATTCATCTACGGCCTTATTAATAAACTATTAAATTCAAATGCTGTTGTCCGGTATCCAATGGATTTATCTGGATGTTGACTCGTGGGTGCTGTTTTTAAGGCTGTAGGAAATTTCTTATAGAGCTCTGGGACTGTTCCTGTAATTCGAGTCGGCGTGGTCTTGATCTAAAACAATCGGCTATTCGATATGGTGGCTTCCTGCTGGCAAGCCTGGCCCGCTTGTGTGACTGAAGTGGGTCATCGAACTGGAGGTCAGCAGTATTCATAAACGTTTGAAGGCAGAGCAGGTCTTTTCTTCTATTGCGGTGGCAAGAGTGTTTGTCGACCTCTTTCAGATAGGGAAGATCTTTGTGCTTACTCTATTGAGCTATTGGGAAAAGGAAATCAGATGAAACGCAACTCTCTCTTGTCCATGGCAACTTCCGGTTTGATGCTGGCTGCATTGATCCCGACATTTGCCCAGGCTACCGACGGTGTAGTGAACTTTAGTGGCAGCATCACTGACGTGACCTGCGAGATCAACGGCAAGGCGCCCGGCGAAAACAACGTGACCAACGTTGAGTTGGGCACTTTCTTGCCTACGCACTTTGCAAAAATCGGTACCACGTCCGACTTGAAACCCTTCGAGCTGAAACTCTCGGGTACTAACTGCAAGAACGACTCCAAGGTGTCCATCGAGTTCGATCAGGTCAATAACATTGACCCTGCTACAGGCAACCTGAAGCTGATCGGCAGTGCACCGGCAACCGGTGTACAGATCCAGATCTACAACGACAACGCCGCTCAACCGCAGAAGATTGTCCTGGGCCAGGCCGAGACCACGCCGCAAGTGGCAACGGTTTCCGGCAACGCCGCGACCCTCAAGTACAAGGCCGCTTACGTCTCTACGGCAGCTTCGGTCGGTGCCGGTTCGGGTGTTTCCTTCATTCGCTACACCCTGGCTTATCAGTAACAGTCGTTAGTTATTAAGGGGCAGGTCATGACGCCGACAGCGCGTTTTGTACATTCTCTCGTTATCGGTGTCATGTTCCTGGGGCTGTTTTCGGGAGCTGCGCATGCAGGGATAGTTCTACAAGGGACTCGGTTGATTTATCCGGCCGAAGCCCGAGAGGTTACATTGAAAATAAGTAACTCCGGTCCTGTTCCTCTTTTGGCGCAAAGTTGGATCGATAGAGGGGAAGCCAATAAGGCCCCTGAAGAAATACAAGTACCTTTCCTGCTGGCGCCGGCTGTCAGTCGTTTGGAGTCTGGAGACTCGGCAGTGCTGCGCCTGTCTTATTCGAAAGAGCCGTTGGCGACCGATCGCGAATCATTGTTCTGGCTGAATGTATTGGAAACTCCGCCCCGCAAGGAGAAGGATGAAAACGTACTGCAGTTTGCATTTAGAACGCGTATCAAGATTTTCTTTCGGCCGCCCAATCTTGACGGTGTTGTTGACTCGGCCGCTGAAAAACTCAAGTGGGAGTTCAATCGGGCCGGTCACTTGAGTTCCGCCCCGACAGGTCCGCAAGTGCCTGTTGTCAAGGTATCCAACCCAACGCCTTACTACGTGTCTTTCGGTCGTATAGAGGTTGAACTGGGAGGTCGTCAGTTTGCCCTTAAACCGGGAATGGTCGCGCCGTTTGCCAATGAGTCGTTCGCTTGGCCGGCGACAGCTCCGAAAGACCCGGCCAAGGCCTCCATCAACTATGAAGTGATCAACGATTTCGGTGGCCGCCGATCGCTGAAGAGTTCGCTGCTCTAGTTGGTTTCTTAATTCAACTTCGCTCGTTTGTCCGCTTGCTCAGTCTTGAGCGCGTTGGGATCTCGTTATGTTGAGTGTTCAGTGCCATAGGCGCGATGTATCTGCGCGCCCCGGTGTTCGGTGTGGTCGGGGTTCTGCTCCGGTTGTGCAGAGGCTGTGTCTGGCGGCGCTGATGGGGCACTCGACGGTCCTGGTCGCGAGCGAGGAGGGGCCCCAGCAGGACAGTGGCGAACGCGTGCTGTTCGACAGCCAGATGTTGTTTCAAGGCAAGGAGACACCCATCGATACTTCGCGCTTTGAGCAATTGGGCTATATCGCGCCCGGCAAATACCTGCTTGATCTGCTGGTGAGTGGCCAATGGCGGGCGTTGCTGGAGGTCGAGTTCCGTGCCAGCGACGAGCCTCAGGGTAGCCGGCCGTGCTTCGATCGCGCGTCACTGCAGCAGTTGGGGATCGACCTGCACAAGGCCGATGCCGCGCTGGGGGCCGGGGCGTCCCACCCGCTCATGAGCGAGGGGTTGTTCTGTGGCGACCTGGGCAGCTACATCCCCGGTGTAACCAGCCGCATCAATATCGCCGAGCAGAAGATCGACCTGTCCGTGCCGCAGTTCTTCCTCCAGCCGAACCAGTCGAAGACCTACGTCGATCCGGCGAGCTGGGATTCCGGCGTGTCCGCGGCGGTGCTCAATTACAACACCAGCCTGTTCAGCTCCCAGAGTCGTGGACAAAGCCAGACCCATGGCTACGCCGGACTCAACATGGGGCTCAATATCGGCGCTTTGCGCTTGCGCCACAGTGGTACCGCGACCTGGTCGCCGGAATTGGGCAGCCGCTATCAGCGTGGCTACATCTATGCCCAGACCGACCTGCCGGACTGGAGCTCACAGTTGCTGGTGGGGGAAAGCGTGACCGATGCCGATCTGTTCGATTCGGTGTCGTTTCGCGGCGTCCAGTTGGCCAGCGACTCGCGCATGTTGCCCGACACCCAGCGTTACTACGCACCGCAAGTGCGAGGCACCGCCAGCACCAACGCCAAGGTCTCGGTGTATCAGCGCGGCTATCTGATCTACGAGACGGCGGTCGCCCCGGGCCCCTTCGAAATCTCCGATTTGCAGGCGGCCAGCTTTGGCGGTGACCTGGAGGTAACAGTCACCGAGGCCAATGGACAAACCAGCCGTTTTACCGTGCCTTTTGCCACCACCGTGCAATTGCTGCGTCCGGGTACCTCACGCTACAGCCTGACCGCCGGCCAGGTCACCGACCCGGGGCTCGGTGGCGAGCAGTATGTGGCCCAGGGCACCCTGCATTACGGGCTGGATAACCAACTGACCGGCTACGCCGGTACGGCAGTGACCGGCAGCTACATGTCGGCCCTGATCGGCAGTGCGTTGAATACCTCCGTGGGCGCATTCGCTCTGGACCTGACTCAGGCCAAGACCGAACTGCCCCGCGAAGGCAGTCTGCAGGGGTCGAGCCTGCGCCTTTCCTACAGCAAGAACCTGCCCATCAGCGGTACGCAGTTTTCCCTGTTGGCGTATCGCTATTCCACCCGTGGCTATCTGGGGCTGCATGACGCCATTGCCTTGCAGGACTACGTGGAGCGTGGCGCCGGGGCCGAGTCGTTTTCCCGCGTGCGGGACCGCCTGGATGTGAACATCAACCAGCAACTGGGCGAGGGTGGCGGTCAGCTTTACGTCACTGGCTCCAGCCTCAAGTACTGGAATCGCCAGGGCCAGACCCTGAACTTCTCCCTGGGCTACAGCAATCAGTGGCGGGGCAACAGCTACTCCTTCATGGCCCAGCGCATGCGCGCGTCCAGCAATGGCTCTGGAGGTGGAGTCGGGGCGGACAACACCTATTTCAGCTTCAGTCTGTCGATCCCCCTGGGACGCGAGGGTCGCCGAGCAACCACGGTCAACGCCTACGCCAGTCATGACAAGAACTCCGGTGCGCACTACACCAGCGGTGTTTCCGGAGCCCTGGGCGAGCGCGGCGATGCCACCTATGCCGTGTCCGCGTCCCATGATCAGCGCCAGCGCGAGACCTCGACCAACGCCAGCTTCAACTACTTCATGCCCGAGGTCTCCCTGAGTTCGAGTTTTTCCCAGGGCAGCGACTATCGCCAGGAGTCCCTGGGGGCTTCCGGAGGCATGGTCCTGCACTCGGGCGGCCTGACGTTCTCCCAGACCCTGAGTGAAACCTCAGGCCTGGTGTATGCCCCCCATGCCAAGGGTGCCAGGGTTGGCTATGCCCAGACGCGGGTGGATGGACGCGGCTACGCCGTGGTGCCGAGCCTGAGTCCCTATCAATTGAACACCGTGGACATCGACCCCAGCGGCATGGCCGACGATGTCGAACTGCAGGTCAGTTCACGCAACGTCGCGCCGGTAGCGGGCGCGGTGGTGATGCTCTCTTATCCCACCCGCAGGGCCAGGGCGTTCCTGATCGATAGCCGGCAGCCCAATGGCCAGCAATTGCCGTTTGCCGCGGTCGCCGTCGATGACCAGAGCGGTGCCGAACTGGGCGCCGTCGGCCAAGGCAGTCGTCTGGTACTGCGTTCCGAGCAGGACCAGGGAACCCTCCGTGTGGAATGGGGCCACGAACCGGATCAGCGCTGCCTGATCGACTACCAGTTGCCGCCTCGTGATCCGGCGTCCGCCACCGGTTATGACCTGCTCCAGCTTCCTTGTCGGGCAGTGCCCGCTGGCGACGCGAGCCCAAGCCAGGGGGGGCAGTCTTGATGCGCTTTCTGGAGGGACGTGAGATCCCATGCCGAGCCGGTCTTGGCCGCTGGCTGCTGGCGGCGCTACTGCTCTGGTTCAGTGCCTGGGCCCAGGCCGATCTGTCGATCGCCGGCACCCGGTTCATCTTCCCCGCAGATACGTCCGTCATGAGCATCCGGGTCGGCAACATCGGCCAGGCGCCGATCCTGTTACAGGCCTGGTTGGACAAGGGCGATGCCAAGGCCAGTCCCAGTGGGTTGGCAGTGCCGTTCGTGCTGTCGCCGCCGATCTCCAGGCTGGAACCGCAACAGCGGGCGGCCCTGATGCTGCGTTACAGCGGCGAGCCTTTGCCCACCGATCGCGAGTCAGTGTTCTGGGTCAATTTTCTGGAAGTGCCATCTCGGCTGCCGGTGACCGAGAACGTCTTGCGCCTGGCCTATCGCATGCGCATGAAGCTGCTGTATCGCCCCCAGGGCCTGGCCGGTAGTGCCGACCAAGCCGTGCGCCAACTGCGCTGGAGCTTCGCCGCTGCGGGCAAATCCGATGCGGCGCTGCTGGTCGGCAACCCGACGCCGTATTACGTGTCCTTCGCCGAATTGACGCTGGGCAGCAGCGCTCGAGCCAACACCTTGCAGGGCATCACCGTGGAGCCTTTTGGTTCGGCGCGGATCGCCCTGCCTGAAGTACCAGGAATTACCCCGGATCAGGCGGTGGTTCATTACCAAGTGGCAACAGACAGCGGGGAGACGCTGAGTGGAAGTGCGCGGATACAAGACTGAAGTTGCCTTGGGCAAGTCTTTGAGTGGGTCGGTTTTCGGGGGCCTTGAAGGCGCTCGACAACATTTTTCCAGAGGCTGTTTGAGCCTGCTCCTGCTGCTGCCGGGGCTGGCGACTGCCGCTGGGTATGTGCCCAACGCGGGACAGGCGATGCGTGATATCGAGTCCACCCAACCGGCTTTGCCGGAACCGGCGGAGCCGGAGTTGGACCTGCCTGCGGTCAAGCCGCCGAGCGCTCCTGCCCCGGATACCTCGGGTATCCGCCTAGAGGTCAACGACTTTGTGCTTGTGGGCAACCAGGCGTTCTCCAATCAGACCCTGCTGCCGTTGCTGGCGGACCTCAAGGGCCAGGAGCTGGACCTGAATCAGTTGCGTGCGGCTGCCGAACGCCTGACCACCTATTACCAGGGCCAGGGCTACATGTTGGCCCGGGCCTTCCTGCCGGCCCAGGACATCGAGGACGGCGTGGTGCGCATCGAGGTCATCGAGGGCCGTTACGGCCGTATTGAACTGCACAACCAATCCCGGGCCCTGGACTCGGTGATTCGTGGCCCTTTGTCGTCACTCAAGAGCGAAGCCCCCGTGTTCAGCGATGACCTCGAGCGCAGTCTGCTGTTGTTGAGCGACCTGCCTGGAGTACGGGTCAAGGGCACCTTGCGCGCCGGTGAGCAGCGCGGCACCACCGACCTGCTGATCAATGCGCAGCCCGGTCCCTGGGCCAGCGGCAGCCTGGAGGCCGACAACTATGGCGGCTACTACACCGGCGAATATCGACTGGGGGGCAGCCTCAACCTCAACAACCCCTTGCGCCTGGGCGACCAGCTCAACCTGCGGGTATTGGGCAGCGATGAGGATCAGCGTTATTACCGCGCCGCCTACAAGCTTCCGGTAGGCCCCTGGTCCACCAGCCTGGGCGTGGCTTATTCGCAGATGAACTACGAGTTGGGCAAGGTCTTCGAACTGCTGGAGGCCCACGGCCAAGCCAGCATCGGCAGCGTCTTTGTCACCCAGCCGCTGATCCGCAGCCGCACCTTCGATCTCAGCGCCCAGCTGCAATACGAGGACAAGCGTCTGCGCGATGACATCGACCTGTTCGAAGTCAGCAGCAAGAAACACGTGGAACTCTGGAGCCTGGGTCTCAACGGCAATTTTCAGGACAGCCTGCTCGGCGGCGGCCAGACCTTCTTCTACCTCACTTATGGCAGCGGGCGGCTGAGCCTCGACGATCCAGGGGATCAATGGCGTGATCACTTCACGGCCGGTACGGCCGGCGGTTTTCAGAAGTTCAACCTCAATGCCGCGCGCCTGCAGTACCTGAGCCCGCGCTTTCAGCTCTACACCCAGTTCAACGCGCAATGGGCTTCAGCCAACCTGGACAGCTCGGAAAAGTTCGGCGTGGGCGGTCCTTTTGATGTGCGTGCCTATCCCCAGGGCACCGGCAGTGGCGACCAGGGTTGGCAGGCCAGCCTGGAGTTGCGCTACGCCCTGGCCCCTCGCTGGCAGCTCAAGACGTTTGTCGACCACGGAGCGGTGGAGGTCAACAAACGTCCCTGGACCCGCGAAGAGAACCGCCGCCAGCTCTCGGGCGCCGGTGTGGGCGCCAGTTGGAGTGGGCCATCGCAACAGATCAGCGTGACCAGCGCCTGGCCCCTGGACAACAGCAAGGAAGGCAGCGGGCCCGAGCGCACACCGCGGGTCTGGGCCAGCGCCACACAGTATTTCTGAAGGCCTGCGTGCACTTCGGATGCAGTGCCGTCCTGCAAATGTTGCAGGGCGTTAATTGATAGATGAGGAGTCAACGTGAACAAGGTTTATGCATTGGTATGGAATCAGGCCCAGGGCTGCTGGAGTGTGACCGACGAAGGCGCCCGTCGTCGCCGTCGTTCCGGAACCCGCAAAGGCCTGGTGGTAATGGTCGCCGGTTTGTTGGGCCTGGGCGGTTTGCCCGCGGCTTTCGCCTTGCCGACTGGGGGAACAGTGGTCTCCGGGACGGCGGATATTCTGACGTTCGATAACGGCAAGCAGATGTCGATCAACCAGCACACCGACAAGTTGATCACCAACTGGAACGACTTCAGTGTGCGAAACGGTCAGACCGTGACCTTCAGCCAGCCGACCAAGACCTCTATCGCCCTGAACCGGGTGATCGGCGTCAACGGCAGTGACATCCAGGGGCAAATCAAGGCTAACGGCCAGGTGTTCCTGATCAACCCCAACGGGGTGGTCTTCGGCCAGGGCGCGCAAGTGAATGTCGGCGGCCTGGTGGCCTCGACCCAGAACATCACCGATGCCAACTTCACTGCCGGCAACTACAAGTTTGCCGGCACCTCATCGGCGCGGATCGTCAACAACGGCACCATCACCGCTGCTGACGGCGGCAACGTGGCGCTGCTCGGCAAGACCGTGATCAACGACGGCACCATCAAGGCCCAGAAGGGCCGGGTAGCCCTGGGCGGTGGCAATGAATTCACCGTCAGTTTCGACGGCAGCAACTTGCTGGACCTGCAAGTGGACGCCGCGGCGATCAATGCGCTGGTGAGCAACGGCGGCCTGCTCAAGGCCGACGGTGGACAGGTGCTGATGACCGCCAAGAGCGCTGGCTCCATGCTGCAGACCGTGGTCAACAACCAGGGCGCCATCGAAGCCAACACCCTGTCACGCAAGGCCGGCAAGATCACCCTGGACGGTGGCGACATAGGTGTAGTCAACGTCGGCGGCTCGATGAGCGCCAGTGCGCTGACCTCGGTGGGTGATGGTGGTGTGGTCGAGACCAAGGGCGCCAATACCAAGGTGCAACTGGCCGCGCGGGTCAACACCCTGGCCAACAATGGCAAGGCCGGCACCTGGAAGATCAGCTCCGACGAGGTCAAGGTCAGCCCTACCGCCACGGCCGGTAGCAACACCGTGTATGCCGATACCCTGGCGCACAACCTGGCCACTACCAATGTCGAGCTCAACAGCAAGAGCGGTGACGTTTCGGTGGATGGAGCCATTGCCTGGACCAGCGGCAATCAACTGAGCGTCAACTCGGCCCAGGACATCCATATCAATAGCGGCCTGAAAGGCAGCGGCGGCGGTACTCGCATCGAGCTCAATGCCGAGCGGGACATCAAGCTCAATGGCGCGGTGGAGCTCACCGGGATCAACAGCAGTCTGGGTCTGGACTATGGCAACGCCTATGCCCTGGGCACGGATGGCCGGGTCACGCTGTCCGGCAGCGGCGCCTGGTTCGACGCCAATGGCGATCTGTACAACGTGATCCAGAACGCCGCGCAGTTGCAGGCGATCGGTACCAGCCTCGATGGCCTGTACGTACTGGGCAATAACATCGCCGGCAGCGGGATCATCAAGTCCATTGGTGGCAGCAACACGTTCACCGGGACCTTCGATGGCCTGGGCAACACGATCAGCGGTTTCACCGTCAACACCGACGGCCCTTACGGTGGTCTGTTCGGCAAGTCGTCGGGTGACATCAGCAACCTCAAACTGGCCTCCATGACCATCAACGGTACGACCTCCAACGCCGGCTTCGGCAATATCGGTGGGCTGGTGGGCTTGAACAGCGGCCGGATCAACAACGTCAGTGCCACCAATCTGCGGGTAGTTGCCAACAGCAATCAGAACAACTACCTCGGTGGCCTGGTGGGGATCAACTCCGGTGGCACCATCGATCGTGGAACCATGGCCGGCACTGTTACCGGTAATGGCTACACCCTCGCTGTCGGCGGGCTGGTAGGGGAAAACCGCAACAGTTTCGCCGGTGCGGGCTCCATCACCAACAGCAGCACCAACGTGCAGGTCCTGGGCACCATGCAGATCAGTCCCGTTGGCGGTATGGGCGGCCTGGTGGGGGTCAACAAGGGCGGGTCGATTGCCGACTCTTCCAGTGCCGGCACCGTCGGCACCGGTTTCAACCGTTACGTCCAGGACCCGAACCTGGGTGGGTTGGTGGGCTACAACCAGGGCGGCACCATCGAGCGCGCAAGCTCCTCGGTCAACGTCTGGGGTTATGCCGCCAGCAACATCGGTGGCCTGGTGGGCTTCAACAACAACGGCACCGTCACTGACTCCAGCGCCAGCGGTGCGATCACCGGCACGGGGTCAGCGGCAGCAGGCGGCCTGGTTGGCTTGAACCAGAACAGCGTGCTGAACAACGTCAGCGCTTCCGGCAGGGTTGCCGACTCGACCGGTGCCAATGTTGGCGGTCTGGTGGGCAAGAACGACCGGAGTGAAATCCACACGGCTGAAGCCACCGGTGAGGTTCTGGGTGGTGGCAGCGGCAACATCGGCGGCCTCATCGGGCACAACTTTGCCGGCACTACCGAATATGCAGTGGCTCGCGGCAAGGTCACCGGCGGCACCCTGAGCCATATCGGCGGGTTGGTGGGGTTCAACGATGGCGACCTGAGTTCAGTCGAGGCCAGCGGTAATGTCAGCGGCGGCGCCAGCAGCTTTATCGGCGGCCTGGTGGGGACCAACGGCGATTATGTGGATCACCGCATTGATACCGCGTCGGCCAAAGGCAACGTCGTGGGCGGTGCCCAGAGTACCGTTGGTGGCCTGGTCGGGCAGAACAATTCG
The DNA here is from genome assembly GCF_052850735.1 of Pseudomonas sp. 910_21. Lineage (NCBI taxonomy): Bacteria > Pseudomonadati > Pseudomonadota > Gammaproteobacteria > Pseudomonadales > Pseudomonadaceae > Pseudomonas > Pseudomonas sp. 910_21. The sequence continues at coordinate 297,868 of NZ_VXCY01000001.1, read as the reverse complement.
CGGATCGCCAACTCCTTGGCCAATGGTGAGGTGAGTGGTGGCAGCTATGCCCGCCTGGGTGGATTGGCCGGCTTGAACATGGGGGATATTCGTCAGTCCGTGGCCTACGGCAACGTCAAGGTCCTCGCGAACGGCAAGCAGACCTATGGTGGTCTGGCCGGTGTCAACTACGGAATCCTGGCCTACAACACCGCGTTGGGGCAGGCGACCCAGGTACCGCTGGTTGGCCTCAATCAGGGCGATATCCGCAACTGATGAGGTAGTACAGGGGAAACGCAGTCTCTCGATACGCCGTGCGGGTGCAGGGCGTATCGAGGCTGCTGGCGGGTACCTGCTTGTCCCGTCCCTTGTCTGTTCTTTGCCGATGGCCGGAAGCAGCCGGCCATCGCTGTGCAATCCATCTCGCTTGTGCATCACGCAGCCGTTTTCAGGGGCCGTGGCACACAGGCGCAGACTGGGAGAATGACAGATGATTCGCCAATGGCTCAGGCTTGTAGCTGATCGGAAACGACGTTCCCTGTGGGTGAACGCAATACTGCTGACAGGGCTGTCTTCAGGCGTGTCCAGCGGTGCTGCGCAGGCGGCCACGGTGAATGGCTTTGCGCTGAACTGTGAGTTCAGCAACGGTGATGGCACGCCGTGGGTGGCGGTTACGCCGTTGGACGGCAGGGCCAAGGAGGGCGACGTGTTGTGGCAGCGCGCGGTCAGCCTCTATACCAACTTCCGCTACTCACCCTCGGGGAACCGGGTACGAGAGTTGGTGACGGTTGGCAACTGGAGTGGCGGTACGCCACAGCGCTTTCAATCCGCACCGACCAACGTCGAAGGCATAGGCTTTCGCGTAGCAGTGAACCCTCAGGATGGCGGGCCTCTTACCCTGACACAAACCCCCAAGCTGATCGCCCTGGAAAAGAGCGATTTGAGCTATGACACCGGCGGACGTCCCTTTGGGACCATGATTACTCGCTTCACTCAATCACTGATCCTGACAGTACCTCCGGATCAGTTGCCCAGCGGCAAACTGACCGTCGACAGTGTGGTCGGCAGTTCCAACCTGATGCTCTATGCATTCGACTTGCCTGCCAACCTGGCGAGTCTGGGTGCCGAGGTGGCCTGGCCCACCGATAGCAATCCCCCAGGCATCTGCCGGCACAATTATCCATTGATGGGTCCCGAGCTGATCAGCATGGGCGGCGGCGGACCGATCGTGATTCCCAATACCTGTGTGGTTGAGGGCTACAAGACCATCCCTGTTCCTTTGGGGCGCTTTGCCCTGACGGACTTTCCCAAGGTCAACGACACCTCGCCACAGGTGCCTTTTCGCATTGAGCTGAGTCGTTGTGCAGCCAATGCCAAACCGCGCATCAGTTTCACCGACAAGTCCGCTGCCTCAATGGCCCCGGGAATTCTCGGTCTGAGTTCCTCGACCCAGTCCCGGCCCGCCAAGGGCTTCGGCATTGTGGTGATCAACGACCTGACCCGGCTCCCGATCCAATACAGCGGCGAGAGCTACGAGATGCAGCGCGTGGGTGATGGCGCAAGCATTCCCTTGCGGGCCAGCTACATCCGCACCGGCAATGACAGTGAAATCGAAGCCGGCCAGGCCAATGGCGCTGCGGAGTTCACCTTTACCTTCCCCTGACCACGACAGGCACCGAGCAAGCCCTGTTGCGCCATGGATTGCCTTGGCGCAGGCGCGCCTGTGCCCTGCGTGCCCCCTAAACAACGCTTCAACGGTCCCACTGGATCTTTGGATGTTGTGCCGCCCTGCAAAGGTTTGCAGGGCGTTGTTCAACCGATAAGGAGTATTTGCATGAACAAGATTTACGCGTTGGTCTGGAACCAGGCCCAGGGTTGCTGGAACGTGACCCATGAAGGGGCGCGCCGTCGGCGCCGCTCGGGCCCGAGCAAGGGCCTGGTGGTGGCGGCCGCCAGTCTCCTGGCATTGGTCGGCTTGCCCTCGGCCTTCGCCTTGCCGACAGGCGCTGAAGTGGTGTCCGGGAGCGCTGATATGCAGACCCAGGGTCAGCACCTGTCCATCAATCAGCACAGCGACAAACTCATCACCCACTGGAAGGATTTCAACGTGGGGGCCGAGCAGTCGGTGACCTTCAACCAGCCCAGCAGCACCTCGATCGCCTTGAACCGGGTGATTGGCGTCAATGGCAGTCAGATCCAGGGACAGATCAATGCCAACGGCCGGGTGTTCCTGATCAACCCCAACGGGGTGGTCTTCGGCCAGGGCGCGCAGGTGAATGTCGGCGGCCTGGTGGCTTCGACCCAGAATCTCAGCGATGCCGATTTCAAGGCGGGCAACTACAAGTTCGCCGGGACTTCAGAGGCGCAAATCGTCAACCGCGGCTCCATCACCGCCGCTGACGGTGGCGCTATCGCGCTATTGGGGGCGAATGTGCGCAACGAGGGCACGATCAAGGCCCAGGGCGGGAGCGTGGCATTGGGGGCGGGCAATGGCTTCACCGTCAGTTTCGACAACAACCAACTGCTGGACCTGCAAGTGGATGCCGCAGCGGTCAATGCGCTAGTGAGCAATGGTGGCCTGCTCAAGGCTGACGGCGGACAGGTGTTGATGACCGCCAAGAGCGCCGGCTCCATGCTGCAGACCGTGGTCAATAATCAGGGCACCATCGAAGCCAATACCCTGTCGCAAAAAGCCGGGCGGATCACCCTGGATGGCGGCGATGTGGGGGTGGTCAGTGTTGACGGTACGCTGCAGGCCAGTGCGCTGGGTGGCGAGGGCGATGGCGGGGTGATCGAGACCCGGGGCGCGACCACTCGGGTACAGTTGCCGACCAAGGTCAACACCCAGTCCAGGGATGGCCAGACCGGAACCTGGAAGATCGCCAGTAACACCGTCAAGGTCGGCTCGTTCATCAGCGCCAAAAGCAATACCGTCCATGCCGATACCTTGTCGCGCAACCTGGCCACGACCGATATCGAACTGGCCAGTGGCAAGGGCGATGTGGCGGTGGACAACGGGATCTTCTGGTTCAGCGGCAACCGCTTGACCCTCTCTTCGGCCAAGGACATCCGCCTGGATGACAGCCTGTTTGCCGGCGGCGCCAATGCCCGGGTCGAGCTCAATGCCCAGGGTGATATCAAGCTCAACCGTCAGCTTGTGCTGAGCGGCAGCAACAGCAGTCTGGGTATGAACCACGGTGGTGATGTTGCCCTGGGCCAGAACGGACGCGTCACGCTGTCCGGCAACGGTGCCCGCTTTGACGCCAATGGCGCCGCCTACAGCGTCATTCAAAATGCCACGCAGTTGCAGGCGATCGACAAAGACCTGGCGGGCCGCTACGTCCTCGGCAACTCCATCAACAGTAGCAACCACCTCACCTCAATAGGTGGACAGCAGGGCTTTAGCGGCATCTTCGATGGCCTGGGCAACACCCTCAGCGGTTTGACAATCAACAGCAACGGCACCGATGGCGGGCTGTTCGCCCGTTCATCCGGCAGCCTCAGCAACCTCAATCTGGCCTCGATGACCATCAACGGAGCCGCCTCCGGTTCCGGTGCGGTCGGTGGTCTGGTCGGGCGCAACAGCGGGAGCATTGCCAACGTCAGCGCCAGCGATCTGCGGGTGAATGCCAAGAGCCGGCAGGACAACGTGGTCGGCGGGCTGGTGGGGAGCAACTCCGGCGGTTCCATCGATGCGTCGTCCATGAGCGGCGTGGTGCTTGGCAATGCCTACACCTCGGCGGCCGGTGGCTTGGTGGGCGAGAACCGTCAGGGAGCGGCCGGTGGTGGCACCGTGACCAACAGCCGTGCCGATGCCCGGCTTACCGCCAGCATCGCCAGCAATCCCCAGGGCGGAGTCGGTGGATTGGTGGGCATCAACGATCAAGGACTGATTGCCAATTCCGCAAGCTCGGGAGTGGTCTCCAGTGGTGCCAGCTACAGCTACAAGGGCACGAACCTGGGCGGTCTGGTGGGTTACAACCAGGGCGGCCGTATCGAGGGTTCCCACTCCTCGGTTGCGGTATCCGGCAACGGCGCGAGCAACGTTGGAGGCCTGGTCGGTCGCAACGAATCGGGCCGGATCAGTGACTCCGTCGCCAGCGGCGCGCTGAAGGGTACAGGCTTTGCCACGGCCGGCGGCCTGGTGGGACTCAACCACGACGGTGTGCTGCGCAACGTCAATGCCAGCGGCTCGGTCAATGCGGTCAATGGCCTGCATGTCGGTGGCCTGGTCGGGCAGAACATTGATAGCGACATCCGCCTTGCCGAAGCGTCCGGCAAGGTTCAGGGCGCCAGCAACAGTCATGTGGGCGGACTGATCGGCTACAACGCTGGCGGGCTTGTCGCCAATGCGCTGGCCTTGGGCGATGTCGAGGCCAAGGATCAAAGCCATGTAGGCGGGCTCATCGGTTACAACGCAGGGAACCTGAAAGCGGTCGAGGCCCGCGGTGAAGTCAGTGCCGGCGCCAAGAGCATGGTCGGCGGCCTGGTGGGGACCCATGGCGTTGACAAGGGTGACAGCCTGATCGACACGGCCTCGGCCAAGGGCAAGGTCACAGGGGGCAGCTACAGCAGGGTCGGCGGTCTGGTGGGGCAGAACAACGCCCGGATCGTCAATACGCTCGCCAGCGGCGAGGTCACGGGCAACCGGGATGCTCAGCTGGGTGGCCTGGTGGGCCTGGACCTGGGTGACATTCGTCAGTCCGCAGCCTTCGGCAATATCCAGGTGGTTGCTGGCTACGATAGGTGGGGTGACCAGTAACTGATGGGACGTCCCCGCTAATACCGGGGCCGGTTTCGGGTACGTCATGGCAAACCATGGCGTACCCGATGGACCCCTGCTGATTGCAATAACTGAAAATTTGCCCTGGCGTCTGCTTCAGACGCCGAGGCTTTCCAGATCCCGGGCCAGCATCACCAACTGGTGGGCCAGGGAGCTTTCGAGTTTTTCGCTGGATAGCTGGAAGCTCGGGGCGCCGCAGGTCAGGGCCATGATGCTGCCGTCGGCCAGGCGCAGCGGTACTCCGGCACCATTGACGTTGCGGTCCCATTCTCCCAGTGACAGGCAGAAGCCAAAGGCTTCGTATTCACGGAAGGAGTCCTCCAGGGACTTTTCCAGGGCCGGCCATTCATCGCCGACTTTTTTCGCCACTTCCCGCAGCAGATGGTCACGCTCGATTTTCGGCGTGGCCGCCAGATAGGCACGTCCCGCGGCGCTGGTGGCCAGGGGCAGGCGCAGTCCGGGTTCCATGCGCAGACTGGCCACTTCCGGCGGGCGGCTGCTGTCCACGTGAATCATCGACAGGCGATCGCGGCAGGTCAGGCTGACCGTGGTGTTGGTGCGCCGGGAGAACTCGTCCATGAAGGGTTTGCCCAACTGGCGAACCCGCAGGCTGGCGGAGTAGGCGTAACCCAGGGCCAGTACCGCCGAATCCAGCTGGTACTTCTCCAGGTCCTGGTTGTACTTGAGATAGCCCAGCTGCGTCAGGGTGTAGGTCAGGCGCGATACGGTGGGTTTGGGCAGGCCGGTGATGCGGGCGATGTCCTGGTTGCCGCGCACCGCGTGACCGTGGGTAAAGGCCCGCAGGACTTCCAGGCCACGGGCCAGGGCTTCGACGAACTTGCGGTCTTTGGGCGCTTGTTCCGGGGAGTCGTTCGGGTCGTGCATGGGGTCTTCCGGTAGGGGCTGGTGCCGGGCGCAATGCCAGTTGACCACACAGCGGGTTCTTGGAAACAAGGGAAAAATGTTATCCCGGAACCGCTTGAATTGAAATCGACGATTCCTTCTCGGAACCCTGTTGCGCCAGGCAGGCACTTGTCTCGTCAGGCGGTCGTACCCTGGTCGATCCGCAGTCGGCAGCGTGCCGCCTCAGCGACTATCGAGGCGCAGGCGGCCACGCTTGAATACGCCCTCGGCGCTGGCCAGCAGCCGATCCTCGGCATCCAGCAGGTCGCAACTGGCCATGAAGATCTTCACGCCGCCGCCCCGGGTGCGGGCCACGGCGCGGACCTCGGTCCCCGGTGGCGTGCTCGCCATGTAGTTGATGTTCAGCGACAGGGTCAGCGCCAGCCGCCATTGCTCGGGGTCGGCGTGCCAGGTTCCGCTCATGCCCATGGCGGTGTCGGCCAGGGACGCGATGACGCCGCCGTGCAGATTGCCGGCCTGGTTGAGGTGATGGGGCTGGACGGTGACTGCGATGACGGTCTGCGCCTGCTGGTATTCCTGCAGGTCCAGGCCGAGGTGGGCGGCGAAGCCGCTGAACAGACCTTGCAGTATCGGCGCGTCAGGTACGGCACTCATAGGCGATGGCCCTTGGGGTCAGGTCCTGGTCCGTGTCGTGGGAGGCGGGTGTTGCCCATGACCGGCAGACAGTGATTTTTCTGATTGTGTTTCGCACAGGCATTTGCACGTTGAAATGCAGAATGTCAGCGAATAATCTACCGGTCAATACGGAATGATATTCCGCACAGCGAAATATAAGTGATTGAAATGAACCGGGCGCATGGGGCAGGATCGACCCGGTCCGGTGGCAACACCCCGATCAATCCAGGGCTTTGAAGGAGGCTCCATGTCCACTCCCCGTACTCAGCGTCCCCATCACCGTGTCTGGCCCAAACGCTTGCCCCTGGCGCTGACGGTGCCGGCCACGTCGCTGTGGTTCAACCTGGAAGTGGCCGCCCAACGTTACCCGGACAAAGTGGCGTATCGCTTCTTCGGTCGGGAACTGAGTTTTTCGGCCTTGCGCGCCCAGGCCCAGGCCCTGGCCGGCTGGTTGCAGAGCGTGGGTGTCGAGTCCGGGGATCGGGTGGCGCTGTACCTGCAGAACTGCCCGCAATTCATCGTCGCCTACTACGCCATCCTGCGAGCGAACGCGGTGGTGGTACCGGTCAACCCGATGAACAAGGTGGAGGAGTTGAGCTATCAGCTCGGTGATTCTCAGGCGCGGGTGCTGATCTGCGCGGCGGACCTGGCGCCGATTGCCCAGGCGGCCAATGCCACCCTGGCTCCCGAGCAGCAGTTGCGCGAACTGCTGGTGACCCGCTACAGCGATGCCATGCCGGCGCCTGCGGACCTGCATCCGGCGGAAGCCCCCAGCCCCGAGATCGATGCCTGGTTGCGCAGCGAGCCGCCCTTGACCACGGGCTACCGGCACTGGTGTGAAGTGCTCGACCTTTCCTTGAGCCCCGGGGCCCATAGTGCCCAGGCCGACGACCTGGCCATGCTGCAATACACCTCGGGCACCACCGGCCATCCCAAGGGGTGCATGCACAGCCATCGCAGCCTGATGAGCAATGCTGTCAGCGGCAGTTGGACCCAGTCCACCGTCGAGTCGGTGGGCCTGGGGGTGGTGCCGTTCTTCCACATCACCGGCCTGGTGTGTTTTGTCCTGCGGGCGGTGTTCGACGCCACCAGCACGGTGATCATGCCGCGCTGGGACCGGGAGCTGGCCGGGCGCCTGATTTCCCGTTATCGGGTGACTCACTGGACCTGCATCCCGACCATGATCATCGACCTGTTCGCCAGCCCCAACTACCAGGGGTTCGAGCTGTCCAGCCTGGTGCATATCAACGGCGGCGGAGCAGCGATGCCGGAGGCGGTGGCGCAGCGCCTGAGGGAGGAGTTCGGCCTGACCTTTCTCGAAGGCTACGGGCTTACGGAAACCGCCGCCGCCAGCCATGGCAACCCGCCTGAGCGGGCCAAGCTGCAATGCCTGGGCATGCCGTTCTTTGGTGTGGACTCGCGGGTGGTCGATCCACTGACCCTCAAGGAACTGGAGCCGGGCCAGGTGGGGGAAATCATCACCTTTGGTCCGATGCTGTTCAAAGGCTACTGGCGCAACCCCGAAGCGACCGCGGCGGCTTTCGTCGAGTTCGAGGGCAAGCGCTTCCTGCGCACCGGCGACCTTGGCCACATGGACGAGGAGGGGTACTTCTTTCTCACCGATCGCCTCAAGCGAATGATCAATAGCAGCGGTTTCAAGGTCTGGCCGGCGGAGGTGGAAGCCCTGCTGTTCAAGCACCCGGCGGTGCATGAAGCCTGTGTCATCGCGGCCCAGGATGCCTACCGCGGAGAAACCGTCAAAGCCCTGGTGGTCCTGCGCAGCGAGGCCGTTGGCCGCACCAGCCCAGAGCAGATCATCGACTGGGCGCGCGAGCACATGGCCGCCTACAAAGTGCCGCGGTTGCTGGAGTTCGTCGACAGCCTGCCCAAGTCCGGCTCCGGCAAAGTCATGTGGCGCGTGCTCCAGGAGCGCGAGGCCATCAACCCCTGAACAGCGATTCCCTTGATGCAGTAACCAACGACTGCGCCGGAGACGACAATGACTACAAAAATAATAACTGTCCAAGATCCGCACGCTTCACCCGACCCAGCCCGGCAGCTCGACTCGCTGTACGCGAAGATTCGCTGGCGCCTGCTGCCGCTGCTGATGCTCTGCTACATGATCGCCTTCCTCGATCGGGTCAATATCGGCTATGCCCAACTGCAGATGAAACAGACACTGCCGTTTGGCGACGCGGTCTATGGCCTGGGTGCCGGGATCTTCTTCATCGGCTACTTCCTCTTCGAAGTCCCCAGCAACCTCATGCTCAAGCGCAGTGGTGTGCGCAGGACCCTGTTGCGCATCATGTTCTGCTGGGGGCTGGTGGCCGCGGCGATGATGTTCGTCTCCACACCGTTGCAGTTCTACATCCTGCGCTTTCTTCTGGGGGCCTTCGAGGCAGGGTTCTTTCCGGGGGTGATCCTGTATTTCACCTACTGGTTTCCGGCGCCGCGCCGCGGGCAGGTGATCGCCATCTTCATGACGGCCGCCGCCGTCGCCGGACTGATCGCCGGCCCCGTCTCGGGGAGCATCCTCAAGTACCTCAATGGCGTGGCCGGCTTCAATGGCTGGCAATGGATGTTCGTGATCCAGGGCCTGCCGGCCAGTGTGCTGGGGGTGGTGGCTTTTCTGTACCTGCAGGACAGCCCGGAACAGGCCAGGTGGCTCAGTTCAAGGGAGCAGCGATTGCTCAAGGAGGACATGGCCCAGGACCTGAAAAATGCCCGGCACAAGTCCCAGGACAGCCTGGCGCAGATGTTTCGCGACCCCAAGATCTATCTGTTGTCCATGGCCTATTTCATGTTCCTCGGCGCGACTTACATGCTGGTGTTCTGGATGCCGAGCCTGATCCAGAGCTGGGGCTCCCAGGACCTGTTGCAGGTCGGGCTGATTACCGCGATCCCCAATATCGTGGGCATCGTCGGTACGGTGCTGATCGGCTGGCACTCCGACAAACACCGGGAACGCCGCTGGCATTTCGTCGGCTGCATGGCCATTGCCGTCTTCGGCCTGGCCATCACCACCTTGCTCAACGGCCATCTGCTGCTGTCGGTGACGGCCTTGTGCGTGGCCTACATAGGGATCAAGGCCGGTACTCCGATCTTCTTCGCTCTGGTCAGCGAGTACCTGTCGGTGGCGGCCACCGCCGGGGGCATCGCCTTTATCAGCAGCCTGGGCAACCTCGGGCCGGCTGTTACGCCCTGGCTCAACGGAGTGATCAACAGCCATACCGGCGGGCATGTCTCCAGCATGTACCTGGGGATCGTGATGTACCTGCTGGCCGGCGCGCTGGTACTGATCACCGCGCGTACCGCCAGAGCCCCTCGAACTGCAGCGGCCCTGGCCGAATCATGAACCCCCTCGCCATTGGCACAGGAGCCAGAGCATGAGCTTGCCCAACATCCTTTCCCAGCGTTTGCGCTTGCCGGTGGTGGCGGCGCCGCTGTTCATCATTTCCACCCCTGAACTGGTGATCGCCCAGTGCAAGGCCGGCATCGTCGGCTCGTTTCCGGCCTTGAATGCCCGGCCCGCCGAGCGCCTCTCGGAGTGGATCGAACAGATCACCCAGGCCCTGGCCGAGCACGATCGGCTGCACCCGGACCGGCCCGCGGCGCCTTTCGCGGTGAACCAGATCGTGCATCGTTCCAACGACCGGCTGGAGCAGGACATGGCGGTCTGCGTGGAGCACAAGGTGCCGATCATCATCACCTCCCTGGGGGCTCGTCCCGAGATCAACCAGGCGGTGCACAGCTACGGTGGCATCGTGCTGCACGACGTGATCAACAACCGCTTTGCCCGCAAGGCCATCGACAAGGGAGCCGATGGCCTGATTGCGGTGGCGGCCGGTGCCGGAGGCCATGCCGGCACCCAGTCGCCCTTTGCCCTGGTACAGGAAATCCGCCAGTGGTTCGACGGCCCGCTGCTGCTCTCGGGGGCCATTGCCTCGGGCCGTTCGATCCTCGCGGCCCAGGCCCTGGGAGCCGATCTGGCCTATATCGGCTCGGCCTTTATCGCCACCCAGGAAGCCAACGCCGTAGCGGCCTACAAAGAGATGATCCGCCAGTCGGGGGCGGAGGACATTGTCTACACCAACCTCATCACCGGGGTGCATGGCAACTACCTGAAAGCCTCGCTGACCGCGGCCGGCCTGGACCCCGAGGCGCTGCCCAGCAGTGATCCCTCACAGATGAACTTCGGTGCGGATCGGCAGCGCCCCAAGGCCTGGAAGGAGATCTGGGGCTGCGGCCAGGGCATCGGCGTGCTGGACGCGGTGCCGGCCGCCGAAGCGCTGGTGGAGCGTCTGGCCGCGGAGTATCGAGAGGCTTGCCAACGGCTTGGCCGCCAGGTGTTCTGAGTCGCTGCGGCTTGATAGCGCTGCCGGCACTTGCCGGCAGCGTCGTTTCCGGGGCCGCTGTTCCCGGCTACCAGAGCTTGAGGCTGTATTCGAGGATCAGCCGGTTCTCATCCACATTGGCGGCATGCTTGGCGCGATACACCACGTTGCGCCAGCGCAGCCCCAGGTCCTTGAGCGGGCCGTTCTGGATCACATAGGCCAGGTCGGTATCCAGCTCCCGCTCCCGGGCCTGCTGCTGGTCGAGGGTGAATTCATTGCTGCGCACATAGCGGCTCATCAGGCTCAGGCCGGGCAGGCCCAGGGCGGCGAAATCATAGCGGTAGCGCACTTGCCAGGAGTCCTCCCCGGCATGGACGAAGGACTTGTAGGTCGAGGTGTTGAAGCCGTAGGGGTCGGTGCCGCTGATAAAGGGCATGCCGCTGCGGCCGCTCTGGTCCTGATAGATCAGGCTCAGGGCGTGGCCGCGATAGGACAGGGTTTGCATCAGCCCCAGGTTGCGGTTGTCGACCTCGGTCCGACCCAGGCCGGCGCTCTGGAAGTAGCGCAGCTCGGATTTCAGCGAGAGGCTTTTACCCAGGGCTGCCGTGTGGGTCAGATTGCCGTAGTGCTGCCGGTAGTTGTCCTTGAGTTGGGCATGAAAATAACCGGCCTTGAGCTCGGGGCGGATGCTGTAGCTGGCTCCGCTGTAGGTGAACCTGTCACTGGCGACCCCACCGGCGACCTGCCGGCCGTTGCGGGCCAGGGCGACCATCTGCAGGTCTTCATGGTCCGTGGAGTTGCGCTGGCGCACGCTGTCGAAGCGCCCCAGGGTCAGGGTCAGATCCTGGATATCGTTGGACACCAGTTGCGTGCCCTTGAAGGTTTGCGGCAGCAGGCGGGTGTCATTGCGAAAGGCGACCGGCAGCAGCGGTTCGTGGATGCCGGTGCTCAAGACGCTGCTGGCGACCCTGGCCTTGGCGGTCAGGCCGAAGGAGCCGTACTGGTCGGCCACATCGCCATTGCGGTCCGCCAGCAGTGCCCCGGTATGGGCGGTGCCGCCGCCGGAGTCCAGCTTGATGCCCAGCAGGCCTAGCCCATCCACCCCCAGGCCGACGCTGCCTTGGGTAAAGCCGGACTGGTAGCGCAGGACAAATCCCTGGGCCCATTCTTGCGCCTTGTTCTGGGGCGGACGGTCGCCATGGAAATCGCGATTCATGTAGAAGTTGCGAGCCCCCAGGGTCAACTGGCTGTCGTCGATGAATTGCGCCTGGCACATCAGCGGCAGCACACAGCCGCCCACCAGGGTGGACAAGGGCAAGCAGGGATTGGAAGTGGAGTGCATGGTGTTCACCGGTCTTGTTGTTTTTATAGTGAGAAATGCGGCGCTGGGTCGCTGCCGGAGCGGCCGTGGAAAAGCCCCGGACGCGACCGCTCCTGACCCTGCCGTGAGGCGGGGCCATTGAGGAGGCAAGTAGCGGGAGCAGGGACTCAGTGCAGCAGGGCCATCAGCGCAGCGTGATGGGGCACGCTGCGCTCCGGGCAAGGAAGGCGGCGACACCTGCCGCCCTTTTGGCCAGGGCCTGTGGTTGCCTGCCCGAGAGACTCATGGGGTCGGTGCTTGACCGAGGGCGATGTAGCGTTGCAGGTGATGATCCTCGTCCCCCAACTGGTGGTCGATCATCACCAGCCGCTTGGCGTAATGGGCCAGTGGCAGCTCCCAGGTCATGCCGATACCGCCATGCAGCTGGATGCATTCCTCGGCCACCAGGGCGCCGATGCGACCGATGCTGACCTTGGCCGCCGACAGGCTGCGTTCGCGGGTCAGGCGGTCGGCGTCCAGGGCGGCAGCGGCGTTGATCACCGCCGAACGAGCCTGCTCGATCTCCAGCAACAACACCGCCATGCGATGCTGCAGCGCCTGGAAACTACCGATAGGACGGCCAAATTGTTGCCGGGTGCGCAGGTAGTCCAGGGTCGCCAGCTTGGCCACTTCCATGGCGCCAAGGGCTTCCGCGCAGAGCGCCAACAGGCCCCGGCCGATGGCCCGCTCGAGGATCGCGTGGCCCTGATGCAAGGGCCCCAGCAAGGCCTGTGCCGGCACTTTTGCATGGTGCAGGCGCACTTGCGCGACGGGGCCGCTGTCGAGGGTCGGGCAGGCCTGGATTTCCAGGCCCGGGGTGTCCGCCGGCACCAGGAACAGCGAGATGCCCTGGCTATCGTCCAGGGCTCCGGCCGTGCGTGCCGCGACCACCAGCAACCCGGCCTGGCGGCCGTTGAGAACCATGCTCTTGATACCGTCCAGACACCAGCCGGCAGAGTCCGCCTCGGCGCGGCAGGCGACCCGGTTGGTTGCATAGTGGTTGCCGGGCTCTTCATGGGCCAGGGCGGCGATCAGGCTGCCGTCGATGATTGGCCCCAGGTGTATTTTCTGCGCCTCGGTGCCGGCGCTGGCGATGGCCTCGCCGGCCAGCACCGCACTGCCCAGCAGAGGCTCCACCAGCAGTCCGCGGCCTATTGCCTCGAAGACCAGGGCCAGGTCGAAGCCGCCGCCACCGAAGCCGCCGTCGGCTTCACTGAATAGGGCGCCGATGACTCCCAGGTCCGCCAGTTGGCGCCAGATATCGGGGTTGAAACCCAGGTCGGACTGCAGGCTCTGCTGACGTTTTTCCAGGTTGTATTGCTGGGTGATGAAGCGGTTCAAACTGTCGGCGAGCATGCGCCGTTCTGCGCTGTGTTCGAAGTTCATGTGCGCGCCCTCAGAGCCCGAGAATCATTTTCGAGATGATGTTTTTCTGGATTTCATTGGAGCCGCCGAAGATCGACAGCTTGCGATTGTTGAAGTACTGCGCCGCGGCGCTGGCCGCGAACCCGGGGCCGGTGTCCAGCGCTTGGGCGTTGGCGTCATCCGGCATGAGCCGGGCTTCGGGGCCCATGGCCCGACGCAGCAGCGCGCTCAGTTCCTGGCGGATCTCCGTGCCGCAGATTTTCAGCATCGAACTTTCCGCACCGGGAGCACCGCCGCCGGCCACGGCGGCGATCACCCGCAGGTTGGTGGTCTGCATATTGGCCAGGTCGATCTCGACCCGCGCCAGGCGGGCGGCGAACTGCGGGTCCTGCAGCAGCGGCTGGCCATTGCGGGTGCGTTGCGCGGACAACTGCTTGACCCGTTGCAGCGCCGCCATGGACAAGCCGACCCCGGCGATATTGGTCCGTTCGTAGGTCAAGAGGTACTTGGCGCAGGTCCAGCCCTTGTGTTCTTCGCCCACCCGATTGGCCACCGGTACTCGCACGTCGGTGAAGAAGACTTCGTTGATTTCGTGATCGCCCTCCAGGGTGATGATCGGCCGTACCTCGACCCCGGGGCTGGCCATGTCGATCAGCAGGAAGCTGATGCCTTCCTGGGGCTTGGCTTCACGGTCGGTGCGTACCAGGCAGAAAATCATGTTGGCGTGCTGGCCGAGGGTGGTCCAGGTCTTCTGGCCGTTGACCACATACTGATCGCCGTCGCGCACGGCGGTGGTTTTCACTGCGGCCAGGTCCGAGCCGGCACCGGGTTCCGAATAGCCCTGGCACCACCAGTGGCGGCCGTCGAGAATCCGTGGCAGCCAATAGTCCTGCTGCTGTGGGGTGCCGTACTTGATCAGCACCGGCCCCAGCATATTGACGCCGAAGGGCACGATGCGCGGCGCATTGGCCAGCCCGCACTCGAGCTCGAAGATAAACTTTTCCACGGGGCTCCAGCCCGGTCCGCCAAAGGCTTCGGGCCAGTGGTTGGCCAGCCAGCCCCGGGCATTGAGCAGCGCGTGCCATTGCTCCATGTCGGCCTTGGACAGACGCTCGCCTGCGGCCACCTTGTCACTCAGGTCGGTGGGCAGGCGTTCGGCGAGAAAGCTTCGCACCTGGTCGCGGAAGGCTTCTTCTTGTGGGGTGAAACTCAGGTCCATAGCGACGTCCTCAATAGATTTCGAACAGCGCAGCGGCGCCCATGCCGCCGGCGATGCACATGCTGACCACGGCGTACTTCACGCCCCGGCGGCGTCCCTCGAGCAGCACATGCCCGGCCAGGCGCGCGCCGGTCATGCCGAACGGGTGACCCAGGGCGATGGCACCGCCGTTGACGTTCAGGCATTCGTCGGCGATGCCCAGCCGCTGCTGGCAGTAGATCGCCTGGGAGGCGAAGGCTTCGTTGAGTTCCCAGAGGCCAATGTCCTCGACCTTGAGGCCGTGCCGGGCCAATAGCCTGGGCACCGCGAACACCGGGCCGATGCCCATCTCGTCGGGCTCGCAGCCGGCCACCGCCATGCCGCGGAACACCCCCAACGGGGTCAGGTTGGCGCGGGACGCTTCCCGGGCCTCCATCAATACGCAGGCCGAGGCGCCGTCGGACAGTTGCGAGGCGTTGCCGGCACTGATGAAACGCTCCGGGCCCTGCACCGGCTCCAGCTTGGCCAGGGCCTCGTAGGTGGTGCCGCGACGGTTGCAGGTGTCGGCCTCCACCGTGACCTGAAGCTGGCTGACCACGCCGCTCTGTTTGTCGGTCAGCGCCATGGTGGTGCTGCAGGGGGTGATTTCCTCGCGATAGCGGCCGGCCAGTTGTGCGGCTTCGGTCTTGCGCTGGCTCTCTACCGAAAAACGGTCCTGGGCCTCGCGACTGATGCCATAGCGCGCGGCGACGATGTCGGCGGTTTCGATCATCGGCAGGAACAGTTCCGGCTTGTGCTGCAGGAGCCAGGGGTCGAGGTCCGGGTCGTCGCTGGCACCGCGGCCACGGATCTGGGAAATGCTTTCCACGCCGCCGGCGATGATCGCCGGGACACCGTCCACCACGATGCGTCCCGCCGCCATGGCAATGGCCTGCAGCCCGGAGGCGCAGAAGCGGTTGACCGTGGTGCCGGCGATGCTGATGGGCAAGCCGGCACGGACTACCGCCAGGCGCGCGACGTTGCGCCCGGTGGTGCCTTCGCCGTAGCCGCAACCGAGGATGGCATCTTCGATCAACCCTGGATCGATGGCGGCCCGCTCGACCGCGGCGCGCACCGCGAAGGCGGCGAGTGTGGGGCCGG
This sequence comes from Pseudomonas sp. 910_21, assembly GCF_052850735.1. Classification (NCBI taxonomy): domain Bacteria; kingdom Pseudomonadati; phylum Pseudomonadota; class Gammaproteobacteria; order Pseudomonadales; family Pseudomonadaceae; genus Pseudomonas; species Pseudomonas sp. 910_21. The sequence continues at coordinate 282,170 of NZ_VXCY01000001.1, read as the reverse complement.
GAGTGATGTTGAATTCGCCGCGATGGGCCTTGGTCAGGGGCGTGCGTGCAGTGGAGACAATAACGGCTTCGCGCATGGGACGTGCTCCTTGGTCAGTGGCTGTGGTTGAGGCTGTCGAAGTTCTCGCCGCGCTCTACCAGCTGCACCAGCAAGGGCGAGGCTTTCCAGAACAGCGGATCTTCTTCGGCGAATTCGCGGATATCCGCCAGGACCTGAGGCAGGCCGTACTGGTCGGCATACTTGAGCGGGCCGCCGCGATGCCGGGGGAAGCCGTAGCCATGGATAAAGGTGATGTCCACGTCCAGAGGGCGCAGGGCGATGCCTTCATGCACCACGTTGGCGCCTTCGTTGATCATCGCCGCCATGTAGCGCCGCAGGATCTCCGGGTTGCTGAAGGTGCGGGGCGTGATGCCGGCCCGGGTGCGCTCGGTATCGATGATCGCCAGCACGTCCGGGTCCTGGCTGGCGCTGCGCGGGCCCTGGGCATAGAGGTAGTAGCCGCGACCGGTTTTCTGCCCGAACCAGCCGCGCTCGCACAGGCGGTCGGCAATCTGTACATAGCGGGCCCGGGGATCGCGGGTGGCGGCCTTGCGCTGGCGGGTCGCCCAGCCGATGTCGCCACCGGCCAGGTCAGCCACCTGGAAGGGCCCCATGGGGAAGCCGAAATCACGCAGGGCCTGGTCGATCTGATAGGGCGAGGCGCCGTCTTCCATCATGTAGTCAGCGGCCTGGCGATAGACCGCGAGGATCCGATTGCCGATAAAGCCATCGCAGACCCCGGCACGCACCGGCACCTTGCGCAGTTTCTTCGCCAGTTCGAAGGCGGTGGCGACGACATCCGCGGCGACCTTGGCCGGGACCACGATCTCCAGCAACTTCATGATGTTGGCCGGGGAGAAGAAGTGCAGGCCGATCACGTCCGCCGGTCGCGAGATGCTCTGGGCAATCGCGTTGATGTCCAGGTAGGAGGTGTTGCTGGCGAGCACGGCGCCGGCCTTGCACACACGATCCAGTTCGGCGAATACCGCAAGCTTGGCCGCCATGTCCTCGAACACTGCCTCGATCACCAGATCGGCCTGGGCCAGGTCCTGGTAGTCGGTGCTGGCGCTGAAGCGGGCCAGGGTCGCGGCTTTGTCGGCCTGGGTCAGGCGGCCTTTGTCGATCAGGGTGTCGTAGACCTTCTCGACATTGCCGCGTCCGCGATTCAGGGCGTCCTGGTCGCGTTCGATCATGGTCACTTCCAGGCCCGCGTCGAGGGCCGTCACGGCGATGCCGGCGCCCATGGTGCCACCGCCCACCACGCCCACCCGGGCAATGGCACGAGGCACTGCCGCGCGGGTCTCGGGGGCCTTGAGCACTTCCCGTTCAGCGAAAAAGGCATGCACCAGCCCGGCACGCTGCGGGCTGTCGAGGCACTCCAGAAACAGTCGGCGTTCTTCCCGCAGGCCGTCTTCGAACGATTGATCGAGGGCCGCTTCCACGGCCTGGATGATGTGCAACGGCGACAGCAGGCCCCGGGATTTCTGCGTGGCCTGCTGGCGGGCGGCATCTATCGCTTCGCGCTGGGCGGCGGGCTCGCTCAGGGCCTGGGCATCCCGGGTGCGTCGAACAGTGGCGCCCTGTGCCAGCAACTGACGCAGATAGGCCAGGCCTTCGGCCAGGGCGTCATCGCTGTCCCCCAGACGGTCCACCAAACCCAGGTCCAGGGCCTCCTTGGCGCTCAGATGGCGCCCGCTGAGCATCAGTTCCAGAGCCGCTTTGGCACCGATCAGGCGTGGCAGCCGCTGGGTGCCGCCGGCCCCGGGGAGCAAGCCCAGCAACACCTCTGGCAGGCCGAGTCGGGCGCTGCCGGTGGCCAGGCGGTAATGGGCGGCGAGGGCAACTTCCAGGCCTCCTCCCAGGGCCACTCCCTGGATTGCCGCCAGCACCGGTTTGCTGCTGTCCTCGATCCGCTTGACCACCTCCGGCAGCGCCGGCGCCTGGGGCGTCTTGCCGAATTCGCGAATGTCGGCGCCGCCACAGAAGTGCCGTCCTGCGCCGACCAGCAAGAGGGCGTCGACCGCCGGGTTCTCGCTGGCGCTGTCGATGGCCGCCAGCAGTCCGCGGCGGATCTCCACCCCCAGGGCGTTGACCGGCGGGTTGTTGAGGGTCAGTACCAGGATGTTTCCGTGTAATGCGGTTTCGACGATGGGCAGGGCTGTTTCGCAACTCATTGCAGCAGTCTCCGGGGTGAAGGGCAGCGAGAGGTCGATGGGCGCGGCATGGCGTTGAGGGTGACCAGCAGAACAACACCCACAGTCACCGGCAGCTCGATTCCGCTATTTGAATCACTTGGCGAAAATAATCCTGGCATCAATGAATAATTGGGTCAATACGGAATAGTGTTTCGCAGTGCGGAATTAATAAATTGTTTTAGCTGTAAATCGACCCTCCATGACAGGTTTTGCATCGAAGTTTGGTGTTTGACATATTTGATTTGTGATCACATATTGTCGGACACAAGAACCACAACACAGGTAGATTCCATGTCTGAAGCTCCTATATCTCAAGGTCCAATCCCTCTTCCCACGTTGCGTCAGGTTTCTCGCGATACCTTGCAGGAGCAGGTGTACCGGCAGATTCGCGAAGCCTTGATGAGTGGGCGTTTTCAGCCCGGTCAGAAGTTGACCATTCGTGGCCTGGCCGAAGCCCTGGGTTCCAGCCCCATGCCGGTACGCGAGGCCCTGCAGCGCCTGAGTGCGGAAAATGCCTTTGAGGTCACGGAAACTTCCCGCCTGCGGGTGCGGATGATGACGCTGGAGCGTCTGCGGGAGATCCGTGATGCGCGGGTGGCCCTGGAAGGGCTGCTGGCGGAAAAGGCCCTGCAACATCTGCAAAAGACCGATCTGCAGGAGATCACCGATCTTTGCCGGCAGATGCAAAAGGCTGCCGATGAGGTGGATGTGTCCCGTTACCTGTGGACCAACTTTGCCTTTCACCGGCGTATCTATGCCGTGGCCCGAGCCGAGCTGACCATGGCCGCGGTGGAGAATTTCTGGCTGCACATGGGGCCCTGTTTCGCCCTGGTGGCGCCGGACCAGGCCCACTTGCAACGTTCCATGGAGGCCCACAATCGCATCGTCGAAGCCCTGGCCGCCGGCGATGGTCCGGGAGTGCGAGCGGCTGTCACCGACGACATCATGCAAGCGGCGGATTCCCTGGGCCGGCTGTTGGCCAAGAAGCCTGGGGCGGCGGTCAAAGGAGGTCGGGCATGAGCATCTTGCAGCGGTTGCAGCCTTATCCGGGCTTGCGGGTGATGATTTCCGGCGGCGCAGCGGGCATCGGTGAAGTGCTGGCCAGGGCCTATCTCGAAGCCGGGGCCCAGGTGCACGTCTGCGATGTCAGTGAGGCGGCCCTGGCGGCGTTCCGCGATCGCTACCCCCAGGCGCTGGCGACTCGCACCGATGTCGGTGATCCGGCACAGATCCAAGCGCTGTTCCAGCTTCAGGTGGAGCATTTCGGCGGTCTTGATGTACTGGTCAATAACGCCGGCATCGCCGGGCCGACGGCAGGCATCGATGCGGTCAGCGACGCCGACTGGCAGCGCACCATCGATATCAACCTGACCGCGCAGTACCGTTTTGCCCACCACGCAGTGCCCTTGCTCAAGGCTTCGGACAACGGCCATCTGCTGCACATCGCCTCGGTGGCCGGGCGCCTGGGATATGCCTGGCGTACGCCTTATGCGGCCACCAAGTGGGCCATCGTCGGGCTGATGAAGTCCCTGGCTGCCGAGCTTGGGGCCAGCGATATCCGGGTCAATGCGCTGTTGCCGGGGATCGTCGAGGGGCCGCGCATGGACGCGGTGATTCAGGCCCGGGCCGAACAGACCGGGGTACCGGTGGCCGAAATGCGCCAGGAGTACCTGAACAAGATCTCCCTCAAGCGCATGGTCAGTGCCGAGGACGTGGCCGCCATGGCGCTGTTTCTCTGCTCGCCGGCGGCTCGCAACATCACCGGTCAGGCGATCAGCGTCGACGGCAACGTCGAGTACCTCTAGCCGCGCCGGCTGGCCGCGCTGGCGAGGACCGCCGGCGCTGAAATCTGCACGCGACACCCTGGGATTTTTTTCATCAAGAATAAAAGTCGGAGTACCGTCATGCCTGGAAAAACACCCGTCATCATCACCTGCGCCGTTACTGGTGCCATTCATACCCCGTCCATGTCGCCCCACCTGCCGATCACGGCCGGGGAGATTGCCGCCGAGGCCATCGCCGCCGCCGAGGCCGGGGCGGCCATCGTCCACCTGCATGCCCGGGACCCGGAGGACGGGCGGCCGAGCCAGGACCCCGAGCTGTTCCGGCGTTTTCTGCCGCAGATCAAGGGCGCCTGCGACGTGGTCATCAACCTCACCACCGGTGGCGCCCCCACCATGGGCGTCGAGGAGCGCCTGCAGCCGGTGCTGGAATTCAAGCCGGAGCTGGCCTCGCTGAACATGGGCTCGATGAACTTCGGCCTGTACGAAATGCTCAACCGCTTTACCGAGTTCAAGCACGACTGGGAGCGGCCGTACCTGGAAGAGAGCGACGACCGGATCTTCCGCAACACCTTCCGCGACATCGCTCATATCCTCAGCGCCTGTGCCGAGAATCGCACCCGCTTCGAGATCGAGTGCTACGACATCGGTCACCTGTATACCGCGGCGCATTTCCTCGAGCGCGGCCTGCTCAAGGCGCCGCTGTTCATCCAGTCGGTGTTCGGCCTGCGGGGCGGCATCGGTGGCCATCCCGAGGACCTGGCGCACATGCGCCGCACCGCCGATCGCCTGTTTGGCGATGCCTATCACTGGTCGATCCTCGGCGCCGGACGCAATCAGATTCCCCTGGCCACCATGGGCCTGGCCATGGGCAGCCATGCCCGGGTCGGCCTGGAGGACTCGCTGTGGGATGGGCCCGGCAAACTGGCGGCCAGCAACGCTGATCAGGTGCGGCGCATTCGCACGGTCATCGAAGCCCTGGGCGGCCGTGTGGCGACCCCGGACGAAGCCCGGGCCCTGCTCGGGCTCAAGGGGCGTGACCACGTCGCGTTCTGACCCTTGAAGGCCCGTGTCAGCGGCCCTGGCTCCAGGCCCGCTGACGATCCCGCATAACAACTACAAAGGGATATGCCCCATGAACACTGCAACCACTGCAGCGCCCCGGGACCCGCAACAGCTGACCCGTCTGATGTTTCTCAAGCTCATGCCACTGTTGATCGCGGCCTATGTCCTGAGCTTTCTCGACCGCACCAACATCGCCCTGGCCAAGCACCAACTGGATGTGGACCTGGGTATTTCCGCCGCTGCCTATGGCCTGGGTGCCGGGTTGTTCTTCCTCACCTATGCGCTATCCGAAGTGCCGAGCAACCTGATCATGCACAAGGTCGGGGCGCGCTTCTGGATTGCCCGAATCATGGTCACGTGGGGGTTGATCTCCGCCGCCATGGCCTTCGTCCAGGGCGAGACCTCTTTCTATGTGCTGCGCCTGCTGCTGGGGATCGCCGAAGCCGGCCTGTTTCCCGGGGTCATGCTGTACCTGACCTACTGGTTCGACCGCCGGCAGCGGGCCCGGGCCACCGGCTACTTTCTGCTGGGGGTGTGCCTGGCCAATATCATCGGCGGTCCGCTGGGCGCCGCGCTGATGAAGATGGACGGCCTGTTGGGCTGGCATGGCTGGCAGTGGATGTTCCTGATCGAAGGGCTGCCGGCGGTCTTGTTCGCCTGGGTGGTCTGGCGGCGCCTGCCGGACCGTCCGAGCCGCGCGCCCTGGTTGAGCGCCGAGGAGGCCCGGGGCATCGAGCAGCGTCTGGCTGACGAAGCCGATGAGGGCGCGGGGCAGGGCGGGCATTCGTTCCGGCAGTGCTTTACGCCGCAGATCCTGTTGGCGATCTTTGTTTACTTCTGTCACCAGATCACCATTTACACCGTGATCTTTTTCCTCCCCAGCATCATTGGCAAGTACGCCAGCCTGAGCCTGATGAGCGTCGGCCTGCTGACCTCCTTGCCGTGGATCGTCGCGGCAGTGGGGGCGATCAGCCTGCCGCGGCTGGCCACCAGCGCGCAGCGGGCACGGCGCTTGCTGGTCTGCGGCTTGCTGACGATGGCGGCAGGGCTGCTGATCGCGGCCTTTTCCGGGCCGGTGTTGAGCTTGCTGGGATTCTGCGTGGCAGCGCTGATGTTCTTTGTGGTGCAGTCGATCATCTTCCTCTACCCGGCGTCACGGCTTAAAGGCGCGGCCCTGGCGGGAGGCCTGGGCTTTGTGAACTCCTGCGGACTGCTGGGCGGTTTTGTTGGCCCCTCGGTCATGGGGGCGATCGAGATGAGCACCGGCGATGCCATGAACGGCCTCAAGGTGATCGCCCTGGTGCTGGTAATGGCTGCCCTGGCTGCATTGCGTTTGCGTCAGGGGCAGGAGGATGAACACCGGGTAAGCGCAGGGGCCACGGGGAAGCCGCTGCGACACTCTGTTTAGCGCAGCGCCGTTCAGCGAATGAGCAGGCGGTGAGCGATCTCTCATCGATGTAGCCAACGCCCGATGCAGTGCATCGGGCGTTTTGCGTTCAGGCAACTGTCGTCAGCAGAGCGCTTATATAGGGACGCTGTAAGCAAGTGGTCAGCGGCATTGATGTCGAGTGCTTACATAAGTATGCCAATACCTTTGTGTGAGGTTTCGATAGTTGTAAGTGTTGTGGGGCTTCTTTCTGGATATATCAGGAATGTCTGATTTATTTGGTGCTTGAGTGTGTTGTTAGGGATTTATATCGGGCTGTGCGGGCTGTTTCCCTGTCATTAAGCACCAAGAAAGATCTTGTTTGTTTGAAGAGTGCTCTTCATGAGAAGAAGAGTAGTCGTCATTCAAAAAACACCAGCCTCTCGGTATGGTAGGCGCTCTCTATGCGGGGGCGGAACATTTGAAAATGAGATGTTTCCCGTTGCGAGTGAAGAGTGCTGTAAGAATTTTCGTGTGGGTATCCCGCTCATGTCCTGTTTGCGCGATGTTGGCGTCTTGCCTGAACTCGTAAATAGGGTGAACGTTTTGATTGCTCACTTATTGATGGATGTTGAATAAAGGGAATCAGATGAAACTTAAATCTCTCACATCGCTGGCTGCTTCTGGCGTTATGCTTGCCGCATTGACTCCTGCACTGTCTCAAGCCAACTCCGGTAATGTGGAATTTACAGGCAATATCACCAGCGTGAGTTGCCATGTAACAGTCGACGCCAATGGTTTGGATCAGCCGGTACGCCTTGGCGATATCTCGCCGGCAGATCTGGCTGACATTGGCGCTACCTCTCCGGCCAAGGGGTTTGAGATCTACTTGAGCGGTACGGGTTGTGCGGACGGCTCCAAGGCTGTCGTCACGTTCAACAAGACAGGCCATATCGATCCAGGTACCGGCAACCTGCGGCTGATTGGTGAGGGCAGTGCCACAGGTGTTCAGATCCAGATCTCGAACAACGTAGAAGGCAATACTGCAAAAATCGACCTGTCAAAAAATGACAATCAGCAGGTTGCCGAAGTCAAAGGGAACAAGGCCGTTCTCAAGTTCAATGCCTCTTACGTAGCAACTGATAATGTCACGGAAGGTTTTGGTAACTCCAATATCGACTTCCTGGTCAGCTACTGATTATTGTTCGTTAAGTAAGGGTTGACCCATGGCGCCGACAGCGCGGTTTGTTCAATTTCTCGTTATCGGCGCCTTTTTTCTGGGTGGGTCATTCTCGACAGTCAATGCAGAGATCCTCATTCACGGTACGCGTCTGATCTATCAGGCCGACTCCCGTGACGCGACATTGAAAGTCACTAATACCGGTGCAGCTCCGGTACTGATACAGAGCTGGATTGATGATGGCGATATCAATAAGAGGCCGGAAGAAATCAGGGTGCCTTTTCAGTTGACTCCCACACTCAGTCGTTTGGACCCGGGCAATGCTGCAGTTCTGCGAGTTGTTTATTCAAAAGAGCCACTGCCCGATGATCGCGAGACAGTGTTTTGGCTCAATATGCTGGAAGTTCCCGCGCAGCGGGAAGGTGATAACAATCGATTGGCATTTACCTTTCGACATCGGCTCAAGATGTTCTTTCGTCCGCCTGGGCTGAAGGTCGAAGTGCACTCGGCGGCTGAGCGGCTGAGTTGGAAGTTTGAACCGCCCGGGCGCCTGCAAGTGTCCAATCCCACTCCTTATTATTTGTCGTTCAGTAAAGTTGAAGTGCATGGAAGTGGCCGTACGGTCGCATTGGGTGCCGGTATGGTGGCGCCCTTTTCCCAGGAGTCCTTTGCCTGGCCAGGCAGTGCTGGGAATACACCGCAAAACGCATCGGTTCGGTTTGAAGTAGTTAACGATTTCGGTGGGCGTACAGCACTGGAGAAAGTGCTGCGTTAATTGAACTCATCAACTCCGTCTTTTTATTTTCAGCGTTGTTCTGAGTGTGTCGGTACTGATTATGTTGAGCATTCAGCCCCATTGGCTGGGATTTCCTGCGCGCGCGAAAATGGGTTGTTTCGACAGTTCTGCGTCGCTCTTCAGAGCTCTGTCTTTTGGGGCTGGGGTATTGGGGTGGGCAGTGCCTGTCGTTGCACAGCCGGTTGTCGATAGGGAAGCCGCGGTCGCTGAAAAAGTCAGCGACAGCGCGCCGAGTCATCCAGTGTTTTTCGATACGCAGATGCTGTTCAAGGGTGAAAACACCGCCATTGATACTCAACGCTTCGAGCGACCGGGGTATGTAGCCCCGGGCAATTACTTGCTGGATGTACGGGTCAGCCAACAGTGGCGTGGCCTGCTTGAGATCGAGTTGCGTGAAAGCGACGATCCCCAGGGTAGCCAGCCCTGTTATGACCGGGGCTTGTTGCAGCAGTTGGGCATTGATCTGCAAAAAACCGACGCAGCGGTACCCGGCACATTGCACCCGTTACGTGGCGAGGGCGTTTTCTGTGGCGATCTGGCGACCTACATTCCCGGCGTCACCAGCAAAGTCGATATTGCGCAGCAACGGCTCGAACTGGCTGTGCCGCAATACTTTCTGTTGCCCGATGCTTCGACCAGCTATGTCGATCCGGCCAGTTGGGACCCCGGTGTCACCGCTGCACGGCTCAACTACAGCACCAACCTGTTCAGTTCGCAGAGTCATGGGCAACGCCAGACCAACGGTTACGCGGGGCTCAACATGGGCCTTAACCTCGGAGCCCTGCGCCTGCGTCACTCGGGCACCCTGACGTGGTCGCCCGACACCGGCAGCGATTATCAGCGCGGCTACATCTATGGCCAGACTGACCTGACCGCATGGCGTTCGCAGTTGCTGGTGGGGGAGAGTGTGACCGACTCTGACCTGTTCGACTCGGTGTCCTTTCGTGGGCTCAAACTGTTCAGTGACGAGCGGATGCTGCCCATATCCCAGCGTAATTTCACGCCGTTGGTGCGAGGCACGGCCAAGACCAATGCCAAGGTTTCGGTATACCAGCGCGACTATCTGGTTTACGAAACCACGGTTGCTCCCGGCCCGTTCGAAATTGCCGATCTGCAGGCCGCCAGCTTTGGCGGTGACCTGCAAGTGACGGTCACCGAAGCGGATGGCCAGAGCACAAGCTTCACCGTTCCTTACGCCACTATGGTTCGCCAACTGCGCCCGGGTTCTTCCCGCTACAGCTTGACTGCCGGGCAGGTGACCCGAGCCGGTGGCCGCGGGCTTCACCAATATGTGGCCCAGGGCACGCTGCAACACGGGCTGGATAACCGCTTCACCGGTTACGTCGGTACGGCATTCACCGGCAGCTACATGTCCGGGTTGATCGGGGCTGCACTCAATACCGCAATAGGCGGGTTCGGACTCGACCTGACCCAGGCCAGGACCAACGTCCCGGCCAATGGCAGTTTGCACGGGTCGAGCCTGCGCCTGACCTACAGCAAAAACCTGCATGACAGCGGCACTCAGTTCTCGTTGCTGGCGTATCGATACTCCACCAGTGGTTACCTGGGCTTGAGTGACGCCATCGCCTTGGAGGACTTCGTCAACCGTGGTCAGCGATTCGAGTCATTCGCTCGGGTCCGCAACCGGCTGGATGCCAACATCAACCAGCAACTGGGTGCGGGGGCCGGCAGTTTTTACCTCAGCGGCTCCTCGCTCAACTATTGGAACCGGAGCGGACGGGCCCAGAGCTACTCCCTGGGGTACAGCAACCAGTGGCGAGGGAGCAGCTATTCCCTCAGCGTCCAGCGGTTACGCGGGTCAAGCGGGTTCTCGGGGATAGGCAGCAACAGCGAGAACACGCTGTTCAGCTTCAGTCTGTCGGTGCCCTTGAGCGAGGGGCGACGACGCTCGTCACAGCTCAACAGCTATATCACCCATGACCAGAACTCCGGCGCGCACTATTCCAGTGGCGTTTCCGGTTCCCTGGGCGAGCGTGACGATGCGTCCTATGGCCTTTCGGTCGCCCATGACGCGCAAGAGCGCAATACCTCGGGCAACGCCAACCTGAGTTATTACCTGCCCCAGGTTTCCCTGAGTTCGAGTTTTTCCCAGGGCCGCGACTACCGCGCACAATCCTTGGGGGCTTCGGGAGGCATGATCCTGCATTCGGGCGGCCTGACATTTTCCCAGACCCTGAGTGAAACTGCGGCCCTGGTCCACGCCCCCCATGCCCAGGGCGCCAGCGTCGGCTACTCAGGCGGCCAGGTGGACGGGCAGGGTTATGCGGTGCTGCCAAGCCTGACGCCCTATCAGCTCAATACCGTCGATCTGGACCCCAGCGGCATTGCCGACGACGTAGAGCTGCAGGTCAGTTCGCGCAGTGTCGCGCCCAAGGCCGGCGCGGTGGTCAGGCTGGCGTACCTGACCCGCAAGGCCCGAGCTTTTCTCATCGACAGCCGCCAGGACGATGGCAAGCCGCTGCCCTTTGCCGCCATTGCTGTCGACGCTGAAAGCGCAGAGGAGTTGGGGGCGGTCGGCCAGGGCAGTCGCCTGGTGCTGCGCAGCGAGAAAGATCAAGGCCGTATCCGTATCCAGTGGGGCGCCCAGCCGAGTGAGCAGTGCCTGATCGACTATGAGCTGCCAGAGCGCGACGCGCAGGCCGCTCATGCCTATGTCCTGCTGGATCTGCCTTGCCGCGGTTTGCCTGCGCCCGGCGACGACGCCGGCAGCCATCAGGAGACCCCCCTTTGAACGGCGTTTGCCTGGTCGCGCCAGGTCGTGGCCTGTTCGGCCTGCGCCTGTCGTGCGCAGTGCTGTTGGCTTGCATCAGCCTGGCCGTCCAAGCCGACCTTTCGATCATTGGCACGCGCTTTATCTATCCCGCGGGACTTTCAGACTTGACGATCCGGGTCGGCAACGTCGGACAGTCGCCTCTGCTGCTGCAAACCTGGCTGGACAAGGGGGATGCCGCTGCTGATCCGAGCCGGCTGGCGGTGCCGTTCGTGCTTTCGCCGCCGCTTGCGCGGCTCGATCCGCAACAGCGATCCACGTTGTCGGTGCGCTACACCGGCGAGCCGTTGCCCACTGATCGCGAGTCGGTGTTCTGGCTCAACTTTCTCGAAGTGCCGTCCCTGCTGCCAATGAGCAGCAACCAGTTGCGCATGAGCTATCGCCTGCGGATGAAGCTGCTGTATCGCCCCAAGGGGTTGCCCGGCATTGCCGATGAAGCGGTGCAGCAGATGAGCTGGACTCTGGAACCGGGGCCACAGGCGATAGGGGGGCTAAGGCTCAAGGCGAGCAACCCCACGCCGTTCTACGTATCCCTGGTCCAGGTGGATGTTGGCGGTGGCGGTCAAGGGGCCTCCTGGCAGGGAGTCACCGTCGAGCCTTACGGCTCGACGCACCTGGCCCTGCCCGCCGTTCAGGCAATCGCCGCCGACGCGGCGCAGGTTCGATATCACGTGGTTTTGGACAGCGGGGAGACGCTGAGTGCAGATGCGCGAGTACAGCAGTAGTGATGCAGCGGCCGGGCTCATGGCCTTTGAACGCAAGGGGCGGTGCCTGATGCGAGTGTCTTCGGGCATGAGGCTGGGGGTGCTGCTGGCGTTGCTCTGGCCAGTGGCGACACAGGCTCAGGCGCGGGGCGTGGTGCCCAATGCCGGGCAGGCGATACGGGACATTGAAGCCACCCAACCGGCTTTGCCAGCGCCCACCGATGAGGTGGAGCTGGAGCTGCCCAAGGCCGATCGGCCGAGTGCGGCCGCGACCCCGGACACCTTGGACCTGCGCTTGCTGGTCAAGGCATTCGTCATCGAGGGCAATCAGGTTTTCAGCGCTCAAGCGTTGCTGCAATTACTGGAGGATCTGCCTGGACGTGAACTCGACCTGTCAGGCTTGCGTGGTGCAACAGAGCGCATTACCGCCCATTACCAGAAGCACGGCTACCTCCTGGCCCGAGCCTTTTTGCCGGCTCAGGAGATCGATGCTGGGGTGGTACGCATCGAGGTCATCGAAGGTCGTTACGGACGCATTGAGGTGCACAACCAGTCGCGCACCCTTGACTCGGTGATCCGTGCGCCGCTGTCCTCCCTGGACCGCGGCACAGCGGTGCAGAGCGGTGATCTTGAGCGCAGTCTGTTGCTGCTCAATGACCTGCCCGGGGTCAAGGTCAAGGGCACCTTGCGCGCCGGCCGGGAGCCCGGCACCACCGATCTGCTGGTGGATGCACAACCCGGCCCCTGGGCCAGCGGCAGCCTGGAGGCCGACAACTTCGGTGGTTACCACACCGGCGAGTTTCGCCTGGGGGGCAGTTTCAACCTCAACAACCCGTTGCGCCTGGGGGACCAGCTCAACCTGCGCGTACTGGGCACTGACCGGGACCAGCGTTACTACCGTACGGCTTATCAACTGCCTCTGGGCCCCTGGTCGACGCGGCTCGGCGCGGCCTATTCCCACATGAGCTACGCGTTGAACCGAAAGCGCCTGAAGAAGTTGGAGATGAATGGCCAGGCCAGTGTCCAGAGTGTCTTCGTCGTCCAGCCGATTCTGCGCGGCCGGACCTTCGATCTGAGTGCGCAATTGCAATATGAGAACAAGCAGCTGCGCGACGACATCGACCTGATTGAACTGAGCAGGCGCAAGCACATCGAGTTGTGGACCCTGAGCCTGGGAGGCAATCGCCAGGATCGATTCCTGGGAGGCGGCTACAACCAGTTCAACCTTTCCTATGGCAGTGGGCAGCTGACGTTCGACGATGCCTTCGAGCAGCGTTCAGATCGTGACACCGCCGCAACCGGCGGCGGCTTCGCCAAGACCAACCTGCAGCTCGCGCGCCTGCAGCGCTTGGGCAATCGCTTTCAGCTCTACGCCCAATTGAACGCCCAGTGGGCCTCTTCCAACCTCGACAGTTCGGAAAAAATGGGGCTCGGCGGTCCCTATGGCGTGCGCGCCTATCCCCAGAGTGCCGGCATCGGCGACCAGGGCTGGCAGGCCGGTCTTGAGCTGAGCTACGCCCTGGCTCCCCGCTGGCAACTCAGCCTGTTTTCCGACAAGGGTTATGTACAGGTCAACCGCCTGCCCTGGACGAAAGAGATCAACACCCAGCGCCTGCAATCGGCGGGGCTGGGAGCGCGTTGGAGCGGCGCTCAGCGGCAACTCAACCTCAGCAGCGCCTGGCCTCTGGATAACCGCAAGGCCGGGGACGGTCCTGAGCACACCCCAAGGATATGGGTGAGCGCGACACAGTTTTTCTGAAGGCTTGCGTGTGCTTTGCAAGGGTGCGGTTCGGCAATGCACTGCCGAATCATGGAATGTAAATAAGGAGTCACTGTGAACAGGATTTATGCATTGGTATGGAACCAGGCCCAAGGCTGCTGGAAAGTCACTCAGGAAGGTGCACGGCGCCGGCGTCGTGCCGGCTCACGCCAGGGACTGGTGATGGCCGCCGGGCTTCTGGCCTTGGGCGGTCTGACGCCGGCGATGGCGTTGCCCGAGGGCGGCACGCTGATCTCCGGCAGCGCCGGTTACGAAGCCTCCGGTAATAACCTGGTGATCAACCAGCACAGTGAGAAGCTGGTTACCCACTGGACCGAGTTCAGCATCGGCGCCGATCAGTCGGTGACCTTCAACCAGCCGGGGCGTGATGCCATTGCCTTGAACCGGGTGACCGGTTTCAAGAGCAGCGATATCCAGGGCGCGCTCAATGCCAATGGCCAGGTGTTTCTGATCAACCCCAATGGGGTGCTGATTGGCAAGGGCGCACAGGTCAACGTGGGTGGCCTGGTGGCATCGACCCGGGACCTCAGCGATAACGACTTCAATGACGGTCGCTACCGGTTCTCCGGCAACTCGTCCATGGACGTCATCAACGACGGCAAAATCACCACGGCTGAAGGCGGCTATGTGGCGTTGCTGGGGGCCAGGGTTCGCAACGCTGGGGAGATTGTTGCCGAACAGGGAGCGATTGCCCTGGGTGCCGGCAATGACTTCACCCTGAGTCTGGGCGATGACAACCTGATCAACCTGCAAGTGGAGGCGGCAGCCGTCGACGCTCTGGTGCAGAACACCGCATTGCTCAAGGCTGACGGCGGTCAGGTATTGATGATGGCCAAGAGTGCCAATGCGATCACTCAAGCGGTGGTCAACAACCAGGGCGTGGTCGAAGCCAATACCCTGTCCAGCAAGGGGGGGCGCATAGTCCTTGAGGGTGGCGACCGCGGCGCGGTCAACGTAGGCGGTCAATTGTCGGCCAAGGCGCTGGGTGTTGAGGGGGATGGCGGAACCGTCGAAACCCTTGGCGCGACCACCAGGGTCGAACTCAATGCTCAGGTCGATACGCATTCCAGGAACGGCAAGACGGGTACCTGGGTCATCGAATCCAATGATGTCAAGGTCGCCTCAACGGGCGTGGCCGGCAGTAGCACCCTTATCGACAGCACCCTTGTACAGAGCCTGAACCGCACCAGCGTCCACCTGCGCAGTCGCACCGGTGATGTTGCCGTGGACGCGCCAATCACCTGGAACAATGGCAATCAACTGGCCCTGTCCGCCGCCAGGGATCTCAAACTCAACCAGCGAATCAATGCCACGGCGGCCAACGCGCGCCTGGAGTTGAAGGCCGGGAATTCGATCCGGCTCGATAGTCAGGTGACCCTCAGTGGCGCCAACAGCAGTCTGGGAGTGAATTACGGCAATCAGTTTGCTCTGGGGAATAAAGGCCTGGTGACCTTGTCTGGACGTGAGGCCGGGTTTGATGCCAACGGCACGCAGCACAAAGTGATCCAGAACAGCCAGCAGTTGCAGGCCATCGGCAACAAGCTCGATGGCGACTATGTCCTGGGCAATCAGATCAAGGGCTCGTGGGGCGTCAAGCCCATTGGCGGTGACCAGATGTTCACCGGCTCATTGAATGGCCTGGGCAATACCCTCAGCGGTTTCACGGTGAACGGTTCAGGCCGATACACCGGGCTGTTCGGCCAGTCCTCCGGCAGCATCAGCAACCTGAAGCTGGCCAATGTGACCGTCAACGGAGTCAGCACCAAGAGCGGTTTCAGTGAAATAGGTGGCCTGGTGGGACGCAACAGCGGCAGCATTTCCAATGTCAGTGCCACAGCCATGCGGGTCAATGCCAAGAGCGATCAGCGCAACAAGGTGGGTGGTCTGGTGGGCGTCAACATGGGCGGATCGATCAGCGACTCGTCGGTATCGGGCGCGCTGCAGGGTGGTCTGTTGACCTCGGCCATTGGCGGACTTGTGGGGGAGAACAGTTTTGGCGGTAAGTCCGGTGCCGTGATCCGCAGCTCGAGCGATGTCGATGTCACCACCCATATGCACAAACAGATCATGGGGGGCGCCGGGGGGCTGGTGGGTGTCAACCATGGCGGGGTGATCTCCAACTCTTCGAGTAAGGGCTCTATCGGGACTTACAACCCGATCTACAAGGACCTGAACCTGGGGGGACTGGTGGGTAACAACCAGAGTGGCACCATCACCGGCTCCAGTTCTTCGGTCGCCGTGCATGGCTCCCTTGGCAGCCATATTGGCGGTCTGGTCGGCCTCAATCAGGCAGGTCTGATCAGTGCTTCTAGCGCCAGCGGTAATGTCTACGGCGTTACGACGAGTTCGGCAGGTGGCCTGATCGGTTTGAATCAGAACCAGAGCTCCCTGAGCAACGTCAAGGCCACGGGTAAGGTCATCGACAGGCTTGGCAGTCACCTGGGCGGTCTGGTGGGGAAAAACGACGACAGTACGATCAGCGGTTTTGTCGAGGCCAGGGGGGCTGTCAAAGGCGGCATTGGCAGTAACGTCGGCGGCTTGGTCGGCACCAACGTCGGTGGCTTTATCTTCGATGCCAAGGCTTATGGTGCCGTTGAGGGTTACGCCAACAGTCGCATCGGCGGGTTGATCGGCTACAACGACGGCAATCTGCTGTCGGTCGAGGCCCATGGCAAGGTGTTTGGTGATACCTACAGTGCCGTGGGTGGACTGGTGGGCTTCAACGCCGGCTATGTGAAACATGTCATCGAACGAGCCCTGGCCACCGGCAATGTCCATGGAACCTGGCATAGCAAGGTGGGTGGGCTGGTCGGCGAGAACCAGTCGCTGATCATCAACTCCGCCTCCCGCGGCCGCGTCAGTGGTGGCTGGCGTGCAACCCTGGGTGGCTTGGTGGGTGTGAACGAAGGGGACATCCGTGGCTCCAGTGCCACTGGCAAGGTCGATACCACTTGGGGCTACTTCCAGACTTACGGTAATCAGGTGGGGGTCAACTACGGCACCTATTCCTCGGTCCGTGCACCCAGCAGCTTGAATTCGCTGATCAGTCTGACGGAGTAATGACTGCTCGCTAAGTCGCAACTCGGTACGCCAGGATCAGCCCTTGGCGTATCGACTGATCCAAACCGAGCGATGTCTGCATGCCTCGCAGTGGCCCTGAACCGGCGACACCGAGGCTGCGCATTCAATGTCAATTGGCCGGCTTCAGGAGCATTGAACAATGCGCCGTCGTGCCAGTGCACAAAGAAGGAAATCACCGATGAATTGCCAGTGGCTCAGCCCCCTCGCCAATGGGCGAAAGCGTCGCACCTTAGTCCAGATGGCAATCCTCATGCTGTGGTGGTTGCAGCCAGGCGCATCCGCCCATGCTGCCATCGAGGGCATAGCCAAGGGCTGCCTATTCAGTAACGTTGGAAGCAACGGCAAACCGTGGAAGGAGGTTACGCCATTGAACAGCAGCGCCCGGGTAGGCGACGTGTTGAAAGAGCGCAACGTGAACCCGATCATCGAGTACACCACCCGCCAATCCAATACGCTGGAACGCCATGAATTTGTGTCTGCCGCACATTTGATCGGGTACTTCGCGGACGGCATTGTGGCCACCAATATCAAAGGCATCGGCTTCAAAGTCACGGCCCATCCCTCCAGTGGGAATGCCAGTGGAGTGGTGAGTAACACTACGTTCCCCTCTGTGCTGGAAAAGTTCGATGTGGAGTACGAGGCAAACATCTACAAAAAAATCCCCACGGCCTACGTCTACTCACTCATCCTGACACTGCCCCCCAATGAGTTGCCCAAGGGGCCGCTGGTGATCAGAAGTCTCAATGGCGTACAAATGAAGCTGTACGCGCTGGATCTGAAAAAGGGCGCGGCAACGGTTGGGCAACCTTTGCTGGAGCTCCCGTCACAGAACAACAAAGATCGTTGTAACGTTTGGCAGTCGTACACCGAGAGCGACTTGCTCGGCGCCGACGAGGTCAAGTTTTCTGCCAAATGCCAGGTGATCACCCGCAAGGTCGAGCTGCCATTGGGCAGCCCCTCGGCCCATGATTTCCCCACACTGGGTTCCACTTCGTCGCCTTCGACAGTCGCCAGGCTCGAAGTCAGTGACTGCACGGCCAATACCCTGCCGCGGGTCTCTTTCACGACCGAGCCACCCTCGCGCTGCGATTCAACAGGGATACTGGGGCTTACCCAGACGGCTCAGAACAGAAATAGCCCTGTCGCCCAGGGCGTGGGCATCGTCATGTTCAATGAGCAGATTCCGCGCATTCACTGCAACGGCACGCAATATGCCATGGAGCGCCTGTTGGGCAGCGATAGCGCCAGCTTCAGCTTTCGCGCCCAGTACATTCGCACCGGTCCGATCACCGAGGGATCGGCCAACAGCAACGCCCAGTTCAACTTCACCTTCGACTGAAGCCCCGGCGGCTGGCTTCGGGTGTTTACCTGGACGCCAGGCCCCAGGCCTTTCTACACTGACCTCCGTCTGGGGACCGGGGGCAACACCGATGAATCGCAATGAACTGCGCAAGGCCGACATCAACCTGATGGTGGTGTTCGAGGCGTTGATGCTGGAACGCAATGTCACCCGGGTGGCGGAGAAACTGTTTCTCGGTCAGCCCACCATCAGTTCCGCACTCAACCGTTTGCGGGCGATGTTCAACGATCCGCTGTTCATCCGCGTCGGCCATCGCATGGAGCCCACGGCGCGTGCCGAGCAGCTTATCCAGCACTTGTCGCCGGCCCTGGATGCGCTGTCCTCGGCCCTGAGCCTGACCCACGATTTCGATCCCGCCAGCAGCACCATGACTTTCCGTATCGGCCTGTCCGATGACGTCGAGTTCGGCCTGCTGCCGCCCTTGCTGCGAGCCCTGCGCCAGGAAGCACCACAGGTAGTGGTCGTGGTGCAGCACGTGGACTACTGGCGGATTCCCGACCTGCTGGCCTCCGGCGACATCACCGTCGGCATCAGCCAGACCCGGGGCCTGCCGGCCAATGCCAAGCGCAAGTTGCTGCGGCATATCCAGCCCAGCGTGCTGCGGGCCGATGCCAGCGATACGCCGCTGAGCCTCGACGAATACTGCGCGCGGCCCCATGTGCTGGTGTCCCACACCGCCAATGTCGCCGGCTTCGCCGATGAGTGGCTGGCGGAAATCGGCCGCACTCGCCAGGTGGTGCTGTCGGTGCCGCAGTACAGCTCATTGCCGGCCCTGCTGGCCGGAACCACGCTGATCGCCAGCCTGCCCGACTACGCGGCTGCGGCCATGGCGGCCTCGGGGCAGTTGTACGCCGAGCCGTTTCCGTTCAAGACGCCGACCCTGGACCTGTCCATGGTCTGGCTCAGCCATGTCGACACCGATCCCGCCGAGCGCTGGCTGCGCTCGCGCCTGGAAGCCTTCATGAGCGAGCGGGCTCCCCTGGCGGCGCCCTTGTAGCCGTCGCTTGGCAAGCGTCCCGACGCCTGCTTTGCTCTGTAAGTCCCTGTTCAAACGTCAAACCAGCGGAGTGTGCCCATGAGTCGTTCCCGTTCCCTGTTGCGTGGGCGAGGCAGCCACGACAGCGGCAAGGTTGGCATGGTCGAGCTGTTCTTCGACCTGGTGTTCGTGTTTGCCGTGACCCAGTTGTCCCATTCCCTGCTGGCCCATCTGTCCCTGGGCGGGGCGCTGCAGGTGGCGTTGCTGATGGTGGCGGTGTGGTGGGTGTGGATCTTCACGTCGTGGATCACCAACTGGCTGGACCCGGAAACCCTGCCGATCCGCCTCGGGTTGTTCGTGCTGATGGTGGCGGGGTTGCTGCTGTCGTCGTCGATTCCCCAGGCCTTTGGTGAGCGCGGCCTGCTGTTTGCCGGTGCCTATGTATTCATGCAGGTGGGGCGCACCGCCTATTCCCTGTGGGCGGTGCGCGGCGAGCCGTTGAACATGACCCGCAACTTCCAGCGAATCCTGTTGTGGCTGATGTTCTCGGGGCTTTTCTGGATCGCCGGCGGCCTGCTGGAGGGCCCGCAGCGGCTGGCCTTGTGGGGGCTGGCCCTGGCCATCGAAGTGCTGTCGCCATCGTTGTATTTCTGGGTGCCGGGGCTGGGGCGTTCGACCCTGGCCGACTGGAATGTGGAAGGCAATCACATGGCTGAGCGCTGTGGCCTGTTCGTGATCATTGCCCTGGGGGAATCGCTGCTGGTGACCGGCGCCACCTTCGCCGAGTTGACCACCAGCGCCCAGGGCCTGCTGGGGTTCGTGGTGGCGGTGCTGGGCAGTATCGCCATGTGGTGGGTGTACTTCGACAGTGGCGCCGAGCGGGCCCACCACCGTATCGCCCATTCCGACGACCCGGGACGTCAGGCGCGCATTGCCTACACCTATCTGCACCTGCTGATCGTGGCCGGGATCATTGTCAGTGCCGTGGCCGATGAGCTGGTGCTGATGCATCCGGAGCACGCCAGCTCGGCCGGGGTGCTGGTGATAGTCGGCGGTCCCTGGCTGTTTCTCTTGGGCTGCGCTCTGTTCAAGTGGGTGATGAACGACCGGCCGTTACCGCCGCTGTCGCACCTGGCCGGGCTCGCGGTGCTGTTGCTGTTGTTGCCGGCTGCCTGGAATCAGCTGTTTTCCGCCCTGGCCCTGGGCAGCCTGACCACCCTGGTGATGGTGCTCGTGGCCGTCTGGGAAACCCTGGCCCTGCGCGAGCGGGCAGCGACAGCGGGGCAATAAGGCCTGGGGATAATGCAAGCGCGAGCTCGGGCCTTGTGTAGTATGGAGCGCCTTTTCCCCCTGACAGACCAGGAGTTCTGCCATGCCGCACCTGCATATGGAATACACCGCCAACCTGCCCCAGCTGGACGTCGATAAGGCGCTGCTGCGGCTCAATCACGGGCTGGTGGCCTCCGGGCAGTTTGCCGATGAGTTCGATATCAAGAGCCGGGCAGTGAAGGTCGAGTCGTTCCGGGTCGGCACTGGCCTGGGTGAGCGAGCCTTTGTCCACGTCAAGCTGGCCCTGCTCAGCGGCCGCTCGCCGCAGATCAAGAAGCAATTGTCCGAGAGTCTGCTGGCTTTGCTGCAGGACCTGGCGCCTTGGCCGGCTGAGCTGGCGGTGCAGTTGTGCGTGGAGATTATCGACATCGACCGCGCCTCCTACAGCAAGGCCGCCGTCGGTCTCTGATGGGGGCCGGGCCTAAAGCAGGCCCTGTTCGGCGCAGGCCTTGACCACCTGTTCACGGAACCAGGTCTGCGCGCTGTCCTGATCGGTGTTCTGGTTCCATTGCATGTCCAGGGTGAACCCCGGCAGGCCGCTGGGGGCCTCGCAATGGTTGAACACCGCTTCGTTGGCCAGCAAGGCCTGGATGCGTCGGGGCAGGGTCAGGATAAAGTCGGTGCCAGTGATCATTTTCAGCGCCGCGCTGTAGCTGTTGGAGCGGGCGACGATCTGCCGCTTGTGCGCCTGGCGGGCCAGCCAGCCATCCACCATGTTGCTGTCCGACGTCCAGGGCGTAGGAAAAACGTGGCGCCGTTCGATGAACGATTGCAGGCTGAAACGCGGCTCCTTGGGCGGCGTGGCGCGCTTGTCGAAGACGCACACCAGATCGTCCTCCAGCAGCATCTGCGACTTGAAGTCGGCATGGCTGCGATGGAAGTTCGGACCAAAGCAGATCACCAGATCAACACTGCCGTCACGCAGTTCCTCGGCAGGAATATCGCTCTCAAGCTTCTGCACATTGACCGTCACCGGCAGGTCGGCGTAGTCGAACCCCTTGAGCAGGCGCGGCAGGATCAGCAGCTCGAAGTATTCCGGGGCGCAGAGGTTGAAGGTTACGGCCTGGCGGGTCGGATCGAAGGCCTGCACGCCGCTGTGGCACAGGTTGATGCTCTCCAGGATCTTCAGCACGTGGCTGTACATGCTGGTGGCCTTGTAGGTCGGGCGCATGCCGGTGCGGGTGTTGATGAACAGCTCGTCTTCAAAGCCGTTGCGCAGTTTCTTCAGGCAGTAGCTGACGGTCGACTGACTGACGCACAGGGTTTCCGAGACCCCGGTGACACTGCTTTGCTCGTACACCGCGATAAAGACCATCAGGTCCTGCATGTCGAGTTTTCTGAGCACGTTGCTGATGAGCATCTGTTCCATCCCGCTGGGCACCTGGCGCCGGTGGCGCACAAACCGGGTCGATGCTAGCGGAACGATCGTCCTAATCAAATGCCCGGGGTGGGAATTGGCGGACAGCATCCGGACATTAAATTCCGATAACACGACCTGTGCAGTTTCTCGCAGAATAATGTCCCCTGTCTCAGGGCCATTTCAGGTCATGGCAGATGCGGGACGGCTGCCGCGCACCAGGCCGAACATGCCCAGGGCCACCAGCAGAGCACCGAGCCCTTCTCCCGGGTGCGGACGCTGGCCCAGCCACAGCCAGTGGAACAGGGTGAGAAACAGGGGGCTCAGATAGATGTAGGAAATCACCGTGGACGGGGCGATGACGCCAATGGCCCGGTGCAACAGCCAGAAGGTCGCCAGGGTCGCGAACAGGGCCAGGTACAGCAGCCACAGCAGGTCGTTGCCGCCGAGCAGGGCGGCGCTGCGCCAGCCGCCGCTGACCAGGCTGGCGGCAAACAGGAACAGCGCACCGAAGAGCATGTTCCAGAACGTCATGGCGGCCGGGCTGCGACCTTGCAGGCTGCCGGCCTTGAAGCGCTGGCTGAGGGGCGAATAGGCCGCCATGGCCAGGCAGCCCAGGGCATAGACAGCCATGGCATACAGGGAGGGCAACTGCCCCGGCGCGCCCCCCTTGAGCACCAGCAGTAATGCCCCGGCTCCGGCCACCAGCATCGGCAGCAGGCGGCGTTGCTGGCTGCCGCTGGGCAACAGCCAGCCTTCGAACGCCAGGGTCAGCAGCGGCACCAGGGTGAACAGGGTCCCGGTGTTGACCGCCGAGGTGTAGCGCAGGGCTTCGAACAGCGAACCGAAGTACAGCGCCAGCAGCAGCCCCAGTACCGCGTGGGCGCCCAATCCGGCCCGGGTCGGCGCCGAAGCGCCGTTGAACCACAGCAGGGGCATGAACATCAGTGCCGAGAACAACAGGCGCAGGGCGGTCAGCAGTACCGGGTCGATGGCCTGGCTGACCTGGGCGGCCGCGAAGAACGAGGCAGCGATCAGCGCCGCCCAGAGCAGCATGCCGAGGTTGGCTTGGGTAAAACTCACAGGACTCATGCAGGCCTCCCGGGCCGAGGCTCAGCGGATGTGCCGGGCGTAATGCCGAGGGTCGAAGCGCAGCACCATGAGGATCATCACCGCCATCACTGCTGTCAGTGACCACCAGGCCCATTCGAAGCTGCCCAACTGGTCGCGGATCATCCCTGCCAGCAGCGGCGACAGCCCGGCGATCAGGTAGCCGATGCCCTGCACGAAGGCGGTCAGGCCGCCGGCCCGGCGCGGGTCGGGCAAGTGGTCCAGGGACACGATCAGGCTCATGGGAAACAGTCCGCCAATGCCCAGGCCCAGCAGGCACGGCCACAGCAGGCTCAGGTGTTGCGGGCTGAGGATCAGGCCGCAGAAGCCGGCGATGATCAGTACCAGCAGGGTCACCAGCACCAGGCGACGATCCTGGCTGCGGTTGGCGATGGCGGGGGTGACCAGTCCGGAAATCACTTCCATGGCGGTGAGAAAGCCCAGCAGCAGGCCGGCATTCTGCTCGCTCCAGCCGTTCTCCACGTAGTAGGGCGCCAGCCACGCCAGCACGCAGGTGTAGGACGCGGTGCCAAGACCGAAGAACACCGCCAGCAGCCAGGCCCGACGATTGCCGCTAAAGGATTCACGTCCGCCGCCGGAGGCCGGCAGGCTGGGCAGCGAGCCGCGCTGGGCGTACCAGAACACCAGGGCCAGCAGGGCCAGGGCGGCCCAGATCGCCAGGGCCAGGCGCCAGCTGCCGCTGTGGTTCATCACCAGTGGGGCGAAGGACGCCGCGATGGCCGCGCCGCCCATGATCGAGGTGACATACAGGCCCATGAACAGCGAGACGTTATCGGCAAAGCGCGACTTGATCAGGGCCGGCATCAGCGCCTGGATCAGGGCAATGCCGACACCGGCCAGCACGGCGCTGAGAATCAACTCCGCCGCCGAGTCCATGAACAACCGCGAGACCGTGGCCAGCCCGATGATCAGCAAGGACAGGACCACAGTGCGGTGTTCGCCCAGGCGCTGACTGATGGCCATGCCGAAGAACATCGCCAGGCCCATGGCCATGACCGGCAACATGGTCAACAGGGACGCCAGGCTGAAACTCAGGGGGATATCGCCACGGATGCCCGACAGCAGAGGGCCGACGGCGGCCATCGACGGCCGCAGATTGAGGGCCACCAGGACCACACTGACCATCAGCCAGAGTGCGGGGCGGGTGCTTGCACGAACGTTTTCCATAACCAGACCTTCAAGGAACAGGGGGCTGATTAGGCGGCGTGGCTCAGGGAAGGGGCAAATCAGAAAGTCTGCGGTGTTATTTAAAAATTAAATAAGCTGCAAGCTGCAAGCGTGAAGGCCTGAACTTGCAGCTTGGCGCTTGAAGCTTGCCGCTGCCTTTAGAAGGGCTTGGTTGGCAGGTACTTGCCGTCCAGGGTGATGACCGCGCGGGAGCCGCCTTCCGGGTCCTCGACCTTCTTGATGTCCAGCTTGAAGTTGATGGCGCTGATGATGCCGTCGCCGAACTGCTCATGCACCAGGGCCTTGAGGGTCGAGCCGTAGACCTGGAGCATTTCATAGAAGCGGTAGACGGTCGGGTCGGTGGGGATGCCACCGGCGATGCTGCCCCGCAGGGGAATGCTCTGCAGCAGGCGGCTGGCGTCCTGGTCCAGGCCGAGCTTGTCGCATACCCGATCGGCGGCAGCGGCGGGCAGGGCATGCTGGCCCAGCAGGGCGGCGGTGACGAAGGCCAGGCTCAGCCCGGTACCGTCGGCAAGGTCCTGCCACGACAGGTTCTTACGGGCCTTGGCGTCGATGATGGTGTCGGCCAGGGCCAGGCGTGGAGCTTGGGCAAATTGGGATTGCAGCATGGGAATGTTCCTCTTGGATGATGAAGGGGGCTGCTCAGGCAGCGGTTGTAGCGTGGCTGGCCAGGGCGCAGGTCTGCGGGTGCTCGGCCAGGGAGACAAAGCGCTGGCTGCTGCCGTCGAGGGCGGCGATGGCGCCGCTTTCGATGTCATACACCCAGCCATGCAGGTTCAGCCGGCCCTGTTCCAGGGCCAGGGCCACCGAGGGATGAGTCTTCAGGTTAGCCAACTGGGCGATGACGTTGTCCCGCACCAGGGCGTCCAGGTGGTCGGCGGGCGAGGCATGCTGGCGGGCGGCGTTGATCACCTTGGCCGACTCGGCGTGGCGCAGCCAGTTGGCCACGGCGGGCAGGTGGTCGAGGCATTTGCAGGTGGAGATGGCGGTCATTGCGCCGCAGTCGGAATGGCCGCAGATGACGATGTCGCTCACCCCCAGCACCGCTACTGCGTATTCCACGGTGGCCGACACGCCACCGGGTTCCGGGCCGTAGCTGGGGACGATGTTGCCGGCATTGCGAATCACGAACAGGTCGCCGGGTTCCTGCTGGGTCAGTAACTCGGGAACGACCCGACTGTCGGAGCAGGTGACGAACAGAGTGCCGGGGCTTTGGGTGCTGGCCAGTTGCTTGAACAGCTCGCTGCGTTGTGGAAAGGCTTCGCGCTGGAACTTGAGGAAGCCGTCAATGATGTTCTGCATGGGATGGTCCTTGCGTCGCTGATGGGGCAAGGATGGAAGTTTTCAGCTATAGCGTCCAAGACCGGCTTATTATGCTTTCCATAAGTCCTGCCTATAGTTGGAGCCTTCATGCTCTTGCGTCATATCCGTTACCTGCTGGCCGTGGCCGAGCACTGCAATTTCACCCGTGCCGCCGAGGCGCTGCATGTCTCCCAGCCGACCTTGTCGCAACAGATCAAACAGTTGGAGGAGTCCCTGGGCACGCCGCTGTTCGACCGCTCCGGGCGCAGCGTGCGACTGACCGATGCCGGCCAGGCCTATGTCGTCTATGCGCGCCGCGCCCTGCAGGACCTGCAGGCAGCCAAGCGGGCGATCCATGATGTGCAGGACCTGAGCCGCGGCTCATTGCGGTTGGCGCTGACCCCGACTTTCACTGCCTACCTCACCGGCCCCTTGCTCAGCCGCTTCAACCAGCAGTACCCGGGGATCGACCTGAGCCTTGAGGAAATGACCCAGGATCGCCTGGAAGCGGCCTTGGCCGAGGACCGCCTGGACCTGGGGATCGCCTTTGCCGGCGAGCACCTGGGGGAAATCCAGAGCCAGCCGCTGTTCACCGAAACCCTGAGCCTGATGGTCGGCCTGCACTCTGCGCAGCAGGACTGCCAACCCCTGAGTGCAGCGGCCCTGGGCCAACAGTCCCTAGTGCTGCTCAGCACGGACTTCGCCACCCGCCGGCATATCGACCTGTATTGCCGGCAACAGGGCATTGCGCCGCGTATCGCCATCGAGGCCAATTCGGTGAGTGGGATTGTCGAGATCGTGCGCCGCGGGCAGTTGGCGACCCTGCTCCCGAGTGCTATCGCCCGCGAGCAGCCGGGTTTACGGGCATTGGCCCTGCAATCACCCCCGGCGCCCCGCAGCGTGGTGCTGCTGGAGCGCCGGGGCGCCTATCGCAGCGCCGCCTGCCAGGCCTTTGGGCAGATGCTGCTGGACCAAGACTACGGCGCCGCCAGCCACTGATTCACCACCTGCTCATAGGCGCCGGTGGCCTTGCTCAGGTGCAGCCACTGGTCGACGTAGTTTTTCCAGGCCATGTCGTCCCGGGGCAGGAGAAAGGCCTTCTCGCTGTATTGCAGGTAGCGCTCGGGGTTGACCGCGCACAGCCCCGGCTTGTGCTTCTGCTGGAAGCGCGCTTCCGAAGCGTCGGTGATCATCACGTCGGCCTGCCTGGCGAGCAATTGATCGAAGATTTTCACGTTGTCGGCGAACAGGATCAGCTCGGCCTTGGGTACATGGGCCCGGGCAAAGACTTCGTTGGTGCCGCCCGGCGGTTCGATCAGGCGCACCGAGGGCTGGTTGATCTGCTCCAGGGTTTCATAGCGCTTGAGGTCCTGGCAGCGCACCAGGGGAATCTTGCCGTCGATCCCCAGGGGCTGGCTGAAGAAGGCTTTTTTCTGCCGTTCCAGAGAGACGGAAATTCCCCCCACGGCGATATCGCATTGCTGGCTCTGGAAGTCCGCCATCAGGGTCTTCCAGGTGGTATTGATCCACTTCACCCGGACCCCGAGGCTTTGCGCCAGGGATTCGGCCATGGCGATGTCGATGCCCTCGTAGTGGCCGTCGTCGCGCAGGTAGCTGTAGGGCTTGTAGTCGCCGGTGGTGCAGACCGTGAGGTGGCCACGTTCGAGCACCTGGTCCAGATGGGAGGTCGGCTCCTGGGCGAAACTGATGGCGGGGGCACTGAGGCCGAGCAGAGTGCAAAGCAAGAGGCGGGGCAGCATGGGGTCGTTCCTTGAAGTGACGGGCGGGACGCGGTGCCGAAGCATTATTGGCATCGGCCCCTGCTCGGGCAAGGGTGGTCTGGCACCCTGCCCGGATAAAACCGCCCGAGGGGCTTTCGACCTTTTTTTCACGAACGACTGGTTAACCTGTGGCTTCTGGATACCTACAAGAGTTCGCCAGTCATGTCGTCTCACCCCCCACCGTCCATCGAGCTGGAGTTCGCTCGACGCTATGACCAGGAGCACGCCCGTGTCTGCGGTGAGCCCCGGCCTGCCGGGCTCGCCGCACGTCTGGCGCTCTGGCGCACGGCGCGCCTGGTACGTCATGCCCTGAAAGTGGCCGGGGAGCCGGGACTGATCCTGGATGTGGCCTGTGGTGCCGGGCGCTACTGGCCGGTGCTGGCCGAGCATGGCAACCGGGTGATCCTGGCGGCGGACCCTTCCCAGGACATGCTCAATCATGCCCAGACCCATCACCCGGCCAGCCTGCTGCAACGGGTCAAGACCTTTCACAGCTCGGCTTTCGACATCGGTCTGTCGGCCAATGCGGTGGACAGCATCATCTGCATGCAACTGTTTGCCCATGTGACCCGCAGCGAGGATCGCCTGGCGCTGCTGCGGGAGTTTCATCGGGTCAGCCGTGATTCGGTGATCGTCGCGGCCCGGGTCGAGCCGTTGTTCAATATCCTTGCGGCCACGCCGGGTGAGTCCGCGGCGTCACTGGCGATCGGCAGGGTGCAGTTGGAAGGCGAGTTCAAGCAGGCCGGTTTCGAGGTCGTGAGCCAGCAGGATTTCCTGCCCGGTTGTGCGGCGGCGCGGGTCTATGTCCTTAGAAAACCCAGCTAGGTTCTGCACGAAAACTGCCTGCGTTTCGACCATGCCGCGTTAAAAACAGGCTCGCAATGCTCATGTAGGCCCCTACACTCCGCTTGCTCGCCTATTTTTGCCTTGCCTGATCTTCACTCGGCGAGCTTTCGTACAGAACCCGATTCCGACTCTCGGACTATTCTTGCCGTCCGGCAGAAGGTTTCGCACCTGCTCTTGTCGGGTGAATGCTCAGAAATCGCCGGAGGCGATATATACTGCGCGCCATTCTTCAAGGGAGAGCCGTGTGGCCATCGATATACATTGGATTCGCGACAACGATAGCCTCGGTCAGCTTTGCGCCGAGTGGCAGCAGCTGCCATTCGTCGCCCTCGACACCGAATTCATGCGGGTCGACACTTTCTATCCCATCGCCGCCCTGTTGCAGATCGGCGATGGGCAGCGCGCTTACCTGATTGATCCTTTGACCATCGACAACTGGAAGCCCCTGGCGGCCCTGCTGGAGAACCCGGCGGTGGTCAAGGTGGTGCATGCCTGCAGCGAGGACCTCGAAGTCCTGCTGCGCCTGACCGGCAGCCTGCCGGCGCCGCTGTTCGACACGCAACTGGCGGCCGCCTACCTGAACCTGGGTTTTTCCATGGGCTATTCGCGCCTGGTGCAGGAAGTCCTGGGCATCGAACTGCCCAAGGGCGAGACCCGCTCCGACTGGCTGCAGCGCCCGCTCTCGGAAACCCAGGTCAGCTACGCCGCCGAAGACGCCGTACACCTGGCCCAGGTCTTTACCGAACTGCAGCCCAAACTGTCCGAGGACAAATACCGCTGGGTGCTGGAAGACGGTGCCGAGCTGGTGGCCAACCTGCGCCGCGAAGTGGACCCCAACGAGGTCTACCGTGAGGCCAAGCTGGCCTGGAAACTCTCCCGTGCGCAGCTGGCCGTGCTGCGTGAGCTCTGTGCCTGGCGTGAGCGTGAAGCCCGTGCCCGCGACTTGCCGCGCAACCGCATCGTGCGTGAACACGCCCTCTGGCCCCTGGCCAAGACCCAGCCCGATACGCTGGCGGCGCTGGCCAAGATCGAAGACATGCACCCGCGCACCGTGCGTCAGGACGGCGAATTTCTCCTCGACCTGATCAAGCGCACCGCAGCCCTTGGCCCGGACCAATGGCCGCCGGCCGTACCCGAGCCGTTGCCGATCGAAGCCGCGGCCCTGCTCAAGCGCCTCAAGGCCGTGGGGCAGGCCGAGGCCGAGCGTCTGGGCATCGCGCCGGAAGTCATGCTGCGCAAGAAAACCCTGGAAAGCCTGCTCAAGAGCGGCTACCCCAAAGGGCCTTACCAATTGCCTGATTCGCTGCGTGGCTGGCGCCGCGAATTGATGGGCCAGGCGCTGCTGGACAGCCTGGCCACCGCCGGAGAACAGCCTTGAAACGTATCTGCTCCATCTATAAAAGCCCGCGCAAGAACGAGATGTACCTCTACGTACTGAAAAGCGAGGCCCTGGAACGCGTGCCGGAAAACCTGCTGCTGGCTTTCGGCAAGCCGCAACATGCCTTCGACCTGGTGCTGAGCCCGGAGCGCAAGCTGTCCCGGGAGGACATCCACCAGGTGCTGGAAAACCTCGAGAAGCAGGGCTATCACTTGCAGATGCCGCCGGCAGAAGACGAGTACATCGAGCACCTGCCCGAAGAGTTGCTGCGCCGCAATGATCCGGTCTGACCTGTAGGGGCTCGGTCCCGAGCCTCTGTTAAATGCAACTGACTGACCTGGCCACCGCCTTGATCGATGGAGCAATACTCCGTCGGCGGCGGCCTGCACCGTTTTTTAAGGTTTGAACCATGCGCGTTCTGATTGCCGAACACGATCACGCTGTTTATGCCCGCCTGTTGCGTCAGGTGGCACCGGAGCTGGACGTACTGACCAGTGGCGACTCTGCCGAGCTGTCGCGCCTGGCGGCGGATTGCCCGGTTTGGCTGGGCCAGCCGGACCTGCTGGCGACCCTGTTGCGTCAGGGACATCAGCCCCAGTGGCTGCAATCCACCTGGGCCGGCATCACCCCGTTGCTGGCCGACGGCCTGCCCCGGCATTACCGCCTGACCCGGGCGGTAGGCATCTTTGGCCAGGTGATGGCCGAGTACGTGCTTACCTACATCCTTGGCCATGAGCGCGAAGTGCTGGCGCGGCTGGTCAGTCAGGTGGAGCGCAAGTGGGACAACCGCCTGGGCCAGAGCCTGGTGGGGCGCAAGGTGCTGATCGTCGGCACCGGCGACATCGGCCAGAGCGTGGCGCAATTTCTGCTGCCCTTTGGCGTGAAGCTGTACGGCATCGCCAGCCAGGCGCGGGAGCAGGCCCCCTTTGTCGAAGTGGCGGGCCTGGAAGACCTGGGACGCTTGGTGGGGGAGGTGGATTATGTGGTCAATCTGCTGCCCAACACCCCGAGCACCCATGACCTGTACGACGCGGCGCTGTTCAAGCAATTCAAGTCCACGGGGCTGTTCATCAACGTGGGCCGGGGTGTTTCCGTGGTCGATGGGGACTTGGTGCAGGCCCTCAAGGATGGGCATCTGGCGGGGGCGGTGATCGATGTCTGCCGCCAGGAACCCTTGCCGCAACGACACCCGTTCTGGACGGCCTGGGGCTTGCTGCTGACGGGGCACAGCTCGGCGCCGACCTCGCCGGAACTGATGGTGCAGTTGTTCGTCGACAACCTGCGGGCCTATGAGGCCAAGCAGGCCTTGCGCGGCGAAGTGGATTTCGCCCGCGGCTATTGAAACGGACCTGATCGTAGGAGCGAGCTTGCTCGCGAAAGCCGCGCTTGCCAGGCCAGCGCGGCGCCCTTTAGGGCTTCGCGAGCAAGCTCTCTCCTACAGGGCCGATTCTTTGTTACAGGCTGAAATCGCCTTCGGCCACCGTCTCGCTCAGTGGACGACGCGGGCTCGGCTCTTCCCGGGCCTGCAGGTAGTCGGCCAGGCTCGACTTGTCTCCCAGCTTGCCCACCGCTACCGCAGCGTGCAGCGCATAGCCTTCGGGAATCTTCAGCTCCTTGCGGGTCAGCTCCTGATCGAAGCCGGCCATGCCGTGGGTGTGCCAGCCGCTGAGGCTGGCCTGCAGTGCCAGGTGGCCCCAGGCCGAGCCGGTGTCGAAGGTGTGCCACAAGGCCGGAGTCTCTTCCGTGGCGCCAGGGGCGGTGAAGGTGGTCTTGGAAATCACGATCACCAGGGCCGAGGCATGTTGCGCCCAGCCACGGTTGAACTCGTTGAGCAGGCCGAGGAAGCGCTCCCAGTTCGGCGTATCGCGCCGGGCATAGAGAAAGCGCCAGGGTTGCGAGTTGTAGGCCGAAGGGGCCCAGCGTGCTGCTTCGAAGAAGCTCAGCAGGGTTTCTTCAGGGATGTTTTCGCCGGTGAAGGCCCGTGGCGACCAGCGTTGGGTGAACTGCGGGTGGATGGCGTAATCGGCAACGCGAGGATTGGCGCTCATGCAAAGACTCCAGGCAACGTTTGAGAATGATGGGGTAAACCGGCAGGCGCAGTTGAGCTGGGCGAAGGGGTTTTCCTGACCTTGTGGGGTTCGTCGGGTGCGACGCGGTCGAGCGTTAATGGCACACGGACGCGGGGTGGTCCGAGGGGCAAAGCTACTGTGCGGGCTTGCCGCTGACAAGCCCCGGCCTACCGACAGTCGTAAGCGCTTGGCCCGCCGGGCCTTCGGCACTAGACTGGCGGCCTTTTCACCCTCGGATACTGATGCTTGAGCCATGGCCGCCAAAGTCGAACCTTTCTGGATACGCAAAACCCTCGAACAGCTCGACCAGGACGAATGGGAGTCGCTGTGCGATGGCTGCGGTCTGTGCTGCCTGCAAAAGCTTGAGGACGAGGACGACAACAGCGTCTATTACACGCGCATCGCCTGCAAACTGCTGGACCTGAAAACTTGCCAGTGCAGCGACTACCCCAACCGTCGGGCGTCGGTGCCCGACTGCATCCAGCTGACCCCGGGCAAGGCCGACGAATTCAAGTGGCTGCCATCCACCTGCGGCTACCGCCTGGTGAGCGAAGGCAAGGACCTGCCGCTCTGGCACCATCTGGTGTGTGGCGATCGCGATGCGGTGCACCACGAACGTATTTCCCAGTCCGGGCGCATGCTGGCCGAAGGCAGCGTGGCGGAAGAGGACTGGGAGGATCATCTGATTTTCCGCGCCGGCTGAGGATTCGCCGCGTTGGCTGCAGAACCAGGTTACCCAGGAAAGGAGTGTGTATGAGGGTGGGGGCGAAACTGGCGCTGGCCGCTGCGATGCTGGCATTGAGCGCATCGGCCTTTGCGGCGAAGAAAGTCGATCTGGATTATCACGTGCGTTTCCTGCCCCAGAGCGATCAGGCCGAGGTGCGCCTGACCCTGGCCGATGGTTCGGCCTTGCGCAGCCTGGACTTCGACCTGGGCCGGGACGGCGACTACAGTGACTTCAAAGCCGACGGCCAATGGCAGGCTGGGGCGGCGGATGCTGCCGGCCAGCGTGGTGTCTGGCGTCCGGCCAGCGGCAAGGCCAGCCTCAGCTACAGGGTGCGCCTGAGTCACAGCATCAAGAAGGGCAGCTACGACAGCCGCAGCACCGCCAACTGGGCCTTGCTGCGGGGCGAGACGCTGGTGCCGCCGGCCAGGCTCGACCAACAGGACGGCATCGAACTGGTGGCGCGTCTGGATTTCGACTTGCCGGCCGGTTGGAAAAGCATCGAGACCGCCTGGCCACGTATCGGCAAGAATCGCTTCCGCATCGACAATCCTTCGCGGCTGTTCGACCGTCCCGCCGGCTGGATGCTGGCCGGCAACCTGGGCAGTCGCCGCACGCGTCTGGGAGCAACCGAAGTCAGCGTGGTGTCGCCCCTGGGCCAGGGCATGCGCCGTATGGACGTGCTGACCCTGCTGACCTTTGTCTGGCCGCAAGTACAGGCGGTGTTCCCGCGTCAGCCCGGCAAGCTGTTGATCGTTGGTGCGGCCGATCCGATGTGGCGCGGCAGTCTGGCGGGGCGTGACTCGCTGTTTCTCCATAGCCGTCTGCCCCTGGTCAGCGAGAGCGGCAGCAGCCCGCTGTTGCGGGAGCTGGTGCAGTCATTGTCGCGAATCAACGACAGCCAGGGCAGCGATTGGATCAGCGAAGGGCTGGCGGAGTACTACGGCATCGAACTGTTGCGCCGGGCCGGAGGCATCAGTGACGAGCGCTATCAGGTGCTGCACAAGCGTCTGGTCCGGGACAGTCACAAGGTCGACAGTCTGCGGGGCGAGCAGGTGGACAGCGCCACCGTGGCCAAGGCCGTGCTGCTGTTGCAGGAGCTGGATCGGGAAATCCGCCTCAAGACCCGCAACAAGCGCTCACTCGACGATGTGCTGCAAGGGGCGATGCGCCTGGAAAGCGTCAGCACCGCCGAGTTCATCCAGCTCAGTGAAAACGTGCTGGGCGAATCGTCCAAGGTCCTCGACACCCCCTTGCTGCACTGATTCGCCCCGGTATCAGGCCTTGGGCACTTTCACTTCATCATTGCTGGCCGTCTTGGCATGGCGCCCGGCGGCTTCGGCATTGGCCTTCAGATTGCGCAGCTCTTCCCCGGCGCGTTCGATCTTCGTGCGCACGTTGTGCATGTCCTGGCGGCTCTTCTCCAGCAGGCTTTTCGCCGAGCTGTGTCCGGTAATCCCCCGGGCCAGGGCGACGCCACCGATGGCGACTTGAATCAGGCCGAACACGCCGCCGCGGCGCAGGCCCTTGCCCATCATCACCACGCCACCGGCCAGGGAGCCGATGCGCTCCCAGCCCTGGACGTTCTGGGTCGGTTGGCTCGGCAAGGGTGTGGCTTCGATCGTTTGCAGCTGTTTGCGCTCGCTCATGCTCTGTCTCCAAGGGCGGTGTGGGATACAAAGCTGACTGCACCAGGGCGTCGCTGGTTCCCGGGGATTGATCGGCGGGTTTTCAGTACTTCGGACCGGAGCGGGTGTTGTTGCCCTTGGCCAGGCGATCGTAGAGCACCACGTTGACCGTGGCCGCCAGGTTCATGCAGCCGGTGGTGGGGATGTAGACCACGTCTTCGCACCAGTCGCGGATCTCCTTGTCGAGGGAGCCGTCTTCCGGACCGAAGATGTACAGCGCGCGATCCGGGTGGGTGTATTCCGGCAGCGCACGGGCGCCTTCCACCAGTTCCACGGCCACCGGGATGCAGCCCAGGGGGAGGATTTTCTTCAGGTCGTCGATGCCGATCAGGGGAATGTCCTGGTGGACTTTCTTGGTGTCGGTGACGAAGTCGCGGGCACGTTCATAGCGCTTGCCGGTGTAGAACACCGAGGCGACGCCATAGCAGCCGGCGGCGCGCATCACCGAACCGACGTTCTCCGGCGACTTGGGGTTATACAAACCGATGCAGCTGTACCTTTTGTTTGCCACGAGCGAGGAGCCTTGGGGAAAAGAGCGCGATTATACGGGGATTGGGCGGGGTGTGGCGGGGTGTTCGGCGGTTCACGGGCAATCCGCTCCTGCAGGAGCGGATTGCCCGTGAAGCCGTTATTCGCCGTCTTTCTTCATCAACCCGGCCAGGGCGGCGAACGGGTTGTGGGTTGCCTTGGCGACTTTCGGGGTGCTCAGGGAGCCTTCACCGAAGTACTGCTGGTCGGTGTAGCGCGAGTGCTCGTTGTCGTGGCAGTACAGGCACAGCAGTTCCCAGTTGGAACCGTCCTGGGGGTTGTTGTCGTGGTTGTGATCGCGGTGGTGTACGGTCAGCTCGCTCAGGCGCTTGCCGGAGAATTCCCGGGCGCAGCGGCCGCAGACATGGGGGTACATCTTCAGCGCCTTGTCGCGGTAGCCCATTTCCCGGTCGCGCTGGGCGTCGGCAAGGATACGGTCCAGCTTGGCGGTGTTGGACGGAGGAGTGGACGAACTCATGGGTTCACCTTTGTAGAAGGACTAATGACGGTAATGGACAAAGTTTAGCTCAGGCCTTGAGCTTCTCGGCAATCCAGATGGTGTGCCGGGTGCCGCGATTGCCGTGGGCGTACACCTGCACTTCCTCGGCCTTGAAGCCGGCCTTGCGCAGGCGCTCGGAGAATTTCTGGTCGGCGCTGGCGGACCACACCGCGAGGATGCCCTTGGGCCGCAGGGCCCGGGCACAGGCACCCAGGCCGGCGCTGGAGTAGAGCCAGCTGTTGGCTTTCTGGGTCAGGCCTTCAGGGCCGTTGTCGACGTCGAGCATGATCGCGTCGAAGCCCTGGGGTTCGGCCTGCAGGACCTTGGCCACGTCTTCCAGGCGGATCACCGTGCGCGGGTCCAGCAGCGGCCGGCCGGACTTTTCCCCGAGCGGGCCACGGTTCCATTCCACCACCCC
Organism: Pseudomonas sp. 910_21; assembly: GCF_052850735.1. Classification (NCBI taxonomy): domain Bacteria; kingdom Pseudomonadati; phylum Pseudomonadota; class Gammaproteobacteria; order Pseudomonadales; family Pseudomonadaceae; genus Pseudomonas; species Pseudomonas sp. 910_21. The sequence continues at coordinate 246,818 of NZ_VXCY01000001.1, read as the reverse complement.
GGGCACCAGTTCGGCCACCACCACCTCGGCGCTCTGGCCCAGGTGCTTGAGGGCCGCGGCCAGGGTGAAGCCCATGCCCAGGCCGCCGATCAGCACCCGCGAGTTCGGGCGCCCGGCGACCTTGCTGCAGGGAATCTGCGCCAGGGCGTCCTCGGAGCCGTGCATACGGGTGTTCATCAATTGGCCGCCGTCGCCGCCCTGGATCTTGATGACGAAATCCTCACCGTATTCGAACAGGCACAAGGCACCGCCGTTTTCAGGAATCGGAGTAGTGTCCAGCAGTACGAAACGTTTCATGGAGATCTCATTGAGGAAGGCAAAAGCTCCCGGTTGGGAGTAGCCTGACGCCAGACAATAGCAATGGAGCCATTGATGAAGCGCACTATTCTAACGGTGATTGCCCAAGCGGCGCTCGCCCTGACCGCCGCCCTGGCGCTGAGTGCTGGCCCGGCCCTGGCCGACGAGCCGCAAAGCGCCCCGGTGGTGACCCCGACGCCGACCCTCGGCACCCCGGGCACGGCCACCCCCACGCCTTATCCGCAAGTGACCCCGCCCAGTACGCCGAAAGCCGGGAGCAGTGGCAGCGCGCCCTTGCTGCCGCCCATCGACATGCCCAAGCCGCCCAAGGACCAGACCCTGCCGGGGCTGGAGCAGAATGACAACAAGGCCAAGGTGCAAGGGGCCTAGATCTGCTGTGCGAGCAACTGGCCGTCGGCCATGCGCAGGCGCTTGGACAGGGAAATAGCCAGGGCGCGGATGATCTTGGCGGCGATCTTCGGCGCATCGTTGAGCATCTTTTCCAGGGAGTCCTTGCCCAGGTTGAGCAACTGGCAATCACTGGCCGCCACGCAGGTGGCCGAGCGTCGCTCGCCATCGAGCACTGCCATTTCGCCAAAGGCCCGGCCGCTGCGCAGGGTGGCGATGGTCAGCGGCTGGCCGTCCAGGGTGCTCTTTTGCACGGCCACCTGGCCGCTGTGGATGATGCACATGAAACTGCCGGCATCGCCCTCATGAAAGATCGCTTCGCCCTTGGCGATACTGCTGATGCTGAAATAGCCGGCTGCTGCGTTGAAGTCGGCGGGCAGCAGTTGATCGAACAGGCCGCAGTCCATCAGCCAGTCGCGGATCTCGTTGTTCAGTAAGGTGGGTTCGGACATGGGATCAGGGTCTTTTTCTTGTGTCTGTTGCACGGGCGCAGGCCCGGTCCGGCGGTTGCCGGCGGCGGTCCAGTGTTAAGACAGGAGCGCCGCGGGTAGTTCCTCAGTCCAGGCCCAGAATGTTCAGGATAAAGGCATATTCGAGGGCTACGTCACGTAATCCCTGGTAACGGCCGCTCATGCCGCCATGGCCGGCACCCAGTTCGGTCTTGAGCAGCAGCGGGTTGTCGTCGGTCTTGGTGGCGCGCAGTTTGGCCACCCATTTGGCGGCTTCCCAGTACTGCACGCGACTGTCGTTGTAACCGGCGATCACCAGGGTCGCCGGGTAGGCCTGGGCCCGGACGTTCTCATAGGGGGCGTAAGCCTTGATCCGCTCATAGACCTCAGGCTCCTCGGGATTGCCCCATTCGTCGTACTCGGTGACGGTCAGTGGCAGGTCCGGGTCGAGCATGGTGTTGAGCACGTCGACGAAAGGCACTTCGGCGATGGCCGCCCGGAACAGCTCGGGATGCTGGTTGAGCACGGCGCCGATCAACAGGCCGCCGGCACTGCCGCCGCTGATGGCCAGTTGTTGGGCGCTGGTCAGGCCCTGGGCAATCAGGTGTTCGGCGCAGGCGATGAAGTCGCTGAAGGTGTTCTGTTTGTGCTCCTGCTTGCCGGCGCGATACCAGGCTTCCCCCAGCTCGCCACCGCCACGCACATGGGCGATGGCAAAGGCCACGCCGCGATCCAGCAGGCTCAGGCGGGCATGGGAGAACCAGGGATCGAGGCTCTCGCCATAGGCGCCGTAGCCATACAGGTACAGCGGTGTCGGTTGGCCCAGGCACTCGCGCTTGACCACCAGGCTGATGGGCACCTGGGTGCCGTCGGCAGCGGTGGCCCAGAGACGCTGGCTGACATAGGCGTCGGCATCGAAGGGGCCCAGCACCGGGGTTTCCTTGAGCACCTGCTGTTGACCGTCGGCCAGTTGCAGCTGGCGCACCTGGGCCGGGCGATTCAGCGCCTCGTAGCGCAGACGGATGCGATCGCTGGAAAACTCCAGGCTGTTCTGCACGTGCAGGCTGTAGGCCGCGTCCGGCAGTTGCACGCGATACACGGGCAGGTCCTGGGGATGCACTTCGATGATCGGCAGGCCGCCTTCGCGCAGGCTCAGGGTCATGGCGCCGGCGTTGAGGGTCACGCCGTCGAGCATCACCTCGGGATTGTGCGGGACCAGCAGCTGCCAGTCGCTTTCCTCGGGGATGGCATTCTGGTCGGCTGCCTGATACAGGGCGAAGTTGATGCCCTCGCGGTTACTGCGGATGAACCAGGTCCACTGGCCGTCGAGTTGACCGTGATCGACATCGTATTCGTGGCCCTCGACCCGTGGCGCCAGGCAGGTGAACGGCAGCTGCGGCTGCGCGGCGTCCAGGGCCCAGGTTTCGCCGGTGGTCTTGCTGCCCAGGGACAGCAGCAATTGGCGCTCGGAGCTTGAGCGGTAGCAGTGCAGGAAGAAGCGTCCGTCCGGCTCGTGGAACACTTCCTCGGCGGCAGTGCCGTCCAGACGGTAGCGGAACAGTTTGTGCGGGCGATGGGTGTCGTCCAGCTCGCCGAAGAACAGGGTCAGGCTGTCGTTGGCCCAGGTCATGCTGCCGTCGCAGTTGTCGAAGGACAGCTCGCTGACCTTGCCGTTGGACAGCTCCTTGATGAACAGGGTGTAGATTTCCTCGCCGGTGGTGTCGAGGCTGTAGGCCAGGCGCTGGTGGTCGGGGCTGATGCTGAAGGCACCGAGGGAGAAGAAACCGCCGTTGGCCAGGGCGTTGGGGTCCAGCAGCAGCTGTTCGCGGCTTTCGTCCACCGTCAGGCTGTCGTCTGCCGGGCGCGGGCAGCGATAGTGCCGGGCGTATTCGTCACCGGCGGTGGTGCGGGTGTAATACAGGTACGGGCCCCAGGGGGAGGGCAGGGACAGGTCGGTCTCGAGGATCCGTCCCTTGATCTCCTGGAACAGTGTCTCGCGCAGGGGCGCCTGGTGGGCCAGCCGGGCTTCCTGGTAGCTGTTTTCAGCGTTCAGGTAGTCGAGCACCGCGTCGGTGTCGCGTTCCTGCAGCCAGGCATACGGGTCAGCGCCTTCGGCCTTGTGGGCAATCGGGGCGCTGCTGTCGTTGGCGGGTAGGGGCATGGGTGGCTCTCGAACGAAGACAAATGAGGGCTTGGCAGACGGCGGTGCAGCCTGACACGGGAAAAGTCGTTATCATAAGCGCCTCTTTGCCTGCCTTGCCATGGACACCATGACCGAGAACGACTATCTGATCGCCTGGGGCCTTTACGCCTTTGCCGCTTTGGGCTGCCTGCTGGTGTGGATGCGCCTGACCCGCTGGATGTGGCGCTGGCTGCGCGAGCCGCTGCGTGTACTGATGGCAGTGCTGCTGTTGAGCCCCACCATCATCGACCCTGTCAAAGAAAAATATGCCCCGGCCGTGGCCATCACTGCCCTGGATATGGCCTTCAAGGTCGGCAACAACGCCTGGCGCGCAGTGTCCGATCTGTTCATGTACGGCATGATCGCCTTTGGCGTCTACCTGCTGTTCGTGCTGATCCGCTGGCCCATCGAGCGTGCTGCCGAGGAGCGCCGCCAGCGCAACGAAGCGGCGCAAGCCGCGGCCAAGGCTGCCGAAGTGGAGGATGACCAGCCCTTTGGCGGCGCCGGCAATGACCGTTATGGTCGTCCGCCTGCTGCGGGCACCCCCCTGAACACGCGGGTCGAGCCGCGTCTGTAACCTGGCCCCGGCATTGCAGCGAGAGTCCGAGCATGTGTGAGTTATTGGGCATGAGCGCCAATGTACCGACCGATATCGTCTTCAGCTTTACCGGGCTGATGCAGCGCGGCGGCCGTACCGGCCCCCATCGCGACGGTTGGGGTATCGCTTTCTATGAAGGCCGTGGTCTGCGCCTGTTCCAGGACCCGGCGGCCAGCAGCGAGTCGGAAGTGGCCAACCTGGTGCAGCGCTACCCGATCAAGAGCGAAGTGGTGATCGGCCACATCCGCCAGGCCAACGTCGGCAAGGTCTGCCTGGCCAACACCCATCCCTTTGTCCGTGAACTCTGGGGCCGTAACTGGTGCTTCGCCCATAACGGCCAGTTGGCGGGCTTCCAGCCCCAGGCCAGTTTCTATCGCCCGGTGGGGGATACCGACAGCGAGGCGGCGTTCTGTGACCTGCTCAACCGGGTGCGCGAAGCCTTTCCCGAGCCGGTGGAGGTCGAGCAGTTGCTGCCGACCCTGATCCAGGCCTGCAGCGAATACCGCAGCAAAGGCGTGTTCAATGGCTTGCTCAGTGACGGTGACTGGCTGTTCTGCTTCTGCTCCACCAAGCTGGCGCAGATCACCCGACGTGCCCCATTCGGTCCGGCCCGGCTCAAGGACGTCGATGTGATTGTCGATTTCCAGGCGGAAACCACCCCCAACGACGTGGTCACGGTGATCGCCACCGAACCCTTGACTGAAAACGAAACCTGGACCCGCTACCAGCCGGGCCAATGGAGCCTGTGGCGACGCGGTGAATGCGTCAGCCACGGCCAGACCGAATAAGGACATCCCTATGTTGCTCAGTTATCTGCGGCTGGTGTTGTTCGCCGCCGGCCTGTTGATCGGTGTGCAAGTGCCGGGTTTCATCAGCGATTACGCCAAGCGCGTGGAAGCCCACCTGATTGAATCGCAGAACAGCCTGCGGGGCTTCCAGGGCACCGCCGCGCAGTTTTTCAAGGGCGACCTGAACGCCCTGGTGGCCCATTACCGGGCCAGCGAGGACCCGGTGTTTCGCAGCGATGCCGAGAGCCTGAGCGGCTTGCTTCATCGTCAGTTGGCCCTGGACAAGCAATACCAGGCGATGCAGGGCCCCTGGTACATCCGCCTGCTGCAAGTGGCCCTGGCAGCCGACCCGGATATCCGCAAGGAAACCTGGGATGGCTACAGCTACCAGATCCTGCTGACCCCGGAAGCGATGATCTGGGGCATGAGCGGCGCCTTGCTGCTGTCCTTCGGACTTGAGTGCCTGTACCGCCTGATCGATTGGGTGGTGCTGGGAGGCCGGCGTTTGCGCCAGAGCCGTCCGATCGAAGAGCGCGACCTCAAGGGCCTCTGAGCGCCCCGCACTGCAGGTGCCGGCAACACCTGCACAAGGCTGGCGCATTCGCTGGCAAGCCAGCTCCTACGGATGTCGACTCGCCAGCGGGGTTTGTGTAGGAGCCGGCTTGCCGGCGAAGAGGCCTGCAAGACCTGCACAAGGCTGAAGAGTGCATTCGCTGGCAAGCCAGCTCCTACGGATGTCGACTCGCCAGCGGGGCCTGTGTAGGAGCCGGCTTGCCGGCGAAGAGGCCCGCAAGACAGGCACAAGGCTGAAGAGTGCATTCGCTGGCAAGCCGACGCCTATGCGGGCTCAATCAGGATGATGTGCTCCTGGCCCACTTTCTGCCCATAGCGCTGCACCACGCGCTGGCACAGCTCCACGATATCCTCCACCAGCTCCACGCCTACGCGCCACGACACCACCACCTGCAGGTTGGGCGGGCGCTGGTCGATGGCCAGCAAGGTCAGTTCGCCACGGGCCAGTTCCTCGCGCACCAGCACCGGCGGCAGGGCGCCAATCCCGAAGCCGTCCCTGAGCAGGCGGGTGATGGCCGACACCGAGTTGACGCAATTGAGCCGTGGCGCCAGCACCCCGTTGGCCTGCATCAGGCTCAGCACCTGCTGGTGGGGCAGGGAGTTCTTCGAATAGGTGATGATTCGCTCTCGGGCCAGCTCGGCGAGATTGGCGTAGTCGCGGTTGTAGATCGAATTGCTGGCGGCAATCCAGCCCACCGGGTGGCTGGCCAGCTCCAGGCTGCGGATGCTTTCCTGGCGCAGCAGGTCGGTCTGCAGCACCAGGTCGAGAAAGCCTTTTTGCAGCTGGTCGCACAGGTTCAGCGAGGTGTCGGCCACCAGTTCGATGTCCACTTGCGGGTAGTGGTCCATCATTTCCGCCACCAGGGGGCTGAGCCAGGTGTGGATCACCGTGTCCATGACCCCGATGCGAATCCGTCCGACCTTGCTCGACGGCGCCTCGATGGACTGTTTCAGCACGTGCAGGGTGTCGAGCATCTGCTCGGCGTGCTCCAGCACCTTGAGGCCTTCCGGGGTCAGGCTGACGCCCCGCGAGTCGCGCAGGAACAGCTTCACCCCCAGTTCGCCTTCCAGCACCGCAATACGGCTGGAGATCGCCGCCTGGGTGGTGAAGAGTTTTTCCGCGGTGAGGCTGAAGCTCTTGAGCCGCGCCACCCAGACGAAGGTTTCGAGAAACTTGAGATTCATGGGATCAACTTTTCTTATGCCTTGGGGCGGTTTTTATTAGTTGGACGCCGGTTGTGCCTGAACCGAAGAATGGCCCAACCCACGATATGCGTCGTCGGGGCCCAGAACAATACCAACAACACTACCCTGGAGATCGCCATGAGTGCGCCCGAAACACTGGCCGCCAAGGCTTCGCGCCGCGCCGGCCCGTTTGACTGGTACCGGGACATCAACCAGCAGGAACGCCGGACATTCTGGAGTTGCAAGATAGGTTATGGCCTGGATGGCATGGACACCCAGATGCTCAGCTTCGTGATCCCGACCCTGATCGCGCTGTGGGGCATCACTTCCGCCGAAGCCGGCCTGATCCATACCAGCACCTTGCTGGCCTCCGCCCTGGGCGGCTGGATCGCCGGAATTCTTTCCGACCGCATCGGCCGGGTACGCACCCTGCAACTCACAGTGCTGTGGTTCGCCGTCTTCACCTTTCTTTGCGGTCTTGCGCAGAACTACGAACAGTTGCTGATCGCCCGCACCTTGATGGGGTTCGGCTTCGGCGGCGAGTGGACTGCCGGAGCGGTGCTGATCGGCGAAGTGATCCGCGCCAAGAACTGTGGCAAGGCGGTGGGCATGGTGCAATCCGGCTGGGCCCTGGGCTGGGGGCTGACGGCGCTGCTGTATGCGCTGCTGTTCTCCCTCTTGCCGCCGGAAGATGCCTGGCGCGGGCTGTTTCTGCTGGGCATCCTGCCGGCGATTTTCGTGATCTTTGTCCGTCGCCTGGTCAAGGACCCCGAGGTCTACCGGGAAACCAAGGCGCGTGAAGTGCCAAGCAACCCGGCGCGGTTCTACGAGATCTTCGCCCCGGGGATTCTCAGCACCACCTTGCGCGCCTCCTTGCTGGCGGCAGGGGCCCAGGGCGGCTACTACGCCATCACATTCTGGCTGCCGACCTTCCTCAAGACCGAGCGCGGCTTGAGCGTGCTCAGTACCGGCGGCTACCTGGCCATGGTGATCGCCGGCTCCTACGTGGGGTATGTGATCAGCGCCTACCTGACGGATATTCTCGGCCGCAAGAAGAACTTCGTGCTGTTCGCCGCCGGTTCTTTCACCATTGTCCTGCTCTACACCCAGTTGCCGGTGAGCAACGCAGTGATGCTCTGGCTGGGCTTTCCCCTGGGCTTTTTCGCTTCGGGCATTTTCAGCGGCATGGGGGCGTTCCTGACGGAACTGTTCCCCACGCGCATCCGCGGTTCCGGCCAGGGTTTCTGCTACAACAGCGGCCGGGCGCTGGCGGCGCTGTTCCCACTGCTGATCGGCCTGTTGAGCCAGCATGTGCCGCTGAGCGTAGCCATTGGCACCTTTGCCGCGGTGTCCTACGGCGTAGTGGTGCTGGCGGCCCTGAGCCTGCCGGAAACTCGTGGCAAGGAACTCGAGGCCCGCTAACTGATAATCTGCGGGAGCATTGCGCGACCGCCCCGCAACCGAACCTTATAAGAACCACAGGAGCACTGACCGTGAGCCGCTTGTTATTGAATTGCGACATCGGCGAAAGCTTTGGCAACTGGACCCTGGGGCTGGATGCCGAGGTGATGCCTTTTATCGACTGCGCCAACATTGCCTGCGGCTTCCATGCCGGCGACCCGGGCATCATGCGCAAGACCGTGGCCCTGGCCCTGGCCAACGGCGTGCGCATTGGCGCCCACCCGGCGTATCAGGACCTGGCAGGCTTTGGCCGCCGCTCCATGAGCTACTCGCCCCAGGAAATCCAGGACCTGCTGCACTATCAGATCGGTGCGCTGGACGGCATCTGCCGGGCCCAGGGCGGCCGGGTCGAGTACGTCAAACCCCACGGCGCGATGTACAACGACATGATGGCCAAGCCCGCCCAGTTGCGGGCGGTGATCCAGGCGGTGGCGGCCTACGACCCGCAGCTGCCATTGATGCTCATGGCCACTCGCGACAACAGCGCGGCCCAGGCCTTGGGCGATGAATACGGTGTGACCCTGTGGTTCGAGGCCTTTGCCGACCGTGCCTACGACAACGCCGGGCATCTGCTGTCGCGGCAGTTGCCGGGGGCGGTGCACCATGACGCGCAAACGATTCTCCAGCAGGCCCTGACCATTGCCCGGGGCGAAACCTTGACCGCCAGTGACGGCAGCGCCTTGCTGCTGCACGCCAACACCCTGTGCGTGCATGGCGACAACGCCAGTTCGGTGGCGGCGGTGCAGCGCATTCGCGAAGCCCTGAACCAGCAGTCCGGCCTATGAAGCCACAGGTTGAAGTAGTCGCCATCGACTGCCTGATGGTGCGGCTGTTCGAGGTGATCGCCGAGGACAACATGCCCTGGATGCTGGCCGCCGCCGAGGGCCTGCGCCAGGCTTTCGGTGAACAACTGATCGATCTGGTGCCGTCCTACACCACGCTGATGGTGCATTACGACCTACAGGCCTTGAGCCCGTCCGAGGCCCGCGCGTGGATCGAGCTGGCCTTGACCGATCTGGCGCCCGGTAGCGCTCAGGCTGGGCGCGAGCATGTATTGCCGGTGTGGTACGACCCCAGTGTAGGGCCTGAACTGGCGCTGCTGTCCCGGCGCAGCGGGCTGTCGGTGGCCGAAGTGATCCAGCGTCACAGCCAGCGTGAGTACCAGGTGTTTGCCCTGGGCTTCGCTCCCGGGTTCGCTTTTATGGGGCTGGTGGAGGAGCGGTTGGCGGCGCCCAGGCTGAACACCCCGCGCAAGCGTGTGGCAGCGGGTAGCGTCGGCATTGCCGAGCGCCAGACGGCGGCTTATCCGGTGGTGTCGCCGGGGGGCTGGAACCTGATTGGTCGCACCCCGAGTCGACTGTTCGATCGCGAGCGCGAGGGCTACAGCCTGATGCAACCTGGGGATCGGGTGCGTTTTACCCCGGTGGAGCATGCCGAGTTCATCCGCCTGGGGGGCGATGACACGCCGCTGGAGGTGCCGGCATGAGCCGCCTGTCGATCGAGGCCAGCACGCCTTTGTGCCTGCTGCAGGATGGCGGACGCTTTGGCGTGCGCCACCTGGGGGTGACCCAGGGCGGGGCGTTGGACTGGGTGTCCATGTCCTGGGCCAACTGGCTGCTGGGCAACGCCCTGGATGCACCCGTGGTGGAAATCACCCTGGGCGGTTTCACCCTGCTGGCCGAGGACTATTGCCTGCTGGCCCTGGCCGGGGCCGATCTTGGGGCCTATGTCGATGAGCGGCCTTTGACCCCGGGGCGCAGTTTCATCCTGCAAAAAGGCCAGCGCCTGCGATTCACCCAGCCGTTCTTTGGGGCTCGGGCCTATCTGGCGGCCCCTGGCGGTTTCGATGCGCCCAAGGTGTTGGGCAGTTGCGCCAGTGTGCTGCGCGAGGCTCTCGGTGGGCTTGATGGTTACGGTCGGGCGCTGAGTGAGGGGGGAGTGCTGAGCTATTCGGGAACCGGTGGTGCGCTCAGGAGTCTGTCGGCTGCGCAGTTGCCGGATTGGCAATCCGCTGCACCGCTGGAGGTGATCCTGGGTGCGCAGATCGGCCAGTTCAGCGGGTTGAGCCTGTTCGACGCCTTCAACAGCACCTGGACCCTGGACAGCCGGGCGGATCGCATGGGAGCTCGCTTGCTGGGGCCGACCTTGCAGTATCAGGGCCGGCCAATGATTTCCGAGGGCATTCCCCTGGGGGCGATCCAGGTGCCGCCGGACGGCCAGCCAATCGTCCTGCTCAATGATCGGCAGACCATTGGCGGCTATCCGCGATTAGGGGCGTTGACGCCGCTGTCACTGGCGCGCCTGGCGCAGTGTTTGCCGGGCAGTGAGCTGCGTTTGACGCCGGTGGTGCAAGAGACGGCGCATCGGCAGCAGGTGGCGTTCCTGCGCCGGTTCGGGTGAGGGGCTGAAGAGCTTCGCCGGCAAGCCGGCTCCTACAGGGTTGTGTAGGAGCCAGCTGGCTGGCGAACGGGTTTATTTGGACAGGAAGCGCATGCCTTCTTCCAGGCCGCGCAAGGTTAGCGGGTACATCTGGTCCTCGATCAGATCGCGGACGATGTTGGTCGAAGCGGTGTAGCCCCAGGTGTCTTTCGGGTAGGGATTGATCCAGATGAGCTTCTTGTACTTTTCCATGAAGCGCTGCATCCACACGTAGCCGGCTTCTTCGTTCCAGTGCTCGACGCTGCCGCCGGCCTGGGTGATTTCGTAGGGCGCCATGGCGGCGTCACCGACGAAGATCACTTTGTAGTCGGCGCCGTACTTGTGCAGCAGGTCCTGGGTCGAGGTGCGCTCGGAGCCGCGGCGCATGTTGTTCTTCCACACCGATTCATAGATGAAGTTGTGGAAGTAGTAGTACTCCAGGTGCTTGAACTCGGTCTTGCAGGCCGAGAACAATTCCTCGCAGATCTTCACGTGGGCATCCATGGAACCGCCGATGTCGAACAGCAACAGCAGCTTGATGCTATTGCGTCGCTCCGGGCGCATCTGGATGTTCAGCAGCCCGGCATCGCGGGCGGTGTGGTCGATGGTGCCGTCGATGTCCAGCTCCTCCGCCGCCCCCTGGCGCGCGAACTTGCGCAGCCGGCGCAGGGCCACCTTGATGTTGCGGGTGCCCAGCTCCACCGAGTCGTCGAGGTTCTTGTATTCGCGCTGGTCCCAGACTTTCACCGCCTTGCCCTGGCGCTTGCCGGCGTCGCCGACGCGGATGCCTTCCGGGTTGAAACCGCCGGAGCCGAAGGGGCTGGTGCCGCCGGTGCCGATCCACTTGTTGCCGCCGGCGTGGCGTTCCTTCTGTTCTTCCAGGCGTTTCTTGAACTCTTCGATGAGCTTGTCCAGCCCGCCCAGGGACTGGATCTGCGCCCGTTCTTCATCGCTCAGGGAACGCTCGAACTCCTTGCGCAGCCAATCCTCGGGGATCAGCGCCTGCAGGTGGTCATCGAGTTTTTCCAGGCCGTTGAAGTAGGCACCGAAGGCCCGGTCGAACTTGTCGAAATGGCGTTCATCCTTCACCAGGATCGCCCGGGCGAGGTAGTAGAACTCGTCCATGTCGGCGAAGGTCACGCGCTGCTTGAGCGCGTTGATCAGGTCCAGCAGCTCGCGCACCGACACCGGCACCTTGGCCGCGCGCATTTCATTGAACAGGTTGAGCAGCATGTCTATCGCTCTCTAATAATCTTTGGGTCTGTTCAGAAGCTCGCCGAGCGGCGATCAGGCAAGGCAAAAACAGGAGAGGAAGCGGAGTTTAGCCTGCTAAATGAGCATTCCGAACCTGTTTTTAACGCAGCATGATCGACGCGCAGGCCGCTTCTGGGCAGAGCCTAGCGATTTCCGCGACGGCTCATGAATGCCAGGCGCTCCAACAGTTGTACATCCTGCTCGTTTTTCACCAGGGCGCCGGCCAGGGGCGGGATGGCCTTGGTCGGATCACGCTCGCGCAGCACCGCTTCGCCGATGTTGTCGGCCATCAACAGCTTGAGCCAGTCCACCAGTTCCGAGGTCGAGGGCTTCTTCTTCAGGCCCGGCACTTTGCGCACGTCGAAGAACACGTCCAGGGCTTCGCTGACCAGGTCTTTCTTGATGTCGGGGTAGTGCACGTCGACGATTTTCTGCAGGGTGGTGCGGTCGGGGAAGGCGATGTAGTGGAAGAAGCAGCGACGCAGGAAGGCGTCCGGCAGCTCTTTCTCGTTGTTGGAGGTAATGATGATGATCGGCCGCTGCTTGGCCTTGATGGTCTCGTCGATTTCGTAGACGTAGAACTCCATCTTGTCGAGTTCCTGCAGCAGGTCGTTGGGGAATTCGATGTCCGCCTTGTCGATTTCGTCGATCAGCAGGATCACCCGCTCCTCGGACTCGAAGGCTTCCCAGAGCTTGCCTTTTTTCAGGTAGTTGCGGATGTCGTGGACCTTGTCCACCCCCAGCTGGGAGTCGCGCAGGCGGCTGACCGCGTCGTACTCGTAGAGGCCCTGGTGGGCCTTGGTGGTGGACTTGATGTGCCAGGTGATCAGCTTGGCGCCAAAGGATTCGGCCAGTTGCTCGGCGAGCATGGTCTTGCCGGTGCCGGGTTCGCCCTTGACCAGCAACGGCCGCTCCAGGGTGATGGCGGCATTGACTGCCAGCTTCAGGTCATCGGTGGCGACGTATGCACGGGTGCCTTCGAACTTCATCTGCAATTCCTCGAACGGTGACGGCGAGCTGCCCGGGGCAGGTCGATTGAATGGGGAGTGATGGCGCGACTATAACGCGCTGCCCGGTCGACTGTGAACGTGGACGCCCCATTCAGTCTCTGAATGGAGCGTCACGGGGTGACTCAGTCAGTCGAGGGCTTGGGTTGTTCGTAACGGGCATTGAAGGCCTGGATGAACCCGTTGCGCAAAATCTGCAAAAACGCCTGGAATGCGCTGATATCTTGCTGGTGCACGCTGCCGCTGAGTTCGACCCGGGTGGCGAACTGGTTCTTGCGCTGGTTCTTCAGCAGGTTTTCCCCGGCTCCCACCAGGGCTTCCCATACCGAGCGCAATATCCCCTTGTTGCGGTTCTGCACATCCTGCTGCCAATTGAAGATTTCCACGTCCCGCAGCAACGGCTTGATATAGCCGTGCAGTTGGCCCTTCTCGGCCTGGGCTTCGATCACCACGTCGCCGTGGCCGGCATTGAAGTCGAACTTGCCGTAGGCCGAGGCGAAGTCGTTGAAGCGCTTGAGTTCGATATCCCGGGCCCGCAGACGGAATTCGAAGTCCTCGAAATTGCTCAGGGGATCGAAGGTGGCGGTGCTTTCCATGGGAGCCTGGCCTTGCAGCAGGGCCTTGCCGTCGAAGCGCGCATCGCGCTTGCCCTGGGTATCCACCACGTTGGTCAGGTTGTAGAAACTGGCATTGACCTGGGTGGCGCCGATGTTCACCGGGGGGGTGGAACTGAAGTTGCGAAAGTGGATCTTGCCGTCGCTGATCCGCACCTCGTCGAGGGTGATGGGCAACAGCTTGCCCAACTGGGCCCGCCAGTCGGTGCCTTCACCGGTCTGCGAGGCTTGCTTGTCCGCGCCGCCATCGACGAAGTTCAGCTCCGGCTGGACGAACTGTACCTTGGCCACCACGGCGTGGTCGTACCACAGGGAATGCCAGCTCACCGCCAAGTCGATCAGCGGCGCCTTGACGAAGGGCACCGGCACCTTGCCGCTGACCTTGACGATCTCCAGCCCGTTGATGCGGTAGGCGCCGCGCCACAGGGCCAGGTCGATATCGCTGATCTGGCCACGGTAGTCGCCCATGTCCGCCAGTTTGTCATTCAGGTAGTCGCGCACCAGATAGGGCAGGGTGAAGTGCAGGGCCAGCAGCAGGACCAGCAGGCCGGCCAGGGTCCATAGGGGCCAACGGTAACGACGTTTCATGATCAGCAGTCTCCAGCCGTATAAAGGCATTGACTGCCTGGGGCCGCAGTCGTTCGGCGCGACTGGACGCTCAAGGGCACCAGGCATACCCTTGAGGACTTCTTCACTGCTGCATAAGGACCCAGCCATGAGCCGAATTTTTGCTGACAACGCCCATTCCATCGGCAACACGCCCTTGGTGCAGATCAACCGCATCGCCCCTCGTGGCGTGACCATCCTGGCCAAGATCGAAGGGCGTAACCCGGGCTACTCGGTGAAATGCCGGATCGGCGCCAACATGATCTGGGACGCGGAAAGCAGCGGCAAGCTCAAGCCGGGCATGACCATCGTCGAGCCCACCTCGGGCAATACCGGGATTGGCCTGGCCTTCGTCGCGGCCGCCCGTGGCTACAAACTGATGCTGACCATGCCGGCGTCCATGAGCATCGAGCGGCGCAAGGTGCTCAAGGCCCTGGGCGCCGAACTGGTGCTCACCGAGCCGGCCAAGGGCATGAAAGGGGCGATTGAAAAGGCCGCGGAAATTCTCGCCAGCGATCCGTCCAAGTACTTCATGCCACAGCAGTTCGATAACCCGGCCAACCCGGCGATCCACGAGAAAACCACCGGTCCTGAAATCTGGAACGACACCGACGGCGCCGTGGACGTGCTGGTGGCCGGGGTCGGTACAGGTGGCACCATCAGCGGCGTGTCGCGCTACATCAAGAAGACTCAGGGCAAGCCGATTCTCTCGGTGGCGGTGGAGCCGGCCACTTCGCCGGTGATCAGCCAGAAACTGGCCGGTGAAGAAATCAAGCCCAGCCCCCACAAGATCCAGGGTATCGGCGCCGGTTTCGTGCCGAAGAACCTGGACCTGGAAATGGTCGACCGGGTCGAGTTGGTGACCGATGAGGAATCCAAGGCCATGGCCCTGCGGTTGATGCAGGAAGAGGGCATCCTCTGCGGCATCTCCTGCGGAGCGGCAATGGCGGTGGCGGTGCGCCTGGCGGAAACCCCGGAAATGCAGGGCAAGACCATCGTGGTGATCCTGCCCGATTCCGGGGAACGCTACCTGTCGAGCATGCTCTTCAGCGATCTGTTCACCGAGCAGGAAAACCAACAGTAAGCGCGGGTCAGGCATTCGCCCGTAGGAGCCGGCTTGCCGGCGAATGCTGACCCATATCAGGCCAGGGCCTGGCTGCTTATGCTACTTAACGCCTTTGTTGCATAACCGTTAACGCTGAATGTTGGGTTGTGCGGGTTTTTCCAGGGCCCAGGAGTGTTTATCATTGCCGGCTGCCAGGTCGGGTGAACATTCCCCTACAGGTACCTATTTCCTAGGAGTCGTTGCATGAGCTTTTCCTTTACCGCCAAGGTCGCGGTGTTGTCGCTGTTCGTCGGCAGCATTCTCTACGTGCACCTGCGCGGCAAGGCGCGTCTGCCGGTACTGCGCCAGTTCGTCAACCATTCGGCGCTGTTCGCCCCTTATAACGCATTGATGTACCTGTTCTCCGGGGTGCCTTCCAAGCCCTACCTGGACCGCAGCAAGTTCCCCGAGCTGGATATCCTGCGGGACAACTGGGAAGTGATCCGCGAAGAGGCCATGCACCTGTTCGACGAGGGTTACATCCGCGCTGCCGAGAAGAACAACGACGCCGGCTTCGGCTCGTTCTTCAAGAAGGGCTGGAAGCGTTTCTACCTCAAGTGGTACGACAAGCCACTGCCCTCGGCCGAGGCCCTGTGCCCGAAGACCGTGGAGCTGGTGAGCGCCATTCCCAACGTCAAGGGCGCGATGTTCGCCCTGCTGCCCGGTGGCAGCCACCTGAACCCGCACCGCGACCCCTTTGCCGGCTCCCTGCGTTATCACCTGGGGCTGTCGACCCCCAACTCCGACGCGTGCCGGATCTTTGTCGATGGTGAGGAATACGCCTGGCGTGACGGTGAAGACGTGATGTTCGACGAGACCTACGTGCACTGGGTAAAGAACGAAACCGACGTCACCCGGGTCATCCTGTTCTGCGACATCGAGCGTCCGCTGAGCAGCCGCCTGATGACCCGTATCAATCGCTGGGTCAGCGCCCAGTTGGGTCGTGCTACTGCGCCGCAGAACCTCGACGACGAGCGCGTCGGTGGGATCAACCAGGCCTATGCCTGGAGCAAGCGTTTCAGCGACAGCTTCAGTGGTGTGGTCAAGCAGTGGAAGCGTCGCAATCCCAAGCTCTACCGCATCCTGCGCCCGGTGCTGGCGGTGGTGGTGCTGGTGGTCTTGTGGAAGTGGCTGTTCGGATAAATCTTGCAATGAATATCGGGCGCTGGTTATATTCGGCGCTCGATGAGTCAGCCGACTCATGGTTTTTCCCTTCAAGAAAGATCAGCACATGGCCTTTTCCCCCCTCAACGCGGTAGTGCTTTCAGCGGTCAACGCTGGCGTCGTGCCGTGTGGGAATCAGCAGCCTGTGCAGATCGGTCAGTACCCCCCACCTGTCAGTAGCACGCCGGTGTACGCAGTCGTATCACCGCCGGGCGTTGGCTTTTCGGGCTGATCAGCAATCGCTGCTGTTCCCTGTGCCCGCCTGAACCAAACACTACTGAACTTCAGCCTTGGCTGAATTGGCTTCTTGCCTGATTACAGGTGGTTTTCATGTTGCTCATTTCCAAAAAGTCCGCGCTTGCGGCGGCTTCCACGAGCCTGTTCGTCCTGCTCTGGAGCAGTGGCGCCATCTTCTCCAAATGGGGCCTCACCCAGGCTTCGCCCTTTGCCTTCCTGCTGCTGCGCTTCATCATCGCCCTGATGGGCCTGGTGCTGCTGATGCCCCTGCTCAAGCTCCACCTGCCCCGGGGGCGTCGGGCCATGGGATTTGCCGTGGCTACAGGCCTGGTGCTGCTGGGGGCTTATCAGATCTTCTACATCCTGGCCCTGGACCTGAAGGTCACGCCCGGCGTCATGGCCACCATCATGGGGGTGCAGCCGATCCTCACCGTGGTGCTGATGGAGCGCCAGCGTTCCTGGCGTCGCCTGTTCGGCCTGAGCCTGGGGCTGGCGGGGTTGATCATGGTGGTCTACCAGGGCATCGGTCTGGCGGGGATCTCCATCTCCGGGATGCTCTGCGGCCTGCTGGCGCTGGTGAGCATGACCGCTGGCTCGATCATGCAGAAACGCATCACCGACAACCCTCTGGGCACACTGCCAGTGCAGTACTTGGCGGGGCTGTTGCTGTGTTCCTTGTTCGTGCCGTTCCAGCCGTTTCACTTCGAGTACAGCGCCGGACTGCTGGTTTCCGTGCTGTGGATGGGGCTGGTGGTGTCGGTGCTGGCCACGCTGCTGCTGTATCGGCTGATCGCCCAGGGCAATCTGGTGAATGTCACCAGTCTGTTCTATCTGGTGCCGGCGGTGACGGCGCTGATGGACTATGTCTTTTTCGGCAACCGTCTGGCATTGCTGAGTCTGATCGGCATGGGACTGATCATTGTCGGGCTGGTATTTGTGTTCCGTAAGAGCGCTTGATCCACCCAGGCAGTTGTCTCCCCGACGACTGCCGACTACGCCGGCCGGGTGCAATGCCCGGTCGGTGACTGGATTCATCGGCAGCATGAGCAAACAACCATAGCGCCAACTGCTGGCCATGTGCCATTATGTTGATGAAGGTCTCTGACCGGTGAAAAAAAGCTCGTTTTCAATCCCTTGAAGGTGATTCGAAGTGTGCTGAACGAGCTTTCAAGGTTCTTTTGATAACCAGATGTTTGGACTTTCTTTGGTGTATTCCAAATTAGTCCATCAGATAAACCTTAAAAATTAAAGCCGGTACCTAGACTGACGACATATTCCTTATACAAAGGAGAGTCAGTATGAACGCAGCGTTCGCTTCCACCGCTTTCGGCTTGCTTTTGGGACTATCGAGCAGCTGCTTTGCTGCTGCTCCAATCGCACAGGGGATCATCCGTTTTACCGGCAGTATCGTTGAGAGCAATTGCACCTCCAGCGCCGCCAGTACCGGGCTTAGCCTGCGCCAGTGTCCTCAAGGCTCCCGCGGCGCCGCGATCGACGTAGCACGTGTGGGAGCAGTGGCCAGCGTCAGCGCTCTGGATCATTCCGCCGTCAAGCTCAAGCTCCTGACCGACAGCGGTTCCCAGGGACGCTATTACGACCAGCACTATGCCTTTGTCGACCAGGCCGGGAAGGCCGTAACCTCCGGCACTTACCTGATTACCCTGAACGTTCCATAAGACCTCTGGCGGTGTTCATGCCGGGTTCATCCAGGTCGAGACACCGGCTTCAAACCGGCGTTTTCACCGCCGGCCGCAGCACCAGCCACAGGGCGGCGGCAATCAGCGCGCCGCCATACAGATGAGCCATGGACAATGGCTCATCCAGCAGCATGGCCCCCCATAACACGCCGAACGGCGGAATCATGAAGGTCACGGTCATTGACCGCACCGGTCCGATGGCGCTGAGCAGACGGAAATACAGCACATAGGCAAACGCCGTGCAGCCCAGGCCCAAGCCCAGCAGCGACAGCCACACGCTCCAGCCACCCCAACTGGCCGGCGGCTGGCTGATGGCGTTGTAGACGAACAGGGGCAACAGCAGCAGGGTGGCACCGAGCATGCTGCCCAGTGCCGAGAGGCGACTGTCCAGGCCGCCGGCCTGATCCAGCCAGCGCCGCGCAAGGAAGCCGGCGAAGCCGTAGCAGGTGGTGGCCATCAGGCAGGACAGGGCGCCCAGCAGCAGTTCATGGTCGAAGGCCACGGGGCCGGCGCGGGTGAGAACGCCCACGCCGAACAAGCCCAGGCAGACCCCGGCCATCTTGCTCAAGCTCAGGCGCTCGTGAAAAAACAAGCCGCCGATCAACACCCCCATCAACGGCGTGGTGGCATTGAAGATCGCCGAATAGCCCGCCGGCAGCACCAGGGCCGCCACTGAGTACATCGTTGCCGGAATCCCCGAGTTGATCACCCCGAGCAGCAGTACGGTCTTGAACTTGCCGCGAAAATCCCAATCGATCCGCATCAGTGCCAGCATCACCAGCAAGCCGGCAGCGGCAATCGACACCCGGAAGAACGCCGTGGGTACGCTGCCCAGCACCGGG
Organism: Pseudomonas sp. 910_21; assembly: GCF_052850735.1. Lineage (NCBI taxonomy): Bacteria > Pseudomonadati > Pseudomonadota > Gammaproteobacteria > Pseudomonadales > Pseudomonadaceae > Pseudomonas > Pseudomonas sp. 910_21. The sequence continues at coordinate 227,933 of NZ_VXCY01000001.1, read as the reverse complement.
GCGATGATGCGCATGAATAAAAAGCTCGCGCCCCAGATGGCGGCCAGCGACAACAGACGCAGGAGATCGACAAGTCTCACGGAAGGATCCTTCGGTTTGAAGGCGGGGATCTTGCCCAGCACTGGCGGGCATGGCAAACCTTATTGGCGCACAGGGCGACGAAGCCCGACACTCCGTTTGTTGCGATCAATGATCCGCCACCCAAGCTTGGGGAGCAGGGCGACTGCCGGGTCATTTTCCGGCGTACGCTTGATCACAAAAATACGCTTCTCCTCAAGCCGTTTCACTGGCTAAGCTCTGGCATCGTAAATTCCCGCAGAGGTCTACTTATGCCGCAGCCATGGCCAGCCGCCGATATCGCTCGAATGATCCTCGATGGCTTCGACGACTACCGCGAGCACTTTCGCCAGATTACCGATGGTGCCCGGCAACGCTTCGAGCAGGCGCAGTGGCAGGAAGCGCAAAAGGCCTCGGCGGCGCGGATCAACCTCTATGAGGAAAAGGTCGGGGAGACCGTAGCCCGGCTGCACCAGGCCTTCAGTGACGATTCGCTGATGGATGTCAGCCAGTGGCCACTGGTGAAAAGCGCCTACATCAGCCTGATCGACCTGCGCTTCGACGATGAGCTGTCCGAGACCTGGTACAACTCGATCTTTTGCGGGCTGTTCAGCCATGACCTGATCAGCGACGGCTGCATGTTCATTCACACCACCCGGCCCAGCCTGCGCCGGGCCCGGGCCGCGCAGACACGCAGCTACAAGCCAGCGGGCGAACTGGCCAACATGCTCGAACAGGTATTCGCCGACTACCGCTTCAGCGAGGGCTATGCCGACCTGCCGGGCGACCTGCGGCGCCTGGAGGCGCAACTGCGGGAGAACCTGCCGGACTGGGTGTGCAAGGACCCGGAGTTGACCCTGGAGCTGTTTTCCTCGGTGCTTTATCGCAACAAGGGCGCCTACCTGGTGGGGCGCATCTTCACCCACGAAGAACAGTGGCCGCTGGTGATCCCGCTGCTGCATCGTGAAGGCCGGGGCATCCAGATCGATGCACTGATCACCGACGAAGCCGATGTCTCGATCATCTTCTCCTTCACCCGCTCGTATTTCATGGTGGATGTGCCGGTGCCGGCGGAGTTCATCGGCTTCCTCAAGCGCATCCTGCCGGGCAAGCACATCGCCGAGCTGTACACCTCCATCGGGTTCTACAAGCACGGCAAGTCGGAGTTCTACCGGGCGCTGATCAACCACCTGGCCAACACCGACGACCGCTTCATCATGGCCCCCGGTGTGCGCGGGATGGTCATGAGCGTGTTCACCCTGCCGGGCTTCAACACCGTGTTCAAGATCATCAAGGACCGTTTCTCGCCGTCGAAGAACGTCGACCGGGCCACGGTGATCGAAAAATATCGCCTGGTGAAAAGCGTCGACCGGGTCGGGCGCATGGCCGATACCCAGGAGTTTGCCGACTTCCGTTTTCCCCTGAGCAAGTTCGACCCGGCCTGCCTTGAGGAACTGCTGGAAGTGGCGCCGTCCACTGTGGCCGTGGAAGAGCAGACGGTGCTGATCCGCCACTGCTGGACCGAGCGCCGCATGACCCCGCTCAACCTCTACCTGGAGCACGCCAACCCGGATCAGGTACGCGAGGCCCTGGAGGATTACGGCCTGGCGATCAAGCAACTGGCGGCCGCCAACATCTTCCCCGGCGACATGCTGCTGAAAAACTTCGGCGTGACCCGTCACGGTCGGGTGGTGTTCTACGACTACGACGAGATCTGCTACCTCACCGAAGCCAACTTCCGTCACATTCCGGCGCCACGTACGCCGGAAGACGAGATGGCTTCCGAGCCCTGGTATTCTATCGGCCCCCACGACGTGTTCCCCGAGGAGTTCCCGCCGTTCCTGTTCGCCGATGCCAGCCAGCGCAAGCTGTTCGACCAACTGCACGGCGAGCTGTACAACGCCGACTACTGGAAGGGCCTGCAGGACGCCATCCGCGCCGGCAAGATCATCGATGTCTTCCCTTACCGGCGCAAAGGCCTGGAAGACGAATAGACGTGTAGGAGCCGGCTCACCGGCGAAGGCGTCCTCACCGGCCCTTTCGTCGGCAAGCCGGCTCCTACGTATTGCCTGGACTTTTCTGCGACAATCGCGGCCTGCCTAAATAGACGACATTTTGCGTACCTGATGACTTCCGAATCGCCTGCAATCGACCAACTGTTGAAAAACCTCGATCAAGCCATGCTCGCCGACCGCCACCGGTTGCGCCGGCAGCTGCTCGAACTGCGCAAGAAGCCCGACGAGGCCAAGCTCGCCCAATGGCTGGAGCGGATGCAGGCGTCCTGCAACCTGGTGACGGCGCGGCGCGACAGCGTGCCGCCGATTCGCTATGACGACAGCCTGCCGATTGCCGCCAAGCGCGACGAGATCAAGGAGGCGCTGCTCAAGCATCAGGTGCTGATCATTGCCGGTGAGACCGGCTCGGGCAAAACCACTCAGTTGCCGAAGATCTGCCTGGAAATCGGCCGTGGCCAGCAGGGGCTGATCGGCCATACCCAGCCCCGGCGGATTGCCGCCCGCAGCGTCGCCAGCCGGGTCGCCGAAGAACTGGCCACGCCCCTGGGTTCGCTGGTGGGCTATCAGGTGCGCTTCGAGGACCAGAGCGATTCCAGCACCCTGATCAAGCTGATGACCGACGGCATCCTGCTGGCGGAAACCCAGAACGACCGCTACCTGGAACGCTACGACACCATCATCGTCGACGAGGCCCACGAGCGCAGTCTGAACATCGACTTCCTCCTCGGCTACCTCAAGACCCTGTTGCCACGGCGCCCGGATCTCAAGGTCATCATCACCTCGGCCACCATCGACCTGGAGCGCTTCTCCAAGCATTTCGATGATGCCCCCATCGTCGAAGTCTCCGGCCGCACCTTCCCGGTGGACACCTGGTATCGCCCCCTGACCCTGGAGCAGGACGAGGAGGGCAACCGGGTCGAGGACGACCTGACCGTGGATCAGGCGATCCTTGCCACCCTGGATGAGATCGCTGCCTATGAGCGCAGCGAACGTCGCAGCCCTGGAGACGTGCTGGTGTTCCTGCCGGGGGAGCGGGAAATTCGCGATGCCGCGGAAATGCTGCGCAAGGCCCAGCTCAAGCACACCGAGATCCTGCCGCTGTACGCGCGCCTGTCGCCGGCGGAGCAGCAGCGGATCTTCCAGTCTCACCCCGGTCGCCGGGTGGTGCTGGCGACCAACGTTGCCGAAACCTCGCTGACCGTGCCGGGCATTCGTTATGTGATCGACAGCGGTACTGCACGCATCAGTCGCTACAGCTACCGGGCCAAGGTCCAGCGCCTGCCCATCGAGGCGGTGTCCCAGGCCAGTGCCAACCAGCGTAAAGGCCGTTGCGGCCGGGTCGAGCCGGGGATCTGCGTGCGCCTGTACAGCGAGGAGGATTTCCTCGGTCGGCCGGAGTTCACCGATCCGGAGATCCTGCGCACCAACCTGGCGGCGGTGATCCTGCAGATGCTGCATCTGCGCTTGGGTGAAATCACCGCGTTTCCGTTTATCGAACCGCCGGATGGCAAGGCCATCAGCGACGGTTTCAACCTGTTGCAAGAGCTCTCGGCAGTGGACCGCAACAGCCAGTTGACGCCGCTGGGCCGGCAGCTGGCGCGCCTGCCGGTGGACCCGCGCATGGGCCGCATGCTGCTGGAAGCGGCCAAGCTCGGCAGCCTCCAGGAAGTGCTGATCGTTGCCAGTGCGATGTCGATCCAGGACCCCCGCGAGCGTCCGCCGGAGCGCCAGCAAGCCGCCGACCAGGCTCACGCACAGTGGAAGGACGTGGACTCGGACTTCGCCGGGCTGGTCAATCTGTGGCGCGGCTTTGAAGAGCAACGCCAGGCCCTGACCGCCAGCCCGCTGCGCAACTGGTGCCGCAAGAACTTCCTGAATTACCTGCGCCTGCGGGAGTGGCGCGACTCGCACCGGCAACTGAGCCTGATCTGTCGTGACCTGCAACTGAGCCTGAACAAGGAACCGGCGGACTACCCGAAACTGCACAAGGCGGTGCTGGTGGGTTTGCTGAGCCAGATCGGCCAGAAGACCGAAGACGGCGACTACCTCGGCGCCCGTCAGCGGCGCTTCTGGATTCACCCGTCCTCGGGCCTGGGCAAGAAACGCCCGCAATGGCTGATGACCGCCGAGCTGGTGGAAACCACCAAGCTCTATGCGCGCATGGTGGCCAAGATCGAGCCGGACTGGATCGAGCCCCTGGCCGGCCATCTGGTGAAGAAGAACCACTTCGAGCCCCATTGGGAGAAGAAGCGTGGCCAGGTGGTGGCCTACGAGCAGATCACCCTGTTCGGGCTGATCGTGGTCGGTCGCCGGCCGGTGCATTACGGTCCGGTGGACCCGGTGGTGTCCCGCGAGTTGTTTATCCGCGAAGCCCTGGTGCGCGGCGAGATCCAGTCCAAGGCCAAGTGCCTGAGCGCCAACACCCAGTTGCTGGAACAGCTCGACGCTCTCGAAGCCAAGGCCCGGCGCCGGGACATCCTCGCGGACGAGGAAACCCTGTTCGCCTTCTACGACGAGCGCTTGCCGGCGGAGATTCACCAGACCGCGACCTTCGACAGCTGGTACCGGGTCCACAGCCAGAAGAACCCGCAACTGCTGATCATGCGCGAGGAAGACGTGCTGGCCCGCGAGGCCAGTGAAGTCACCGCCAAGCAGTATCCGGACACCCTGCATATCGGCGACCTGGAGCTGGCCCTGAGTTATCACTTCGAGCCCAACCACCCCCGGGACGGCGTGACCCTGCGGGTGCCGGCGCCCTTGCTGCCGGCGCTGCCCGCCGAACGCCTGGAGTGGCTGGTGCCGGGGCTGATCGAGGCCAAGTGCATCGCCCTGGTGCGCAACCTGCCCAAGGCCCTGCGCAAGAACTTCGTGCCGGTGCCGGACTTCGTCAAGGCGGCCCTGCAGCGCATGGTCTTCGCCGAGGGCTCGCTGCCCCAGGCCCTGGGCCGCGAACTGCTGCGCATGACTGGTGCCCGAGTCAGCGACGAGGCTTGGAGCGAAGCTGAGCAACAGGTGGAAAGCCACCTGCGGATGAACCTGGAAATCGTTGATGCCCAGGGCAAGTTCCTCGGCGAAGGCCGGGACCTGGCCGAGCTGACGGCGCGGTTCGCCGAAGCCAGCCAGGCTGCCCTGGCGGTGCCGCAGACCGCCAAGGGCCAGCAGCCGGTGGAAGCCAAGGTGTTCGCCGCGGTCGCAGAAAAGACCCAGCAGAAGATCGCCGGGCTGTCGATGACGGTGTATCCGGCGCTGGTCGAGGAGGCCGGGACCGTCAAGGAAGGGCGCTTCTCCACCGCCGCCGAGGCTGAGTTCCAGCACCGCCGGGCCTTGCAGCGCCTGCTCTTGCAACAACTGGCGGAGCCGGCCAAGTTCCTGCGCGGCAAGCTGCCGGGGCTCACCGAGCTGGGCCTGCTGTACCGCGAGCTGGGCCGGATCGATGCGCTGGTGGAAGACATCCTCCTGGCCAGCCTCGACAGCTGCATCCTCGACGGCGAAGCCACGCTGCCTCGGGATGGCGCGGGCCTGGCGTCCCTGGCCGAGCGCAAGCGCGGCGCCTGGACCGAGCATGCCGAGCGCCTGGCGCGCCTGACCCTGGAGATCCTCAAGCTCTGGCACGGTCTGCAAAAACGCTTCAAGGGCAAGATCGACCTGGCCCAGGCCGTGGCCCTCAACGACATCAAGTCCCAGCTGGCGCATCTGGTGTACCCCGGCTTCGTACGGGAAACCCCGGCCTTGTGGCTCAAGGAAGTGCCGCGCTACCTCAAGGCGGTGGAGCTGCGCTTCGAGAAGCTCGGCAGTCAGGTGCAGAAGGATCGAGTCTGGAGCAGCGAACTGGCCGGCCTCTGGAGCCAGTACCAGACCCGGGCCCAGAAGCATGCCCAGGAAGGCAAGCGCGACCCGCAACTGGAACTGTATCGCTGGTGGCTGGAGGAATACCGGGTGTCCCTGTTTGCCCAGCAACTGGGGACCAAGGTGCCGATTTCCGACAAGCGCCTGAGCAAGCAATGGAGCCAGGTAGACGTCTGACCCAATGCCCCCTCGTAGGAGCTGCCGCAGGACGCCCCGGTAGGGAGGGCGGTCCCGCCGATCTTGCAGTTGCGGCGAAATATCGGAGGTTATGGCAAACTCCGCCGTCATAAATGCCGGCCCCGGTTATCTGCACCACAGGCAGCCCGGGCGGATCGGAATAAAGCGATGCCAGGGACTGCTCCCCGCCGGGGGCCGTCCCTTTACGGTTTGGCACGACGGTGCCAAGACCTTTTGCCTCATCACACTAGAGGAACGACCGTGCATAACGTCGTCATCAGCGGCACCGGCCTGTTTACCCCGGCCAACAGCATTTCCAACGAAGAGCTGGTGGAGTCTTTCAATGCCTACGTCCACCAGTTCAATAGCGACAACGCTGCCGCCATCGAGCGCGGTGAAGTGCAGGCCCTGACGGAATCCAACGCCGCTTTCATCGAAAAAGCCTCGGGGATCAAAAGCCGCTTCGTCATGGACAAGGACGGCATTCTCGACCCGCAACGCATGGCCCCGCGCCTGCCGGAACGCTCCAACGACGAGTGGTCGGTGCTCTGCCAGATGGCGGTCGCCGCCGCCGAACAGGCCCTGCAACGAGCCGGCAAGACCGCCGCCGACATCGACGGGGTAATCGTTGCCTGTTCCAACCTGCAGCGTGCCTATCCGGCCATCGCCATTGAAGTCCAGGCTGCCTTGGGCATCCAGGGCTTCGGTTTTGACATGAACGTGGCCTGTTCTTCGGCGACCTTCGGCATTCAGGCCGCCTGCAACAGTGTGCAACTGGGTCAGGCCCGGGCGATCCTGATGGTCAACCCGGAAGTCTGCACCGGGCACCTGAACTTCCGTGACCGCGACAGCCACTTCATCTTCGGCGACGCCGCCACCGCGGTGATCGTCGAGCGGGCTGACCTGGCTACCTCCAAGCACCAGTTCGAGATCGTCAGCACCAAGCTGCTGACCCAGTTCTCCAACAACATCCGCAACAACTTCGGTTTCCTCAACCGCGCGGCGGAAGAGGGCGTGGGTGCCCGGGACAAGCTGTTCGTCCAGGAAGGCCGCAAGGTATTCCGTGACGTATGCCCGATGGTCGCCGAACTGATCGCGGCCCACCTGGAAGAAAACCAGCTCAATGTTGGCGACGTGAAGCGCTTCTGGCTGCACCAGGCCAACCTCAGCATGAACCACCTGATCGTCAAGAAACTCCTGGGCCGCGAAGCCACGGTGGAAGAGGCGCCGGTGATTCTCGATACTTACGCCAACACCAGTTCGGCGGGCTCGGTGATTGCCTTCCACAAGTACCAGGATGATCTGGCCAGCGGCTCCCTGGCCGTGCTCAGTTCCTTCGGTGCGGGTTATTCCATCGGTAGCGTACTGCTGCGCAAGCGTTGATCTAGGCTGAGTCGAGGTGTGGCGCGAGGCCTGGTTGGCGCGTCACACCCCATTCAAACCCGCATGATGAACGAGGCATGAATGGCCGCTGCTGATGACACGCAACTGCTAGAACGCCTTTTGGCGGGCGAACAAAAGGCTTACAAGGAACTGGTGAGCACTTACCAGAGCGCCATGCGCGCCGTGGCATATGCCATTGTCGGCAACCGCCACGCCGATGAAGTGGTGCAGGACGCCTGGCTGTCGGTGGTGCGCAACTTGTCAGGGTTCCAGGGGCGTTCCAGCCTCAAGACCTGGCTGCTGACCATCACCGCCAACGCCGCCAAGGGCCGTTACAAACAGAATCGTCGGGAAGTGCTGATGGATGACTTGCCTGCCCCTCACGGCACCGTGGGCGACGAGCGCTTCTCCTCTTCCGACGGTCACTGGCTGGTGGCGCCTTTTGCCTGGCACGAAGACACCCCCGAAGCCCTGCTGACCGAATCCGAGTTGCGCGAGTGCCTGGAGCACACGCTGCTCAGCCTGTCGGAACTGCAAAGCAGTGTCCTGCTGCTGCGCGAGCGCCAGGGCCTGGAGCTGGAAGAGATCTGTAATCTTCTCGGGCTTACGCTCTCCAATGTCCGGGTGCTGTTGCACCGGGCGCGCTTGAAAGTCTTCGCCACCGTGGAGCATTTTGAGGAAACCGGCCAATGCTGACCTGTAAGGAACAAGTGGCACGTTCCAGCGACTACCTGGATGGCCAGCTGAGTTTTCGCGAGCGCCTGATGGTTCGCCATCATCTGCTGTTCTGCCCCAATTGCCGGCGTTTCATTCGTCAGATGCGCCTGCTCCAGGCCACGTTGCGGGTGCTTCCCGAGCCGCCTCTGGAAGGCCTGGACGAACTGGCCGAACGCCTGGCTGCCGAGAACAAGCGCGACCTCTGACCTTCCCCCCATGCGGATGCCGCTGTGCATCCGCATCTGCCATCAATCTGTCATCCGATCGAAGGTGACAGTGCTGCAATGTCCCCCCATCCCCCCGCAAATCCTCACAAAAGCGCTCTAGCACGGGCTTCTCGTCTTATTTCATTTCGAAGTAAAAAAGTTCCCCTGTAATTAAATCTTTATCTATCAGCAACCCGGCTGAAATAACCCATCGCCAAGATTCCCACCCAACACCAGCGGGCCAACCCCGCGTGTTTTCCAACGCTACAGACCACCAATTAGGGGAACTCTTCGATGATCCGTAAGCACTTCGCCGGTTTTGCCGCCAGCGCCCTGGCCCTGGCAGTAACCGCCCAGGCTTTCGCTGGCACCGTCACCACCGACGGCGCCGATATCGTAGTCAAAACCAAGGGCGGCCTTGAGGTTGCTACCACCGACTCCGCATTCAGCTTCAAGCTGGGCGGTCGTCTGCAAGCCGACTATGGCCGTTTCGACGGGTTCTACACCAAGAATGGTGACACCGGCGACGGCGCCTACTTCCGCCGCGCCTATCTGGAATTGGGCGGCACCGCCTACAAGGATTGGAAATACCAGATCAACTACGACTTCTCCCACAACTCGGGCACCGCCGATGACGGTTACTTCGACGAGGCGTCCATCTCCTATGTGGGCTTCAAGCCGGTGACCATTCGTGCCGGTCGTTTCGACGCCGACTTCGGTCTGGAGAAGGCCACCAGCTCCAAGTGGGTCACCTCCATGGAGCGTAACGCCGCTTACGAGCTGGCCGACTGGATCAACTCCCACGAGAACGGCATGGGGCTGCAGGTCAGCTCGGTGGTGGCCGACATGGCTTACCTGTCCGGCAGCGTCTCGGCCAAGGACATCAACGACAGCGATGGCGACAGCGTCAAGCAGTTCAACGCCCGTGCCGTGTTTGCCCCGCTGCATGAAACCGGCAACGTCCTGCACTTCGGCCTGGACTTCGCCAGCCGCGACCTCAGTGACACTGCCTTCGACTCGCGGATTCGTCCTCGCCTGGGCGTGCGTGGCATCGCCACCAACGGCGGCAACGATGCCGGCACCAACGGCAACCGTGCCACCTTTGGCGGCGGCGCCGGCCTGAACGCCTCGAACCTGACGGCAGCAGGTGCTTATGACAATGACCGAGTGTTCGGCGGTGAGTTCGCCTTCGCCAGCGGCCCGTTCTCGGCCCAGGCGGAATACCTGACTCGCAAGCTCAAAGCCGACAGCAACGCTTACAAGGACGTCAAGGCCAGCGGTTTCTACGGCCAACTGGCCTACACCCTGACCGGCGAATCCCGGGTCTACAAACTCGACGGCGCCAAGTTCGACACCATCAAGCCCGAGAACAAGCAGTACGGTGCCTGGGAAGTGTTCTACCGCTACGACAACATCAAGGTCGATGACAAGAACATCGTCGCCGCCACCGCTACCCGTGAAGTCGGTGATGCCAAGGCCAACATGAACACCATCGGGGTCAACTGGTACGCCAACGAGGCGATCAAGATTTCCGCCAACTACATCAAGGTCAGCACCGACAAGATCACCAACAACGTTGGCGATGACAGCGGTGATGCCCTGGTGGCTCGAGTGCAGTACGTGTTCTAAGGCTGTTGCAACATCCAGGTAGAGCTCTTTCTCATCCGTTATAGCTCCTCTCGTTTTGACCCCGCTACGGCGGGGTTTTTTTATGCCTGAGCACGGCAATACGCTGTTTTTGCAGTGAAGTTGACAGCGACCGAAGGACGCTAGTTACCCCCTTGGCAGGCGTCAAATTTAAAAAACAAATAATGTCTGGATAGTTCCCGTCGAGATTTTTTTCGCTGTTGAAATTCGCCGTAAATTGCCCTCGCCGCAGCTGTTGGCAAAGGTGCTCATGGGCCAGTCGATGCGGGGGAATGGTGGATAAAGCGAGGGCGTCGAGACGGTTTTTTTTCTTGAGTGATTTTCTTTCTTAAAAAATATTACGGTTTCTTAGAGCGAAACTAGTGCGGTTGACAGCCTCTGAAAGGCTATGGAAGTATCAAAAAAGATCGCAGGTAAAATGTTGAAAAAGTTGTCGGGCAGATAGTGTTCTACACGGAGTTTTGTAGAACTGGTCAGGCTGCTTGTTGTCAGGGAAGTTAGAGTTTTAACTGGATTGTTAATACGCTGGTGGCCGGGGCTGATTTGTTTGCTCATGCCCGGGCCCGATAAACCCTTCAAGGAAGTGAAGGGCAGGGCAGAGTAATTAAGTACCCCTGTACCGGGGGTCGCAAGGGATTGCTGACATGACGAAAGTTGAACTTTACGACCCGACACTGCGGGACGGTAATCACGCGCTCGGGCACCGCCTTGGTCTGGAGGACATCAGTGCCTATTGCCGCGCCGTGGATGCCTGCGGGCTCTATTGCGTGGAGGTCGGCCATGGCAACGGCCTGGGGGCTTCCTCCCTGCAGTTGGGGCTGGCTCCCCACAGTGATGAGGCGATGTTGAGCACCGCCCGGGAAGCCTTGCAGCAGACCCGCCTGGGGATTCATGCGATTCCCGGGTTCGCCAAGCTCGATCATCTGCACATGGCCATCGAGCAGGGTGTGGATGTGCTGCGCATCGCCTGTCATTGCACCGAAGCCGATACCACCGCGCGCTACATCGAATTCGTCAAGTCACGGGGCGCCGAGGCCCAGGGCGTGCTGATGATGACCCACATGGCCAGTGCCCGGACCCTGCTGGAACAGGCTCGACTGCAGGTCGGCTATGGTGCCGACGCCATTGTGCTGATGGATTCCGCCGGGGCCTACATGGAGCAGGACGCCTTTGAAAAGGTCTCGCTGCTGGCCCAGGAGTTGTCGGTGCCCATCGGTTTTCACGGGCATAACAACCTGGGGCTGGCGGTGGCCAACAGCCTGAGCGCTGCCAGGGCCGGTGCGCGGTTGCTCGACGGCACCATCAATGGCCTCGGCGCCGGTGCCGGCAATACCCCCCTGGAAGTATTGGGCGCGGCGCTGATGAAGCTCGGTCTGCTGGACGAGGCCCGGGCCTTTGCCATGATCGCTGCCTCGGAGCAGACCACCGACCGGATCAAGAACGCTCAGCCCCATATCAGCGCCATGAACATTGTCAGCGGTTTGTACGGGGTGTTCTCGGGTTTTGAAAAACCGGTGTTGAAGGCGGCACAACAACATGGTGTCGAAGCGGTGGATATATATCGCGTGCTGGGGAAAAGAAGAGTAGTGGCAGGTCAGGAAGACCTGATTATTGAAGTTGCGATGAATCTGGCCAAGGCGCTGTGAATTCAACTGACTTCCCATAAGCAAGGAGAGCGCTTTATGGTACTTAGAGTCGCGATATTAGGCAGCGGTAATATTGGTTGTGATCTTTTATTGAAGGTCATGCGCAGCCCTTATTTGCAATGTGATTATTTTATAGGGCGCAATGAACACTCGGCGGGGCTGGAGTATGCGGCGAAACTGGGAGTGCGTTGCGATCATCGTGGTATTGATAAGTTAGTTGAACATCTGGATGAAGTTGATGTGGTGTTCGATGCCAGCAGTGCCCAGGCCCATCTGCAACATGCCCAAGTGTTGGAGGGGCAAGGCAAGTTGCTGATCAACCTGACCCCGGCGGATACCGGCGTCTGGTGTGTGCCGACGATCAATTCGAACACACTGCGGGATGTGGAGAACCTCAACATGGTCACCTGCGGTGGCCAGGCCTCCCTGCCGATCGTGCACGCGCTGCGGCGCACCGGGCAGCACCTGAACTACGTGGAGGCGGTGTCGTCGATTTCCGCCCGCAGTGCCGGCGCCGCAACCCGGCTGAATGTGAACGAGTACCTGTGCACCACGGAGAAGGCCCTCAAGCATTTTTCCGGCGCCCCGAGCGTCAAGTCGATCCTCAACATCAACCCGGCCGATCCGCCGGTGGACATGCAGACCACGATCTTCGCCCTGATAGACAAGCCGGACATGTCCGAGCTGCGGCACAGTGCCCGCGTGATGCTCGATCAGGTGCGCCAGTACATGCCCGGCTACTCGCTGATCATGGAGCCCAGCCTGATCGACGGCAAAGTGGTGACCATGGTCCGGGCCAGGGGGGCAGGGGATTACTTGCCGGCCTATGCGGGCAATCTGGACATCATCACCAGTGCGGCAGTCCGGGCCGCCGAAGATCGTTACCGGAACTGAACCCAGGACGGGTTCGAGGTTTATCTCAGGAGAGTGTCGACATGACCACGGTATATGGAACCTACGGGCCGAAGCTCAAGCGACTGCCCGAGTGGGTCAAGCGCGTGACCGACTTCGTCTACGAGAAGTTGGGCCGACGTCAGCATTTCTACAGCGGTGAAAGCGCCTTCGCCCAGGAGCGCGGAGCGGAGTTCGCCCGGCGTCTGGCCCAGGGCGAGAGCCTGTACCTGCTGGGGGTCGGCCCCTTTGGGCACAACACCGGCGTGGCCCTGATCAAGGTCAGTGCCAAGGATGGCATCAACATCATCGCCAACAACGAGGAGGAGCGCTTCAGCGCGGAAAAGCACTCCAACAAGTTTCCCGAACACAGCCTGGCGGAGATCCGCCTGATCATGGCCAACCGCAAGATCAGCGCGCAGGACATCTTCTGCATTCTTGGCAGTTGGGACTACATCCGCGCCCTGGGCTTTGACCTGAAAATCATCTTCGAGCATGCCCCCAGCAGCCTGACCCTGCTCAACCCGCGGCACGACCCGAACTTCAACCTCAGCCACTTGGTCAAGGGCCTGGGAGCGCCCAAGCGGATCTCCCAGAGCCTGGGCCTGGAAACCACCCAGCCGCTGATCGGCATGCATCACCACAACAACCACGCCTACCTGGCCTACGCCTTGTCGCCGTTCGCCCGGGAGCCTGAGCCGGTGATTCTCACGGTGCTCGACGGCACCGGCGACAACGGCGCCATTTCGCTGTACGAAGTCCGCGACGGCCAGGTCATCTGTCACCGGCAGAACCAGAGCACCATCGACTCCCTGGGCTACCTGTATGGCTATATCAGCTCGACCCAGGGCGGCTGGAGTTTCCTCAGCTCCGAAGGGCGCTACATGGGGGCCGCCGCCTGGGGTAATGCCAGCCGCCTGACCAATCCCTATTACAAGCGCCTGCGGCAGATCCTGTATTTCGCCGAGGAAGGCAACATCCACGTCAACCGGACCATGGTTAACTGGCACATCAAGAGCCACACCGAACCCTATGGCCAGCCGTTGATCGACATCCTCGGCGCGCCCATCGCTCCGGGGGACATGTGGAACCCGGACAGCGTGCTCAGCGTCGATGACATCGAGCATTCGGACATCACCCAGGATCGGGTCGACAAGGCCCAGGCCCTGCAACTGGTGTTCGAGGACGCGCTGTTCCATATCGTCGACCACCTGATCCGCAAGACCGGCGCCCACAAGCTGGTGCTCACCGGCGGCACGGCGCTCAATTGCATTGCCAACATGCACCTGGTCCAGCACTTCGATCGGGACTACTTCAAGCGCTACCTGGGTCAGGACCAGTGCCTGAAGATCTGGGTGCCACCGATCCCCAGCGACTGCGGTGTGGCCCTGGGCGCGGCGCTACAGTTCGCCATGCGCAATGGCGCCGCGGCGCGCAACGATTTCGCCAGCCCGTACCTGTGTGGCCTGGCACCGTCCACTGCGCAGATCCAGCGCGCGGTGGTCGAGGAGCAGGGGGTCGAGGCCCGCAAGATCGGCTCCCTGAACCAGGCGGATTCCCTGGCCGAGGTGGCGCGCTTCATGGCCAGCCTGGTGTGCAATAACGCGGTGATCGGGGTGTTCCAGGGGCCGGCGGAAACCGGTCCGCGGGCCTTGGGCAATCGCAGCATCCTGGCCAACCCGTGCAATCCCAACACCCTGGAACTGCTCAACTCGAAAGTGAAGTTCCGGGAGAAGATCCGGCCGTTGGCGCCCATGGTCACCCTGGAAGAAGCCCACCGGCTGTTCGAGCTCGATGAAGGGGCCAAGACCGACGATTACTCGGCCTACAACTACATGGTGCTCACCGCCCGGGCGCGCCCCGAGGCCCGCAGCCGGGTTCCGGCGGTGGTCCATGTGGACGGCACCAGTCGCCTGCAGATCGTGCGCCAGTCCCTCAACCCGCTGATCCACGCCTACCTCAAGCAGATGGGGAAACAGTGCGGAGTTGAGGCCTCGGTGAACACTTCGCTGAACGTCGGCAGCCCGATCGCCCAGACCCCGGCTCATGCCCTGCAGACCCTCAAACGGGCCAAGGGCATGGACGCACTGATCATGGTCGGCGCCAGTGGCGACATCTTCGCAGTGTGGAAAACCGACAGCGATTTCAAGCGGCGGCTGGCGGTGTTCGAAGCCCAGGCCCTCGACGTCATGCCTACCTGACAGGCCCCTACTTACTCGAATTCCGGAGAGCATCATGACCGACAACACTCAACCTCAGGCCACCAACAAGTACCGTAACAACCTCAAGGCTTTCGATTACGGCAACCAGTTCTGGGACGAATCCGAACGCAACGGCCTGGCGGGCATCGTCGCCAATCTGGTGGGGGACGGCAGCCTGGAAACGGCCGATGGCCATCGATTCATCAACGTCAGTTGCTGTTCCTATCTGGACCTGGATTCCCATCCGAGCATTGTCCAGGGTGCGATTGACGCCTTGCATCGCTACGGTGTGCTGGACCACTGCATTTCCCGGATCCGCATCCAGATTCCGGCGCTGCTGGAGCTGGAGGCGTCGCTCTCGCAGCTGTTCGAGGCCAAGGTCATCACCGCCATTTCCGCAGGCGCGGCCACGGCGGGCATTCTCCCATTGCTGGCGTCCGGGCACCTGACCCAGGGCGTGCGCCCGGTGATGGCTTTTGACAAGTTCGCGCACTTTTCCATGAGCCTGTACAAGCCGGTGTGCGGCGACGAGACCGAAGTGTTCACCATCGGCCACAACGACATGAATGCCCTGGAAGACCTGTGCCGCAAATACCGCAAGGTCGCCTACGTCGCCGACGGCACCTACAGCATGGGCGGCCACGCAGCCCTTGGGGACCTGCTGACCCTGCAGGAAAAGTACGGCCTGTTCCTCTACCTCGACGACTCTCACTCGCTGTCCATCGTCGGTCGGCACGGCGAGGGCTATGTCCGTTCACACATCGATCAGGTCAATGAGAACACCATCATTGTCGCCACCCTGAACAAGGCGTTCGGCACCAGTGGCGCGGCCATCATGTTCGGTCCCAAGGGCAAGCAGGTGGAGGACATCCTGACCCGTTTCGGCGGGCCGATGGCCTGGTCGCAGCCGATGAACACCGCGGCCATCGGCGCTTCCCTGGCGTCTGCCGAGCTGCATCGCGGCCCCGAGCTGGCGCTGCGGCAGAACGCCCTGTCGCGCAACATCCAGCTGTTCGACGAGTTCATCCGCACCGAGCAGGCCGGCAATGCCTTTCCGATCCGCCTGGTGCAGTTGCCCAACGACAAGGTGATCCGTAGCGGCCGATTGCTGTTCGAAAACGGCTTCTATGTGTCGCCGGTGTTCTTCCCCATCGTGGCCAAGGACAACGCCGGGCTGCGGGTCATGTTGCGCTCCACCATCAGTGAGGAGCAGGTGCTGTCCATGTGCGGCCTGCTGCGTGATTGCATCGAGTCCTGAACCCCCATCCATTGCTGCGAGTGTCCGGTTATGCAAACCCGTGGTTATTCGGTTGCCCCCATTCCCCGGTTGCCCCGTTCAATCCTTTACACCCCGGCCTTCAACCTCGAGCGGCTGCAGGGTGCTCGGGAGGCGGGGGCCGATGTCTGCCTGATCGACCTGGAAGATTCGGTGCCCCCGGCCAGGAAAGCCCAGGCCCGGGAGCATTGCCTGCAACTGCTCAAGGCCCCGGCGTCTGCTTCCCGGGTGGCGGTGCGGATCAACGAACTGCGCTCGCCCCAAGGCCTGCTGGACCTTGAGGCCTTCATCCGCCATGGCGTGGCGCCGGACATCGTGATGCTGACCATGGTCCGCGATGCCTGCGAACTGGAGATCGTTCGTGCCCAGCTCAGCGGCCTGGAGCACCCGGTGCAGCTGTACGTCACCGTGGAGACCCTGGAGGCCATCGACGCCATCGACAGGATTGCCAGCCAGTGCTCGGGGCTGGTGTTCGGCTCGGCGGACTTTGCGGCCGAGCTGGGGGTGGAAATCGGCTGGGAAAACATGCTCTACGCCCGTCAGCGCATCGCCAACGCGGCGGCGCGCTACGACATCGCCGCCATCGACACCGCCTGCTATCACCTGGACGACCCGCAGCTGTTGCTGCAGGAAAGCCGTGCGGTCAAGGCCTTGGGATTCCATGGCAAGGCCATCGTCCATCCACGCCAGCTGGCCACGGTCATGGAGGTGTTCAGCCCCAGCCCCGGCGAGCTGGAACGGGCCCGGGAGATCCTGCGTCGGGCGGAGCACAGCCAGGGCGAAATCTTCACCCTGGATGGCGACATGATCGGTCCTCCATTCATCAAGAAGGCCCGCAAGCTGCTGAACAATTTCACCCAGGAGCCACATCCATGATCTCGACCCTGCAACGGCTGGACAACGGTGAGTACCTGGAGTCGCCGGGGATGTTCTTCGAGGACTTCAAGCCCGGCGACGTGATTCGTCACTGGCCCGGGCGCACCGTGCTGGAAACCGACAACACCTGGCTGACCCTGCTGTCGATGAACCATCACCCGCTGCACTTCGATCAGGAGTACGCCAAGGACACGGAGTTCGGCAAGGTCCTGGTCAACAGCGTGGTGACCTTCGCCATCATCAATGGCATGTCGGTGCAGACCATGAGCTTTCGCACCCTGGCCAATCTGGGCTGGGATCAGGTGCGGCTGTCGGCCCCGGTGTTCATCGGCGACACCCTCTACGCCAAGTCGAAGGTCCTGGCCATCCGTCCCAGCCGTTCACGGCCGGGGCAGGGGATCGCCACCATCGAGACCCAGGGCTTCAAGGCCGATGGCAGCGTGGTGCTCAGTTACCAGCGGTCATTCCTGGTGCCCCGGCGCGAGCCTCTGGCGCTGCCTGCGGTGGAACAGGAGGCCCCATGAATTTTCTCAGTCTCGATCGCCAGGCCATGGCCCGGGCACTGTCCATGCACGAGGCCATCGAGGCCCTGCGCCAGGCCCTGGCACCGGCCATGGCGGATGGCGTGCAAGTGCCGGCGCGAACCATCATGACCCTGGGCGCCAGTGCCGACAGCAACCAAGTGCTGGTGATGCCGGCAGCCCTGCCACTGGCCCAGGCCGTGGCGGTCAAGGTCTCGACCATCACCCCGGACAACCCTGGTAGCGGCCGGCCGCTGATCCATGCCCTGGTGATCCTGCTCAGCAGCCAGACCGGGGAAATCCTCGCGCTGATGGAAGGCGCCCAGCTGACGGCCCTGCGTACCGGGGCCATGGCCGGGCTGGCCACCGACCTGCTGGCGCGGCCTGAATCCCGGGTACTGGCGGTGATCGGCGCCGGGGTCCAGGCCCGCAGCCAGATCGAGGCGGTCTGTGCGGTGCGGCCCATCGAACAGCTGTTGCTGCATTCCAGGTCCCTCGACAAGGCCCGGGCCCTGGCGGCCTGGGTCAGCGATCGCGGGCTGTGCACGCAGGTCATGGTGACCGACAGCGTGGCCCAGGCGGTGCGCACGGCGGACGTGATCTGCACCGCCACCTCCACGGCCAGCGCAGAGCCTTTGGTGCGGGCCGCGGATGTGCGCCCCGGGACCCATATCAATGCCATCGGCGGGGTCGATGAAATTGCCTGCGAGATCGATCCGCTGTTGCTGGGACAGGCAGCGGTGTATGTCGAGGAGCGCGATGCTGCCCTGCGTGAGGCCGGCGAGCTGATTCAAAGCCTGCGCCTGGGGGTGCTGATGCCTGGCGATGTGCAGGAAATCGCCAGCCTGCTGGGCGGGGCCGCCGGCCCTCGGCGCATCGGCAGCAGCCTGTTCAAGTCAGTGGGCACGGCGATCCAGGATGTGGCGGTGGCGGCAGCCTTGCTGCGCGCGGCACGGACCAAGGGGCTGGGCACACGCATCAGCCTCTGAAACCAAAGTGCCTGGAGCCCAGGCACGACAAGGATGAATACATGGCAGAACAACGATTGTCCGGCAAGAACGTGCTGATTACCGGCGCCAGTCATGGCATTGGCCAAGCCATCGCCCTGGCCATGGCGCGAGAAGGGGCCAATGTGGCGTTCACCTATCAGCGCGATGAAGCCGCCGCGGCCCAGGTGCTGGGTCAACTGCAGGAGTTGGGAGTGAAGTGCCAGGCCTTCCAGGTGGATGCGGGGGAGGCCAGTGCCGCGTCGCAACTGGCCGGGCAGGTCCTCGCTGTGTTCGATGAGCTGCATGTGCTGGTCAACAATGTCGGCATCACCACGCGCACGGGATTTCTCGAAACCAGTGTCGAGGACTACCACAAGGTGATGAATGCCAACCTGCGGTTTCCGTTCTTTCTGACCCAGGCGGTGATCGCCCATATGCTCGAACGGCGGATCGCCGGCAGCGTGATCAACGTGTCTTCCATCAGCGCCTTCAAGGCCATCAGCCAGATGGCTCACTACCAGTCGTCCAAGGCAGGCCTGTCGATGCTGTCCAAGAGCCTGGCCTATGAGTTCGCCGCCCAGGGCATTCGGGTCAATACCCTGTCGCCCGGGCTGACCGCCACCCAGGGCAACCGCAACCAGTGGCAGAACGATCCGCAGTTGTGGCGCGAACGGGGCAAGGACATTCCCATGGGCCGGGCCGGCACTCCCCAGGATCACGCCGGCGCGGCGGTGTTTCTGGCCAGTGACGAAGCCGCCTGGGTGACCGGCGCCGACATCGTGATCGATGGCGGCGAAGCGACCCTCTGATTCACCCCCACCGAGGGCTTGTCCCTCATTCCCATCAGGAAGCGCGATCCATGAATTTTGAAGAGCTCAATCGCCCGTTGTTCGATGTGTTTGGCCAGCGCAATCCGCAGTTGATCAAGCCTCAGGGGTTCAAGGCGACCCCCTTTCCCCTGGCGCTGTTTCCCGCTGCGGCCTTCAAGGCGGTGGCCGCTGACTTGCGTCTGATTCTGGCGGCGCAGTCGCGGATACTCGCCCATTTGCTGACCCTGCACAGTCGCGAGGACATCCTCGAACTGTTCAATGTGCCGGTCCAGGTCCGTGACCTGGTGGATTGGTCGCTGCTGGAAAAGGGCGGACGGTTGATCGGCCGGGCGGACGTGCTGCTGAGCCAGGACGGCCAGTACCAGCTGTGCGAGCTGAACATCGGCCCGGCCATCGAAGGCCCGCAGCTGCACGAATTCTGCTCGCGCTTTCTGGAGTCGCGAGGGGTGCAGCTCAGTGGGTTCGAACACGGGCAATCGCCTTATGTCGATCTGGCGCGGTTGATCCAGCGCTTGTGCAAGGAGCAGCGGCGCAGCCGGGTGGTGCTCCTGGATCTTGAAGCCTATGACCATTGGGGAGGCGCCTCGGCCTACCAGCCGTTGTTGCGCCATGTGCGTCAGGCCTGTCCGGACCTGGAGGTGGTGCTGATCAAGGAGCATCAGTACCAGGCGCAGTGGCTGAGCGCCGAAGAGGGCGCGCGAACCCTGGTCTATCGCCTGTTCCTGGAGGAGGAAATCGTCGATGGCGGCGATCTGGTGCGGCGTATCTGCGGCTCGGGTGCCTTGCTGCTCAACACCTTTGAAAACTACGTGAGCGGCTGCAAGTCATGGTTTTCGCTGTTTCATGAGCCGGCGCTGCGGGCGGTGCTGGACGAAGAGCAGCGCGCCGCCATCGATCGCCGGATACCGCTGACGGTGCGGGTCAGTGCGCAAAACCTTGAGGGCCTGCTGCAGCGGCGCCAAGAGCTGGTGTTCAAACCGTGCAACTCCACCGGTGGCAAGGGGGTGATCCTCGGTGAGGAAGCCACTGACGAACTGATCCGCGCCAGCATCGGTCCAAGACACGGTGAATGGATTGCCCAGGCCACTATCCGCCAGCGCTCCTATGGCTTGCCCCAGGCCTTCTGGAACCGGCCGGTGGAGCAGTTCGTGGTGTTTGGCCTGTACTACATCAATCAGCAGATGTCGGGTCTGTATTTTCGCTGCAACGGTCGCTCCAGGGCGGTCAATGTACTGTCCGGCGGTATGCCGGGCTGGGCGCTGCCGATCACCGACCAGGAGCACCGGTTGCTGCTGGCGGAACTCAAGATACAGGAGCATGAGTCGTGCCCCTTAGCGCAATGAACCAGGGTCTGGGGGGGCAGGCTCCCCCGGGCGGGAGACGTGGGCCGGCCCATGGTTGAAAGAACCTTCAGTTGGACGCGCTACGCAACCCTGCCCAGGGAGGTCCATGTGGTGCTGTTCGGCACCCTGTTGACCCGCGGCGCGTTCTTCATGATCTGGCCGTTCCTGGCGATTTTCCTGTACCAGGACTATCACCTGAGCGCGACGCTGATCGGCACCCTGCTGGCGGTGGCCATGGTGGGCGGCGCGCTGAGCAGTATCTACACCGGCTGGCTGTCGGACCGCTTCGGGCGACGGCGCTTGATTCTGGCGGGCGCCTTGTTGAGCGCGCTGTCGTTCCTGCTGTTCATCAAGGCCGGCTCGGTGTTCTGGTTCGGCGTGGCCGTGGCCGGAGTGAGCGTGGGCTGTTCGCTGCTGGAGTCGACCTGCAAAGTGCTGATCGGCGATTACGTGGAGGATCTGCAGTCCCGGGAACTGGCGCTGTATGCCAACTATTTCCTGGTGAACGTCGGTGGCTCCATCGGGCCGTTGATCGGCATGTTGCTGCTGTCCAGCGTGCGCTCTCTGGTGTTCGCCGCCTGCGCCCTGGTGTACACGATTTTCGGCCTGCTGCTGTGGCGTCTGCTGCGGGACAAGGAGGCCCGGGCGCAGCGGCATACCAGCGCTCCGACCCCCAACTTCCTGGTGGCCTTCGGGGCGGTGCTCAAGCATCGGCGATTTACCCTGCTGATGCTGTGCAACACCGTGGCGGCCTTTGTCTATGCCTCGTTCGATTCGACCCTGCCGCAGTACCTGGCGCGCAGCGAAGTGCAGGACCCAGTGACCCTGCTGGTGATCCTGATCACCCTCAACTCGCTGATTGTGGTCTTTACTCAGTTTCCTCTGTTGCGCTTGTTGGAGGCCTATTCCACTCGCTGTCGGCTGTTCTGGGGCATGGCCCTGATGCTAGCCTCGCAGCTGGTGTTCGCCGGCTCGCCGGTGACACTGTTCTGGGGGCTGGCGCTGGCCACGCTGCTGTTGAGCGTGGGCGAGCTGATCGTGTTCCCGATCTTCAGCATCGAAGTCGACCGGCTGGCTCAGGAGAGCCTGCGCGGCACCTATTTCGGGGTCTCCAGCCTTTATCGGGTGGGCATCGCCCTGTCGCCGATCTACGGTGGCGGCATGCTCGATCTGGTGGGGGGGCAATGGATGTTCATAGGGCTGGCCGCGTTGTGCGGGCTGGTCATGGTGGTACAAAATTACGCCGTCAGGTAAAGGGCAGGGTTGCCGCCTGAGGTTCGAAATCTTCAAGGATGAGGTGTATCCGACATGTCTGTAATGCGCATTCTGGACCAACGTTTCGCGGCCGCCCTCAACGGCCTGGGCGCCACTGACAGTCCGCCGGTGATCCAGCTGGCCAGCCGTCCCGAGTTCGGCGATTTCCAGATGAGTGGAGTGATGGCCGCGGCCAAGAAGCTGGGCCTGGCGCCGCGCGAACTGGCCCTGCAACTGGTGGAGCGGGTGGACCTGCGGGGCATCGCCGAGCACCTGCAGATCGCCGGGCCGGGCTTCATCAATATTTCCCTCGACAAGGACTTCCTGCGCGAGCGCCTGGAGCATGCGCTGCTGACCCGCAACCTGGGAGTCGAGCCGCAGCCGGCCAAGCGAGTGATGGTGGAGTACGCCTCGGTCAACCTGGCCAAGGAAATGCACGTCGGGCACCTGCGCGGCAGCATCATTGGCGACGCCCTGGCGCGGATCAATCTGTTCATGGGCCAGGACGTGATCCTGCAGAGTCATGTCGGCGACTGGGGCACCCAGTTCGGCATGCTCCTGGCTTATATGAAGGAGGCCACCGACACCTGTCGGCAGGACTACGAACTGCGGGACCTGAACCGCTTCTACCAACAGGCCAAGCTGCGCTTCGACGAATCGGAGGATTTTGCCCGCCGTGCCCGGGATTATGTGGTCCGGCTGCAACAGGGAGATGCCGAGGTGCTGCGCATGTGGCACACCTTCGTCGAGGTGTCGCTGTCCCACTCCCTGGATATCTTCCAGCGCCTGGGCCTGTTGCTCAAACAGTCGGACATCCGTGGCGAGAGTTTCTACAACGATGACCTGCAGCCCCTGGTCCAGGCCCTGCAGGACAAGGGCCTGCTGACCGAAAGCCAGGGCGCCAGGGTGGTCATGCTGGCGGAGTACGCCAACAAGGAGGGCCAGGAGGCGGCCTTTATCGTGCAGAAGCAGGGCGGTGGCTTTCTCTATGCCACCACGGACCTGGCGGCGATCCGTTTTCGCATTCGTCAGCTCAAGCTCGACCGCTGCCTGTATGTGGTGGATGTGCGCCAGTCCCTGCATTTCCAGCAGTTGTTCCTGGTGGCGCGCAAGGCCGGCTTCCTGCCGCCCCAGGCAGATTTCGAGCATGTCAGCCATGGCACGATCAAGGGCGCCGATGGCAAGCCGTTGAAGACCAAGTCCGGCGAGTCGGTCAAGCTCGACGCGTTGCTGACCGAGGCGGTGGAGCGGGCCGAGGTGCTGATCGCCGCGAAGAACAATGGGCTGGACCCCCAGGCCCGTCAGCACGTGGCCCGGGTGGTGGGCATCGGCGCGCTGAAGTACGCCGACCTGTCCCGTCATCGCAACACCGACTATGTGTTCGACTGGGACGCGATGCTGTCCTTCGAGGGCAATACCGCGCCTTACCTGCAATACGCCTACACTCGGGCCAACCGCGTGCTGACCCGGGCCGGGAGCGTCAAGGAACAAGGCCTGCAGATCATCGAGCCCCATGAGCACAGCCTGGCCATCGAGCTGCTGCGTTTCGAGGATGTGATGTTGCAAGTGCTGCGTGAAAGCCTGCCCCATGTGCTTTGTGCCTACCTGTACGGGCTGGCCACGGCGTTTTCGCGTTTCTACGAGTCCTGCCCGGTGATTGCTGACGAGCGCGTCGATGGTTCGCGGCTGAAACTCTGTGAGTTGACCGCCCGCACCCTGAAGGAGGGCCTGGGGCTGTTGGGGATCGAGGTGGTCGACACTATGTGATGCCCTGAGCGTGGCCAAGGCGGGGCGGGTGCCTCGCCTCGGGCAAAGGGCTCAGGGACAGGCGGTTTCGTGCAGGTACAGCCACTGCACCGAATCGTCCCGGACCCGGATGATCGCCAGTGACAGGCGCGAGGTCTGGCTCTGGTTCAGGCAATGGGTTTCCTTGTAGCGGATCGCCGCGCTGTGGCCTTCGTGCCACAGGCAGTGCAGATCGCTGATGATGATTTCCAGCCCCGTGCGGGTGCCCAGGGCGCCGCGAAACAGCTGCTCCACCTGTTCCCGGCCGACTATCGCGCCGCTGGTGGTCACCATCTGGAAATCTTCGGCGAACAACGGCAGCAGTTGTTCGATGCAGGCTGCGCCATCCCCCCGTTGATCGGTGAAGACACTGTGAATCAGTTGATGAATCCAGTGCACGCTGTACTGCGCCTGTTTAATGATCGAGTTGGGCATGGGAGGCCTTTTGTGGGTTGAGTCTGCCGAGGGCCGGCAAGGGAAGCAGGCCGGCCAGGGCGGCCAGCAGCAGGCTCAGGTGATAGGCCGCGAGAGCGTCCAGGTACCTGAGCAGGAGGTTGTAGAGCATCAGCAGCAAGGCCGCGCCAAGGCTGAAGGCCATCTGCCGGTTGATGTTCCAGATCACACTGGCCTTGTGCGTGTCGCTGCCGCTGAAGTCCAGCAGGGCGGTGGTCTGGGCGGTATTGGCGCCGGCGCCGCCGCCAAGGCCCATCAGCAGGTAGGCCAGCATGATCAGCGGCAGGTCGGACGTCGCATTGACCCAGCACAGCGTGACGATGCCGGCGCTGTGCAGCACCAGGGCGATGGCGAACAGCCGCGGGGCGCCTATGCGGTGGTAGTAACGCCCGCAGGCCAACATTGCCAGCAGGGCGCCGGCGGCATACAGCAACATGAACATGCCGCTGTGTTGCGCGCTCAGGTGCAGGCTGTCCTGCAGGAAGAACAGGCTCAGCAGGTTGACGCCGGTGAAGATCCCGGGAATCGCGTGGTAGATGCCCACCGACAGGCCGAGGCGGGGATTGTTCAGCAAGTGCAGATCGACGATGGGCTGTGGGCAAGCCTGGCAGTGCCTGCGGTACAGCGCGGCGAACAGCAGGCCGGCGGCCAGGCAGAGCAGGGCCTGAAAGGCCGGGTAGCCGCTGCCGTACAGCGACATGCCCAGCAGCAGGCTGCCCAGGCTGGCGCTCACCAGCAGCAGGCCGCGCAGGTCCGGGCGGGCCGGATGCGCCGTGCGTTCGCTGCGGACCCAGCGCCAGGACAGCAGCGCCGCCAGCAATGACAACGGCAGGCTGGCGAAGAACACCCAGCGCCAGGAACTGTGGTCGACGATCGCGCCGCCCAGGGTCGGCGAGAGTGCCGGGGCCAGCAATGCCACGGCCATGATCAGGGTCGAGATGCGTGCCCGTTGCGGGCCCTGGAACAGGTTGAAGGTCAAGGCCTGCCCCAGGGGAATCAGCAGGCCGCCGGCCATGCCCTGCACCAGTCGCCAGAACACCAGCCACCTGAAGTCGTCGGCCAGCCCGCAGAGCAGGGCCGCGCCACTGAACAGCAGCATTGAGGCGCTGAGGATCTCCCGGCTGCCGAAGCGTCCTGCCAGCCAGGTGCTGATGGGAATCACCAGGGTCAGGCCGAGCATGTAGGCGTTGGCGACCCAGGCCACGCTGGCGCTGGATACCTGCCAGTGCGCGGCGATGCTCGGCAGGGCCACCGCTGACATGAAGATGTTCACGCAGTCGATAAAGAATCCGAGAAGAAATACCACCGCCACTTTGTATCTGTAGGTCATGCCGCCTCCGTTTTGCCCGCAGCATAGGGAGCCTGGGCGGAGACTGTCGAGGGGCCTATACTTGACGCATTGTTTAATGGGATTTGACAGTGAGCGAGACCTTTCACGGCCAATTGCATCGGGTGCAGACCTTTCTCGCGGTGGTGGACTTTGGCTCCTACACCCGCGCCGCGC
Source organism: Pseudomonas sp. 910_21 (assembly GCF_052850735.1). NCBI lineage: Bacteria > Pseudomonadati > Pseudomonadota > Gammaproteobacteria > Pseudomonadales > Pseudomonadaceae > Pseudomonas > Pseudomonas sp. 910_21. The sequence continues at coordinate 202,316 of NZ_VXCY01000001.1, read as the reverse complement.
AGTATCTGGGCATCAGCAAGGCCATGGCGAGCCTGCATATCAAGGCGCTGGAGCAGGCCCTGGCCAGTACCTTGCTGATCCGCACCACACGGCATATCGCCCTGACGGAAAGCGGCCAGGACCTGTATGACGAATTCAAAGGGATTGTCGCCAATATCGATACGGCCTTTGACAACGTACTGCATGGGCGTAACCGGGTTTCGGGCAAATTGCGCATCAGCTCCACGGCGGAGTACGCAGAGACTTTCGTGCTGCCGATCCTGCCGTTGTTCACGGCGCGCTACCCCGAAGTGCGCCTGAGTTACCACTTCAATTCGTCGTTGAATGACTTGGTGGCGGAAAAGCTCGATCTGGTGATTCGCCTCGGCCACCTGGCGGACTCGGGGTTCAAGGGCCGCAAGCTGGCGGACTATGGCATCGCCCTGGTGGCCAGCCCGGACCTGCTCCATGGCCAGGAACTGCTGCAGGCCGAGGATCTGAGCCGCTTGCCGTGGATCGGCAACAGCAACCTGGCGGGGCCGCCCAGCTGGACCTTCAATCATCCGCGTCGGGGCGAGGTGGAGGTGCGGGTCAACCCTGGGCACGAGTCCAATTCGGCAACGGCGATTCGCGCCCTGGCCCTGGCCGGCCTGGGGCTGGCGGTGCTGCCGGAGTGGCTGGTGCTCGACGACCTGGCCAATGGGCGCCTGGTGCGGGTGCTGGCGCAGTACAGCCTGGCGCCGCAGCCGGTGCATGTGCTGTTTCCCAACAGCGCCCACTTGCCGCGCAAGTCCCGGGTGTTCATCGATTTTCTTGCGGAGCATCTGGGGCGTTGAGCTCGCGCCAGGGCCGTGGCTGTTTCGGTGAGTCCGGGGATGGGGGATACTCGCCGGGTTGTCCGATCTGAATCCCGGGGACCCCAATGCCGCTGCAATCCTTGAACAGTCTGTCTGCCGTCGATCCTGTGCAATGGGATGGCCTGCTCAAGGACGGGCAACCCTTTGTCCGTCACGCCTTTCTCAGTGCCCTGGAAGACAGTGGCAGCCTGGGCCCGCGCTCCGGCTGGCAGGCCGAGCACCTGCTGCATGTGGAAGACGGCCGGCTGCTGGCGGCCCTGCCCAGTTATCGCAAATGGCACTCCTACGGTGAATATGTGTTCGATCACGGCTGGGCCGATGCCTGCGCGCGGGCCGGGATCGACTACTACCCCAAGCTGCTGACGGCGGTGCCGTTCAGCCCGGTCAGCGGCGCCCGGGTGCTGGCGGCGACCCAGGCGGATGCCTTCGAGCTGCTGAAAAGCCTGCCCGGCTACCTGGAGATCGAAGGGCTTTCCAGCGCCCATATCAACTTCACCGATAACTTCAGCGATCAGGCCCTGGAACAGCAACCGGGCTGGTTGCAGCGCCTGGGCTGTCAGTTCCATTGGCAGAATCGCGGCTACCGGGACTTTCAGGATTTTCTCGACGCCTTGAGCTCGCGCAAGCGCAAGCAGATGCGCAAGGAGCGCGAACAGGTGGCGGGGCAGGGCTTTGATTTCCAGTGGTTCGAAGGCCATGAACTGGACGAAGCCCAGTGGGATTTCGTCTATGCCTGCTACGCCAATACCTATGCGGTGCGGCGCCAGGCGCCGTACCTGACCCGGGCCTTCTTCAGCCTGCTGGCCGAGCGCATGCCCGAGGCGATTCGCGTGGTCCTGGCCAAGCAGGGCGGCCGCCCGGTGGCCATGGCGTTCAGCCTAGTGGGGGGCGACAGCTTCTACGGCCGCTATTGGGGCTGCCTGGCGGAGTTTGACCGCCTGCATTTCGAGACCTGTTTCTATCAGGGCATGGAGTACGCCATCGCCCAGGGGCTGCAGCGCTTCGACGCCGGGGCCCAAGGCGAGCACAAACTGATTCGGGGCTTCGAGCCCGTGATCACCCGCTCCTGGCATTACCTGCGTCACCCCGGGCTGAATGCCGCGGTGAAGGATTTCCTGCAACAGGAGCGGGCCGGGATTCGCGCTTATGCCGAGGAGGCGAGGGACGCCTTGCCCTATCGGCAGGCGTGATCCTCGCCGCCTTTGCTCAGCTGTCTTCCTTGCCCAGCCAGCGGTAGAGCACGGCGCCGATCACCGCGCCGAGGATCGGCGCCAGCCAGAACAGCCACAGCTGATGCAGGGCCCAGCCGCCGACGATCAGCGCCGGTCCGGTGCTGCGGGCCGGGTTGACCGAGGTGTTGGTCACCGGGATCGAGATCAGGTGGATCAGCGTCAAGGCCAGGCCGATGGCGATGGGCGCCAGCCCCGCCGGGGCGCGTTTGTCGGTGGCGCCCAGAATGATCACCACGAACATTCCGGTCATCACCAGCTCACAGACAAACCCCGCGGCCATCGAGTAGCCGCCGGGTGAGTGTTCGCCATAGCCGTTGGAGGCCAGCCCCGAGGCCAGCTCGAAGCCGGGCTTGCCGCTGGCAATGAAATACAGCAGCGCTGCGGCGATGACTCCACCGATCACTTGCGCCACGACATAGGCCGGCAGTTCCCTGGCCGGAAAGCGTCCGCCCACCACCAGGCCCACGGACACGGCGGGGTTCAGGTGGCAGCCGGAAATATGGCCGATGGCGAACGCCATGGTCAGTACCGTCAGGCCGAATGCCAGGGCCACCCCCAGCAGACCGATGCCGACATTGGGAAACGCCGCCGCCAGCACAGCGCTGCCGCACCCGCCGAGAACCAGCCAGAAGGTCCCGAGCAATTCAGTCATGGAACGTTTGAACAAAGACATGAGTGAGTCCTTGATAGGTCAACCTATCAACGCGATACAACTGTTATGCATCCCGCGGGTTAACTACAGGTTCTGTCCCGGAACCTAGGCTCAGTACAGCAGGCTTTTGGCGCAATTCCAGCCCGTCTATAAAAACGCCAGGGCCCCTGGAAACAGGGCCCTGGCGTTTATTGGTGGGCGTGGGACGAAGGTTTTTGCGCTATCAGTCGATACCGACAAAACCTCCGGTCTGGTGCTGCCACAGGCGCGCGTACAAACCGCCATGAGCCAGCAGTTCGGCGTGGGTGCCGGCCTCGGCAATGCGCCCCTGTTCCAGGACGATCAGGCGGTCCATGCGGGCGATGGTGGAGAGGCGGTGAGCGATGGCGATTACGGTCTTGCCCTGCATCAGGGTTTCCAGGCTTTCCTGGATCGCCGCCTCCACTTCCGAGTCCAGGGCCGAGGTGGCTTCGTCCATGATCAGGATCGGCGCGTCCTTGAGCAGCACCCGGGCAATGGCGATGCGCTGGCGCTGGCCGCCGGACAGCTTGACCCCGCGCTCGCCGACGTGGGCATCGAAGCCGGTGCGGCCCTGGGCGTCGGAAAGCTGCGGGATGAACTCGTCGGCGCGAGCCTTGCGCACCGCTTCCCAGAGTTCCTCGTCGGTGGCATCGGGGCGGCCGTAGAGCAGGTTGTCACGGATCGAACGGTGCAGCAGCGAGGTGTCCTGAGTGATCATGCCGATGCGCTCGCGCAGGCTTTCCTGGGTCACCTCGGCGATGTTCTGGCCGTCGATGAGGATCTGTCCGCCCTGCAGGTCGTAGAGGCGCAGCAGCAGGTTGACCAGGGTTGATTTGCCGGCCCCGGACGGGCCGATCAGGCCGATCTTCTCCCCGGGACGAATGTCCAGGTTGAGGTCGCTGATGACCTTGTTGGCCTTGCCGTAATGGAACTCCACATGCTCGAAGCGCACGCCGCCCTTGGCCACCGCCAGCTTCGGCGCCTGCTCGCGGTCAGTGAGTTGCAGCGGTTGGGCGATGGTCTTGAGGCCGTCCTCGACCATGCCGATGTTCTCGAAGATGCCGTTGATCACCCACATGATCCAGCCGGACATGTTGACGATGCGGATCACCAGGCCGGTGGCCAGGGCAATGGCCCCGGCGCTGATCAGTGATTGGCTCCACAGCCACAGGGCCAGGCCCGTGGTGCCGACGATCAGCAGGCCGTTGAGGCTGGTGATGGTCACGTCCATGGCGGTGACCACACGACCCGCCAGCTGGCTTTTCTCGGTTTGCTCGGCGATGGCTTCGCGGGCGTAGCTCTGCTCGAAATGGGTGTGGGCAAAGAGCTTGAGGGTGGTGATGTTGGTGTAGCCGTCGACGATCCGCCCCATGAGTTTGGAGCGGGCGTCGGAGGCGTCCACCGAGCGCTTCTGGATGCGTGGCACGAAGTAGCGCATGGCGCCGATGAAACCGGCGATCCACAGCAGCAGGGGGATCATCAGGCGCCAGTCGGCGTCAGCGAACAGCACCAAAGAACCGATGGCATAGATGGTCACGTGCCACAGGGCGTCGATCACCTGCACCGAGGAGTCCTGCAGCGAATAGCCGGTCTGCATGATGCGCTGGGCGATGCGCCCGGCGAAGTCGTTCTGGAAGAAGTTCAGGCTCTGGCGCAGCACGTAGCTGTGGTTCTGCCAGCGGATCAGGCTGGTCATGCCGGGGTTGATGGTCTGGTGCATCAACAGGTCGTGCAGCCCCACCATCAGCGGTCGGAACAGCAGGGCCACCACCGCCATCCAGGCCAGTTCCAGGCCGTGGTCGGTGAACACCTGGACGCTGGGCGTGCCCTGGGCCAGGTCGATGATGGTGCTCAGGTAGCTGAACAGCGACACCTCGATCAGGGCCACGAACAGGCCCACCACCAGCAGGGCGACGAAGCTGGGCCAGACTTGCTTGATGTAGTGGAAGTAGAAGGGCAGGACCCGATTGGGTGGGGTGGCGCTGGGAGCGTCGCGAAAGATATCGATCAGTTGTTCAAAACGACGATAGAGCATGGGGTCTGAAGCCCGTTATGCGGGCTCTCCTGTTCTGAAAGCGGACGGGGCGCCGGGTAGGGCGCCGCCGTCGGGACAGGCTGCTGGGTTCAGTCGATACGCTTGGCCGACTTGATCAGCACCGGGTCGATCGGCACGTTCTGCATGCCTTGCTTGGTGGTGGTCTGGGAGTTGACGATCTGGTCCACCACGTCCATGCCGCTCACCACCTTGGCGAATACGGCGTAGCCGGCGTCGCGGCCCGGGTCGAGGAAGGCGTTGTCGGCGACGTTGATGAAGAACTGGCTGGTGGCCGAGTTGGGGTTCGAGGTGCGGGCCATGGACAGGGTGCCGCGTACGTTATGCAGGCCGTTGGAGGCTTCGTTCCTGATCGGGTCGCGGGTGTCTTTCTGCACCATCTGTGCGGTGAAGCCACCGCCCTGGACCATGAACCCCGGGATCACCCGGTGGAAGATGGTGTTGGTGTAGAAACCGCTGTCGACGTAGTCGAGGAAGTTCTTGCTGGAGATCGGTGCCTTGACCGGGTCCAGTTCGACTTCGATCTTGCCGAAGCTGGTATCCAGCAGGACGTGAGGCGCCTTGGCCGGTTGGGCGGCCATCAGGTTGGCAGCGAACAGCACGGAGCCGGCGCCGAGGGCGATTTTTTTCAGCATGGTTCAGTGATCCTGGGTGGTGGTGTCGACTGTGGTTATGAAGTCCAGCAGGGTGTGGTTGAAGCGCTGCGGCTGGTCCAGCGGCGTGGCGTGTCGGGAGTCCTCGATCACCACCAGCCGTGCATCCGGCAGCAGTTTGACATAAGCCTCTTTGACCGCCACCGGGGTGTAGTCGCGGTCGGCGCTGACGACCAGGGTTGGACAGGTGATCCGGCCCAGACGTTCCTGCACTCCCCAGCCGACGATGGCGTCGAAGCTGGCGAGATAAGCACGTTTGTCGTTTTTTGCCCAGCGCTCGGCCATCTTTTGCCGCAGCTCGCCCTGCTCCGGCTTGGGAAACAGGCGCGGCCCCAGGGCCTTGCCGATGGCGCCTGGGCTCAGCACTCGGGCCAGGCTCCAGCGCTTGAACCACTGCCAGTAGTCATTGGCGGTGCGTAGCTTGACCTCGGGGGCGCTGTTGACGATGCACAGGCTCTTGAGCAGTTGCGGCTGATCCACCGCCAGCTGGAAGCCGATCATGCCGCCCATGGACAGCCCGACGTAGTGCGCGGGGCCCAGGTTCAGGTGCTCGATCAGCGCCACGATGTCGGCGGTAAAGCCCGGGATGCTGTAACGCTCCCGGGGTTTGTCGGAACGTCCGTGACCGCGAATGTCCGGGATGATCAGCCGGTAGCGGGCCGAGAGTTCGGGGATCTGTTTTTCCCAGTCCAGGGCGCTGGAGCCCAGGCCGTGAACCAGCAGCAGGGGGTCGCCCCGGCCGTATTCCTCGTAGTGCAGGGTGCAACCTTCATGCTCGAAATACGCCATGGCAGAACTCCTGTTCTGATGAGTGGGACGTCAGGCTTGCTCGGGTGCGGCAAAGGGCGCATCCAGGGGCGCGGTGTCGAAGGTGCGCAGCAGTTCCACGAGGATCTGCGTCGCCGGGCCCAGGGGTTTGTCCTTGTTGGAATAGAGGAAGAAGGTCGGATGGCGGCTGCCGCCCTGGTCCAGGGGCAGGACCTTGAGCAGGCCTTCGCGCAGCTCCCGTTCGATCAGGTGCCGGGGCAGCCAGGCAAAACCCAGGCCGCTGCTGACGAAGGTCGAGGCGGTGGCCAGGCTGCCCACGGTCCAGCGTTGTTCGGCGCCGAGCCAGCCCACGTCCCGCGGTTGCTGGCGGCCGGAGTCGCGGATCACCACTTGCAGTTGGCTTTCCAGGTCCTGGAAATGCAGTTCACGTTGCAGGCGGTGCAGGGCGTGTTCCGGGTGGGCCACGGCGACGAACTCCACTGAACTCATCTCGGTGCCCAGGTAACCGGGAATGTTGAAGCCGCTGATGGCCAGGTCGGCGACCCCCTCGAGCAGCACTTCCTCGACCCCGGACAGCACTTCTTCGCGCAAGCGCACGCGGCAGCCACGGCTTTGCGGCATGAAGGCGGTCAGGGCGCGGACCAGGCGCGCATTGGGGTAGGCGGCGTCCACCACCAGCCGTACTTCGGCCTCCCAGCCTTGTTCCATATGGTGGGCCAGGTCTTCCAGCTGGCTGGCCTGCTTGACCAACTGCCGGGAGCGGCGCAGCAACACGCCGCCGGCTTCGGTGAGTACCGCCTTGCGGCCATCGATGCGCAGCAGCGGCACGCCGAGCTGGTCTTGCATGCGCGCCACGGTGTAGCTGACCGAGGATTGCGAACGGTGCAGGGCTTCGGCGGCCTGGGCGAAGCCACCGTGATCGACCACCGCCTGCAGGGTTCGCCATTGATCCAGGGTCACGCGGGGCGCTTTCATGAGGGACTCCTCTTGTCCTAAGCTGGCGCTCCTTATTGGAGACTGCCGAATGAGAAAATTCTGTTGTGTGTTGCTGGCTCTACTGCCCCTGAGCGCCTGGGCCTATCCCATCGATGTCGAGAAGCAGTTGAACGGCCAGAGCATCGACTACACCACCTTCGATACCGATGAAGACATCGGCTCCATCCAGTTGAACAACTACGGCAAGAACGACGCCGTGTGTTCGGTGGTGTTTCGCAATGGCCCCGAGGCGCCCCGCACCCGCAAGGTGGAAGTGGCGGCCGGCAAGAGCAAGAACGTCACCGCCAAGTTCAATCGCAAGATCATCAAGCTGCGCCTGGACCTGAACTGTCAGGCCAAGTGATAGACCCTGGGCCGGCCCGGCATACTGCGCTGGGGCTGGCTCCGCTTATAAACGAATTTGTTGATTGGTTATAGCAGTTATTTGCGCTTTTTCATCGATATCACTCTGTTTAATCTGCGCTCCATCGACTTACGCATACCCCGATGGAGGCTTCAGCCATGTCCCGCGTCCTGATCATTGAAAGCAGCGCTCGCCAGCAGGATTCCGTATCCCGGCAACTGACCCAGACCTTTATCCAGCAATGGCAGGCCGCCCACCCTGGCGACTCGATCAGCGTCCGTGACCTGGCCCGCAACCCGGTGCCGCACCTGGACGCCAATCTGCTGGGTGGCTGGATGAAACCTGCCGAGCAGCGCAGCGCCACCGAGCAGGATTCCCTGCAGCGCTCCAATGAGCTGACCGAGGAACTGCTGGCCGCCGACGTGTTGGTGATGGCCGCGCCGATGTACAACTTTGCCATTCCCAGCACCCTGAAGGCCTGGCTCGACCATGTGTTGCGCGCCGGGGTGACCTTCAAGTACACCGACACCGGGCCACAAGGCCTGCTGACTGGCAAGCGTGCCTATGTGCTCACTGCTCGGGGCGGTATCTACGCCGGCAGCAGCGCGGACCACCAGGAACCCTACCTGCGTCAGGTCATGGGCTTTATCGGCATCCACGACGTCGAGTTCATCCACGCCGAAGGCTTGAACCTGGGCGGCGACTTCCATGAGAAGGGCCTGAACCAGGCCAACGCCAAGCTGGCCCAGGTGGCCTGAATCGCCGCTGGCGAATTGATGCCGTCGCTCTGGCGCAGGCTCGCGACGCGGTAATCAGCGGCGTTAATCCGCAGATAATCCCCCGGTGTTCAAGTAGCGCCTGCGGATCCCCTTCAAGCCGGTTCGCGCATCGAACCTCCCTTTGCACTGGTTGCTCCTTCAGTACCGACGCCCGATTGCACGCCTAGCGAGATCGGGCTTTTTTTTGCCCGGGATTTCATCTGTACCGGCAAAACCGCTATCGTCGCCGCCATTCAAGATGAGGCGAACATGGGCTATCTACTTTTTGTCACCCTGATCCAGGCGTTTTCCTTCAGCCTGATCGGCGAATACCTGGCCGCTCATGTCGACAGTTACTTCGCGGTGCTGGTGCGGGTGCTGCTGGCGGGACTGGTATTTCTCCCGCTGACTCGCTGGCGCCGGGTGGAACCGGCCTTCATGCGTGGCATGCTGCTGATCGGTGCCCTGCAGTTCGGCATCACCTACGTGTGCCTGTACCTGAGCTTTCGGGTGCTGACGGTGCCGGAGGTGCTGTTGTTCACCATCCTCACGCCTTTGCACGTGACCCTGATCGAAGACGCCCTGAACCGACGCTTCAATCCCTGGGGGCTGCTGGTGGCGCTGGTGGCGGTGGCGGGCGCGGTGGTGATTCGCTACGACAGCGTCAACCCGGACTTCTTCATCGGCTTCTTGTTGCTGCAACTGGCCAACTTCACCTATGCCGCCGGACAAGTGCTGTACAAGCACCTGGTGGCGCGCTACCCCAGCGACCTGCCGCATTACCGGCGTTTCGGCTACTTCTACCTGGGGGCGTTGCTGGTGGTGCTGCCGGCGTTCCTGCTATTCGGCAAGGCCCACTTCCTTCCAGATGCACCGCTGCAATGGGCCGTGCTGCTGTTTCTCGGGCTGGTGTCCACGGCACTGGGGATGTACTGGTGGAACAAGGGCGCGTGCCTGGTGACCGGTGCCACCCTGGCGGTGATGAACAACCTGCATGTGCCGATAGGCCTACTGATCAACCTGCTGATCTGGAACCAGCATGAAGACCTGGGTCGGCTGATGCTGGGTGGGCTGGTGATCCTCGCCGCGGTATGGATCAGCCGCCGCGGCGCCGCGTCCCACCTGACAACCTGACCCGTAGGAGCCGGCTTGCCGGCGAAGAGGCCCGCAAGCCCTGCGCCTGAGCGGCCGACGCCTTCGCTGATCTGTAGCGAAAGGGTCCGCAAGCCTTGCACCTGACGGGCCGACGCCTTCGCTGGCAAGCCAGCTCCTACGGTGGGGCAGAGTCGGCTTGCTGGGGTAAGGGCCCGCAAGCCTTGCACCTGTCGGGCCGACGCCGTCGCTGGCAAGCCAGCTCCTACGAGGTTACAGCGCCTGTTTTTCGATCTGCGGCACGTGGCTGGCCCCCAGTACCGCCGGCAACAACCCGGCCCGCAGGTCGGTGCCGCTGGGTTGCTGGTACAGGTTCAGGCCAAATTCCGGCATCACCGCCAGCAGGTAATCGAAGATGTCCCCCTGGATGCGCTCGTAATCCACCCAGGCCGTGGTGCGGGTGAAGCAGTAGATCTCCAGCGGAATGCCCTGGGCCGTGGTCTGCATCTGACGCACCATGCAGGTCATGTTCGGCTGGATCTCGGGATGGCTCTTCAGGTACGCCAGGGCGTAGGCGCGAAAGGTGCCGATATTGGTCATGCGCCGACGGTTGGCCGACAGCGCGGCGACGTTGCCCTGGGCTTCGTTCCAACTCTTGAGCTCGGCCTGCTTGCGCCCGATGTAGTCGGTGAGCAGGTGCACCTTGCTCAGCCGCTGCTCTTCGTCGTCATGCAGAAAGCGCACGCCGCTGGCATCGATGTACAGGCTGCGCTTGATCCGCCGGCCGCCGGATTGCTGCATGCCGCGCCAGTTCTTGAACGACTCGCTCATCAAGCGCCAGGTCGGGATGGAAACGATGGTCTTGTCGAAGTTCTGCACCTTGACCGTGTGCAGGGTGATGTCCACCACGTCGCCGTCGGCGCCCACCTGGGGCATCTCGATCCAGTCGCCGACCCGCAGCATGTCGTTGCTGGTCAACTGCACGCTGGCGACGAAGGACAGCAGGGTGTCCTTGTAGACCAACAGGATCACCGCCGACATGGCGCCCAGACCGGACAGCAGCAACAGCGGCGAGCGGTCGATCAGGGTGGCGACAATGATGATCGCGCCAAACACGTACAGCACCATCTTCGCCAGTTGCACATAGCCCTTGATCGAGCGGGTGCGGGCGTGTTCGGTGCGGGCGTAGATGTCCAGCAGGGCGTTGAGCAGGGCGCTCAGGGCCAGGAGCTGGAACAGGATGGTGAAGGCCATGGCCAGGTTGCCGAGGAACAGCAGGCTGGTCTTGCTCAGCTCCGGCACCAGGTGCAGGCCGAACTGGATCACCAGGGACGGGGTCATCTGCGCCAGGCGGTGGAATACCTTGTTGTGGCGCAGGTCATTGAGCCAGTGCAAGGCCGGCTGGCGCCCCAGCAGCCTGACGGCGTGCAGGACCAGGTAGCGGGCCACTCGTCCGAGTACCAGGGCGACCACCAGTAACAGGGCCAGGCCGATGCCGGCGTGCAGGAGAGGGTGTTGATCGAGGGCTCCCCAGAGATCCTGGGTATCGAGCCAGAGCTGTTTGAAATCCATGGGCTAAAACGATTCTTCTATATGGAACAAGAGGGGATTAGAGCATTTAACCCTGGCAAAGTTACGGTTAAGGACAAATCGGTTAACAAAAAACCAACTCTTTGCGACCGTTTGCACAAAGAAACTCGGCCTTCGCGCTCGAAACCGTTACCCTATGCAGCTGTTTTTTTGCATATCTTCGAGGTAGCACCCGTGTTTTCCCAATTCGCCCTGCACGAACGCCTGCTCAAAGCCGTGGCCGAGCTTAAATTTGTCGAGCCGACGCCGGTGCAAGCAGCGGCTATTCCGCTCGCGCTGCAAGGGCGTGACCTGCGGGTGACGGCACAGACCGGCAGCGGCAAGACTGCCGCCTTCGTCCTGCCGATCCTCCATCGCCTGATCGGCCCGGCGAAGATCCGCGTCAGCATCAAGACCCTGATCCTGTTGCCGACCCGGGAACTGGCCCAGCAGACCCTCAAGGAAGTCGAGCGTTTCTCCCAGTTCACCTTCATCAAGTCCGGCCTGATCACCGGCGGTGAAGACTTCAAGGTCCAGGCTGCCATGCTGCGCAAAGTGCCGGACATCCTCATCGGCACCCCGGGGCGCATGCTGGAGCAACTCAACGCCGGCAACCTCGACCTCAAAGAAGTCGAAGTTCTGGTGCTCGACGAAGCCGACCGCATGCTCGACATGGGCTTTGCCGAAGACGTGCAGCGCCTGGTGGACGAATGCCCGAACCGCCAGCAGACCATGCTGTTCTCCGCCACCACCGGCGGCTCCGGCCTGCGGGAAATGGTTGCCAAGGTCCTCAACAACCCTGAGCACCTGCAACTCAACAGCGTCAGCCAGCTGAACGAAACCACCCGTCAGCAGATCATCACCGCCGACCACAACCAGCACAAAGAACAGATCGTCAACTGGTTGCTGGCCAACGAGACCTATCAGAAGGCCATCGTCTTCACCAACACCCGGGCCATGGCCGACCGCATCTACGGCCGCCTGGTGGCCCAGGATTACAAGGCTTTCGTCCTGCACGGCGAGAAGGACCAGAAGGACCGCAAGCTGGCCATCGATCGCCTGAAGCAGGGCGGGGTCAAGATTCTGGTGGCCACCGACGTCGCCGCCCGTGGCCTGGACGTGGACGGCCTGGATCTGGTGATCAACTTCGACATGCCGCGCAGCGGCGACGAATACGTGCACCGCATCGGCCGTACCGGCCGCGCCGGCAACGATGGCCTGGCCATCTCGCTGATCTGCCACGGCGATTGGAACCTGATGTCGAGCATCGAGCGCTACCTCAAGCAGAGCTTCGAGCGCCGCACCATCAAGGAAGTCAAAGGCACCTACAGCGGCCCGAAAAAGGTCAAGGCGTCCGGCAAGGCCGTTGGGGTGAAGAAGAAAAAGACCGACGCCAAGGGCGACAAGAAAAAGTCCGTGGCCAAGTCGCCGACCAAGCGCAAGACCGCCAATCGGCCGAAAAGCGACAGCCTGGTCAGCCAGGACGGTCTGGCGCCGCTCAAGCGCCGCAAGCCACAGGCGCCGGCAGCCGAATAAGCCTGCCGCCAGCGGTAAACGAAAAACCCGGACCTGGTCCGGGTTTTTTTTGGGCTGGCTTTCAGAGCTACTCCGGGCCTCGATGGCTCAACTGGCCTTGGGTTTCCCGGCCCATTCCGGCATCCCGGGCAATCTGGGCCATGCCCTGAGTTTTGGCTAAGTAGCCCAAGTTCGAAGAAACGCTTCTGGCGGATCAACAGTCCGCTACCAAGAAACCTTTCCTGAAGATTCAGAAGTGTCTGATGTGTCGGTTATTGGGGTTAATCCAGTATCGGCACCCACTGCAAGGCCCGGATTCCGGGGGTGTACGCAGTTTGTCGGGGCGTTCAGCGCTTATTTGACGCCAAGATGGTGGCACATTAACATCGCCCGCCCTGTCTGACCCTTGCTGCCCTTTCGAAGGACCGAATATGTCTATCCCCACCCTCGGGATGAGGTTGTGCTGTGCCTTGTCTTGCCTGCTGCTAGTCGGCACCGTGCACATGGCTGTTGCCGCTCCCTTGCCCGCACCGACCTTCAACCCCGGCGACCAGGACCTGATCCGCGATCGGCAGAATCGCCTGCTGGAAGAACAGCAGCGGCGTCTCGAAGAACTCAAGGACCTGCCCGGCAAGAGCATCGCGCCTGTGGCGCCCAGCGCGCCCAGCGATAGCCGCTGCTTCCCGATTCAGGACATCCAGCTCAAAGGCGCCGATTCGCTGTCCGCCAGCGAACGCGAGAGCCTGCTCAAGCCCTACATCGGCCAGTGCCTGGGGGTGGCCCAGCTCAACGAGCTGCTCAAGGTCATCACCAACCGCTACATCGAGAAGGGCCTGGTCACCAGCCGTGCCTACCTGCCGCAACAGGACCTGTCCAGCGGCCACCTGCAGGTGCTGGTGGTGGAAGGCAAGCTCGAAGGGCTCAAGGCCGCGGAAGACAGCAAGCTCAGCGCCCGCGAGTTGAACATGGCCTTTCCCGGCAGCAGCGGTGAGCTGCTCAACCTGCGGCAGATCGAGCAGATGGTCGACCAGCTCAACCGCCTGCCGTCGAACCAGGCGCAGATGGAACTGGCCCCGGGGCAGGCCGTGGGCGGCAGTCAGGTGCTGGTCAAGAACAATGCGCAAAAGCCCTGGCGCGTCGGCCTGTCGCGCAGCAACGAGGGCCAGAAGAGCACCGGCGAGCAGCAGTGGGGCAGCTCTTTGGAATGGGACAGCCCCCTGGGATTGGCCGACCAACTGGTGCTGCGCGGCGGCCACGACGCCGTCAGCGACCACCAGAAAACCTCGCGCAACGCCATGCTCTACTACAACCTGCCGTTTGGCTGGTGGAACCTCAGCTACAGCTACAGCCAGAGTGAATACCGCTCCCTGGCCCAGGCCGTTGGCTTCAACTTCAAGCAGACCGGCGACAGCCAGAACCATCAACTGCGGGTGGAGCGGGTGATTCATCGCGACGCCGTGAGCAAGACCTCGCTGAACAGCGGCCTGAGCTACCTGCGCACCAACAACTACATCGAAGACAGCAAGCTGAGTAACAGCAGCAACCGCCTCAGCGAAGCGCAGTTCGGCATCAACCACGGCCGGCGCATCGGCAGTGCCTTCCTCAACCTCGACCTGGGGCTGCAGGACGGTATTGGCGCCTTCGATGCCCAGCGCGAAAACCAGCGCGACAAATACGGCAATCGCCAGGCCAACGCCCGCTACCGCAAGTACACCGCCACCGCCAGCTACCTGCAGCCGTTCAAGCTGTGGGAAGAGTCCCTGGTGTTCAGCAGCCTGGTCACCGGCCAGCGCAGCGAGGATGTGCTGTTCAGCTCGCAACGCATGAGCCTGGGCAGCCAGTCCTCGATCCGTGGCTACAAGGACCAGAGCCTCAATGGCGACAGCGGCTACTACTGGCGCAACGACCTGCGCTGGAGTCGCCCGGTGGGCTGGGACTGGCTGCGCCCGGTATTCGCCGAGTACGGCACGGGGCTGGGCTATGACCTCGGCGCGATCCGCAACGACCGCTACAACGCTGAGCAGCATGGCCGGGTCTCCAGCGACTCCATCGAGTTCTTTGCCCGGGGCAAGAACCTCGCCGCCAGCGTGACCTTTGCCCATTCCCTCGAACGGCCCGAAGCCCTGAGTGAACGCGAAGCACCGATCTATTTCCGTCTGGACCTGTTCCTTTAATTGCGCTCATTACCCGAGATACATGACATGGACGCTCGTCAGTTTGCCTTTCTGGCCCGCCAGCCTTCCGCCACCCTGCAAGCGCGGGATACGTTCTGGGGGCTGTCCAAACGCGGACTGGCGTTCATCCTGGCCAACATGATGTTCTGGCAGCCCGTGGTGGCGATGGCCGACGGCATCGTGGTCAACGGCAGCGGCACCAGTCTCGGTCAGGCCGGCAATGGCGTGCCCATCGTCAACATCGCCGCCCCCAATGGCGGTGGCTTGTCCCATAACCAGTTCAGCGACTACAACGTCGGCCAGCAGGGCGTGATCCTCAACAACGCCATCAACCGCACCCAGGAAACCCAACTCGGCGGGATCATCCTCGGCAACCCCAATTTGGGTGGCCGCGCGGCCAATGTCATCCTCAACGAGGTCAACGGCGGCAGCCCCAGCCAGCTCAAGGGCTACACCGAAGTGGCCGGGCAATCGGCCCATGTCATCGTTGCCAACCCCTACGGCGTGAGCTGCAACGGCTGCGGCTTTATCAACACCCCGAAAGCCACCCTGACCACCGGCAAACCGGTGATCGAGAACGGCCAGCTCCAGCGTTACCAGGTGGATCAAGGCAGCGTCGCCATTGAAGGCGCGGGGCTCAATGCGAGCAATATCGACCAGTTCGAAATCATCACCCGTAGCGCGAAAATCAACGCCGAGATCCAGGCCAAGCACCTGGCGGTGATCGCCGGGGCCAACGATGTCGATGCCAAGACCTTGAACGCCACGGCCCGCGCCGCCAACCCAGCGGATGCGCCGCAACTGGCCATCGACTCTTCGGCTCTGGGCGGCATGTACGCCGGGGCCATCAAGCTGGTGGGCACCGAGGCCGGGGTCGGGGTCAAGCTCGACGGCAAGCTGATCGCCAGCGGCGGTGATATCCAACTGGATGCCAACGGCCAGTTGCGCATGGCCGAAGCCACTGCCGAGAAGGGGGCCGTGGCGATCAAGGCGCAAAGCCTCGATGCTAAGGGCGCGGTCTATGCCGGCACCGATCTCAAGGTGCAAACTCAAGACGACCTGAACAACCACAGCACCCTGGCGGCGGCCAACAGCATCAATCTGGGCAGCGGCGGGCAACTGAACAACCACGGCATCATCGAAGCCGGGGTCAATGCCGACAACAGCCGTAACGTAAACGGCGATGTCACGCTGACGGCGCAAAACCTGAACAACACTGGCAAGAGCGTGGTGGCCAGCCGTGATCTGACGGTCACGACCACCCAGACCCTGGACAACCAGGGCGGCACCCTGAGCGGGCAGCGCCAGGTGACGGTCAGTGCCGGGACTCTGGATAACAGTCATCAGGGCAAGCTGCTGAGCGCCGAGCGCCTGCAACTCAATGCCGATCAGGTGCGCAACGGCCAGGGCGGTCTGATCAAGAGCCAGCAGTCCCTCAATGCCACCCTCGGCCACTTGGGCAACAGCGGTGGCGAGCTGTCGAGCCAGGGCAGCAGCACCCTGGTGCTGGCCGGCATGGACAACCTCACCGGCGTGGTGCTGGCGCAACAGACCCTGGAGATTACCGGTACTGCGGAACTGGACAACCAGGACGGGCTGCTGTCTGGCTGGCAGGGCCTGACCCTCAAGGGCATCGGCCTGAACAACAGCAACAAAGGCACCGTCTCCAGCCTCAAGGGCGCTGTCGACATCACCCTCAGCAACGCCTTGAACAACAGCCAGGGCGGTGGCCTGGTCAGCCAGCAGGCCCTGGACGTCAAGGCCGCCAGCCTCGACAACAGCCTCAAGGGCATGATCTCCAGCGCGGGTGCACAGAACCTCAAACTCAGCGAGCGGCTGGACAACAGCCAGGGCGGCTCCATCGACAGCGCCACCACCCTGACCCTGCAGGCCATGGCCCTGGGCAACCAGGGCGGCACAGTCAACGCCAGCGGCGACCTGAAATTCATTGGTGGTGACCTGGACAACAGCCACGGCACCTTCACCGGCAAGCAGGGCGTCACCCTCGACCTGCTGGGACACTTGATCAACAACCAGGGCACGCTGTCTGCCGCCGGCCCCTTGCTGCTCAAGCGCAGCACTAAGGTTGAGAACCAGGGCGGCGAACTCTCCAGCCAGCAGTGGCTGCGGCTGTTCACCGAACACTTGGACAACCGGCAGAAGGGCCGGGTCGCGGCCAATGATTCAGTGTTGATCAGCGCCAGTGGCGAAGTGCAGAACAGCGACGGCGGCGAGATCCTCAGCCGCGAAGCCGACCTGCAACTCAATGCCGAGCGCCTGGACAACGCCAAGGGCCTGCTGCAGGCCAAGACCAACCTGGGCCTTGATGTGGCGGCCGCCGCCGGCAACCAAGGCGGGCAAGTGATTGCCCAGCAGGGCGACCTGACGCTCAAGGTGGGTCACCTCGACAACCGCGCGGGCAAGGTCTCGGCCCTCAACGGCGGCGCCACTCTGGAAACCGCCGCCGATGGCCGCCTCGACAACCGCGACGGCGCACTCTTCGCCCAGCAGGCGCTGCATATCAGCGCCAAGGACCTGGACAACAGCGCCGGCCAGATCAGCGCCCGGCAGATCGAGCTGGAGCTGGCTGGCGCCCTGGACAACCGCCAGGGCCTGATTGAAAGCCGCAGCACCCTGGCCACCGCCGCCGCCAGCCTGGACAACCAGCGCGGGCAACTGCGGGCCCTGGGCCTGGCGAGCAAAACCCGCTTCGATATCGGCGGCACCTTCGACAACCGCGACGGCCTCCTGGAAACCGCCAACCACGACCTGGCCTTCGACGCCGGCGGCTTCAACAACCGCGGCGGCAGCCTGCTGCACAGCGGCAGCGGGGTGTTCGGCATCTCCATGGCCAACCTCGAAGACGTCGGCGGCCGCCTGAAGACCGCCGGCCAACTGACCCTGGAGGCCGAGCGCTGGACCAACAGCAGTGCAATCCAGGCCGACCAGTTGCTGGTCAAGGTCGACCAGCTGACCCAGACCGCCGATGGCCAGCTCCTGGCGGGCAACGGCCTGACCGGCAGTGGCAGCCACTGGAGCAACGACGGCCTGATCGGCAGCGACGCCGCGCTCAACCTCGACCTGAACGGCAACTACAGCGGCAAGGGCCGCCTGAGCAGCCTCGGGCAACTGGACCTGCACGCCGCGCAACTGGATCTGGCGGACAGCGCCAGCATCGCCGGCGGCGCCAACAGCACCCTGAAGGTCGACGGCGCGCTGAACAGCGCCGGGCGCATCACCGCCAGCCAGAAACTGCAACTGAACGCCGCCAGCATCCACAACCTTGGCACCCTGGGCAGCGGCGAAGACCTGAACCTCACCGCCGCCACCCTGGTCAACGACCACGGCCTGATCTCCAGCGGCGGCAATATGCAGCTGCTGACCACGAGCTTCACCAACCGCTACGCCCAGGTGTACAGCCTGGGCACCGCGCTGATCGCCAAGGACGACCAGCAAACCCGCGCCGACCTGCTGGACAACCGTTCCGGGGATATCGAAAGCCTCGGCAAGCTGAGCATCGCCGCCAGCACCGTCAACAACGTCATGGACGTGCTGGAGTACACCGAGCACGAAAAGAGCGCGGCCAGTATCACCCGCTTGTCCTGCACCCTGATTCCCGGCGCCGGCTGCGACGATCGCGGGGGCGGCCGCATCAATGGCCTGTGGGAAGTGGCCGAGACCGACCGCTTGCGTGTGACCAACAGCAGCGCCGCCGCCAGCCTCAACAGCGGCGCCGACTTGCAGATCGACACCCAGACCCTGACCAACACCAGCAGCCTGATCACCGCGGCCGGCGACCTCAACATCCAGGCCGAGACCGTCCACAACCAGGGCCTGCAACCCCAGGAAATCACCACCCTGCGGCGCTACTGGAGCTTCGTCAACGAAACCGGCAACGCCGCCGCCCATGCCGCCGCGTTCAACGCCCGCAACAACCCGACGCCCTCGGCCAGCTTCGCTTCCGACCTCAGCGGCTTTATCGGCTGGACCGGAGTGATGCTGGGCTCCAGCAGCAAAGTGGTGGATGGCGACCAATCCTTCGCCGCCACCCTCCAGGCCGGTGGCAAGGTCAACCTCAAGGCTGACAAAACCCTCGACAACAGCGTGATCCGCTCCTTCTACGAGTACGTCGGCGCCGGCAAGACCCTGACCGACACCGGCGTTGGCAACGGCTACTCGACGCCGATCCGGATCAACCCGCAACTGCCCCCGGAACTGGCCCAGCAACAGGTCAACCCCCTGGTACTGCCGGGCTTCACCCTGCCCACCAGCGGCAACGGCCTGTTCCGCCTCAGCGGCCAGGGCAGCACCTTGGCCCAGGCCCCGACGCCTGCGCAGATCGCCGGCCTACCGGACGCCGCAAGCCTGTCCCGGCCGCACAAGTACCTGATTGAAACCAACCCGGCGCTGACCAACCTCAAGCAGTTCATGAGCTCGGACTACCTGCTGTCCCACCTCGGCTACAACCCCGATGAAAGCGCCAAGCGCCTGGGGGACGGTTTCTACGAACAGAAACTCATCCAGCAAGCCATGGTGGCCCGCACCGGCCAGCGCTTTATCGACGGCCAGGACAGCAACGAAAAGCTCTTCAAGCACCTGATGGACAACGCCCTCCAGAGCAAGCAACAGCTTGACCTGTCGGTGGGCGTGACCCTGACCTCCGAACAAGTCGCCGCCCTGACCCACGACATCGTCTGGCTGGAAAGCCATGAAGTGAACGGCGAACAGGTGCTGGTGCCAGTGCTGTACCTGGCCCAGGCCAACAACCGCCTGGCGCCCAACGGCTCCCTGATCGCCGGCAAGGATGTAAGCCTGATTGCCGGCAAGGACTTGAACAACGTCGGCACCCTGCGCGCGGCCAATGACCTGTCGGCGGTGGCGGGGGAGAACCTGGTCAATAGTGGGTTGGCGGAGGCGGGCAAGGGCCTGAGTCTGACGGCGGGCAAGGATCTGCTGAACAAGGCCGGTGGTGTTATCGCAGGGCGCGATGTGGCCTTGACGGCAACTGATGGGGACGTGGTTAACGAGCGCACTTTGACCTCGCACCAAAGCAATAAGGATTCGTTCGCGCAGCAACGGGATTTTGTCGACAGTGCTGCACGGGTTGAGGCCGCGAATAACCTCACCATCAATGCGGGACGCGATTTCAATAACAGCGCCGGAGTCCTAAAGAGCGCCGCAGATACCCGCATCACCGCTGGCCGTGATGTCAGCCTGACGGCTGTGGAGCAGGTGGTCGGCAATCAACTGAACGCCAACTACCGTGACAAAAGTGTCACCCAGCATGGTTCGACACTTGAGGCAGGTCGCGACCTGTCCATCAATGCTGGTCGCGATATCACGGCGATTGCCAGCCAGATTGAGGCCAAGCGTGATGTGTCGATGTCGGCTAAAGAAAACCTGACATTGGCTTCTGCTGCGAATGAGCAGCACTGGTTCAGCCAGACCAAGAGCTTTAAAGGGCAGGAGGATCATGGTCAGCAGGTTTCTACTGCGGTCACTGCAGGCGGCAGCGTGGTACTCAGTGCCGGTAAGGATCTGGAACTGATTGCCAGTCGGGTGAGTGCGGGGGATGAGGCTTATCTGGTAGCCGGTGGCAAGTTGGCGCTGGAGTCGGCGGAGGACACTGATTACAGCTTCTACAGCAAGACCAAGAAGAGTTCGTCTGGCAAGAAAAGCCGGCTGGATGAAACCTCCAGTACCACCAACGTGGCGAGTCTGGTGACCTCGGGGGGGAATAGCGCTCTTGTTGCCGGGCAGGACCTGCTGATCAAAGGCAGTGGTGTGACGGCCGATAAGGGGGGCGTTCGTTTGGTCGCCGGCAACGATGTGCAAATCGAAGCCGTCACGGACTCCCAAAGCGCACGTCATGAGAGCAGCTCAAGCAAGAAGAGCTGGGGTGGCTTGAAGTCGAGCAAGATCAAGGATCAGGTCAGCGAGACACGTACCGAGGCGGTCGGCAGCACCGTCTCCGGTGATACCATCAGTGTGGCAGCGGCGCGCGATGTTTCAGTCACCGGTTCATCTCTGGTCAGCACTTCCAACATGAAAGTTCAGGCCGGTCGGGACCTGACAGTCGATGCTGCTGAAAACACATTCCAGCGCAGCGAAATGCACAAGGCGAAAACCCGTGACCTGAGCGGGATCATGACCGCCAACAATCTTGGGGTCGACGACATCACGGGCAATCAGCACCTGTCGATCGGTAGTCAGAAGCACAATGGTAAAGCTCAGGAAACCACGCTAACGGGCAGTACCATCGGCTCCAGTGAGGGCAGTGTCCAGCTGATTGCCGGTCGTGAGCTGAAGGTTGTTGCCAGCGATCTGGTCAGCACCAAGGACATGACCCTTAGCGGTTCTGACGTCATGATCACGGCAGGGGTTGAGACCGCCAGGCAAAGCACCACCGACAAGTCCAACAGCCTGGCAGTAGGTCGTGTGGTTGGTGGGATGGTCATCGATACGGCCCAAAGCATTCGCGACAACCTGAAAGCTGCCAAAAACGCTGACGATGATCGCTTAAAAGCGGTGAAAACAGCGCAGGCAGTGCTGTCGGCCTACAACATGTATGTCATGGGGCAAGAGTCCAATGACAACAGGAAGGACAACAAACCAACCAATAGCTCGGGCTCACTGATCAAGATTGGTACTGAGCTGGGCAGTATCCATAGCAAAAGTACAAGTGACTACAGCAGTGAGACAGCCAAGCAATCGAGCCTGCTCAGTGGTGCAGGCCTTGCTGTCATCGCTACTGGCAAGGTGGCAGGTTCCAGCGGAGATATTCATGTTGTTGGCAGTAGTCTGAAGGCAGAGGACACGCTGCTTTCAGCCAAAAACAATATCACCCTTGAGAGTGCCCAGAACCGCAAGGAATGGGATAACCAGAACCACAATAGCAAAACCGCCATTGGCGCCAGCTTCAACATCGGTGCGCAGAACGGCTTCACGCTCGACCTCGGCGCTCAGGTTGCCAAAGGCATGGGCAAGGGCAGTGAGCTGAACCAGGTCAATAGCACTGTTGATACCGGTCGGTTAGCCATCAAGAGTGGTCAGGACACCACCCTGGCTGGCGCGCAGGTGCGTGCCGATCATGTTGACGCGGATATCGGCGGCAGCCTCAACATCAGCTCTCGTCAGGATGAGGCAAGCCAGGTCAACCGCCAGACCAGTGGTGGTTTTGGCGGCAGCATCTGCATTCCGCCGATTTGCTACGGCGCGCCAGTCACCGGGTCGGCCAACATTGCCGCCAGCAAAATGGATAGTGCTTACAAGGCTGTGATTGAGCAAACTGGCCTGTTTGCAGGCAACGGTGGCTACAACATCAATGTCGGGACCACCACCGTACTGCATGGAGGCGTGATTGCCAGCAACGCAACTGCTGACAAGAACCATCTGAGCACTGACCGCCTGATTGTCAGCGATATCAAAAACAGCAGTGAAATAAAGAGTCAGGCCGCTGGCGTGAGTGTCTCCTACACCGGTGGGTGGGGGGGAGATGGCAAGCCTGGGATTGGCGGTAGCATTCCGTTGATGCTGAAGGACTCTGACCACAGCAGCACCCGTAGCGCTATCAGCGAAGGCACGATCACGGTCCGCAATCCGGAGGGGGGCAATGATCTGCTCGGCCTCAACCGTGACACCGCAAATGCCAACCAGAAGCTTGATCGTCCCGATGAAAGAGCCATGCAGGAGCGTATGGATCTGATTCAGGGAGTAGTAGATCTGGCCAAAGGTACGCTGGATGCGATTGTGTCCGCCAAACAGAAAGACGCTATTAAGCAGGACAAAGAGGCGAAGACCAGTGAGCAGAAGCAGGCCGCCAGTATGGCCATGGCAGAAGCTAATCGCTGGGCTCCAGGGGGGGACAAACGCATCATGGCGGATGTCGCTACTGGTTTGATCGCTGCCGGCCTGGGAGGCGCCGGAGGCACCACCGGTGTAGGTATCCTCGCCAACACGACTGCCGCCGATACTTACAAGAAGATCGGCGATTACGCCAACCGGCATTATATCGATGCTAAAGATGACGCCACGCGTGCAGCGTGGGCCGAGGGAGGTGCCGCACGGGTGCTGCTGCACACCCTGGCCGGCGCGGTCCAAGGGTTGGCAGGTGGCAATGTACAGGGTAGTGCTATGGGGGCTGCGACCTCTGCAGCCCTTATGCCGGCCATTTCCAAGGCGCTGGAAAACAACGGTGTGATCAACGATGGCCCTAATGCTTGGGCGGCATTGATTGCCACAGGGTTGAGTGGTGCCGCAGGCTCGGGTGGCGACCTGTTCGCAGGGATAGCGGGAGGCCGCGCCGGGGCAGGTGTCGAGGTTTATAACCGACAGTTGCACCCAGATGAGGTCAAGTTCCTGCAGGACAAGGACCGTATTGCGCGCTTTGTAAAGTACCTGAAGGAGACGACAGGCGAGGACATCAGTCCTGAGTTGGCCGCAAAAGCCCTAAGCAAAGGGGGGGCGGCACTGGCTGACGCGCATTGGACCGATATTAATGGCTCTGACCTGATCACACAGACATTTATCCGCGGGGAGGCTGCCCAATCCGGTCTGACGTACCAGGACGTCGATGGCCGCAAACATCTGTTCTTTGTCACAACGGCAGAAGAATATCGCAATGAAACGATCAACCTGAAAGCACTCTTTGACGCATACGCTGGCAAAGGCTCCAGCGTCGAGAGGTTCCTGTCCGACAACTTCGTTGAGCAGGGGCAAAACACCTGGCGTGATCGATATCGCGCCGGACAAGAGCTAGGCCTGGCAGACGCCAGTAAACGCTATGAAGGAACAGGTGGTGTCCTGAGTGGGGTGGCCGGTGATGTCGGTGCGATCATCGCGGGCATGGTCCACTTCCCCGTCACTGTTGTTCAAGCAGCGGGAAGCGACGAGATCGGGCCGGTTGATTCGGCGCACATGATGGACTACTACCAGAGGCTCCTTCATATACAAAGCCGAGCGACAGAGGCTGGTTATATCGCCGAGTCTGATTACGCCACCAGTCAGCGCCTGATGCTTCTTGGGTTGCCGGTCAGTGAGCTGGGTGGGCTGGCGCTGTTGAAGGCATTCCAGAAGGGCTCAACCGGAACGGCCATCCAACTGGCAATTAGTGCCGAGAAGAAAGCAGTCGGCCCGGATCTACCATCCTGGTATCGAGAGGATGGTGGTAGTGCTGGTGCTATGTTTACCAAGGAAGGAGGACTACCTGATGGCTATCGTCGGGTACTCAATACCCGCACTGGTAATTTTGAGGCATTGAGTCCCGATGGGACATTCTATGTATTCAATGAAGGTCTCTTGACGCCGAAGATTGGGGGGAATCTGGCTGCGTTGAAGGAAGCTGAGGGGAGAGTTAAAGCTGCGAATGACGCCGCAGGCATCAAAGCGCCAATTGACCCCAAGCAGCTGGCGCTTGTTACCAGTCACAAGAATGCTCATGCAATATCGGTACATGGAGGAAGCGTTACGGATGGAGAGCTGATTTATCGTGCAAAATCGGCGATTAAGCCGGATGCAAATGTAGGGCCTTCCGTACCGCCGCTCTCGTCAGCTTTTCATAGCGATGATTTGTTAGTATTTGCGGATCAAGCGGTGCGAAACAACGGAGCTTTGCAAAAGGCAATCGCACGAGATCCTGGGCAAAGTGTAGTAAGGGTTACTGTGGCGGACGTTGGAGACCTTGGTGCTGATCTTGGTCGTGGATTCAAACGGGTCTACAGCTCAGGCAACCTTGTAAAGAACAAAGATACTTTCGGGGCTCCGGAAAGGGTGGGTAACTTGAGAAGTGTTGAGGGGGTTTATATGCTGAACCCTAAAAACAACGTATGGGAAACCATTTCTATTTTTCCTGCGCCTAAACCATAGGTGGTGCTATGAAGTATGTAAATTTGAGTTATTTTCTGAAGACGGTTTTTTCTGCTGATTTTGGCTTTTCAGAGGCCATGGCGATTGACCTTTATAAGGAGGCGGTTGATAACGCAGGTAAGAGAGGGGAACTTAAAAAAGAGTTGCTCGAGGCTTTTGAGGATGAATCTGTTTCCTGGAAGGAAATGCTGTTGAATGACGAGTATGAAGTCATGGATCTTGATTCTGAGGATGAGGCCCGGGCATATGCTAAACGTGTGCTGTGGGACCCTATTCTTGGATAGTTTTGCTGAATTACGGTGTTTGACGGAGTGAGGGCATTTCTTGAAAATCTGCTCGGTCAAGTGTGTTAGTCGGCTCCGTCAGTAGTGTGTTGAGGCGTGAGTAGGTAGATAAGGAAAACCCATGAGTGCCCATAAGAGTCCGTTGCAAGCGTTCGTGATGTCTTGTATGGGGCAGGCAGGGGCTCTATATGGGGCGTATAAAGTGGGTGCTATGGGGGTAGGGCTTTTGTCTATGGGGGTTGTGGCGCTTGGTGTCTTCGCTTGATTGCTAGTCCAATAGGGCTGTACGTCTTGGTAGCATTCACCATCATAGTCAAGTCAGGTTCTGCCAAGGCGCATCGCGATTGGCGTGCCACTACTGCGGTGAGTCAGATACCCTAAATATTCGATTTTACCTGCTTTAGTGGCAGGTCTTATTATTGTGCTGCTAGTGGGATACTCAAGATTTTAGTCCTTGGTTATTAAAAACTACTTAATTTTCTCTGGCTCGATGGTTCCGGTTTTATCTATTGGCAACTATGCAGGTTTTTTAAAGGACATACATGCGTGAGCAGAACCTCACTATCGCTGCTGATCCTGATGCTCACATTACCCGGCTGCCATTCCAACGTCAGAGACTCTTCTCCCAGCTTTCTGAACGACGGCATCCAGCTACACCAAAGTACGGTAGCGGTCGATGCGCAGCACGCCAAAGTCATCATGAAAGTATCAGGCTATACATTTCCAGTAGAGTTCTCGGTCCGTCGTGCGACAGATCCTGATCAACGAATGGAGGTGCTGGGGACCGTGGTGGATTCAGGCCGGGGTAAGGTGCTCGACTGGATCGCCAAGCTCAACGAAGTGGCCAACAGTGCTGTGGTTAAACGCTTCCCACAGTTGGAGGTACAGGCCGATGTTGATAAGCCTTTTGAGGTGTCGGGATATTCTTATGATAGGGGCGTCGGAGATACCTATCATTGTGGCCCGCTGAAAAGCACCTTTACACCAGAGCGAAGCAAGGTCTATCTGGTGGAGTTTCAGTTCATTGGTAAGCATTGTGAGCAGCATGTTTACGATGTCACCCAGCCACTGGAGCGTATTCCTGTAGTGAGTTTGCCTTAGCGTCTGAATCCGACTTGAGAACGCGAAACGGACGACCCACAAGTCGCCCGTCTCCATTTACTACGCCGTCTACGCCTGCAACTGTCTCCCCATTACATCCATCAAGTCACACCCATCGCGCAGCATGATGCTGCAAACCAACGTCAGTTCCTGAAGGAGAACAGGTTCATGACGAGGGGCATCAGCTACCGAAAAGCTTTCCAGCAGTTGGGTTACCGCGCGTATGCGATAAGCAGCCGCATCGTGCAGTACGTCAATAGGTGCCTGGGTATCGATAAGCAGGTAGGGAATGTTGCAGTCGTGGCCGGTAATCGGCATGTATCTGTTCATGTGTAGACCTCTGTTTGACTGGCTGAATGCCTACACCCGTTGTCGCCAAACAAGAGGGTGACGGCTGTACGCAGGTTGGCGAACCGACTACAGAGGTAAAGTCGGCAGATCCTGAGATCTCCCGCGCACAGCCGTCATAGAACTGCATGTGCGGACGCAAAATACCTGCAAGCTGGATCTTTTGCATTCCCTCTGTAAATCAGGTCGCCAAACCCGGTCGTCCTTTCAACGACCCCTCGACTATATCCAGCGCTCCCCCTGTCCTTAAAGCCCCATTCCTGTTGGATCGTCTGCTTCTGCCGTAAGGCAATTCCTAATTTGCCGAGAGTATCTTTTCGAGCCGGTCTGCCGCGATTTTCCTGGCTTACAATGCCGCCGCTTATCACCATGCCGCCGGTGGTTTTCAGGTGGCGGTGCGTTGTTGAAAACCTTCTCAAGGAAGATCCGTCATGCGTCTGTTGTCTCTGCTGTTCACCCTCGTTCTGCTCGCCGGTTGTGCCTCCACCCCGGACTATTACATCTCGCCCAAGCCGGTGCAGATTCCCGCTACCGCCACTTACTGGATCGATACCTTCAACCTGCAGTTGGTAGGCGAGAGCGAGCGCTTTCTGCCCGAGGACAAGTTGCGTCAGCAACTGGGCATGGAGTTGATCCGGCAATTGGGCAATGCCAATCGCTACGCCGCCACTAAGGACAGCGCCGACTACCTGCTGGATGTGAATGCGGTGTACAAGCGCCGCCTCAGTGACTCCAAGGGCGGGCTGGTGTCGATGGTCGTCGATGACAATACGATCCTTGCCAGTGTCGATTTCGGTTACAAGGTTCAGGTCAAGCGCGACGGCGCCGAGGTGTTGCATTTCGCCCAGGAACGCAATGGTTTGCAGCCTGCCGGGGCCATGGGCCAGTTGCGCAATATGAAGACCATGTTGGGGGCGATCACCAACAGCGGTAATTCGGATGTAGAGAACTTCTACATTCGTGCTCTGCCGAAGTTCATCGTTCGTGATATCACGGCCATTCCTTCTCGTTGAGAAGGGGCGGGCGGCGATGAATTCTCTCTGTCCAACTCGGGTGTTATGCTCGCGCACGCCAGGTTGCTGGCTATCTGCCACGGATGTATTGGGCCCCGTTCGATGAGGGGCTCCGGGTCATCCAGGCCGTTGCGTAGAAGCTGCCGGCAACGCTGCAACCGATTTTAAAGTGGGGGGTGGAAGCCCCCTTCGCCTATTCACCTGTCAATGGATGATGGAGCCTCGGCGTCGTGGCTCCACCCCGGGAATATGCCCATGCTCATGAATTACCTCGAACGCTCCATGTCGGCCTTGCGCTCCATCGGTATCACCTTTCCCAAGCAGGAGATGCCGGTCCTGGCGCTGCTGGACAAGGTGGCGGTGTACGACGTTGAGCGGGTGACTCAGATCGCTGCCACCCTGCAGCAGGCCACGGTGTTCAACGCCGCGGTGCGTGACAAGTTGCAGGGCATGGATATCAGCACCCGCTATGCGGATATCGCCACCAGCTTCGATTCGATCCGCAACGATGCCCAGCAGATGATGGAGTGGATGGCCGACGGCAAGTTGCAGTTCTCCGAGCGCATACAGCTGGCGTGGTTGAACATGCGCCGCGGCTCGATTCCGGATCGCTTCGAGAGCATCCGCGAGAATTACCTGGCGGTGGCCAAGTCGGCCAATGAGCAGATCCAGCTGGAAACCCTGATCCTCGAGGCGTACCAGGATTACCGCCTGGCCATGAAGTCGGCCGAGGTGGATGCCTGTGAGGTGCAGAAAATCGCCCAGGCGCAGATGGACGCCGGGCGCAAGGCCCTGGCTGATGCCAGTGCCGCCCTGGAAGTGGCAGGGCTGGCGGCGGCGGATCAGCCCAAGCTGGAGCTTGAGCGGGACGTGGCCCTGCGCAATCTGCAGGACGAGGACAAGCGCTTTCAGATCATCACTGACATCGCCGATCAGTTGAAGGCCGCCTATGGCGCGGCGGAGCTGGTGTTCGCCCGGCTCAATCAGTACCACGCGGTGAAGGAGCGCCTGTATCAGCGGGCGGTGAGTTTCTTCGCTACCAACGAGATTGTGCTCACCGGGCTGGCGGCGGGTTTCACTTCTTCCGGCGGTCTGGCGGAAACCACCCAGACCCTGAACGCCATGACCGATGGCATCAACACCAGCCTTGAAGTGCAGGCGCGGGTGGGTGGCGATCAGCTCAATGTGGCGCTCAAGGCCGGTTACGGTTCCAGCCTCAAGGCCAGTTCGGTGAAGGCCTTGGCCGATGCGGTGGTGGAGTTCCAGGCCAGCAGCCTGAGCCTGATTCAGGAGCTGCGCAAGGAGTCGGCATCGGCCGCCGCCGAGATTGAGTCGGTGACCGAGGACAGCAAGCGCCGCTTCACCGCGCTCCTGCAGAAGGGGGTGTGAGGTGAGCGGGGTTTCTATCAGCGAACAGATGGGCGCCATGGCGCTGATCGATGAGCTGCGCCACAACCAGACCGAGATCCAGAAGCACCTGGACCTGCCCAAGCACCGCAAGGCGGTGGCCGAGCGTATTCGCGAGTTCTACAAGGCCCAGGGCGTCGAGGTCGAGGACGCCCTGGTGGAGCAGGGGGTGCGCAAGTACTTTGCCACTCGCCTGACTTACGAAGCGCCGACGCTGCGCTGGTGGGAGCAACGTCTGGCAGACGGTTACCTGCGTCGTAACCACTGGCTGAAATGGGTGGCGATCTGGACGCCTATCGTCCTCTATTCGCTGTATGCCTGGACCCACGTGATCATCGATTTCAAGGAGCAGCGCCGTTACACCTATGCCGATCTGGTGAGCTTGCAGAACGAGGCGCACTCGCGCACCCAGCAGGTGTTTTTGTTGCAGGAGCAGATCGCTCAGCTGGAGCCTGCGGTCGCCAATTCCCAGGTGGCGTCAGCGGGGCGTTTGCTGGACAAGGCCAAGGCTCGGTTGGCAACGGCTCGCCAGCAGACCACGATCAAGTTGCCGCAGTTTGCCGTGCCTGAGGAGCAGCGTAGTTTCAACGACGGTGTGATGGTTTCCAATGCCAAGACCGACTTGAGAAGAAGCATCACCTCGCTCAAGGATGTGCGGGCGCAACTGGATGACATCGACACCCTTCTGACGGCAGCGCAGAAACTCAAGAGCCTGACCGCCAGTCGCGAGTTTCTCGTGGCCAGCAAGGTCGTGCCCGAGGTTGCGGCGGCGGCCAAAGAGGCTCAAGGGGCCTTGGATGATGCTGACACCAGGGGCGTGGCGGTAGCCATGGCCAAGGTCGAGCAGGCCATCAGGCTGACTGACCAGCAAAGCCTGAACCCCAACTACCTCGCCACCCTTGAGGCGGCTCGGGCCAGCGTGCGCCAGATGAACTTGAGCCAGGCGGATGCGGCGCAGTTCCAGCCGCTGTTGAGCAAGGTGGAGCAGGCGATCCAGGCCCTGGATGTGGCGACTACCACCGGTGGGCTCAAGGAGATCGAGCAGTTGCTGGCGTTTGCCAAGACGCCCTTGACCCTGGACATCGTCAGCCGTGCCGGTGAGAAATCCATGGTCGAGCGCAACTTCGACGCCACCGGGGGCAAGAGCTGGTACCTGCTGACCGAGGCCACCGATGCGGCCGGCAATGTGCTGCCGGTGCCGATCACCAGTATCGAGACCGGTGAGAAGCGCTACGCCAGTGTCTTCGGCGTGCGGGTCAATCAGGCCACCTATCAGGAGGTCAAGAACGACAAGCTGGCCGACGGCCATGTGGATAACCGGCGCCTGGGCAGCAAGGATGCCAATTCCTTGAGCTTCAAGTTCCTCAAAGGGCGGACCACCGCCAAGCCTGACTACATCCTGGAGTGGTGATGAGCGCGAACAGCATGATGGCGACCCTGAGTGAAAACTCCCGGCGCTACGAGTATGAACTGCGCAAGTTGCAGCAGGAGTTGTCCAACGCCCATGAGCGGGAATTGCGTCTGGAGCAGGACATCAGCGACGCCCTGGCGCGGATTGCCGGTCACCAGCTCAAGGGCGGCGGCCAGCAGTCGGCCGAGGTCAAGCGCTTGCTTGACCAGCGCAACCAGGGCGAAGCGCAATTGCGCGAGCGCCTGGCCACGGCCGAGGCCGCGGTAGCGCAGCAGTTGCAGGCGGCGATGGGCGTGTCCGGAGAGTTGCAGACCCGGGTAGCGGGCATCGATCGGCAACTGGCCGATGACCCGGCCTATCAGCGCCAGGTGCAGGCACTGCGCGAAGCCGAGGCGGCGCGGGTGGCGGCATCCGAATCCTATGAGGAGCTGCGTGATGAATGCCGGACCAAGCTGCAGGGTTTCCAGGTGGACCGGTTGTACACGTACCTCAAAGGTCGCAAGTTCGGCACCGAGGGTTATCCGCGCTGGACGCCATGGCGGCAATTGGACCGCTGGGCCGCCAGGCTGTGCAACTTCACGGAAAACTGGCGCACCGAGCAGACCCTGTTGGCCATTCAGCAGGCCAACGAAAGCGCCGCCAGTCGCCTGGAGAAAGAAGAAGCCGCGCAGCAGGCCAAGCTGTCGCAGCTCTACCAGGAGGCTTCCACCGGCGGTGACTTCATTGTGCTTCAGCAACGTTTGCAAGCGGCCTTGCAGGCGGTGGAGGTGGCCAAGGCCCAGGCCAACGAGGTACATGCGAGCCTGGATGCCTACAGCTCAAAACGTGACGAGTACCTGGCCCAGGCGTCGACGTTGCTGGCTGAACAATTGGCCGAGATGAGCGACCACAAGCTGGAGCGCCTGGCGGCACAAACCGCCGACAAGGAGGACGATGCGCTGGTACGCAAGGTGCGTGAGCTGCGTGCGGAGCTGGATGAGTTGCGGGTGCGTGTGCCGTTTCTGCAAGGCCAGTGCGAGGAGGCGCAGAACGAGTACGAGCGCGCCAAGCAGTTGGAGCGCAGCCTGTTGGCCAGCGAGGCCGGTCGGGCCAGCCAGAACGCTTCGAGCCGCAGCAATGTCGACTCGCTGATGGTCGGGTTCATGAAGGGGGCGCTGTCGGCTGCCCAGGCAAGCAGTAGCCGCAGCTCCGGATCATCAGGCTCCAGCAGTCTGTGGGGCAGTTCCAGCAGCTCGTCTAGTAGCTCGCCCAGCAGTTCCTCCAGCAGCACCCGCTCCCGTGACAGTGGCGGCTTCTCCACCAGCGACAGTCTCTAGCACAGCGCAGGGTTCAAGGCGCAAGGCACGGAGGAGCATGGGCTCCCCCGTGTCGTTTCTGGCTGGCGACGGGGCTGCGTTACAGCTTCTTCACCGGAATGCAGATCTCACACTCCAGCTCTCCCGTCTTGATGTCGTAATACGCATCCGCCGGATAGCGCTCGAACGCCGGGCGCGGGTCGAACTGCATGCCGCTCTTGGGCAGCCAGTCGCGGCACAGTTCGATCCAGGCGTCGGCGATAGCCGGGCCCAGGCCGCGGTAGTGGGCCACGGCGTAGAGGCCGCCGGGCAGGGTGGTGACGACGGCGGGGGCGCTGGCCTTGAAGTCTTCGGGCACTTCGACGCAGGCGTCGTAGCGGCATTTGTCGGCGGGGGTGAGGTCCGGGTCGTCGTGGCCGATGCCGTAGCGCACGCGGTTGAACAGCTGGTGTTCGAGCATCCACGGCGCGGCGGTTTCGCGCCAGAAAACGCCAATGCCCGGGCCGTAGGCGCCGATGTAGCGCAGGTAGGCCACGCGGGTCGCGGGCAGTTGCTGCAGGGTGACGTTCATGCTGGTTTCCTTCAGATGAATGAAGGCGTCAGGATCGTCGAAGGCCGGGATGTGGGTCTGATCAGGATTGCTCAATTCACGCAGGCGGCGTTCGCGGATGTCGTCGAGGCGACGGTGCCAGCGTTTCGGTTCGGTGTCGCGCCAGGTGCTGGGGGACACCGAGAAGTGTTGCTTGAAGGCCCGGGAGAAGGCTTCGCCGGAGCCGAAGCCCACATCCAGGGCGATTTCCAGGATCGAGGCTTCGGGTCGGCTGGCCATCAGATAGGCACCGCAGGCCAGGCGCCGACGCCGCAGGTAGGCCCCCAGGGGCTCGCCGACCCAGGCACTGAACAGGCGGTGGAAGTGGTAGGGCGAGAAATGCGCCACCCGCGCCAGATCCGCCAGCTCCAGGGGCTGGTCCAGGTGTTGGTCGATGTGCTCCAGCACCCGGTTCATGCGCAGGGTGTATTCATGGAGGCTGTGGTAGGCGGCGCTCATGTTTGCAGATTAGTTGGCTGTAGAGGGGGGGCACGCAGTTTGCCGCAGATTTGTACTGTCGGTCGCTACGATTCGCCGGCAAGCCGGCTCCTACACATGTCCTGTGGGAGACGGCTTACCGGCGAACAGGATATCAAGCGTCACCACAGCAATGCTGGCTTCCCTTGCCTTCGGGCGTCTGTTCGTAGCGGTCATGGAGGCGAACCCAGTCCATGATCTGCTCTTCATTGCGCCCCTTGGGCGTCAGGTCGAGGAAGTTATAGGCCCCCACCAGCAGGTCCAGCCCACGGGCATAGGTGGAGTAGGTGTGAAAAATCTCACCCTGGTCATTGCGATAGAACAGGCTCAAGCCGGGCAACTCGGCCTCATCGCCACTGGCCTGTTCATAGTTGTAGGTCGCCGTGCCTGCGGCCAGTTGCTGGGCGCTGAGGCTGACACCGAAGTCCTGGTTGAAGTCGTCACCGGCACTGGAGTACCAGTCGAAGCGCCAGCCCATGCGTCGACGGAAGTTCTGGAATTGGGCATAGGGCGCGTGGGAGACAGCCACCAGGCTCACGTCGTGATGGGCCAGGTGCTGGTTGGCGCCGTCGAAGTGGTCCGCAAGGAAGGAGCAGCCCTTGCAGCCTTCTTCCCAGCCGGCGCCGAACATGAAGTGGTAGACCAGCAACTGGCTACGCTCGCCGAACAGTTGCGCCAGGCTCAGTGGCCCGTCGGGGCCTTGAAAGTGGTAGGGCTTGTCGATCTTGACCCAGGGCAGCGCCCGTCGCTCGGCACTGAGCTGGTCGCGCTGGCGGGTAAAGGCCTTTTCATGGATCAGGTGCTGTTTGCGTGCGCGCAGCCATTGTTCCCGGGAGACCACGGGGTGATCGGTAGTGCTCATGGCGTTTCTCCTCAAGGCAGGGGGCATGGGTCTTACACACGCTAGTCGTTTGGCGCAGGGCGGGATCGACAAGCTGCCCAGCGGTTTTCCGATCAGGGGTCTGGCTGGCGCGGCGTATTTCCTGAACGGCTGAAAACCCGGTCGGTCACAACCTATGAAAGGCCTTTCATTCTCATGTCTGGAGGTTGAACCGCAATGACCACTTATAACTGGGATCTGATTGAACGACTGCTGCACGAAGTGCAGAACGGCGCCGGCCACAGTTTCACGCCTCGCCCCTACGCCGAGCAGCATGCGGCGGCCAAGGAGGCGGAAGGTGAGCCCACCGGCAATCTGGATGAGCTGAAAGTCACCGCCACCCAGTACGAAAAGTTGTTGCTGGACCGGGGTTTTATAGAAACCAGGCCCGAGGAAGAGGGCGGCAACGGCGAGAACTTTGTACTGACGCCCCGCGGCTCAAGCCTGCTGTGTCTGATCGACAGCAGTATTCCGGGCAACGATCACCCGCGTCAGGTGCTGGATGAACAGGCTGATGCCCTGGATCCGGATACCTTTGACGAGGTGGCCTCCAGGGCGCAGATCGCCTAGTTTCGCGCCGCTAGCCCTGGCGGGCGTTCTGCAGGCATTTCAGGGCGGTGAAGTCCTTGCGTACGCCGTCGATTTTCTTCAGCAGGCGTTGGCGTTGGTCCTGGCTGCTGGCGGCCATCAAGTCCACCAACAGGCTGCGTGCGGCCTGTTCGGTGTGGGCGTAGGCCTGGCGGTAGTCGTCTGTCCATAAACTCTCGCGGTTGACCAGCAACTGCTCGATGCGCTGTGGGAAATCGCTGTCTTGGCGTTGCGCCACCGCGGCGCTGAATTGCGCCTGCCAGTGAACGCGGTTAGCGATCCACTGCTGGTTCTGCTCTCCCAGGGAGGCGGACCATTGCTCGATTCGTTGTTGCTGGCTGGGGTTCAGGGGGCCGAGCCAGGCATTCAGGCGCTTGCTCATGCGCTGACTGCGCTGTTGGATCTGTTGCGCCAGTGATGGCGTGAGGTATTGCTCCCGGTGTTCCTGCTGGTCCTTGGCGAAGGCATTGTTCATCTCTTTGACTTGCCCGTCGTCCAGGCCCTGGAGCAGCTCCACAGCGGAAGGGGTGATCTGCCGTGCAGTCTCGGCGATGGCCTGCTTGGCTTCCCGGGTTCGTGCCAGCAGGTCCTGATCACTGACCTGATTGTTCTGCACCATCAGTTGCAGGCGATCGAGCCAGCCCAGATAACCGGGTAACTGGGTGCTGCAATGCCAACTCAGGTGCTGCTGCAGACGCTGGTTGAACCAGCTTTTCTGCTCGCTGTTCATGTCCAGGTAGTCGTTGAGGGTCCAGGGGATGATCACATCCAGGTTGCGATAGGCTAGGCCGACTCGGCTGCAGGCGCCTAGCAGCAGGCAGAGGATCAGTAACAGGATAAGCAGGGGCCACCGGCGCGCCATGTTCGAGTCCTTGCGAGTGCGGGTTCCTGCATCTGAACCCGGAAGGCCCCCGGCAGTTCAGCCGCTGGGTGGAAGGTCGGCAGTGATGAACAGGGAGTTGGCTGAAACCATTGATCCAGAGAGCGGCAAGGATAGCGGCCAGGGACTGCGGATAAGGGCCGTTGGTCGACTTTTAGTACTAGGGGGAGGGAAGAAGGGTGCCAGTCCTAGCGCTTTGAGGGCAAAGCGCTAAGGGACCAGGATAATGCGGGGGAATTACTTCTTGCCGAGGCTGATCTGCTTGGATGGGCCGAAAGTCTGGCCGCTGACGCCTTTGGCAATTTGCTGGATTTCGCCGCCCGATTTCAGGAAGGCCGCGATTTGTTCGTTGATCGATTCGCTGGTTTCAACGGCGGGAGCTGGTTTTGCTTTGCTGTTGGAGGCTTTTACTCGCATGGCGGCCATTTAACCTTTTGGAAAATTAATTTGGCCAGGCATCTTATCAGAAATACTTGACAATTGCTTGGTAAATATCCTCTGAAACAGAAGGTCGCTTTTTTGGCTTTTTTCCTAAGTTGATCTCGCTGACATCTTCCTAAGTGGCTGTTTTAAATAAAGACTAGCTTCTGAAAATGCCGGCTGGTGGCTGTTTGCCCCTACCCGGTAGGTCGCTGTTTGCCTGACGAATGGCCGCTTGATCGCCAGTGAAGCTAGAAAAACCAAGGCTCTTCACGGATTTTTCCGGTCCGGGACTCAGGAGCGCCAACCTGTGCCTGGAAAACAGGTAGAATGCCGCCCACGCAATGAGGGTATTGGAAATGGCTTTAGTCGGGCGCTACAACAGTTTGCAAGTGGTTAAACACACTAACTTTGGTTTGTATCTGGACGGAGGGGCGGACGGCGAGATATTGCTGCCCAATCGTTATATTCCCAAGGACATTCCCAGTGAAGATGAAGACTGGTTGAATGTTTTTGTTTATCTGGACAGTGCCGACAAGTTAATCGCAACTACCGAAAAGCCGAAAGTTCAAGTTGGTGAGTTTGCCAGCCTTAAAGTCGTCGAAGTTAACAGTATCGGGGTATTCCTGGATTGGGGATTGCCCAAGGACCTGTTGCTGCCCTACTCCGAAGAAAAGCGCCAGATGAATGCTGGCGAATACTGCGTGGTGCATGTCTACCTGGACAAGCACACCCGTCGTATCACCGCCACGGCCCGCCTGGACCGCTACCTGGACAAGACTCCGGCCAACTACAAGGTTGGCCAGGAAGTCGACCTGCTGGTGGCCGAGTCCACCGACATGGGCTTCAAGGCGATCATCAACAACAAGCACTGGGGCCTGATTCACAAGAACGAAGTGTTCAAGTTCCTGCGCTCCGGCATGCAAGAGAAAGGCTTCATCAAGGAAGTACGGGCCGATGGCAAGATCAGCCTGAGCCTGCAACCGGTGGGTGAAGAAGCGGCCACCAGCCTGAACTCGAAGATCCTCGCCAAGTTGCGGGAAAACAATGGCTCTCTGGCGGTCAGCGACAAGAGCGATCCGGCATTGATCAGCAGTTTGTTCGGGGTCAGCAAAGGCAACTTCAAGAAGGCCATCGGCGCGCTCTATAAACAGGGCCAGATTGTCATTCACGCGGATCGTATCGAGCTAAGCTGATACTCATTTCGCCCTGGGGTGGAGGGGTGTAAACCTCCACCTTCTCTATGTCTCGGGTTACTTGTCTTCCCCGGTGCGGCCCGTCTTGCAGCACGATGGCTGGCCGCGTCCCTGGGGGCGTTGTCCTTTCCACAGCGGGTAGCTGTCATGTCGATGAATCAATCTGAGGGACTGCGGTGAGCATCGAGCGGCGCAACGCCGATGGCTTTGCCCTGCAGGTGATGCTGGGGTTGTGCCTGATCTGGGGCGTGCAGCAGGTGATGATCAAATGGGCGGCGGCGGATATTGCCCCGGTGATGCAGGCGGCTGCGCGTTCCGGGATTTCGGCGCTGCTGGTGGCCCTGCTGATGTGCTGGAAAGGGGGCTGGTCCCAGGTCTCCAGTACCTGGCGCGGCGGTTTACTGGCCGGTGCCCTGTTCGGTCTGGAGTTCCTGTTCATTGCCGAGGGGCTGAAGCTGACGAGCGCCGCGCATATGTCGGTGTTTCTCTATACCGCGCCGATCTTCACCGCCCTTGGGGTCAATTGGTTGCTGCCCAGTGAGCGGCTGCGGCCGTTGCAATGGTTGGGGATCATCCTCGCTTTCATTGGCATCAGCATCGCCTTTGCCGGAGGGATCTCCCTGGACAATCTGGATCGGCGCATGCTCCTGGGTGATGTGTTGGGACTGCTGGCGGGGCTGGCCTGGGGCGCGACCACGGTGGTGGTGCGCGCCTCGCGACTGTCGGAAGCGCCAGCCACACTGACGCTGTTCTATCAGTTGATCGTCGGTTTCGTCGGCTTGCTGCTGATTGCGGTGCTCAGCGGCCAGGTGACCCAGGTCAGCCTGACCCCGGTGGCCGTGGCCAGTGTGTTGTTTCAGGGGCTGGTGGTGTCGTTCTTCAGCTACCTGACCTGGTTCTGGCTGCTGCGTCGCTATCTGGCGGCGAACCTGGCGGTGTTTTCCTTCATGACGCCGATGTTTGGCGTGACCTTCGGCGTGCTGTTGCTGGGTGAACCCTTGAGCCTCAACTTCGTGCTGGGGGCGCTGCTGGTGTTGTTGGGCATCACCTTTGTCAGCGCCGAGCAATGGTTGCGCCGGCGCATCAAGCGCTTTCTATAACGCCGCTGCCTAGGAGACCGCCGGGCAGCGCTGTGTCGCGGGTCGCGGTTGCCAGAGCAGGCCACCGCTGATCAGCAAGCCGGAACCGGCGGTCACCAGCGCCAATTGCAGGCTGGCGCTGAAGTGACTGCTCAGGGCCGCCAGCAACGGGCCGCTCAATTGCCCCGCGGCAAAGCAGGCGGTGAGCAGACCGGCGTTGCGCTGGGCCGACTGCGGCGCCAGTTCCCGGGAACGCTGCATCACCAGCTGCATGCAAGCCAGGAACGGTGTGCCGCACAGCAACACGCCCAAGACCAACCCCAGGCCGCTGTCCAGCAGGCAGGCAAAGACCCCGGCGGCTTGCAGCCACAGGGTCGCCATCAACCATTGGCGAGTACTGTGCGGGGTGTGCCGGCGCAGGCTGACCAGGGCCACTCCCAGGGCGGCGGCCAGGCCGAAACCGGGCCAGAACAGATCGGCTTGCCACTGACCTTGAAAGCGCGCGCTGGCCATTTGCGAAAGAAAGGTCGCCGGGATGATGTAGCCCACCCCGTACAAGCCATAGACCAGCCCCAGGCGGCCCACGCTCTGCTCATTGCCTCTCGAGTCCTGGGCGGCCGGACTGAGGTTTTTCGAGGCCTGTGGCAGGATCGGCAGGATCACCAGCAGCATCAGCAGGGCCACCAGCCCATACAACAGCCACAGGTTGGCGGAGCCTTGGCCCAGCAGGTTGGAGCCCAGGGCCAGCAGGCCGGTGAGCATGATGCCCAGCCCGGGACCGGCGAACACCAGGGCTCCCAGGCGTGGCCAGCCCGCCGCCAGCGCCAGGGGCTGGCTCAGGGCGGTGATCATCACCAGCACCCAGGCACTGGCCACGCCCGTGCCGAAGCGCAACAGCAGGTGCGGCCAGAAGCCCTGGGCCCAGAATGAGGCCAGGGTCAGCAACACGCACAGCCACAGTCCACCCAGCAGCCGTGCCCGTACCTGTTTCGGCTGGCGGGCGAACATGGCGTCCAGTGCACCGCAGAAGTAGCCCAGGTAGTTGGCGGCGGCAATCAGGCCGGCGGCGGTCAGGTCGACCTGGCCTTCGCCGATCAGGTGCGGCAGCTGAGGAGTCAAGGCAAAGCGGCCAATGCCCATGGCCATCATCAGGGCAATGAAACTGGCGAGCAGGCGCAGCAGCGGGGACATGGTGGGGGTTCCATCGGCAAGGACAATGACCGTCAGGCTAGGACTGATTGACTTTCTGTAAAAATGAATAATAGTGAGTAACTTGTTCAGTTTTGAAGAATGTCATGGAGTTCAGCCAACTGCGCATCTTTCAGGCCGTGGCCGAGGAAGGTTCCATCACCCGGGCCGCCGAGCGCCTGCACCGGGTGCCGTCGAACCTCTCGACCCGGCTCAAGCAGTTGGAGGAGCAACTGGGCGTCGAGCTGTTCCTGCGTGAGCGTCAACGCTTGCAACTGTCGCCGGCGGGCAAGGTGCTGCTCGATTACGCCGCGCGGCTGTTCGCCCTGCACGATGAAGCCCATGCCGCGGTACAAGGCGGTCAGCCGGCCGGGGATTTCGTCCTGGGCACCATGTACAGCACGGCGGCGATTCATCTGCCGGCGCTGCTGGCGCGTTACCACCGGACCTATCCGGCGGTGAACCTGCAGGTGCAGTCCGGGCCCAGTGGCGAGCTGCTGGAAGGCCTGCTCAGCGGGCGCCTGGACGCGGCGCTGGTGGATGGCCCCCTTGAATTGGCAGGGCTGGATGGGGTGCCCTTGTGCGATGAGACCCTGGTGCTGATCAGCGAGGCCGATCACCCGCCGGTGCGCACCGCCCGGGATGTGGAGGGGCGTGCGGTGTTCACGTTTCGCCAGGGTTGCGCCTATCGCATGCGCCTGGAGTCCTGGTTCGCCCACTATCACGCGGCGATGGGCCGGGCCATGGAAATCGAGTCCTACCAGGGCATGCTGGCCTGTGTGATCGCCGGTTCCGGGGTGGCGCTCATGGCCCAGTCGATGCTCGACAGTCTGCCGGGGCGCGAAAGCGTGGCAGTGCATGCCCTGGCCGAGCCGTTCGCCCAGACCACCACCTGGCTGATGTGGCGCAAGGGCATGCTCGGGGCCAACCTCAATGCCTGGATCGAACTGCAGCAGGGGGCCGCCGGGCAGGCGCCACAGGCGCTGCGGGCCAATGGCTGAATAGCCTTGGCCGATTCGCTTCAATCCAGTAACAGTTCATTGCTATTGCGAGGCAGCGCGCGGGAAAAGTTAGGACTATTATCTGCTTGAGGCGGCGCAGTATCGCCGCTCGGCACGACCCTGAGGGGGCACTATGAAAGACAAACTGCAAAGCTGGCTTCACGACCTTGGCGTCGCACTGGGCCTGATCGAGCCACCGCTGCAACCGGTGCCGATTCCTACCGACGAAGAACTGCGGCGGCGTCAGCAACGTCGTCGTTGAGCTCGAGGCGAGAGCGGAGTGCAGACTCCGGCTCTCGTCAGTGTTTTCTGGCCGGCAGTCGCTCGGCCACCCACCCGGGACAATCGGGTCAATCCTGATTTTGCCGGGACTTTTCCAGCAACCATTGCACCAGGTCGCCGACCTTTTCCAGGCGCCAGAGCGCTCGCTGCTCTTCCCGGGGGGAGATGCAGAGGTCGAACCTGTCCTCCAGGCGCCAGAGCAGCGCTTCGATATCCTCCCTGTCCAGCCCGAGTGCCTGCAGAGTGCTGTGGTCATCGAAGTCGATGAGTTCACCCAGTCCCCGGCGGATAAGCAGGTGCACGGCCACGCGCGCTTCGGCCCGATTCATCGCGTTGCTCCCGAGGGATTAGCGGGTCAGGCGGGGCGGGCAGCGTCGGCGCGGGTCTTTTCCAGAATGACCTGGCTGAGCTCGCTGATGGAGTTGATCCGGTACAGATCAAGCTCCGGATCAAGGCGAATGTTGAACTCGCATTCCAGGCTGTAGAGCAGGGCCTTGAGGTCCAGGGAGTAGGTGTTCCGGGCGCGGGCCTGGCAGGGGGGGATTGGCCACTTCTGGGCCATCTGGGTCTCGATGGCGTGGCGGATGCTTTGCTGGATGTCGAAACGGTCCATAAACACCTCGGGGCAGGGGAGAGGTTCTTATTGTTTTATGACCCCGTCCAAGGGTGAAGCGATAGCGTGCCCTGAGGCTGCCAGCGATCCTTGTACTGTTCAGGAACAGTCGTCGCTGAGTCAGATTACAGCACAGGTTTTTTCCGGCGGTGGTGACCACTCGTCCAGTGGCTGGCTTCCGGGATCGAGCTGCAGGCCACGCCGTCCGGCGTTGTGGCACTTTTTCGTGGACGAAAAAAAACGGATGCGGCCACCGACGCCGCACCCGTCGAAGAAAAGCTTCAGGCGTCCGACTTCAGGTCAGATCGCGTTGGCCAGAGGCGCCGGGCGCCGGGAAACCAGGCTCACCACCACGAAACTCACCAGGCCCACGGCCAGGCTGTAGTAAATCGGCGTGTTGGCATCCAGGCCGTCCTTGAACATGAACACCAGGGCGGTGACGAAGCCCAGGCCCATGCTGGCGATGGC
This sequence comes from Pseudomonas sp. 910_21, assembly GCF_052850735.1. NCBI lineage: Bacteria > Pseudomonadati > Pseudomonadota > Gammaproteobacteria > Pseudomonadales > Pseudomonadaceae > Pseudomonas > Pseudomonas sp. 910_21. Next base: position 161,270 of record NZ_VXCY01000001.1, on the reverse strand, counting down.
GCCGGAGGTGGTGGCGCGTTTCCAGAAGATGGCGCCGATCAGCGGGATCAGCATGCCGCCCACCAGCAGGTTGTAGGCCAGGGTCAGGGCGCTGATCACGTCGTTGACCACCAGGGCGATGCCCAGCACCACGATGCCGGTGAGGAAGGTGAACAGGCGGTTGATCCCCAGGCTCGATTGTTTGCCGCCCCGCAGTCGTGGCAGCAGGTCTTCGGTCAGGGTGGTGGAGGCGGCCAGCAGGCCGGCGCTGGCGGTGGACATCATCGCGGCCAGGGCGGCGGCGATCACCAGGCCGCGGATACCGTCCGGCAGCGAGGCTTTGACGATGGCGGCGAAGGCGTTGTTGACGTTGTCCAGGTCCGGCAGCAGGACGTGGGCAGCCATGCCGATCAGGGCACAGGCCAGTCCGTAGAGGATGCAGTAGAAGCCCGCCAGGGTACCGGCGTATTGCGCGACTTTCTCGGTCTTGGCGGTGAACACCCGTTGCCAGATGTCCTGGCCGATCAGGATGCCGAAGAAGTAGATCATGAAGTAGGTGATGATGGTGTCCCAGCCAATGGTGGTGAAGCTGAAACTGGACGCCGGCAGCTTGGCCACCAGCTCATCCCAGCCACCCACGCGGTACAGGCAGATCGGCAGCAGGATGAACATCAGCCCCACGGTCTTGATCACGAACTGGACGATGTCGGTCAGGGTCAGGGACCACATGCCGCCGATCGCCGAATAGACCACCACCACGCCGCCGCCCAGCAGGACCGAGATCCAGAACGGCAGGCCGAACAGCACTTGCAGCACGGTGCCGATGGCGAGGATTGAGGTCACCCCGATCATCAGCGCATAAGCCAGCATGATCACCGCACTGGCCTGGCGGGCCATGGGGTTGTAGCGCTTTTCCAGGACCTGGGTGACGGTGAAGATGCGCAGCTTGAGCAGCGGCTTGGCCAGCAGCAGGTTCAGGGCAATGATCCCCGCGCCCAGGGCGGCGCACAGCCAGAAACCGGAAATGCCGTGGACGTAGCCCAGGCGCACGGTGCCGACGGTGGAGGCGCCGCCCAGGACCGTGGCAGCCATGGTGCCCATATACAGGGTCGGCCCCAGGTTGCGTCCGGCCACCAGGTAGTCCTCGTGGGTCTTGGCCTTGCGCATGCCGTAATAGCCGAGCACGAGCATGCCGGCGGCATAGATGAGTACGACAAATAGATCTAAAGCCATGGTGGCGTGTCTCCGATTATCTTTTTTATGTGAAACAAACAGGTCAAGCGGGCTTGGGTGGGAGCCGGCTGTTCAGCGAAGGAGTCTTCAAACCTTGTGCAAGGTTCAAGGCCCGTTCGCCGGCAAGCCGGCTCCTGCGGTAATCAGGCGGTTTGGCGCTGGGAACGGCGCTGGGCTGTCTCGGTTGTTTGACTGCGTGGGTCGTTGGGGCCGTACACCGTTGCCGGTTCCGGGAACAGGCTCAGCAGGATCAGGTACACCAGGGACGCAAGCCCCAGAGTCACTGGCAGGCTGATGTCGATGCCGTCGGCGAGGTTGCCCAGGGGGCCGACGAACTGCCCCGGCAGGTTGACGAAGCACAGGCCCACCAGTGCACTGGGAATCCACGCCCCCAGCCCGCGCCAGTTCCAGCCGTGCTGGAACCAGTAGCGGCCGCCGCGCTCGCCGCGGGTGAAGACTTGCAGGTCGTCCGGGCAGTAGTAGCCGCGACGTACCCACAGGCCGATGAGCATGATCACCATCCAGGGAGTGGTGCAGGTGATGATCAGCACGGCGAAGGTCGACACGCTCTGCACCAGGTTCGCCGCAAAGCGCCCGATGAAGATGAAGGCAATCGACAGCACCCCGATCAGCAGGGTCGCCTTGACCCGCGACAGCACCCTCGGGAACACGCTGGACATGTCCAGCCCGGTGCCATACAGCGAAGTGGTGCCGGTGGACATGCCGCCGATCACCGCAATCAGGCACACCGGCAGGAAGAACCAGCTCGGCGACACCGCCAGCAGGCCGCCGACGTAGTTGTTGGCGGCGATGTAGTCCGGCGCCTTGATCGCAACGATGGTGGCTGTGGCCAGGCCGAACAGGAACGGGATCAGGGTGGCGAACTGTGCGGCGATCACCGCCAGCATGATTCGACCCTTGGGGGTCTCCCGGGGGATATAGCGCGACCAGTCGCCGAGGAAGGCACCGAAGGAGATCGGGTTGCTCATCGCCACCAGCGCGGCCCCGATAAAGGCGGCCCAGAATCCGGCCTGGCCCAGGGCCACGGTGCCGGCAAAGTGGCTATCGAAAGCCGGCGCGAAGGCGAAGACTCCCAGCAGGAACAGCAGGCTGGCGGCCCACACGGCGATGCGGTTGACCCACAGCATGAAGCGGAAGCCGTAGATGCACACCGTCAGCACCAGGATCGCGAACAGGCCGTAGGCCAGGCCCAGGCTCAGATCGGTTTCCGGCAGGTCGATCAGGCGTTTGGCGCCGCCGATCAGCGCGTCCCCCGAGCTCCAGACCGAGAGTGAGAAGAAGGCGATGGCGGTCAGCAACGACAGGAACGAACCGACAATCCGTCCGTGCACACCGAAGTGGGCACCGGACGACACGGCGTTGTTGGTGCCGTTGATCGGCCCGAACAGTCCCATGGGGGCCAGGATCAGCGAGCCCAGGGTCACCCCCAGGACAATGGCCCAGACCCCGGCCTGGAACGACAGGCCGAAGAGTACCGGGAAGCTGCCCAGCACCGCAGTGGCGAAGGTGTTGGCGCCGCCGAAGATCAAGCGAAACAGGTCGCCGGGGCCGGCGTCACGCTCGTGGTCCGGGATCTGTTCAACCCCGTTGGTTTCAATGCTGCTAAGGCTTTTTTCTTTGTTGTTGTTATTCATGATCTGCTCCGATCACATTGGCTAAGGGGGTGGCAGCCCTTCCGGCATAGCGGACAAATGTTCGTGACAGGCCAGCCATAGGCCTTGTTGTTGTTTGCGAAACACAATGGTTTCGCGTTCCTGGCTGAAGTGTTGCTCCCCTTGCATGCGCAGCTGTGTGGCCACGTCATGAATAAACACGGCGACGTCACCCTGCAGGCTGACGACGGCGTTGCTCGAGGTGCACGAAAGCACCTCGAAACCCTGCTCGGCGCGCCATTGATCCCACAACGCCTGGTAGGCATCGCGCGACAGCAGTGGCTGAGCAAGGGTGTAGAAGACGAAGCTGGCATCGCTGCTGAACGCCGCGAAGTAGGCTTCGCGGTCGTTGCGGGCAAAGGCCGATACCAGTTCGGCTGCGGCGTTGAGGACGTTCTCGTGCTCGCTCATGGCCGGGACTCAGCGATGGGCTACGCCAGGCAGTACGCAGAGCATTTCGTACAGCAGGTTGGCGCCCAACAGCGAGGTGTTGCCGGTGGTGTCATAAGGTGGCGAGACCTCCACCAGGTCGCAGCCCACCAGGTCCAGGCCCTGGCAGCCACGGACGATCTCGATGGCCTGGATGGTGGTCAGGCCGCCGATTTCCGGGGTGCCGGTGCCCGGAGCCCAGGCCGGGTCGATGCCGTCGATGTCGAAGCTCAGGTACACCGGACCATTGCCGACTTTCTCGCGGACTTCGGCCATCAAAGGTTCCAGGGACTTGTGCCAGCACTCTTCGGCCTGGACCACACGGAAGCCCTGTTTGCGGCTCCAGTTGAAGTCTTCGGCGGTATAGCCCTGGGCACGCAGGCCGATCTGCACCACGCGGTCGCAGTCCAGCAGGCCTTCTTCCACCGCACGGCGGAAGGTGGTGCCGTGGGCGATCTTCTCGCCGAACATGTGGTCGTTGACGTCCGCATGGGCATCGATGTGCACCAGCCCGACCTTGCCGTGTTTCTTGTGGATGGCCCGCAGGATCGGCAGGGTGATGGTGTGGTCGCCGCCCAGGGTCAGGGGGATCACGTTGTGTTCGAGGATGCCGTCGTAGGCCTCTTCGATGATGCGCACCGCATCCAGCAGGTTGAAGGTGTTGATCGCCACGTCACCGATATCGGCCACCGACAGTGAGTCGAACGGGGCGGCACCGGTGGCCATGTTGTATGGGCGGATCATCACCGATTCGGCGCGGATCTCCCGTGGGCCGAAACGGGTGCCGGCGCGCAGCGAGGTACCGATGTCCAGGGGCACGCCGACGAACGCAGCGTCCAGGCCGGCAGCGGATTGCAGATGGGGAAGACGCATCATGGTGGCGATGCCGCCGAAGCGCGGCATTTCGTTGCCGCCCAGTGGTTGGTGGAGAATCTTGTCCACGGGATAGGCCTCATCGTTGTTTTATATTTATGGGGTCGGCGGCACAGCCCAAGCTGCCCGTACAACCGAGTGGAGCCGATTCTGCGAAATGTAGTGAGGGGAAAGAATCGCTACGAACAAATACTTAGTTCAGATTTTTCTAAACTAATGGTCGGGCTCGCGCTAGACTCCCGCGCAGCTTCCAGGGCCCTGTGTGGCGAGGGAGCGAGCACCCGCTCGGTGGTGTAGCCTCCGTTATCCGGGTTGCAGGGTCAGATTGAAAGTGCGCATGGAGGTCATCGAGGTTGCTTGGCCGCCCGGCGGGAGCAAGCTCTCTTGGCACAGGGAAGTGGTCGTTTTGCCTGTTATCGGAGCCTGTCATGGCCAACGCTTTACCTGATCTGAAACTATTGCGCATCTTCGTCAGCGTGGTGCGACATCAGGGGTTCGCCAATGCCCAGCACGAACTCAATCTCTCGACGTCGGCCATCAGCACCTACATGAGCCAGCTTGAAGGCGCCCTCGGGCTGGTGCTCTGTCACCGTGGCCGTGGCGGGTTCAGCCTGACCAGCAAGGGTGAGCTGTTCCACCAGGAAACCTTGCGTCTTCTTGGGGAGCTGGAGGGCTTTGAACAGTACGCCGCGGCCCTCAAGGGCGAGTTGCGCGGCACCCTGAACCTGGGGGTGATCGACTCCACCGTCAGCGACAAGGCCCTGCCGTTCGCCGAGGCCATCGGTGCCTATAGCCAGGAGCATCCCGCAGTGCATCTGCACCTGTCGGTGATGAGCCCCCATGAACTGCAACTGGGGGTCCAGGACAACCGCCTGGACCTGGCCATCGGTGCCTTTTCCACGCGCATGAGCGGTCTGGTGTACATGCCGCTGTACCGCGAGCAGCACTGGCTGTATTGCAGCAACCGGCATCCGCTGTACAGCGAGCGGCGCATCCCGGAGCAGGTCATCACCCAACAGCGCATGGTCGGCCGAGGCTACTGGAGCCAGGCAGAACTGGCCCGGCATGGTTTCAAGCACAGCGCGGCGACCGTCGAGAGCATGGAGGCGCAGTTGATCCTGGTGCTATCCGGCGCCTACATCGGCTACCTGCCGGAACACTACGCCCAGGCCTGGGCCGACAAGGGCGACCTGCGAGTGTTGCTGCCGGCGACCTTCGGCTACCAGGCGCCTTTCTCGATGATCATGCGTCGTGGCCGTGGTCGTGAACCCCTGATCCAGACCTTTCGCGATCTGCTCAAGGCCCAGCTCAACCAGTCATAAGGAATTTCCATGTCCAGAGCACGCTGCGAGCGTTGCCTGCGTCCCACAGGCCATTGTTTGTGCCCGCTGATCCCGGATTTGCCCAGCCGCACCCGGGTGCTGTTGTTGCAGCATCCCAGCGAGGTCAACCACGCCTTGAACACGGCGCGGCTGGCGGCCTTGGGGCTGAACAATGCGCAGTTGCGGGTGGGCGAGGTGTTCGAGGATCTGCCGGCGCTGCTCAACCGCCCCGGCTACCAGGCCCGCCTGTTGTTTCCGGCGGACGATGCCCAGCCGTTGCAGGCCTATGCCGAAACGGATGAACCGCTGCTGCTGGTGGTGCCCGACGGCACCTGGCGCAAGGCCCGCAAGCTGTTGCACCTCAATCCGCTGCTGGCGGCCCTGCCGCGGGTGACCCTGGCCGCTGCGACGCCCTCGCGCTATCGCTTGCGCAAGGCCCCGGGGCCGGGTGCGCTGTCGACCCTGGAAGCCATTGTCCAGGCGTTGCAGGTACTGGAGGCGCCGGCCTCCTTCGAGCCCTTGCTGCGCCCCTTCGAGGCTCTGATCGAAGGGCAGATCGCGGCGATGGGCGAAGACACCTACCAACGCAACCACGGCGCCAAACCCTGACCTCTTGTCTGTGGGAGCGAGCGTGCCCGCGCAAGCACTCTCAAGCCTGCTGCAAAGTCAGAGGGCCTTGCGCCGGCAAGCCGCTTCCGACCTACGCTGCAGTCAGCGTTCGCGCATGGCTTCGGTGCGGGCCTTGAGCACGGGCTTGAGCAGGTAGTCCAGTACGCTTTTCTCGCCGGTGATGATGTCCACCGTGGCCACCATGCCGGGGATGATCAGCAGTGGGTTGACGTCGCCTCCCAGGTGGTTCTTGTCGGTGCGCACCTGGATCAGATAGAAGCTGTTGCCCTTGTCGTCGGTGATGGTGTCGGCACCGATCAGTTCCAGCTTGGCACTCAGGCCGCCGTAGATGGTGTAGTCATAGGCGCTGAACTTGACCATGGCTTTCTGACCGGGGTGGAGGAAGGCCACGTCCTGGGGCCGGACCTTGGCTTCGATCAGCAGGTTGTCTTCCATGGGCACGATTTCCACCATGTCGCTGCCGGGCTGGACCACGCCGCCGATGGTGTTGACCTTGAGCTGCTTGATCACGCCATGCACGGGCGATACCACCGTGGTGCGGTTGACCCGGTCGTCGATGGCGATCCCCGACGCGGTGATCTTCGACAGGTCGGTGCGTTTCGCGTTGAGTTCCTTGGCGGCATCGGAGCGGAAGGTCTGCACCGATTCGTCGATCTTGCTCTTGATCTCGTTGATGGCCGACTCGGCCCGTGGAATGGCCAGGGTGGTGGCGTCCAGGGAGCCGCGAATCTCCACCGCGCTGCGCTTGAGTCGCAGGATCTCCACCGGTGACACGGCGCCAGTGCCCACCAGCGGCGTCGACATATTCATCTCTTGATTGAGCAGGGCCAGGCTGGAGCTGTACTGCCCCTGCTTGGAGCGAAATTCCGCCAGTTCCTGGGTCTTCTGCCGCAGTTGTTCGCTGAGGGTGCGCTGTTCGCTGGCCAGGCGCCGCTGGCGCTGGTCGTACAGCGAGCGTTCGTCTTCCGCGACTTGCGGCGCCTTGCTCACCACCTCGGCGGACGGGCTGAACGGTTTGCCCTCGGCTTCGGCGGACAGCCGCTCGACCTGGGCCATCAAGGCAAAGCGATCGGCCTCGCTCTCGCCCTTGTTCGAGCGAAAGCGTGTGTCATCCAGGCGCAGCAGGGTCTGGCCCTTGTCCACCATCTGCCCCTCACGGACGAAGATCTCGGTGACAATGCCGCCTTCCAGATTCTGGATCACCTGGACCTTGCTCGAAGGAATGGCCTTGCCTTCGCCCATGGTGACTTCCTGGAGCACCGCGAACCTGGCCCATACCAGGGCACAGAGGATCAGCGCGGCGGCGATCCAGACCGTCAGCCGTGAGCCGCGGGGTGAGTCCTGCAAGGAGGCTCCGGCGGTTTCCGGCATGAATTCGCTTTCCGCGCTGCGGCGAAAACTGCCCAGGTAACCCCGGGGCGACGATGGTGTAGACATGCTCGGCACTCCTAGACGGCTGCAGAGCCGACACGGCCCTTGCGCAGTGCATCGATAACCGCGTCTTTCGGTCCGTCGGCGACAATCCGTCCTTCGTCCAGAACCACCAGGCGGTCCACCAGACTGAGCATCGAGGTGCGGTGGGTCACCAGCAGCAGGGTCTTGCCCTGGACCTTGGCGTGCAGGCGCTGACGCAGAGCGTCTTCGCTGCTGTTGTCCATGGCGCTGGTGGGTTCGTCCAACAGCAGGATCGGCGGGTCCAGCAGCAGGGCCCGGGCCAGCAGCACCGCCTGACGCTGGCCGCCGGACAGCAGTTGCCCGCGTTCACCCACCGGTCGGTCGAAGCCTTGGGGGTGCTGGCGGGCCAGCTCGGTGACCCCGGTCAGCTCGGCGACTTCGAGCATTCGGGCATCGCTGACGTAGCGCGCACCCAGGGTCAGGTTGTCCCGCAGGCTGCCGGCCAGCAGTGGCAGGTCATGGGCGACGTAGCCGATCTGCTGACGCAGGTCGGCCACATCCAGTTGCCGCAGGTCCAGGCCGTCCAGCAGCAGTTGGCCTTCCTCCGGGGCGAGAAAGCCCATCAACAGCCGGGCCAGGGTACTTTTCCCCGAGCCGCTGCGGCCGATGATGCCGACTCGCTCTCCGGGCTTGAGGCTGAAACTGATGTTGTTCAGCGCCGGGGTGCTTTGCCCCGGGTAGCGAAAACTCACTCGACTGATTTCCAGGGCGCCTTGCAGCTGAGTGCGTTCCAGAGGCCGCTGGCGGGCATCGCGTTCCTGGGGCAGGGCCATCAACGCATCGGTGCTGCGCATGGTCAGTTGTGCCTGTTGGTAGCGGGTGATCAGCCCGGCGATCTGTCCCAATGGCGCCAGGACTCGGCTGCCGAGCATATAGCTGGCCACCAGGGCGCCGACGCTGAGGTTGCCGGCGATGATGCTGTAGACCCCGGCGACAATGGTGGCCATGCCGGACAACTGCTGAATGAACAGGGTGCCGTTGGTGGCCAGCGCCGAGAGATTGCGGGCGTGGCTGTCGAGGCGGGTCAGGGCGCCGTGGGTGCTTTCCCACTTGTGCTGGCGTTCGCTTTCGGCGCTGCAGGCCTTGAGGGTTTCCAGGCCGCCGAGGGTCTCGATCAACAGCGCCTGGCGTTCGGCGCCCAGGGCCAGGCTTTTTTGCACGGTGTCCCGCAGGCGCACCTGGATCAGCATGGCGAAGACGATGGTGATGGGGAACGCCAGTACCGGGATCACCACCAGCCAGCCCCCGAGCAGGCCGATCACCACCAGCATCAGCAGGGCAAAGGGCAGGTCGATCAGGCTGGTCAGGGTCACGGCCGTCAGAAATTCGCGCAGGCCCTGGAAGTCGTGGATGCTTTGGGCGAAGCCGCCAATGGTGGCCGGCCGGGCCTTCATGTTCATGCCGGTGATGCGTTCGAACAGGGTGGCGGAGAGGATCACGTCGGTCTTTTTCCCGGCCTGGTCCAGCAGGTGTGCCCGCACCACCCGCAACACCAGTTCGAAGCCGGTGCCCAGCAGCAGGCCCAGGGTCAGGACCCAGAGGGTCGAGGTGGCCTGGTTGGGCACCACGCGGTCGTAGGTCTGCATCACGAACAGCGGCACCATCAGGCCCAGCAGGTTGATCAGGAAGCTGGCGAGAATGGCGTCGCTGTAAAGCCAGCGGGAGAGTTTCAGGGTGTCGCGAAACCAGGCATCGACCCTGGGCACCAGGGGGCTACGCAGGTCTTCGAGCTCGTGACGGGGGCGGGCGAACAGGGCCTGGCCGCTGTACTCCCGGGCCAGTTCCTCGCGGCTGACCCACTGCTCGCCACCTTCGGCCTCGCTGGGCAGGAGCAGGGCCTGGCCATCCTCGCCCCAGCGCCTGAGCACCGCACAACGACCGTCGTGGAGGATCAGCAGCACCGGCAGGTTGAGGGCGGAAATCGCCCCCAGTTCCCGGCGCAGCAGGCGTGCCTGAAGGCTGGCCCGGGCCGCGGCCCGGGGTAGCAGGTCCAGGCTCAGGCGTTGCTTGTCCAGGGGCAGGCCTGCGCTGAGGCTGCCGCGGCTGACATTGCAGCCGTGGAGTCGGCACAGGATCAGTAATCCGTCCAACAGCGGGTCATCGAAGCTGGCACGCGGATCGGCGTGCGGGCTCCCGGGTTCGAGGCTGGTCAAATCGAGTCCTCCACGGGACTACTTCATTTCCGGCAGGCGCGCCTCGCTTTTCACTTCGCTCTGGGCGATGGCTTCGGCCGGCACCACGACTTTTTCCTTGCTCAGCAGTTCGCCCATGTTGGCCAGGACCCGGTACATGGAGAACTCTTCGGTGTAGCGCACTTCGGTGTAGCGGCGGTTGGCGTTGTACAGCTCGTTTTCACTGTCCAGAACGTCGAGCAGGGTGCGTTGGCCGAGGCCGAACTGGTCCTGGTAGGCGGCCCGCACCCGGGTGGTGGTTTCCGCATATTCCCGGGCGGTGGGGGTCTGTTTCTTGGCGTTGAGCATGGCGTTCCAGGCCAGGGTGATGTTTTCGTTGAGCATGCGCAGCGCGTTGTTGCGGATGTCCATGGCCTGGTTGATCTTGTGCGCGTCGGACTGCAGGCGGGCCTTGTCACTGCCACCGCGGAACAGGTTGTAGTTCATGATCACCCCGACCCGCCATTCATTGTCGTGGCCCAGGTCGCCCTGCACATTGTCGTTGGCGTTGACTGCGGCCTCGGCGTCGAAGCGCGGATAGAAGGGCGACTTGGCCACCTCGTACTGACTCTCCGCCGCCTGGATGTCAGCCTGGGCGGACTTCAGGTAGGGGTTGTTCAGCAGCATGCTCTGTTTGGCATCGTTGAGGTTCTGCGGGACTTCGCCGCGGATCGACGGCAGGCTTTCCAGCTCGTCGGGCAGGCGTCCTACCGCGCTGTAGAAGTTGGCCTCGGCATCGGCCAGGTCGACCTGAGCGGTGTCGTAGTTGTTTTCCGCCAGGGCACGCCGGGCCTTGGATTGGTCGAGGTCGGCGGTACTGCCCACGCCCTGCTGGCTGCGCAGGCCGATCTGGTCGTTGACCCGCAGGTGGGCCTGCAGGTTGTTCTTGGCCAGGGTCACCAGTTCACGGCGCTTGAGCACCTCCAGGTACACCTCGATGGTGCGCAGGGCCAGGCTTTCGGCGGTGCCGCGCGTGTAATAGGCCCGGGAGTTGACCACCGACTGGGTGCGGCCCACTTCATTGGCCGTGTTGAAACCATCGAAGAGCATCTGCCGCAGGCGCAGTTCCGACTGGGTGTAGTTCAGGGTCTCGGTGTTGTGGTTGCCAGTGCCGCGTGCCACACCGTAGCCGCGGGTGGTGGTGTTGTCGCTGTAGCCTCGGCCGTAGCCGGCATTGAGGTCCAGGCTGGGGTAGAAGCCGCCCTTGGCCACCTTCACATCCTCGTCGGCAGACAGCCGGTTGTTCTGGCTGGCGCGAAGTTCAGGGTGGTTGTCCAGAGTGCTCTGGATCGCTTCAGTCAATGACATGGCCTGGGCCGGGTTGGCACAGAGTGAGGCCAAAAGAATTGCACCGCTGAGGGGGGTGAAAACGCGCATGGGTGTCTCTCCCTGATCCAGTGAAACTGTGTTTTCGTCAAAAATATGACTAAAAAATTGAGACTTAACCGTCTCATCTTGTTTACAACAGAGCTAAGAACATCCAGAAGGATAGCTAAGAAAAAAATCTCATAAGTTTTATGCCAAAAAAAACTTATGCATGTTTGTCAAAGCAAGACATTGTTCCAAGCGAAGGCCCAGATTTTTCAGGTGTTGAGGCATTTCCTGCAGTTTCTGGGGACGTTCAAATTTCAGGTAGTTCAGGGCGGGGAAGTGGTTACAAGGACGGAGGTGCGAAGCAGGTCTTGGCGGCATTTTTTTGGCGAATCCGCTTTTTGACCTGTTCCACACAACGTAGTTGGTGAGCGATCCGAGGCGCGGACGAGGCCGTTTTGTCCGGCGCGCTGCGGTATCAGCCGTCCGACTGGTAGCAAGGGAAGGCGGGACATCAAGACTGGCACGCTTCGCCATGGGGGCGACGCTGCCAGGCACAGGGTCTGTTCAACCACGGGTCAACGCCGTCTGCACTGCCGCTAGCAAGCGGATGCCGATTGTTCTCGGCATCGGAGGAGTGCACATGGCAACGTTAATCGGCATTGTGACCCAGGTGATCGGGCAGGTTTATGCGGTAGCGGCGGATGGCGCCCGCCGGGCCCTGGTGGAAGGGGACCGGCTGTTTGTCGGTGAGCAGTTGGTCACTGGAGCCGAAGGCGCGGTGGCGGTGCATCTGCAAAATGGCCAGGACCTGACCCAGGGCCGCGACAGCAGTCAGCAACTGACGGCGCAACTGCTCGACCATCAGGCCACCCATGTCGATACCCCCGAAGTGCCGGCGCCCACTGATGCGCAACTGAGCGATGTGGAACAACTGCAAAAGGCCATTACCGCCGGTGATGACCCGACCCAAAACGCCGAAGCCACGGCGGCGGGGCCCACCGGTACCGGTGGCGCTCCAGGTGCTCAGGGCGGCGGTCACAGCTTCGTCCTGCTGGAAGAGGTCGGGGGCCGGGTCGAGCCGGTGATCGGCTTTCCGACAGCCGGCTTCAACGGCATTCCCGAGTTTGTCCCTGAACGCCTCGATGGCCTGGTGCAGCTCAATGGCGCGACACCCAATAACCCGGTGAGCCTGAGCGGGCTCTCGGTGGAGGGCGGCGAGCTGACGGTCAATGAAGCCAACCTGGAGCAGGGCTCGGCAAGCAACCCGGCGGCCCTGACCCAGAGTGGCACCTTCAGTGTCTCGGCCCCGGATGGGCTGTTCAGCCTTAATGTCGGTGGCATCGCTGTGGTCAGCGGCGGCGTGGCGGCGGCCTTTCCGCAATCCATTGCCACCGGCCTGGGCAATACCCTGACCATCACCGGCTTCAACGCGGCCACCGGGGTGGTCAGCTACAGCTACACCCTCAATGGCAATGACCTGCATTCCGCGGGCGATGGCACCAACAGCCTGAGCGAGCACTTCAGTGTGGTCGCCAGCGATAGCAACGGTGACTCGGCCAGCAACTCCCTTGACGTCAATATCACCGACGATGTGCCGACAGCGGTCAATGACAGCAACGCGGGCACTGCCTCGGAAAGCCAACTGACCCTGAGCGGCAATGTACTGATCAATGATGTGCAGGGCGCCGATCGGGTGGCTTCCGGCCCCATAACCGCCGGCACCTTCACTGGCACCTACGGCACCCTGGTGCTGGCGGCCGATGGTAGTTACACCTACACCGTTCACCCCACTGATCCGGCCTTCCTGGCGCTCAAGGGCGGCGGCAACGGCACTGAAACCTTTGCCTACACCCTGACCGACGCCGATGGCGACGCCAGCACCGCCAACCTGGTGCTGCAGGTGCACAACAATGATGATCCGGTGCTGCTGCGAGGCCTGGAAGTCCAGGGGGGCGAGCTCAGCGTCTACGAGAAGAACCTGACCACCGGCAGCAGTCCGGATACCCCGGCCCTGACCCAGAGTGGCACCTTCACGGTGACCGCCCTGGACGGTCTGCAAACCCTGACCGTGGGCGGCATCACCCTGGTCAGCGGCGGCAGTGCCAGCGCCGTGCCGCAGTCGATCACCACCGGCCTGGGCAATACCCTGACGATTACCGGCTTCAACCTGGCCACCGGAGAGGTCAGTTACAGCTACACCCTCAATGGCAACGATGCCCATCCGAGCGCCAACGGCGCCAACAGCCTCAGCGAGCATTTCAATGTAGTGGCCACTGATGTGGATGGCAGCAGTGCCAGCGGCTCACTGGATGTGAACGTGGTGGACGACCTGCCCACGGCGGTCAGCGACAGCAACTCCAGCACGGCCTCGGAAAGCCTGTTGACCCTGAGTGGCAACGTCTTGACCAATGATGTGCAAGGCGCGGATCGGGTGGCTTCCGGCCCCATTACCGCAGGCACCTTCACTGGCACCTACGGCACCCTGGTGCTGGCGGCGGATGGTTCCTACACCTATACCCTGCACCCCACCGATCCGGCGTTCCTGGCGCTGGGCGGTGGCGGCAATGGCACTGAAACTTTCGCCTACACCCTGACCGACGCCGATGGCGACCCCAGCACGGCGAACCTGGTGCTGCAGGTGCATAACAACGACGATCCGGTGACCTTGAACGGCCTCGAAGTCAACGGCGGCGAGCTCACTGTCTATGAGAAGAACCTGACCACCGGCAGCAGTCCGGATACCCCGGCCTTGACTCAGAGCGGCAGTTTCACGGTGACCGCCCTTGATGGTCTGCAGAGCTTGAACGTGGGGGGCATCAGCGTGATCAGCGGCGGGGTGATTGCGGGGTTCCCGCAATCCATCGCCACTGGGCTGGGCAACACCTTGACCGTCACCGGTTATGACGCCGGCACCGGGGTGGTCAGCTACAGCTACACCCTCAACGGCAACGACGCCCATCCGACGGCCAATGGCGCCAATAGCCTCAGCGAGCATTTCAGTGTGCTGGCCACTGATGTGGACGGCAGCAACGCCAGCGGCTCCCTGGACGTCAACGTGGTGGACGATGTGCCGACAGCGGTCAATGACAGCAACGCGGGCACTGCCTCGGAAAGCCAACTGACCCTGAGCGGCAATGTGCTGGCCAATGATGTGCAGGGCGCCGATCGGGTGGCTTCCGGCCCCATCACTGCCGGCACCTTCACTGGCACCTACGGCACCCTGGTGCTGGCGGCGGACGGTAGTTACACCTACAGCGTGCACACCAGTGATCCGGCTTTCCTGGCGCTCAAGGGCGGGGGCAGCGGCAGCGAAACCTTCACCTACACCCTGACCGATGCTGATGGCGACCCCAGCACCGCGAACCTGGTGCTGCAGGTGCACAACAACGACGACCCGGTGACCTTGAATGGCCTGGACGTCAACGGTGGCGAGCTCACCGTCTATGAGAAGAACCTGACCACTGGCAGCAGCACAGATACTCCGGCCCTGACCCAGAGCGGCAGCTTCACCGTGACGGCTTTGGACGGTGTGCAGAGTTTGAGCGTCGGCGGTATCAGCGTGGTTGCCGGCGGTGTGGCGGCGGGCTTCCCGCAAAGCATCACCACCGCCCTGGGGAACACCCTGACGATTACCGGCTACAACGCCGGCACCGGGGTCGTCAGTTACAGCTACACCCTCAATGGCAACGATGCCCATCCAAGTGCCAATGGCGCCAACAGCCTCAGCGAGCACTTCAATGTAGTGGTCAGCGATGTGGATGGCAGCAGCGCCAGCGGCTCCCTGGATGTCAACGTGGTGGATGATTTGCCCTCGGCGGTCAACGACAGCAACTCCAGCACGGCCTCGGAAAGCCTGTTGACCCTGACCGGCAACGTCTTGACCAATGATGTGCAAGGCGCGGACCGGGTGGTTTCCGGCCCAGTCACTGCGGGTACGTTTACCGGCACCTACGGCACTCTGGTGCTCAACGCCAACGGTTCCTATACCTATACGCTGAACACCTCGGATACCGACTTCAAAGCCCTGCATGGCAATGGCAATGGCACAGAAACCTTCGCCTACACGCTCACCGATTCCGATGGCGACCCCAGCACAGCGAATCTGGTGCTGCAGGTCCACAACAATGACGACCCGGTGACCTTGAACGGCTTGGACGTCAACGGTGGCGAACTTACCGTCTACGAGAAAAACCTGACCACCGGCAGCGGCCCGGATACTCCGGCGTTGACCCAGAGCGGCACGTTTACCGTGACCGCGCTGGACGGTTTGCAAACCCTGACTGTGGGCGGCATCAATGTGGTCAGTGGTGGTGTGGCCGCGGGCTTCCCGCAATCGGCAACGACGGCGCTGGGCAATACCCTGACTATCACTGGCTACAACGCCGGCACCGGGGTCATCAGCTACAGCTACACCCTCAACGGCAATGACGCCCATCCGACTGCCAACGGCGCCAACAGCCTCAGCGAACACTTCAACGTAGTGGCCACCGATACCGATGGCAGTAGCGCCACCGGCTCATTGGATGTGAATGTGGTGGATGACCTGCCCACCGCAGTCAATGACAGCAATCCGGGCACGGCTTCGGAGAGCCAACTGACCCTGACTGGCAACGTCTTGACCAATGATGTGCAAGGCGCGGACCGGGTGGTTTCCGGCCCTGTCACCGCGGGTACGTTCACTGGCACCTACGGCACCTTGGTGCTCAACGCCAACGGTTCCTATACCTATACGCTGAACACCTCGGATGCCGACTTCAAAGCCCTGCATGGCAATGGCAACGGCACAGAAACCTTTGCCTATACCCTGACCGATTCCGATGGTGACCCGAGCACGGCCAATCTGGTGCTGCAGGTGCATAACAACGACGATCCGGTGACCTTGAACGGCTTGGACGTCAACGGTGGCGAACTCACCGTCTATGAGAAAAACCTGACCACCGGCAGCAGCCCGGATACCCCGGCCCTGACCCAGAGCGGCACGTTTACCGTGACGGCTGTGGATGGCGTGCAAACCCTGACCGTGGGCGGCATCAATGTGGTCACTGGCGGTGTGGCCGCGGGCTTCCCGCAATCGGCGACGACGGCGCTGGGCAATACCCTGACCATCACCGGCTACAACGCCGGCACCGGGGTCGTCAGCTACAGCTACACCCTCAACGGTAACGATGCCCATCCGAGCGCCAACGGCGCCAACAGCCTCAGCGAACACTTCAATGTGGTGGCCACTGATACCGATGGCAGTAGCGCCACCGGGACTCTGGATGTGAATGTGGTGGATGACCTACCCACCGCAGTCAACGACAGTAACCCCGGCACGGCCTCGGAGAGCCAGCTGACCCTGACCGGCAACGTGCTGACCAACGATACTCAAGGGGCTGACCGAGTGCCCAGCGGGCCAGTGACTGCCGGAACCTTTACCGGCACCTACGGCACCCTGGTGCTCAATGCCAACGGTTCCTACACCTATACGCTGAACACCTCGGATGCCGACTTCAAAGCCTTGCACGGCAATGGCAATGGCACAGAAACCTTTGCCTACACGCTCACCGATTCCGATGGCGACCCCAGCACAGCGAATCTGGTGCTGCAGATCCACAACAATGATGACCCGGTGACCTTGAACGGCTTGGACGTCAACGGTGGCGAACTTACCGTCTACGAGAAGAACCTGACCACCGGCAGCAGCCCGGATACTCCGGCGTTGACCCAAAGCGGCACGTTTACCGTGACCGCGCTGGACGGTTTGCAAACCCTGACTGTGGGCGGCATCAATGTGGTCAGCGGCGGCGTCGCGGCGGGCTTCCCGCAAAGCGTCACCACCGCCCTGGGCAACACCTTGACCATCACCGGCTACAACGCCGGCACCGGGGTCATCAGCTACAGCTACACCCTCAACGGCAATGACGCCCATCCGAGCGCCAACGGCGCCAACAGCCTCAGCGAACACTTCAATGTGGTGGCTACCGATACCGATGGCAGCAGTGCCACCGGGACTCTGGATGTGAATGTGGTGGATGACCTGCCCACGGCGGTCAACGACAGCAATCCGGGTACGGCCTCTGAGAGCCAACTCACCCTGACGGGCAACGTGCTGACCAACGATACTCAAGGGGCTGACCGAGTACCCAGCGGGCCAGTGACTGCGGGTACGTTTACCGGCACCTACGGCACCCTGGTGCTCAACGCCAACGGTTCCTACACCTACACGCTGAACACCTCGGATGCCGACTTCAAAGCCTTGCACGGCAATGGCAACGGCACAGAAACCTTTGCCTACACGCTCACCGACTCCGATGGCGACCCCAGCACGGCCAATCTGGTGCTGCAGATCCATAACAATGACGACCCGGTGACCTTGAACGGCTTGGACGTCAACGGTGGCGAACTCACCGTCTACGAGAAAAACCTGACCACCGGCAGCAGCCCGAATACCCCGGCCCTGACCCAGAGCGGCACGTTTACCGTGACGGCTGTGGATGGCGTGCAAAGCTTGACCGTGGGCGGCATCAATGTGGTCAGCGGTGGTGTGGCCGCGGGCTTCCCGCAATCGGCAACGACGGCGCTGGGCAACACTCTGACCATCACCGGTTACAACGCCGGCACCGGAGTCATCAGCTACAGCTACACCCTCAACGGCAATGACGCCCACCCGACCGCCAACGGCGCCAACAGCCTCAGCGAGCACTTCAATGTGGTGGCTACCGATACCGATGGCAGCAGCGCCACGGGGTCATTGGATGTGAACGTGGTGGATGACCTGCCCACCGCAGTCAACGACAGTAACCCCGGCACGGCCTCGGAGAGCCAACTGACCCTGACTGGCAACGTCTTGACCAACGATGTACAAGGCGCGGATCGGGTGGTTTCCGGCCCAGTCACCGCGGGTACGTTCACTGGCACCTACGGTACCCTGGTGCTCAATGCCAACGGTTCCTACACCTACACGCTGAACACCTCGGATGCCGACTTCAAAGCCTTGCACGGCAATGGCAACGGCACAGAAACCTTTGCCTATACCCTGACCGATTCCGATGGTGACCCGAGCACGGCCAATCTGGTGTTGCAGATCCATAACAATGACGACCCGGTGGTCCTGAACGGCCTTAACGTCAACGGTGGCGAGTTGACGGTCTATGAGAAGAACCTCAGCGATGGCAGCAGCCCCAATACCCCGGCCCTGACTCAGAGTGGCACCTTCACGGTGACCGCCCTGGACGGCCTGCAAACCTTGACCGTGGGCGGCATCAATGTGGTCAGTGGCGGTGTGGCCGCGGGCTTCCCGCAATCGGCAACGACGGCGCTGGGCAATACCCTGACCATCACCGGTTACAACGCCGTTACCGGCGTGGTCAGTTACAGCTACACCCTGCTGGACAACGAGGCCCATCCAACGGCGCTGGGCGCCAACAGCATTGCCGAACACTTCAATGTGGTGGCCACCGACGGCGACGGCAGTACGGCGTCCGGGGTGATCGACGTCAACATCGTCGACGACCTGCCCGGCGCGGTGGCGGACACTGCCAGCGGGATGGAAGGCGCCACCATCAATGTCAGTGTGCTGGGCAATGATGTGCTGGGCGCCGATGGCGCAGCTGTGGGGGGCGCGGTGGTCGGCGTACGTGCCGGCAGCAATACCGCCACTTCGGCCATCGGTGGGCTGGGCAGCAGCATCGCCGGTACCTACGGCACCCTGACCCTGGATGCCGCCGGCAACGCGGTGTACCACAGCAATCCGAACTCGGTGAGCCCGCCCGGAGCCAGTGATGTTTTCACCTACACCATCCGCGACAGCGATGGTGATGAGAGCACCACCACCCTGACCATCAATGTCACCGACAGCGGCCTCAAGGCGGTGACCGATCAGGACGTCACTGTCTATGAGAAAGCCCTGGACCTGAATAAGGATGGCCAGGACCTGGCCGCCGGCACCGTGACCGGCAGCGATCCGGGTTCCACCGCGGAAACCGCCAACGGCACCCTGGTGGGATCGGTCACCGGCGGCTCCGGAGGCATCACCTTCAGCCTGGTGGGCAGTGCAACGGGCAGTTACGGGCAGATTCTGCTCAACCCCAATGGCACCTATACCTACACCCTGACGTCGGCGCCGAAAACCACCCCCAACGCCAACGATGGCGCCAATACCCTGAGCGAGAGCTTCACCTACAAGGCCACCGATGCCCTGGGCAACAGCACCACCGGCAGCATCCTGGTGAGCATTGTCGATGATGTGCCCAAGGCGGTGGCCAGCGAGCGCTCGGTGACAGCGGTAGAGGTAGATTCCAACCTGCTG
Source organism: Pseudomonas sp. 910_21 (assembly GCF_052850735.1). Lineage (NCBI taxonomy): Bacteria > Pseudomonadati > Pseudomonadota > Gammaproteobacteria > Pseudomonadales > Pseudomonadaceae > Pseudomonas > Pseudomonas sp. 910_21. The sequence goes on along the minus strand of NZ_VXCY01000001.1, from coordinate 141,901 downwards.
CTGGTGATCGATGTGTCCGGCAGCATGGCTGATCCTTCCGGTGTCTCCGGGCTGACGCGGCTGGACCTGGCCAAGCAGGCCATCAGCGCCTTGCTCGACAAGTACGACAACATGGGGGATGTCAAAGTCCAGCTCGTCACCTTCAGCAGCACCGCTACCGACCGGACTCCGGTATGGGTAGACGTGGCCACGGCCAAGGCGATTGTCGCCACATTAGTGGCAGGCGGCGGGACCAACTACGACGCGGCGGTGGCGGCGGCGAAGCTGGCCTTTGTCACCAGTGGCCAGCTCAGTGGCGCGCAGAATGTCGGTTACTTCTTCTCCGATGGCGCACCGACCTCGGGCCAGGAAATCGGCACCGCGGACGAGACGGCCTGGAAAGCCTTCCTCGATGCCAATGGCATCAAGAACTATGCGATCGGCCTGGGCACTGGAGTCAGCAATGCCAACCTCGATCCGCTGGCCTATGACGGCAGTACCCACGTCAACACCAATGCGGTGGTGGTCACCGACCTGAACCAGCTCAATTCGGTGCTGGCCGGCACGGTGCAGGGCTATCCGGTCACCGGCAGCCTGTTGGGGGATGGCGGCAGCTTTGGCGCCGACGGTGGGTTCATCAAGTCGATCGTGGTGGATGGCGGTACCTACACCTACGACCCCAAAGGCAACAGCAACCAGGGTTCGCTGACCTTCAGCGGCACTACCAACAACGGCACCTTCAATACCGTCAACAACAGCGTGAGCATTGCCACCAGCAATGGCGGCACCCTGGTGGTGAACCTCGATACCGGGGACTTCAGCTACAGCTCGCAGAAGGTCACAGGCTCGGTGATCACCGAGACCTTCGGCTATTCGGTGAGCGACAACGACGGTGATCTGGCGAGCTCGACTCTGGTGGTCAAGGTCAATCCCAATGCGCCTCCGGTCGCCGGGGATGACCACGTCATCACCAACGTGCTGTCCAGCAGTGTGGCGATTCCCGGGGATGTGCTGCTGGCCAACGACAGCGACGCCAATGGCGATCCTCTGAACGCGGCGCCCACCACCTTCAACACCGGCTGGGCTGCCAGGGGTGCGGAGTTCACGGCGGCCAGCCAGCAGACCATCGGTTTTGCCGGGAATGGCAACAATGGCGCCAACCAGGCCATCACCATCGATCGCGCCTCGTTCAATGCCAACGCCGCGACCATGACCGCGGTGGTGCTGGTCAGCGGTTACCTGGGAGCCGTCACCAACACCAATGCCAACGATGAGGATGTGATCACCGTCAATCTCAAGCAGGGGGAAACCCTGAATCTGGATCACAACCTGGTAGCCGGCCACGTCACCATGGAGTACGCCTTCAACGGCGGTGCCTATACGGCGATCGCCGATGGCGGCACTTTCACGGCGGCGGCGGACGGGCCTTACCAGATCCATATCGTCAACATCACCAACACCAGCGGCAGCAACACCACGGCCGCGGAAGGCTACCAGCTGACCATGACCGTGAATTACTCCGGGGCGCAGAATGTCACCCCGGATTACCACGGTACCTACACCGCCAGTGACAGCCATGGTGGCAGCGATGTGGCGGCGGTGAGCATCTCCTACCAGGATGGACACACCCTGACCGGTACTTCCGGTGACGATGTGCTGGTGGCGGGCAGTGGCGACAACATCCTCAATGGCGGCGATGGCAACGATGTGCTGACAGCGGGCGCGGGCAACAACTCCCTGTATGGCGGCAACGGCAATGATCTGCTGTTCAGCGGGCCGGGCAATGACCTGCTGGATGGCGGCGCGGGTATCGATACCGCCAGTTACGCCCATGCCACGGCGGCGGTGACGGTCAGCCTCGGCCTGGTAGGGGCGCAGAACACCCTGGGCGCGGGCACCGACACCCTGACCGGCATCGAGAACCTGGTGGGTTCCAACTACAACGACACCTTGACCGGTGATGGCAACGCCAACGTCATTACCGGCGGCCTTGGGAACGATGTGCTCAATGGCGGTGGTGGCGATGACCTGCTGATCGGCGGAATGGGCAACAACACCCTGACCGGAGGCAGTGGCAGCGATACCTTCCAGTGGCTGCAGGGCAACAATGGGCACGATGTGGTGACCGACTTTACGCCGGGCACCGACAAGCTGGACCTGTCCCAGCTGTTGCAGGGGGAGAATGCGACTTCCGCTTCCCTGGATGACTACCTGCACTTCAAGGTCACCGGCAGTGGCGCAACCCTGGTCACCAGCATTGATGTCAGCGCGGTGGCGGGGGCGACGCCGACCCAGACCATTGACCTGGCGGGAGTCGACCTGGCCAGCCATTACGGAGTCACGCCGGGGGCGGGCGGGGTGATTGCCGGAGGGGCGGACACGGCCACCATCATCAACGGCATGCTCAACGATCACTCGCTGAAGGTGGATACCGTCTGATGGTCGTCACGGTCCTTGAGGCCGCTGCCCAGGCAGCGGCTGCAGGGGTAGCTCAGGGGCGCTGCAAGGTTTTCTGGCGCAGGATGTAAATGCTGACCAGCACGGCGCTGGTCAGCATGAAGCCTCGGGCCCAGGGCAGTGGCACCAGGTAGCACGAGAGCCCAATGCTCAGCCACATCAGGCCGATCGCATACACCTTGCCCTTGAGCGGAATGCCATTGCCATCCAGGTAGTCGCGGATCCACGGGCCCAGGCGCGGGTGTTGTACCAGCCATTGGTAGAAGCGCGGAGAGCTACGGGCGAAACAGGCGGCCGCCAGCAGCAGGAAAGGGGTGGTGGGCAATACCGGAAGGAAGATGCCGAGTACCCCCAGCGCTACGCTCAGCCAGCCGATGGCCAGCAGAACGTAACGCAATACCAGGGGGCGTTGGCCTATGGGCTTGGCCATAGGCGCCGACTCAGTGGTGGCGAGGCTTGAGCAGCGCCGGCTTTTCGTCGGGGGCGTTGCACAGCAGGTACAACGCGGTCAGGGCTTCGGGGATCTGCACGATCATGTCGTCCATCAGGTTGGCATCGCTGGCGATGTCGGAGAACTCCGGCTGCTCGTCGAACAGGCCGGAACCCACCATGATCGGCAGCAGCATCTCGCTGACTTCTTCCTCTGCGGTTTCGAACCAGGCCGCTTCCCGCAGGAACACGCCTTCCATGAAGCCGATGCACCAGCCGCGCAGGTCGGAGTCGTCCGGGTCGTCGCCCAGGTCGAGTTCGCAAGGCAGTTCGAACTCTTCGTCGGAGGCCAGTTGGCGCGCGATGTGCGCCTTGAGGGCCAGCAGGGTGGATTCGATGGCTTCGCGCTCGGCGTCGTCGCGGTAATGCGGCTCTTCGGCGAACAGGGCGTCGATCCATTCACGATCAGGAACGCTTTCCGAGCAGATTGACAGCGCGGTCAGGTAGCCGTGAGCGGCCACGTAGTCCAGCGCCTCGTCGTGCAGATCATCTGCGTCGAGGAAGACTTGCAGGCGGGTTAGTTGCTCAGCGAAGGACATTGACGGGCTACCTTGGGGAATAAACGATGCTGAATTCTAGGCTTTCTTGAGCGCTCAAGCCAGCCACGGGGCAGATTTGAGCGGTTCTAAAGGTTACCAGCGGTCCATTGTCGGCGCCCTCTGCCGGGAAGGGCTCGGGTATACTCGCGCGTTTTGTGATGCCCTGCAGGCCCGGCAGCAAGTGCGGACAAGTCCGCTAACGCATTTGTCGGTGAACCGCGCCGGCTTTTCGGCCAGTCTGCACCCAGGGAAATCGGCGATTTTTGGAGTTTTTCATGCTCGAACAGGCTCAACGCGTCCTCAAGGACATCTTCGGCTACGACAGTTTCCGTGGTCGCCAAGGTGCGATCATTGAGCGCGTGGCCAGCGGCGGCGATGCCTTGGTACTGATGCCCACCGGCGGTGGCAAGTCGCTGTGTTTCCAGGTTCCGGCCCTGCTTCGCGAAGGCCTGGCGGTGGTGGTCTCGCCGTTGATCGCGCTGATGGATGATCAGGTGGCCACCCTTGAGGAACTCGGTGTTGCGGCTGCAGCCTTGAACTCGACCCTGAGCGCCGAGCAGCAGCGTGACCTGGCGGCGCGCATTCGTCGCGGCGAGGTGAAAATGCTCTACCTGGCCCCGGAGCGCCTGGTCCAGCCGCGTATGCTGGCGTTCCTGCAGAACCTTGATATTGCTCTGTTCGCCATCGACGAAGCTCACTGCGTGTCCCAGTGGGGGCATGACTTCCGTCCCGAATACCTGCAGCTGGGTCAGTTGGCGGAAATGTTCCCGAACGTGCCGCGCATTGCCCTGACTGCCACCGCCGACAAGCGTACCCGGGAAGAGATCGTCAATCGCCTGCACTTGCAGGACGCCGAGCGTTTTCTTTCCAGCTTCGACCGACCCAACATCTTCTATCGCATCGTGCCCAAGGAACAGCCGCGCAAGCAGTTGCAGGCCTTCCTCAACGAGCGGCGCAGCGATGCCGGGATCGTCTATTGCCTGTCGCGCAAGAAGGTCGACGAAGTGGCGGCCTTCCTCTGTGAGCAGGGCTTCACCGCGCTGCCGTATCACGCCGGCCTGCCCAACGAATTGCGCGCCTATCACCAGAAACGCTTCCTCAATGAGGAAGGCCTGATCATGGTGGCGACCATCGCCTTCGGCATGGGCATCGACAAACCCAACGTGCGGTTTGTGGCCCACATGGACCTGCCCAAGTCTCTGGAGGCGTACTACCAGGAAACCGGTCGTGCCGGCCGTGATGGCCTGCCGGCGGACGCCTGGATGGCCTATGGACTGCAAGACGTGCTGATGCTCAAGCAGATGCTGCAGAACTCCGAAGGCGACGAACGCCACAAGCGTCTTGAACAGCACAAACTCGATGCGATGCTGGCCCTGTGCGAGGAAACCCGTTGCCGGCGCCAAACGTTGCTGGCCTATTTCGATGAGGACATGCCCCAGCCTTGCGGTCATTGCGACAACTGCGTCGATGGCGTGCAAACCTGGGACGCCACTGAGCCGGCGCGCCAGGCACTGTCGGCCATCTATCGCACCGGTCAGCGTTATGGCGTCGGTCATCTGGTGGACGTGTTGCTGGGCAAGGATACGGAAAAGGTCCGCAGCTTCGGTCATCAGCACTTGTCGGTATTCGGGGTCGGCAAGGCCCGCAGCGAAGGCGAGTGGCGCTCTCTGTTCCGCCAACTGGTGGCTCGCGGGCTGGCGGACATCGACCTGGAAGGTTACGGCGGTCTGCGCCTGAGCGACACGTGCCGGCCCTTGCTCAAGGGTGAGGTAACCCTGGAGCTGCGACGCGATCTCAAGCCGCAAAGCACTCCGAAGAGCAGCACCAGCCAGGCCAGCCAACTGGTACGCGGTGAGGAGCGCGAGCAATGGGAGGCGCTGCGAGCCCTGCGGCGCAAGCTGGCGGAAGAGCATGGGGTGCCGCCCTACGTCATTTTCCCCGACTCGACCTTGCTGGAGATGCTCCGCAGCCAACCCGGCTCCATGGCGGAAATGGCCGAGGTCAGCGGTGTCGGCGCGCGCAAGCTGGAGCGTTATGGCGCGGCGTTCCTCGAAGTGCTGGGGGGCGGTGTCGAGGCGCCGAAAGTGGTCGCCGATATCCGCCACGAGCTGATTACCCTGGCCCGTGCCGGGATGACCCCGGTGCAGATCGCCGGGCAACTGCAGTGCACGGAAAAGAACGTCTATACCTTGCTGGCCGAGGCCATTGGCAAGCAGCAACTGTCCCTGGACCAGGCGCTGGATCTTCCGGAGGACCTGCTGGGGGAAATCCAGGACGCGTTCCTCGACGGCGAGGGCGAACTGCCGCCCGTGGCCGAGATCAGCGAAGTGTTCGCCGGACGAGTGCCCGAAGGCGTTTTGTATTGCGTGCGTGCCGCGCTGCAGTCGGAGTTTGAAATGTGAAGGGGTGCGTCAATGTTGTAACGATTCAGTCCCTTACAGGCCTTGCCTCCGGGCAAGGGTCATGCTTAGCTGACTAATAATTAGTTTTTCTTCATTTTCAGTCTGATCATGAGTGTTTTATGCCGTTAACCGATGAACACCGTTTTGGTATGCAGCTGGCGCATATGTCTCGCGGCTGGCGTGCCGAACTGGACCGCCGCCTGGCCGGGCTTGGCCTGTCCCAGGCCCGTTGGCTGGTGCTGCTGCACCTGGCCCGTTTCGAAGACGCGCCAACCCAGCGGGAGCTGGCGCAAAGCGTTGGCGTAGAAGGGCCAACCCTGGCTCGGCTGCTGGATAGTCTGGAAACCCAGGGCCTGGTTCAGCGCCAATCGGTGGTGGAAGATCGCCGGGCGAAGAAGATCGTCCTCTGTCCTTCCGCGCGGCCCTTGATCGAGCAGATCGAGACCATCGCCACTGCCTTGCGTCATGAGTTGTTCATAGGCGTCGACGACGAAGACCTGCGGGTCTGCATGCGCGTTCATGGGCGCATCCTGGCTAATCTGGAAAAGTCCTGATGCCTTCAGCCGGGGTTGCCTGACCCCGGTTCGTTCTGTCTTCGCGTCCCCCTGAATTCTGCTGATTGCGCCGTCCGGTGCGGCATTTTTGCGCCTGTCAGAAGGTCTGGCCAAGGTTCAGCGACAAGGCCTTCTGGTTGTCGTCGTTAAAGCCGTAGCTGAAGTTCAATGGCCCCAGCGGCGTGTCGAAGCCCAGGAAGATGCTCGCGGCATTGATATAACCGCTGTCGAAGGCGTTGTCGTTGTTCCACACCCGACCGCGCTCCAGTGAGCCGCCCAGGTAAAGCGGGAAATCCAGTGGCAGGTAGGAGCGCGGTGTGAGTCGGCGAAAGTACACGGCGCGGGCCAGGGTGATGTTCTGCCCGGACAAGGCGTCCTGACGGAAACCGGACAACTGCCGTGCACCCCCCAGGAGGAAACTGGAGGTCACGACATCGGCGTTGTCCAGGGTCCGGCCATAGCGCCCCCCCAGGACGAAGGTATTGGGGCCGCTGCTCAAGGCCTTGTCGAGCTTGAACTCCCACTGTCGGTAGCGATTGTCCGAACCCAGGCTCGGTTCGAACTGGCGCAGGGTCAGGCCGATGTCTTCACCGGAGTGGGGGAAGTAGACGTTGTCCAGGGAGTCGAAGGAGTACTGCAACTGGTAGTAACCCTCATTGAAGTTCTCGCTGGGCAGGTTGTGGTCGCCGATCCGTACATCGGCCTTGCCCCAGGCCTCTCCTACACCGAAACGTACTTCGCCGCTGTTGCCGATCTGCCGCCCCAGATTGAGGCCCAGGCCGTAGCGTTCCAGGCGGTATTCGGCGATCGGGTCGTTATCCAGCACCGCCTCGACATTCTGCGCTTCGGCCGCGATAAACGGCGCAATGAAGTAGCGTGAACCGGCATCCAAGGGTTGATAGAACTCGCTGTAGATTTCCTGCTGGTCGCCGATCTGCACCCGGGTCAGCCATTCCGCGCCGAGGCTGTTGATACCGTTCATGCGATAGCTGGCGCCGATGTTGAAGGCGCTGTCGCCGCGCATGTCATCGGAGAGGTTCAGGCCCAGGCGCAAGTAGTCAGTGCCGCTGCGCTTGCCCCGAGCGCTGATCACCAGGGTGTTGTCCTGGCCTTTGTGCACCACGCGGTATTGCACCTGTTCGAAGAAGTCCAGGCCGTACAGGGTGCCCATGTCGGTTTCCAGGCGGCCCAGGTCCAGCGGTTCACCGATGTGCTGGCGGATGTAGTAGCGGATCACGTCATCGCTGACCTTGGAGTCGTTCTCCACCTTGATCGCGCTGATGATCGGCGTGCGCTGGCTGGGCTGGCGCGCGGCGGTCAGCTCTGCATCCAGCGGATGGGCCGGGCGCAGGCGTGCCAGGCGGGCATCGAGGATGCGGGTGGCGCGATAACCGGCGTCGATCACCTCCTGGGCACGGCCGAAGTCGGTGACGCCGAAGCTCGACAGCGCTGGCTGGATCAGTACGTCGTCCTTGTGCAGCGCCGCCAGTTGCACCTCGGAGTTGCGCCGGGTCATCAGGGTGATGGACTGGTTGAGCACATCCACCACGGTGTTGAGTTGCTTGCGTGAGCGCAGCGGCGTGCCGATGTCCACCACGATGGCGATGTCGACCCCCATGTCCCGGGCCACATCCAGAGGAATGTTGTCGGTCATGCCGCCGTCCACCAGCAGCCGGCCATCGAGTTCCACCGGCGCGAAGACCGCCGGGATCGACATACTGGCGCGGATCACCTGGGGCAGATGGCCCTTGCGGAACACCACTTTCTCGCCACTGGCGATGTCGGTGGCCACGGCCCGGAAGGGGATCGGCAGCTTGTCGAAATCCCGGGTATCGCTGGCGTGCGCCAGCTTGCTTTCCAGGAGCAACGCCAGGTTCTGGCCCTGGATCACCCCCAAGGGCAGGCCCAGGCTGCCGTCGTCACGGAAGCTGAGTTTCTGTTTGACCAGGAAATCCCGATCGTCCTGCTTGCGCCGGAAGGGCACGTCTTCCCGGGGCGGGGCGTCGGACAGCGCCTGCCTCCAGTCGATGTTCAGGGCCAGTTTTTCCAGCTCGTCGATCTTGTAGCCCGAGGCATAGAGTCCGCCGATCACTGCGCCCATGCTGGTACCGGCAATGGCGTCAATGCGGATGCCTTGCTCCTCCAGGGCCTTGAGTACGCCGACATGCGCCAGGCCGCGGGCGGCGCCTCCCGACAACACCAGACCGATTTTCGGTCGCGGCGCTTCACTGGATTGAGCGAGCAGGGGCAGCAGGCAGAGGAACAGGCAGGACAGCAGGCGGCGCATCGTGGTTCTCGGGGACGGGCGATAAAGCCGGCTATTATAGCGACGCCCTTGAACTCAGGAGTCGGCCGTACCATGACTGAACGTAAACCCGAAGTGATCATCACCTATTGCACCCAATGCCAGTGGCTGTTGCGAGCTGCCTGGCTGGCCCAGGAGTTGTTGAGCACGTTCAGCGATGACCTGGGCAAAGTGTCCCTGGAGCCTGCTACCGGTGGCACGTTCCGCATCACCTGTGATGGCGTGCAGATCTGGGAGCGCAAGGCCGATGGCGGTTTTCCCGAGGCCAAGGTACTGAAGCAACGGGTCCGTGATCAGATCGATCCGGAGCGCGACCTGGGGCACAACGATCGTCGTCAGTGAGAGCCGGCCGGCGCCTGCGCGGTCTTGTTGCCTGAGCCGGCGGACAGTCGGCTCGACACCACGATCGCCACAATGATCAAGGCCCCGCCCATCAGCATGCGCAGCGTCGGATTCTCGCCGAACAGCAGCCAGGCCACGGTAATCCCATAGACAGGCTCCAGGGCGAAGACCACCGCCGCGGTGCGTGCCTTGATCACTGCCAGGCTGGCGACAAACAGGCTGTGGGCCAGACCGGTGCAGAAGATCCCCAGCAGACTGATCCACAGCCAGTCCATGGCCCGGACCTGGCCAAGCTCCGGTGCCGCCACCGGTAACAGGCACAGGGCTACCACCACGTTCTGGCAGAGGGCTGCCTGCACCGCTGGAATACGTCCGGAGCTGGCGCGGTTGTTCAGTGACAGCAGGGCGAACAGCAGGCCCGACCCCACGGCCCAGAGCAAGCCGGTGGTGGCCTGGCTGGCCAGATCGAAGTCCGGGGTCACCAGCACCAGGCCGATGCTCACCAGGATCACCAGCAGAATCTCGTTGAAGCGGATTCTCTCGCGGAAGATCAGGCCCTCGAGAATCACCGTGAAGGCCGGGAAGCTGGCGAAGCCCAGGGTGGCAATGGCCACCCCGGCAACTTTTACCGCGACGAAGAAGCTCACCCAGTGGCCGGCCAGCAGCAGGCCGCTGAGCAGCAGGCGCCGCCAATCGGTAGCGACGAGTTTCTGCCAGGGGGTGTTGCTGGCCAGACGGGCGAAGACGCCCAGGGCGAGTACGGCAAAGGCGGCGCGACCGAACACGATAACGGCAGGCGAAGCGGCGGCCAGCTTACCGAACACGCCGGTGAGGCCGAACATCAGGGCGCCGATATGCAGGGCGCCAAGGGCGGTACGCGGAGTCATCTCTATCCTTAGCCACAAGACGGGCAGTAATGGCCTTAGGCTTTGTACGAAAAGCCTTGATACTCGGTGATGCTGCGTTGAAAACGGTCTCGTGCGCGAGTCCGATCGGAATGCTCATTTACAACCCGTAAAGTCGAACGCGACCCCGGCCGTTCCTCGACCGTTTTCGCCTTGCCTGAGCTTCGTCTCAAAACTTTTCGTACAGAGCCTTAGGCGGCAACGGGCTCAGTCTACGGGCGGACGACCTGTTGGTCTGTCGCGATCCTGGCGTTTTTTGTCGAGGGATTAGCGTCTGCCCCTTGACGCAGTTGGCGCGGCGAGTGGCCGTACTGGCGCAGTATCGCCGCGGCAAAGGCACTCTGGGAGCTGTAACCCACGCGACTGGCTATTTCGCCCATGGGCAAGGCTGATCCGCGCAACAGTTCCAGGGCCATGTGCAGGCGCCGGCGCCGCACATACTCCATGGGGCTGGCCCCGCACTCGGCGATGAACCGTGCATGCAGACGGGCAGCGGACAGCCCGGCGATACGGGCCAGGTCGGCCACCTGCAAGGGGTGGGCGGCGTGACGATCGATGTGGGCATTCAGGGCGGCATAGGGCAGGCGGCGCTCGCCAGGCTGGCTGTCGGCGCTATGGTTGAGGCTGGCCAGCAGCAGGACTGCGCCTTGCTGGGCAATCAAGGGGTCGTCCACCGGGCTGTCCGCCAGCCAGTTGACCAGGCGGCTCTGGCTCGGCCCCAGGACCCGATGTCGGGGGGCATCGAGCAAACGCCGGCTGGCCTCGGCATGTTCGCCCAAAGATTGTTGCACCCAGTGTTCACCGGGTATGTCCAACACCAGGCAATGGCTTCCGCTGGGGCTGCCGCAGACATGCCGGGCACCGGCCGGTACCACCACGAAGCTCTGTTGCTGGACCTGGCTGCCCTGGCCCTCGACTTCGAAATCGAGCTGGCCGCAAAGGCCGAACACCAGTTGTGCATGCTCGTGGCTGTGGGCGATCAGGTCGTGGCTGTAGTGGCGCAGGGTGAGGATAGATCCCATCACGGTCTCCTTGGCAGACCCGCAGTCTACACCGGCGGTCGGAGGGTTCGCGCTGTCATCGCACTGCCGCATTTTTGTCATGGGCTATTAATCGCTGGGGCGCAAGCTCGCAAAAAATCCCGGAGAGCGTCCATGACCCATGTCGAACTCGCCAAGCCCAGCCGCAAGCAACGGGTACGGACCTTATGGATTTCCGATGTGCATCTGGGCACCCGGGATTGCCAGGCGGAACACCTGGCGCAGTTTCTCAAGGGGTATCAGGCCGACCGTATCTACCTGGTTGGCGACATCATCGATGGTTGGAAGCTGCGGGGCGGCATGTACTGGCCCCAGGCCCATACCAATGTGATCCGCCGCTTGCTGACCATGAGCAAGCGCGGCACCGAGGTGATCTACGTCACCGGCAATCACGATGAATTCCTGCGTCGTTACTCCAAGCTGATTTTGGGCAATATCCAACTGGTGGACGAAGCCGTGCACGTCACCGCTGACGGCCGCCATCTGCTGGTGATCCACGGTGACCAGTTCGACGTCATCACGCGATATCACCGCTGGCTGGCCTTTCTTGGCGACTCGGCCTACGAGTTCACCCTGACCCTCAATCGTTGGCTCAATCATTGGCGAGCGCGCTATGGCTACGGTTACTGGTCGCTGTCGGCCTACCTCAAGCACAAGGTCAAGACTGCGGTGAGCTTTATCAGCGACTTCGAGGAGGCCATTGCCCACGAGTGCGTCAAGCGCGAGTTGCACGGGGTGGTTTGTGGCCACATTCACCATGCCGAAATCCGCAAGGTGGGGGAGGTGGATTACCTCAACTGCGGTGACTGGGTGGAGTCCTGCACGGCTTTGATCGAGCACTGGGACGGCAGTATCGAGCTCTATCGCCTGGCCGAGGCCCAGGCCCGGGAAGCCCAGCTCAAGGCTGAGCGCATGAAGTTGGCGGAGCCGGCCTGAGCGATAGCTTGTCGATAAGGCTTCAGGTGGGGCTGGACTGCTCCATCGCGGCCTTGTACAGCGACGTTCGGGGCTGGGCGAACAGCCGTTGCAACATGGGTTCGAAGAAGCTCAGGGGCAGGCTTTCATAGTCGGGATCAAAGGCTGCCGCATCGTACTTGGCGCAGAATTCGGCGGTGCGCTGGTACAGCGGATGTTCGCGGAATTGGTCCCGCAGATGGCGGTCCATGCCCAGGTGATGAAAGAAGTAGTAACCCTGGAAGATTCCATGCTTCTCCACCATCCACAGGTTTTCCGGGCTGACAAAGGGCTTGAGTATGGCCGCGGCGATATCCGGGTGGTTGTAGGAACCCAGGGTGTCGCCGATGTCATGGAGCAGGGCGCAGATCACGTACTCCTCATCGCGTCCGTCATGCCAGGCACGGCTGGCGGTCTGCAGCGAATGGGTCAGGCGGTCCACCGGAAAACCGCCGAAGTCGCCCTCCAGCAATTGCAGGTGAGTGATGATCCGCGCTGGCAGTTGTTTGGCGTAGGCAGTGAAATCCGCAGCGATGATCGCCCAGTCTTCCTGGGTGCCGTCCTGCATGTGGGTGAAGCGCGCGTGAACATTCATCGGCCGGACTCTTGTTGTTATGGGCTGGACTGGAGCGTATGCCTGCGTCCCGTCACCGCAGTGGCTGTGCGGGACGGCTTGCTGTCCGGCCGGGCCTAGAAGGGGACCTTGCCGAGAATCATGTCGCGGTACATGACGAAGTCCCCCAGCAGGCTGTACAGCGGATGCTGGAAGGTGGCCGGACGATTTTTCTCGAAGAAGAAATGCCCGACCCAGGCAAAGCCATAACCGGCAACCGGCAAGGCCAGCAGTAGCAGCCAGGCGCCTTTGCCGATGGCCAAGGCCAGGAGAAAGATCACCAGACTGGTGCCGATGAAGTGCAGGCGACGGCAGGTGCTGTCGCTGTGTTCACTCAGGTAATAGGGGTAGAACTCGGCGAAGCTATTGAACTGTCGGATGTTTTCCATGGCCGCGATCTCTGTGCTTGTTGTTCTGTGAGCGGATGTTCTGCGGGGAGCTTATTTGAGTCTAGAGTCCTTGGCGGCGCTGGCCAGTGACAATAGGCGCCACTTTAGTATCCTTGGAAAATTGGCCGTAGCATGCGGCTCATCATGTAAGAAATCCTCATGAGCGAACGAACGACTTCTGCAAGCTGGGCCTTGGGAATAGTCAAGGCCCTGGAGATGGACGGCCTGGATTGCCGCGCTTTGTTCAAGCAGTTGGGGCTCGACTATGGCGCCCTCGACGACCCCGACGCGCGTTTCACCCAGGATTCGATGACGCGGCTCTGGCAGCGGGCTGTCGAGTTGTCCGGCAACCCGGCGATTGGCCTGAACATGGGCAAGGTGGTTCGCCCGGCGTCCTTCCATGTGGCCGGTTATGCACTGATGTCGAGTCGCACCCTGGCCGAGGGTTTTCAGCGCCTGGTGCGTTATCAACGGATCATTGCCGAAAGTGCTGACCTGAGTTTCCGTCTTTTACCTGAGGGTTATGCGCTGATCCTGACGGTGCATGGCGATCATCTGCCCCCCACCCGGCAAAGCTCCGAGGCCTCGCTGGCCTGCGCCCTGGCCTTGTGTGGCTGGTTGACGGGGCGCGCCCTACAGCCGCGCAAAGTGCTGTTGCAAGGGCCGCAACCGCAGGATGTGCAGCCATACAAAGACATGTTCCATGCGCCGCTGGTGTTCGCTGCGCCCTTTGATGCGCTGATTTTCGAGCGAGCCGACATGGAAGCGCCCCTGCCTACTGCCAACGAGGCCATGGCTTTGTTGCACGATCGCTTTGCCGGCGAATACCTGGCGCGTTTCTCCGAGAGCCGGGTGACCCACAAGGCACGGCAAGTGCTGTGCCGTCTGCTGCCGCAGGGCGAGCCCAAGCGCGAGATGGTGGCGCAGACCCTGCACCTGTCCCAGCGTACATTGCAACGCCGCTTGCAGGAGGAGGGCACCAGCTTCCAGACCCTGCTCGATGACACCCGCCGCGAGCTGGCCGAGCAGTACCTGGCGCAGCCACGCATGACCTTGCTGGAGATTGCCTACCTGCTGGGGTTTGCCGATCCGAGCAATTTTTTCCGTGCGTTCCGCCGCTGGTTCGATGTCACGCCCGGTGAGTACCGGGCGCGGTTGCTGGCGTTGCCGGGTTCCATCAATGACGCCAGAACGCCGGAATGCACAGCACGAACACCGTGATGATTTCCAGCCGGCCCAGGAGCATGCCCAGGGACAGGATCCACTTGGCGGCGTCGGGCAGGGTGGAGAAGTTGCCCGCCGGGCCAATGGTTTCTCCCAGGCCCGGACCCACCCCGGATACGGTGCTGGCAGCGCCGGTCAGGGCGGTCATCCAGTCCAGGCCCAGCAGCGACAGGGCGAGGGCGATCATGCAGATGGTGATGGCGAAGAAGAACGAGAAGGTCAGGATCGAACGGACGATTTCCTCGTCCAGGCGATGGCCGTTGTACTTCTGCTTGATCACCGCCCGGGGATGGATCAACTGATTGAGGTTGGCCTTGAGCAGGATATAGGCGACCTGGAAGCGGAAAATCTTGATCCCGCCGGCAGTCGATCCCGAACAGCCGCCTACGAACCCCAGGTAGAAGAACAGCATCAGCGAGAAGTTGCCCCACAGGCTGTAGTCACCCAGGGCGAATCCGGTGGTGGTGACCACCGAGGTCACGTTCAGCGCGACGTGGCGCAGGGCATCCAGCCAGTGCAGGTCGGTGGTCCACCAGTACCAGGTGCCGAGCACCAGCCAGGTCACCAGCAGCATGCCCAGCAATCCCTGGACCTGCTGATCCTTGATCAGCGCCCGACGGTTGCCCCGCAGGGTCGCCACATAGAGGGCGAAGGGCAGGCTGCCGAGGATCATCACCACCACCGCCACCCAGTGCACCGCCGGTTGTTTCCAGTGAGCCAGGGACTCGTCGGAGGTGGAGAAACCACCGGTGGAGATCGCCGACATGGCGTGGTTGATGGCGTCGAAGATGCTCATCCCGGCCCACCAGAAGGCCAGGCTGCCGCAGATGGTGATGCCGACGTAGCTGGCGACAATCAGGCGCGCCACCATGTGCGAGCGCGGCATGACCTTTTCCGAGCGGTCCGAAGACTCGGTCTGAAACAGGCGCATGCCACCGATGCGCAGCAACGGCAGGATCGCCACCGCCATGCCGATAAAGCCGATGCCCCCCAGCCAGTGCAGCATCGAACGCCAGATCAGGATGCCCGGGGACATGCTGTCCAGGCCGCTGAGCACGGTGGCTCCGGTGGCGGTGATGCCTGACATGCTTTCGAAGAAAGAGTCGGTGTAGCTGATGTGCTGGGTCAGCAGGAACGGCAGGGCGGCAAAGATACACACCACCACCCAGCTGGAGACCGTCAGCAGGTACATGTCCCGCGGGCGCAGGTGAATATGTTCGGGACGGCCGGGAATCACCAGGGCCAGGCCGGCGATGAAGGTGATCATGCTGGCCCAGAGGAAAGACGGCAGGTCGCCGGTGCGTTCGAAGATCACCAGTGTCGCCATCGGCACCACCATGGCGATGGCCAGGGTGATGAGGAAGATGCCGATGATGAAACCAATGATCCTTAAGGTCGGCAACGCCATGTGTTCCGCTCGGGCTGGTATGAGAAGGGCGCCCATTCTACCTAGGGTGCAGGGCATGTAAACCGGCACCCGGCTGGCAGATACCGCTAGAATAGCCGGACATTTTTTTCAGGAGGTGGCCGATGGAGGCTCTCGACGCTTTGCTCAACCGTGTTTCCGTGCCGCGCCTGGTGGAGCCAGCCCCCACTGCGCAGCAACGCGAAGCACTGTTCGCTGCCGCCTTGCGGGCGCCGGATCACGGGCAACTGCGCCCTTGGCGCTTTCTCACTGTCGAGGGGCAAGCCCGTGACCAGTTGGGCGAGTTGCTGGTGGAGGCGGTGCAACTGCAAGGCGGCGACGTGACCCAGGCAGCCTTGGACAAGGCTCGCGCCATGCCTCTGCGTGCGCCACTGGTGGTTGTGGTGGTCGCTTGCTTGCAGGAGCACTTCAAGGTGCCCAAGAGCGAGCAGCTGCTGGCGGCGGGTTGTGCTGCCCACGGTATTCTGCTGGCGGCCTATGCCCAGGGTATCGGCGCGGTATGGCGCACTGGCGAGTTGTCCTATTCGCCCCACGTGGCCAAGGGGCTGGGCCTGGCGGACGGCGAAGAGATCATCGCCTTCCTTTACCTGGGCACGCCGCTGAACGAACCGCGGGTCGCACCGAAAGTCGACATCGCCGAGTTCGTCAGTGCCTGGACGGCCAGGGCCTGATTTTCCCCTTCGAACGCTAAGTCCCTCGCGGGCAAGCCCGCTGCTGTCGAACCTCGCAGCAGCGGCTTGCCCGCGTTGCATTCAAGCCTGCACCACGGCCCCCGGGACCTGGGGCAGCTCCAGCGTGGCGATGAATCCGCCCTGAGGATGGTTGTCCAGTAGCAGGCTGCCGCCGTGGCGCTCCGCTGCGCGGCGGGCGATGGCCAGCCCCAGGCCATGGCCCGGAGCGCTCTGTCCTGGTGCGCGGAAGAACGGCTCTCCCAGTTGTCGCAGGTGTTCGGCTTCCACGCCGGGGCCATGGTCGCGCACGCTGATCTGGAGCTTTTCGCCATGGCGCAGGGCCGTGACTTCGATCGGTTGCCCGGCAGGATTGAAGCGCTGGGCGTTGCGCAGCAGGTTATCCATCGCCCGTTCGAGCATGGTCGGCCAGCCCCGTAGGCTCAGTTGCGGTTGGGCATCGATCTGCACCTGCTGCTCGGGGCAGGCCAGTTGCGCGTCTTTTTGCAGGGCCAGCAGCAAGGCGTTGAGGTCGACTTCTTCGGCGCTGGCGTTGTCCGCATCGACCCGGGCCAGCACCAGGATCTCGCTGATCAGTGCCTCCAGGCGATCGCATTCCCGGGTCAACCGCGGCCAGAGTCTCTCCCGCTCTTGCGGGGCGGCGCGCTCCGCCAATGCCAGGGCGATACGCAGGCGCGCCAGGGGCGAGCGCAGTTCGTGGGAGACATCCCTGAGCAGTTGCCGCTGGCTGCCGATCAGGCTCTGCAGGCGTGAACCCATGCGGTTGAAGTCTCGGGCCAGCACGCCAAATTCGTCACGGCGATTGGCCAGACGCGCCAGGCTGTTCTGCTGATAAGTGGCCTGGCCCAGGTCGTGTACCGCGCCGCGCAGGCGACTCAAGGGGCGGGTGATGGACAGGGTCACCAGCAGGCTGAACAGGGTCAGTACCACCAAGGCAATGGCCAAGGCGCTGAGGGGCCAGGTCAGGCTGTCGCGATGCCAGGCGTCCAGTTCCGGATGGGGGATGCGGTAGATGAACAGGTAGGTGTCGCTGGTTTTCGGGCTGGTGTATTCCGCTGTCAGGCGGCGCCAGGGCAGGTGGCGGTCATCGTTGTTCTGCCGGGCTTCGAAGGCGGCGGCGCGGCGCGGGAAGGTCCCGCGGACCACCGGGTCGCCACTCTCGTTGAGTACCTGGACGTCAATATGGTATTGGCGCTTGCGCTGCTGGAGGATGTCCTGGGCAGCATCTTCGCCCTGGGTCTCGTAGGTTTGCGTCCACTCCTCGGCGAGGCTGTTGAGGCCTGGGTGGCGACTGAGAATCCAGGCGTCCTGGTTGAGCATGTGCCCAAGCAGGATCGACAGGCCTGCAACCAGGGTGATGGCCAGCCAGAAACTGGCCAGGATGCGCCAGAACAATGAACGCACAGGAACTCCTCGAACGCGAAAGCCCAGTGGGGGGAGGCCACTGGGCTATAGGGTGAACGCTAACGCATTATTGCGCTTTTTGCGGTTGTTGCGCTTTCCAGGCCTTGAACTGAGCCCATTCGGCGCGACGTTCCTCTTGTTTCTTGATAATGGCGTCGAATTCCTTCTGCTGCTCGGGTTTGAGCAAGGCGCGGATATCGGCCTGGGTCTTCTGGTGTTTGGCGTCCAGTTCATCCTTCATGGCTTTCTGGTCGGCCGGCGAGAGTTTCTCCAGATACTTTTCCACCACTGCCTTGCGGTCGTGCATTTGCTCGCCCATCAGCTTGCCGATCTGCTGGCGTTGTTCACGGCTCAGATCCATTTGGCTGAAGGGGCCTTTGCCGCGCATGTGTTCGCTGTGCCGAGGGCCGTCCATCGGGCCCATCGGGCCGTTGCCTTCAGGCATGGCCATGGCCACGGTTGGCAGGGCGGCGGCAAACATCAGGGCGATCAGGGTCTTGCGCATGGTGTGTCTCCTTGTCTCATTCCCGGTAAGTTCCGGATGAGTTCAGGTTACCCAGATCAAGGTCAGCGGCAGTCAGCGGAGGGTAAAGCTTGGGTAAAGAAGGTATTTCCGTGCCCTGACAAATGCGTCAGGGCACGTTGCAATCACAGGCTGTAGTAATAGCCGCGGCTGCGCAGGGCGACGATCCGCGGGCGGCCGTCGGAGTGGGGGCCGATCTTCTTGCGCAGGTTGCTGACGTGCATGTCCAGGCTGCGGTCGTACAGGGTCAGTTTGCGACCCAGGGCGATCTGCGCCAGTTCCTGTTTGTCCAGGGGCTCGCCCGGCTGCTTGAGCAGGGCTTCCAGCAGGCGGCTTTCGGATACGGTCAGGGTGATGTCCTGATCGTCGATGTTGACCACGCCGCGAATCGGACTGAAGCACAGGTCTCCCAGCTCCAGCTGGCTGGACGCTGCCACCGGGTGGCTGCGGCGCAGCACGGCGCGCAAGCGGGCGGTGAGTTCGCGAGGGTCGCAAGGCTTGGCCAGGTAGTCGTCGGCGCCCAGCTCCAGGCCGAGGATACGGTCCAGGGGCTCGCCACGGGCCGACAGCATCAGTACCGGCAGGTCGGGGTGGTCGTTGCGCAGTTGCTTGAGCAGCTCCAGGCCACTGCCGTCGGGCAGCATCACGTCCAGGACCACCGCAGCCGGGGCGGTTTCCGACAAGGCCCGGCGTGCGCTCAGGCCATCGTGGCAGGCCCGTACTTGAAAACCTTCCTGGCCGAGCCAGCTGCTCAGGAGCTCGCACAGCTCCTGGTCGTCATCAATCAGTAACAGGTCGCTCATGAATCACTCAATTTAGCCATTGTCGACGCTTGCGATGTCCGCCACTGGCAAAGATACCGCAGAGCAGGGCGATGAGGGCCACGCCGCCGCCGGTGACAAACCATTGCTGCTGGTCGGTCAGCAGGCGCGGCACCGGGTTGGCCTGGGCCTCCTTGAGTTGCAGCTTGAGGCGCTGGTTCTCCTGGCGCAAGCGGGTCAGCTGCGGGCTTTCCCGTTCGGCATCGGCACTCTGCAGTTGTTTGCTCAGCTCTTCACGCAGGCGTTCGCTTTCTTTCAAGCGTTGCTGCAACTCGGTGATCTGACTGCCGGCGCTCAGGGACAGCGGCGTCGAATGACCGGATTCCTGGGCTTCCTCGGCAAGGGCCGGAGCCCCGATCGACAACATGACCAACAGCAGGCACAGCGGACCTTGGCGCATCGAAACTCCTGATTCCAATCGAGTGTTGGGCAGGTTGTCGGCCGTCAAACGAGAATAATGAGCGATTGAGAACGCGATGAGCCGTGAAGGTTCATCGCGTCAGGGAGGATTTACGGCATCGATTGCCTGAACGGCTTGACCTGCACATGGGCATAGACGCCGGCGGTCACAAAGGGGTCGGTGTCGGCCCAGGCTTGGGCGGCACTCAGGGAGTCGAACTCGGCGACGATCAGGCTGCCGGTGAAGCCGGCGGCGCCAGGGTCATTGCTGTCGATCGCCGGGTGCGGGCCGGCCAGCACCACACGCCCTTGGTCCTTGAGCACTTGCAGCCGTTCCAAGTGCGCCGGCCGGTTGGCCAGGCGCTTTTCCAGGGAGTTGGCGACGTCTGTGGCAATGATTGCGTAAAGCATGTCAGTCCTCGGTTTTCGGGGTGGTGGGATCGGCGTCATGCAGGTGGCGCGACAGGTAGACACCCTGGCCCACCAGGAACAATACAGTCATGCCCAGGCTGCCGAAGACCTTGAAGTCGACCCAGATGCTCTGGAAGGTGAAGGCGACGAACAGGTTGGCGGCGCCGCAGAACAGGAAGAAGGCGATCCAGGCGATGTTCAGGCGGGTCCACACTGGGTCCGGCAGGGTCAGGGCGTGACCCATGATGCGCTTGATCAGCAGGCGATCACCGATGAAGTGGCTGCCGATAAAGGCCAGGGCGAACAGCCAGTTGACCACCGGCGCCTTCCATTTAAGGAAGGTTTCGCTATGGAAGGCCAGGGTCAGGCTGCCGAAAACCAGGCAGGCGATCAGGGTCAGCCATTGGCTTTTTTCCAGTTTGCGTTGGGAAATGAACAGCGCGCCGTAGACCACCAGGGAACTGATGATCAACACCGCGGTGGCGCTGTAAATACCGCCCACGGTGACTTCGTGACCGGCAAGGTCGACGACCCGGGGATCGATTTTGTAGACGATGAAAAACAGGAACAGCGGGATGAAGTCGATGAATTGTTTCACAGTGGCAGCCAGAAGCAGGATGTGGCGGCATAATAACAAACATCCTTGGTAGCGAAAGCGCCAGCTGACTTGAGGTTTTATCGTCCTGTGAATGTTGATTTGCACTGCCATAGCACGGCCTCCGATGGTGCCCTGGCGCCCGCGGTTCTGGTTGCGCGTGCGTACGAGAGAGGCGTGCGAATCCTGTCCTTGACCGACCACGACACCCTCGAAGGCCTGGCGGAGGCTCGCCAGGCTGCACAGCAATTGGGCATGCAACTGGTCAATGGCGTCGAGCTGTCTTGCACCTGGGGCGGCGCCACCATTCATGTGCTGGGTTATGGATTCGATACCCAGGCTCCGGCCCTGGTGGCGGCCATCGACAAACTGCACGAGGGGCGCTGGCTGCGCTCCGAGGAGATCAGCCGCAAGCTGGCCCTCAAGGGCATGCCCGGGGCGCTGGAAGGCGCCAGGGCAATCCAGCAGGAGTTGGGGGACAGTGGCAATGCCCCGGCGCGGCCGCACTTTGCCGACTATCTGGTACGTGCCGGTTTTGTGAAGGATCGTGCCGAAGCCTTTCGCAAATGGCTGGGGGCGGGAAAACTGGGGGACGTCAAGCAGCACTGGCCGACTCTGGAAGACACCGTCGGCACCCTTCGCGAGGCGGGGGCCTGGGTCAGCCTGGCGCATCCCTGGCATTACGATTTCACCCGCAGCAAGCGTCGCCGCTTGATTGCCGACTATATTCAAGCCGGTGGCCATGCAATCGAGGTGGTCAATGGCCACCAACCTGCAGAGCAAGTGGGCAGTTTGGCTATCCTTGCTCGTGAATTCGGACTGCTGGTCAGCGCCGGCAGTGACTTTCATGGCCCAGGAGGCTGGTCCGAGATCGGCGAGTATCGTCCGGTTCCGGAGGACCTGCCGCCACTTTGGTGTCGGTTCAAACATGAGCCAATTATTGCCGCCTGAACAGGTAGAGACAGTGAGTCAATTTTTCCAGATCCACCCGGAAAACCCACAGCCACGCCTGATCAAACAGGCTGTCGAGATCATTCGCGGCGGTGGCGTGGTGATTTATCCCACGGATTCGTCATACGCCGTTGCCTGCCAGATGGGCGACAAGGGCGCGATCGAACGAGTGCGGCGCTTGCGTCAACTGGACGACAAGCACAACTTCGCCCTGATCTGCAGCGACCTGTCGCAGTTGGGGCTGTTCGCCAAGATCGACACCGGCACTTTCCGCCTGCTCAAGGCCCATGTGCCGGGGCCTTACACCTTCATTCTCAACGCCACCCGGGAAGTCCCGCGCCTGCTGCTGCACCCCAAGCGCCGTACCATCGGCCTGCGGGTGCCGAGCAATCCCATTGCCCTGGCGCTGCTGGCCGAACTGGGTGAGCCGCTGATGAGTGTCAGCCTGATCATGCCCGGCGATACCGAGGCACTGAGCGACCCTTATGAAATGCGCCAGTTGCTGGAGCATCAGGTGGACCTGATCATCGACGGCGGCTTCGGCAGTACCGAGTCCTCCACGGTGATCAGCCTCGCCGATGGCGAACCGGAAGTGATTCGCGTCGGTTGCGGCGACCCTGCGCCGTTCATGGCCGAGGCCTAGATGTCCGTATTGGAAACCGTCGACGAGCAGGCCGGCGCCCAACAGGAACTGCCATTCGCCACGGTCTACGGCCAGGCGGTCATGGAAATGCCCCTGGACCTGTACATTCCCCCGGATGCCCTGGAGGTCTTCCTCGAAGCCTTTGAAGGCCCGCTGGACCTGCTGCTGTACCTGATCCGCAAACAGAACATCAACATCCTCGACATCCCGGTGGCGGAAATCACCCGCCAGTACATGGGCTATGTGGAACTGATGCAGTCGGTGCGTCTGGAACTGGCCGCCGAGTACCTGGTGATGGCGGCGATGCTGGCCGAGATCAAGTCACGGATGCTCCTGCCGCGCTCCGCCGAGATCGAAGAAGAAGAGGACGATCCCCGGGCCGAGCTGATTCGCCGCCTGCAGGAGTACGAGCGTTTCAAGGCCGCCGCCGAAGGCATCGACGGCCTGAGCCGGGTCGGTCGCGACGTCGTGGTGCCCAAGCTCGACGCCCCGCAGGCCCGGGCGCGCAAATTGCTGCCGGATGTGGCCCTGGAAGAGTTGCTGATGTCCATGGCCGAGGTGCTGCGCCGTGGCGACATGTTCGAAAGCCATCAGGTCAGCCGCGAGGCCTTGTCCACCCGCGAGCGCATGAGTGATGTGCTGGAGCGCCTCAAGGGCGGCGGTTTCGTGCCCTTTGTCGAGT
This sequence comes from Pseudomonas sp. 910_21, assembly GCF_052850735.1. Lineage (NCBI taxonomy): Bacteria > Pseudomonadati > Pseudomonadota > Gammaproteobacteria > Pseudomonadales > Pseudomonadaceae > Pseudomonas > Pseudomonas sp. 910_21. Next base: position 119,165 of record NZ_VXCY01000001.1, on the reverse strand, counting down.
TGTTTACGGCAGAAGAGGGGCGCCTGGGAGTGGTGGTGACCTTTATGGCGATTCTCGAACTGGTCAAGGAATCCCTGGTCGAGCTGGTGCAGAATGAGCCCTTTGCGGCCATCCACGTACGGGCGCGAGCCGAATAACGAGCTTAAATCATGAACCTGAATGAACCCCGCGAGCTGGCGCCCCTGCTCGAAGCCTTTCTGTTGGCCTCGGGAAAACCCCAGTCCCTGGAGCGCCTGTTCGAGCTCTTTGAAGAAGCCGAGCGGCCGGACCCGGCCGTCTTCAAGAAGGCCCTGACCCTGCTGGGCAAATCCTGCGAAGGACGGGCTTTCGAGCTCAAGGAAGTGGCTTCCGGCTATCGCCTGCAGATCCGTGAAAAGTTCGCCCCCTGGGTTGGCCGCCTGTGGGAAGAGCGGCCTCAGCGTTATTCCCGGGCCATGCTGGAAACCATGGCTCTGATTGCCTACCGCCAGCCCATCACCCGGGGCGAGATCGAGGATGTGCGCGGCGTGGCGGTCAATAGCCACATCGTCAAGACCCTGCTCGAACGCGAGTGGATTCGGGTGGTGGGTTACCGCGATGTGCCGGGCAAACCGGCGATGTTCGCCACCACCAAGGCTTTTCTCGACCATTTCAACCTGAAGAACCTCGATGACCTGCCGCCCCTGGCCGAACTGCGGGAGATCGAGGCCGAGCCGGTGCTGGAGTTCGACGATGTGCCGGTGCCCGAGCACCTGCAGCAACTGGCCGATGCCAGCGCCGAGCCGGAAGAGCCCAAGGAGGAGACCAGCTTCCATACCCTGCTGCTGGAGCTGGACTCTATGGAGGAGGGGATCAAGACCGACTTCGACGACTTGCATCGTGATGGCGCGGTTGAGCCTGGGAACTCTGAGCCGGTGTTCGATCACCCAGAAGTGCAAGCCGAGCCTGGCATCCCTGGTGACGACTCCGATGAGTTTGCGGTCGAGCCCGAAGAGGAGCCGCAGTTTGAAGCCGAGGACGATGTGCTGGGTGTTGCCGAGGCTCGGGCCAAGTTGCTGGCTGCCGTTGCAGCCCTGGAGCCTTCGGAGCCTGAGCCTGAGCCTGAGCTGAGCGAAGAAGAGGCCGAAGCCCTGGCCCTGGCTGAAGCCATCGAAAACGAACGCCGCCTGCTGGACGACTGACCGTGTAGGCGCTGGCTTGCCAGCGAAGGCGTCAGCCGGTTTTGTGCAAGGCTTGTGGGCCTTTTCGCCGGCAAGCCGACTCCTGCAGGTGGCGGGCACCGGTGGGCGGAAAAAAGCCAGGGCGGCGACTTATCAACTAGTCTGTGATGCGCAACCGCCGCCATGAGCGTATGATTCGCGACCCTTTGGCGATCCCTTCGCCAGAGAACCTGTTTTCACGTCTTCAGGCCGCTCAAGCCTGAAGCGACACACCGGGAGGTGCCCAGATGAGCGATACCGATCAGAACGACCAGGAAATCCGTCCAGCCGGCGAGAAGCTGCAGAAAGTCCTCGCCCGCATCGGCGTCGGCTCGCGCCGCGACGTCGAGTCCTGGATCAGCCAGGGCCGGATCAAGGTCAACGGCAAAGAGGCCACCCTCGGCCTGCGTGTCGACCTGCATGACGCCATTTCCATCGATGGCAAGGTGATCAAGCGCGAAGAGGCCGCCGAATCGGTGCGCCGCGTGATCATGTACAACAAGCCCGACGGCGAGATCTGCACCCGTGACGACCCGGAAGGTCGCCCCACCGTGTTCGACAAGCTGCCGCGTCCGAAAGAGGGCCGCTGGATCAACATCGGCCGGCTGGACATCAACACCACCGGCTTGCTGATGTTCACCACCGACGGTGAACTGGCCAACCGCCTGATGCACCCGTCCTACGAGATGGACCGTGAGTACGCGGTACGGGTCCGTGGTGAAGTTGACGACGAGATGATCGAACGCCTCAAGGCAGGCGTCATGCTCGAAGACGGCCCGGCCAAGTTCACTGACATCAAGCAGGCTCCCGGTGGCGAAGGTTTCAACCACTGGTACCACTGCGTGGTGATGGAAGGTCGCAACCGTGAAGTGCGTCGTCTGTGGGAGTCCCAGGGCCTGGTGGTCAGCCGTCTGAAGCGCGTGCGTTTCGGTCCGGTGTTCCTCAATTCCGACCTGCCCATGGGGCGCTGGCGCGAAATGAGCCAGTACGAAGTCGACGTGCTCAGCGCCGAAGTCGGCCTGACGCCGGTGGCGCTGCCACAGCTCAATGCCAAGTCCAAGGACAAGCTGGAGCGCATGCAGCGCAAATCCTCGCGTCCGGTGGGCAAGAGCGAGCGTGTACGCACCCTGCGCCCGGCCAATGGTGCACCGGCCAACCCGCGTGCGTCCCGCGAGCCGCAGATCGAAGGCGAGCGTCCAGGGCGCAAGCCGGCAGCCCGTCAGGATGGCGAGCGCGGACCACGCGCACCGCGTCCGGCAAGTGGTCGTGGTACTCCGGTAGCCGAGCGTCCGGCGGACACCAAGCGTCCGGCCAAGCCTGCACCGAAGTCCAAGCGTCCAAGCCTGGTGCTGGACAAGGACGCACCGTCCGGCAAGCGCCGTGGCGCCCCGGCCGGTAGCGGCCAGCGTCCTGGCTTCGGTCGTCGCAAGCCGGAATAAGCCTCGGCCCGCCGACAAAAAACGCCAACCTCCGGGTTGGCGTTTTTTTTTGCCCGGTGCTTCGTAGGAGCCGGCTTGTCGGCGAATAGGCTCTCGAGCCTTGCTCAAGGCTCATGATCGCTTTCGCTGGCAAGCCAGCTCCTACACAAGCCAGCTCCTACACAAGGTGAAGTTAAAAGGCGAACTGGCCGTCAAACACCGGTTTGTGGTCCACCGTCAGCACGCCGGCGCTGAAGATCAGGTCCAGGTGGTGGCTGCCCTTGGCTCCGCCTCCCAGCCCCAGATGCAGGCCGCAATGGCGCTCTTCAAAGCCGGAGTTGCGTCCGTACAAGGACTTGATCCCTTCGTTGGTGCCGATCCCCAGCTCCTCGATACGTCGGTTCGACGGGTTGGCGTCCAGGTACTTGTTGAAGTCATTGGCCAGCCCGGGCACCTGGGTGGCGACCTGGCGGATGCTGGAGTTCTCGATCCACAGCTCCAGCGGAATCTGCAGCACCCCGTATTTGCGCGCAAAGGGGATGGTGCTGAGGAAGGTGCCGAGGAATTTCACATGACCATTGATCGCGTCGCTGTGGGTGGCGATCTCACCCGGCGCCAGGTCGTAATTGCCTACGCCGTTGATGTCGGTCCACTTCTTCACGCTGTCCAGGGGGGCCTCGAAATAAGAGCCCTGGGGGTCGCTGAAGCTCAGGGTGCTGGCGTGGGACAGGCGTCGGATCAAGGTGGCATTGAGGTCGGCGATGCGTTGTGGTTCGACGCTGAAGGTGTCGTAGAAATAGTCGCCGTAATCCTTGAACAGCAGGGACTTCTTCCAGTGTTCGGCCATCAGGCCATGTAGGGGGCGGAGGAATTCCGGGCCATCGGGGCGTGGCTGGGGCAGGGTCGAGGAGTCGTAGAAGAAGATGTACAGGTCACAGTCGATGATCGCCTGGGCGAGGCGTTCGGCCGGCTCCAGGTCCAGGCGCAGAGCGCTGACAGCCAGGGGCGTGGCCTGGCGCGACTGTTCGATGATGGCGTTGGCCATGGACTGGTATTCGGCGGTATGGCCGATCACCACTTTCCAGGCCTGTGCGCCGCTCAGGGCCGGATGGCGTTCGAGGTAGTACAGGAAATGGCGGATGGCGCGGGTCTGGTCCATAAAACCTCCCTGGAGGACAAAGGTGACCGGGGCAGGCCCGAGGCCTGCTCCGGTCCGGGCGCCTTACATCGGCCACATCGCCGTGCCGAACGGCACCACCGCATCGGCCTGCATCATTTCCACTGCCGCATCATGGGTTGCCGCTTCGAACCAATCGTCCAGTTGCAGTTCGGTTTCCAGGTCTTGTTCCAGTGTTTGCATGGTGACTCTCCTAGATGACATAGGGCATAGCAGTCCATTGGCGGAGCGGATCAACAGCGGCGAACGGGATGGTTGCGAGGGCTGTTCATCCACTCCTCGTACTTGTCGGACGAGGCATCCGGCAAGTGGCTGGAAACCTAGTTCAGGGCATTTTGAAGTGCAAAAAAATAATTAGATTATTTTCTACTGAACTTTATTTTCTATTTTTAGGGCGAAATTTTATTGCCTGAAAACAAAAAGCTAAGGCTTTTTCCGGTGCCGGAGGGTGTGCGCGTCAATTTGCAGTCGCTGCGCTGGTCGATCTGGTTTGGCAAATTTACGTTACGCGATGTAAAGAAAATATTACGAAATCTTCCGTGTTTTGCCCTGAATCGGCCAAGGTCCGGATGCTGTAAGGAAAAGCTGCCGCCGGGCGCCGGGCACTCTGGCCGTGGAGGCTCTGGCCCGCTTGTTCCGGGGCGCCAAGGCAGGTGAGATGCACACCTGCCTGCGTACAGGTGCATAACAAGAAGGAGGCGCAATGAACGCCGTAACCGACTTTCACCGACACCCTTCGAAGGGCGATGGTCATCGCACCTTCATCGACGACCCCACTCGGTCCGTCCAAATTTCCGCCGCCGATGCCGAGCATCGAGCAGGCCCCGCAGGATCCCGGTTACCGGCACGCTGATACAGCGGTGTCTGGCGGCAGGGGGTCAGGGGTGTACAATGCGCGGCGTTTTAACTGTGACCCAACTGCGTACCCGCGCACTTTGCGTCTGCGCCGCGTGTTTCAGCCTGCTCCCAGGGCGCTGAAGACACTGCTGCCGGGCCAATAAACTCAAGGTTATCCACCTTGTTCACTCCGCCGCGTCACGAGCGTGGTGGGTTCGATTTCGTCACAGATAAAAACAAACAGGTGACGCATGACCGTTAGAAAAACGCTGAACTTCGGGTGCCTGCGCTGGGGTTTGCTCCGCGCCGCTTAAGCCTTCACCGGGCGGCAACGTCTTGCAAACATCATCAAACCTTGCGTGAGAACCTTTTCATGAGTGGACAAAACTCGCATTCGGGCGAGCTGAAACGCGGCCTGAAAAATCGCCATATTCAACTGATTGCCCTGGGCGGCGCGATCGGTACCGGTTTGTTCCTGGGGTCGGCCGGGGTGCTCAAATCCGCCGGTCCATCGATGATCCTCGGTTACGCCATCTGCGGTTTCATCGCCTTCATGATCATGCGCCAGCTGGGCGAGATGATTGTCGAAGAGCCGGTGGCCGGTTCCTTCAGTCACTTCGCCCATAAATACTGGGGCGGCTTCGCCGGTTTCCTTTCCGGCTGGAACTGCTGGATTCTCTACATCCTGGTGGGTATGTCGGAGCTGACCGCGGTCGGCAAGTACGTGCACTACTGGTGGCCGGATGTGCCGACCTGGGCCTCGGCAGCGGTGTTCTTCGTGATGATCAACGTCATCAACCTGGCCAACGTCAAGGTGTTCGGCGAGGCCGAGTTCTGGTTCGCCATCATCAAGGTGGTGGCCATCGTCGGCATGATTGCCCTGGGCAGCTACCTGCTGGTCAGCGGTAACGGCGGCCCGCAGGCATCGGTGAGCAACCTCTGGTCCCATGGCGGCTTCTTTCCCAACGGCGTCAGCGGCCTGGTGATGGCCATGGCGATCATCATGTTCTCCTTCGGCGGCCTGGAAATGCTCGGCTTCACTGCAGCCGAGGCCGACAAGCCGAAAACCGTGATCCCCAAGGCGATCAATCAGGTGATCTACCGCATCCTGATTTTCTACATCGGCGCCCTGGTGGTGCTGCTGTCGCTGACCCCGTGGGACACCCTGCTGGTGACCCTGAATGCCTCCGGCGACGCCTATAGCGGCAGCCCGTTCGTCCAGGTGTTCTCGATGCTGGGCAGCAACACCGCCGCGCACATTCTCAATTTCGTGGTCCTGACCGCGGCGCTGTCGGTGTACAACAGCGGCACCTACTGCAACAGCCGCATGCTGCTGGGCATGGCTGAGCAGGGCGATGCGCCGAAAGTCCTGGCCAAGATCGACAAGCGCGGCGTGCCAGTGATGTCGATCCTCGCTTCGGCGGTGGTGACCTTCGTTGCCGTGGTGCTCAACTACCTGATTCCCCAGCACGCTCTCGAGCTGTTGATGTCCCTGGTGGTGGCGACCCTGGTGATCAACTGGGCAATGATCAGCTACTCGCACTTCAAGTTCCGCCAGCACATGGACCGCACTGGCCAGACCTCGTTGTTCAAGGCCTTGTGGTACCCCTACGGCAACTACGTCTGCCTGGCGTTCGTGGTGTTCATCCTCGGCATCATGCTGATGATCCCGGGCATCCAGATCTCGGTGTACGCGATCCCGGTGTGGGTGGTGTTCATGTGGGTCTGCTACCTGATCAAGAACAAGCGCAGTGCCCAGCATGCGCTGCAGGCGGCCAGCCCTTCGCTGAAGTAAGCGCGGCCCCGGCAATGACTAACCCGGCTCCGGCCGGGTTTTTCATGCCGGTGATTTTTGTTGGGCATGCAGATCGCCTTCGCCGGCAAGCCGGCTCCTGCGAGGGCTGTCTCTTGCAGGCGCTGCCTTGCCAGCGAAGAGGCCCGCAAGAGCGTGGAGAATGGGGGTATCCTGTGCGCCCTGAAGACGGATTCCTGTTCCATGCTGGTGATTTCCAACAACGTGCATCTGCCGGATGCCGAGATCGAGCTGACCGCCATCCGCGCCCAGGGCGCCGGCGGGCAGAACGTCAATAAAGTGTCCAGCGCAGTGCATTTGCGCTTCGACATTCCGGCCTCGTCCCTGCCGCCGTTCTACAAGGAGCGGCTGCTGGCGCTGCGCGACAGTCGCATCACCAGTGACGGCGTGATCATTCTCAAGGCCCAGCAGTACCGCACCCAGGAGCAGAATCGCGCCGATGCCCTGGAGCGTCTCACCGAGCTGATTCTCAGTGCCATCAAGGTGGAAAAGAAACGTCGTCCGACCAAGCCGACCCTGGGCTCGAAGAAGCGCCGGCTGGAGACCAAGGCCAAGCGCGGCAGCATCAAGGCCGGCCGCGGTAAGGTGGACTTTTAGCGGTTCTCGCGTTCCTTGCGCAGCTTGGGCGCCTGGTAATACAGGTACAGGCTCAGCAGCAGGCCGCAACACGCGGCGATGGCGGCAAACAGGAAGATCGAGGCAAAGCCGAAGCCGGCGGCAATCGCCCCGGCCAGCGGCCCGGTGATGCCCAATGACAGGTCGATGAACAACGAGTAGGCGCCCACCGCCGCGCCGCGGCTGGAGGCCGGCACCAGATTGACCGCTTCCACGCCCAGTGCCGGGAACACCAGAGAGAAGCCAAAGCCACTCAAGGCCGCGCCGGCCAGGGCCCAGTTGGCATCGGGGGCCAGCCACAGCAACAACAGACCGAGGGTTTCCACCGACAGGCAGGCAATGGCCACGCGAAAGCCGCCGAGGCGGTTGATCAGGTTGCCGAACAGCAGGCGCGCGCCAATGAAACTGGCACCGAACAGGCTCAGGCACAGCACCGCGTTGGACCAGTGCTGGGTCGTGTAGTACAGGGTGATGAAGGTGGCGATGGTGCCAAAGCCGATGGAGCCCAGGGCCAGGCCGCAACCATGGGGGAAGACTTTGCCCAGTACATGGATGAACGGCAGGCGCTCTCCGGCGACTATCGGCGCGGCGAGTTTTGGCCAGGCCAGTAGCAGGCCGAGCACCGCCAGCAGAATGATGCTTACCCCCATGCTCCACAGGCCCAGGCGATTGACCAGCCATACCCCCAGGGGCGCGCCGATGGCCAGGGCGCCATAACTGGCGATGCCGTTCCAGGAAATCACCTTGGCGGTGTTCTGTGCACCGACCCGGCCGATGCCCCAGCCAATTGAGCCCGATCCCACCAGGCTTTCCGCGCTGCCCAGTACCAGGCGGCCGATCAGCAGGCTGACCAGGCTCAGGGTCGGCAGGCTCTGCAGCCAGGCGGAAAGCAGCATGAACACCCCGCTCAGGCCGCAGCCGGCCAGGCCGTACATGACAGCACGCTTGCTGCCCAGGTTGTCGATGATGCGCCCGGCGTAGGGGCGGCTGAGGAGGGTGGCCAGGTATTGCACGCTGATCACCAGGCCGGCGATCACCGCACCGAATCCCAGGTCGCTATGGACGTAGCCCGGCAGTACCGCCAGGGGAATGCCGATGTTCAGGTAGCCGATAAAGGTGAACAGGACGATGGAGACGACTTGCAGCGTGACCGCCAAGGGGCGCTGGGTATCTGGCATGGGCATGGGTCCACTGCGACAGCTAAATAGATAGGCTGCTTATGATACCGATGTAGACGGGAATGCAGGGGGAGAAATCGACGCGTTGTTCAGAACTTTCCTGATTGATGGATTGAATCAGGCGTCTTTGGCGTTCAGCAGATGGGTGGTGACCAGGGCGGCCAGGGCGTTTTCCTGGGTGCCAAAACGGGCCAGCAGGGCGGCCTGTTTTTCCGGACTGAGGCGATTCCAGACCTCGATCATTTTTTCCGCAGTACCCATCAGTACGCTGGCCTGGGTTTCGCTGAAGGAGTCGGTCATGGTTCGGCAGAGGCTCGGGGGGTGAGGATTCAGGCGGTGTGGAAAGCGCTTGAGTAGCGCTTTCCACACGGTCTGGTTACAGCTCTTTTTCAGTCTTCGCTGTCGGCCTTGCGGCTGTCGGCGGCTTCTTGCACTACAGGCTTTTCAGCACTGGCTTGTGGCGTGGTTGTCTGCTCAGTTTCGTGCAGGCTTGGGAAGGGGAGATTCGGAATCTCATGCATGTCGTTGCTCCTCGCAAAGTCTGTTTTTTAAATCGCTGGGTAGGTCCGCGCTTTTAAAAAGCCTGGGCAGGATACAGCACTGGAAATGACAAAAAGATTTTTATCGCGATTTTGGGATGAAAGGGCAACGCCGCAGCAGGAACCGGCTTGCCGGCGAAGGCACCCTCAAGGCCACCCGCGCCGGCAAGCACGCACTCTACTTTTAGACGACCCGAGCGATCGCCTCGGCCAACAGGCTCAGGCGCGAAGCGTCGATTCCGGCGACGTTGGCCCGGCCGGAACTGACCATGTACACGCTGTGGTGTTCACGCAGTTCCTTGACCTGAGACGGGCTCAGGCCGGTGTAGGAGAACATGCCGCGTTGCACGCCGATGTGGGCGAAGCGCTCGGCCAGGCCGTAGGGCTGCAAGGCTTCCAGCAAGCCGGCGCGCAGTTGGGCGATGCGCTGGCGCATGGCTTCCACTTCGTCGGCCCAGAGGCTTTTCAGCTCCGGGTCGCCGAGGATGGTGGCGACCACTGCGGCCCCGTGATCCGGTGGCGTGGACCACAGGTTACGGGCGATATGGGCCAGTTGACTGCGCACGTCCAGGAGCTTTTCCGCATCCCGGGTACAGACAATCAGGGCCCCGGTACGATCGCGGTACAGGCCGAAGTTCTTCGAGCAGGAGCTGGTGATCAGCACTTCCGGCAGTTCGGCGGCGAACAACCGCACCGACCAGGCATCCTGTTCCAGGCCGTCGCCAAAGCCCTGGTAGGCGAAGTCGATCAGCGGCAGCAGGTTGCGCTTGCGAACCACCTCCAGCACCCGTTGCCAGTCGGCCTGGCTGAGGTCGAAACCGGTGGGGTTGTGGCAGCAGGCGTGCAGCAGCACCACGTCGCCCTCGGGCACCCGGTTCAGGGTGTCCAGCATGGCCTCGACGTCCAGGCGGTTGTCGCTGCCCACGTAGGGGTAGTGACTGACCTTGACCCCGGCTGCGGCGAAGATGGTTTCGTGGATCGGCCAGGTCGGGTTGCTCAACCAAACGCCGCGGCCCGGCAGGCACTGGGCGATGAAGTCGGCGCTCAGGCGCAGGGCTCCGGTGCCGCCCGGCGTCTGGGTAGCGCCGGCGCGCTGTTCGGCGATGAGTGTCGAATCGCTGCCCAGTACCAGTTCATTGATCACCTTGCCGAAGGCCGCGTCGCCGTGGCCGCCGATGTAGGTCTTGGTGGTCTGGCGGTCTACCAGGCGCTGCTCCGCCAGCTTCACCGATTGCGGGATCGGCGTCAGGCCCTGGGCGTCCTTGTAGACCCCCACGCCGAGGTCGAACTTGCGCGGGTTGGGATCGTTGGCGTAGGCCTCCATCAGGCCGAGAATCGGATCGCCGGGTACGCGGCCGATGGCATCGAAATGCATTACTTGCGTCCCTCTGCGGTCTTGGCCACTTCGTCGGTGCGGGCCGCCATGATGAAGTCGTTACGGTGCAGGCCCTTGATCGAGTGGCTCCACCAGGTCACGGTGACCTTGCCCCATTCGGTGAGCAGGCCTGGGTGATGGCCTTCGGCCTCGGAGATCTCGCCCATGGCATTGGTGAAGGCCAGGGCGAATTTGAAATTCTTGAACAGGAAGACTTTTTCCAGTTGCATCACGCCGTCGCGAACTTCGATGTTCCAGTCGGGGATCTGCTTGATCAGTACCGGCAGTTCTTCGTCGCTGACCTGAGGGGCATCGGCGCGGCAGGCTTCGCAATGGGCTTGGTTCAGAGCGGTCATGGTGTGTTCCTGAGTTCGATTCTTGTTGGAAGTTACTATCTTTCGCAGCCGCCCGCGAGGGCGGGCTGCTCAGGCCGCCTTGGGTTTTGGCGGGAACTTGGGTGCGTGCAGACCCAACTGCATGCCTTGATGAACCAGGGCCATGATGTCTTCATGGGCCAGGTCGAACAGGCGCTTGAGGTTGGGCAGGGCGAAGTAGATGGGTTGCAGGATGTCGATGCGATAAGGCGTGCGCATGGCTTCCAGCGGGTCGAAGGCTTGGTGCTCCGGCTCTTCGGACAGGCTGTACACGGTTTCCTTGGGCGAGGAGAGGATGCCACCGCCGTAGATGCGCCGTCCGGTCGGTGTGTCCACCAGGCCGAACTCAATGGTCATCCAGTACAGGCGCGCCAGATAGACACGCTCCTCCTTGGTGGCTTGCAGGCCGAGCTTGCCGTAGGTGTGGGTGAATTCGGCGAACCAGGGATTGGTCAGCAGCGGGCAGTGGCCGAAGATCTCGTGGAAGATGTCCGGTTCCTGCAGGTAGTCCAGTTCTTCGCGGGTACGAATGAAGGTCGCCACTGGAAAGCGCTTGCTGGCCAGCAGTTCGAAAAAGGTCTGGAAAGGAATCAGTGCCGGCACCCGGGCCACTTGCCAGCCCGTGGTTTCGCCGAGGACCTTGTTGATTTCGCTCAGCTGCGGAATGCGGTCGTGGGGCAGGCCGAGCTTGTCGATGCCGTCCAGGTACTCCTGGCACGCGCGGCCCTCGATCACTTTCAACTGGCGCGTGATCAGGGTGTTCCACACCGCGTGTTCTTCGGGTGGATAGTCGATAAAACCTTGCGCGTCGGGCTCGCGGGCCACGTACTGCGTCTGCTTCATGCTGCTCTCCTGCCAGGGGATGCGTTCTTGTTATGTGTGACCCCAGTGATACCCCAGGGTGCGACGCTTTGCAGCAGTTGGCCTCCGGTGGCGGAGGGGCGTAGAGCGTCATTTTGTAAACTAATCGTTACGATTTTGCCTGGGGCTCCCAAGTATTGTGGGTTTTCCGGTTTGAAAAAGCCCTTTGCTGTCACATAATCTTGACGATTATCTGCGCCATCCCGCAGAAAGTTTGCAAATGCCGGCGTCAAAAGCGTCGGCTTTCGGCGTTTATGCCCTCCATTATCCGCTTCGGGGCTTTCTTCATGCGTATCAAAGTTCACTGCCAGAACCGCATCGGCATCCTGCGGGACATCCTCAATCTGCTGGTGGAATACGGGATCAACGTGGCTCGGGGCGAGGTAGGTGGCGAGCATGGCAATGCCATCTATCTGCACTGCCCGAACCTCATCAACCTGCAGTTCCAGGCGTTGCGCCCCAAGTTCGAATCCATCGCCGGGGTGTTTGGCGTCAAAAGGGTCGGGCTGATGCCCAGCGAGCGTCGGCACATGGAGCTCAATGCGCTGCTGGGGGCCCTGGAGTTCCCGGTGCTGTCCATCGATATGGGCGGCTCCATTGTGGCCGCGAACCGGGCGGCGGCGCAGTTGCTGGGCGTGCGGGTGGATGAGGTGCCGGGGATTCCACTGTCACGCTACGCCGAGGATTTCGATTTGCCGGAGCTGGTACGGGCCAACCAGTCGCGGATCAACGGGCTGCGGGTCAAGGTCAAGGGCGACGTGTTCCTGGCGGATATCGCCCCGCTGCAATCGGAACACGATGACAGCGAAGCCATGGCCGGCGCGGTATTGACCCTGCACCGGGCGGATCGGGTAGGGGAGCGTATCTACAATGTGCGCAAGCAGGAACTGCGGGGCTTTGACAGTATTTTCCAGAGCTCGAAAGTCATGGCGGCGGTGGTGCGGGAAGCCCGACGCATGGCGCCACTGGATGCGCCGCTGCTGATCGAAGGCGAGACCGGCACCGGCAAGGAGTTGCTGGCCCGCGCCTGCCACCTGGCCAGCCCTCGGGGCCAGTCGCCGCTGATGGCCCTCAACTGCGCCGGGCTGCCGGAATCCATGGCCGAGACCGAGCTGTTCGGCTATGGCCCCGGGGCCTTTGAAGGGGCTCGGGCCGAGGGCAAGCTCGGGCTGCTGGAGCTGACGGCCGGTGGCACCCTGTTTCTCGATGGTGTGGGCGAGATGAGCCCGCGCCTACAGGTCAAGTTGCTGCGCTTCCTCCAGGATGGCTGCTTCCGCCGTGTCGGCAGTGACGAGGAGGTATACCTGGATGTGCGGGTGATCTGCGCGACTCAGGTGGATCTGTCCGAGTTGTGCGCACGGGGCGAGTTTCGCCAGGACCTGTACCACCGACTCAACGTGCTGTCCCTGCATATTCCGCCACTGCGCGAATGCCTCGACGGTTTGACGCCCCTGGTGGAGCACTTTCTCGATCAGGCCAGTCGCCAGATCGGTTGTCCGCTGCCGCGGCTGGCTCCGGCGGCCATGGAGCGCCTCAGCCACTACCACTGGCCGGGCAATGTCCGGCAGTTGGAGAACGTACTGTTTCAGGCGGTCTCGCTGTGTGATGGCGGCACGGTCAAGGCCGAGCATATCCGTCTGCCGGACTATGGCGCCCGCCAGCCGCTGGGGGATTTTTCCCTGGAGGGCGGCCTGGAGCAGATTGTCGGGCGCTTCGAAAAGGCCGTGTTGGAAAGCCTTTATGCCGAGCATCCCAGCAGTCGGCAGTTGGGCAAGCGCCTGGGGGTTTCCCATACCACCATCGCCAACAAGCTGCGGCAGTACGAGGTCGGAAAGGAATCGCCGGAATGAAAAAAGCCCCGCTTATGAAGCGGGGCTTTTCGTTTGGCTCGGGACTGGCGGTCTTCAGATATGGAAGTAGCCGACACAGGAGTCAAAAGGCAGGCGCTTGAGTTCGATCTTGTTCATGTCGAACACTTCGCGCAGGGCCTTGGTTTCGCCCGGGAAGTTGCGGTAGGCGACTTCGTCGAGGACCACGATGGCGCCCTTGGGCATGTATGGCAGGAAGGTTTCCAGGGCGACCTTGGTCGGTTCGTACAGGTCGGTGTCGAGGATCAGCATGGCCACCACCAGGTCCGGGCGCGACTTGACGAATTCCGGCACGGTCTTGCAGATGTCGCCCTTGACCAGCTCGCAGCGCGGGATGCGGTTCACCGGACGCAGCAGGTCGTTGGCATCGATCATGTCCTGGATCAGCGACTGGTCGGTGTCGGAGAACATGCTTTCGTTGATGTCGGCCGGGTCCTCGTCCTTGTTGATGCTGGTGAAGCCTTCGAAGGTGTCGAAGCCGACGATGGAGCGGTTGATGGCATAGGGCTCGAGGATCATCGACAGGTGCATGTAGAGCATCAGCGAGTTGCCCTTGTACACGCCGCACTCGATGATCGCCCCTGGTACATCCATGACCTTCTTGAACAGCTCCATGCGCGACAGCGCGGCGGTGACGTTGATGCGGTTGGCGAAGACGAAGGGCGCGTCGGCAACGTACTCGGCGTCGACCCGCTTGAGTACGCCGGCGCGGGTTTCGTTGTATTCGGCTTCGGCGGGGGTAAGGCGACGTTTGGTCATGGCTTGAATCCTTGGAAATTCGAGAAGTCGTGGGCGTGGAAGTAGTCTTTGAAGCCGGAGCCGACGTCAGGGCAGGCGCTGTCGACGTTGGGGGCTCCGCGGTTGTGTTTCAGGTCTTCGAGGTGCATCAGGCGGAAGTCCACGCTGAAGCGGGTGCGGTCAGTGCGGTTGGGGACGGTGCCGTGCAGGTGCGAGCCGGAGAACACCAGCATCTCACCTGAGTTGCCGGCGATGCGCAGCTCGGAGCTGTCGTCGATCGCCTCCACGGGCACCGGGTGGACCCGCACTTCTTCGGTCAGGTTGTCCTTGGCCTTGTGCCGCTGGTTGCTGATCCAGTCCTTCAGGCTCCAGTCTTTCGAGGTGTTGGCCACCGGCTTCTCGAAGTAGCTGGGGTTGATCATCATGGTCTGGTCCGGGGTGATGGTGTAGACCGGCATCCAGGTGTTGATCTGGCAGTCCACGCTGCCGTACCAGCTGTCGCGATGGGGTTTGTAGGCGTAGCTGACGCCGGCGTGCAGGTAGTCGTAGTTGGGCACGACCCGCAGGCGCGGTACGTCGAAAATGTAGTCCCGAGGATCGATGCCGATCTCGTGAATGAAGCCAAGGATCAGATCCTTGACGCGCTGGCTGTTGGTGAACTGGCCCTTGAGTCGGGTAACCCGGCTGACGAACTCTTCCACCGGCATCATCGTGTGCAAAGCCTGGTGGTTGGTTTCACCATCAAACGCCGCGGTGATGCTTTCCTTGGCGAACCCGCAGAGGTCTTTTGCGGTGGCCAGGTCGGTGTCCAGGAAGATATCCCCGGAATAGATGGCGTCCTTGAAGTCAGCTGTCTTGCGCAGCTGATTGAGGTACAGGTTCAAAGTGGTTCTCCTTGGCAGTCACTGGCTTAGGTGTCGGCCACCCCCCCGCAAACTGAAGTCGCGATAGCCAGTCACTGTGCCTTGCAAGATCTGTTCACAAAGTCTCCGGCCCGGAGGGCGGGTCTGATCCGCGTCATGCGACCGATGCTTGCCGTTAGCGGCATAAGTCCGCCGTTTTTTCGTCTCTCGTTCCGCCCTGAAAATCCCGTTGCTCGCGGCAAAGCCCCGGCCCGCATGGGGAGCGTTGCTGTCAGTGAAAGTTGGTGTAGAAATTGCTTACGCCATGCTCAGTACAGTGTGGGGCGGCAAACGTCCGGCAGATGAGGAACGATTGTGGACAAGTACCTTTATGTGGCAATGACCGGCGCCAGCCAGAATGCTCTGGCGCAAAAGGCTCATGCCAACAATCTGGCGAACATCTCCACCAACGGTTTTCAGCGCGACCTGGAGCAGGCGCGCGCGATGCCGGTGTTTGGTGACAGTTTTCCGGCGCGGGCCTTTGCCATGGGCGAACGGCCAGCAACGGATTTTACTCCCGGCTCCATGGTGGAGACCGGTCGTGACCTGGACGTGGCCGTCAGCGGCAAAGGCTGGATCGCCGTACAGAGCCCGGATGGCAGCGAAAGCTATGTGCGCACCGGCAGCTTGAATGTCGATGCACTGGGCGTGCTGCGTGCCGGCAACGGCATGCCAGTCATGGGCAATGGCGGTCCTATCGCCGTGCCGCCCGAGCAGAAGATCGAAGTCGGCCAGGACGGCACCATCAGCATTCGTGCCATGGGTGAAGGTCCGCGGGTCATGGCTGAGGTCGATCGCATCAAGCTGGTCAATCCGGATATCAAGAACCTGACCAAGGGGCTGGACGGGTCGATCAAGACCAAGGACGGCCAGCCGGCGCCTGCCGATGCCAATGTGCAGCTGGTGTCGGGCTTCCTGGAGTCGAGCAACGTCAATGCCGTGGAAGAAATGACCGCGGTGCTGGCCTTGTCCCGCCAGTTCGAATTGCACGTCAAGATGATGAACAGCGCCAAAGAAGACGACCAGGCCATGGCTCGGGTCTTGCAGATCAGCTAATTACCAGTATCTAGCGCCGTAAAACAGGCGCGAGAGGAGAATCGAATGCTTCCGGCTCTATGGGTTGCCAAAACCGGTCTGTCCGCCCAGGACACCAACCTGAGTGTTATTTCCAACAACCTGGCGAACGTCTCGACCACGGGTTTCAAACGTGATCGCGCCGAGTTCCAGGACCTGCTGTACCAGATCAAGCGTCAGCCCGGTGCTCAGTCGACTCAGGACAGCGAACTGCCAACCGGCCTGCAGGTCGGTACCGGTGTGCGCATCGTCGGTA
Organism: Pseudomonas sp. 910_21; assembly: GCF_052850735.1. NCBI lineage: Bacteria > Pseudomonadati > Pseudomonadota > Gammaproteobacteria > Pseudomonadales > Pseudomonadaceae > Pseudomonas > Pseudomonas sp. 910_21. The sequence goes on along the minus strand of NZ_VXCY01000001.1, from coordinate 102,962 downwards.
CGCAGAAGAACTTCACTGCCGGCAGCCTGCAGACCACCGAACAGCCTCTGGACCTGGCCATCAATGGCCGTGGCTTCTTCCAGATCCTGCAGCCCGATGGCACCACGGCCTATACCCGTGACGGTACTTTCCACCTCAACTCCGACGGCCAGATCGTCACCGCCAGCGGTTTCGCCCTGGAGCCTGCGGTGGTCGTGCCCAACGACGCGCAGACCTTCACCGTGGGTCAGGACGGCACCGTATCCATCACCATCGCCGGCAACCCGGCTTCCCAGGTGATCGGCAACCTGCAAACCGCCGACTTCATCAACCCGGCGGGCCTGCAGTCCCAGGGCAACAACCTGTTCCTGGAAACCGCCGCCAGCGGCGCGCCGCAAATCGGTACCCCGGGCCTCAACGGCTTCGGCACCACACTGCAGAACACCCTGGAAGCGTCCAACGTCAGCACCGTTGAGGAGATGGTCAACATGATCACCACCCAGCGTGCCTACGAGATGAACTCCAAGGTGATCTCCACCGCGGACCAGATGCTCTCGTTCATAACGCAGAAGCTGTAATCAAGTCTTGAGGTCGCCACGGGTCTGAAGTGGCGCACCGGCAACATCGTGAGGAAGGGTCATGAATCGGTTTATTTGTGTTCTAGCGCTGAGTGGGAGTGCCGTGCTCGCGGGCTGTGTTGCCCCGCCGCCCAAGCCCAATGACCCTTACTACGCACCGGTGTTGCCGCGCACGCCGCTGCCTTCCGCGTCCAACAACGGTTCGATCTATCAGGCCGGCTTCGAGCAGAACCTCTACAGCGACCGCAAGGCGTTCCGGGTCGGTGACATCATCACCATCACCCTGAACGAGCGGACCAACGCCAGTAAGGGTGCCAACTCGGCCCTGACCAAGACCAGCTCCAACAGCATCGGCCTGACCTCGCTGTTTGGTGCCGTACCCAACACCAACAACCCGTTGGGCGATGGCGACCTGACCCTGAATGCCGGCTACAGCGGCAATCGCGCCACCAAGGGCGACAGCAAGGCCGCGCAGAGCAACAGCCTGACCGGTTCGATCACGGTTACCGTGGCCGATGTACTGCCCAACGGCATCATCGCGGTGCGCGGCGAGAAGTGGATGACCCTCAACACTGGCGATGAGCTGGTGCGGATTGCAGGTCTGGTGCGGGCGGACGATATCGCCACGGATAACACCGTGTCTTCGACCCGAGTGGCAGATGCACGCATTACCTATTCGGGCACCGGCTCGTTTGCCGATGCCAACCAGCCTGGCTGGTTCGATCGTTTCTTCCTCAGTCCGCTGTTCCCTTTCTAGGTGATGAGAAGCCTCATGTTCAACTTCAAACACCTGATGGCGGCGGCCTTGTTGCTGTCCACTTCCCTCGGCGTTCAGGCCGAGCGGTTGAAGGACATCGCCAGTATTTCCGGCGTGCGTTCCAACCAGTTGATCGGTTACGGCCTGGTGGTCGGGCTTAACGGCACCGGCGACCAGACGACCCAGACCCCGTTCACTCTGCAGACCTTCAACAACATGCTGTCGCAGTTCGGCATCAAGGTGCCGGCCGGTTCCGGCAACGTGCAGTTGAAGAACGTCGCTGCAGTGTCCATCAGTGCCGATCTGCCAGCTTTCGCCAAGCCGGGTCAGCAGGTGGATATCACCGTTTCGTCCATCGGTAACTCCAAGAGCCTGCGTGGCGGCACCCTGCTACTGACCCCGCTCAAGGGTATCGACGGCAACGTCTACGCCATTGCCCAGGGCAACCTGGTGGTGGGCGGTTTCGATGCCGAGGGGCGTGACGGCTCGAAGATTACTGTCAACGTACCGTCTGCCGGGCGCATTCCCGGTGGTGCTTCGGTGGAGCGCGCCGTACCCAGCGGTTTCAACCAGGGCAACAGCCTGACCCTGAACCTTAACCGTTCGGACTTCACCACTGCCAAGCGCATTGTCGACAAGATCAACGACATGCTCGGTCCGGGTGTGGCCCAGGCCATCGATGGCGGTTCGATCCGGGTCACCGCGCCTCTGGACCCAAGCCAGCGCGTGGACTACCTGTCGATCCTGGAGAACCTGGAAATCGATCCGGGGCAGGCGGTGGCCAAGGTCATCATCAACTCCCGTACCGGCACCATCGTCATTGGCCAGAACGTCAAGGTGTCGCCGGCAGCGGTGACCCACGGCAGCCTGACCGTGACCATCACCGAAGACCCGATCGTCAGCCAGCCCGGTCCGCTCTCCAACGGCCAGACTGCAGTGGTTCCCCGTTCGCGGGTCAATGCCCAGCAGGAGGCCAAGCCGATGTTCAAATTCGGCCCGGGCACCACCCTGGACGAAATCGTCCGTGCGGTGAACCAGGTGGGAGCCGCTCCAGGCGACCTGATGGCGATTCTCGAAGCCTTGAAACAGGCCGGCGCCTTGCAAGCCGACCTGATCGTGATTTGAGGTGACGGCCATGGATATACGTAAGAGTGGATTGATCGGCAGTGGCGATTCCGGGTCCTATTCCGACCTCAATCGCCTGCAGCAACTCAAGGTTGGTGACAAGAACGGCGAAGCCAACGTGCGCAAGGTGGCGCAGGAGTTCGAGTCGCTGTTCCTCAATGAAATGCTCAAGTCCATGCGCAAGGCCACCGATGTCATTGGTCAGGACAACCCGCTCAATACCCCGGCCGCCAAGCAGTATCAGGACATGTACGATCAGCAGCTGGCAGTGTCCCTGTCTCGCGAGGGGGGTGGTATCGGCCTGGCCAATGTGCTGATGCGCCAGATGATGAAGAACAAGCCAGCTCAACCGGGTGCGACCCACACGGCCTTGACGGCCGCGGCGCCGGTGGCCACTCCGACCCCGATTGCCGCCGGTACCACCGCCCAGGATGGGCCGCTGAGTCGGGTCAATGGCCAGCGCCCAATGTGGGCCTCGCGTGCCCAGGACCCATTGCGCAGCACGGTGTCGCATAACGATATGGCGTTGCTCAATCAGCGGCGCCTGTCGTTGCCGAGCAAGCTTACCGATCGCCTGTTGACCGGTATCGTGCCATCGGCGGGTGCGACTGCTGACGCCTCTACCCAGAACCTGGCGCCTGCCCGCAATAGTGCAGCCGCCGATGCGGTGCTGCGTGGCGAGTGGCGGGTCAATCAGGGCTACGCCGCGTCCCAGGGCAAGATGCGCGTGTATGGCCGGGCCATGGCTCAGCCGCCGTTGGCGCCGGCCAAGCGCGCCTTCAGTTCCGCAGATGATTTTGTCGCCACCATGTTGCCGATGGCGCAGCAGGCGGCCCAGCGCATCGGTATCGATCCGCGTTACCTGGTGGCCCAGGCCGCGCTGGAAACGGGCTGGGGTAAATCGGTGATGCGTCAGCAGGATGGCAGCAGCAGTCACAACCTGTTCGGTATCAAGGCCAACAAAAGTTGGCAGGGCGCACAGGCGCGAGCGATCACCAGCGAGTTCCGCGATGGGCAGATGGTCAAGGAGACGGCGGCGTTCCGCTCCTATGACTCCTACCAGGACAGCTTCCACGATCTGGTGACCTTGCTGCAGAGCAATAATCGCTATCAAGAAGTGCTGAAGGTTGCCGATAAACCAGAACAGTTTGTTCGCGAGTTGCAAAAAGCCGGGTATGCAACGGACCCGGATTACGCTAGCAAGATTTCGCAGATAGCCAAGCAGATGAAGAACTACCAGAACTACGCTGCGGCGGGCGTTTCCACGAATTTATAAGGTCTGAATCATGAGTTTGCTCAATATTGGGATGTCGGGGCTGGCCGCCAGCCAAACGTCGTTGGTGACTACGGGTAACAACATTGCCAACGCCGACACCGCCGGGTACTCGCGCCAGCAGACCGTGCAGGGCACCAAGGCCTCTGCTCAATTCGGCAATGTCTTCATCGGCACCGGTACCACCCTGGCGGACGTACGCCGGGTGTACAACAGCTTCCTCGATGCCCAGTTGCGCACTGCCACGTCCCTCAACAGTGACGTTGCGGCCTACCAGGGCCAGATCAGCCCGATCGACCAGTTGCTGTCGGACAATGGCACCGGCATGAACGGCGCCCTGACCAAGTTCTTCGCTTCTCTGCAGAACCTCAACGCCAAGCCTACCGATGAGGCCTCCCGGCAGTTGCTGCTCAGCGACACCCAGGCCTTGAGCAACCGTTTCAACTCGGTGTCCAGCCAGCTCAACGAACAGAACAGCAACATCAACGGCAACATGGCGAGCATGGCCGATCAGGTCAACAAGCTGGCCAATACCGTTGCCCAGCTCAACCAGAAGATTTCCGAACTGTCGACCAACGGCAACGGCATGCCCAACGACCTGTTGGACGCCCGTAACGAAACCGTACGCCAGCTGTCGACCTTTATCGGTGTTCAGGTGTCGGAGCGTGGCTCCAGCCTCGACCTGTACCTGGGCAGTGGCCAGCCGCTGGTGATGGGCAACTCCGCCAACACCCTGGAAGTGGTGCAGGGCAAGAACGACCCGACGCGCTCCATGCTGCAGCTCAATCGCGGCACCAGCACCGTGGACATCACCAACGTCACCACCGGTGGCGAGATTGGTGGTCTGTTGCGCTATCGCAGTGAAGTGCTGGACCCGGCCATGAACGAGCTGGGGCGCGTGGCCCTGGTGGTTGCCGACCAGATGAACAGCCAGATGGCCCAGGGCATCGACAAGAACGGTGAGTTCGGCGGCAACCTGTTCAACGACATCAACAGCCTGCGGATGATCAGTCAGCGCAGTATGGCCAGCGCCGCCAACAGCGCAGGCTCGGGCAACTTCGATGTGACCATCAAGGACACCGGCAAGCTGAGCACCGGTGACTACACCGTGACCTTCAGCAGTGCCACGGATTACACCGTCAAGCGTTCCGACGGCAAGGACATGGGCACCTTCAGCACCACGACCAGCCCGGCGCCAGTGATCGACGGTTTCTCGCTGAACCTCAATGGCACGGTGGCCGCTGGTGACAGCTTCAAGATCACCCCGACCCGCAATGCGGCGGCCACTATCCAGACGGAAATGACTGACGCCAAGCGCCTGGCTTTGGCTGCGCCGTTGAAGGCCGAGATTGGTGCCGGGGTCAAGAGCTCCCTGAGCATCTCTGCGCAGCCGTCCCTGGCGGTGCCGATCGACAGCTACAACACTGCCAGCAAGCTGGAGATGCAGACGGCGCTGAAGAACTCCGGCCCGGTCAAGGTGGTGTTCAACGCGGCGTCCGGCGGCAGCCAGACCTACGATTACTTTGACGCCAAGGGCGTCAAGATGGGCAGCGGCTCTATCGTGCCGGGGCAGAGCAATGTCCTGAACCTGCAGGTCAAGATGCTCGATGCCAGCGGCAACCCGATCACCGACGGTGGCACGCCACCCGTGACCAAGACCTTCACGGTGCAGATGACCGTTGCCGGTTCGCCCAATGCCGGCGACAACATGAACATTTCGGTGAATGGCGCCGGTTCTTCCGATAACCGCAACGGCCTGACGCTGTCGGGTCTGCAGACCAAGCAGACCGTTGACACCGGTTCGGCGAGCAAGGGCATCACCCTGGTGGATGCCTACGGCAAGCTGATCGAGAACGTCGGCGCCAAGGCCAGCCAGGCCAAGCTCGACAGCGCTGCCAACGGTTCCATCCTGGCCAACGCCAAGGGCGCCCGCGACTCGCTGTCCGGGGTCAACCTGGATGATGAGACCGGCAACCTGGTCAAGTTCCAGCAGTACTACACAGCGTCTTCGCAGATCATCAAGGCTGCGCAGGAAACCTTCAGCACGCTGATCAACAGCCTTTAAGGAGTCGTAGCCCATGCGCATTTCCACCGCCCAGTTTTACGAGACTTCGGCTGCCAATTATCAGAAGAACTTTTCCAACGCAATCAAGAGCGGCGAAGAGTCCAGCAGCCTGGTCCGGGTCAAGACCGCCGCCGACGATCCGGTGGGCGCTGCCCGCCTGCTGCAGTTGGGTCAGCAGGCCTCCCTGCTTGATCAGTACAAGGCCAACAGCAACTCGATCAAGGCTTCTCTGGGCCAGGCCGAGTCGGTGATGACCAGCATCAACAACGTCCTGGACCGGGCCAAGCAACTGGCCACTGGCGCCGGCAGTGCCGGTTACACCGATGCTGACCGGCAGGCCAATGCTTCCGAGCTGGGGCAGATCGAAGAGCAACTGCTGAGCCTGATGAACTCTCAGGACGAAAACGGCAAGTATCTCTTCGGTGGTTCCAAGGACGACGTTCCGCCGTTCAGCCGCAACTCCGATGGCACCTACAGCTACAACGGTGACCAGAGCAGCCTGAAGCTGCCGGTGGGCGACACCATGATGATGGCTGCCAACAGCACTGGCTGGGATGTGTTCCAGCAGGCACTCAACACCAGTCGTAGCCAGGTCACCATGACCTCGCCGGCGGTGGATGATGGACGGGTTTCCCTGTCCAATGGCCAGATGACCAACAGCGGCACCTACAACAGCCAGTTCCGCGCTGGCGAGCCTTATACCGTGTCGTTCGTCAGCGGTACTCAGTTGAAGATCCTCGATGGCAGCGGCAACGATGTGACTGCCGAGGCCAGCAAGGGCGGCGTGGTCGGCACTTCGCCGAACCAGACCGTGAGTTTCCGTGGTGTCGATCTGAACCTGAACATCAATCTCAAGTCCGGCGATGTCGCCAACACGGTGCTGCCGGGGCATAGTTTTACCTTGGCCTCGAAGCCGGACACCTTCAACGTTGCGCGTTCTCCGGGCAACCCGAGCATGACTCAGGTCTCAGCCACCAGCGTGACTGATCCGGTGGCTTACAACTCGACGTTCCCGAGTGGCTCTGCAGTGCTCAAGTTCACCAGCGCCACCAACTTCGATCTGTATGCCGCGCCGCTGACGGCAGACAGCAAACCGGTGTCTTCGGGTGTGGTAGGCCCGGGCAATATCGCCACCGCGGCAGGTGTGAGCTTCACCCTGACGGGCGCTCCTTCGCCGGCCGCCAACGATCAGTTCAGCGTGGCGGTCAACACTCACGAAACCCAGAACGTCCTGGACACCGTGAGTCAGTTGAAAAACGCGTTGAACGTACCCACCGACGGTAACGTCCTGGCGACCCAGAAGCAGCTGGCCGACCTCGCGTCGGGGATGGCCAACCTGGCCAGCGGTGTTGATCAGCTGTCCATCGGCATCAGCTCCATCGGTGGTCGTGGTTCGGCTCTGGCTACCCAGAACGAAATCAACGAAAGTCTGTCGGCAGCCAACGTCACCACCCGTTCTGCCATCAGTGATTCCGATCCGGCCGAAGTCATGACTCGCCTGACCCTGCAACAGACCATGTTGCAGGCCTCGCAGTTGGCCTTCAGCAAAATCACCCAGCTCGGCCTGTTCAACAAGGTCTGAGAACATGGCGTTCGGGCTGCGGCTCGAGCGCCATGACCGTCGAGCCGTCAGCCGTCTTTTTAAGCGGTCCTGCAGCCCTGGTCCTTCTGGCCGGGGCTCGCCGCTCGAGAGTTTCCAGCCGTGAACCCAGCCCCTCTAGTCAGCATCGTCATCCCCGCCTTCAACCCGCGTTTCTTCAGCCAGGCCCTCGACAGTGCCTTGGCCCAGACTTACCAGCCCCTGGAAATCGTCATTTGCGACGACAGCGCCGACGATCAGATCCAGCGTATCGTCGAAGCCGTGGCCGAGCCTGCGCACCCTGTGCGTTACCTGCGCAACCCGCAACGCCTGGGGCTGCAGAAGAACGTTCTGCGTTGCGTTGAAGAGGCGCGCGGCGAACTGATCAAGGTGTTGTGCGACGACGATCGGCTGTTTGCCCCCAGCATCGCCCTGCAGGCGCCGGTACTGATCGACAACCCGGATATCAATCTGGTGTGTGCACTGCGGGTGTTCAGTGATGCCGGGAATTTCATCCTGCCGCCGCGGGTCGACAACTGCCGTTTCACCTACAACGATGCCGTGCTCAAGGGCGAGGACATGCTGGCGATCTTCGAGAGCACGCCACGCAATTTCCTTGGCAACTTCAGTTCGGCCCTGATGCGTCGTGCCGATGTGCTGGAGCTGCTGCCGGCATTGATCCAGGAGGGCGCAGGTTTTGTCGCGCTGCTGGATTTCGCTCTGTTCATCTGCCTGATGCGCCGTGGCAATCTCGCGGCGCTGGTGACGGTGCTCAGTTGCGAGCGCCTGTACTCGGGGCGCCTGAGCGCGACCCCGGAAATGCTCAAGCTGGCCAAGAATGAGTGGGAGTGGCTGGTGCAGATGCTGGCCGCCCGCAGTGGCGAGTCGGCGCCGGCGGCAGGCTGGGTACGGTATGTCGATATGGCTCGGGAGGCCGGGCAGCCGCGCAACTGGCAGGAGCTGTGCGTGACCCGTGTGCTGGGCAATCGCAGTACCGTGGTCGATGGCCGGGTCGGTGGCGAGAGCATCAGTTACGAGGATTTCTATCGCGAGTGGCTGTCGGTACGCAAGTTCTCGGCGGTGGAGCAGCGGCTGATGCCTCAGCGCATTGACAGCTGGCCGCGGCGGGTACAGCTGGTGCCGGTGGTTCTCGACTTCGAGGGCGATGGCCAGGCGCTTGCCCGGACTCTGGACAGCATTGATGGCCAGCTGTTCGCGCCTGCCGCAGTGCTGCTGTTGTCGGCGGGCGAGGAGCCGATGCGTGAGCGGGTCCTGCACCAGCCTCTGCGCGACGACTGGGTACAGCAGCTCAATGAGCTGGCCCCGCAGTTGGAAGGTTGCGACTGGTTCTATCTGTTGCAGGCCGGTGACCGTCTGCAAGAGTCGGCGCTGCTGATCCTGGCCGAGCGCATCGCCAATACCCCGGCCATGCTCTGTGCCTACAGCGATGAAGGTGCGCTGGTGGAGGGGGAGTCGTCGGAACCGGTGTTCAAGCCTGACTTCAACCTCGACCTGATGCGCTCCTACCCCTATGTCGGCCGTGCCCTGGCTTTTTCCCGCGAGCGCTTCATGACCGAGGGCGGCTTCGATCCGCTCCATGGCGAATTGGCGCCCCATGATCTGCTGTGGCGGATGGTGGAAGCGGCGGGGCCCCAGGCGATCGAGCACATTGCCGATATCCAGCTGGAGTCCGAGTTCAGCTTCGCCCAGTGGCTGTCCCGGCCCCAGGTGATCGAGGCCAGCGAGGGGCTGGTGGCGGCGCATCTGCAGCGGATCGGTGTGGAGCACCGGATTGTTCACGATGATTTGCCTCTTCTCAACCGCATCGACTACCTGCATGGCAGCCGGCCGCTGGTGTCGATCATCCTGCCGTGCGGCGACTCCCTGGCGACCCTGCAGCGCTGTGTTGAAAGCCTGATCGAGCAGACGGCCTACAACCACTACGAAATTGTGCTGGTGGATGCCGGCAGTCGCGACCCGGCCATGGCCGACTGGCTGACGGCCATGGCTCAGTTGGGTGGTGCAATGCTGCGGGTCCTGCCTTATGTCGGTCCGCACAGCCATGCTGCGCTGATCAACAGTGCGGCGAGCCAGGCTCGTGGCGACTACCTGTTGCTGCTCAATCCGGGGGCGCTGATCTGTAGCGGCGACTGGCTGGATGAGTTGCTCAATCAGGCTCAGCGTCCAGAGGTGGGCGTGGTGGGCGCGCGGATTCTGGCTACCGATGGCTCCATTCTCCATGCCGGCCAGGTGCTGGGCATGGCCGGGCCTGCGAGCTCACCCTTTGTCGGCGAAGCCATGGATGCCCGGGGCTACATGCAGCGGCTGCAGGTGGTGCAGAACTGGAGTGCGGTCAGTGGTGATTGCCTGATGGTGCGCAAGGAGGTCTTCGACAGCCTGGGCGGCCTGGATGAGCAAGCCTTCGCCGGCGAGCTGGGTGCCACCGACCTGTGTCTGCGGGTCGACCGCAACGGTTATCTGGTGGTCTGGACGCCTCACGCCACCCTGATGCTGCGGCCGGCGTCGCCTGCCAGTGACGACAGCGAGCAACTGCTGGCCCGTGAAGCCGAGCAAGAGCGTTTCTATCAGCAGTGGATGGCCAAGGTCGCTCGCGATCCGGCCTACAACCCGGCCCTGAGCCTGGGCTACTCCAGCTTCAGTCTGGAGCCCTCCTTGCGCAACAATTGGAATCCGTTCTGCAGTCGGGCCTTGCCCTTGATCCTCGGCTTGCCGGTCAACAGCTCTGCGGTCGGACATTACCGGGTGACAGGTCCCCTGACGGCGCTGGAAGAGGCGGGGCGGGCGATTGCCCGGGTGGCCTACGAGTCGCCGTCCACGGCGGACATCGAGCGCCTGTCGCCGGATAGCATCATCCTGCAGTGCCGCTACAGCGAAGGGGCGGCCAGCGACATTCTGCGGATGAAAAAATACTCCAGCGCCCTGCGGGTCTTCGAGCTCGACGACTACATCGTCAGCGCGCCGAAGAAAAACACCCACGCTCGGAACAAGCCGGTGAACACCGAGCAGATGCTGCGCGAAGGTATCGCCTTGTGCGATCGCGTGGTGGTGACCACCCAGCCCCTGGCCGATGCTCTGTCGAGCATGCACAGCGACATTCGCGTGGTGCCCAACATGCTGGCGCTGGACCCCTGGGCCAGTTTGACCAGTCGCCGTGGTACCTCCAGCAAGCCGCGGGTGGGCTGGGGTGGTGGCACCAGTCATACCGGCGACCTGGAAATCATTGCCGAGGTGGTACGCGAGCTGGCCAACGAGGTCGAGTGGGTATTCTTCGGCATGTGCCCTGATGACTTGCGTCCTTATGTGCACGAGTTTCACTCCCTCACCAGCCTGCAGAGCTATCCGTTCAAGTTGGCCAGCCTGAATCTGGATCTAGCGCTGGCGCCGCTGGAGTTTCATATCTTCAACGACTGCAAGAGCAACCTGCGGCTCCTGGAATACGGTGCCTGCGGTTACCCGGTGATCTGCACCGACACCGAGGCCTATCGCGGTTTCCTGCCCTGCACCAAGGTCCGCAGCAACAGCACCGAGGAATGGTTGCAGGCGATCCGCATGCACCTGTCCGACCCGGCAGCCAGCTACCGCATGGGGGATGAGCTGCGAGAAGCGGTGCATCGCGACTTCATGCTGCGCGACGACAACCTGCGGCACTGGCTGTGGGGATGGTTGGCGGACTGATCGATCCCCGGGCCGGCGACTGCCACCGTCGCTGGCCGGTGTTTTGGGCAATCTTCTGTTCGGGGGGTTGCTCTCGCTGTCTTCTGCGGCGCCTGCGGGCGCCGCGCACGCAATTGGCGCACTTCCTGCAAGTCTTCAGCAAATCGCCATAAATCCTTCACTGCGGCGCGGTGCAAGGGACCCTTTGGTTGCGATGAATGATCTGCATCTGGCGCCGCGCCAGTCCTGAAAGGGCTGGCCTGGCCCACGAAGAGCAAGAGGACAGCGATGAAGGCAGTAATTCTGGCAGGTGGACTGGGTACGCGAATCAGCGAGGAGTCCCACCTCAAGCCCAAGCCCATGATCGAGATCGGTGGCAAGCCAATTCTTTGGCACATCATGAAGCAGTATTCCGCCCACGGGATTCATGACTTCGTGATTTGCCTGGGCTACAAGGGCTACGCAATCAAGGACTTCTTCGCCAACTACTTCCTGCACACTTCGGATGTGACCTTCGACATGCGCAACAACCGCATGGACGTGCATCAGAATTACAGCGAGCCATGGAGCGTGACGCTGATCGACACCGGCGAGGAAACCATGACCGGCGGACGGTTGCGCCGGGCCGGGCGCTACCTGCAGGAAGACGAGGCCTTCTGCTTCACCTATGGCGATGGCGTCTCCGATCTGGATATCAGTGCCCTGGTGGACTTCCACAAGTCCCACGGCAAGCTGGCCACCGTCACTGCCGTACAGCCCCCTGGCCGCTATGGCGCCCTGGATCGCGATGGCGATCAGGTCTTGGGTTTCACCGAGAAACCCCGTGGCGACGGTGGCTGGATCAACGGCGGGTTCTTCGTGTTGTCGCCCAAAGTGCTGTCCTACATTGATGGCGATAGCACCACCTGGGAGGCCGAGCCCCTGATCCAGCTGGCCAAGGATCAGCAACTGAGCGCCTACGAGCATTCGGGGTTCTGGCAGTCCATGGATACCCTGCGGGACAAGAATCATCTGGAACAGCTCTGGCAAAGCGGGGAGGCCCCGTGGAAGCAATGGGACTGAGCCAGGAGTTCTGGCGTGGCAAGCGTGTCCTGCTGACCGGGCATACCGGTTTCAAGGGCAGTTGGCTGAGCCTGTGGCTGCAAAGCCTGGGGGCCCAGGTCAGCGGATTCGCCCTGGACCCGGGGACCGAGCCGAGCCTGTTCGAACTGGCCCGGGTGGCCGAAGGCGTCGACGATCATCGTGGCGACCTGCGGGACCTGGGCAGTCTGCTGGAGCTGATCGCCCAGGTGCAGCCGGAAATCGTCCTGCACCTGGCGGCCCAGCCCCTGGTGCGCGAGGCCTACCGCGATCCGCTGGGGACCTACTCAAGCAACGTCATGGGCACCCTCAACCTGTTGGAAGCGATCCGTCAGGTCGGTGGGGTACGTGCCTGTGTCCTGGTGACCACCGACAAGGTCTACGCCAATCAGGAATGGCTGTGGCCCTATCGGGAAAACGAAGCCCTGGGCGGCCACGATCCCTACAGCAGCAGCAAGGCCTGTTGCGAGTTGCTGGCCCAGTCCTATGCCTCATCCTTCTTTGCTGCCGAGCGTTATGCCGAGCATGGCCTGGCCCTGGCCACGGCCCGGGCCGGCAACGTGCTGGGCGGTGGCGATTTTGCACCCGAGCGGTTGATTCCCGATGTGCTCAAGGCCTGGTCGGCCGACGAGCCGGTGACCTTGCGTTATCCCCAGGCGGTACGCCCCTGGCAACACGCCCTGGAGCCCCTGGCCGGTTACCTGCAACTGGCGGCCGGCCTGTACCTGGACGGCCCGCAATACGCCGGTGCCTGGAACTTCGGGCCCGGTGAGCAGGACATGTGCAGCGTCGGTGAAGTGGTGGAGCTGCTGGCCCGGCATTGGCCCGAGGCCCCGGGCCTGCGGATCGAGCCCAGTGAGCTGCACGAAGCCGGCCTGCTGCGCCTGGACAGCAGTCGTGCGCGCCAGCTGCTGGGCTGGAAACCCCGTTGGACGCTGCAACAGTGTCTGGTGCAAACCCTGGACTGGCACTTGGCCTGGAAGGGCGGCGCGGACATGCGTGCCGTGACCCTTGGGCAGTTGAACCTGTACCGGGGGGCGCTGTGAGCGAGTTTCAGGTCCTGGCTCTGCCAATGGCCGGGTTGTTCGAGGTGCGCCACAAACGCTTCGAGGATCAGCGCGGGCATTTCTCCCGGTTGTTCTGCGAGGGCAGCCTGAGCGCTTTTGGCCAGCCCTTCCATATTCGCCAGATCAACCACTCCTGCACCCGCGAACGGGGCAGTGTGCGTGGCCTGCATTATCAGACCGCTGCCCGGCCCGAAGCCAAACTCATCAGTTGCTTGCGGGGTGAAGTCTGGGACGTGGCGGTGGACCTGCGCCCCGAGTCGCCGACCTTTCTGCATTGGCATGCCGAGCACCTGCGCGGCGGCGATGGGCGCAGCCTGTTGCTGCCGGCGGGTTTCGCCCATGGCTTCCAGGCCCTGAGCGACGATGCCGAGCTGCTCTACCTGCACAGCGCCGACTACGCCCCCGAGCACGAGGCCGGGTTGTCGGCGCTGGACCCGCGACTGGCGATCCACTGGCCGTTGTCTGTCAATAATCTGTCGAACCGGGATGCCAGCCACCCCTTGCTCGATGCTGCCTTCGCTGGAGTGAGACTATGAATTGCCGCGGTTGTGGCGCATGCCTGAGCCTGCCTCTGATCGACCTGGGCACCTCACCGCCATCCAACGCTTACCTGCGTGCCGAGCAACTGGATCAGGCCGAGCAGTGGGTGCCGCTCAAGGTCCAGGTGTGCCAGCAATGCTGGCTGGTGCAGACCGAGGACTACACCCGCGCCGACCACCTGTTCGACGCCGACTATGCCTATTTCAGTTCGTTCTCCAGCACTTGGCTGCAGCACGCCCGGGACTATGTGGCGCAAATGGTCGAGCGTTTCGGCTTGGACGCCCGCAGCCGAGTAGTGGAAGTAGCGGCGAACGACGGCTACCTGCTGCAGTACGTGGCCCAGCGTGACATTCCCTGCCTCGGGGTCGAGCCGACTCGCAGCACCGCCCAGGCGGCGCGGGCCAAGGGCTTGCAGATCCGCGAGCTGTTCTTCGGCCGTGGCACTGCCGCGCAGTTGCTGGAGGAGGGCTGGGCCGCGGACCTGATGGCGGCCAACAACGTGCTGGCCCATGTGCCGGACATCAACGATTTTCTCTGCGGTTTCGCGACGTTGCTCAAACCGACGGGGGTGGCGACTTTCGAATTTCCCCAATTGCTGACCCTGATGGCCGGCCAGCAGTTCGACACCCTGTACCACGAACACTATTCCTATCTGTCGCTGACCGCCGTCCTGAGCTTGTGCCAGCGCAACGGCCTGGAAGTCTTCGATGTCCAGACCCTGCCAACCCATGGCGGTTCGCTGCGGGTCTTCGTGCAGCGTATCGACGGTTCGCGTCGGCCAGTGCAGGACAGCGTGGCGCAGCAGTTACTGTTGGAGCAGCGCGCCGGGGTGAACACGCCCGAGTATTACCAGACCCTGGCGCCGGCGGCAGAGCGGATCAAGCACGAGCTGTTGCGCTTCCTGCTCCAGGCCAAGGCCGAAGGCAAGCGCGTGGTGGGCTACGGCGCGGCAGCCAAGGGCAATACCTTGCTCAATTACGCGGGGATCAAGGCCGACTTGCTGGCCTGGGTCGCCGACGCCAGCCCGCACAAGCAGGGCAAGTTCCTGCCGGGGAGTCGTATCCCGGTGGTGGCGCCCGAGCGCATCGACCAGGAGCGACCGGACTATGTACTGGTGTTGCCGTGGAACCTGTTGGGCGAAGTCAGCGAGCAACTGGCCCAGGTGCGGCAATGGGGCGGGCGTTTCGTGATTGCCGTGCCTGAGTTGAAGCTGCTGTGAACGGCATGAAGGTGCTGGTCACCGGCGCCACCGGCTTTGTCGGCCGGCATCTGGTTGCAGCCTTGCTGGCCCGGGGTTGCCGGGTCCGTACGCTGGCCCGTGATCTGGACAAGGCGCGGCAGATGCCCTGGTTCGACGCTGTGGAGTTCCGCGCGCTGGATGTGCATGACCCGCACCTGGATGTCGCCGCCCTGGTGGACGGGGTCGACGCCTTGGCCCATCTGGCCTGGCCCGGATTGCCGAACTACCAGGCGCTGTTTCACCTGGAGCACAACCTGATGGCCGACTATCGCTTTATCAAGGCGGTGGTCGAGGCGGGGGTGGGCCAGGTGCTGGTCACCGGTACCTGCTTCGAGTACGGCATGCAGAGCGGACCTTTGACAGAGCAGACCGAGGCTCGCCCAGGCAATCCCTACGGCCTGGCCAAGCACAGCCTGCACCTGTTCCTCCAGGCCCTGCAGCAGCAGGTGCCCTTCAGCTTGCAGTGGGCGCGGCTGTTCTATCTGCATGGTCCGGGACAGAATCCCAAGAGCCTGCTGGCGGCTCTGGATCGGGCCATCGACGCCGGTGATGAGGTGTTCGACATGTCCGGCGGCGAGCAGTTGCGGGACTACCTGGCCATCGAGGAAGCGGCCGGCTACCTTGCGGCGCTGCTGCGCCAGCGGGCGTTTTCCGGTGTGGTCAATTGCTCCAGTGGCCGGCCGATCGCCGTGCGTTCCCTGGTGGAACAGCGTATCGCCCAGCGCGGTTCATCGATTCGCCTGAACCTGGGGCACTACCCGTACCCGGACTACGAACCCATGGCGTTCTGGGGCTTGAACCAACGCTTGCAGCAAATAACAGGAGCCGAACATGGCGCATGAGTTGTATCGGGTCGCCGACTTGCCGGTGTTGCAGAACCGTACCTTCGCCGATGCCCAGAGTGCCCGCGCCTCGGCTGCTGCGGACATCGTGCTGGTGCAGGACCTGCAAAGCGGGCTGATCTTCAATCAGGCCTTCGATGCCGACAAGCTCAGTTACGACAGCGACTACCAGAACGAACAGGCCCATTCAGCGCAGTTCCAGCAGCACCTGATGGATGTGGAGGGCATCATCGCCCGGCACTTCAAGGGGCGCGAGCTGATCGAAGTCGGTTGCGGCAAGGGCTATTTCCTCGAACTGCTGCGCAGCGAGGGCTACGCCATCACCGGCATCGACCCGGCCTACGAAGGGGCCAACCCCGAGGTGATCAAGGCGCCTTTCACCCGTGGCCTGGGGCTGGCTGCCGAGGCCATCGTGCTGCGTCATGTGCTGGAGCATATTGCCGATCCGCTGGCCTTTCTGGCAGAGATTGCCGATGCCAACCAGGGCGGGCAGATCTATATCGAGGTGCCATGTTTCGACTGGATTCTCGAGCATCGCGCCTGGTTCGACGTGTTCTATGAGCACGTCAATTACTTCCGCCTCGAAGACCTGCAGCGCATGTTCGGCACCGTGCATGAGGCCGGGCATCTGTTCGGCGGCCAGTACCTGTACGTGGTGGCGGACCTGGGCAGCTTGAAGTCGTCGTTGCCGGCGCCTAGCCGGCCGTTGCAGATGCCGGCGGATTTCACCGCCAGCATCGAGTGCGCCAAGCGCATCATCGAGTCGGCGCCGCACACCGCTGCCGGGATTTGGGGCGCCTCGTCCAAGGGCGTGATCTATTCGCTGTTCCTGCAACGGGCCGGCGTGGCGGTGGATCAAGTCGTCGATATCAACCCGGCCAAACAGGGCCGGTACCTGCCGCTCAGTGGCATGCGTGTGTCATCGCCACAAGAAGCCATGGAAGCACTGCCGGCAGGCGCCAACCTGTTCGTGATGAACTCCAACTACCTCGAAGAAATCAAGCGCATGACCGACGGCCGTTATGTCTATCACGCCGTCGACAGCGCTTCGTTCAGCTAATTTGCCATTGAGATCCGAACATGACCGAGCACAACGTCATTCAAGCCTTTGAACAAGAATGCCAGGCGCAGATCAGCGCCCAGGGCCAGGATGAGAAGCTCAAGGGCCTGGCCCGTGACTTTTTCAACGAGTCGGCGACCCACAAGTACAGCTATCACTTTTCCTGGATGGGGCGGCCGATCATTCAGCTGCCCCAGGACATGATGGCGATGCAGGAGATCATCTGGCAGGTCAAGCCGGACCTGGTGATCGAATGCGGTATCGCTCACGGCGGCTCGATCATCTACTACGCCTCGCTGCTGGAGTTGCAGGGCCATGGCGAAGTGCTAGGCATCGACCTGGATATCCGTCCGCATAACCGCGAAGCCATCGAGCAGCATCCGATGAGCAAGCGTATCCGCATGATCGAGGGTTCGAGCATCGATCCGGCCATCGCCGAGCAGGTACGGGCCGCCGCAGCCGGCAAGAAGGTGATCCTGGTCCTGGACTCCAACCACACCCACGAGCACGTGCTCGAAGAGCTGCGTCTGTATGCGCCGCTGGTGTCGGTGGACAGCTACTGCGTGGTCATGGACACCGTGGTTGAGGACATGCCGGAAAGCTTCTTCCCGGATCGTCCCTGGGGCCCGGGTGACAACCCGAAAACTGCGGTCTGGGCCTATCTGGAGGAGAACCGCGATTTTGAAATCGACTATCAGATGCAGAACAAGCTGCTGATCACCGTGGCGCCGGACGGTTACCTGCGTCGGGTTCGTTAACTATCAATGGTTGCAGGTTCAAGGCGTTTGGCCGGTTGTGGGGAAGTACCTATGTGGGTTGGAGACAAAGCAATGAATGACAAAGCACCCCTGAGTGAGCGTTTCAC
This sequence comes from Pseudomonas sp. 910_21, assembly GCF_052850735.1. NCBI lineage: Bacteria > Pseudomonadati > Pseudomonadota > Gammaproteobacteria > Pseudomonadales > Pseudomonadaceae > Pseudomonas > Pseudomonas sp. 910_21. The sequence continues at coordinate 85,237 of NZ_VXCY01000001.1, read as the reverse complement.
CCTTGTGCTGTTGTCCCACAACCGCAAAGCGTTCATGCAGCGCACCTTGCAGTATTACAGCACCTATCCGTGCTCGATCCTGGTACTGGATTCGTCGCTGGAGGCGGATGAGTCCCTGGCGCAGCTCTATCCCCAGGTCGACTACCGGCATCTGCCGCAGTTCGGCTACAAGGGCCTGCAGGACAAGCTGACCTATGGTATGAGCCTGGTGACCACGCCTTACATGGCGTTCGCTGCCGATGACGATTTTCTCCTCCACGATGCGCTGACCAGCTCCCTGGAGTTTCTCGAGGCCCATCCCGACTACGGGCTGTGCCACGGCTACGGGATGATGTATCTGGCCCGGGCTTCGGAAACCAATTACTACCGCCGTGATCGCCGGGTCATGGAGGACTATGACTCCCATGATGCCCAGGATCGGGTAATGAACTTCATGGGGCATTTCCTGCCGCCGTTCTATGCGGTGACCCGCACCGACCTGCTGCGCCAGTGGTATGAGCTGCTGCCGCCGGGGGTGAGTTTCGAATGGCAGGAAATCGGTCATTCCTTCTTCCTGCTGGCCTGTGCCAAGGCGCGGATCCTGCCGATTCCATTTGCCGTGCGTGAGGCCAACTACGGGGCTTCGGAGCACAACACCAATGTGCTGACGGTGCTGACCTACAAGGACGCGCAATCGGTGGCCCAGCGTGAGGCCTTCGCCGAATTCCTCGCTTCGTTGCCCACCGGTTTCAGTGGCCAGGACCCCGAGCAGGTGAAGCAGATCGCCTTGGACAGTTTCACCGCCATGGCCGATTGCCTGCTCAGCGGACGTTCCCTCAAGGGCACGGCGATCTTCCGTTCGGCCTGGGTCGAGGTCGGGGCCGAGCCGGTACGCTCCTTTGGTCCCGAGCAGTTCGTCGAGATGCCCTTCTACAACCAGCCGATGTTCGATCTGCTGACCCAGTTGGAATTCCTCATGCACGCCATGCCCACCGGGCGCCTGCAGCTCAAAGAGCTGGAGGGCGTGTGGCTGCGTCAGGAAGAGTTGATGCGGGTTCATCCCAACGATACGCCGGAGAGTCTGCGCGCCCGGTTGTGGGAAGCGCTGACCCTGAACCTGTTCAACCGCGAGGTGGTCAAGCGCCTGGCCGAGTCGATGCAGGACAGCGACGAGCCCGAGGAGGCGCGCAAGCTGCAGGCCTGGGCCGAGCGCCTGGCATCGGTGCCAGGCTCTGACAGTCGTGCCCTGTTCAACGCGACCGAGTCGGGACGCTTGCTCAAATGGCTTGAGGCCCGTGCTCCGGAGCCGGCACAACTGAATGCCATCGCCGCGCACCTGGCCCGTCATGCCGGTGGCCCGCAGGTGCAGATCCTGTTGCTGGACCTGGACGCTGACCTGGTCAAGTTGCAGGCCACGCTCGACAGTCTGCTGGCCGGTCATTACAAGGCGTTCAAACTGGTGGTATTCACCACCGGCGAGCTGCCGGCCACCACCACGGCCCAGGACACCTTGCACTTCGTCAAGGTCACGGAAAGCAACTACGTCGAGCGCATCAACCAGGCCATGGCCCAGTCCCGTGCCGACTGGGTAGTGTTGGCCGAGGCCGGCGACCAGTTCACCGCCAGCGGCCTGCTGCGGGCGAGCCTGGAGTTGCTCGGCGCCGAAGGCATTCGGGCCGTGGCCATGGACGAGATCCAGCGCCGTGCCGATGCCACCTTGAGTTCGGTGTTCCGCCCCGGGGTCAACCTGGATCAACTGCAAGGCACGCCGGCGCTAATGGCCCGGCATTGGCTGCTGGACCGCGAGACGGTGCTGCAGATCGGTGGTTTCTCCCGTGAGCTCAAGCAGGCCCTGGAACTGGACCTTGTATTACGCCTGATCCAGGACGGTGGCCTGGGCGGTCTGGCCCACCTGGCCGAGCCCTTGCTGATTTGTCAGGCCCCAGGGGACAAGGCGGAAGCCGAAGAACGGCAGGTGCTGACCCGGCACCTGGCCGCACGAGGCTATCGCGCTCAGGTTGGTTCGGCGCAGCCGGGCACCTATCAGATCGAGTATCAGCACGCCGAGCGGCCGCTGGTGTCGATCATTCTGCCCAGCCAGGACAATTTCGCCGAGTTGCAACGCTGCCTGGTCAGCGTGCTGCAGCGCACCCGCTACCAGCGCTATGAAGTGCTGATCGCCGAAAACCACAACCAGAGCGCCGAGCTCGACAGCTGGCTGACCAGCCTGGAAGGCCGCGGCGAGCGCATTCGCGTGTTGCGCAGCGGCCAGCGCCTGAGCGCTTCGGCCCTGTACAACATGGCGTGCCGGGAAGCTCGGGGCGAGTACCTGGTGCTGCTCTCGGCCGATGCTGAGGTGGTCAACGCCAACTGGATCGAGAGCCTGCTCAACCAGGCTCAACGCCCGGAAGTCGGGATTGTCGGCGCCAAGCTGGTGAACGAAAACGGCGTGACCACCCAGGCCGGGTTGATCCTGGGTTTTGACGGCCACCTGGGTGCCGCCTTCGCCGGTGAGGCCAGGGAGGCAGCGGGCTACATGAATAGCCTGTGGGTGGAGAAAAACTATTCAGCGGTGTCCGGTGCCTGCCTGATGATCGCCAAGGTGCTGTTCGAGGCGGTGGGCGGGTTGGACGAAGAGCATTTCGATCAGGCCTTCGCCGATGTCGACCTGTGCCTGAAAGTGGCTGATGCCGGTTACCTCACGGTACTGACGCCCCAGGCCCAGGTGCAGCATCCGGGGACTTTGCCGCAACACCCACAGGCGGTCGCGGCCCTGCAGGATAAGTGGGCGGCGCGCTTTGCCCAGGATATTGCCTATAACCAGAACCTGGCGTTGAGCGGCAAGGGCTTTACGCTCGGTACCGCCAGTGGTGTGGATTGGCTACAGATGATTGCCAATTGATTGCTGTCTCGAGGGAACCCAGCATGCTCAATAGTCTTTTGAATGTCCGCTTTGCGCATCGTGACTTGACGCTTGCTTGCAGAGGGAGACTGTCATGACTCCCTACAGGATTCCCTATGGCTGCCAGAGCATCAATCAGGCGGACATCGATGCGGTGGTGCAGGTGCTCCAGTCTCCCTGGCTGACCCAAGGGCCGACGATCGAGCGTTTCGAGCAGGCCCTGGCCGACTACTGTCAGGCCGGGCATGCCGTTGCCGTGTGCAATGCCACGGCGGCGCTGCATATCGCCTGCGTGGCGGCGGGCCTGGGGCCGGGCGACTTTCTGTGGACCAGCCCCAATACCTTTGTCGCTTCGGCCAACTGTGGGCGTTACTGCGGTGCCCAGGTGGACTTTGTCGATATCGATCCCCATACCTGGAATATGGATGCGGCTCTGCTGGCGCAGAAGCTCGAGTTAGCCGAACGCAACGGCACCCTGCCGAAGGTGGTGGTGGTTGTCGCATTTGCTGGACAGAGTGCCGACATGCAGGCCATCGCCGGGCTTGCCGAGCGCTACGGATTTGTCTTGATCGAAGACGCGGCGCACGCCGTGGGTGCCTCCTACCTGGGGCGTCCAGTGGGTTGCGGAACCTATGCGGCAATGACCATCTTCAGCTTTCACCCGGTGAAAATCATCACCAGTGCCGAAGGCGGGATGGTGCTGACCAACCGGCCGGAGTTCGCCGAGCGCCTGCGCCGTTTGCGCAGTCATGGCATTACCAGCGACCCGGCACTGATGCAGGTCCCGGATACTGGCCTGTGGTACTACCAGCAACTGGAGCTGGGCTTCAACTATCGGATGACCGACTTGCATGCTGCACTGGGACTTTCTCAAATGTCCCGGCTCGACGAGTTCGTGGCTCGACGTCGGGAGCTGGCGGCACGCTACCAGATGTTGCTGGCCGACCTGCCGCTGACCTTGCCGGTGGCGCAGAGCGGGGCCGACTCGGCTTGGCATCTGTATGTGGTGCGCCTGGATCTGACCCGTATCCGGCTGACCCAGAAGCAAGTCTTTGACGAATTGCGTGCGGCGGGACTGGGGGTGAACCTGCATTACATTCCCGTGCACCTGCAGCCTTATTACCAAGAACAGGGCTTCGCCGAGGGTGATTACCCCGAGGCTGAACGTTACTTCCTGGAAGCCCTCAGTCTGCCCCTTTTTCCAGAGCTGACCGATGAGTTGCAAGACGAAGTGGTGGCGCACCTGCAGCGGATTCTGGATTGAGAGGTAGTGATGACGGTTTTTTCCTGGCCTGGGATGTGCTGCGTCCAAGCGGCTGCGAACGCTCCAGGCTGTCTGCCTGAGTCAGGGGCGTGCAAGTTGGAGCCAGGCCTTTGAGTTGTTTGGCGTTGATTCCTGCCCGAGGCGGCAGCAAGCGTATTGCACGCAAGAACCTCAGGGCCTTCGATGGTGTGCCGATGCTCGCTCGCTCCATCGACAAGGCATTGAGTTCCGGGCTGTTCCAGCGAGTGGTGGTCAGCACCGACGATCCGCAGATCGCCGAACTGGCGCTCGCCTGTGGCGCCGAGGTGCCGTTTGTTCGGCCACAGTCCCTGGCAGATGACTTCACCGGCACGGCAGCGGTGATTGTCCATGCCTTGCAGGTGTTGCAGGAGCAGGGACAAGCGTTCGAGTACGCCTGTTGTATCTACGCCACCGCGCCCTTGCTGCAGGTGCGTTATCTGCGCCAGGGGCTGGAGACGCTGGTGCAGCACCCGGACAAGGCGTTCGCCTTCTCGGTGTGCAGCTTCGGCTTTCCCGTGCAGCGGGCGCTGACTCTCGATGAGCAAGGGGCGCTCAATGCCCTGTACCCGGAATTTCGTCAGAGCCGTTCCCAGGATCTGCCACTGGCCTATCAGGATGCAGGGCAGTTCTACTGGGGCAGGAGCCAGGCCTGGCTGGAGGGGGAGGTGCTGTTCTCACCCCGCAGCCTGCCGGTGATCCTGCCCCGTCATCTGGTGCAGGACATCGATACCGAAGAAGACTGGCGGCGAGCAGAATACCTGTACGCCGCACTGAAGGCCGCAGGAGAGCTGGAGTGAGGGTACTGATCCGCGCCGATGCGTCGCCGGTCATCGGCAGCGGCCACGTGGCCCGCTGCCTGACCCTGGCCCAGGAACTGCGCCGCCAGGGCGCTGATGTAGCGTTCGCCTGTCGGCGTCTGCCCGGTCATCGCCTGGAGGCGCTGCGGGCCGAGGGCTTCCAGGCCTTTGAGTTACCGGAGTGCTACGTCGACGAGCATCCAGAGTTGGGGATCGAGGCGCCCTTGCCCTGGCAGGCGGACATCGCCGCGCTGCAGCTGGTATTGGTCGCTCAGCCGGCCTTCGACTGGGTGCTGGTGGATCATTACGGCCTCGATCATCTATGGCAGAGCGCCGCTCGCCAATGGGCGCCGAGGATCGCCGCGATCGACGATCTGGCCAACCGCAAGCATGCCGTGGACCTGTTGCTGGATCAGAATTTCAGCGGCAGCGCCGAGGCCTATTCCGGGTTGTACGACGCGTCGTGCCGGACCCTGTTCGGTCCGCATTACGCCTTGTTGCGCGAAGAGTTTCACCGCCCCCCCATATCGATCCGGCCACAGCCGCGGCGCTTGTTGGTGAACTTCGGCGGTTTCGATGCCGCCGGCCAGACCCACAAGGCCATGTTGGCACTGCTGGATTTCCACGATCTGCAGGTGGACTTCGTCGCCGGCAGCGGCAACCCGGACTGGCAGGCCATGCAGGCCCTGGCCGCCGAACGGCCGCACTGGCGACTGCACAGCTATGTGAAGGATTTTGCCGGGCTGTTGGCCGAGGCAGACCTGTGCCTGGGCGCGGGAGGCGGTACCAGCTGGGAGCGAGCGGTGCTGGGGGTGCCTACGCTGTGCATCACCGTGGCCGCTAACCAGGAGGCCAATGCCCGGTTGCTGGCCGAGGCGGGTGCCCACTTGTACCTGGGGGCCTGTGAACAGGTCAGCGTGGAGCAGGTGCGCCAGGCCCTGAGCCTGTTGCTGGACAATCTGGGGCTGCGTCATAGCCTGTCCCGCCGGGCCCGCGAGCTGGTGGATGGTCGGGGTGTGCAGCGAATGGCAGCGGCGTTGTTCACTGTGGCACTGCGTTTGCGTCCGGCGGCTGTGGCTGATGCCCGGTTGCTGTTCGAGGGGCGCAATGCCGAACTCGTCAGGCGTTGGTCCCAACAGCCCGAGGTGCTTGAGTGGCCGGACCATGTGCGCTGGCTGGAGGCCGCTGTGAATGATCCGCAGCGGCTGTTGCTGATAGCGGAAATAGCCGCGGGGGCGGTGGGGGTGCTGCGCTATGACCGCCAAGGCATTCAGGCGGATGTGTCGATCTACCTGTTTGCCGAGCACCTGGGGCTAGGTTGGGGGCGGGCGTTGCTGGAGCAGGGCGAGGCTTGGCTGATGCGCCATTGGCCCGATGTGCAGCGCCTGGGGGCTCGGGTGCTGGCAGAGAATCAGGTTTCGCTGACATTGTTTCGCCGGGCCGGCTATTGCCAGGCGCCTTGTGAATTCACCCGTGTGTTGAAGGAACATCTGGATGACTAGTTTCAAGATCGGCTCGCGCTCGGTGGGCGCCGGTGCTGCGCCGTTGATCATCGCCGAGATGAGCGGCAACCATAATCAGTCGCTGGATGTGGCTCTGCAGATTGTCGAGGCCGCGGCCAAGGCTGGTGCCCATGCCCTGAAGTTACAGACCTACACCGCCGACACCATGACCCTGGACCTGGATCAGGGGGAGTTTTTCATCAAGGACCCGGACAGCCTCTGGGCCGGCTCATCGCTGTACGACCTGTACCAGCGTGCCCATACGCCCTGGGAGTGGCACGAGCCGATCTTCGCCCGGGCGCGGGAGCTGGGCTTGCTGGCGTTTTCCACGCCGTTCGACGAGAGCGCGGTGGACTTTCTCGAAAGCCTCGACGTCCCGGCCTACAAGATCGCCAGTTTTGAAAACACCGACCTGCCGCTGATTCGCCGGGTCGCCGCCACCGGCAAGCCGCTGATCATTTCCACCGGCATGGCCAGCATCGCCGAGCTGGACGAAAGCGTGCGGGCCGCCAGGCAGGCCGGCTGCCGGGATCTGGTATTGCTCAAGTGCACCAGCACCTATCCGGCTTCGCCGGCCAACAGCAACCTGTTGACCATCCCTCATCTGCGGGAGCTGTTCGGCTGTGAAGTGGGCCTGTCCGATCACAGCATGGGGGTTGGGGTCTCGGTGGCTGCTGTGGCCCTGGGCGCCACGGTGATCGAAAAACATTTCACCCTGGACCGTTCGGCCGGAGGGGTCGACGCCAGTTTTTCCCTGGAACCGGGGGAACTGGCCAGCCTGGTGCTGGAAACCGAGCGGGCCTGGCAGGCCATGGGGCAGGTGCGCTATGGCGCCACCCAGGCCGAGAGCAAGTCGCTGATGTACCGTCGGTCGCTGTATGTCACCCGGGACATGCAGGCTGGGGAACTGTTCAGCGCCGACAATGTGCGGGCAATCCGTCCCGGACTGGGGCTGGCTCCCAAGCACTACGATGCGCTGCTCGGGCGTCGTGCGCGTCAGGCCCTCAAGCGCGGCACGGCACTGGACTGGGCGCTCATCGATTAAGCCTTTGTGTGGCTGATTCGGCAAAATAGCGTGACCTGTGAGTCATAACGTGCATCTTCACTGTATTGTATTGCCCGGGAAGATGGCGCCAGCCCTGCGTGACAGGACCCGTGATAGCCCTTGGTTCTTCCCGATGCCGTTGTGTTCGGCGCAAGTATCTGTGTTTCTTTCGGCAACCCCTGCTCAGTGACTGAGCGGGGGTATTGAGCTGTTTATTATTGGGAAGCCGTAATGATTGGCATAAAAAGCATTGCGAGCTACGTGCCTGTAGCCGGCGTGGACAATTACGCACAAGGTGCAAAGTTCGCCAAGGATGAAGACTTCATCCTGGGCAAGATCGGTTCCGCTTTCCTGCCGCGCAAAGACGCCGGGCAAGAGACTTCCGATCTGTGTGTCGAAGCGGTCAATGCCCTGTTCGCCAGCAACCCGGAACTCAAGCGCGAAGCCATCGACGTATTGATCGTGGTCACCCAGAACGGTGACGAGGAAGGGCTGCCCCATACCGCCGCGATCGTTCAGGACAAACTGGGCCTGCCGACCACGGTGGCGGCCTTCGATATTTCCCTGGGCTGTTCCGGGTATGTCTACGGTATCTATGCCATCAAAGGTTTCATGGAAGCTGCAGGCCTGAAGAACGGCCTGTTGGTCACCGCCGATCCTTATTCGAAGATCGTCGATCCCGAAGACCGCAACACCACCATGCTGTTTGGCGATGCCGCCACCGCCACCTGGCTGGGCGAGGGGGCGACCTGGCAGTTGGGCAAGGCCAAGTTCGGCACCGATGGCTCCGGTGCTCCGCACTTGAAAGTCAGCGATGGCGTGTTCTTCATGAACGGCCGCCAGGTGTTCAACTTCGCACTGCTCAAGGTGCCTGCACACCTGCACGAGTTGCTGGCCGAGTCGGGCTTGCAGCCTGACGATATCGATGCCTTCTGCATTCACCAGGGCAGTGCTGCGATTGTCGACGCCGTGGCCCGGCGTTTCGAGGGCGATCCGAACAAGTTCATCAAGGACATGGTGGAAACCGGCAACACAGTTTCCTCGAGCATTCCGCTGCTACTGGAAAAGCATATGTTCGATTCCAGCTGGAAGCGCGTGGCCTTGAGTGGCTTCGGTGTTGGTTTGTCCTGGGGGTCGGCGATCATCTATCGCTCCTGACGCTCAGCTTCCGGCGGCACACGTAGCGCTCAAGGTGTAATCTTGAGCGCTATTTTTTTGCGCGAGTGATAAGCGAGGCAGCATGAGCGACAGCTTGGAACACAATGCCCGGGTCCTGGGCGAGCGCTGGCCGGTGCTGCTGGAGCGGCTGCTGGCTGAAGACAGTGATGCGCTGCAGGCGGACCTGGTGGAGGGGCTGGGTTCGACCCTGAGCATCGCCGGTATCCAGCTCACCAGCCGCCATGATCGCACCCGTGAGGCGCATACCCAGGCCGCCAGCCTGCCTGAGGCGCCGGTCCTGCATCTGTACGGCTGCGGCCTGGGGGACCTGCAACGGGCGTTACTCCAGCGGCCGGAGTTGACGCGTCTGTACGTGCACATCCTCAATGGCGCGGTGTTCAGGTTGGTGCTGCAACTGCTTGATCAGCAGGACTGGCTGGCCGATCCACGGGTCGAGTTGCTGTATGCCGGCGATCTGCCGGAGATTCAACTGCCGTTCTTCGCCCTGCCGGCCGAGTTGGTGCTGGCCGATGATTACAGCGCGAAGATTCGTGACCGGCTGATCAGCGAGACCCATCTGTCTTTCAACAATCGTCTGTTCTCGGCCGATGCGCCGGACATCGCTGCGCGTCTGGCCGCCATCGAGCCCTGGGTTCGGGCGGATCGCGATGTTGCCGAACTGTTCGATCTTCATGCTGGGCGCGAGGTGTTCGTGATCGCTACGGGGCCGAGCCTGGAGCAGCATTACCAGGCATTGCGGGCGGTAGCCGAACAACCTGAGCGGCCGTTGTTGATCTGTGTGGATACGGCCTATCTGCCTCTGCTCAAGCAAGGCATCCGGGTGGATCTGGTGGTCAGTATCGATCAGCGAATCTCCACGGTGCATCTGCCGGGCCAGGGTAGTGACGGCGTCGTCCTGGTCTATATGCCCCTGGCGGACCCGTTGGTTCTTGAAGGTTGGCGGGGGCCGCGGTATGTGGGCTATTCCTCCAGTCCGGTATTCCAGGCGTTGCGCCAGCGGATACCGCGGGCGCAGTTGCATGCCGGAGGCAGTGTGATTCATCCGGCCGTGGATCTGGCGGTGAAGATGGGAGGCAGGCGGATCACTCTGTTTGGTGCGGATTTCGCATTTCCTCAGAATCGAACTCATGCCGGGTGGCAGGACGGTGATCTCGGGCCTCAGGCCGGCGTGGCCCGGCATTGGGTGCTTGACGGCCATGGGCAGCGGGTCAAGACCCAGCTCAACTTTCGTAGTTATCTGTGCGAGCTGGAGCGTTACATCGCGAGTCGGCCCGAAGTGGTGTTCTTCAATACCAGCCGCAGTGGCGCGATGATCCTGGGCACCACCTTCCATGGGGATTTTGTTCAATGAAGCGACTTGAGCCTGTGTTTGATCGTGCCCGGGAAGTTGCCGATCTGTTCCGCCTGGGCCGAGATGTGGAGGCTGTAGGAGGCATGGTCGAGTTGTTCGAGCCCATACAGTTGCGGGTGGATAGTGCGTCGGTGTCGGTTCAGCAGGACTGGGCCCAGTTGCTGGGCCTGATGCTGGCTTGCCAGGAGATGCAGAACTGGCTGAGCCTGGCTGATTATCTCGAATATGAACTGGTGGATTGGCTGCAGGGTGAACTGGGTAGCTGAAAGGTTTTTTCTTGTTGCCTGCCAGGGCGGTTTTGGCGAGGGTTTTCTGACGTCATTTTTTTCGCTTGTCGATGGGCTTAACCCCTTGTTTTCCAAGGGGTGGCAGGGTGATGGCAAATATTTTTGAAAAAGCCCTAAAGCAACTTGCATTGGCGACGATAACTATTACGAAGGTTCTCTAGGCCATTACCCGGCGGTTGCCAGGGCCGGAAGCCGCAGTACCCAACCAACGAGGAATTCGTCATGGCTTTAACAGTAAACACTAACGTCACGTCGTTGAACGTTCAGAAAAACCTGAACCGCGCTTCCGACGCTCTGTCGACTTCGATGACTCGCCTGTCTTCCGGCCTGAAAATCAACAGTGCAAAAGACGACGCCGCCGGCCTGCAGATCGCTACCCGTATGACTTCGCAGATCCGTGGTCAGACCATGGCTATCAAGAACGCCAACGACGGTATCTCCATCGCCCAGACCGCTGAAGGCGCGATGCAAGAATCCACCAACATTCTGCAGCGTATGCGTGAACTGGCTGTACAGGCACGAAACGACTCCAACGGTACTCAAGACCGTGTTGCTCTGAACAAAGAATTTGGTCAGATGTCGGACGAACTGACCCGTATCGCCAAGTCGACCAACCTGAACGGCAAGAACCTGATCGACGGTACTGCTGGCACCATGACCTTCCAGGTCGGTTCCAACACTGGCGCTACCAACCAGATCACCATCACTCTGGCCAGCGGCTTCGACGCTGCAACCCTGAGCGTGGGTTCCGCGACCATCGCCATCACCGGTACTGACAGCACCACTGCTGAAGCCAGCACCAAAGCCGCTATGGACGCCATCGACAAGGCGCTGCAGACCATCAACTCCAGCCGTGCCGACCTCGGTGCTGCCCAGAACCGTCTGACCAGCACCATCTCCAACCTGCAGAACATCAACGAAAACGCCAGTGCTGCACTGGGTCGCGTACAAGATACCGACTTCGCTGCTGAAACTGCCCAGCTGACCAAGCAGCAGACTCTGCAACAAGCTTCGACCGCAGTTCTGGCCCAGGCCAACCAACTGCCATCCGCTGTACTGAAACTGCTTCAGTAATAGCTGGCTAAGCTTTGGCGGGGGAGTGCGCTGGTCGTGCTCTCTCGCTTTTTTACTTTAAGAGGTGATGGACATGGATATGAGCGTGAAGCTGAACTTGTCTTATCCAGCGGCCAAGCCGGTGACGCCTGTTGCTGACAAGCCCGTGGAGAAGCCTCGAGAGGTGGTGCCTGCTGTGGCTGAGACCGCCAGTCAGGACAGTAAGAAAGGTGCTCAGACCGAGCAGGAAAAGTTGAAGATGGCCGTCCAGGAAATCGAGAAATTTGTCCAGTCGGTCAAGCGTAACCTGGAGTTCTCGATCGACGAGCCCTCCGGCCAGGTTGTGGTCAAGGTGATTGCCAGCGATTCGGGTGAGGTGGTTCGTCAGATCCCCAACGAAGAAGTGCTGAGATTGGCCAATAGCTTGAATGACGCCAGCAGCCTGCTGTTCAGCGCGAAAGTCTGATAGCTGGCATGAAATTTGTTGCTGTGTTCTTTTGGACGTTGTAGTGGTCAAAAGACCGGCGGCACACTGAAGGGAGATACACATGGCAAGTCCAATTCTACCGGGTACCGGTCTAGGTTCCGGCCTCGACACCGGTGCTATCGTCAAGGCGTTGGTTGCGGCTGACAAAGCGGCCAAGCAGGGTCAGATCGACCGTGCAACTGCCAGCAACAGTGCGAGTATTTCCGGTATCGGCACCTTGCAATCGCTGTTGTCGACTTTCCAGAGCACTCTGTCGGTCACAGGGCTTGGAAGCTCGGTCAATCCTTCCTTTGCCGGTTTTGCGGCTACCTCCAGCGACAATAAAATCGTGGATGCCACGGCCGACAACTATGCGGTGGCTGGCAAGTACACTGTTGAAGTGGCTAATATTGCAACTTCGTCAAAAGTGGCCAGTAAGGCTTTTGCCGGAGGAAATACCAGTGCCATTCCGAGTGGTACGTTGAACATCACTCAAAATGGCATTAACTATCCGCTGACAATCGGCGCGAATGCGACGTTGCAGTCGGTGCGTGACTCGATCAACGCCGATTCCAAAATGGCCATGTCCGGAATCAGTGCCAACATCGTGACCGACTCGTTCGGTTCGCGTCTGGTGATTGGCTCTGAGAAGACTGGTGCGGGCTCTGATATTTCTGTCAGTGGTATTGCTGGGTTGGAAGTTGACGGCACCCAGCCCATGGGGGCCGGCGCTGCGGCATCGGGCAACATTGGTGGGCTTGCCAAGGATGCGGTTTTCAGCGTCGATGGCATGCAACTGACCAGCAAGACCAATACCGTTACTCAGGCTGTTTCCGGTCTCAAGCTCAACTTGGTGGCCAAGACTGATAAGCCGATCACTATCACTGTTGCGACCAACACTGAAGGTCTGAAGACTTCGATTCAGAAGTTTGTCGATGCTTACAACGCGGTGGCCAATGGCATTTCGACCCTGACCAAGCCCTCGCTGGACGACAACGGCAAGCTGACGGTCCCTGCTCAGTTGACCGGTGACGCTCTGCCTCGTTCGATTCTGGCGGCGATTCGTGCGCCGTTGTCGGAGGTGGGGGCGGGTGACAAGTTGACGGTGCTGGCGCAGTTGGGGATTACCACCAACCAGAAGACTGGTGCCCTGGACTTCGACGATAAGAAGTTCACCGTCGCCATGACCGACAAAAAGCTCGGTGGTGAAGTGCAGAAGCTGTTTTCCGGAGATGGCACCAATCCGGGCCTGCTTGATCGCATGACTTCCGCTATCAAGCCGTTCACTCAGGGCGTAGGCACCATGACCGAGGGGATTCTCACCACTCGGACCAAGACCCTGGATATCACCAAGAAAAAGCTCAGCGATCAGCAGGATGCCCTGGATCGTCGAGTGGCGACGCTGACAGCGGTACTGACCAAGAAGTACAACGACATGGATACCCTGGTGGGCAAGCTGAAGGCCACTGCCAGTAACATCACGTCGATGTTCGAAGCGTTGAACGCACAGAAAAAAGGCTAATATCCAGCCTGCGCCAAAAGCCCGGCAGCGTTTTTTCAGCGCTCCGGGCTTTTGCATTTGATCTAAAGTTTTTTGACGTTGCGTCGATACATTGCTTATACGAACCCTTGAGTTTTGAAGAGGTATCACATGAATCCGATGTTAGCCCTTCGGCAGTACCAGAAGGTGGGTGCACAGGCACAGACCTCAGAAGCCAGTCCGCATCGTCTGGTGCAGATGCTGATGGAAGGCGGTCTGGATCGTATTGCGCAGGCCAAGGGCGCAATGGAGCGCAAGGATATCGCCAACAAGGGCGTGTTCATCGGCAAGGCCATTGGCATCATCGGTGGCTTGCGTGAGGGGCTGGACCTGGAAAACTCCATGGATGCCCTGGGGGATCTGGATGGTCTCTACACCTACATGATGAAGCGTCTGACTGAAGCCAATATCAAGACCGATCCGAAGATTCTCGATGAGGTCGCTGATCTGCTGCGCACGGTCAAGGAAGGCTGGGATGCCATCGCTGCACCGGGTCCGCAGTTCTAAGGAGGAACACCATGAGTGCTGTCCTGCAACGCATCGAAGAAACCCGCGAGGCCCTGGTTGGCGCCTTGGCCGAGCGCAACTGGCAAGCCATTGGCGAGTTGGACCTGGCCTGCCGTTCGTGCATGGAGGATGTGCTCGGCGAGGCTCAGGTTGACGAGGTCGCCTTGCGGGACAATCTGGAGGAGTTGTTGGGGGTTTACCGGCAGCTGCTTGAGGTGGCAACCGGAGAGCGTCAGGCGATAGTCGACGAGATGTCGCAGATCACCCAAGCACAGAACGCGGCAAAGGTTTACCATTTGTTCGGTTAATGTTGAGTTAATCCGAACGTTGCGCGCCATAAATTTGACTGTGCACGCATTTTTGACTTAACTAGTGGCTGTTTTCAGATTTCAGGCGTCTATAAGGCAGAAAATGCCTAAAGCGCGTCTAGCTTGCCCCTCATTCTGGGCATTGAGTTGACTAGGGAAGTTGCTATTGCATGTGGCGTGAAACCAAAATTCTGCTGATCGATGACGATAGCGTGCGCCGCCGCGACCTGGCGGTGATTTTAAATTTTCTTGGTGAAGAAAATTTACCCTGCGGTAGCCATGACTGGCAGCAGGCTGTCGGCTCTTTGTCGTCAAGTCGTGAAGTAATTTGCGTCCTCATCGGGACTGTAAATGCTCCTGGCGCGCTTTTGGGCCTGTTAAAGACACTCTCAACCTGGGATGAGTTCCTTCCGGTTTTGTTAATGGGCGAAAATTCTTCCATCGACTTGCCCGAAGACCAGCGTCGTCGAGTGCTTTCCACCCTGGAAATGCCTCCTAGCTACAGCAAGTTGCTCGACTCCCTGCACCGCGCCCAGGTCTATCGTGAAATGTACGATCAGGCCCGCGAGCGCGGTCGTCACCGAGAACCCAACCTGTTCCGCAGCCTGGTAGGCACCAGTCGTGCGATCCAGCACGTGCGGCAGATGATGCAGCAAGTGGCGGATACCGATGCCAGCGTGCTGATCCTTGGTGAGTCCGGGACCGGCAAGGAAGTGGTAGCTCGTAACCTGCACTACCACTCCAAGCGGCGTGACGCGCCATTCGTTCCGGTCAATTGCGGAGCCATTCCTGCAGAGTTGCTGGAAAGCGAGTTGTTCGGCCATGAGAAGGGTGCATTCACCGGGGCCATTACCAGTCGCGCCGGGCGCTTTGAGCTAGCCAACGGCGGCACCTTGTTCCTCGACGAAATCGGCGATATGCCGCTGCCGATGCAGGTCAAGCTGTTGCGGGTGTTGCAGGAGCGTACCTTCGAGCGCGTAGGTAGCAACAAGACCCAGGGTGTCGATGTGCGAATCATCGCAGCCACCCATAAAAACCTTGAAAGCATGATTGAAGTGGGCAGTTTCCGTGAGGACCTGTACTACCGCCTCAACGTGTTCCCCATCGAGATGGCGCCATTGCGTGAGCGAGTGGAAGACATTCCGCTGCTGATGAACGAGTTGATCTCGCGCATGGAGCATGAGAAGCGCGGTTCGATCCGCTTCAACTCTGCTGCCATCATGTCCCTGTGCCGGCATGGCTGGCCGGGTAACGTCCGCGAGCTGGCCAACTTGGTTGAGCGCATGGCGATCATGCACCCGTATGGGGTGATCGGTGTGGTCGAGTTGCCCAAGAAATTCCGCTACGTCGATGATGAAGACGAGCAGTTGGTAGACAGTCTGCGCAGCGACCTGGAAGAGCGGGTGGCGATCAATGGCCATGCGCCGGACTTCGCCGCCACCGCCATGCTGCCGCCGGAAGGCCTGGATCTGAAGGATTACCTCGGTAGCCTGGAGCAGGGTCTGATCCAGCAAGCGTTGGACGATGCCAATGGCATTGTGGCTCGGGCTGCAGAGCGCCTGCGCATTCGTCGCACCACTCTGGTGGAGAAGATGCGCAAGTACGGCATGAGTCGTCGTGAGGGCGATGAACAGGCGGATGATTGACGCCTGTTTTTCAAGTCGTTGAAAGCCGTGTGGTTTTTTTTTAGGCACGGGTATTGCTAAGTCTCTTGCAACGTTCCGTTTAACTGACGGTCAGCCACGCGAGAGAGCACGATGCCCCAAGCCGCCCAGATGTCTCCTGCCCCCGATGCTCCGGGGCAATCGTCGTCCGTAGAGCAGGCAAGTCGGCTAGGTCTTGAGCAGGCCTTCGCTTTGTTCAACCAGATGTCGAGCCAACTTACTGACTCCTACAGCATGCTTGAGGCTCGGGTGACTGAGCTCAAGGGTGAGTTGGCTGTGGTCAGTGCCCAGCGGATGCAGGAACTGGCGGAAAAAGAGCGTCTGGCCAACCGTCTGCAAAATCTTCTCGACCTGTTGCCCGGTGGCGTCATCGTCATTGATGGCCACGGTATTGTCAGCGAAGCGAACCCGGCGGCATGCGATCTGTTGGGGTTGCCGCTGGAAGGGCAATTGTGGCGCAACATCATTGCCCGCAGCTTTGCGCCCCGTGAGGATGACGGTCATGAGATTTCCCTGCGCGACGGCCGGCGTCTATCGATAGCTACCCGCTCGCTGGATGCCGAGCCCGGGCAGTTGGTGTTGCTTAACGACCTGACGGAAACCCGTCATCTGCAGGATCAGTTGGCTCGCCACGAGCGTCTGTCCTCGCTGGGCAAGATGGTCGCTTCCCTGGCACATCAGATTCGCACGCCGCTCTCGGCGGCCCTGTTGTATGCCAGTCACCTCACCGAACAGGAACTGCCGGTGGCCACTCATCAGCGTTTCGCCGGGCGCCTCAAGGAGCGCCTGCACGAGCTGGAGCATCAGGTGCGCGACATGCTGGTGTTCGCTCGTGGTGAGTTGCCCCTGACCGATCGTCTGACCCCCAAGTCTCTGCTGCAATCACTGCAAGCCGCGGCCCTGACCCATGTTCAGGATGTTGCCGTGCGCTGGCAGTGCGACAGTCATCAGGGTGAATTGCTGTGCAATCGCGACACCCTGGTGGGGGCCTTGCTCAACCTGATCGAAAATGCCGTGCAAGCCAGTGCCGGCGCGGCGCGGCTCAAGGTGCACCTGTACAGTCGTGGTGACACCCTGCGGCTGTGCATCAGTGACAGCGGCAGTGGTATCGATGCGGCGGTCCTGGAGCGTCTGGGTGAGCCGTTTTTCACCACCAAGGCCAATGGAACCGGGCTTGGCCTGACGGTGGTCAAGGCGGTGGCCCGTGCGCATCAGGGAGAATTGTCGCTGCGTTCCCGTCCTGGGCGCGGTACTTGTGCGCTGGTGACATTGCCTCTGTTCTCCAGTGCTCATGGAGTGGAGTGAAGGTAATGGCAATCAAGGTTCTACTGGTTGAAGACGATCGTGCATTGCGCGAGGCCCTGGCAGACACACTGCTGCTGGCCGGCCATGACTACAAGGCGGTCGGCAGTGCGGAAGAGGCGCTGGAAGCGGTCGCCTTGGAGTCCTTCAGCCTGGTGGTCAGCGATGTAAACATGCCTGGCATGGACGGCCATCAGTTGTTGGGTCTGTTACGTGCCCGCCAACCGCAGTTGCCGGTATTGCTGATGACCGCCCATGGCGCCGTCGAACGAGCAGTGGAGGCCATGCGTCAAGGCGCTGCCGATTACCTGGTCAAGCCGTTTGAGCCTCGGGCCCTGCTCGAATTGGTGGCGCGCCATGCACTGGGTTGTCTGGGTGCGAGCGAGGATGAGGGGCCGGTAGCCTTCGAACCGGCCAGTGCGCAATTGCTGGAATTGGCCGCGCGCGTGGCTCGCAGTGATTCCACTGTGCTGATTTCCGGCGAGTCCGGCACGGGCAAGGAAGTGCTGGCGCGTTACATCCACCAGCATTCCCATCGGAGCACCCAGCCCTTTATCGCCATCAACTGTGCGGCGATTCCCGACAACATGCTCGAAGCCACCCTGTTCGGTCACGAGAAGGGTTCTTTCACCGGGGCCATCGCCGCACAGCCCGGCAAGTTCGAGCAGGCCGACGGTGGCACTATTCTCTTGGACGAAATTTCCGAAATGCCCCTGGGACTGCAAGCCAAGTTGCTGCGGGTGTTGCAGGAGCGTGAAGTGGAGCGGGTGGGGGCGCGCAAGCCTATCGTTCTGGATATCCGGGTAGTGGCCACCACGAACCGCGACTTGGCAGGAGAGGTGGCGGCCGGACGTTTCCGCGAAGATCTGTATTACCGTCTTTCGGTGTTTCCTCTAGCCTGGCGGCCATTGCGCGAGCGTACCGCCGATATCCTGCCGCTGGCTGAGCGTCTGCTGGCCAAACACGTCAATAAAATGAAACACGCCGCCGCCAGGCTCTCGGTTGAGGCGCAAGCGTGCCTGCTGGCTTATCCGTGGCCGGGCAACGTCCGGGAGTTGGACAACGCTTTGCAGCGGGCATTGATCCTGCAACAGGGCGGTCTGATCCAGCCGGAAGATTTCTGTCTGGCCGGGCCCGTGGCCTGTGCGCCCCTGCCGGCACTGGCTCCTGCCGTTCAGTCGGCGTTGCGCGGCGTGGCCGGCGAGGATGAGGGCCCACCCCAGGAGTCGGGCGGCCTGGGGGATGATCTGCGGCGCCGGGAATTCCAGATGATCATCGATACCCTGCGTTCCGAACGTGGGCGGCGCAAGGAGGCGGCGGAGCGTCTGGGCATCAGTCCGCGCACCCTGCGTTACAAATTGGCGCAGATGCGTGACGCCGGAATGGACGTCGAGGCTTATCTGTTTGCGACCTGATTACTGATATGCAAAGCCCTGGATGGGCTTTTGTCGAGTTGGGCCATGGAGCTGGCACCCTTGTTGCTAACACCTCACTAACCGCACAGTGAGCGTCAAAAAATTGCGGGTCGTCAGAGAGAGTAGACCATGAGCCAAGGTGTTGAATTTAATCGGTTGATGCTGGATATGCGGGCCATGCAGATGGACGCGATGTCGCAGCCCAAATCCGCCGCAGTGGCAGAGGTCAGCGGCAGCAGTTTCGCTGACATGCTTGGCCAGGCCGTGAACAAGGTCAATGACACCCAGCAGGCGTCCAATCAGTTGGCCGGCGCCTTCGAGATTGGCAAAAGCGGTGTGGACCTGACGGATGTGATGATTTCCTCGCAAAAGGCCAGTGTGTCCTTTCAAGCCTTGACCCAGGTGCGCAACAAACTGGTTCAAGCGTATCAAGACATCATGCAGATGCCGGTTTAAGGACGAGATTGAGTCATGGCAGAAGCAGTCGCCGATAACGTACCGGCCAAGGCCACCCCGATAGACGGTAAACCGCCGCTGTTCGGTTTGTCCTTCCTGGAAAACCTGTCCCAGATGACCATGCTGCGTCAGGTTGGCCTGTTGGTAGGCCTGGCCGCCAGCGTGGCGATCGGCTTTGCCGTGGTGCTGTGGTCCCAGCAGCCCGATTACCGGCCGCTGTACGGCAGCCTGGCCGGGATGGACGCCAAACAGGTCATGGATACCCTGGCTTCTGCCGACATTCCCTACACCGTCGAGCCCAATTCCGGTGCCTTGCTGGTCAAGGCCGATGACCTGCCACGTGCCCGCCTGAAACTGGCTGCTGCCGGGGTAGCGCCGGGTGACGGCAACGTCGGCTTCGAGATCCTGGATAAAGATCAAGGCCTGGGCACCAGCCAGTTCATGGAGGCGACCCGTTATCGTCGCGGCCTGGAAGGCGAACTGGCCCGCACCATCTCCAGCCTGAACAATGTCAAGGGTGCCCGGGTGCACCTGGCGATTCCGAAAAGCTCGGTGTTCGTCCGTGACGAGCGCAAGCCCAGTGCTTCGGTACTGGTAGAGCTGTATTCCGGCCGCTCCCTGGAGCCGGGCCAGGTCATGGCCATCGTTAATCTGGTGGCTACCAGCGTCCCCGAATTGAGCAAGTCCCAAGTTACAGTGGTCGACCAGAAGGGCAACCTGCTCTCCGATCAAGCGGAAAACTCCGCGCTGACCATGGCTGGCAAGCAATTCGACTACAGCCGTCGTCTGGAAGGCATGCTGACCCAGCGGGTGCACAACATCCTGCAGCCGGTGCTGGGCAACGATCGCTACAAGGCTGAAGTTTCCGCGGATGTCGACTTCAGTGCCGTTGAATCCACCTCCGAGCAGTTCAACCCCGACCAGCCGGCCTTGCGCAGCGAGCAGTCGGTCAACGAACAGCGCTCCAGCAGCAATGGCCCGCAAGGCGTTCCGGGTGCCCTGAGCAACCAGCCGCCATCGCCGGCTTCGGCGCCGCAAACCACCGGTGGGGCTACCGCCGCCGCTGGCATGGTACAGCCAGGTCAGCCGCTGTTGGACGCCAACGGTCAGCAGATCATGGATCCGGCTACCGGCCAGCCGATGCTGGCACCGTATCCGTCGGACAAGCGTCAACAATCCACCAAGAACTTCGAGCTCGATCGCTCCATCAGCCACACCAAGCAGCAGCAGGGGCGTCTCAATCGCCTGTCGGTAGCGGTAGTGGTGGACGATCAGGTCAAGGTCAATCCGGCCAACGGCGAAACCAGCCGTGCTCCCTGGAGCGCCGACGAATTGGCGCGCTTCACTCGCCTGGTGCAGGACGCAGTGGGCTTCGATGCCAGCCGTGGCGACAGTGTCAGCGTGATCAACGTGCCGTTCTCCGCCGAGCGTGGGGAAGTGGTCGCCGATATTCCGTTCTACTCGCAGCCGTGGTTCTGGGACATCGTCAAACAAGTGTTGGGTGTGTTGTTCATCCTGGTGCTGGTGTTCGGTGTCCTGCGTCCGGTGCTCAACAACATCACTGGCGGCGGCAAGAACAAGCAATTGGCAGGACTGGGCAGCGACGTCGAGCTGGGCGGCATGGGTGGCCTGGACGGCGAGCTG
Source organism: Pseudomonas sp. 910_21 (assembly GCF_052850735.1). Lineage (NCBI taxonomy): Bacteria > Pseudomonadati > Pseudomonadota > Gammaproteobacteria > Pseudomonadales > Pseudomonadaceae > Pseudomonas > Pseudomonas sp. 910_21. The sequence goes on along the minus strand of NZ_VXCY01000001.1, from coordinate 64,555 downwards.
GCCAACGACCGCGTCAGTCTCGGCGGCCCGCAAAGCATTCTGCTGCCGAGCCCGAGCGAGGGTTATGACGCTCAGTTGAACGCAATCAAGAGTCTGGTGGCTGAAGACCCGGGTCGTGTGGCTCAGGTCGTGAAAGAGTGGATTAACGCAGATGAGTGATAACCGAGCCGCTACCGCCAAACTGACCCGGGTCGACAAAGCCGCGATTCTGCTGCTGTCCCTGGGTTCCACCGATGCCGCGCAAGTGCTGCGCCACATGGGGCCCAAAGAGGTTCAGCGTGTGGGTGTGGCCATGGCGCAGATGGGTAACGTGCACCGCGAGCAGGTCGAGCAGGTGATGAGCGAGTTCGTCGACATCGTCGGCGATCAGACCAGCCTCGGCGTCGGTTCCGACGACTACGTGCGCAAAATGCTCACCCAGGCCCTGGGCGAAGACAAGGCCAACGGCCTGATCGACCGCATCCTCCTGGGTGGCAACACCAGTGGCCTCGACAGCCTGAAGTGGATGGAACCGCGGGCCGTGGCCGACGTGATCCGTTACGAGCACCCGCAGATCCAGGCCATCGTGGTGGCTTACCTCGATCCGGATCAGGCCGGTGAAGTGCTGGGCAACTTCGACCACAAGGCGCGCCTGGACATCATTTTGCGGGTTTCCTCGCTCAATACTGTGCAGCCGGCGGCCCTGAAAGAGCTGAACCAGATTCTCGAGAAGCAGTTCTCCGGCAACTCCAACGCGTCCCGTACCACCTTGGGCGGTATCAAGCGCGCAGCCGACATCATGAACTTCCTCGACAGCTCGATCGAAGGCCAGCTCATGGATTCGATCCGCGAAGTCGACGAAGACCTGTCCGGTCAGATCGAAGACCTGATGTTCGTGTTCAACAACCTGGCCGATGTCGATGACCGCGGTATCCAGGCCCTGTTGCGCGAAGTGTCCTCCGACGTCCTGGTTCTGGCCCTCAAGGGTTCGGACGAAGGGGTCAAGGAAAAGATCTTCAAGAACATGTCCAAGCGTGCGGCGGAGCTGCTGCGCGACGACCTGGAAGCCAAGGGCCCGGTTCGCGTCAGCGACGTGGAAACTGCGCAGAAGGAAATCCTCACTATTGCCCGCCGTATGGCCGAAGCCGGAGAGATCGTTCTCGGCGGGAAGGGCGGCGAAGAAATGATCTAAGGTCGCTTTATGTCGTCCAGCAGTGATGAGTCCCAAAGCGAACTGATTCGTGCCCGGGACGTCGAGGGTTTTGACGTCTGGGCACTGCCCAGTTTCGATCCCGAGCCGCCCGAGCCTGAGCCCGAGCCTGAAGAGGTGCCGGAAGAAATCGAGGAAGTGCCCCTGGAAGAAGTCCAGCCACTGACCCTCGAAGAGCTCGAGAGCATTCGCCAGGAAGCCTATAACGAAGGTTTCGCCACCGGCGAGAAGGAAGGCTTCCACAGCACCACACTCAAGGTTCGCCAGGAGGCTGAAGTCGCCCTGGTCGCCAAGTTGCAAGCGCTCGAACAGCTGATGGTCAATTTGTTCGAGCCCATCGCCGAGCAAGATACGCAGATCGAAAAATCCCTGGTGGATCTGGTCAAGCATGTCACCCGTCAGGTGATCCAGCGTGAGCTGGCGATGGATTCCAGCCAGATCGAACACGTCATGCGCGAGGCTCTCAAGCTGCTGCCCCTGGGGGTTGGCAATGTGCGCCTGTACGTCAATCCGCAGGATTTCGAGCAGGTCAAGAGCCTGCGCGAGCGGCATGAGGAAAGCTGGCGCATCGTCGAGGACGAGGCGCTGTTGCCCGGCGGTTGCCGGGTCGAGACCGAGCACAGCCGCATCGATGCCAGCATCGAAACCCGGATCACCCAGGCCATGGACCAACTGTTCGATCAGTTGCACGAGCAGTCGCTGCACCCGGCAGCTGCGGACCTGAGCCTGGACCTCGGCCCACGGACTCCGGCTGCGCCGGATGTCGACGCCGCAGAGTCCACCGTCACAGAGCAAGCCGAGCCTGCGGAACACCCCGATGCGCCTTGATCGCACCAGTTTCGGCAAGCGCCTGGGAGGTTACGCCGAGGCCATCAAGCTGCCGGGCCAGCCGATTCTTGAAGGCCGCCTGCTGCGCATGGTCGGTCTTACTCTTGAGGCCGAGGGCCTGCGCGCCGCCATGGGCACCCGCTGCCTGGTGATCAACGATGACAGCTATCACCCGGTCCAGGTCGAGGCGGAAGTCATGGGCTTTTCCGGGAGCAAGGTGTTCCTGATGCCCGTAGGCAGCGTGGCCGGGATCGCTCCTGGCGCCCGGGTTGTCCCTTTGGCCGACACCGGGCGCCTGCCTATGGGCATGGGCATGCTCGGGCGTGTACTGGATGGCGCCGGGCGGGCTCTGGATGGCAAGGGCGGCATGCGTGCCGAAGACTGGGTGCCGATGGATGGCCCCACCATCAACCCCCTCAAGCGCGACCCCATCAGCCAGCCGCTGGATGTGGGCATTCGCAGCATCAACGGTTTATTGACGGTGGGCCGCGGTCAGCGCCTCGGTCTGTTCGCCGGTACCGGTGTGGGCAAGAGTGTGCTGCTGGGCATGATGACTCGCTTCACCGAGGCCGACATCATCGTGGTCGGGCTGATCGGCGAGCGGGGTCGTGAGGTCAAGGAGTTCATTGAGCACATTCTCGGTGAGGAAGGCCTCAAGCGTTCGGTGGTGGTGGCTTCGCCAGCGGACGATGCGCCGTTGATGCGTTTGCGGGCGGCGATGTACTGCACGCGGATTGCCGAATATTTTCGCGACAAGGGCAAGAACGTCCTGTTGCTGATGGACTCCCTGACTCGTTTCGCCCAGGCCCAGCGGGAAATCGCTCTGGCCATCGGCGAGCCGCCGGCCACCAAGGGTTATCCGCCATCGGTGTTCGCCAAGCTGCCCAAGCTGGTGGAGCGGGCCGGTAACGCCGAGGCCGGTGGGGGCTCGATTACCGCGTTCTATACCGTGCTGTCCGAGGGGGACGACCAGCAGGACCCGATCGCCGACTCGGCCCGGGGCGTGCTCGACGGGCATATCGTGCTGTCCCGGCGCCTGGCCGAAGAAGGGCACTATCCGGCCATCGATATCGAGGCCTCCATCAGTCGGGTCATGCCGGCGGTGATCAGCCCCGACAATATGGCCAGGGCGCAATACTTCAAGCAGCTGTGGTCGCGTTATCAACAGGCTCGGGACTTGATCAGCGTTGGCGCCTACGTCGCCGGTGGCGATCGCGATACCGACACCGCAATTTCCCTGCAGCCGGCGATGGTCGCTTACCTGCGCCAGGGGCTTAACGACAACGTCAGCCTGGGTCATAGCCAGACCCACCTGGAAATGCTGTTCGCTCCAGCGACGGGAGGCTAACCGGCCATGGCCGACAGCCGTGCGGCGCGTCTGGCGCCGGTGGTGGACATGGCGGAAAACGCCGAGCGTACCGCTGCCCAGCGTCTGGAGTACTTTCACGGCCAGGTACGTGTGGCCCAGAGCAAGCTGGGGGACCTGGAGCGTTTTCGTGGCGACTACCAGGAGCAGTGGGTCGAGCGCGGCAAGCTCGGCGTCAGTGGTCACTGGTTGATGAACTATCAGTATTTTCTCAGTCAGTTGGATACCGCCGTGGCCCAGCAGCGGCAAAGCCTTGCCTGGCATCAGAGCAACCTCGATCGCGCTCGCGAGGCTTGGCAGCAGGCTTATGCGCGGGTGGAAGGGCTGCGCAAGCTGGTGCAGCGTTACATCGATGAGGCTCGGGCGCTTGAGGACAAGCGCGAACAGAAGCTGCTGGATGAACTTTCCCAGCGCCTGCCCCGTCAGAATCCTTATTGAGAGCGCTCATTTTTCGTCCGCAGGTTGTTCGCCGGGTCAGTGGGTGCTAAACCTTTTAAACGTCGTCAATGACAAGGAAGCAGTCACATGTCGGTCGTTACAGAAATATCCCCGGACGGGCAGAAACTCACGATTTCCATCAGGGGGCGCTTCGATTTCGGGCGCCACCAGGAGTTTCGTGAATCCTACGAGCGCCTAAACCGGACGCCGGAGTCCATCGTGGTGGACCTCAAGGAAGCCACTTACCTCGACAGCTCGGCTCTGGGCATGCTGTTGCTGTTGCGTGATCATGCCGGTGGCGACAATGCCGATGTCCGGGTGATCAACAGCAACTCGGATGTGCGCAAGATCCTCGCCATCTCCAATTTCGACAAGCTTTTCGACATCAGTTGAGCGATATGCGCTCGATGGCCGAGCCCCTGTGTGTGCTGATCGCCGAGGATGGCGCGGCGGACCGCTTGCTGCTGTCCCGTATCATTCGGCGCCAGGGGCATCAGGTGCTGGCGGCCAGCAATGGGGTCGAGGCACTGGCGTTGTTCGAGCAGCAGCGTCCGCACATCGTGCTGATGGACGCGATGATGCCGGTGATGGATGGCTTTGAGGCGGCGCGACGGATCAAGGCCCTGGCGGGAGAGACGCTGGTGCCGATCATCTTCCTCACTTCCCTGAGTGAAGGCGAGGCGCTGGCTCGCTGTCTGGAGGCGGGCGGCGACGACTTTCTGGCCAAACCCTACAATCCGGTGATCCTGGGCGCCAAGATCAACGCTATGGACCGCTTGCGGCGCCTGCAGGAAACCGTGCTGGCGCAGCGCGACCAGATCACTCGTCACCACGATTACTTGCTCAATGAGCAGCGGGTGGCCAAGGCGGTGTTCGACAAGGTTGCCCACTCCGGTTGTCTGGATGCGTCGAACATCCGCTACCTGCAATCGCCTTATGCGCTGTTCAACGGCGACTTGCTGCTGGCGGCCTACACCCCGGCGGGTGACATGCATGTATTGCTGGGGGACTTCACCGGTCATGGTTTGCCTGCGGCGGTGGGGGCCATGCCCCTGGCCGAGGTGTTTTATGGCATGACCGCCAAGGGTTACGGGCTGCCGGAAACCCTGCGGGAGATGAATGCCAAGCTCAAGCGCATCCTGCCGGTGGATATGTTCTGTTGCGCAACCCTGCTGTGCCTGAGTAACCAGCGACGGGCGGTGGAGGTGTGGAACGGCGGCATGCCCGAGGGGTATTTGTATCGTGAAGCCAGCAGCGCGCGTACGCCTTTGGTGGCGCGCCATCTACCTCTCGGGGTGCTGAGTGCCGAGGCCTTCGAGGATCACACTGAGGTGTTCCCCATGGCGCCGGGTGATCGGGTATTCCTGCTGTCCGACGGAGTGATCGACACTTGTAATGCCGAGGATGAGTTGTTTGGTGTGGAGCGGTTGCACCGGGTGTTTGCCGCCAACCGTGAGCAGGAGCGGCTGTTCGAGGAGATTCAACAGGCCCTGGAGGACTTTGGCGGCAGTGCCCGGGACGACGTGAGCATGGTCGAAGTCGGCTTGCCGGAATTTCCCAGGCTGGCGCCGCCGGCCCCGGTGTACTCCGACAGCGGCCAGTCCTGCCCGCTGGACTGGTCGGTGAGCTTCGAGTTCCGCGCCGCTACCCTCAAGCGCTTCAACCCCTTGCCGTATCTACTGCAGTTGTTGCTTGAAGTGCATGGCCTGCGCTCCCAGAGCGGGGCTTTATATAGCGTACTGGCCGAGCTCTATTCCAATGCGCTGGAGCACGGTGTGCTCAAGCTCGATTCCCGGCTCAAGCGCGATGCTGAGGGCTTTAGTCGCTACTACCGCGAGCGATCGGTGAGGCTGGCGGAGCTGGAGGACGGCTTTGTCCGGGTGCATTTGCAGGTGCAGCCCCTGGACACGGGAGGGCGCCTGATCGTGCGGGTCGAAGACAGTGGCGAGGGCTTCGATGTCGCGGCGATCCTGGCCCGGCCCAACGATACCGGGCGCTTGTCGGGGCGCGGCGTCAGCCTGATCCGACAGATGAGCCGCCAGGCGGTGTGGGCGGACGACGGGCGCAGTGTCTGCGTGGAGTTTTCCTGGGAGGCTCTGGCATAATCCTGGGGTTCTTGATCAAGGAGTGAACAAGTGGCTGAGATACATCTGGACCACACGGTGCTCAACGCATTGCAGGAAGTCATGGAGGATGAATACCCCGTCCTGCTGGACACTTTTGTCTGCGATTCCGAGGAGCGGATGCGACTGTTGCGCAAGTCCGAGGATGCTCTGCAGCTAGTGGCAACCGCCCACAGTCTCAAGGGCAGTAGCAGCAATATGGGGGCTATCCGCCTGGCGGAGCTCTGTCATGAGCTCGAGGTGCGGGCCGGACAGTCGGCCATTGATGGCATTCGTCAGCTGGTGGGGGAGATCGATGGCGAGTTCGCCATTGTCCGGCGCCTGTGCGAGCAAGAACTGCAGCGTTTTCACTGCTGAGAAACGACCTTTTATCAGCTGGTTGATAAAACTGGCTCGACCTTTGCAGTCAAGTCTCTCAACTGTACCTATGATCCCCGTGCAGCGGAGACTGTCCCATGGCTGTTACCCCTAATTCGCTTCTTCAGGCCACTGCTCAGGCCAACGCTAAGTCCAAGACTCAAGCGGCCCCTGCCAGCCCGTTGGCAAGCGTTGCCGAGCCTGGGGACAAGGCGTCCAGCTTTGCGCAGCTCTATGCCAAAGAGTCCCAGAGCAAGCCGCAGAACAAGCCGCCGGCCCTCGCCGACAACTCGCCCAAGCCCGTGCGTGACAAGAGCGTCGACAACAGTCCGAAGAAGGATGTTGCCAGCGATCAGTCTGCCGCGCCGCAGCCAGCGGTTGCCGATAGCGGCAAAACCTTGCCTGCCGATAAGTCGGCGAACAGCGACAGCAAGCCTGCCGCTGCCGCCAGTGATGACAGCAAGCCGGCCGACACCACGCAGGCCGATGCCTCGGTGAATCCGGCGCCGGTGGACCCGAGTCTGTTGCCGGCGATCCAGCCGCAACCTCAGGTTGCTGAAGTGCCGCCGCCGGTAGTGGTTGCGCAACCTCAGGTGGAAGTGCCCGTGGCGCCGCCAGCCGTGGTGGCGGCAGCGGTAGTGCCGACGGTGGCGCCTGTGGCGGAGCCGCCCAAGGAGGCGTTCGATCCCGAGGCCGATCCACTGGATGCCTTGCCGGCGGTGCGTCTGGCCATGGAGCAGGGCGGACACGTCTCGGCCTCCAGTCAGTCTCAGCCCAAGGCTGCGCCAGCGAACGCCAATGCCGACGGTCAGTTGACGTCGGTGCAGAACTTCGCCAATGGCATGGCCGGCATGCTTGAACAGCAAGCCAGCAAGAACAGCACCGAGCAGGGCGGCGAAAAGGCCTTCACTGGTCTGATTGCCGACGGCCTGAAAGACCTCAAGGGAGCGTCCAGCGATACCCGGGTGGATGACTTCGCCAATCGTCTGGCGGCCCTGACCCAGGCGGCGACGCCGAAGACCGCCAATGCGGTGCCGGTCAACCAGCCGCTGGCCATGCACCAGAGTGGCTGGACCGATGAAGTGGTCAATCGGGTGATGTACCTGTCCAGCGCCAACCTCAAATCGGCGGATATCCAATTGCAGCCTGCGGAGCTTGGTCGCCTGGATATTCGTGTGCACATGATTCCTGATCAGCAGACCCAGGTGACCTTCATGAGTGCCCACGCCGGCGTTCGTGAAGCCCTGGAAGGGCAGATGCACCGTATGCGCGACATGTTCAACCAGCAGGGGTTGGGGCAGGTGGACGTCAATGTTTCCGACCAGTCCCGCGGCTGGCAGGGTCAGGAGCAGGCGCAACAGGAGCAGAACCGCAGGAGTGGTTCCAGTACCAGTGGCACGCGCCTGGACGGTGGCGACGAAGAGTTGCCCCATGGCGTGGCTGAAGTGGCTGCCCCGGTACAGACCGTGATCGGCACCAGCGCTGTGGACTATTACGCCTGATTGAGTGACAGAAGGGGCGTGGCGAGACAGCTCGTCATGCCCCTTGCTTCTCCCTCCCCGCTGTTTATCCCCCTATTTCAGACAAATCTGGCATAACACTTGCTCTTGCCTTGCCGTGCGACTGTGAACCCCCGAATAGTGACGGATTATTGGCATGGCGAAGAGCGAAGCAGCAGAAAAACCCACCGCAGGGAAAAGCAAACTCAAGCTTATCCTCTTGATTGTCCTGGCGTTGTTGCTGGCCATCGGCTTGTCGGTCGGCGCCACCTGGTACTTCATGCACAGTGCTCAGAGCAAGCCTGCGCCGGCTGCAGAAACCGCCAGCAACGTCAAGCCGGCAGCGATCTACGAGCCCATGGCCCCGGCCTTCGTCGCCAATTACACGCAGAACGGCCGTCAGCGCTACATGCAGGTGAGCATTACCCTGCTGGCGCGCAACCAGGCAGACCTGGACGCGCTGAAAGTGCACATGCCGGTGATCCGCAACAACCTGGTGATGCTGTTCTCCGGACAGAATTTCGACACCCTGGCGACTCCGGTCGGCCAGGAAATGCTCCGCCAGAAGGCCACTGCCAGCGTCCAGGAAGTGGCGCAGAAAGAGGTGGGCAAAGTGGTGGTCGAGCAGTTGCTCTTTACTAACTTCGTACTGCAGTAGGAACACGACATGGCCGTGCAGGACCTGCTGTCCCAGGATGAGATCGATGCGCTGCTCCATGGCGTCGACGACGGTCTGGTACAGACCGAACACGCTGCCGAACCCGGCAGCGTCAAAAGCTACGACCTGACCAGCCAGGATCGCATCGTCCGCGGACGCATGCCGACCCTGGAAATGATCAACGAGCGTTTCGCCCGCTATACCCGGATCAGTATGTTCAACATGCTGCGTCGTTCCGCCGATGTGGCGGTAGGTGGCGTGCAGGTCATGAAGTTTGGTGAATACGTGCACTCGCTGTATGTGCCCACCAGTCTCAACCTGGTGAAGATCAAGCCGCTGCGTGGTACGGCGCTGTTCATTCTCGACGCCAAGCTGGTGTTCAAGCTGGTGGACAACTTCTTCGGCGGCGATGGCCGTCACGCGAAGATCGAAGGGCGTGAGTTCACGCCTACCGAACTGCGGGTGGTGCGCATGGTGCTGGAGCAGGCCTTCGTCGATCTGAAGGAAGCCTGGCAGGCGATCATGCCGGTCAATTTCGAGTACATAAACTCTGAAGTGAACCCGGCCATGGCCAACATTGTCGGCCCCAGCGAAGCCATCGTGGTGTCGACCTTCCACATCGAGCTCGATGGCGGCGGCGGCGATCTGCACGTGACCATGCCGTACTCGATGATCGAGCCGATCCGCGAAATGCTCGACGCCGGCTTCCAGTCCGATCTGGACGACCAGGACGAGCGCTGGAGCAAGGCCCTGCGCGAAGACGTGCTGGACGTGGCCGTACCGCTGAGTGCCACGGTGGCCCGTCGTCAGTTGCGCCTGCGGGACATCCTGCACATGCAGCCTGGCGATGTGATCCCGGTGGAACTGCCGGAAGACATGATCATGCGCGCCAACGGCGTGCCGTCGTTCAAGGTCAAGCTGGGTTCCCACAAGGGCAACCTGGCGCTGCAAGTGATCGAGCCGATCGAGCGCCGTTGAGCGGCGCTCCAACCTGTTTGCTGTTCAATGAATTTTTGCCCGTCGAGGACCCAAGATGGCTGACGAAATTAACTCCCAGGACGACCAGGCGCTGGCCGATGAATGGGCTGCTGCACTGGAAGAAACCGGTGATGCCGGCCAGGCCGATATCGACGCCTTGCTGGCCGCTGACGCAGGCGCCGCATCCGGTTCCGGGCGTTTGCAGATGGAAGAGTTCGGCAGCATGCCCAAGAACCATGAGCCGGTCACGCTCGACGGTCCCAACCTGGACGTGATTCTCGATATCCCGGTATCGATCTCCATGGAAGTGGGTAGCACCGATATCAACATCCGCAACCTGCTGCAGCTCAACCAGGGTTCGGTGATCGAGCTTGACCGCCTGGCCGGCGAGCCGCTGGATGTGTTGGTCAACGGCACCCTGATCGCTCATGGCGAGGTGGTGGTGGTCAACGAGAAGTTCGGTATTCGCCTGACTGACGTGATCAGCCCCAGCGAACGCATCAAGAAGCTGCGCTAAGTGAACAAGCTGCTTGGCGTGGTTGTGCTCGGCTTGCCCCTGGGCGCCCTGGCTGCAGAGTCGGCTGCGACCGCTGCGGTTGCAGCCCCGGCAGTGGGCAGCGTCAGCGGGCAGTTGACCCAGCTGGTACTGGGCCTGCTGCTGGTGATCGGGCTGATCTTCTTCCTCGCCTGGCTGCTGCGCCGAGTGCAGCAGGCCGGTCCCGCCGGCAAAGGGCAGGTGATCGAGCTGATCGGCTCTCGGGCCCTGGGGCCGCGGGATCGTCTGGTGCTGGTGCAAGTGGGCAGCGAGCAGATTTTGCTGGGCCTGACCCCGGGCACTATCACCCCGTTGCATGTACTCAAAGAGCCGGTGCAGGTGCCCAGTGCCGAGCAGGCGACGCCCGAGTTCGCCCAGCGCCTGATGGAGCTGTTGGGCAAGGATCAGAAGGATAAGAAGTAATGCCGTTGCGCATCATCTTGACGTTGGCACTGATGTTGGCGGCGCCGCTGGCGCTGGCGGCCGACCCGTTGTCGATCCCGGCGATCACCCTGGGCACCAACGCCAGCGGTCAGCAGGAATACTCGGTCAGCCTGCAAATCCTGCTGATCATGACTGCGCTGAGTTTCATTCCGGCGTTCGTCATGCTGATGACCAGCTTTACCCGGATCATCATCGTCTTCTCGATCCTGCGTCAGGCCCTGGGCTTGCAGCAGACACCGTCGAACCAGATCCTCACCGGCATGGCGCTGTTCCTGACCATGTTCATCATGGCTCCGGTGTTCGACCGGGTGAACCAGGATGCCTTGCAGCCTTACCTGGCGGAAAAGCTCACGGCTCAGGATGCAGTGGCCAAGGCCCAGGTGCCGATCAAGGACTTCATGCTGGCGCAGACTCGCAGCAGTGACCTGGAGTTGTTCATGCGCCTGTCCAAGCGCACCGACATCGCCAGCCCTGACCAGGCGCCCCTGACCATTCTGGTGCCGGCCTTCGTCACGTCCGAGCTCAAGACGGCCTTCCAGATCGGCTTCATGATCTTTATCCCGTTCCTGATCATCGACCTGGTGGTGGCCAGTGTGCTGATGGCCATGGGCATGATGATGCTTTCGCCGCTGATCATTTCCTTGCCGTTCAAGATCATGCTGTTTGTCCTGGTGGATGGCTGGGCCCTGATCATCGGTACCTTGGCGGGCAGTTTCGGTGGTGTTTAAAACCTTGTTAGCGGGTGCTCGACAATGACTCCAGAAGTCGCGGTAGACCTGTTTCGCGAAGCCCTCTGGCTGACCACCATGATGGTGGCGGTGCTGGTGGTGCCCAGCCTGCTGGTGGGGTTGATGGTGGCCATGTTCCAGGCGGCCACCCAGATCAACGAACAGACCCTGAGCTTCCTGCCGCGCCTGCTGGTGATGCTGGTGACCCTGATTGTTGCCGGTCCCTGGCTGGTGCAAACCTTTATGGAATACATCCGTCAGTTGTACGGCAGTATTCCTCAGCTGATCGGCTGAGCCGATGTCCCTGTTGGCGCTGACCGACACTCAGATCAGTACCTGGGTGGCGAGCTTCATGTTGCCGCTGTTCCGGGTCACCTCGCTGCTGATGGTGATGCCGATTTTTGGTACCACTCTGGTGCCGCGTCGCGTGCGCCTGTATTTCGCCCTGGCGATTACCGTGGTCATAGTCCCGGGCCTGCCACCCATGCCTGAAGTGCATGCCCTGGATCTCAGTGGCCTGCTGCTGATTGCCGAGCAGATTCTGATCGGTGCGGTGCTGGGGTTTTCCCTGCAGTTGTTCTTCCAGTCCTTTGTGGTCGCCGGGCAGATCGTGGCGATCCAGATGGGCATGGGCTTCGCTTCCATGGTCGACCCCACCAACGGTGTCTCGGTGGCGGTGATCGGGCAGTTTTTCACCATGCTGGTGACCCTGCTGTTCCTGGCCATGAATGGCCATCTGGTGGTTTTTGAGGTCCTTACCGAAAGCTTCACCACCCTGCCGGTGGGCGGCGGCCTCATGGTCAACCACTACTGGGAGTTGGCGGGCAAGCTGGGTTGGGTCCTGGGGGCGGCGTTGCTCCTGGTGTTGCCGGCGATCACCGCCTTGCTGGTGGTCAACATCGCCTTTGGCGTGATGACCCGAGCCGCCCCGCAGTTGAACATCTTCTCCATCGGCTTTCCCCTGACCCTGGTGCTCGGCATGGGCATTGTCTGGATCAGCCTGGCCGACATTCTCAACCAGTATCAACCGCTGGCCTCCGAGGCCTTGCAGTTCTTACGCGAACTGGCAAAGGCGCGCTGAGCCATGGCAGAAAGCGAGAGCGGTCAGGACAAGACAGAAGACCCCACGGAGAAGCGCAAGAAGGACTCCCGGGAGAAGGGTGAAATCGCCCGTTCCAAGGAGCTCAATACCCTGGCCATCATGCTGGCGGGGGCGGGCGGTCTGCTGGTTTATGGGGGCGGTCTAGCTCAGGATCTGCTGGAAATCATGCGCCTGAACTTCTCTTTGCCCCGGGAAGTGCTGCTCAGCCCGGGCGCCATGGGACTGTACCTGCTGCACTCGGGCAAGATCGCCATCCTGGCGGTGCAGCCGGTGCTGTTGACCTTGCTGCTGGCGGCCGTCATCGGGCCGATATCCCTGGGGGGGTGGCTGTTTGCGGGCAAGAGCCTGGCGCCCAAGTTCAGTCGGATGAATCCGGCCAACGGCCTCAAGCGGATGTTTTCGTTCACTGCGTTGATTGAGTTGCTCAAGGCTCTGGCCAAGTTCGGCCTGGTGCTGTTCGTGGCGCTTTCGGTGTTGTCGTCGGACATTGACGACCTGCTGCGGATCGCCCACGAACCGCTTGAGCTGGCAATCATCCACAGTGTCCAGGTGGTGGGTTGGAGCACTTTGTGGATGGCTTGCGGGTTGATTTTGATCGCCGCGGTGGATGTGCCGGTGCAGCTGTACCAGGCCCATAAGAAGCTGTTGATGACCAAGCAGGAGGTGCGTGACGAGCACAAGGACCAGGAAGGTCGACCTGAGGTCAAGCAGAGGATTCGCCAGACCCAGCGCGAGATGTCCCAGCGGCGGATGATGGCAGCGATCCCCGAGGCCGACGTGGTCATCACCAACCCGACCCACTACGCCGTGGCTCTCAAGTACGACGCCGAGAAGGGTGGGGCGCCGGTGTTGCTGGCCAAGGGCAGTGATTTCTTGGCCCTGAAAATCCGCGAGATTGCCGTGGCCCATGAAGTGATGTTGTTGGAGTCCCCGGCCCTGGCGCGTTCCATCTATTACTCCACTGAGCTTGAGGAAGAGATCCCGGCGGGGCTTTACTTGGCGGTGGCCCAGGTCCTGGCCTATGTCTACCAGATTCGCCAGCACCGCGCAGGCAAGGGCAAGCGCCCGGACCCGCTCAAGGACTTGCCGATTCCTACGGATCTGCAGCGCGACACTGGCGGCAAGCAGTCCTCGGGCGGCCCCATCGATCCTGTCTAGTTCCAGGCATGCAGGCGCTGGCTTGCCAGCGAATGCGCCTTGCTTATGTCAGAAAAATGGCTAATTGCCATTATCTCGCCTTGTAACCCTGTCCCTTGCAGCCGGCCCTGCGACGCTTCGCTTGCCGGCGAGGGTGGTCCCGCGATCCTGTTCGCCGGCACGCCGGTTCCTCCTGGTTCAGGGCGCGATTGCGCCGCTGCGGCAAAGTTGGAAGGCTTCTTGCAGTAGCAGCCCCGAGCCGCTTCAGGCGTCAAAAGTTTGCTTTACGGAACGGGGTAAATCGGTGGATCGCTCTCAGTTAATCAACACGGCTCGCAGTAACCTGGTCGACCTCGGTCGAGGCAACCTGGGTGTACCTGTGCTGCTGTTGGTCATGCTGGCCATGATGATGCTGCCAGTGCCGGCGTTCCTGCTGGATGTGTTCTTCACCTTCAACATCGCCCTGTCGATTGTGGTCCTGCTGGTCTGCGTGTACGCCCTGCGACCGCTGGATTTCGCGGTGTTCCCGACCATTCTGCTGGTGGCCACCTTGCTGCGGTTGGCACTCAACGTGGCCTCGACCCGAGTGGTGATGCTCCACGGCCAGGAAGGCCATGCCGCGGCCGGTAAGGTGATCCAGGCCTTCGGTGAGGTGGTGATCGGCGGTAACTATGTCGTGGGTATCGTGGTCTTCGCGATCCTCATGATCATCAACTTCGTGGTGGTGACCAAGGGTGCCGGACGCATCTCCGAGGTGAGCGCGCGCTTCACCCTGGATGCCATGCCCGGCAAACAGATGGCCATCGACGCCGACCTCAACGCCGGCCTGATCGATCAGAATCAGGCCAAGCTGCGTCGTCTGGAGGTGGCCCAGGAAGCCGAGTTCTACGGCTCCATGGACGGTGCCAGCAAGTTCGTTCGCGGCGACGCCATCGCCGGCCTGTTGATCCTCTTCATCAACCTGATCGGCGGTATGGCGGTCGGTATCTTCCAGCACAACATGACCTTTGCCGACGCCGGCAAGGTCTATGCCTTGCTGACCATCGGTGACGGTTTGGTGGCGCAACTGCCATCGCTGCTGCTGTCCACTGCGGCCGCCATCATGGTGACGCGTGCTTCGGGTTCCGAAGAAATGGGCAAGCAGATCAACCGGCAGATGTTCGCCTCGCCCAAGGCGCTGGCGGTGGCCGCGGGCCTGATGGCGGTGATGGGGCTGGTGCCGGGCATGCCGCACTTCTCCTTCCTCAGCCTGGCAGCGGTGGCTGGCGGTGCGGCTTATCTGGTCTGGAGAAAGCAGAATCTGGTCAAGGTCCAGGCTCTGGAAGAGGTCCAGCGTCAGCAGGACCTGCTGCCTTCTCCGGCCCGGGCCATGGAAACCAAGGAGCTGGGTTGGGACGATGTGACCCCGATCGACATGATCGGCCTGGAAGTTGGCTACCGCCTGATTCCCCTGGTGGATCGCAACCAGGGCGGACAGCTGCTGGCGCGGATCAAGGGGGTGCGCAAGAAGCTCTCCCAGGACCTGGGCTTCCTCATGCCCACTGTGCATATCCGTGACAACCTGGACCTGGCCCCCAGTGCCTATCGCCTGACTCTGATGGGGGTGATCCTGGCGGAGGCCGAGATCTATCCGGATCGCGAATTGGCGATCAACCCCGGGCAGGTCTACGGCACCCTCAACGGTATCTCTGCCCGTGACCCGGCCTTCGGCCTGGAGGCGGTGTGGATCGAAATCAGCCAGCGGCCTCAGGCGCAGTCCCTCGGCTACACCGTGGTGGATGCCAGTACCGTGGTCGCCACCCACTTGAACCAGATTCTGTACAAGCACTCCAGCGAGCTGATCGGTCACGAGGAAGTGCAGCAGCTGATGCAGTTGCTGGCCAAGAGTTCGCCGAAGCTGGCGGAGGAGTTGGTGCCGGGTGTGCTGTCGTTGTCGCAGTTGCTCAAGGTTTTGCAGGCGCTGCTGGCCGAACAGGTGCCGGTACGGGATATCCGCAGCATTGCCGAGGCTATCGCCAACAATGCCGCCAAGAGTCAAGATACTGCCGCTTTGGTTGCCGCGGTTCGGGTCGGATTGTCTCGCGCCATCGTCCAAAGCATTGTAGGTACTGAGTCTGAGCTGCCAGTGATCACCTTGGAGCCAAGGTTGGAACAAATTTTGCTCAGCAGTTTGCAGAAGGCAGGACAAGGCCAGGAAGAAGGCGTTCTGCTGGAGCCAAGCATGGCTGAAAAGCTGCAACGTTCGCTGATCGATGCGGCGCAGCGTCAAGAGATGCAAGGTCAACCGGTGATTCTGTTGGTAGCGGGTCCGGTCCGCGCCATGCTCTCGCGGTTCGGGCGTCTCGCCGTTCCCGGGTTGCATGTGCTGGCGTACCAGGAAATTCCCGACAACAAGCAAGTGACCATCGTTGCGACAGTAGGGCCCAACGGCTGAGGTAGTGGGTTATGCAAGTTAAGCGTTTTTTCGCCGCCGATATGCGTCAGGCCATGAAACTGGTTCGTGATGAATTGGGCGCTGAAGCTGCCATTATCGGCAACCGGCGGATTGCTGGGGGTGTCGAGCTGACGGCTGCGCTGGATTACAAGTTGTCGGCGTTGTCGCCACGGGTTCCGAACATGGAACTCGAGGACGAGTTGCGCAAGACCCAGTCGCGGATCGTCACCGCCCAGGCCGAACTGAGCCTGCGGGGCGAGGGCGACAGCGCCTCGATCACCAATCGCCAGTTGTTCGCCGGTCTGCCATTGACTGCCGCCGAGCCGCTGATCGAGCCGACCCTGACCGAGCGTCCGCGCCCGGCGCCGGCTCCTGCTGCTCCGGCGCCCGATAATCGGGCTCTGGACTCCATGCGTTTCGAACTCAACGGTCTGCGCGAGCTGCTGGAAGTGCAACTGGGCTCTCTTGCCTGGAGCCAGTTGCAGGGCAGTCGCCCCGAGCAGGCCAACCTCTGGCGTCGCCTGCAGCGCATCGGCCTCTCCGGCCCGCTGTCTCGCGACCTGCTGGCACTGATCAGCGAAATCGACGAGCCTCGCCAGGCCTGGCGCATGTTGCTGGCACACCTGGCGCGGATGATCCAGACCCCGGAAGTCGAGCCGCTTGAAGAGGGTGGCGTGATCGCCATGGTCGGCCCTGCCGGCATGGGCAAGACCACCACCCTGGCCAAACTGGCAGCGCGCTATGTCCTCAAGTACGGCGCGCAGAACATCGCTCTGGTGAGCATGGACAGCTTCCGTATTGGCGCCCAGGAGCAGCTCAAGACCCTGGGGCGTATCCTCAATGTGTCGGTGACCCATGTCGATCCAGGCCAGTCCCTGGCTCAGGCCCTGGACCCGCTGCTGCGCAAGCGCGTGGTATTGATCGACACCGCCGGCCTGCAAGCCAGCGACCCGGCGTTGCGCATGCAACTGGAAAGCCTGGCCGGTCGTGGGATTCGGGCGAAGAATTACCTGGTACTGGCCACCACCAGCCAGAAGCAGGTGCTGACCGCTGCCTACCACAGCTACAAGCGCTGCGGTCTGGCCGGTTGCATCCTGACTAAACTGGATGAAACAGCCAGTCTTGGCGAGGTCTTGAGCCTGGCCATCAGTCACGAATTGCCGGTGGCCTATCTCACCGATGGTCCACGGATTCCCGACGATTTGCACCTGCCTCGCCGGCACCAGTTGGTGAGTCGCGCTGTCAGCGTGCAGATGCAGGAAGAACCCAGCGAAGAAGCCATGGCCGACATGTTCGCTGACCTCTATCACAGCCCGACCAAGCGGGTCGGCTGAGGTAGACATGAATAGATTGCAGTGTATCTACATCGATGGTCTGCCATGCATTGTTCCAATGGTGAACGCGCAGCCAGTTATGTGGCCCCGTCTAAGTAAGACAAGGTAAAGAAAGAACATGGGCAGCATGCATCCCGTACAGGTGATTGCGGTGACCGGCGGCAAAGGTGGCGTCGGCAAGACTAATGTGTCAGTGAACTTGTCCCTGGCTCTGGCTGAGCTCGGCCGGCGAGTCTTGCTGCTGGACGCCGATCTGGGACTGGCCAACGTCGATGTCCTGTTGGGTCTGACCCCCAAGCGCACCCTGGCGGATGTCATCGAAGGGCGCTGTGAGCTGCGCGACGTGCTGCTCCAGGGGCCTGGCGGCATTCGCATCGTTCCGGCCGCTTCGGGTACCCAAAGCATGGTGCACCTGAGCCCCGCCCAGCACGCCGGTCTGATCCAGGCCTTCAGCGACATCGGCGACAATCTCGATGTACTGGTGATCGACACCGCTGCAGGTATTGGTGACTCGGTAGTCAGTTTCGTCCGCGCGGCCCAGGAAGTGTTGCTGGTGGTCTGTGACGAACCGACCTCCATCACCGACGCCTACGCGCTGATCAAACTGCTCAACCGCGACTATGGCATGAACCGTTTCCGGGTCTTGGCCAACATGGCCCAGAGCCCTCAGGAAGGGCGCAACCTGTTTGCAAAATTGACCAAGGTCACGGATCGCTTCCTGGACGTGGCCTTACAATACGTCGGCGCAGTTCCCTACGACGAAAGCGTACGCAAGGCCGTGCAAAAGCAGCGTGCGGTCTATGAAGCCTTTCCTCGTTCGAAGTGTGCATTGGCGTTCAAGGCCATCGCGCAAAAAGTCGATACCTGGCCGTTGCCAGCGAACCCACGCGGGCATCTGGAGTTTTTTGTCGAGCGGCTAGTGCATCAAACAGCGGGACCGGTGCTATGACTGCCAGCGGCTACAACCTCTACAAGAAGTCGGCACGTGACAGCCAATACGAACTGATCGAGCGCTACGCGCCCCTGGTCAAGCGTATTGCCTATCACCTGCTGGCGCGGTTGCCGGCCAGTGTTCAGGTGGAAGACCTGATTCAGGCCGGGATGATCGGTTTGCTCGAAGTGTCGACCAAATACGACGCGAGCAAGGGGGCGAGTTTCGAAACCTATGCGGGTATCCGTATCCGTGGGGCGATGCTCGACGAGGTTCGCAAAGGCGATTGGGCACCGCGTTCGGTGCACCGTAATACGCGCATGGTCAGTGATGCCATTCGCGCAATTGAAGCTAAAACCGGTCGTGACGCTAAAGATCACGAAGTTGCGGCCGAACTTCAATTGAGTCTCGACGATTATTACGGGATTTTGAACGACACCTTGGGCAGCCGCCTGTTCAGTTTCGACGACCTGTTGCAGGACGGCGAACATGAAGGGCTGCATGAGGATGGCGCCAGTGCTCATCTCGAGCCGTCACGGGACCTGGAGGATGAACGCTTCCAGGCTGCGTTGGCGGATGCGATTGCCAATTTGCCGGAGCGCGAGCGACTGGTGTTGGCGCTGTACTACGACGAAGAGCTGAACCTCAAGGAAATCGGTGAGGTCCTGGGGGTCAGCGAGTCGCGGGTCAGCCAGTTACACAGCCAGTGCGCAGCCCGCTTGCGGGGGCGTTTGGGGGAGTGGCGAGCGCGCTGACAGGCAGTGTGGGGACACTGCGATCAGGACCGGTGAAGCAAGCGCTGCACCGGTCTTGCGGTATGTGCTCCATGCAGTCGTTGTGTGTTATGCCGAATTGATTGAATGGCGCGTTCAGGTGCTGGATGCGTTTAAGACTGCTTGGAGGTCGAATTGGACAAGAACATGAAAATCCTCATCGTTGATGACTTTTCAACGATGCGGCGGATCATAAAAAACCTGTTGCGTGATCTGGGTTTCACCAACACGGTCGAGGCCGACGATGGCACCACTGCCATTCCGGTACTCAACAGCGGGAGCATCGACTTTCTGGTAACAGACTGGAACATGCCGGGCATGACCGGTATCGACCTGCTGCGCCACGTGCGTGCCGATGAAAAACTCAAGCACCTGCCGGTATTGATGGTTACTGCTGAAGCCAAGCGCGAGCAGATCATCGAAGCTGCCCAGGCCGGCGTAAACGGCTATGTCGTCAAACCATTCACGGCTCAGGCGTTGAAAGAGAAGATCGAAAAAATCTTCGAACGCATCGGTTGAGACGCGTAGCCATTCCGCCACGGGGGAGCTATGGAGCATAACGAATCTTCACTGGGCGACTTTGAGTCGACCCTGAAAAAACATGCGCTGGAACTGGTCGAAAGCCTTGAAAAGGGCAGGTTCGGCGAAGCGGTGCAATTGATCCATGAGCTCAATCAGACCCGTGACCGCGGCCTGTATCAGGAAGTGGGCAAGCTCACCCGCGAGCTGCATAGCGCAATCGTCAATTTCCAGATTGACCCGCACATGCCGCAAGCCGAGGAAGTTTCACAGATCACGGATGCCACTGAGCGCCTGTCCTATGTGGTCCGGCTCACGGAAGCCGCAGCCAACCGCACCATGGACCTGGTAGAGAGCAGCACCCCGTTGGTCAACGGCCTGAGCACTGAAGCCCAGGCCTTGAGCGCAGACTGGGGGCGCTTTATGCGGCGTGAGGTCGGCGCTGAAGAGTTTCGCGAACTGGCACGCCGGGTCGACAGTTTCCTGACGCGCAGCGAGCAGGAAACCCGCACCGTATCGGGCCACCTCAACGACATTCTGCTGGCGCAGGATTACCAGGACCTGACCGGACAGGTGATCAAGCGTGTGACCCAGTTGGTCACGGAAGTCGAAAGCAATCTGCTCAAACTCGTCTTGATGGCCAGCCAGGTCGATCGTTTCGCCGGCATCGAACATGACCGTGAATCGATCCTCGCTGAAAAAGATCCGCAAAAACATCTCGCCAAGGGTGAAGGTCCGCAGATTCATGCCGATAAACGGGAAGACGTTATGTCCGGTCAGGACGATGTAGACGATTTGCTTTCCAGCCTTGGATTCTAGGAGCACCCATTAATGAGCTTCGGCGCCGATGAAGAGATCCTTCAGGATTTCCTGGTTGAGGCCGGCGAGATTCTAGAGCAACTGTCCGAACAACTGGTCGAGCTGGAAAGCCGGCCAGATGATGCGGACTTGCTCAATGCAATTTTTCGCGGTTTTCACACTGTTAAAGGGGGCGCCGGCTTCCTCCAGCTCAATGAGCTGGTGGAGTGCTGCCACATCGCCGAGAACGTCTTCGACATCCTGCGCAAGGGTGAGCGGCGAGTCGACTCGGAACTGATGGACGTGGTGCTTGAGGCTCTGGACGCGGTGAACGGCATGTTCAGCCAGGTCCGTGAGCGCACCGAAATTACTGCCGCGACACCGGAACTGCTGGCCGCCTTGGCGCGCCTGGCCGAACCCGCCGGTGCCGAGGCTCCAGCGCCTGTTGTGGAAGAGGTGGCTGAACCCGTTGCCGAGCCTGAGGCCCAGGGCGGGGATATCACCGATAACGAATTCGAATTGCTGCTCGATTCGCTGAATGCCGCCAAGGCCGACGCCGAGGCTGCGCCTGCCGCTGCTCCAGTGGCTGCGGGCGAGCCGGCCAGCGATGAAATCACTGACGCCGAGTTCGAGTCGCTGCTGGACCAACTGCACGGTAAAGGCCAGTTCGCCGCCGATGCGGTGGCCCCGGCTGCGGCCAACGCCACGCCTGGCGCAGCCGCCGGTGGCGACGAAATCACCGACGACGAATTCGAGGCCTTGCTGGACCAATTGCATGGCAAGGGCACCTTTGCCGTGGATGCGCTGGATTCGGCCGTGGCTGCGGCGCCTGCTCCGGCAGTGGCTGCGCCAAGCGCGGCAGCCGCTGGCAGCGACCTGATCACCGATCACGAATTCGAATCGCTGCTGGACGAGTTGCACGGCAAGGGCAAATTCTCCGAAGCCCCGGGTGCGTCGAAGCCGGCCGTGGCGGCGGCAGCTGCGCCTGCGGCAGCCGCTGCGACAGCCAGCGCTGCAGTCGCCAAGCCAGTGGCGAAGAAGCCCGAGGCCAAGGCTGAAGCACCGAAGCCGGCCGCGGCTCCAGCCCCGGCTCCTGCTCGCGCGGCGGCTGCGCCGCCAGCGGAAAAGCCTGCCAGCGAAGCAGAAACCACGGTGCGGGTCGATACCGCGCGCCTGGACGAAATCATGAACATGGTGGGCGAGCTGGTTCTGGTGCGTAACCGTCTGGTGCGCCTGGGTCTCAACAGCGGCGACGAAGCCATGTCCAAGGCCGTGTCGAACCTCGACGTGGTGACGGCCGATCTGCAGACCGCGGTGATGAAAACCCGCATGCAGCCGATCAAGAAGGTTTTCGGGCGCTTCCCGCGCTTGGTTCGCGACCTGGCCCGGCAGCTCAAGAAAGAAATCAACCTGGAACTGGTGGGGGAAGAAACCGACCTCGACAAGAACCTGGTAGAGGCCCTGGCCGACCCGCTGGTGCACTTGGTGCGCAACGCGGTGGACCACGGCATCGAATCGCCGGAAGAGCGCGAAGCCTCGGGCAAGTCCCGCGGTGGCAAGGTGGTGCTGGCGGCGGAACAGGAAGGCGATCACATCCTGCTGTCGATTTCCGATGACGGCAAGGGCATGGACCCGAACGTACTGCGGGCCATCGCCGTCAAGCGCGGCGTGATGGACAAGGACGCGGCCGACCGCCTGAGCGACACCGAGTGCTACAACCTGATCTTTGCCCCGGGCTTCTCCACCAAGACCGAGATTTCCGACGTCTCCGGTCGTGGCGTGGGCATGGACGTGGTGAAGACCAAGATTTCCCAGCTCAACGGTTCGATCAATATCTACTCGACCAAGGGCCAGGGCTCGAAGATCGTCATCAAGGTGCCGTTGACCCTGGCGATCATGCCGACCCTGATGGTGATGCTGGGTAACCAGGCGTTCGCTTTCCCGTTGGTCAACGTCAACGAGATTTTCCACCTCGACCTGTCCCGCACCAACGTGGTGGACGGTCAGGAAGTGGTGATCGTGCGTGACAAGGCGTTGCCCCTGTTCTACCTCAAGCGCTGGCTGGTCAGTTCCGCCGCTCATGAAGAGCAGCGTGAAGGCCACGTAGTGATCCTTTCGGTGGGCACCCAGCGGATTGGCTTTGTCGTCGACCAGCTGGTAGGCCAGGAAGAAGTGGTCATCAAGCCCTTGGGCAAAATGCTTCAGGGAACCCCGGGCATGTCCGGCGCCACCATTACCGGTGACGGCCGCATCGCTCTGATTCTCGATGTTCCGAGCATGCTCAAGCGTTACGCCGCACGGCGTATTTGATTCGGCGGGGAGGGGCGGTTGGCCTCGCCCCACCTAACGGAGTGTTTATGGCAGTCAAAGTCCTGGTGGTGGACGATTCGGGTTTTTTCCGCCGCCGCGTCTCGGAAATTCTTTCAGCGGATTCGAATATCCAGGTCGTCGGTACGGCGACCAATGGTAAAGAGGCGATCGATCAGGCCCTGGCGCTCAAGCCGGACGTGATCACCATGGACTACGAGATGCCGATGATGGATGGCATCACCGCAGTGCGGCATATCATGCAGCGCTGCCCGACGCCGGTCCTGATGTTCTCTTCCCTGACCCACGAAGGCGCTCGAGTGACCCTCGACGCGCTGGATGCCGGGGCTGTGGATTTCCTGCCGAAGAATTTCGAAGACATCTCGCGCAATCCCGAGAAGGTCAAGCAACTGCTGTGCGAGAAAGTCCACAGCATTTCGCGCAGTAATCGCCGTTTCAGCAGCTACAGCGCCCCGGCGCCGCAACCGGCTGCTCCAGCTCCGGCGCCGTCGAGCTTTGGCGGCAGTCGTCCAGCGCCTGCACCTGCTCCAGTCCGTGCTCCGGCACCGGCTGCCGGCCCGGCATCACCGGCGCCCAAGCGTAAGGCCTACAAGCTGGTGGCGATCGGTACTTCCACCGGTGGCCCGGTGGCGCTGCAGCGGGTCCTGACCCAACTGCCGGCCAACTTTCCGGCACCTATCGTGCTGATTCAGCATATGCCGGCGGCCTTCACCAAGGCCTTTGCCGAGCGTCTGGACAAGCTCTGCCGTATTAGCGTCAAGGAAGCGGAGGATGGCGACATCCTGCGTCCGGGCCTGGCGCTGCTGGCTCCTGGCGGCAAGCAGATGATGATCGACGGTCGTGGTGCGGTGAAGATTCTTCCTGGCGACGAGCGCCTGAACTACAAGCCGTGCGTGGACATCACCTTCGGTTCTGCAGCCAAATCTTACAGCGACAAAGTTCTGGCGGTGGTACTGACCGGTATGGGCGCTGACGGCCGTGAAGGTGCGCGTCTGCTCAAGCAGGGTGGCAGTGCGGTCTGGGCCCAGGATGAAGCCAGCTGCGTGATCTACGGCATGCCCATGGCCATCGTCAAAGCCAACCTGGCGGATGCGGTGTACAGCCTGGACGACATCGGCCGGCATCTGGTCGAGGCCTGTCTCTGATGGATGTGCTCAGCCTTATCGGGATCATCATGGCGTTTGTCGCCATCATCGGCGGCAACTACCTGGAAGGTGGTCACCTGTCGGCCCTGGCCAATGGCCCGGCGGCACTGATCGTGCTTGGCGGGACCATTGGCGCTGCCTTGCTGCAGTCGCCGTTGAGTGCCTTCAAACGGGCCATGCAGATCCTGGTGTGGATTCTGTTTCCACCTCGGGTGGATCTGCCCGGAGGTATCGATCGGGTGGTCAACTGGAGCCTGACGGCGCGCAAGGAGGGCCTGCTGGGCCTGGAAGGCGTGGCGGATGCCGAGCCGGACACCTATTCGCGCAAAGGCTTGCAGCTGTTGGTCGACGGTGCCGAGCCGGAAGCCATCCGCAGCATCCTTGAAGTGGACTTCTACACCCAGGAGAGCCGCGATATCGAGGCTGCCAAGGTCTTCGAAAGCATGGGCGGCTATGCGCCGACCATCGGCATCATCGGTGCGGTGATGGGCCTGATTCACGTGATGGGTAACCTGGCGGACCCGTCGCAGTTGGGCAGTGGTATCGCCGTGGCTTTCGTCGCCACTATCTACGGGGTGGCCAGCGCCAACCTGGTGCTGTTGCCGATCGCGGCCAAGCTCAAGGCCATTGCCTTGCGCCAGTCCCGTTACCGGGAAATGTTGCTTGAAGGCATTCTGTCGATTGCCGAAGGCGAAAACCCCCGCTCCATCGAGTTGAAGCTGCAAGGCTTCATGGACTGATTATGGCTCGTCGTCGCCAGCAAGAAGAACACGTCAACCACGAACGCTGGTTGGTTTCCTACGCCGACTTCATCACCTTGCTGTTCGCGTTTTTCGTGGTCATGTACTCCATTTCCTCGATCAACGAGGGCAAGTACAAGGTGATTTCCGAAGCCTTGATCGGGGTCTTTACCGACTCCGATCGCAGTCTCAAGCCGATTCCCATCGGTGACGAGCGGCCCAAGACCGTGACCCCGGCCAA
Source organism: Pseudomonas sp. 910_21 (assembly GCF_052850735.1). Lineage (NCBI taxonomy): Bacteria > Pseudomonadati > Pseudomonadota > Gammaproteobacteria > Pseudomonadales > Pseudomonadaceae > Pseudomonas > Pseudomonas sp. 910_21. The sequence goes on along the minus strand of NZ_VXCY01000001.1, from coordinate 39,930 downwards.
GCCGCTGGTCAAGGACAGCGAGCAGACCGACGCTGGCATCTCCGGTGGCAGTGATCCGCTGAAAAGCATCGCCGATGACATCAGCGCCGCCTTTGGCGACTTGATCAGCTCCAACCAGATGACCGTGCGTGGCAACGAGTTGTGGGTGGAGATCGAACTCAATTCCAGCCTGTTGTTCGGCAGCGGCGATGCCATGCCCAGCGATCAGGCGTTCACCATCATCGACAAGGTGGCGAAGATCCTCAAACCCTTCGACAACCCGATTCATGTCGAAGGCTTCACCGACAACCAGCCGATTCAGACCGCGCAGTACCCGACCAACTGGGAGTTGTCTTCGGCCCGGTCGGCGAGCATCGTGCGGATGCTGGCAATGCAGGGGGTGAACCCGGCGCGCATGGCTTCTGTGGGGTATGGCGAGTTCCAGCCGGTGGGCAACAACGCCACCGCCGAAGGCCGGGCGCGCAATCGCCGAGTGGTCCTGGTGGTGTCGCGCAATCTCGATGTGCGCCGCAGCCTGACCGGCACCGGAACCGCCAATGCGACACCGGATGCGGCACTCAAGCGTGCTGGCACACAAACTGCACCAACCCCAGTGAAAACGCCGGTACAGGGAAGCGCCGTCAATTCTCCGTCACCTGCTTTATAACTTAGCGCTATGTCTCGCCCCGCTGTGGCCGGGCGGGAGGAACAAACCGAATGAGAGTCTGGGCAGTTGCCAATCAAAAGGGTGGTGTCGGTAAAACCACCAGTTCCATCGCTTTAGCCGGTTTGCTGGCCGAGGCGGGCAAGCGCGTGGTCGTGGTCGATCTCGACCCCCACGGTTCCATGACCAGCTACTTCGGCTATGACCCGGACAGCCTGGAGCACAGCAGCTACGACCTGTTCCTGCACAAGGGCAATGTGCCCCAAGACCTGCCGGGCCAGTTGTTGCTGGGCACCAGCCATGAGCGCATTTCATTGTTGCCGTCGAGCACCGCTCTGGCCACCCTCGAGCGCCAGTCGCCGGGGCAGAGTGGCCTTGGCCTCGTGATCGCCAAGAGCCTGGCGCAGCTGTGGCAGGATTTCGATTACGCGGTGATCGACAGCCCGCCGTTGCTCGGTGTGTTGATGGTCAACGCCCTGGCGGCCAGCCAGCAACTGGTGATTCCGGTGCAGACCGAGCACTTGGCGGTCAAGGGGCTGGAGCGCATGGTCAACACCCTGGCGATGGTCAATCGCTCGCGCAAGCAGCCGCTGCCGTTCACCATTGTGCCGACCCTGTTCGACCGCCGGACCCAGGCTTCCCTGGGCACTCTGCGGATTTTGCGGGACAAGTTTCCCGAAGAAATCTGGCAGGGCTATATCCCGGTGGATACCCGCTTGCGGGATGCCAGCCGGGCAGGGGTCACCCCTTCTCAGTTCGATGCCAAGAGCCGCGGTGTACTGGCCTACAAGGCCTTGCTCAAGCATCTGCTGGCTCAACAACTCGTGGCGCAGGTGGCTTGACGTGAAGCGCTATTCAAGTCACTCGACAGCCCGGCCGATAACCCCTACAGATCACTGTATCGGGGTTTTTGCGTGGGCATCCTCATGAACCGTCCTCTGGATATCAAGAGCCGGCCCCAGCTGGCGCTGCAGTCGTACCTGGACGCTTTGCTGCAGGATGCTACCGAAGAGGAACAGCTACCGGAGCCGCCGGTCCAGGTTGCTCCGCCGGCCCCGCCGGTAACACTTGCGGCTTCCAGCGAAGTACTGGATGAGTTCCAGGCTGCAGTACTGGAAGAGCAGGCGCGGGACGCACAGGCCCAGCACCAGGCGGCACCCGCCGCCCGGGATGCTGCACCTGCATCTGCGCCGCTGACACCGGCAGTAATGGAAGCACCGCAACCCTTGCCGAGTTCGATCTCGCCGGTGGTGCCGCTGCTCCAGGCCCTGGTGCCGCCATTGGTGGAAGTTCACCTGCCGCCGAGCAATACACCGCCTCCGGTCACCGGTAGCGACCGTCCCAGCTGGGCGGCCGAGCCTTTCGAATGCCTGTTGTTCGATGTCGCCGGTCTGACTCTGGCAGTGCCGCTGGTATGCCTGGGGTCGATCTATTCCCTGGCAGGGCAGGAACTGACACCGCTGTTCGGCCAGCCGGAATGGTTCCTCGGCATCCTGCCGAGCCAGGCCGGCAACCTGAAGGTGCTGGATACCGCGCGCTGGGTCATGCCCGATCGCTACCGCGATGATTTCCGCCAGGGCCTGCAGTATGTGATCTCGGTCCAGGGCTACGAGTGGGGGCTGGCAGTGCATCAGGTCAGTCGCTCCCTGCGCCTGGACCCCAACGAAATCAAGTGGCGCAGTCATCGTGGTCAGCGCCCGTGGCTGGCCGGCACGGTGATTGAACATATGTGTGCCTTGCTCGACGTTGCTGAACTGGCCGAGTTGATTGCCACCGGCGGCGCCAAGCAGATGGCTATCAGTCAAGCGGCCCACAAGCCGAAGTAAACCAACAACAGGCCGCGTCCGTCGGATGTGGCCACACAGAACACACGCCGTTTTCAACGGTTTTTTGAGGGGTCAGGGTATGAATAAGTCGTCGTCTGCACAGGGTTCCGAAGATCCGATCCTGCAATGGGTCACCTTCAAGCTGGATAACGAGTCCTACGGCATCAACGTGATGCGCGTCCAGGAAGTCCTGCGCTACACCGAGATCGCTCCGGTACCGGGTGCCCCAAGCTATGTGCTGGGGATCATCAACCTGCGCGGCAATGTGGTCACCGTGATCGACACCCGTCAGCGTTTCGGCCTGGTGCCTACCGAAGTCAACGACAACACCCGGATCGTCATCATCGAAGCCGACAAGCAAGTGGTCGGGATCATGGTCGACAGCGTGGCGGAAGTGGTTTACCTGCGTCAGTCGGAAGTCGAAACCGCGCCAAACGTCGGTAACGAAGAGTCGGCCAAGTTCATTCAGGGCGTCTGCAACAAGAACGGCGAACTGCTGATTCTGGTTGAGCTGGACAAGATGATGAGCGAAGAGGAATGGTCGGAACTGGAGAGTATCTGATTGATCCTCGAGGTAGCGGTGATTGTCCTGGCGATCCTTTGGGTCGCCACTGTGGCGCTATTCCTGTCGTACACCCGCAATCAGCGGCAGATCGCCGCGCAACAGGCCGAAGGCGATGCCGTGCGCGACCAGCGGATCAAGGAACTGGCCAAGCGCGTTGACCATTACCAGAGCGGTACGGTGCGCATGGGCGAGGATCTGCACGAACTGCGAGCGGTAGTGGGCCCCTTGCCGGACAAACTGGCCCAGCTGGAGCAGCGTGACCCTTCCAGCCTGTCCTTCGCCCAGGCCGCGCGCCTGGTGGGCATGGGCGCCAGTGTCGACGAGCTGACCCAGTCCTGCGGCTTGACCCAGGCCGAGGCGGAGCTGGTCAGCAAGCTGCACAAAGGCTAGCCACCAGTCGCAAGCTTCCTCCGGGGAGCTTGCGCTTTAGCGCCTGCTGCGGCCTCTCTTCAATAATCGTCACCGCGCTCGGTGATGTCCTTCTCCAGCTCCACCTGATGCGGATCATGCCCGGCCGGAAACTTGCCCTTGAGGTTCCAGGCGAAGGCGATGATTTCGGCGATGGTCCGGTACAGCTCCGGTGGAATGCTCTCGCCCAATTCCAGACGCGCCAACAGCTTCACCAGCTCGGCATTTTCATAGATCGGCACTTCATAGTCCCGGGCGATCTTCAGGATGGCTTCCGCCAGTTCATCGTCGCCCTTGGCGGTCAGGGTCGGGGCTTGCTGGCCGTCGTACTTGAGGGCAATGGCCTGGCGTGGAGGAGGTGTGTGCTTCATGCGGTTTCGTCGACCCAGCGTTGTTCCAATCGGGTTTGCGGGCCCTGGGGCGGGATGCCCAGGTGGCAGTCCAGGTCGCCGACATCCAGCCCCGAAGCCAGCAGGCGTTCCCGCAGGCTGCCCAGGTGGCTTTCGATCAGGCTCGCGGTGTAGGGGCGTTCGGCCCACAACTGGCTGGACAGCCGGCCTTGAATCAGTTGTGCCTGGACCTGTAAGGGGCCCAGGGGCTCCAGGTCGAAGGCCAGATCGAGCCGCCACAAGGGCTGCTTGGGTTCTCGCTCTTCACGTTTTTGTTGCGGCTCCGGCTCCGGCGCTTCTTCGCGCTGCATTTTGACCTGCAAGGGCACGATGTCCTGCAGGTTGCGCATGGGGATTTCCAGCTGCCAGGTGGTCAATTGCCGGCCATCGTCGGTCTGGCCGCTCTGCTCCAGACTCGCCAGTTGATGGCTCTGCAGGCGTGATACCGCAGCGGCGGCCAGGCGCAGCAAGTGCTCCAGATCACCTTCACCCTCCAGGCTTTGCAGCAGCCGTGCCGGCAGCGGGAACCCGCTGGGCGGCGTCTTGGCGCTGACCTGGCCGAGGGTGCCCAAGGCACTGCGCACGAAGCTCGGTAATGACTGCGCCAGGGTGTTGGCGGCGATGATCGCGTTGAAACTGCTGGAGGCGGGCAGGGCCGGCGTCAACTGCGCGATCAGGCGCAGCAGGTCGCCCTTCATGTCCGGAGCCTGCCCCGGGTTGGCTCCGGCCAGTAGCTTGGCTTCCAGGAACAGGCCGCTGCCCAGCAGGGCCTGGGCCACTCCCCGGGGGCTGCTCAATTGCTGTGGGTCCGGTAGGCCGGCCAGTAGTCGCTCCACGGCGGCCCGCAGGTCGGCTGAAACAGTGGGCAGTGGGCTGTCGGCTGGCAGGTTCTGCAGAACGTTGATCAGTCCGCTCAGGGAGCCTTGGCGGCTTTGCTGGCTAGACAGCTGAGCAGCGATGGCCAGCTGTTCCTGGCGGTTGCTCAGGGGGACGAAATTCAGGGTTTGCGAGTCTGAGACCAAGGCGCTGAGCAGGCTGCCGATACGCAGCGGCTGCGGGCTGTCGATGCTCAGGGTAGCGCCACTTTGCGCGGTGTTGAGCAGGCTTACCAGGGAGCGGTAGATCGCCGGCTGATTGTTGCCCTGAGGCAGGGCTTGCGTGGTCAGCACCTTGCCCTGGAGCAGGGTGCCGGCCGGCAGTTGGGTGGTATCCAGGCGAGTCAGGGCGGCAACGTTGGACGCGATGGCCTGCTGCACGGTGATCGCCAGATTACCCGCAGACGGCTGGGTGACCGCCAGGCTGGTGCCCTGGGGCAGCGGTTGGCTGCTGGTGGCCTGCACGGTGGTTTGCCGGCCGTTGTCCAGGGTGACCTTGAGCAGCAACTGGAAGGTCTGGTCGGCCTGCTTGAGGGACAGCACTTCGGCCTTGGCACTCTGGCCTGCGGCAATCAGGCCTTCAATGGGTTGCACCAGCTTGAGCAGTTCGCCGCTGATCACCTGCGGGCGCGAGGTGCCGGGAGCGGGCGCCTGGGGCAGCGGGAGGATGTTCATTTCGCCTGTCATTCGGACACAACCTGTGGAAATTAGCCCTCATTAGCGTAGGGCTTCGCATGTATAATGCCGCTCGTCTTTGGGGGAGTGGTGAAAACATTGCAAATGTTTGACGCAGCTCTCTAGAACAGGCCGCCAATGCATTTATCCTGCATCCCTTTAACGGCCGCTCCATCGCCGACTTGAACCCGTAAAGGCCCGCTATCCCTTGACCAGCCCTCTTCTCGAAGCCGTAGCACTCGCCTGTGAGCGCGACTGGCGGATGCTGTTTGAACACCTCGAGTTGCGTCTGACGGGCGGAGACATGGTGCAGATCAGCGGCCCCAACGGCAGTGGCAAGACCAGCCTGCTACGTCTGCTGGCCGGCCTGATGCAACCCACCAGCGGCCAGGTACTGCTCAATGGCCAGCCCTTGCATGCCCAGCGTGCCGAACTGGCGCGCAATCTGTTGTGGATCGGCCACGCCGCCGGAATCAAGGATGTCCTGACCCCCGAAGAAAATCTCAACTGGCTCTGTGCTCTGCACCAGTCGGCAACGCGCGACGCCATCTGGCAGGCCCTGGCTGCCGTCGGCCTGCGCGGCTTCGAAGACGTCGCTTGCCACACTCTATCCGCTGGCCAGCAGCGCCGTGTGGCCCTGGCCCGGCTGTATCTGGACGGGCCGCCGCTGTGGATTCTCGACGAGCCCTTCACCGCCCTGGACAAACAGGGTGTAGCCCAGCTCGAGGAGCACCTGGCCAATCATTGTGAGCGTGGCGGCATGGTGGTCCTGACCACTCACCACACTTTGACCCGCATGCCGGCGGGCTACCGCGATCTGGATCTGGGGCGGTGGGCGGCATGAGCGTCTTTGCCCAATTGCTGGCCCGTGAAGCGCGTTTGCTGTTTCGACGCCCGGCGGAGTTGGCCAACCCTCTGGTGTTCTTCGCCATCGTCGTTGCACTGTTCCCGTTGGCCGTGGGACCTGAGACAAATCTGTTGCAAACCTTGTCTCCAGGGCTGGTCTGGGTAGCGGCCTTATTGTCCGTCCTGCTCTCGCTGGACGGGCTTTTTCGCAGTGATTTCGAGGACGGATCCCTTGAACAGTGGGTCCTTTCGTCGCACCCCCTGCCTCTTCTGGTTTTGGCCAAGGTACTGGCACACTGGGCCTTTTCCGGCCTGGCACTGGTATTGCTTGCACCCTTGCTGGCCTTGATGCTCGGCTTGCCTACCGCCTGCCTGCCGGTGTTGTTGCTGTCATTGCTGCTGGGCACTCCGGTGCTGAGCCTGCTTGGCGCAGTGGGTGCAGCCCTGACGGTGGGGTTGAAGCGTGGTGGCTTGCTGCTGGCGTTGCTGATCCTGCCTTTGTACATCCCGGTACTGATTCTCGGCAGTGGCGCCCTGCAGGCGGCACTGCAGGGCATGCCGGCGACAGGTTATCTGCTGTGGCTTGGGAGCCTGACCGCCCTGGCAGTGACCCTTACACCCTTTGCAATAGCTGCTGGCCTGAAGATCAGCGTCGGCGAATAATGAGGTCTGGTTGTTTTTTAACCAGTAAAGACCCTGGCTGTTCGTGAAAGCGAAGAGCAACCGTGATGGAAACAACGAATGAACTGGACTTGGTTTCATAAGCTCGGCTCGCCTAAATGGTTTTACGGCATCAGCGGCAAGCTGCTGCCCTGGCTGAGCGTCGCCGCCGTGTTGCTGATCGGCATCGGCGTGGTCTGGGGCCTGGCCTTTGCGCCACCGGACTACCAGCAAGGCAACAGCTTTCGCATCATCTACATCCATGTGCCGATGGCGATGCTGGCCCAGTCCTGCTACGTAATGCTGGCGGTGTGCGGTGTGGTCGGGCTGGTGTGGAAAATGAAACTGGCCGATGTCGCCCTGCAATGCGCGGCGCCCATCGGGCATTCGATCACCTTCCTGGCCCTGGTAACCGGGGCAATCTGGGGCAAGCCGACCTGGGGCTCCTGGTGGGTCTGGGATGCGCGACTAACGTCGATGCTGATCCTGCTGTTTCTGTACGCAGGTCTGATTGCGCTCAATGCCGCCATCAGCAATCGTGACAGCGCCGCCAAGGCCTGCGCGGTGCTGGCGATTGTCGGCGTGGTGAATATCCCGATCATCAAATACTCGGTGGAGTGGTGGAATACCCTGCACCAGGGGGCGACTTTCACCCTCACCGAAAAGCCCGCCATGCCGGTGGAAATGTGGTTGCCGCTGCTGCTGACGTCCTTGGGTTTCTATTGTTTCTTTGGCGTGCTGCTGTTGCTGCGCATGCGCCTTGAGGTGCTCAAGCGCGAAGCCCGGACCAGCTGGGTCAAGGCCGAAGTCCAACGCAGCCTGGAGGCCGCATAATGAGTTTTGCATCCTTCAGCGATTTTCTTGCCATGGGCCATCACGGCCTCTACGTCTGGTCGGCCTATGGCATTTGCCTGGTCGTCCTGGCTCGTGAGCTGGTGGCGCCGATCCTGGCCCGCAAGCGTTATCTGCAACAAGAGGCGCGTCGTCTGCGCCGGGAGAACGGTAAGTGAATCCGCTGCGTAAAAAGCGTCTTTTGATCATCCTGGCGATTCTGGTCGGCGTCGGCATCGCCGTCGGCCTGGCCCTGAGTGCGCTGAAGGAAAACATCAACCTGTTCTACACCCCGACCCAGATCGCCAACGGCGAAGCACCGCTGGACACGCGGATTCGCGCTGGCGGCATGGTTCAGGCCGGCTCCCTGCAGCGTTCCGCCGACTCCCTGGACGTGAAATTCGTGGTCACCGACTTCAACAAGTCGGTGACCATCACTTACCGCGGCATCCTTCCGGACCTGTTCCGTGAAGGGCAGGGCATCGTCGCCCTGGGCAAGCTCAACGCCGATGGCGTGGTGGTGGCCGATGAAGTGCTGGCCAAGCACGATGAGAAATACATGCCGCCGGAAGTCACCAAGGCCCTGAAAGACAGCGGTCAGTCGGCACCGACACCAGCGAAAGAGGGTTAAGCCATGAGTTCCGCACTGTTCGTTCCCGAACTCGGCCACCTGGCGATGATCCTCGCCCTGTGCTTTGCCCTGGTCCAGGCCGTGGTGCCATTGCTGGGCGCCTGGCGCGGCGACCGCCTGTGGATGAGCCTGGCCCAGCCGGCCGCCTGGGGCCAGTTCGCCTTCCTGGTGTTCGCCTTCGGCTGCCTGACCTACGCCTTCATGAGCGACGACTTCTCGGTGGCCTATGTCGCCAGCAACTCCAACAGCGCCTTGCCCTGGTACTACAAGTTCAGCGCCGTGTGGGGCGCCCACGAAGGCTCGTTGCTGCTCTGGGCGCTGATCCTCGGAGGCTGGACCTTCGCCGTGTCGGTGTTCTCGCGCCAGTTGCCGCAAGTGATGCTGGCCCGGGTGCTGGCGGTGATGGGCATGATCAGCACCGGCTTCCTGCTGTTCCTGATCATGACCTCCAACCCGTTTTCGCGGATTTTGCCCCAGGTGCCGGCGGACGGTCGCGACCTCAACCCGCTGTTGCAGGACATCGGCCTGATCGTCCACCCGCCCATGCTGTACATGGGCTACGTCGGTTTCTCGGTGGCCTTCGCCTTTGCCATCGCCGCGCTGCTCGGCGGTCGCCTGGACGCTGCCTGGGCACGCTGGTCGCGGCCCTGGACCATCGTCGCCTGGGCCTTCCTCGGCATCGGTATCACCCTGGGCTCCTGGTGGGCCTACTACGAACTGGGCTGGGGCGGCTGGTGGTTCTGGGACCCGGTGGAGAACGCGTCCTTCATGCCCTGGCTGGTGGGCACGGCCCTGATCCACTCCCTGGCGGTTACCGAAAAGCGCGGTGTGTTCAAGAGCTGGACCGTGCTGTTGGCCATTGCCGCCTTTTCCCTGAGCCTGCTGGGGACCTTCCTGGTGCGCTCCGGGGTCCTGACGTCGGTGCACGCCTTTGCCTCGGACCCTGAGCGCGGCGTGTTCATCCTGATCTTCCTGCTGTTCGTGGTGGGAGGCTCGCTGACCCTGTTCGCCCTGCGGGCGCCGGTGGTCAAGAGCCATGTGGGCTTCAACCTGTGGTCCCGGGAAACCCTGCTATTGGGTAACAATCTGGTGCTGGTGGTAGCGGCGTCGATGATCCTGCTGGGCACCCTGTATCCGCTGGTGCTGGACGCCCTGACCGGGGCCAAGCTGTCGGTAGGCCCGCCGTACTTCAATGCGCTGTTCATTCCGTTGATGGCGTTGCTGATGGTGGTGATGGCGGTGGGCGTGCTGGTGCGCTGGAAAGACACTCCGGTGAAATGGCTGGCGGGCATGCTCGGTCCGGTGCTGCTGGGCAGCGTGGCCTTGGCCGTGGTGGCCGGCATTGCCTACGGTGACTTCAACTGGGCGGTGCTGGCGACCTTCCTGCTGGCGGCCTGGGTGCTGCTGGCCGGGGTGCGCGACATTTTCGACAAGACCCGCCACAAGGGCCTGATCAAGGGCCTGCCGAGCCTGACTCGCAGCTATTGGGGCATGCAGCTGGCGCACCTGGGCATTGCGGTCTGCGCCCTGGGCGTGGTGCTGTCGAGCCAGAACAGCGCCGAGCGCGACCTGCGCCTGGAGCCGGGCGAGTCCATGGAACTGGCCGGTTATCACTTCATTTTCGAAGGCGCCAAGCATTTCGAAGGGCCGAACTTCACCTCCGACAAGGGCACCGTCCGCGTGGTCCGCAACGGCAAGGAAGTGGCGGTGCTGCATCCGGAAAAACGGCTGTACACCGTGCAGAGTTCGATGATGACCGAAGCCGGCATCGATGCCGGTTTCACCCGTGACCTGTACGTCGCCCTGGGCGAATCCCTGGGTGATGGCGCCTGGGCAGTGCGGGTGCACGTCAAGCCGTTCGTGCGCTGGATCTGGTTCGGCGGCCTGCTCACTGGGTTCGGTGGCTTGCTGGCGGCGATGGATCGGCGTTATCGGGTCAAGGTTAAAAGCCGGGTGCGCGAAGCGCTGGGCATGACAGGAGCCACCGCATGAGACGCTGGATGATGATGTTGCCCCTGGCGGTGTTCCTGGTGGTGGCGGTGTTTCTCTATCGCGGGTTGTATCTGGACCCGGCCGAGCTGCCGTCGGCGATGATCGGCAAGCCGTTCCCCGAGTTCTCCCTGCCCTCGGTGCAGGGCGACAAGACCCTGACCCGCGCCGACCTGCTGGGCAAGCCGGCCTTGGTCAACGTCTGGGGCACTTGGTGCATTTCCTGCCGGGTCGAGCATCCGGTGCTGAACAAGCTCGCCGAGAAGGGCGTGGTGATCTACGGCATCAACTACAAGGACGTCAACGCCGACGCCCTGAAGTGGCTGGCCGAATTCCACAACCCCTACCTGCTGGACGTGCGTGACGAGGAGGGTTCCCTGGGGCTCAACCTGGGTGTCTACGGTGCCCCGGAAACCTTCTTCATCGATGCCAAGGGCATCATCCGTGACAAGTTCGTCGGGGTGATCGACGAAGTGGTGTGGCGCGAACAGCTCGCCGCCAAGTACCAGGCCCTGGTAGATGAGGCCAAGCCATGAAGCGCTGGTTAGCCGCCGCTATCCTCGGCCTGAGCATCGCTGGTGTGGCCCACGCTGCCATTGATACCTACCAGTTCGCCAATGACACTGACCGCGAAAGGTTTCACGAACTGACCAAGGAACTGCGCTGCCCCAAGTGCCAGAACCAGGACATCGCCGATTCCAATGCACCGATTGCCGCCGACCTGCGCAAGGAGATTTTCCGCATGCTCGGCGAGGGCAAGGACAATCAGCAGATCATCGACTTCATGGTGGATCGCTACGGTGACTTCGTGCGTTATAAGCCGGCCCTGACCGGCAAGACCGCCTTGCTCTGGTTCGGCCCTGCCGGCCTGCTGCTGGGCGGCCTGGTGATCATTGCCGTGATTGTCCGGCGTCGTCGCGTCGAGCGCAGCGACAGCCCGAACACGCTTTCCGTCGAAGAGCGTCAGCGCCTCGACCAACTGCTGGATAAAAACCACCCATGATTGATTTCTGGCTTGCAGCAGGTCTGCTGCTCCTGATCGCCCTGAGTTTCCTGTTGATCCCGGTATTGCGTGAGCGTCGTGCCCAACGTGAAGAGGATCGTACCGCGCTGAACGTGGCGCTTTATGAAGAGCGCGTGGCTGAGCTGCACGGCCAGCAAGCGGAAGGCGTGCTCAGTGCCGAGCAGATGGACGCGGGGCGTGCGGAAGCGGCCCGGGAACTGTTGGCGGACACCGAAGGCAGCGGCCCGGCGCGGACCTCGCGCCTGGGCAAGCCGCTGCCGTTGCTGGCGGCGTTGCTGGTACCGGTGCTGGGCCTGGGTCTTTACCTGCACTTTGGTGCCAGCGACAAGGTCGAGCTGACCCGGGAATTCGCCCAGGCGCCGCAGTCCATGGAAGAAATGACCCGGCGCCTGGAGCGCGCGGTGGCGGCCCAGCCGGATTCTGCCGAGGGCCTGTATTTCCTTGGGCGTACCTACATGGCCCAGGACCGTCCAGCGGACGCGGCGAAGATCTTCGAGCGCACCGTGGCCCTGGCCGGACGCCAGCCCGAGCTGTTGGGGCAATGGGCCCAGGCGCAGTACTTTGCCGATAACAAGCAATGGTCGGACAAGGTCCAGGGCTTGACCGATGAAGCGCTGAAGGCCGATCCCAATGAAGTCACCAGTCTCGGGTTGCTGGGTATCGCCGCCTTCGAAGGCGGGCGTTTCCAGGAGGCCATCGATTACTGGAAGCGCCTGCAGGCTCAATTGCCGCCGGAGGACAACTCCCGTGCCGCGTTGCAGGGGGGCATCGATCGCGCCAGCGAGAAACTGCTGGCGGCCGGCGGCAAGGTCGCGGCCGAGCCTGCGGTCAAGGCCAAGGGTGCCTTGCTCAAGGTCCGGGTCGATCTGGCCGCGGAGCTCAAGGCCAAGGTCCAGCCGGGTGACAGTGTGTTCATCTTCGCCCGCGCCACCCAGGGCCCACCCGCGCCCTTGGCAGCCAAGCGCCTGACCGTCGCCGATCTGCCGGCCACTGTGGAGCTGGGTGATAGCGACGCGATGATGCCGCAGTTGAAACTGTCGAACTTCCCTGAAGTCCAACTGGTTGCGCGCATTTCCCGTGCCGGCCAGCCAACGGCCGGCGAGTGGGTCGGGCAGAGCCAGCCCCTGCCCAGCAGCACCACTGCCGCGCAACAGCTGACCATCGACAGTCCGGATCAATAATCAGAGAAGCCGCCATGACCGCCATCGCTCGTATCACCCTGTTGTCACTGGTCCTGGGGTTGAGCGCTTGTACGGTCCACCGGCCGGCGCCGACCTCCTCTGAACCCATCCCGCCCGCGGGACCGAGTACGCGCTCGGTCCCGTCCACGGCTCCCGCTCCCGGCAAGCCCGGCGCGCCGGTTCCCGCCGCCAAGCCTCTGCCACGCACCTCCGCCAGCTTCGCTCCGCCACCCGGCGGGCACAGCCACTGGGATGCACGGCTGGGGGTCTATGTGCTGGATAACCAGAACAACACCTTCTATCGCCAGCGCACCTATTACCGTTGGAACAACGGCTGGAGCCGTTCCATCAGCCCCGACGGTCCCTGGGAAGACACCGACATCCATGGTGTACCTGCAGGGCTGGGGCGCCAGTTCCAGTAATCTGCAACGCTATTGCCTGACTGCATAGGCGCGGGCCAGAGCCCGCGCCGGCCTTGCCGCGGTCAGCGGATTATTTAAGCCCCGCCCAGGCTGGCCGATACAGCGGGGTGTTCCTGAGTATCAGCCGTTGAGCGCCCGATGAAGAAAGACCTGAACAAACCCTATGTCGCGCCGATGGTGTTTTGGCTGGCTGTGGTCTGCGTCCTGCTGCTGTTGTACGGCCTGGGGCCGGCGGACGTGCCGGAGCTGATCTATTTGTCCGTGGCACCGGTGTACCTGCTGGTGGCCTTCGCTTTCATGTACTACGTCTTCTGCTGGAGCCTGATCTCGGTTTTCCGCTTGGGGGAGGTCGGCTGGAAGAAAGTCGACTACGGCTGGCTGCTGCTGGCTGCCCTGGCCCTGATCAGCGCCACCCAGGCGGTGCGGGTGGACTGGTTCCAGAGTGACTACCAGTTGGCACAAAGTGCCCGGGACGCAGCGCAGCGCAGAGTGCTGGCCGAGATCGACGACATGCTCGGCAGCGCTCACTGCAAGGCGGCGCTGGAGCTGCATGAGCCTCAGGATGCCGCCCAGGTCAGCAACCTGTGCGAACGCTTTGGCACATTGGAGCGTTCTGCCGATGGGCGTCTGTCGGCTTTGGCCGTGATCAAGGTGCAGCAGGCCCTGGGCGACCTTCGTGGTGAGTATTCAGCGCCGCTGGTGCAGCAATGGCTGCAGCGCCTGGGGGAAAGCTTCAGTGAGCTGGAGCACCAGCGGGCCGAGGTGCAGCGCTTGCATGGCCTGACTGAGGTCAGTCAGACCGAGAGGCTCTATGGCTACTGCGCACCTTTGCTGCTGGTGATCGCCTTGGCGCTGCGGGCGTCCAAGGTTACCGGCGAGGTACTGCTCAAGGCGCCACGCCGGCGCAAGCTGTGGCTGATCGTCAACCGGCGGGTGGTGATCGACGGCCTGGGCTTTGTCCGCGGTGCCCGTGCGCGTCTGGACGAAGCCCTGAGGAACTGGCGTGTGGCCCATTGGGGCGTGGTGCACCTGTCCTGCCCGTTCATTGCCGGGGCCAGTCCCCAGGACACCCCAGTCCCGGTGAGCCCAGGTTTCTACGAGAACGAGTTCCAGCTCGCCAGTCTTGGCGAGTTCGACAGCAGTGAGTTCGTCCAGTGGGCCGCGATCCAGACCATCGACGTCCTGTATCTGGTGGGTGAAACCGACCTGAGTCTGATCGACCGGCTGCGGCGCTGGGGTGAGGCGACGAATATCGAAGTGCTGGTGCGCGAGCGTATCTGAGGTCAGGGTTTCAGAGACGTTCCAGCAACTGCTCCACATAGTCCACAAACGCCCGGGCCTTGGCACTCACCAGGCGCCCGCCGGGAAACACGGCCCACAGCTGTTGCCGGGGCAGTTGCCAATCCGTGAGCACGGTCTTGACCGCACCCTTGGCCAGCTCCGGGGCAAACATCCATTGCGAGGCCATTGCCAGCCCCTGGTGGGCCAGTACCGATTCACGCAAGCCTTCCGCGGCATTCACTCGAACCCTGCCGCTGACACTCACCCGTTGCTCGTCGTCGCCTTGGGCAAAGTGCCAGAGATTGCCGGGCCCCCGGCTGTAGATCACCGCCTGATGCCCGGTCAGTTCACCGGGATGCTGCGGTTCGCCGTGCTCGGCGAAGTACTCGGGAGTGGCCAGCAGCAGGCGCGGGCACTCGGCGATCTTGCGGGCGATGAGGGTCGAGTCGGCAAGGCTGCCCATGCGCAGGGCCACATCCACTCCCGCCTCCACCAGATTGATGGTGTGATCATCCATCACCACGTCGATCTGCAACTCGGGGTGGCGCTCGAGAAAGGGCCCCAGGTGAGGAACGATATGCAGGCGGGCGAAGGTCACCGCAGCGCAGATACGCAAGGTGCCGCGCAACTGGGAGGCCGAGCCCCGGGCGGCACTTTCCGCTTCGCTGGCTTCCTCCAGGGTGCGTTTGGCCCGTTCGAAGAAGGCCAGGCCGGCTTCGGTGGGGCTCAGGCCGCGAGTGGAGCGCAGCAACAGCCGCACCTGCAGATAGGCCTCCAGCTGGGCGATGCTTTTCGACACGGCGGGCTGACCCAGGTTCAGGCGCCGGGCGGCAGCGGAGAAGGAGCCGCTTTCCACCACATGTACAAAGGTTTCCATCGCGGCCAGGCGGTCCATCGGTTGTCCTTGCTGGGTTGAGAAGGGGTCACTTGGGGAGTGTGTGCCCAAACGTTTATCGGGTCCTGGGCGCACGGCCTAGGTGCGGGCCGCGCGGCGGTTGTCCGCCACCAGCAGGAAGCGCAGCAGGGCCAGCAGTGGAAACCCACTGCCCACCAGCACCACTCCGAGCCAGCCGCCGTGTTCGTACACCGCACTGGCAATCGATGAGCCGAAGGCGCCGCCGATGAAGATGCTGGTCATGTACAGCGCGTTGAGGCGACTGCGACTGTGGGCGTCCAGGGCATACACCGCCCGTTGGCCGAGCACCATGTTCATTTGCACGCAGAAATCCAGGACCACCCCGGTCACTGCCAGGCCGATGACGCTGTAGGCGGGATGGATCAGTGTCGGGATAAAGCTCAGGGCCGCCAGGAGCATGGCCAGCAGCGAGGCGATGCGGGTATGGCCGGCATCCGCGAGGCGTCCGCTGATGGGGGCGGCGATGGCGCCGATGGCACCCACCAGGGCGAAGATCGCGATCTGGCTTTGTGACAGACCGTGATGCCGTGCCAGTTCCAGGGGCGCGGCGGTCCAGAACAGGCTGAAGGTGGCGAACATGCAGCCCTGATAGAAGGCTCGTTGGCGCAGGACCGGTTGCTGGCGCAGCAGGCCGCCCAGGGAGCGCAGCAGTTGGCCGTAGGTGGCGCTGTGGGCCGGCTGGCGCTTGGGTATGGTCAGCATCAATACCAGGCTGATGCCGGCCATCAGCACTGCGGCGGCGATGAACATCGCGCGCCAGCCGAAGAGGTCGGCCACCACGCTGGACACCGGTCGGGCCAGGAGAATCCCCAGCAGCAGGCCGCCCATGATGCCGCCCACCACTCGTCCCCGGGACTCCTCGGGGGCCAGGTGCGCAGCCAGGGGAATGAGGATCTGCACCGAGACCGAACTGAAGCCGATCAGCAGCGATACCAGCAGGAAAGCGTTGGGCTGCTGGGTATACGCAGCCCCCAGCAGACTGGCGATGGCCACCACAGTGGTGATGATCATCAACCGGCGGTTTTCCAGCAGGTCGCCCAGGGGCACCAGGAAGAACAGGCCCAGGGCATAGCCGATCTGGGTCAGGGACACGATCAGGCTGGCCAGGGAGCTGGACAGGCCCAGGTCCGGGGCGATCAGCTCGATGATCGGTTGTGCGTAGTAGATGTTGGCGACGATGGCGCCGCAGCAGAAGGCGAACAGCAGCACCATGCCTCGGGTCATTGTCACGTTGCTGGCGGGCAGCACCTGGGTCGTGGAAGTCATCAGGTTTCTCTTGGCGGCGAAAGGATGGAGCGAGGTTAAGAGACCGCGGGGTAACGCAGTAGAGAGGGCGGGGCGATAGCATTCATTCCTGCTGGGAATAAATGCCTGATTCATGGCGCTCTGGAGATTGCCGGGGCGTGCCGCTGCCGAGGGCTGATGATACATTTACTTACATCTTGTTCGATAGCATGCTCATGTTCTTTACGGCCCCGGGGGCAGCATGCTGCTGCCTTGCACTTTTTCAGTTGAGGAAATCCGTTCCATGAATCGGTCTTTGCTTGGTCTGTTGTGCAGGGTTCAATGCCTGGCCCTGATGCTCATGTTGGGCAGTGTTGCGGCCCAGGCCCAGGATGCTCCGGGCATGCGCATGGGGGTGCGCGGGGAAATCATCGGGATCAGCGGCGATGTCGTGCGGGTGCATGTCAACAGCGGCGAGAACGTCAGTGTCGAGCTGACGCCGCAGACCCAGGTGCGTGGAGTGACCCTGGCCAATATCGAGGACATCAAGCCCGGCAGCTATATCGGCTCGGCCGCGATGCCCATGGCCGACGGCACCCTCAAGGCCCTGGAAGTGCATGTGTTTCCACCGCAACTGGCCGGTACCGGCGATGGTCATCGCCCCTTCGACCTGGTCAAGGGCAGCAGCATGACCAACGGCCGCGTCGGTGATCTGGTGGTGAGCAATGGCCGCACCCTCACCGTCAATTACAAGGACGGGCAGCAGAAGATCCTGGTGCCGGACGATGTGCCCATCGTCAATCTGGCGCCGGGGGATCGCAGCCTGCTCAAGGCCGGGGTCAAGGTGGTGATGTTCGTCACCCAGAGCGCCGATGGCAAACTCACTGCACAGTCGATTTCCGCAGGCAAGGACGGAGTCGCACCGCCGATGTAAGGGCACGCTGCACTGGGCGGTGATGTTGCATTGGCAACCGCGCGCTGAAGCTTGCATTGCCAAATGTTGCTGCGCCGCGCTTGCAGTGGAAGTCGCAGAGGCCTTGGTTTAGGGTTTCCGGTCGTTCAGTGCGGTGGGAGTCCCTTATGGAAAAGTCAACGTTCAACCCAGCCAATGTGTTCAATTCCCTGCAATACGGTTTCAGCCAGGCGGTGGAGGTGCGGGGTGGCCGGCGCCTGCTGCTGTCCGGTCAGGTGGGGGTGGATGAGCAGGAGCGCACCGTGGGACCTGGCCTGCGGCAGCAGACCGAGCAGGCCTTCGACAATATCGAGAGGGTCCTGGCCGAGGCTGGAGGTCAGTTGGCGGATGTGGTGATGTTGCGGATCTACATCGCCGAAGCGGCGCGGGATCAGCAGGAGCACATCAGTGCGGTATTGCTGGAGCGTTTTGCCAGCCAGCCACCGGCGTCCTCATGGATCATCGTCAGCGGATTGTCGCTGCCGGAGTGGTTGATCGAAGTCGAGGCCGAGGCGGTGCTGGATGAGTGTCATCAGGCGGCCGAAGCTGCGCAGTTCAGTTCGGCGCGGGCTCTCTGAGTCCCGGATTGGCGGCATAAAAAAAGCGACCTTTACGGTCGCTTTTTTATTGGCCTATCCGTGTCACTTGGCGTTGGTGTAGATCTGGTCGAAGATCCCGCCGTCGTTGAAGTGGGTCTTCTGCACGCTGCGCCAGTCACCGAAGGTTTTTTCCACCGACAGGAAGTCGACTTTCGGGAAGCGGTCGGTGTACTTGGCCAGGACTTTCGGGTCCCGTGGGCGCAGGTAGTTGTTGGCAGCGATTTCCTGGCCTTCCGGCGACCACAGGTACTTCAGGTATTCCTCGGCCGCAGCGCGGGTGCCTTTCTTCTCCACCACCTTGTCCACCACCGACACCGGTGGCTCGGCTTCAGCGGAAACGCTTGGGTAGATCACTTCGAACTGATCGCGACCGAATTCGCGGGCGATCATTTCCGCCTCGTTCTCGAAGGTCACCAGCACGTCGCCAATCTGGTTGGTCATGAAGGTAGTGGTGGCGGCGCGGCCACCGGTGTCCAGTACCGGTGCCTGCTTGAAGAGCTTGCCGACGAAGTCCTTGGCCTTGTTCTCGTCGCCGCCGTTCTTCAGTACGTAGCCCCAGGCCGAGAGGTAGGTGTAGCGACCGTTACCCGAGGTCTTGGGGTTGGGCACAATCACTTGCACGCCGTCCTTGAGCAGGTCCGGCCAGTCTTTCAGGGCCTTGGGGTTGCCCTTGCGGACGATGAACACCGTGGCCGAGGTGAAGGGGGCGCTGTTGTTCGGCAGGCGCGTCACCCAGTTGTCCGGCACCAGTTTGCCGTTGTCCGCCAGGGCGTTGATGTCGGTGGCCATGTTCATGGTGATGACATCCGCCGGCAGGCCGTCGATCACCGAGCGTGCCTGTTTGCTGGAGCCGCCGAAGGACATCTGCAGGGTGATGTTTTCGTTGTGCTCGGCTTTCCAGTGTTTCTGGAAGGCCGCGTTGTAGTCCTTGTAGAAGTCGCGCATCACGTCGTAGGACACGTTGAGCAGGGTCGGTGCGGCCTGGGCGACGCTGCCCAGGGCCAGGCCGGCGGCCAGAAGCGAGGCGCTGAAGAGTTTTTTCACTGCACATTCCTTTTGTTCGAGAGTGAAGGCAATTTGCCGCCGACTATAGCCGGGGCGCTATATCTCTTTAAAGATTAAAAAGTACTTTGCTTATTCCAGTTTCTTGAACAGCGCATTGCCACAGCGAGAGCAGAAGGCGGCGGCCGGTTCGTGGCTGTTCTTGCGGCACACCGGGCAGTCGTGCTTGAGCTGTTCGCCGCGCATGGCGCTGGCCAACTCCGCGGTGAAAATCCCGGTAGGCACGGCAATGATCGAGTAACCGGTGATCATCACCATGGACGAAATCATCTGGCCGATCACGGTCTTGGGCACGATATCGCCATAGCCTACGGTGGTCAGGGTCACGATGGCCCAGTAGATGCCCTTGGGGATACTGGTAAAACCATGCTCCGGGCCTTCCACCACGTACATCAGGGTGCCGAACACCGTGACCAGGGTGCAGACGCTGAGCAGGAACACCAGGATCTTCTGCTTGCTGCCGCGCAGGGCATCGAGCAGGTAATGGGCCTGTTTCAGGTAGGGCGACAGCTTGAGCACGCGGAAGATCCGCAGCATGCGGATGATGCGAATGATCAACAGGTACTGGGCGTCGCTGTAGTACAGGGCAAGGATGCCGGGGACGATCGCCAGAAGGTCCACCAGGCCATAGAAACTGAAGGCATAGCGCAAGGGTTTGGGGGAGCAATACAGGCGCAGTCCGTACTCGATGGCGAAGATCAGGGTGAAGCCCCATTCGATGTAGGCCAGGACGTCGGCGTAGTTGCTGTGCACCTCGTCGATGCTGTCGAGGATCACGATCACCAGGCTGGCGAGGATGATCAGCAGCAAGGTCGTATCGAAGCGTCTTCCCGCCACCGTATCGGTCTGGAAGATCATCACGTAGAGGCGCTGGCGCCAGTTGTCGCGGTTAACCATGGGAGTCGCCTGAATCAAAGATCAGCGAAGCCTAGGGGGAGTTGCCGGGGGAGCGCAAGGTGCGTTGTCCCCAGGCGTACGGCCCAGGACCCGAGTGGCGGCATGCACCAGCCAGCAGGCCAGGACGAAGGGGGCGGTGAGGGGTGTCAGCCCCAGGGCGACGATGCCCGGGGTGATAAGCAGCGCCAGGCACATCCCTGCCAGTGGTCGCCACGGACGTCGCGACCCTTGGCCCAGGGCCAGGGCCGCCAGTGCACAGTTGTAGCCGCCCAGGCCCAGCAGGGCCCGGTCGGGCTCATGCAGCCATAGCGCCATGGCCAGGCCGCTGGCGGAACCGAGCAGGACCCAGGTCGCGGCGCGGCGGTTGGCCAGCAGCAGGCCGAGGAGAATCAGCAGCCCGGCCAGTGGCTGGCCGAGGAACATGATCTGGCCCAAGCCCTGGAACACGCCGCTCAGCAGGCTCCACATGGACAGGTCGGGCACCGCCTGGGGCATGAGTTGCAAGGGTTCCATCAGGCCCAGCAACAGCCAGCCCAGGACCACGAAGGGCGCGGTGTAGGCTGGCAGGCTTGCGGGGCTGCGGGCCCGTTTCAGCCATTGCTGGGTGATGATCGCACTGAGGCCGCCGGCGGCGATGATCAGCGGCGGCAGCAGCACCGACCAGGGCAGGTACTGGCTCAGCAGCAGGCCCAGGAGCACGCCGTTGTAGCTGAAGAGTCCGGCTTGCCGGTCGGCCTTGGCGTAGCCCCGTTGCTGGGCGGTGAGCAGGCCGGCCAGGGCACCGAGCAGGGCTCCGCCGAGCAGGGCGGGGGCGCTGATCAGGATCGCCAGCAGGCACAGCAGGCCGCACAGCGGGTGGCGCTGGAGGAAAATCTGACTGAAACCGTTGAGCAAGGCAGTGGCCCAGTCGGGGCAGAAGGCATTGAAAGACTGTGAAGGCATGACGAAAGTCGGCGGAGGCGGCGGCCGTCGCACGCAGCGTTCGACCCCAGCGGCATCCTCTTCGGGAGGCGCGCTGCAGGTCGGGGGCGCTGCGGCGGCAGTGGCGGCGGGTCAGAGAAGGGTTTCGACGCGCAGGGAGTTGGTGGTTCCCGGCTGGCCGAACGGCACGCCGGTGGTGATCACCACGGTATCCCCGCGTTTGGCCAAGCCCTGGGCCTGGGCGATTTCCAGGGCCGTGGCACAGACCTCGTCCACTTGGCGCAAGCGGTCATTGACCACCGAGTGCACCCCCCAGGCCAGGCTCAAGCGGCGTGCTGTCTGCAGGTTCGGCGTCAGGTTGAGGATAGGTACCGAAGGACGTTCCCGGGCGGCACGCAGGGTGGAACTGCCGGACTCGCTGTAGTTCACCAGCACCGCCACGGGCAGGATGCTGCACACCCGGCGGATCGCGCAGCTGATGGCGTCGGAAACCGTGGCATCGGCCTGGGGGCGGCTGACGTCCAGCTGAGTCTGGTAATCCGGTCCGGTTTCCACCTGGCGAATGATCTTGCTCATCATCTGCACCGCTTCCAGCGGGTACTCCCCGGAGGCGGTTTCCGCCGAGAGCATTACCGCATCGCTGCCTTCGGCCACGGCATTGGCGACGTCGGTCACTTCGGCGCGGGTGGGCGCCGGGGAGAAACGCATGGACTCCAGCATCTGTGTGGCGACCACTACGGGTTTGCCCAGCTGACGGCAGGTAGTGATGATGTTCTTCTGGATCTGCGGCACGCTTTCCGCCGGTACTTCCACCCCCAGGTCGCCTCTGGCCACCATGATCGCGTCGCTCAGTTCGGCGATTTCCCGCAGTTGGGCCACCGCGGAAGGCTTTTCGATCTTGGCCATCAGGTAGGCCTTGTCGCCAATCAGGGTGCGGGCTTCACGGATGTCTTCCGGACGTTGCACGAAGGACAGCGCCACCCAATCCACGCCCAGTTCCAGGCCGAAGCTCAGGTCGCGGCGGTCCTTGGCGGTGAGCGGGCTGAGGTCGAGCACTGCCTGGGGCACATTGACGCCCTTGCGGTCCGACAGCTCGCCGCCATTGAGCACGGTGGTCTCGATGGCGTCCGCCTGCTTGACGATGACCCGCAGGCGCAGCTTGCCATCGTCCAGCAGCAGGTCCATTCCGGGCTCCAGGGCCGCGATGATTTCCGGGTGCGGCAGGTTGACCCGCTGGGCGGTTCCCGGCGTCGGGTCCAGATCCAGGCGCAGAGCCTGGCCCCGCACCAGCTGGACCTTGCCCTCGGCGAAGGTGCCGACCCGCAGTTTCGGTCCTTGCAGGTCCATGAGGATGCCCAGGGGATGGTTCAACTCGCGTTCGATCTGGCGAATCCACTCATAACGCTGGGCATGGTCGGCGTGGCTGCCGTGGCTGAAGTTGAGCCGGAAGATGTTCACGCCGGCCTGCACCAGTTCGCGGATGTCCTCGATGCTGTCGGTGGCTGGCCCCAGTGTGGCGAGGATTTTGACTTTCTTGTCAGGCGTCATGTTTGGGGTTCTCGAGGATCAGGATGGCGCGGAAGTCGTTGACGTTGGTACGGGTCGGCTCGGTGACGATCAGGTCGCCCAGGGCTGCGAAGTAGCCATAGCCATTGTTGTTGTCCAGCTCGTCGCTGGCGCTCAGGCCCAGGGCCGCAGCACGAGCGTAGCTGTCCGGGGTCATGATCGCCCCGGCATTGTCTTCGGAGCCGTCGATGCCGTCGGTATCACCGGCCAGGGCGTAGATCCCGGGATGACCCTTGAGGCTGTCGGTGAGGCTCAGGAGGAACTCGGCATTGCGGCCGCCACGCCCCTTGCCGCGCACGGTAACCGTGGTTTCACCGCCGGAAAGGATCACACAGGGCGCCGCCAGTGGCTGGCCGTGCAAGGCCACCTGACGGGCGATGCCGGCGTGGACCTTGGCCACTTCCCGGGATTCGCCTTCCAGGTCGCCGAGGATCAGCGGGCTGTAGCCGGCCTGGCGAGCTTTCACCGCGGCGGCTTCCAGGGATTGCTGGGGGCGGGCGATCAACTGGAAGTGGCTGCGTTCCAGGCACGGGTCGCCGGGCTTGACGGTTTCCGAGTCGGGGCTCTGCAACCAGTTGCGCACTGCTGTCGGCACTTCAATGGCGTAGCGCTTGAGAATCGCCAGGGCTTCGGCCGAGGTGCTCGGATCGGCCACTGTGGGGCCGGAAGCGATGACGGTGGCCAGGTCGCCGGGGACGTCGGAAATGGCATAGGTGTAGACCGTCGCCGGCCAGCAGGCCTTGGCCAGGCGTCCGCCCTTGATCGCTGAGAGGTGCTTGCGCACGCAGTTCATCTCGCCGATGGTGGCGCCGGACTTCAGCAGGGCCTTGTTGATAGCCTGCTTGTCGGCCAGGGTGATGCCGGCGGCGGGCAGGGCCAGCAGCGCCGAACCGCCACCGGACAGCAAGAAAATCACCCGATCCTGTTCCGACAGGTTGCTGACCAGTTCCAGTACTCGCTTGGCCACGGCCAGGCCGGCCGCGTCGGGCACCGGGTGAGCGGCCTCGACCACTTCGATCTTGTTGCAGGGGGCGCCGTGGCCGTAGCGGGTGACCACCAGCCCGGAGACTTCGCCCTGCCAGCTGCGTTCCACGACCTGAGCCATGGCCGCCGCTGCCTTGCCGGCACCGATGACGATGACGCGGCCGCTACGGTCGCTGGGGAGATGGGCTTCGAGAACCTGTTGCGGATGGGCGGCGTCGATGGCTGTGGCGAACAGCTCTCGGAGGAATTGTTGCGGATCGACCGACATGGCGGGCTCCCGGATTTCTTGTTATGGGGGGCTTGAAACGGGTGTAGCCGCCACCTCAGGCGGCGACAAGGTCAGCAGGGCCTTTCCCTGGCCCGCCGTGAGGCGTTTCCTGCGAACCTTGGCGCAGCCTGTGGCAGCGGCTACGGATGCTGCTTATTTCTTTTCGCGGATGGAGAAGTTGGCCATGTGTTCCAGGCCCTTGATCAGGGCCGAGTGGTCCCAGTTGCCGCCACCAATAGCGGTGCAGGTGCTGAACACTTGCTGGGTATTGGCGGTGTTGGGCAGGTTGATCCCCAGCTCGCGCGCGCCACTGAGGGCCAGGTTCAGGTCCTTCTGGTGCAGGTTGATGCGGAAGCCCGGATCGAACGTGCCCTTGATCATGCGTTCACCGTGCACTTCGAGGATCTTCGACGAGGCGAAGCCGCCCATCAGCGCTTCACGCACCTTGGCCGGGTCGGCACCGTTTTTCGAGGCGAACAGCAGGGCTTCGGCCACGGCCTGGATGTTCAGGGCGACGATGATCTGGTTGGCGACCTTGGCGGTCTGGCCGTCACCGTTGCCACCCACCAGGGTGATGTTCTTGCCCATGCTCTGGAACAGCGGCAGGGCGCGCTCGAACGCCTGGCTGTCACCGCCGACCATGATGCTCAGGGTCGCGGCCTTGGCCCCGACTTCACCGCCGGACACTGGCGCGTCCAGATACTGCGCGCCTTTCTCGTTGATCTTGGCGGCGAAGGCCTTGGTCGCGGTGGGGGAGATGGAGCTCATGTCGATGACGATCTTGCCCTTGCCGATCCCGGCGGCAACGCCGTCGGCACGCAGCAGTACGTCTTCGACCTGGGGAGTATCGGGCACCATGATGATGACGAATTCGGCTTCCTGGGCCACTTCCCTGGGCGAGGCCAGAGCCACCGCGCCGGCGGCAATCAGGTCGGCCGGGGCCTTGCCATGGTGTTCCGAGAGCAGCAGGGAGTGACCGGCCTTCTGCAGGTTCGCGGCCATAGGGTGGCCCATGATGCCGGTGCCGATAAATCCGATTTTAGCCATGATAAAAATCCTCTATTCAACGGGACCTTGTAGGAGCTGGCTTACCAGCGAAAGCGGCCACGAGGGCGGCGCAAGGCTTGCGGGCCTGTTCGCCGGCAAGCCGGCTCCTACGCAGGTACAGGGTCAGATTGCGTTGTGGGTTTTCAGCCAGCCGAGGCCCGCTTCGGTGGTGGTCAGTGGCTTGTATTCGCAGCCGACCCAGCCCTGGTAGCCGATGCTGTCCAGGTGCTCGAAGAGGAAGCGATAGTTGATTTCGCCGGTGCCTGGTTCGTTGCGCCCGGGGTTGTCCGCCAGCTGGATGTGGTTGATCTGGCTGAGGTGGTTGGCCATGGTCCGCGCCAGGTCACCTTCCATGATTTGCATGTGATAGATGTCGTACTGCAGGAACAGGTTGGCACTGCCCACCTGCTCGCGGATCGACAGCGCCTGGGCGGTGTTGTTGAGGTAGAAGCCGGGAATGTCACGGGTGTTGATGGCTTCCATCACCAGCTTGATGCCGACGGCCTGCAGTTTGTCGGCAGCGTACTTGAGGTTGGCGACGAAGGTCTTTTCCAGCAACGCGGCGTCAGCCCCCTGGGGGCGGATGCCGGCCAGGCAGTTGATCTGGGTGTTGCCCAGGACCTGGGCGTAGGCGATGGCCAGGTCGACTCCGGCACGGAACTCCTCGACCCGGTCGGGCAGGCAGGCGATACCGCGTTCACCCTTGCCCCAGTCGCCGGCCGGCAGGTTGAACAGCACCTGGGTCAGGCCGTGGGCATCGAGTTGAGCCTTGATCTCGGCAGAGCTGAATTCGTAGGGGAACAGGTATTCGACGCCACTGAAGCCGGCATCGGCGGCGGCCTTGAAGCGGGCGAGGAAGTCCTGTTCGGTGAACAGCATGGACAGGTTGGCGGCAAAGCGCGGCATGGTGATCTCCTGTGAATCGGTGAAGCCTGTAGAGCGGGCGAAGGCTGCGGTCGGGCTGCCCCGGCAGCGCCTCTTGAAGAGGGTGCGGGGCAGATCTCGGCCAGGTTCTGCGAACCTGATGGCAGCCTGGGGTTGCGGCTACAGGGTTTAGTCGAGCAGGGAAATTGCGGTAGGGGCGTCGTTGCCCACCAGCGCCAGGTCTTCGAACTCGTTGACCGCGTTGATTTCGGTGCCCATGGAAATGTTGGTTACGCGCTCCAGGATGATCTCCACGACCACCGGTACCTTGAAGGTCTGGAGCATTTCCTGGGCCTGGCGCAGGGCCGGCTGGATGTCCTTGGGTTCGAACACCCGCAGGGCCTTGCAGCCCAGGCCTTCGGCGACCGCAACGTGGTCCACGCCGTAGCCGTTGAGCTCCGGTGCGTTGAGGTTGTCGAAGGACAGCTGTACGCAGTAGTCCATCTCGAAGCCGCGCTGGGCCTGGCGGATCAGGCCCAGGTAGGAGTTGTTCACCACGACATGGATGTACGGCAGGTTGAACTGCGCCCCTACTGCCAGCTCTTCGATCATGAACTGGAAGTCGTAGTCGCCGGACAAGGCCACCACCTGGCGGTTCGGATCGGCCTTGACCACACCGAGGGCGGCGGGGATGGTCCAGCCCAATGGGCCGGCCTGACCGCAGTTGATCCAGTGGCGTGGCTTGTAGACGTGGAGGAACTGCGCACCGGCAATCTGCGACAGGCCGATGGTGCTGACGTAGCAGGTGTCCTTGCCGAATACCTGGTTCATCTCTTCATAGACCCGTTGCGGCTTGACCGGCACGTTGTCGAAGTGGGTCTTGCGGTGCAGGCTGGCCTTGCGCTGCTGGCAGTCATGCAGCCAGGCGCTGCGATCTTTCAACTTGCCGGCGGTCTGCCATTCGCGAGCCACTTCCAGCAGCACGGTCAGGGCGCTGCCGGCGTCGGAGACGATGCCCAGGTCCGGCGTGAATACCCGGCCGATCTGGGTTGGCTCGATGTCCACGTGAATGAACTTGCGGCCTTCGGTGTAGACGTCCACCGAGCCGGTGTGACGGTTGGCCCAGCGGTTGCCGATGCCCAGCACCGCGTCGGATTTGAGCAGGGTGGCGTTGCCGTAGCGATGGGACGTCTGCAGGCCGACCATGCCCACCATCTGCGGGTGATCGTCAGGGATGGTGCCCCAGCCCATCAGGGTCGGGATCACTGGAATGCCGGTCAGCTCGGCGAACTCCACCAGCAGGTCGCTGGCATCGGCGTTGATCACACCGCCACCGGCCACCAGCAGCGGGCGCTCGGCCTGATCCAGCAGGGCCAGGGCTTTCTCGGCCTGGATCCGGGTCGCGGTTGGCTTGGCCAGGGGCAGGGGCTGGTAGGCATCGATATCGAATTCGATTTCCGCCATCTGCACGTCGAATGGCAGGTCGATCAGCACCGGACCAGGACGGCCGGAGCGCATTTCATAGAAGGCTTTCTGGAAGGCATAGGGCACCTGGCCCGGTTCCAGCACGGTGGTGGCCCACTTGGTCACCGGCTTGACGATGCTGGTGATGTCCACGGCCTGGAAGTCTTCCTTGTGCAGGCGGGCCCGGGGCGCCTGGCCGGTGATGCAGAGAATCGGGATCGAGTCGGCCGAGGCGCTGTACAGGCCCGTGACCATGTCGGTGCCGGCCGGCCCGGAAGTGCCGATGCACACGCCGATATTGCCGGCCTTGGTGCGGGTGTAGCCCTCGGCCATGTGCGAGGCGCCTTCAACGTGGCGAGCGAGGACGTGATCGATGCCTCCGACTTTCTGCAGCGCGGAATACAGCGGGTTGATGGCGGCACCCGGGATGCCAAAAGCGGTATCGACCCCTTCGCGGCGCATCACCAGAACGGCGGCTTCGATTGCTCTCATTTTGCTCATGGTTTTGTGCCTCTTACGTTTTGTAATTGTATACAAGTGGCTTTTCGCAAAGTGTATTCACGGCGGACGGCGCAGGTCAATGGATTTTCTTGAGGGGTAACGGCTTTTGACCAGGCCTCGATAAACCGGCGTCCTTTTGTCGCATGAGTTGGTTTTCGAGAATTATTGTATACAAAAATTAATTTCATTGTGTTCTATTTGCGGTATCGGACTTCTCCTACAAGAAGCTTCCACCAGACTTTCTCAATAACAAGATAAGGACGGCACCCATGAGCGCTTTAACCTTGAAAGTCGCAATCAACCTGGCCAATCAGGCCATCAGTGCGGGACGCCAGATCAGCGCAGCGCCGCTGACCATTGCGGTGCTGGATGCCGGTGGGCATCTGGTGACCTTGCAAAGAGAGGATGGCGCCAGCCTGCTGCGTCCGCAGATCGCCATCGGCAAGGCCTGGGGCGCGATTGCCTTGGGCAAGGGCTCGCGCCTGCTGGCCCTGGACGCACAGCAGCGTCCGGCGTTCATCGGTGCCTTGAATGGTCTGGGGCAGGGCAGTGTGGTGCCGGCCCCGGGTGGGGTGCTGATTCGGGATCAGACGGGGGCGGTGATTGGTGCCATCGGCATCAGTGGCGACACTTCGGACATCGATGAGCAATGCGCAATCAGCGCTATCGAGGCCCAGGGCCTGGCGGCGGATGCTGGCGTTACCGCCTGACCAGGGCGCGCTGTCGCGGGCCCTGGCCTGCGACAGCGACTACAGGGATATGGAAACGTGGTCGGAGTGCTGTCAGCGGTCCGGTTCGCAGCCTTTGAGCACCAGGCGGATGATGGTCTGCGCCGCGGCCTCGTAGTCTTCTTCGGTGAGCTTGGCCTTGCCGGTCACCACCGATATCTGCCAGTCGAAGTCGGCGTAGGTCTGGGTCGCAGCCCAGATGCTGAACATCAGGTGGTTGGGATCGAGGGGGGCGATCTGGCCGCGGTCGATCCAGCTCTGGATGCATTCGATATTGTGCTTGGCCTGGGCGTTGAGCTGTTCCACCTGCTCCGGGCTCAGGTGCGGCGCACCGTGCATGATTTCACTGGCGAACACCTTGGAGGCAAAGGGCAGGTCGCGGGAGATGCGGATCTTCGAGCGGATGTAGCCGCTGAGCACTTCACTGGGTACGCCGTCGGCATTGAACGGAGTGGAAGCCTGGAGGATCGGTTCGATGATGCTTTCCAGCACCTCGCGGTAGAGGTTTTCCTTGGACTTGAAGTAGTAGTAAACGTTGGGCTTGGGTAACCCGGCCTTGGCGGCGATGTCGCTGGTCTTGGTCGCTGCAAAGCCCTTGTCGGCAAACTCTTCACTGGCGGCCCGCAGGATCAGTTCTTTATTGCGCTCGCGGATGGTGCTCATAAACCAGGGGATTCCTTGCCTGTTCGGGCGGTTGCGCATGGTAGCACCGGCGTCGCGAGGGGCTCAAGAATGCCCGCTGGCCGTAGTTTCCCGCTTCCGGCATCTCGCCTGTCCAGCCTCTGGCGCGGTATGCTGCGCGCCTTATTTCACGCAGGGAAGCCTGGCCCATGGCAGGAAGCAGTTTGCTGGTTTTGATCGACGACATCGCCGCCGTTCTCGATGACGTGGCCTTGATGACCAAGATGGCGGCGAAGAAGACCGCCGGGGTATTGGGCGACGATCTGGCGCTTAATGCCCAGCAGGTTTCCGGGGTTCGCGCCGAGCGGGAAATTCCCGTGGTCTGGGCCGTGGCCAAGGGCTCGTTTCGCAACAAGTTGATCCTGGTGCCGGCGGCGCTGGCCATCAGTGCCCTGGCGCCCTGGCTGGTGACGCCGCTGCTGATGATCGGCGGCGCCTACCTGTGTTTCGAAGGCTTCGAGAAGCTGGCGCACAAGTACCTGCCCCACGGCGACGATGCCGCCGAACATGCGCAGACTCTGCAGGCGCTGGCGGACCCTCAGGTGGATCTGGTGGCCTTTGAGAAGGACAAGATCAAGGGCGCGATTCGTACCGACTTCATCCTTTCCGCGGAAATCATCGCCATTACCCTGGGCACGGTGGCAGGCGCTTCCCTGAGCCAGCAGGTGGTGGTGCTCTCGGGGATTGCGATTGTCATGACCGTCGGCGTCTATGGCCTGGTGGGCGGCATCGTCAAGCTCGATGACCTGGGGTTGTGGCTGGCGCAGAAGCCGGGTGCCCTGGCCAAACGCATCGGTGGCGCCATCCTGCGAGCGGCGCCGTGGATGATGAAGAGTCTGTCGGTGATCGGCACGGCGGCGATGTTCATGGTGGGCGGCGGCATCCTCACCCACGGTGTTCCAGCCGTGCATCAAATGATCGAGGGCCTGGCCGAGCGTAGTGCCGGAGTCATAGGCGCGGCGTCGGCGATCATGCCGACCCTGCTCAATGCCGTGGCCGGGATCATTGCCGGTGGGCTGGTACTGCTGGCCGTGACGCTGCTGGGCAAAGGCTGGCGCGCCCTGCGCGGCTGAATCCAGGCTCAGCCTGGGGCCGCTATCCGAGCCGGCGACGCAGCATCTGGCTGTTGGCGGCACCAGCGTCGCCAGGTGAACTGCAATTGCAGGATCGCTGCACGGGCCATTTCCTGGGCTTGCACCGGCAGCGTCCGATCCTTGTCCAGGGCCTTGAGCAGGGCGATCGAAGCGGCGTCCAGTCGTTCGCTGCGATCCGGCATCGGGCCGCCGTGCTGGAGTAGCGCCGCCAGGTGCGCCAGGTAATGGTCACGTTCAGCTCCCAAGGCGCCTGCGGCGCTGTCCAGGCAACTGCGCAGTTGCAGCAGTTCGTCACCCAGGTCCAACCCCAGCAGGCCGTTGTCCCAATGCACGCGACGATTCTCGGGCTGCATCTGCCAATACCTCGACACGCGGATCAGGCGGTCGGCCATGCGTCCGCCAAACCAGCTTTCGGCCTGTTCCGGTGGTCGTGAAGTGAGTTGTGCCAAGTCAAACAGCGAGGCCTTGAACATCCGTCGGTAGTGATGTTCTCCCGGGTTGAGGCTGACCAGGCGCAACACCACCACGGCGATGCCGACCCCGATCAGGGTGGCCATGGCCTTGTTCAGAAAGGCGCCGAGGTCGTAGGTCATCAGATTGCCGGGGCCGACATTGTTGATAAAGAAGATGCAGAACGCCGAGGCGATCGGCGCGATCTTCGGCCGGCTCATGCACAGAGAGGCGAAGAACAAAGGCGGGGCCAGAGCCAGACACAGCAGGGGAAACCCATTCCAGCCGGGCAGCAGGCCAAGGCCGACGAACCCGGCCACGGGGATCGACAGGGCGATCCCCTTGAAGAAGTTCAAGCAAGAGGCCGCCGGGTTCTCGCGACCGGCGAACAGGCTCAATACCACCCCGCAAATCGACACCGCGCCCAACCCCGAAGGCCAGGCGGACAGCAACCAGAAGCTGGCCACGGCGAGAAAGGCCAGGGCACTGCGCAAGCCCCCCAACACCCCTTGCTGGATATCCCGGTGCCAGGACAGGGCACCGGGCGCACCCGGTGGCACCCGCCCCTGTTCCACGGCCTCGATGCTCTGGACGCTTTGTTCGACCCGCTCCAGTAACTGGGCCAGTTGCACCAGGCACAGATGGCCTTCGGCCGATAGCCACGGATCCTGTAGGGCTTGTCCCAGTCGTTGGGTCAAGGGGGCCAGGGTTGCGTCGGGCGCGGTTTCGAGGGCGTGGATGGTCTCGCGGATCAATGGCTCCAGGCGTTGCGCGGTAGTGGTGTCGAGCATCTGCCGTTGCCTGGCCACGCCTCGGGCGCAGCGGAGCAGACCCAGCAGGTCGCGGCTCAGTACCCGCAGCGCCTGTGAGCGACGGCGCCCTTGAGGGCCCTCGAACCAGGCGTGATCACGCTGTGCGTCCACGGTGACGATGCGTCCCAGGGCTTCCAGCAAGCCCTTGCGCTGGTCCTCTCCCTGCAGCTCCGAGGCGGCGGCGTGGCGCCCGGCGAGCCAGGCCGCTCGCCCCTGGAGCGCCAGCGTCTGTTCGACCCGGCGTGGCCAGAGGACGATGCTCGCCACCGAGGCGCAGAGGATCCCCAGGCCGATTTCCGAGCAGCGCGCCACGGCCTGATCGAATACCTGCAACGGTGCGGCAGTGGCGGGCAGGGCGATGATCGCGGCGGTGTATCCCGCCAGTACGAAGCCATAGGCGGCATGATTGCGCAGCAGCGAGGCGCCGGTGGTGCAGAAGGCCAGCCACAGGGCCATGGCCAGCAGGAACAGCAGCGGCGCCTGGCCCAGCGTGGCGATCAGCAGGATCGAGGCGACTGCCCCGACCAAGGTTCCCAGCAGGCGGTAGGCGCCCTTGGCCAGGACCATCCCGCTGCTGGGCTGGCTGACAATGAATACGGTGGTCAGGGCCCACTGCGGTTGTTCAAAATTCAGACGCAGTGCGAGGTACAGGGCTAGTCCGCCGGCGATCAGGTTCCTGAGGGCGAACAGCAGATCAGAGAGGGTCGGGGCGAACAGTGCGGGCCAGACATCGGCGACGTGAAGTGCAGGGATTTTCATGCTTCAGGCACATTGATAGCTAGCTAATGATTAGCATCGTATCTATGTTGCCAGGGGATGCCAATCGGCTTTTTCAGCCCTTGCTGGGGGTGGCTTGAGGCGGGAGGGGCAGCAGTGCCCCGCCAGATGGGCGGGGCGGGCGGGGCGCAGACTACTCGGCGATCTGCAGTTTGCGCGATTCGGTGTACACGTAGCGCACCTTCTCGTATTCGAACGGCGAGTTCAGCTGACCATAGCGGAAGCTGGTCTGGTAGCGCTTGTCGACACCACGCAGCACCCAGATCTCGGGGTGGTTGCTGCTGACTTCCGAGACGTTGAGGAAGTTGATCGCCGATTCGGCGGTGTAGTCCACTGCCAGTCCGGCCGTGTCCCTCAGGTTTGACGGGCCGAGGATCGGCAGCACCAGATAGGCGCCGCCGGGTACGCCATAGAAGCCCAGGGTCTGGCCGAAATCTTCGCTCTGGCGTGGCAGGCCCATCTTGGTGGCCGGGTCCCACAGGCCGGCAACGCCGATGGTGGTGTTGAGCAGCAGGCGCGCGGTGGTTTCCATCGACCGCTGGCCCTTGAACTGCAACAGGCTGTTCATCAGGTTCGGGACGTCGCCGAGATTATTGAAGAAATTGCTGACCCCGGTGCGCAGGAAGCTCGGGGTCACATAGCGGTAACCGTCCACCACCGGCAGGAACACCCACTGATCGAAGCGGTAGTTGAAGTGGTAGACCCGACGGTTCCATGACTCCAGCGGGTCATAGATATTCAGGGCATTGAGGGTCGAACGCTCGAACTCGCGCTGGTCCAGCCCCGGGTTGAACTTGAGTTTCTTCAACGGCTCGGTGAAGCCGTCGGGGTCGTGAACCGTGGGGGTGTGGGCCTTGCTGTTGTCGGCTTGGGCATAGCCTGCGCAGAGCAACGCAGCGATAAGCAGGAGATGTTTAGCCACGGAAGAACTCCAGCATGGCGTCGCTGTTGACGCGGTAGTTGAGGTTGCCGCAATGGCCGCCATGGGGGTAGACGGTCAGGCGGTCGCCAAAGGTCTTGCGCAAGAAGCCCAGGTCGCCGGGGCCGAGGATCACGTCGTCGGCGTTGTGCATCACGGCGATCTTCGGGCTGGCCTTGAGGTAGTCCTGCAGGGCATAGAGGCTGACCTGGTCGATCAGTTGCAGCAGGCTGCCGCCGTCGGTGCGGGCGCGCCACATCGGGATCACCTGTTCGGTCAGGTAGCAGTCGAAGTCGCACTGCAGGGCGCGCTTGAGGAACGGGGTAAGGCTGGTGCCTTCGCGGATCGGGTACTTGGGCGGAATGATCAGGCCGCGGCGGTTGATCAGGTCCGAGGTGAAGGCGATGTCCGCTGCCGAGAAGCGGAAGGAGGTACCGATCAGCATGGCCATCTGCTCGTTGGTCAGATGTTGCTTGGACTGCTGGAAGTCATAGAGCAGGGCGTCGTTGAGGTCGATGTAGCCCTTCTGCTGGAAGTAGCGGGTCAGCTTGCCCAGCACCAGTTCATAGAAGGTGGTGCTGTTGTTGATGCCCTTGACCTCGGTCTGTACCAGCTTGTCGAGGTTGGTGATCGAGGTATAGAGGTTGACCGGCGGGTTGAGCAGCAGCACCTTCTTGAAGTTGAAACTGCGTCGGGTCTCATCCAGCTTGCTGATGAATGCTGCGTCCAGGGCGCCGAGGCTGTAGCCGGTGAGGTAGAACTCGGTGATCGGCAGCTTGGGGTGCTGGGCTCGTACGGCCTGCATGACCCGGTACATGTCTTCGGCGTCTTCCTGGCTCACCCCGGGGGTGGCGAAGCGCGAGGCGGCACTGATGAAGTCGAAGCTGGTGGGCGAGGACAGCTGCACCACATGGTAGCCGGCCTTGTAGTAGAGCTTCTTCAGGTACTCGTTGAGGCTGCTGTCGTAGCGCGCACCGGTACCGGCGATAAGGAAGATCAGTGGCGCGGCGTGGTCCTGGGTGGCGATGCGGTAGGTGAGCTTCTTCACCGCCCAGAAATTGTCCGGGAGGATGAACTCGCGCTCCGGCCGCAGGTTCAGGCTGTAGTCGGACTGATGGATGTCATCGTTGGCGGGCAGTTCCGGGCGCAGCTCCGGGGGGGTGGTGGCGATGGTGGCTTCAAAGGGGTTGGTCAACGGGTAGCCATAGCTGGCCGGGTCGACATCCACCGCCAGTGCGGACGCACTCAGGATAAGGCCGCCGAACAGGGCAGCGAAGCGCAAGGAACGAAGCATGACTGTATCCCTAGAAGGAAGGTACCGAATGAGGTTCGCAGGCTATGACCACCGCGCTGCTGCCGAAGTGCCATGGGTGGGCACAAATAACCCCGGCCACAGGCCTGCTGGGAGGTGATAGTAGCCGGACGATACACTTTGCCGCTATTTGCTGAACAGTTATCTGTGCGTCGCGCTTGCCAAGCGTCCGTGGACGATTATGCTGGGCGCCGTTTTGATTGTTCGGAGTGTTTCATGTCCCGCCGCCTTCCCGTGATTCTGCTGCTCGTTGTCCTGCCGCTGTGGCTGGCTGCCAGTTATGGCCTGCGCTATGGCTTTATGGAGGATGCTCGGTGGGTGGGCGTCTGTGTCGATGAGGCCGGTCGCTGGGAGTGTTCGCTACGTTCCAGCCTGGGCTGGATGATCCACTTCAAGGTGCTGGGCTGGAGTGCCTTGGGCGCGGCGCTGCTGGGGTTTGTCGTGCCCGGTCGTGCTGGCTGGGGGCTGGCGGTGTTGGCCTTGCTGGTGGGTATTCCGGCCCTGGCCTTGTACAACACCACGCTGGCGGTGTTCGCGGTGGTGATTGCAGCCTTGCGCCTGGTGCGCGCCGCCAGGTCCTAGCCGCAGGTTTCGCCTGCGGCCGGGATGAGGGTCAGGCGATGCGAGCCCTTAGACTGCGCCATAGCGCGGCCACCATCAGCAGGCTGACCAAGGCCCAGCCCCAGGCCTGCTGGTTGGCCAGGCCTTCCTGATACAGCTGCGGAGCGATACCGGCACCCAGGATAAAGGTCAGCAGGGCGATTTCGCGGCGTGGCACTCGCACCGGGCGGCACAGGTAGACCACTGCCGGCAGCAGCAGGGCGGCACTCGGGAAACTGCGGTAGCGCGGGTCGAACACCAGCTCCAGCATCATCACTGCAGCGGCGAACCCTGCCGTTGCCAGCAACCAGCCTGCACGCTTTTCCAGGGCATTGAAGGCCCGCAGGCGCCAGCCTTCGCGAGGGCTCAAGGCCAGGGCGGCATGGGCCAGAATCAGCAGGTTCAGGCCCAGCAGCAGTCCGGCCCAGCACCATTCGCCAGTGAAGCGGCTGGTGACCCGCGCCAGTTCGCCCCAGGTACCGATGGTGCAGGCCGCCAGTGCGCCCAGCAGCGGCAATAGCAGCGCAGCACGTCGACCGCGAACCCGGCCACCCAGGATCAGGGTGCCGAGGAATATCACTGCGCCCGCGCCCAGCCATTGTGGCCAGTAAGGCAGATTGGACACCGGACCTGCGAGGATGCCCTTGTCCTGGCGATCGGCATCGAACAATCCCCAGTAACCGCCGACAGCGCCTTCGCTGGCACGTTTCCAGGGCTGATCGAAGGCTTCGATCAGGTTGTAATGCCAGCCGTTCTGTTCTGCCAGGGCTACGAAGCCGCGAATGAACTTGGCCTCGTTGACCCGGCTCGGCAGTGCGGTTTCCCGCTGGCGGCCTTCGCTGGGCCAGCCGGTTTCACCGATCAGCACGTCCTTGGGGGCAAAACGGTTGCCGAAGACCTGGCGTACCTCGGCCACGTGGTTCAGGGCCGCATCGATGTTCGAGGGGTCGTCTTCCCAGTACGGCAGCAGGTGAATGGTGAGGAAGTCCACCGTTGGTGCGATTTCCGGGTGCTTGAGCCAGAACTCCCAGACATCGGCATAGGTGACCGGCTGCTTGACCCCGGCCTTGACCTTGAGGATCAACCGCGCCAGTTGCGGGCCGGTGACTTCCTTGCGCAGTAATGCCTCGTTGCCGACGATCACCGCGCTGACGACATCCGGGTTGGCATTGGCCGAGGCGATCAGCAGGTCGATTTCCTTCTCGGTGTCCACCGGGTTGCTATTGACCCAGGCGCCGATCATCAGCTTCAGGCCGTGCTTGCGCGCCAGCTCAGGCAGGGCTTCGAGGCCGGTCATGGAATAGGTGCGGATGCATTCGAAGCGGGTGGCCAGCAGTGCCAGGTCGGCGTCCATGCGTTCGGGGCGCAGTTTGAACGGCTGGTCGAAGGGCGATTGGTCCTTGTCGAACGGCGTGTAGGAGGCGCATTGCAGTTTGTGGCTGGCGCTGGCGACGTCCGGCAGCGACACCGGCCGGCCAAGGCCGTACCAGTAGCCACAAAGGGCCAGCAGGCCGAGCAGGCAGGCGAACAGATAAGCGAGGGTGGGGAAGCGGGCTGTGGCGGGCATGGTCAGGCCGTAGTGGAACAAAGCGGGGCATCTTACCCGCATTTGTCCACAGCTTGGTGGCTCGCATGATTTTGACATGCAAAGTTTGGGCGGGCCCTTTGTTGGAGTGGTCGCAGCGCTTGGTTACTGGCTATCTGATGTCGTTGCTGGTTGCCTTGAGGTCGCAGGCAGAGCAGGTCGCGGGCGGTGGCGGGTTGATGATCGAAGCATCAGTACTCCGCTGATGATCGAACGCGTTCGCGGTGAGGCGTGATGGGGGCGCTGAGCACCATAACCATACGTTGACGTGCCCGGCAGCCGCCTGGCACTGCACTTTTCGGGGAAGTAACGATGAAGATGCGACGACTCTTAGGCGCAGGTGCCGCACTGGTACTTGCCATCAGCTCCACTCTGGCCAGTGCCGACAGCAAAACCCTGAGCATCGGCTACGTCGACGGCTGGTCCGACAGCGTGGCGACGACCTATGTGGCGGCGGAGGTGATCAAGCAGAAGCTCGGTTATGACGTCAAACTGCAAGCGGTGGCGACCGGGATCATGTGGCAGGGCGTGGCCACCGGCAAGCTCGACGCCATGCTCTCGGCCTGGTTGCCAGTGACCCACGGCGAGTACTGGACCAAGAACAAGGACAAGGTGGTGGACTACGGTCCCAACTTCAAGGACGCCAAGATCGGCTTGATCGTGCCGGAGTATGTCAAGGCCAAGACCATCGAGGACCTCAAGACCGATACCAGCTTCAAGAACAAGATTGTCGGCATCGACGCCGGGTCCGGCGTGATGCTCAAGACTGACCAGGCGATCAAGGATTACGGCCTGGACTACAAGCTGCAGGCCAGTTCCGGTGCGGCGATGATCGCCGAATTGACCCGTGCCGAAGAGAAGCAGGAATCCATCGCCGTGACCGGCTGGGTGCCGCACTGGATGTTCGCCAAGTGGAAACTGCGCTTCCTCGAAGACCCGAAAGGCGTGTATGGCGCCGCTGAAACCGTCAACAGCATCGGCAGCAAGGGCCTGGAGAAGAAGGCGCCGGAAGTGGCAGCGTTCCTGAAGAAGTTCCAGTGGGCGTCGAAGGATGAAATCGGCGAAGTCATGCTGGCCATCCAAGACGGCGCAAAACCGGATGTGGCGGCCAAGGACTGGGTGAGCAAGCACCCGGATCGGGTTGCCGAGTGGACAGCTAAATAGTCGCCAGGCGTCTAGAACAAGGGTTGCGAGGCCGCCCGCTGAAATCAGCGGGCGGCCTTGTGTTTTTTGGGGTGGAAAGCTGGCGAGGTGGCTAATGTCGTTCTAATACTAAGGTCGTCTGGAACCTGCCTCACAGCCGCATAGAGTGGATTAGGTTCTACCTAAAATCTGTGCTGCGAGGATAAAAACAATGAACGACAGCATTTACCTCTCGATTCAAAACAGTCCGCGTTTCAAGGAGCTGGTCAGTAAGCGAGAGCGGTTCGCCTGGATTCTCTCGGCGATCATGCTTGGGCTTTACTCGGGCTTCATTCTGTTGATCGCTTACGGTCCGCAGATCCTGGGCGCCAAACTCAGTCCAACTTCATCCATCACCTGGGGCATTCCCATTGGTGTCGGCTTGATTGTCTCGGCCTTCATCCTGACGGCCATCTATGTGCGACGCGCCAACGGCGAGTTCGATGACCTGAACAATGCGATCCTGAAGGAGGCTCAGCAATGATCCGACGTCTATTCGCAGCACTCGGTCTTGCCGCTTTCGCTCCCGCCCTCTGGGCCGCAGACGCTTTGACCGGTGAAGTCCACAAGCAACCCCTCAACGTCTCGGCGATTGCGATGTTCGTGGTCTTCGTCGGTGCCACTTTGTGCATCACCTACTGGGCCTCCAAGCGCAACAAGTCGGCTGCCGACTATTACGCCGCCGGTGGCAAGATCACCGGTTTCCAGAACGGCCTGGCGATTGCCGGTGACTACATGTCGGCGGCGTCCTTCCTGGGGATCTCCGCGCTGGTGTTCACCTCCGGCTATGACGGACTGATTTACTCCATCGGTTTCCTGGTGGGCTGGCCGATCATTCTGTTCCTGATCGCCGAGCGCCTGCGTAATCTGGGCAAGTACACCTTTGCCGACGTGGCGTCCTATCGCCTCGGGCAGACTCAGATCCGCACCCTATCGGCCTGTGGTTCGCTGGTGGTGGTGGCGTTCTACCTGATCGCGCAGATGGTAGGGGCCGGCAAGCTGATCCAGTTGCTGTTCGGTCTCGACTACCATGTGGCGGTGATCCTGGTGGGGATCCTGATGTGCCTGTATGTGCTGTTCGGCGGCATGCTGGCCACCACGTGGGTACAGATCATCAAGGCGGTGCTGCTGCTGTCCGGTGCGTCCTTCATGGCGCTGATGGTGATGAAGCACGTCAACTTCGATTTCAACACCCTGTTCTCCGAGGCGATCAAGGTTCACCCCAAAGGTGAGGCGATCATGAGCCCTGGCGGTCTGGTGAAG
Organism: Pseudomonas sp. 910_21; assembly: GCF_052850735.1. Lineage (NCBI taxonomy): Bacteria > Pseudomonadati > Pseudomonadota > Gammaproteobacteria > Pseudomonadales > Pseudomonadaceae > Pseudomonas > Pseudomonas sp. 910_21. The sequence goes on along the minus strand of NZ_VXCY01000001.1, from coordinate 1,016 downwards.
GACCCGATATCGGCGTTCTCCCTGGGGCTTGCGCTGATGTTCGGTACTGCCGGCCTGCCGCACATCCTGATGCGCTTCTTCACTGTGAGCGATGCCAAGGAAGCCCGTAAGAGCGTGCTCTACGCCACTGGCTTCATCGGGTACTTCTACATCCTGACCTTCATCATCGGCTTTGGCGCAATCCTGCTGGTGAGCACCAATCCGGCCTTCAAGGATGCCGCAGGCGCCTTGCTGGGTGGCAACAACATGGCGGCGGTGCACCTGGCCAATGCGGTGGGTGGCAGCGTGTTCCTCGGCTTCATCTCGGCGGTGGCCTTCGCCACCATTCTGGCGGTAGTGGCAGGCCTGACCCTGGCAGGTGCTTCGGCGGTGTCTCATGACCTCTATGCCAGTGTGATCAAGAAGGGCAAGGCCAACGACAAGGATGAGATTCGCGTTTCAAAGATCACGACCGTGGCCTTGGGCGTGCTGGCCATCGGCCTGGGGATTCTCTTCGAAAGCCAGAACATTGCGTTCATGGTGGGCCTGGCGTTCTCCATCGCAGCCAGTTGCAACTTCCCGGTGCTGCTGCTCTCCATGTACTGGAAGAAGCTCACCACCCGTGGCGCCATGATTGGCGGCTGGCTGGGTCTGGTCAGCGCGGTGGCATTGATGGTTCTCGGCCCGACCATCTGGGTGCAGATCCTGCATCATGAGAAGGCGATCTTCCCGTACGAGTACCCAGCGCTGTTCTCGATGATCATTGCCTTTGTCGGTATCTGGTTCTTCTCCATCACTGACAAGTCGGCTTCGGCGGCCAATGAGCGGGCCTTGTTCTTCCCGCAGTTCGTGCGTTCGCAGACCGGCCTGGGCGCCAGTGGGGCGGTGTCGCACTGAGTGGGTCCTGTGTAGCGGCTTCTATATAGAGGCGGTGTAGTAGCGAAATGCCCTGGTCGAGAGACCGGGGCATTTTTTTTGCCTGTCGGTGGTGGTGGTGGTGTGTGGGGCTGGAGGGCCTCTTCGCCGGCAGGCCGGCT